>NZ_CP106983.1:0-116985 GCF_025722975.1 Rhodococcus aetherivorans | reverse complement strand
TTCGTCCTTCCTGATCCTCTGTACCGAACGTGTCCTGGTTGGCGTTCTCGTCCGCCACGCGACCTCCTCGACTGCGCCCGACCCTGGGCGGAGTTCCCCCGAATCCGTGAGTGTTTCAAGATCAATTCTACTCGATCACTGCACTCGAAATGCGTCCTGAACTGCGATTACCCTCGTTCCACTACCCGATACGCGATGCCCGCGGGGCAGCCGCCGCGACCGCCACCACGACGATCAGCGGAAGAATCAGAAGCCCTCCGACGCCGGCCGCCACCGCCCGAACCGGGCGGCCGTATCGGCGATACGACCGGTGCGCACAGAAGAGCGCGGCCACGATTCCGAGCACATTGAAGATGAGCAGCACAACCATGAGATCCCCCTGCCTCGGTGGGCGCGACAGGCCCATCCGCCGTCTCGTCGTCCAGCTGTGCCTACACCACGGCGCCGACAACGCCGCGGTCCGCACAACGTCCGCAGGCCGGCAGAGCCCGTCTCGATTGCTCGCTGTCGCCACCGGCTGCCATCATGGGGAGTACGACAGACCGGATCGAGACGGAAGGGAGCACGCCGTGACCACACACGACGTTCGGGCACTGGTCGCACGGTGGCGTGCACTGCCTACCGAGGAGAAGGTCTACCGGCGGCGCGCCGCCGTGGTCGATCACGTGATCCACAGCATGGCAATGGAAGGGGAGCCGGTCTCCGACCGGTGGATCGAGCAGGCACGGCACCACCAGCGCGCCATGCTGGGCTCGCACTGATCGTGCACGCACGGACCCGCGCAGCAGCGGTTGCCGGTGGGTGAGCCGACGGAGCCGGTCGATACCGGCAGCACCCGCCAGTTCGAGACACTGTTCGGTACGAAGACCTACCACGAGGTCGCCGATCTGATCGCCGAGCCACTACGCCGGCTGCTCGACGAGGTGGCCTCCGGTCGCTTCGCCGACGAGGCGATGGACGTGGATTTGCTCCGCGAGTTCCATCGCCGGATCCTGATCGACGTGATGCCCGACATCGCCGGCCGGTGGCGCACCAAGCCGGTCCGGGTGGGAGGCCACTATCCGCCGGAACACATCCATGTGGACCGACAGATGAGGGAGCTGTTCCACAGCTTCACCGGCCGACTCGACTACTGCGCCGGCGACGTCGAGCTTCAACTCGAAGCCCTCGCCTACCTGGAGGCTCAGGCACTGCACGTGCATCCGTTCGAGGATTTCAACGGCCGAGCGGTCCGAGTGATGGTCGCCGAAGCGATGCGGCGGCTGGACTTTCCCGTCCTCGAACTCAGCGTCGAACGAGACACCGCCCAACATGCCCGATATGTGGCGGCGTTGCGGGAATGGGATCAGCACAGGTCGCTGACCCTGCTGTGCGAATTCTGGCGGGACGTTCGTTTCGCATCACTGGACGATCAGGACTGAGGGCCCTGCCTGCGACGCAGCGTCGAGCCGGGGGAGTAGGGGTGCCGCCCGGGAGCTCCGGTCGAACAGGGTGGACAAGCACGCACAGGGATCCGAGCGAGTACGAACGCGGCTGTGCTGCGAGCTGGGGCCGAGGACCTCGACCACAAGCGAAACAAGCGCTTACCGAGTGCGCAGACCCGAGGCGGCGGTGTCGAACTGGAGGCTCGGCCCACGGCGACGCAAGGCTGCATGCGTGGCGTGCATGCAATGCACGCATGTTTCCGGCAGCGTGCGTCGATCCATCGTGTCGGGGACACCGACACCCTCCCAGTACGTGGAGGATCCAGCTCCGTCAGCGCAAGCGCCGACGGAACTCCGGACGGAAGACGACAAGAGCCGGCCCGCACTGTGCAACCCCTGCAAGGCGCAGTCCGAGCCAGCCGCCTTGCAGTGTCGCACGCTCGGTCGAGATCGGCCTGAGATGGAACTGAGAACCCCGCCGGAGAGAGTTTGGGGGGCAATTCCGGCGGGGCCTTGTGTCACCGTGCAGGGGGATGACGGTGACTTCACAAACCCTACCGAATAGACACCGGCGCTGTGAGGTTCCCTACCCGCGCCGTTCGCCGGTGAGACTCTCGGCGCCGCGCAGCAGCCGGCGGCGGTTGATCCATTCGACATCGCTCTTGCGTCCGCTCCGGCCACGGTGAGTCTGGGTGACCCGTCGGCGCACCGCGTCGACGACCTCGTTGGCCTTCTTTACCAGGTGGAACCGGTCGACCACAGCTGCGCCCGACCACCCGCATCCGCACTGGCACATGACACGATCCTGGGCGTCCAGGTGGTTGGATACGGTACGCACAGACCACCGCCCCGACGAATGGGATGGAGAAGGGTGTGGCGGGAACGAGCGATGGACCACTGCTGATACGGGACACCAGCACCGGCGGCACATGGTCGTCACCGGAGATGACGGCCTACACCAACGAAGATCACCTGCAAGCGATCATCGCCGACGCACCCCATCACGTGCCCGGCGTGCCCGAAGGCGCCCTGGCCCAGCGGGAGCTGTCCACCTCCGCCGGCCCGGCCGACGTGTGCATCATCGACCCGAACGGTGAGATCACCGTCGTCGAATGCAAACTCGCCTCGAACTCCGAACGCCGCCGCATGGTCATCGGCCAGGTCCTCGACTACGCGGCCGCCATCTGGCAGGCCGGTACAGATGCTTTCCATCGGCAGTGGTCCCGACAAGGCGGCCCGGACCTGTCCGAACTCGACGAGAGCAGTCGCGACCAACTCGACCGCAACATCACCGACGGCCGAATCCACCTGTGTCTGGCCGTCGACCTGATCGACGCCGACCTGCGCCGCCTGGTCGAATACCTCAACCTCGCCACCCGCGACGACGTCCGCGTGACCGCACTGCAGCTGACCTATGCCCGCCACGGCACTGTCGAAATCCTCGTCCCGTCCACCTACGGCGGCGAGATCGCCCACGCCAAGACCCACGCCGCGCATCAGAAGGACAAGTGGACCAAGGAATCCTTCCTCGACGCGATCACCTCACCGTCCGAACGCGCCCTCGCCGAGAAACTGTTCACGCTGCTCGATGAGCTCGACGAACGACTCGGATCCCACGACGATCTGTGGTTCGGCACCTACGGGCAAGGGGGAGTATTCCTCTACCCCTACGGGCTGCGATTCGCCCCCATCCAACTCTGGGTCAACAAAGCCGGGCAACTCATGGCCTACGGCAACTGGCGCCAGTACACAGCAGTGCGCGCGCACCCTGGATTCGCTGAACTCGCGCGCTTCGTCGGTCAAGACCACGAAGGCGCCATGAAAGGCTTTCCTGTCGCCGATGTCGACATCGACCAACTCTGGGCTATCGTGCTTCGCTGCGCCCGGCAGATCAACGATCTCGAATCCGAGGCATGAACGCGTTTCCCCAGCTCAGGCGGTTAGCAATGGATGCAGCAAGCCCGACTCTGCCAGCCGACGTCGGTCACGGCCCACCAGACGACCGACGACGGCCGGGGGACATGGCGAACGGCTGGACCGACAGATCAAACGATGGCGCACCGGCAAGCTAGTCGAGGCGAACAAGCCGTGCTCGAGCTATTCGGAGTGACCCCGGTGCCCGTCGACGAGGCCACCATCTGCCGCAGTACCTGCCTGACCCCCCACGGTCAGCCCTCCGTGGGCGCGGCCTTCGGTTCGAGCATCCGATACGCCGGGTTGAGCGCAGAAGCGGAGCGAGTCTCTTTCCCCGCACCCTTCGTGTACCGCTGGGTCGTGGTCATCGCCTCGTGCCCGAGCAGCCGCATCAGCGTGTAGACGCTCACGTTCTGATCTGCGAGTGACGTCGCAAACGTGTGCCGGAGTTGGTGCACCAGAGCACCCTTCGCACGCTGTCCATTGATCCCGGCCCGGCGATACGCTCGCTCAACACGGTACTGGATCGTCGGGCCCGTGATGCGCTCACCGTCGGCGCCGACGAACAGCGCATCCTTGGCGCGAAGTCTCCGCCACGGTGAGTCGGTGGGGGAGGACCGAGCCTCGCCGCTCCCAGGAAACCGCTGCAGCCGCGACTCGAGGTAGTCGGTGAGCACGTCCACTAGTCCGGCCTCCGCTGTGAGCACGCGTTCCTTGTTGCCCTTGCCTCGCACCGTGAGGGCCTTCGTCCGGCCGGTGTCGTCGACATCGCGGAGGTCACCGACGTTCATCACGACCAGCTCCGAGAGCCGGCAGCCGGTCAGCAGCGCGGTGAAGACGATCGCGAGGTCCCGTTCCTGCCAGGCATGCGAGTTCTGCTCGTCGGTCTCGGTGAGCGTCGAGAGAAGGCGCTGGACCGCATCCTGGTCGAACGACTTCGGGACAGTCTTCTCGGCCTTCGGGCGCAGCACGGCCGCCATCGGGTTCGCCTCGATGATGTCCGAGGTGAACAGGTAGTCGCATAGGTTGTTCCACGTCGACCAGCACCGCCGAATCGACGCAGCGGAGTGGTCGGCGGCGAAGTCGGCGAACACCGCCCGCATCCGCGTCTTGTCAATGACGTCGCTGACGAGCTGATCGGCGGTAGTGCCCGTCGTCGTAGCAAGGCGGGCGGCGATCGCGGTGAAGTCCTGTCGGTAGGCCTTCACTGTGTGGGGCGACAGCTTCGCACTACTCCGGTACAGCAGGAACTCTTCGAACAGGAGAGGAAGATCGCGACTCATGCTGAATCTCTGGCCAAAATTGGTCTGGGAGGCAACTTACGAAATCCTTTAGTTGGACTGAGCGTCCATGCGTATCTGGTCCCTCCGATAGGTCCGTCGCCGAGGATGCCGGCACTCCTGTCGCGGTCTCGAGCTTCCTCGGCGAGGCTGTCGAAGTGATTGTCGAGGCACGAGAGAACCTCGTCGAGGTGATTGACGAGATCGTTCTCTGCCGCGATGCGGCAAGTAGCAGCTCCATCGCCTGAGCTCTCGAAGTTCCTGTCAATTGGGACGATGTCCTTGAGTTCTTCGCCCCACTCGCGGATGCAGCATTGTCTGCCGTCAACTGAGTTAATCGCCACGGCGACGACACTTAGCTCAGTGTGGCCACAGTTGTTGCTGACGTACTCATCGAGTTCGTTGGGAACCTGTGCGTCCGGACTGTCGATGTTCGCTGGATCATTCGCCTTGTCTCGTTCGAGCGCGCACTCATCGCACTCGTACCACCGCTTGACCACCGGCATCCAGATGCGATTGATCAGTTCCGAGAGGGAGGTGACGGCCGGCCCGGGTGTCTCGGTGAGCCCCGATTGAAGAACCGAGATGGCGGTGTCGATGGTGGTGCAGTCAGGGTTGCGGAACTCGCCCCGACCGTACGTCATGACGATCGCTGCAAAGTCGCCGGGCTTCCAGGACGTTTGGTCAATCGGATATGTCAGATACTTCGTGGTATCGGGATGCTTGACGACCCGCTCGTTCGGCGTCAATTTTGTGGTCCAGCTGTCGGACAGCGTGAGCCAAGTGCCATCGGCGAGTCCGTACATGTGCAGAGTCACGGGGAGCGGTTCCTGTCGTCCGGGCGGCGATCACGTTTGCTAGATAATATCAGTTATCTAGCAACTACAGTCTTGATTTGCACAACACCCGAAACCATGACGCCACCCATCATTAGTCGCGACGGCCATCCACATCCGTCATGCATACAGGGCGCTGATCTGCGGGTCCACTACCTAAACGGGGCCCGGCGTTGAGCCCGGGGTTGCGGCGGGTCTGTCGCAGGCAGCCCGTACACAGGGGCCGCCGGAGAGCCTCGCCGTGGCGTGTACACGCAGCTCGTTGCCCTACGACGGCGCGAAGGTGATCACATGTGCGCACGTCTAGGATTGCTCGAATCCGAGCGGCGTCCGCGTCGACAGCGCACCGACCTCCGCACCACTACGTGCCCGCAGCCATTCGCTTCCATACTGGACGGTGGCCTTGATGGATAAGCACGATTATCCATCACATATGTTGTGGTGCAGTAGGTTTGGATGGCTCGACGGGGTGAGCGCGATGCCATGGCGCCGGTGCCGCACCTCGCGCGGGACCACACGTTCAGGCTCGTTCAGGGCCGAGACCGTTCCAGCCGATCACTCCGGCAGCGTCGACGGCAGCGAACGGCTTCTTGCCGTTGTTGAAGTTCACACCGCCTTCCTTGGTGATGTTACCCATATCTTGGAAAAATCCTTTCCAGAGGTCACCTCGGATAACTGTGCGCCCAAACTTCGGACGATAGTCGTCGGATATTCGGTAGTTGCGGGCCAACGGCTAGATGTTGCGGGTCATGACGTTGTAGACACCGGGCCAGGCGGGGGCTGAGCGAAGCGGACGGGTCTTCCGCGGCAGGATGAGAAGTACCACCAACGCATCCGCCAACAGGAAGAACCCGTCCGTGCTCCACCGTAACGCCCCGCTGTCCGTCGAGGGACGCCGCCGCCTTGTGCAGCGGTGTCAGACCCGTCCGATCTCCCACGTCGCCGCCGAGATGGGCATCTCCCGCGCTTGTGCCAGCAAATGGGTGCACCGCCACCGGCAGTTCGGTGAGTTGGGTCTGCTCGACCGCCCCAGCGTGCCGCACCACCAACCCACCGCAACCCCGGCCGAGGTCGTCGCCCGGATCGAACAGCTGCGACGCGAGAAGAAGTGGTCGGCACGGCGCCTCGCCCTCGAACTGGCCACCGACGGGTTCCCGATCTCGGTGCGCACCGTCAGCCGGCACCTGGCCCACCTCGGTCTGAACCGACGCAGGTTCCTCGACCCGACCGGAGACAGCAACCGCGAACCCCGGCGGATCGTCGCGCATTGGCCCGGCCACATGGTGCACGTCGACATCAAGAAGGTCGGCCGGATCCCCGACGGCGGCGGCTGGCGCGTGCACGGTCGCGGCAGCGAGCACGCCAAGAGGGTCGAACGTGCCAAGGCTGCCGGGGCCCGCGCCGGCTACGTGTATCTGCATTCGGCTGTGGACGGGTTCTCCCGACTGGCGTACACCGAAGCGTTGCCCGACGAGAAAGCTTCGACCGCAATCGGGTTCGTGCACCGGGCCCGGGTGTTCTTCGCCGCTCACGGCATCGGCCACATCCACCGCATCGTGACCGACAACGGCTCGTGCTACCGCGCGAAGGACTTCGCGAAGGTGTTGCACGGGGCTCGGCATCAGCGGATCACCCCGTACACCCCACGGCACAACGGCAAGGTCGAGCGCTTTGGGCCGGATCCTGGCCGAAGAGTTCCTCTACGCCCGCACCTGGACCAGTGAACAGCAACGATCGGAGGCCCTGCACGTGTGGAACGTGCACTACAACTACCATCGACCCCACACTGCCGTCGGCGACCGACCGCCCGCGAGCAAGCTCCGCGCCGGTGTCACCAACGTCATGGCCTCATACATCTAGGTGACTAAGGACAAACTTGTTCGCGGCATCCGAGACAGTGAGCAGCTTGTCCATGGAAGACATGCCCAGGAACCTCCCCCGCTTGTCTGTGAGGGCGAACTTCTCGATGTCGGCGCGGACAGCCGGATCCGCAGCGATCTCGTCTACAAAGTCCGTGATCGGCCGATGCTCTTGAGTTGCCGATCCTGCAGTCGTTTTCGATGGTAACTGTCATGTCCGGAACGTGGCGGCCCTGCATTGCAGCACCGTGGTGGTGACGGACGAGCCCGATCATTACGGGCGAATCGGTGGCTTGCCCAGGGACCATCTCGTTGAATGGAGATGGCCCCCGATGCAGGGGGTGATCGGGGGCCATCCATTTCTCCAGGAGGAAAGGCTCACTCCTGGAGAAGCTTCGGGTGTGCGGTCGCGGCTACCGCACGGCGGGCGGTGATTGTCTCCCTGGGGTTGGTGGAGCGTGGTTCAGCGATGGGGGTGGCCGTACTGCATGATGCCAGGGCTACGGTCGGGGACGTCGAAGGGCATCGGCGCCCAGGCCGAATGAACCAGGATGGCGGCTGCATACAGGATCATACCTATCCCCATCCGATTTCATGCTGACATCCTTCGTCACCGCGGATTGAACGGTCCGATAATGGGTTTAGGCGTCCATGGTTTTCTCGGACGGAAGGTCATATACGGGGCATTCGGCGACACCGATGGTCTCTCGAGTGATGGCCTCGACAGCCTTCTGCGTGGCTTCGGCGTCATTGACCCAGTTCCGGTAGAAGTCGAACGGGCAGTCGGCCACGCCCTTGTCCCCGTCACCACCAGCGAAGACTCCGGTGTATCCGCGGTGCAGGAGCTTGAACAGATGGTTCTGCGACTGATCGTTTGCTCGGGCGTCTCGGATCGTGGACAGCGACAACTGGGCATACTGGACGCCGTAGTCTTCCTCGCCGCACTCACCCAACGTGCGGCCGTCGAATCCGATAATGGCGCTATGGCCGAAGTACGAGTAGACGCCGTCGAACCCGGTGGCGTTGGCGACCGCGACGTAACAGTTGTTTGCCCACGCCATGGCCTTCGCCATCAGCACCTGCTGGTCCTTCGACGGGTACATGTAGCCCTGCGGACGAACGATCAACTCAGCACCCTTCATCGCGCAATCGCGCCAGATCTCCGGATAGTTGCCGTCGTCGCAGATGATAAGCGAGATCTTGAGTCCTTTAGGGCCGTCGGTCACATATGTCTGGCCACCGGGGTACCAGCCTTCGATCGGGGTCCATGGCAGAATTTTGCGGTACTTCTGCACAATCTCGCCCTGATCGTTGATCAGCACCAACGTGTTGTACGGGGGTTTGTGCGGGTGATCCTCATGGCGCTCACCGGTGATCGAGAAGACGCCCCACGTCTTCGCGTCGCGGCATGCCTGCGCAAAGATGTCGGTCTCGTCCCCGGGGATCGTTGCCGCGGTGGCATACATCTCATCGTTGTCATACATGATTCCCATGGTCGAATATTCTGGGAACACAACGAGATCCATACCGGGAAGGCCGGCCTTCATACCGACCACCATCTTCGCAATCGCTTTGGCATTCTCGAGGACGTCTGCCTTGGTATGCAGTCGCGGCATCTTGTAGTTGACCACTGCCACACCCACGGTGTCCGGACTCGATGAAATGTCCCCGTGTCGCATCTAGGACTCCTTAGTGACTCAACGGGCGTTCACTACCCGACAGTTGCTTCCAGCTTGAACTGTTTCACATTGTGTGATCTGCAACGTTGCGCCCACGCTACGACATCACAGGTCCGTCCACAAGCCCTATATGCCAAAATTTCACCTGTTCAAAGCGATAGATAGGTCTGCCCCTACGCGCATCCGCGTCCGAAGATCTTTACTTCCGTTAGGCAGCATGTATTCTCTGGGCATCGCCAGCTGCGGATGTTCCAGCACTTCAAAGACGTTGAGAAAAGGTACCTACCATGACGACCGTCCAACCTTCCCCAGCCATGACGTATCCGCCGTCCGCCGAGTTCGTCGCCACCGCCAACGCCGGTCCCGAGTTGCAGGCCGCCGCAGACGCCGACCGGCTCGGATTCTGGGCGACGCAGGCGCAGCGGCTGGACTGGGCCACCGAGTGGTCCGAGGTGCTGGACTGGTCCGACGCGCCGGTGGCGAAGTGGTTCGTCGGCGGGCAGCTCAACGTCGCCTACAACTGCGTCGACCGGCATGTCCTCGCCGGCAACGGGGACCGCGTCGCCATCCACTTCGAGGGCGAGCCCGGCGATTCGCGCGCGCTGACCTACAACGATCTGCTCGCCGAGGTGTGCAAGGCGGCGAACACCTTCACCGACCTGGGCCTGGTCGCCGGCGACCGGGTCGCGATCTACATGCCGATGATCCCCGAGGCGATCGTGGCGATGCTGGCTTGCGCCCGCCTCGGCCTGACCCACTCGGTGGTCTTCGCCGGGTTCTCCTCGCACGCGCTGCGCTCGCGCATCGACGACGCGCAGGCCAAACTCGTCGTCACCGTCGACGGGCAGTGGCGCCGCGGTCAGGCCGCCCCGCTCAAGCCGGCCGCCGACGAAGCTGTCGCCGATGCGGCGTCGGTGCAGCGCGTGCTGGTGGTCAAGCGCACCGGCATCGACGTCGACTGGACCGAGGGACGCGATCTGTGGTGGCACGAGACGGTCGACAAGGCCTCCGCCGAGCACGAGGCGCAGCCGTTCGACGCCGAGCACCCGCTGTTCATCCTCTACACCTCGGGCACCACCGGTAAGCCCAAGGGCATCATCCACACCTCCGGGGGCTACCTGACGCAGGCCTCCTACACCCACCACTACGTGTTCGACCACAAGCCCGGCCGCGACGTGTACTGGTGCACCGCCGACATCGGCTGGGTCACCGGGCACAGCTACATCGTGTACGGGCCGCTGAGCAACGGCGCGACCCAGGTCGTCTACGAGGGCACCCCGAACTCGCCGAACGAGCACCGGCACTTCGAGATCATCGAAAAGTACGGGGTGAGCATCTACTACACCGCCCCGACCCTGATCCGCACCTTCATGAAGTGGGGCCGGGACATCCCCGACGCGCACGACCTGTCCTCGATCCGGCTGCTGGGCTCGGTCGGCGAGCCGATCAACCCCGAGGCGTGGCGCTGGTTCCGGGAGGTCATCGGCGCCGGCCAGGCCCCGATCGTCGACACCTGGTGGCAGACCGAGACCGGCGCGATCATGATCTCCCCGCTGCCGGGGATCACCGCCACCAAGCCGGGCTCGGCGATGGCGCCGTTGCCCGGCATCTCCGCCAAGATCGTCGACGACAACGCCGTGCCGCTGGGGGCCGGCGGCAACGGCTACCTGGTGCTCGATCAGCCGTGGCCGTCGATGCTGCGCGGCATCTGGGGCGACATGGACCGCTACAAGGACACCTACTGGTCCCGGTACGCCGAGGAGGGCTGGTACTTCGCCGGCGACGGCGCCCGCTACGACGAGGACGGGGCCCTGTGGGTCCTCGGCCGCGTCGACGACGTCATGAACGTCTCCGGACACCGGATCTCGACCTCGGAGGTCGAATCCGCGCTCGTCGGGCACCCGGCCGTCGCCGAGGCCGCCGTCGTCGGTGCCGCCGACGAGACCACCGGCCAGGGCATCGTCGCGTTCGTCATCCTGCGCGAGGGCGTGACCAACACCGGCGATCAGCTCATCACCGAGCTGCGCAACCAGGTCTCCACCGAGATCTCCCCGATCGCCAAGCCCCGGCAGATCTCGATCGTGCCGGAACTGCCCAAGACCCGCTCCGGCAAGATCATGCGCCGCCTGCTGCGCGACGTCGCCGAGGGCCGCGAACTCGGCGACACCTCCACCCTCGTCGACCCGAAGGTCTTCGACGGACTCCGCTCCAGCAATGCCTGAGGGACAGTTCTTCGGTGGTGTCGGGACCACTCATCCGTTCGCCGCCCACAGCGATGAGCCGTTAATATTTGGAGCAGCCGATGCTCGCTACGTCACGAACCGCCAGTACCGTACCTTCGAAGCGCTCCATTTCGAGGAAACGACCCACTGTCGTTCCGATCGAGGCGATGTACCCGGAACGAACGCATTCTGATCGAATTTCTGCAAGTTCAGCAGGCTCCTGCCGCTGCCGGCAGCAACGCCTACAGCAATCGCCGGATTCTGCATTGTGGTTATGTCTGCAACAGGGCTCGTTTCTCAGTTGCACATCACGACATCATAGCGGCTCAACGCTTCCACTTCTGCTCCTGGAGGGGAGAAAGATCTTGTCCGGCTATTTGTCCGAAAAAGTCAATGACATGAACTCGGGGCATGTGACCAAACCGGCTCCGTACGGTTTCCGCATGGGTCGGAGTACGTCGCCTTCGCAATTATCAAATAACCTCAAGAATGCGATCATTGGACAGGGCGAGGCGATTGACGCCGTTGTCCGAGCGCTGACCATAGCCGCTGCCGGAATTCGCGATCCACATCGTCCTATTGCATCACTACTCTTTGTCGGTCCGACCGGGGTCGGAAAAACTGAACTCGCACGACGTCTGGCCGCGGAAGTCACCGGCGATCCCGACAGACTGTGTCGCATCGATATGAATTCACTGGCACAAGAACACTATTCAGCCTCGATCTCCGGAGCCCCACCGGGATATGCCGGATCGAAGGAGCAGTTCACCCTTTTCAACCGCGAGCTCGTCGAGGGTAACATTTCGCGTCCCGGTATCGTTCTGTTCGACGAAGTGGAAAAGGCTCACGCTACAGTACTTCGGTCGCTACTCCAGGTCCTCGACACCGGCGTGCTTCATCTGACGTCCGGCACGTCTACCATCTCGTTCCGGAACTCGATCGTGCTCTTGACGTCGAATCTAGGTTCGGCCGAGATCGCCACTCGCCTGCGCACAACAAGACTCACCTCACTTTCCAAGCTACGTGGGCTATTGTCCAGGAAATCTGGCATCATCGATTCCTTCGACGAGGCGGTGTCGACCGCAGTCGAGAAATTTTTCGATCCCGAGTTGTTCAATCGATTCGACGAGGTTGTGCAATTCAAACAGCTTACCAGGGAAAGTTCTCGAGCAATTGTCGACCTCGAACTGGCTCGGCTACAGGCTCTACTGTCGGATCGGAACATTTCGTGGTCGCCGAGCGAGGCAGTGCTCGACCACCTTGTGCATACCGGATTCGATGCAATATACGGAGCTCGGAACCTCAGACGAGCCGTGCGACTGCAGTTGCATGCGCCGATCGCAAGAGTAATCGTTTCCGCCGAATCAGCCGTCAGACCGCTGCAGATATTCACCGAGGTTCGTGATGGAGTGATTATCGCGATCGCGGCGGAGTGCTCTCAGCCCTGAGAATGATGAGATTCCCCCATTTCGATTTGCCGCGGTGGGTCTCGTCGATGCCGAGGACGGTCACCGGGGGGGCGGCTCGTCGCCTCCCGGTCGACGACATTCTCCGGCCCAGGAGTTCCCCGTCCGGCTGAGGCCGGAGGGTGCGCGGTGCGACCCAGCCCATGTCCGCCAGGTTCCGGGCTGGTGGGTTCGCTTGAGGGGCGTTCAGACACTGGTTCCTCTCTTGAGGGGCGTTCAGACACTGGTTCCTCTCGTATACCTGACCGTGTCGCTTGCCGAGCCCGCACCATCTGGCAGTGCTGGTACGACTCGTCGTTGTCAGGGCCACTGTCCACCCTCACTCCGTCCCGGGGATCGGGCTGCCCTCAGCTTCACCCCGCTGCTGCGACAGCAGGGCGGTGGTGGTCTCTCACCTCCACTCGGTTCAACAGCGCCTCGTGGCACACGAAGTCGGCCACCCACCATTGGTCCGGACGTTCAGGACCATCCCAGTTCCGCTCGATCAGGTCCGGATGCCGCGGCGCTCGGTCATCGCGCTCGGTGGTGACCGTGCGGTGTTTGCCGCGGACCGCGCCGGTGATCCCGGTGATCGACATCAGCCGGGCCACCTGATCGCGGCCGATGTCGTGACCAGCGCGTTTCATCGCGTGCCACATCTTGCGGACACCGTAGACCCGCCGATTGGCCACATACAGCGCGTGTACGGTGTTCGCGGCGTAGGCGGGCCAGTTCCGCCTCGGAGATACGCCCGCGCTGTTTGGCCTTGTAGTAGGTGGACGGGGCGATGCTGATGCCGTGCTCGGTGAGCACGGCACAGATCGGGTCCCCCCGAATCGGGAGCGGTGGGCGTCGATGTAGTCGACGATCACCGCAGTCGGCGGTCGACCTCCGCCGCCGCGAAAAATGCGCTCTTAGATTCAACGGGTCAACGCAACACTGCAGCTGGGATCAGGAGAATCTAGGGCGAAGGTCGGTCGGCCGGGCATGTCGGACGGGATGAAGGACGAACTGTGGCACCGATGGCGCTCGGGTGAATCAATCAGCGTGATCTCCCGCGCCCTCGATAAGCCCCCCGGTTCGGTATTCACCGTTCTCAAACATCATGGCGGTATCGCCCCCGTGACCCGCACACCCCGCGAGGGACACCTGACCTTGGTTGAGCGAGAAGCAATCTCACGAGGAATCAGTGCTGGACACTCGTTCCGTACCATCGCCTCGGAGCTCGGCCGGCCGGCGTCGACGGTCAGCCGCGAAGTCGAGCGCAACGGTGGCCGGGACGCCTACCGCGCCGTCACCGCACAGGAACGGGCCCACGAGC
This sequence comes from Rhodococcus aetherivorans, assembly GCF_025722975.1. Lineage (NCBI taxonomy): Bacteria > Bacillati > Actinomycetota > Actinomycetes > Mycobacteriales > Nocardiaceae > Rhodococcus > Rhodococcus aetherivorans. Next base: position 103,005 of record NZ_CP106983.1, on the reverse strand, counting down.
GTGCTCGTCGACCGAAAGAGAGCCTTCTGGCCCGTAGGCCGGCGCTGCGCACGCAGGTCATCGAATGGTTGGACAAGGAGTGGTCGCCCGAGCAGATCGTGGGCCATCTGCGGCTGCATCACCGCGACGATCCCGACATGGCGGTCAGCCACGAGACGATCTACCGATCGATCTACACCAGTCGGTGGAAGGTGATTCCGCGCGAGTTGTGCAAGAAGCTGCGAACCCGCCGACCGATCCGGAAGAACAAGCGGCACAGCGTCAAAGGGCAATGGAGGTCACAGATTACCGATGCCCGGCCGATCGAGGACCGCCCCGCCGACGCCGACGACCGCAGCGCTCTCGGGCATCTCGAAGGCGATCTGGTGATCGGTTCGAACAACAGCCAGGTCGCCACCCTCGTCGACCGCAAGGCGAGGTTTTTGACCATCGTGAAGTTGGCGAGCCGGCACACCACGACCGTCGTTCCCGCGCTGATCGACACCTACACCCGCATCAATCCCGTGTTGCGGAGCACACTGACCTGGGATCGTGGCATGGAACTGGCCGCCCACAAGGCGCTGAGCGCTTCCACCGGTGTCGATGTGTTCTTTGCTGCGCCGCGAAGTCCTTGGCAGCGAGGGACGAATGAGAACACCAACAAGTTGCTGCGTCAGTACCTGCCGAAGGGAACCGATCTGTCCACGCACAGCCAGTCCGACCTCGACGCTTTCGCCGATCGCCTCAATACCCGGCCTCGCAAGTGCCTCGGTTTCCGCACCCCGGCCGAGTGTGTTGCGTTGACCCGTTGAATCTAAGCTCGCGGTCTTCAAATATCATTGGACCTGCGTAATTCGGCGTTCTCTTTGCGCAGTCGACGTACCTCGTCGAGGTCGATCCGTTCCCCCCGGGTTCCGAGGTGGTCGGTGCGTCGTTCCGCTCCGCGGCTTCGATCCAGTTCCGCCACGTCGCCGGCGCGATGCCGAGAAACTCGCCGACGTGGCGACGGGCGGCGACTTTCGAACCACCGTGCTCGGCGATCCGGTCCCGATACATCCGGACGGCTCCTGAGTCTCGGCGTCGTACTTCCTCGGTGCAGGCATACCAGCATTCTCCTTGTTGGATCAGGAGCCTCCACCTCGTCCAGGACGGTTCATCTGCACCCAGAACTCGCACGACTCGTCAACTGCCATCGGGATGCACAAGACCAATAGCAGCATCCTCGGTCCTCGATAGATCCGTACCCTGTGCCGCTATCCGACGATGAGAAGGTCGGGTTCTCAAAGGACTCCAGCCACAGGAACGCTCGCAGGTCGATCCATCTCAGAGGTCCGTTCCGGTGCCGAGTAGCTCTTCTGGAACGCATTGCGCGACAAGAGTATTTCGGAAATTTGTCTCGCGCATTCGCCAGTATTCCGCGGAACCGAGCGCGGTAATCCAGCGCCGAGCGTGTGCAACTTGTCCCAAAGGTCGATCAGCCAAGGCGGCCGCAACCGTGCCGCAGTCATGAGGTCTGCGTCGCGCAGTACACGATCCGGGGCTCCTTGCCGGACGTTACCTCCCTGTACCACCGCGACGGAGTCGGCCCATTCGAAGGCAAGGGCGGTGTCGTGAGTCGACAGGACGACTGTCGTCTGCTTTTGCTCGAGTCTGCCGAGCGCAAGGAACATCTCCTCGATGCCCGCGGGATCAAGCCCAGCTGATGGTTCATCCAGCAATAGAACGCAGGGGCGCATCGCCATCGCACCTGCGATGGTCACGCGCTTGCGTTCCCCGTAGGACAGCTCATGTGTGGGCCGGCTGGCGAGGGCTTCGATGGAGAGTAGGTCGAGTGCCTCGGCAACGCGTTCAGAAATTTCTGTCCGTTCTAGGCCCAGATTCGCCGGTCCAAACGCCACATCGTGTGCGACATCGGCCGAGAACAATTGGTCATCGGGATCCTGCAGAACTAGCTGAACGGATTGCCTGTGGCGCCGAAGCCCGCGGCGGTCATGCCGAAGCGGAACGCCGTCGACCTCGACGGTACCGCCGGTAGGTTTCAGGGAACCAGCGAGGATCTTCAAGAGCGTGGTCTTTCCGGATCCGTTCGCCCCCAGGATAGCAACACGTGATGCCGGCGGTATGTCGATAGTTGCGTTGGTGAGGGGTTCGACTCCTGAGGGGTAGGCGTAGGATATTCCTCCGGCGCGCAAAGATAAGTGACTCAAGGCAATATTCCTTCCAGCAGTGATGCCCCAACGACCGCGCTGAACGTCAATGCGCAGGCGCCGATGAAACGCCAGTTCACAATCGAATCCTCGAGCGTCGGCATCGATATTCCGAAGTCCCGCCCTGCAAGTCCTATCTCCAACCGACTTGCCTGCGACCATGCTCGAGTAAGCGCAGCTGCGGTGAGCAGTCCCGCCGAGTTGAGTGTACGTCTGGCAGTCGAGTACCCGAGGCGCGAGATCTGTGCTTGCCGGATCACCGAGATCGATTCGAGCAGAACAAATACCAGTCTGTACATTACGGTTACCACGTCGATACACGGACCCGGCACACCGAGCCGTCGGAGCGATCCCATCACCGTAGTAATGGGTGTCGTGGAGGCAAACATCAACATCGCAATGGATGCGGTTATCGCCCGAGCGCCTAGCGTCGCACCGTGTACGACATTCTCTTCGGGTACGGACAGTTGCCAATTGTTCAAGTCCACCGAGATCACGGTCGATGCAGCTGCGATGAGGATGAATGTCGCGGGCCCGCGAGCGCAGCGGAGCAAGTGACCTAACCGGATGCCAGCCGGTTTGGAAGTTGCCAGGCATACCGACAGCAGCAGCGGTATCGTCGGCCAGGGCGGCAGCGCCAACGCCAGTACCGTGACACCGCCGTAGAGCATTGCCTTCTCTGCTACCGATTTTTGCCGCCAGGGACTTCGCCATGCGACAGTGTCAATTCCTGCTGCACTTGATCCCATTGCGCTCCCTTCGCCGGGGGGACGCCCCCGGTTCGTGTCAACCCTCAGACTCTTCCGCAGCCGTCGGGACCGGCGTCGTCGAACGCGACCCAGACTCGGCTCTTCGCCGCTGCCATAGTGCGCCCAGGGCGAATCCGAACACTCCCGCACCGAGCGCGGCCTGCAATGCGAAGAGACCGGACTCGATTGCTCCCGATGTTGGTGTGAACACCGGCAAGAACCAGGGGCGGTATTCGGGGTTGCTTTCTTCGATGTACTCCGTAGCGGCTGTGTCGCTGCCGACGAAGCTCGAGTCCGCTGCTTGATCACGGTTCATCCAAATCGATGCATAGAAGATTGCAGCGATCGCGATTACCAATGATGCGCTCGTGAGTGCAGACTTATGACGCAACATAGCTATCCTCCGTCTGGGGCGCTGCTACGCGCCGGCCTCGACGTGTCAGTACTCTCAGGTTTGCAAGCTCCGGACCGGCGATGTGGCGCAGGGTGCGGAATACCAGGACTCCCAGCAGACCCTCGATGACAGCGAGCGGAACCTGCGTGATCGCGAATACCGAGAGGAACTTCACCAGCGAGCCGAGAACTCCACTCGTCGCATCGGGGAATGCTACTGCCAACTGGACCGAGGTCGTGCAATACGTGGCGAGATCGGCACAGAACATCGCGGCGAAGATGCCCACAGCCACTGGGGCGTTGAGCAATCGTAGCCCTCGCCATGCGGCATATCCCACCCACGGACCGACGATCGCCATCGAGAAGGCATTGGCTCCCAGGGTTGTGAGGCCACCATGTGCCAGAAGAAGTGCCTGGAAGAGAAGGACCACGGTCCCGAGAAACGCCATTACCGGAGGGCGGAACAGCACTGCTCCGAGACCGGTCCCTGTTGGATGACTCGAGGTACCTGTCACCGATGGCAATTTGATCGCCGATAACACGAATGTGAATGCTCCTGCTGCACCTAATAGCAGCCGAGTCTCGGGGCGTTCACGTACCTGGCGCACCACCGCGGTCGCGCCATGAACAACGAAGGGTGCGGCTGCCACCGTCCAGGCCGCCGCTTGAAGTGGCGGTAAAAATCCTTCTGCGATATGCATACTGGCAAGCTCCTTTCCTGCGGAATGTGAGAACTCGCGCTCCCGGGTGGCCGGCGGCAGGGGGCCAACTGCGCGAAATATGGACCGTCCGATTGGACGTCTACTACCTCACAGATCTATGACCGCCGCTGCTCGGCTTGGAGTTGTTCCTGTGCGTCGGCGTCGATGGTGCAAGAGTGGCGATTCCCTTCTCGCGCCTCGGTCCGCGCCGCCGCCCGGTAGACGGCTCGTAGTTCATGCCTGCACATCCCTTAAGACGGACCACCGTCCAGAGCCGACTCGTCCGCCCGTCGCCGGTGGTGTACCCACGCACTGTGGGGTTGTGCGCTCCCAGGGTAGAGCAAATACTGTCATTGTGAAATAGATTTCCGTAAGAGTCTTGTACCAAGCCCCAAGCAGCCACGGGCGCGCGAGTGGGTCACGCTGGCGCGGGCACGATACGAGACCTGCACCCCAAGACGGCGATCGCAACGAATATTAGTTAGAGAATGCACTTTCCAGAAGGGCGGCGGGAGCCCGGACGACCGGCTGACGGTGCGCGGACTATCGGTACGGGCACGAAGAATCGTGCTGTGATCGCACGGCTGGTGCACCTCCGGCAGGATTTCCCAGGTCTCACGTAGCCCACGACGTCGTGTCACCGAGAGCAGCGTGACGAGCCGACAAGGCATGCGAACGTCAATTCTCCTGGGAGACCGGTAACGAGGTGGCCCGCCGTCACTGGGCGAGGGGCACTCGTTGACCCACATGCGGCAGGCGCCTGCTCGACCTCCGGCGCGAGCGCCGCTCGCCGAGCCCGACCACTCATGCAGAAGCCCCCCGAGGTCCACAGCAAGTGTGAGCTTGCGACCGATCGGTCCGCCGTGTCGAACGACGCAGATGTGCAACCACCCGCCCCTACCCCATGGATGATGCCGTCTACCATCGCGCCGATGTTAACAGTCGCGAAACACCCGGTCGTGGACAGAGCAATGTGAACGGGTTCATACTCTCTGGGAGCATGTTGCCTGAATCCTCGCAAGGAGACTGCTGTGCCCGTTGGCCGACTGAAGCTGGGCTTGGTGCTACCTCAGAGTGGACCGTCCGGCATTTTCGGTCCGTCATGCCAAGCGAGTGCCGAGTACGCAATCGATGAGCTCAACGCGGGCGGCGGGATCCTGGGCCGGGAGGTCACGCCGGTGTTCATTGATGGGGGCGCGGACCCGTCCGCAGTAGCGGCGTGCATTGCCGAGCAGACGAAACGACGGGAATTGCACGCCGTGGTCGGGTGGCACACGTCTGCTGTTCGTCGACGCGTAGTAGGCGCCATCGGCGGACGTATCCCGTACGTCTACACCGCAGTATACGAGGGCGGCGAGAACTCGGACGGCGTGTTCATGACGGGAGAGGTACCGACGAATCAGATCCTTCCTGCCCTCGAATGGATGACTGAGATCGGCGTGCGTAAATGGTATGTCATTGGTAGTGACTATGTTTGGCCCCGAAAGACTGTCTCGGTCATTCGTGAATCTCTTCTGTCGACCCAGCGGACGAGTCGAGGCCACAGCGAAGTTCAACTGGTGTCGTGCGAGTTCTTGTCGCTAGGCACATCCGACTTCACCTCAACGCTCGAGTCCATTGAGATGTCGGGGGCCGATGGCGTTCTCGTCCTCCTCCTCGGCCAGGACGCAGTACAGTTCAACCGGTCTTTTTCGAAGAAGGGGCTGCATCGTGACATCGTCAGGCTCAGTCCGCTGATGGACGAGAACATGCTGTTGGCAAGCGGCGCACACGCCGCGCACGGGCTCTACTCGGTGTCGGGGTTCTTCGAGTGCCTGGTCACCGGCCACAGCATGGATTTCGAATCGAGGTACATCAAGCACTTCGGTCCGACCGCCCCCCCGATTACCTCACCGGGAGAGTCGTGCTACGAGGGTATTCGGCTGTTGGCCACTCTCGCAGACAGGGCCGGCGATCTCGATCCCAGGTCTCTGAGCTATCACGCAGACCACACCCTCGACTACGACAGCCCCCGAGGCCGTGTCCGCTTCGACGGTCGCCATCTCGCTCAGGACATGTATATCGCGCGGGCCGAAGGAGTAGAGTTCGACATACTAGCGCAGGTTTCTCACGCCTAAGCTGCTTCGATGCATTGCGATGCGATGTCGAGGCACGCAGATAAGAGTGCCCTACTCGAACCAGGCTTCCAACACCGTGCGCAGGGCCCGCCGATCGGGCATCGCGAGTACATCCATGAACTCGTCCTCGACCTGCTGCACGAGCGGGAGCAAGCGACTGTGAGCAGATCCGCCGCGCTTCGAAGCATGGACCAGCACTTTCCTGCGGTCGGCATGATCGGGAAGGCGGAACGCAAACGCCGTGGTGACCAGGCGGTCCACATGCTTTGTCGTTGTCGGCGCAGGTGAGCCCAGGGATCGAGCGATTTCGGTCATCGCAATACCGTCGTTGCGGACGATGATGTCCAACACGTACCACTGATCCGCAGTCAACCCCTCTCGATCGACCACCTCATGAATTCTGCGACTCAGGGACCGACTCACGGCCTCCAAGGCACCCCCGACCAAGGGCGATCGAACGACATCACCGAGTTTAACCACGGCTTCCGACTCGATCATTCCTGTCCCCTCCCCGTCCACTCCGCAGTTGATCTTACCGCCTCATCAAAAGGATATCCACCGAACGAACTATTTCAGTTGGAAGCACATGGATTCGACTCTACACATGGGCTGCCCACGTCTGGTTGCGAGCCGGGTGCGCAACCCCCACCCTGATCCTCCTCGCCCTCCACCGAGGACCGGAACGCGCGGCCGTCCCCGCATACCGTCTTGCAGCTGTCGTGAACGCCCGCGCGGCCTTATCGACCCTTCAGCCCGCGCTGATCGCCGTGACCGACGTCGCCCTCGGCCGGTCCTTCGCACCCTCGGCCAGAAGGCCACCGCGGTCACGAACGCCGATAGCGGCGATTGGGTACCTGCGAAAAGGCCTGGGGCACCATGCCTGGAAGCCTGCGGCCGAACGTAACGATACTCGAGTCGGGGCGGTTTCCGGCTGTCCCGGAGGGCTTCGACTCGGTGCTGACGCCCGCGCGAGAGCGCACGTCGCGGACCGACGTCGAGGTCGGTGCCGTATGTCGCCGAGTGCACCGTTCTTCGCAATCTGTGTATCGACTGCACTGCGACCGCGGCAGTGATCACGATGCCGCCTGCTGGCGGCCGCTCGCCCCTGTCACCGTAGGACGGCCGCGGTTGCTACGAGCAATACGGAGCCAGCCATGGGGCGCCACGGAATCGCCGGAGCCTTCGTCTTGGTCTGCAGGTGCACAGGATTAACACATCTACACATTGACATCCGTTCCGATGTGAAGTAAAAATTGTCACGTAGGGCGCAGACGAAGTCCGCGACCCGAGCATCGAAGGGTAGGCACCGAGAAGTCGGACGCGCAGGCATCCAGAGGAAACCTAGCTTTCGGATCGATGTTTGTCCTGGCAATGCCTGAAGATTCAGCGCAGGCGATTCAATCTTGTTACTTCCAGAATTGAATCATGTGCTCGTTCTGGAACGGAAGAGCACCCGAATGCAGGGACGGCATCCATGCCCTCCTTCATTTTCGAACGAGAACCGGCCGATACAGCGGATCCGGAGATTTCGTGACGCCGTTCAGCGATTGTTGTCCCGTGAAGGATTCTATCGGTCCGATTGATATCGCCTATTCCGTTGCCGGAGCATTTGATGCCTTCTCCCGACGAGTAGAAGCCAGCTGGGCTCCTCATTTGAGCCCAGCGCCGATGAAAGGAATGAGGAAATGGATGGTATCCACGACACAGGCGGTATGACCGGATACGGACCGGTCCCCTATCAGAAGGACGAGCCCTTCTTCCACTACGAGTGGGAGGGTCGAACCCTGTCGATTCTGACCTGGATGCATCTCAAGGGCATGTCGTGGTGGGACAAGTCGCGGTTCTTCCGAGAGTCGATGGGGAACGAAAACTACGTCAACGAGATTCGCAACTCGTACTACACCCACTGGCTGAGTGCGGCGGAACGTATCCTCGTCTCCGACAAGATCATCACCGAAGAAGAGCGAAAGCACCGCGTGCAGGAGATCCTCGAGGGTCGGTACACGGACAGGAAGCCGTCGCGGAAATTCGATCCGGCCGATATCGAGAAGGCGATCGAGAGGCTTCACGAGCCCCACTCTCTGGTGCTTCCGGGACCGGAGCCGAGCTTCTCCCTCGGTGACAAGGTCAAAGTGAAGAACATGAACCCGCTGGGACACACAAGGTGCCCGAAGTATGTGCGGAACAGGATCGGGGAGATCGTCACCTCCCACGGGTGCCAGATCTATCCCGAGAGCAGCTCCGCCGGCCTCGGCGACGATCCTCGCCCGCTCTACACGGTGGCGTTTTCGGCCCAGGAACTGTGGGGCGACGACGGAAACGGGAAGGACGTAGTGTGCGTCGATCTCTGGGAACCGTACCTGATCTCTGCGTGAAAGGAATACGATAGTGAGCGAGCACGTCAACAAGTACACGGAGTACGAAGCACGTACCAAGGCCATCGAAACCTTGTTGTACGAGCGAGGGGTCATCACGCCGGCCGCGGTCGACCGAGTGGTCTCGTACTACGAGAACGAGATCGGTCCCATGGGTGGCGCCAAGGTTGTGGCCAAGTCCTGGGTAGACCCTGAGTACCGCAAGTGGCTCGAAGAAGACGCGACGGCCGCGATAGCGTCGCTGGGCTATGCCGGTGAGCAGGCACACCAGATCTCGGCCGTGTTCAACGACTCCCGCACGCATCACGTGGTGGTGTGCACTCTGTGTTCGTGCTATCCGTGGCCGGTGCTTGGTCTCCCGCCCGCCTGGTACAAGAGCATGGAATACCGGTCCCGGATTGTCGCAGACCCTCGTGGAGTACTCAAGCGCGATTTCGGTTTCGACGTTCCCGATGACGTCGAGGTCAGGGTTTGGGACAGCAGCTCCGAAATCCGCTATATCGTCATCCCGGAACGGCCGGCCGGCACAGACAGTTGGTCCGAGAACGAGCTGGCAAAGCTGGTGAGCCGGGACTCGATGATCGGTGTCAGCAAGGCGCTGACACCGCAGGAAGTGATCGTATGAGCGAAGACACACTGACTGATCGGCTCTCAGCTACTGGGACCGCCGCACCGCCCCGCGACAATGGCGAGCTTGTGTTCACCGAGCCGTGGGAAGCCACGGCATTCGGGGTGGCCATCGCACTCTCGGATCAGAAGTCGTACGAGTGGGAGTTTTTCCGACAGCGTCTCATTCACTCGATCGCTGAGGCCGATGGTTGCGAGGCGTACTACGAGAGTTGGACGAAGGCTCTCGAAGCCAGCGTGGTCGACTCGGGACTGATCAGTGAGGATGAGATCCGCGAGCGCATGGAATCAATGGCCATCATCGACTGACATCCTCGGCGTTTCCATCCGGCAACAGTGGTGGCGCACCCCGAAAGGACCTGAGCCGACGGGGCGCGCCACCACTTCATCGATGACGTTCTGAGGCACTCAGCGCAGAGTCGAGCTGAGTGCCTCAGAGCGGCATCGATCATTGCTTTCCCAAGCCGGCTGCGTGAGTACTGAACCCGCGACGTGAGGACGCAGTGACACTGCGGGTGTTCATGGCAAATGGGGCTCCAGCGCACCGAGCCGGAGGTGTTCGATGTGGTATACTGCTTCGTCCAACAAGGACGCGACATGCGAGTCGTAGAGGCTGTATACGACACTACGACCACTGCGTTCACCGATCACCAACCGCAGCGCTCGCAGCAGTCGGAGTTGGTGAGAAACCGCAGGTTGCTCCATGCCGACGGCTTCGGCGAGCTCGGTGACTCCGCACGGTCCTTGCCGCAACCTGGCCAATATCAACAGTCGATTCGGTGACGCCAATGCTTGCAAGGTCTCCGCGACTGTGGCCGCCGCAGCTGGATCCAAGGCGATCACCGGCGTCGCTGAACGAACCCGCATACCGTGCCCCATACACCAATTCAATCACACCTCGATACATGTAAATCTCAACACACTTGCATTCATCTGGAGGCTTCAAAGCCCTTCCTGCCGCATTGTTGACGGGCAGGTCCACTGGTGGAGCAACACTGCTCAGCGCAGGCACCCCACACACCTCCAAGCCGAAAGCGAACCGCCGCGGTACGCCCACACTGCGCAGGAACAGGCAACCGCCAGAGGCTTTCGCGCGGTGACCACACACGATCCCTGTCGGAGAAGAAGGAGAAGCCGTGTCAAACCGCTCGCCCCGCCGAGAACGCGAGAACCGAGTCGACCACCCCACCCCCCGGGCAGAAGACCAAGACCGTCTTACCGACACCGACCTCGCAACCGTCGTCAGAGCCCTTACCGGCGAGGTAACATTTCATCCTCGTGACCCGAAACGGAATACAAGGCAGGATTTTTCCTGACTCGAATCTCCGCAACGACCAAAGCATGGGTGAGCGGATCGGCACGTCGGCCACCGCCGCACGGGGGAAGGTGCGGGCGAGGTCATTGCGGGCGCGGGTTAGATCGGCCAACTCGACCATCGCGTCGAGCTGCGTGGCGCTCGGCTGCGCGGTCGGCGGCCTCGTCGGCGGGCAGGCGGCCGTCGGGTTGACCAGCATCCTGGTGGTGGTGCCGACCGCGGAGTCGAACGCCCGTACCGGCCCCTCCGGCCTGATCGTGTACGCCACGGCGTCCTAAGAGTATGTCTCATTTGGGAAGCTTCTTCCAGCACGTCAGCGCGGCGGCGAGTTGGAGAAATCCGGCGAAGTGCTCGCCGTGACGTTCGTAGCGGATCGTCAGCCGGCGGTAGCCGCTCAGCCACGCCAGGGTGCGTTCGATCTTCCACCGGTACCGCCCGAGACGCTCGCTGCTGTCGACGCCACGGCGAGCGATCCGCGGGACGATGCCCCGCTGACGCAGCCACCGACGGTGCACGGGGTAGTCGTAGCCCTTGTCCGCCCGCAACCGGCCGGGTCGCCGGCGCCGCGGACCACGACGCGACCGGACCGCCGGGATCGCGGCCACCATGGGCTGCAGCATGACGCTGTCGTGGGTGTTCGCCGAGGTCACCGCGGTGACGAGTGGGATCCCGTCGGCGTCGGTGAGGACGTGGATCTTCGAGCCGTTCTTGCCCCGGTCGACCGGACTGGGACCGGTCAGAGAGCCCCCCTTTTCGCCCGGACGTGCGCGGCGTCCAGGATCGCCGCGGACCAGTCCAGGTCCCCGCCGGCGCCGAGTCGGTCGAGGACTTGGCGGTGCAGCTCGTCGAACACCCCGGCCTTGACCCAGGCCGCGAAGCGGCGGTGCGCGGTCGGGACGCTGACCCCGAACGACGGTGGCAGGTGCCGCCAGGCGCAGCCACTGGTGAGCACGTAGACGACGGCGGTGAACACCGCCCGATCATCGAGCGCCGCCCGGCCGCCGCCCTGCGGCCTCGGCGAGAGCCGAGGCAGCAGCGGTTCGACGATCTCCCACAACGCATCCGGCACCAACCGAGTAGACAACGCATCGACCACGCCATGCATCATGCCGTACACAGGATCCGACCCATACAAGACACGCTCTAAGAACGGTCCGTTCCTCGGCGGCTACCGCCGTCGCGATGAACGCCGCGCTGACGACATCGATGACCACGCTCCCCGAGCAGCTCCGCAAGACCCTCACCTGGGACCGCGGGAAGGAGCTGTCCGGTCATGCCCAGTTCGCCCTCGATACCGGTACGAGAGTGTTCGTCGCCGACCCGCACTCGCCCTGGCAACGACCGACGAACGAGATCACGAACGGCCTGCTGCACCAGTACTTTCCGAAGGGCACCGATCTGTCCAGGTGGTCCGCCGAGGACCTCGAAGCCGTCGCCCTGGCGATCAATAACCGGCCCCGCAAGATCCACGACTGGCGAACCCCGGCCGTGGTCTTCGCCGAGCAGCTACGCTCACTGCAACAGCCAGGTGTTGCGACGACCGATTGAATCCGCCCTGCGCTCCGCGATCACTGTGGAGAATCACCCCCGCCCACGTCCCCACCCCGAGTGACGACGGCCGTCTCCAACGCGTCGGTGATCAACTCGGTACGCAAGTGCTCGGCGATGGACCACCCCACCCGACGCGAACAGATACCGATCACCGTAGCCAGATACAACCACGACGACCCCACCAGAATGACGTGATGTCGCCGCACCAACGGGTATCGAGCGTGTCGGCGGTGAACTTCCGACCGATCAGATCCGGCACGGCCGGCGCCGCAGGGGCCGCCATGGCGGTGCGCCGCCCGCGGCGCAGGTGCCGGCCGACGATCTTGTGGTCACGCATCAACCGCGTCACCCGTTTGCGGTTGATGCACACCCCGAGCTCGCGCAGTTCGGCGTCGATACGGGGTGCGCCGTAGGCGCCGCGATGGGCGGTATGGATCTCCCGGATGCGTGTGACGGTCGCGGCTTCGGCTGCGGCGCGTTCGGTGCGCGCCGCGACGGTGGCCAGGCGCCGGCAGTACCCGGACCGGGACGCTCCGAGGCCCGGCACAGCCGCTGCACACCGAACTCGGTGCGGTGGGTGGAGATGAAGCCCCAACGGCAGGTCTGCACATCATTTCCTGTGCGAAATAGGCGGCTGCCCGGCGCAGGATCTCGCGTTTGATCTGCCATTTTTTTCTCCGAGCTGCGCAGCCGGGCGTTCTCCGCGCGCAGCCACGCCAGTTCCTCGGCCGCGGTCTCGCTGCCGTCGCCTCCTTCGGCCGCTGAGTCCCGGCCCGAGATGTTGTCCTTGCGAACCACGTGCGCAGGTCTCGCCACTGATGCCGAGGCCCGCGGCCACTGCCGGGTAGGTGCGGGTACCGCCGCCCGCGCGATACAACGCGACCGCGTCCCGGCGGAACTCCTCCGTGTACTGTGACTGACGTCCCATGCGAACATCCCTTCCGGTTCCTCTACGAACCATGATCAGGGTGTCCACTCCCAGGGGGCAGCCTCACCCTCACAGCTCCTCCAGCACGGTGAGCAGGTCCTCGAGCAGGGCGTCGGCGCGGGCTTCGATCTCGTCGAAGACGTCGGTGAGCCCGCCCAGGCTGTCGTGGGCGTGGCGGCGCGCTGCAACACCCCGTTCGTAGTAGTGCGGATCGAGGTAGACCTCGATCTCGAACCGGCCGTGCGGGTCGTCATCCAGTTTCCCCTTCCTGCGCAGCGGCAGCGGCGCACGGGCTGGTACCCGGCCGGCTAGATGATCCCGAACCAGTGCGGCGAGGGATTGCGCGGTCATCGGCTGTGGCATCAGCGGTAGGTGTCCCCAGCGGTCGATCGGGGGCAGCAGGGGTTGCCGGGCCTGCCGGTCGGTGAGCGCGGCCTGCTCGGCCTCGACCGGGTCGGTGAGGTGCTGGGCGAGCAGGTCGGTGTTCGGATAGGCGTCCAGGAACGCCAGGATCTCCGCCCACCTGCGGTACACCGCCACCGCCGCGCTCGCGCCGCTACCCGACTCCGGTCGTAGACAGAATCGTTCCCCGCTCTCGGTGGTGGCGACGAGGGTGCCGGCGTCGACGTGGATGTCGCCGCGGCGCAGCCGGGCGAGCCGGGCGGACGACATGCCCGTCGCGGCCAGGGTCAGCAGCAGGGCGTCGCGGCGGCCGAACAGCCCGCTCGGCCACCCGGTGGTGGGCAGCTCCGCGGCTTTGCGCAGCAGGAGCGGGGCGAGTCGGTCGAGGCGGGTGGCGCGGGCGGTGTCGAGGCGGCGGCGGACGGTTTCGCTGCGGCCGGGCGCCGGGTGGCCGTGGCGGGTGTGGACGGTGTTGATCGCCGAGACCCGTCGGCGTTGAGTGGTGGGCGCGGCGGGATGCTCGCGCAGGAACAGCGCGAGCGCCTCGGGCTCGGCGGGCAGCGGGGGCTGGCCGGTGGCGGTGCACCAGTCGGCGAACAACGCCCAGTCGTGCCGGTACCGCGCCGGAATCCACAGGCCCGCTGCCGTTCCCGCAGAATCACCGAGTCGCTCGGTCGAGGAATCCACGCTACAAGCCCAGATTGGTGACAGCGTTCCCGAGGAGCGGGGCGTGTTCGCGGGCGTAGACCTCGAGCATGGCGGGGGTGGTGTGCCCGGTCTGGCGCATGATCGCGTGTGCGGAGGCGCCGTTGCGGAAGGCCTGGGTGACGAACCCGGCCCGCAGCGAATGCCCGCCCAATTGGGCGACGAGGTCGGGGTCGTAGCCGGCCAACTCGGCGCGGCGGCGGATCGCCCCATGGACGGCCGCCCCCGACAAGGCGGTCTCGGAGAGGTTGCCGTTCTTGCGGATCGCGCGCAGCAACGGCGCCCCGCCCCCGGTGCGCGGGCGGGGGCCGCGGCACACGTGCGCCGCGAACGGCTCCGCGGTGCGGAGTAGCCGGATCACGCCGGGGCGCCCGGCGGTGTCGTACGCGGCGACGATCTGCGCCCACCGCAGCCATGCGCACGGCGGGCAGCTGGTGTGGCTGTGGGTGAAGGGCAGGGCCCGGACGGTGCCGCGGCCCTCCTGGTCGGTCTTGCTCTTGCGGAGTTTGATGTGCAGGCCGTCGAGCCGGTGCAGGCTGATGTCCCCGCAGGTGAGGGCGACGAGTTCGCTGCGGCGGAACGCCCCGGCGAAGCCGAGCAGCAGGATCGCGGTGTCGCGGCGTTCGACCACCTCGTCCGCCCAGCCCTGGCAGTCCGCTCTCGCCTTGTCGACGATCGCGAGGATGTCGGCGGTGAGCAACGGCGCCCGCGGGCTGCGGGGCCGCTGCCCGGTGGTGGCGTAGCCGCGGCGGATCCCGGACATCGTCGCTTTCACCAGGTCGTCACCGGTCGGGGCCGGGTGTCCGGTCTGGCGGTGGTGGTGGGCGATCGCGGCGAGGCGGTGCGCGAGGGTGGCCGGGGCGTACGCCCGCTCCCCCGCCTCGGTGACGGTGTCGGCGCACGCGACCAGGTAGGCGGCGACCGTGACCGGGTGCGCCGGCACCGCGACATGCCCTTCACGCTGGCACCAGGTGGTGAAGGCCCGCCACGCCGAGGCGTAGGTGCGGCGGGTGCCGGCGGCCCGCGCCGACGCCACCGACTCGGCGATCCGCGCCGCCGTATCGGGGGCGAGATCCGGCAGCGCCGGTCCGGAGGGGGCCCCGGGCCCCACGATCTGCCCCTCCCCCAGTGTTTCCGTCTCGTCGTTCACGGGTGGGGACGGTACCGGACGGCGCCGACACCGTCCCGACGACCCGAAAACACGCTCACCACGGGGTTCGCGGAGATAGCTGCGTAAATGACAATTTTCAGCCTCAACACCACACAAACTAGGACTGACATACCCCCAGGTCGCGAAAACGCCCGGCATGCACGATTCATCCTGGTTTTTTCGGGGCTCCCGCTGAGACTCTGCACAAGAAATGAGACTTCCCATCGGGATGTCAGTGCCGTGAGCTGGGGTTTTCCCATCCATGTCAATAGGTATTCCCACTCGATGTCAGCGGGTCCGGTCTGATCCGGAAGGCAGGAGGACCTGGGGATTTGCGAGCGAGCAGGATGTATTTCGTCCTGGCCGAGCAGTACGTCGCCGGTTGCTGTCCGCAGCGGCCGGTCCGATCGGGCCCGAACGGGCGGGTCAGGGCACGGGGTCAGGGCACATCCGGGCGAGGTTGAGGATGCCGGTCCGGCGGAGCCAGGCGTCACGCCAGGGGTGCAGGGCCGGGATCCTCAGTCCGCAGGCGCGGGCAATGCGGTGCAGTCGGCCGTTCCTGGGGGCTTGGGCAAGCGGACGGTGTCTTGTTCCGGTCCGGGAGCAAAGGTTCCAGAGTGGGATTCCTCTTCCACTGGGTCTGATCGGTGTTGCCGACTTCTGCGGTGAACGGGGAGTAGGGGCATGCTCTGCAGATGACTTCACGAGGTGTTGTGCGAGTGTGGCACCGCGAGGACGGTTGGGGTGTCCTTGAGTGTGCGGAGACTCCGGGCGGCTGCTGGGTGCACTTCAGCGAGGTCGATCTTCCGGGCTTCCGAGCACTCGATCCCGGGGATCAGGTTGACTTCGAGTGGCAGCGGTCGAGCGGTCCGGTAGAGGGGTTTGCCTTCGTGGCTTCCCAGGTACGGCCGGTTTCCGCCGAGTGACTGGGGACGAACGCGGGGCGTTGACCCGAGGATTTGTGACCGGATGTCCGCGTACGGTCAGAGTTGAATTGGTGACGAACGCATGATGGCTTTAGCGACGGACCCGCCATCGGCGCTGTCATGATCGCGCTCGCGGACGCCTTCTACGAGGCAGCGATCGATCGGCAAACGGACCTCTGAGCCTCCACTGAGGTGCCGGATGGTTCACTGAGCTCAGCAAAACGGACATTTGGAGCAGAATCTTCGCTCCAGACAATGAGGGGGGCGAGGCGGACATGCGTTTGTCCAGGGTGGAGATTAAGAACCACAGTCGGATCCAAGACCTGGATCTCGAAGTGCGGCGGCACGCGGTGATCGTTGGCGCGAACGAGGTGGGTAAGTCGTCGATTCTGCGTATGTTGAACCTGCTCCTGGGGACGAGCACCGCCGGCCTCTACCAAGCGCTCAAGCTCAGCGACCTGCGCGACCCGGGGCAGCCTCTCGTGGTCAACGCGTGGTGGTCGGGCTTCACGGACGAGAACTGCCGTCCCTTCCCCTCGGAGATCAGCATCGCCCACGACCAGATCGGCGAGTACCTCTGGGTCCAGATGATCGTCGAGCCGGACCCAGAGGACGACGAGGCCATAACAATCCGCCGGTGGTTCCCGGAGAGCGGTCATGAACGAGCGCCCAGCCGCGAGCAGCTGGAGGCGTTCGGCTGGCGCTACCTGAAGGCGACCCGCGGCGCGTCGATGATGGAGGGCCCGCACAGCCCGGTCCGCACGCTTCTGGCGGCCGCCGATCTCGGTACAAACGAGGACGGATTGAAGACCCTCCTCAAACAATTCAACGAGGAGATCGCAGGCAACGAGTCGGTCGGCGAGCTCCTCGGCCGCGTGGCCGGCCACCTGAGTCGTTCGATGCCGCGGAGTGTCACCAAGGACGATTTCTCGGTCCGGAGCGTAACCGATCCGTCCAGCGACGTGCTCCAGGACGTGACGATCTTCCTCAACCGCGGCGACGACCAGGTCTCACTGATGGAGCAATCGGACGGGGTCCGCCAGCTCATGGCTATGACGCTCTTCGACCTAGCCGAGGGAACGGCGAACATCCTCGCGATCGACGAGCCGGAGATCCATCTGCACCCGACCAGCCAGCGGACGGCAGCGGACCTCTTGAGCGGCGACGGGAATCAAAAGATCATCGTTACCCATTCGCCGTACATCCTTCACCGATTCGAACCCTCGGAGGTCATCGCGGTGGACCGACATGGCAAATGTCACCAGATCGGAGATGCGAAGCTGTCGAAGGTCGAGAAGGTGCGCGCGCACTGGTGGTCACCGCGGCTCCTGGAGGCCCTGACAGCGCGCTTCGTCGTTCTCGTTGAGGGTGACGCCGATCGGGTGATCGTCGAGGCGGTAGCGCAGAAGCTAGGCATCGACCTCGACCGGCTCGGTGCTGTGGTCGTCGAGCTGGACGGAGCGGACAAGTTCAGCAACGTCTTCCCGCTTCTTGGACCCGACGGCTTTGGCCCGACCTTGCTCGGGCTGGTGGACGAGCAGGAGAGCGGAAAGTGGGTCAATGCCTTCAAAGGCAAGAGGAGCACCGTCGTAGACAAGAAAGTCTTCATCTCCGACATTGACCTTGAGGACGAGTACACCCGCGCCCTCGGCGGCCCGGTTGCGGCCCAAGCCCTCATAGATGGAAAGTTCTGCAAGGAACAGGGACTGTTGCAATCGACGGGCGTCGAGTCGATCGAGAAGATCGGCCCGGAAGCGGTGGCGAAGTTCTGCAGAGGCAAGGGCAAAGTCGAGGCGGCGACATGCATCGCTGAAGCCCTGACGCCAGATGTGGCAGAGAAGATCGGCAGCGTGTCGCGTCTCGTGCGCACGCTTGACGAGCTGAGCAAGCGGTGAGCGGGTTCTCGCTCAGCGAAGAGCAGCGCACTGCAGCGACCTGCGCGAAGGAGCACCTCCTGATCATCGCGCCTCCGGGATGCGGTAAGACCGAGGTCCTGGCGCACCGCGCCGCCCATCAAATCGGTTCCCTCGAGCAGAACCAGCGCGTGCTCGCTTTGACCTTCACCAAGCGGGCGCGCTCGAACCTCGAACAGCGCCTCCGCTCCGTGCTGGGCCACGCACGAGCGCGCCGGCAGATCGTCGTCCGTAACCTCCACGGCTTCGCGACCCAGGTGGTCCTCGCCCACGGCAGGACCATCGGCCTCGACATGGAAGGACTGGAGCTGCCGAAGACCAGCACCATGCGGCGGGCGATGGAGACAGCAGGCGGCGGGCCCGCCATGTACGAAGCCGAGCAGATCCTGAGCGAGATCAAGCGGGAACCGCTCTCGGACACCGAGGTGTTGACGGCTATCCAGCAGCGAGGTCCCGGGCAGGCGGCCGTGCTCGCGGAGAAGGTAGAGCGGTCACGACAGGAGGCGAACCAGCTGCACTACGAGGACCTCCTCCGGCACGCACAGCGCCTGCTCCGCATCCCCGCGGTCGCGCGGCTCTACCAGGCACATTTCGGCGCGGTACTGGTCGACGAGTTCCAAGATCTCTCGATGCAACAGCTCGATCTCGCCCTGCTGAGCTGCACGTCCAGACGGACGTTCGCCGGAGATCCGCTCCAGGGCATCTACTCGTGGGCAGGGGCAGCACCCACCGCGGTCGAGGTGGAGATTAGAAAGACCTGCGGCGAGCCGATCAGGCTGCACGAGTCCTACCGCTCCTCGCCGAAGGTTTTGGAGACGGTCAACTCGGTGAGCGAACAGGTCGATCCGGGCTCTGGTCTGGTGTCCGCGCAACCCGAGCGATGGCCAGGTGGGGGCTGTTCCGCTGCCCTCGTGCTCCAGGACCGCGCCGCCGAGGCAGAATTGCTGAGACGTCTGGCGGGATCGATCCTGGACCGGATGCCTGAAGCATCCATCGGGATCATCACTCGTGCGGGGTGGCGCAGAAAACACATCGACGCGGTGTTCGTGGAAGAGAAGTCCTTCCCAGTCCGCCGATGGGACCTCGCGATCGACGACCCTGGGATCGTCGCCCTCATCCAGTCAACCGTCGCGGTCCTGCCGCATGGAGCGAGCATCGCGGACGCGCGGCTGGCGGTGCTCGATGCCGTCGACCCCGCCGACATCGACGCCCGAGAGCTGGTCGACGATGCATTCGACACCCTGGAGCAGAACGCCGCGGTCACCGCGAAGGCGGCGGTGAGGTCGATCAGGACCTCCGACCCTAAGCAGGCAATTGGGCCCGGCGTCCACCTGCTCAACGCACATTCCGGCAAAGGCCAGCAGTTCGACTGGGTATTCGTCATCGGCCTGGAGGAAGGGCACTTGCCGGACAAGCGGAACAGCCAGGGCCATGCTCTGGCCGAGGAGCAGCGCGTCCTGCTTGTCATGCTCTCCAGGGCTCGTCACGGCCTAGTCGTCACGAGAACGAGGACGGCGGACGGCAAGTACGGGCCGTACCAGGCCACGCGGAGCCGATGGTGCGCCGGAATCCAGGCCCACTACTTCACGGCGGAAGAGATCGAAGCACATCTGGAAGCGGATCTTCCAGTCCCTCCGCCGAGTCAGGCGTAGAACTTCGCATGATCGGCAGCCCGATCAATCTTGAGTGGCTGCGGATCGCCTATCGGGTGACCCGATCGAACTCTTCCTATTCTTTCCTGGAGCTCGCGAGAAACTCCTCGACCTGCATGCTTTCGACCTCCCGAAGCATCGAGCCCAGTGCCGCTACTGCGTTCTGAGGGGAGGGAGTCCTCCCCCTTCAGTCTTCAGTCTTTGGGGGAAAGAAAACGCACCTGCGCGGCGCGTGATGCATCCGATGCAATATGCAGTGTTTCGGTTGACATGAGAGCGCGCTATCGGCATCCGCTGGGGTGGCTCAGGCACTGGTGTTGTAGGCGGTGCGAGCGGCGTGGACCAGATCTCGGACGGCGCCGGAGGAGGTGTGGTCGAGGTTCAGCGGCGGTGCCCACTGCCCGATGACGGCCGGTTCGATGGCGGCTGGGTTCGGGTGTTCGCACCACGACAGCCGCAGGTGGGTGTGCATCCAGGCAGTGAGCCTGGCCTCGTCCTCGGCGACGAGCGCCACCCGGTCGGTGCGCTCGGTGCGGTACTGCTGCTCGGTAAGCAGCAGGCTGGCGAGGGTGCGGCGCAGTGTGGAGCTGCCGCTGCGCCGCAGATGGTTGCCGATGATCCGCCGTCGCAGGTTCGAGGCGATCCCGACATACAGCAACCGCAGATTCTCCTCACTGGGGTGGTCCGGTCCGGGCAGCTGCGGCAGCACCGCCGGGGCGGCCCACCACGCATACAGCCCTCGCGATTTCGGCAGTGTGGTCAGCTCGTCGAGCTGGTGGGTGGCGGTGCCCAGTGCGGTGATCGCGGCTGCCGGGTCGAGGGTGTTGAGGTCGGTCATCGGGTGTGGTCTTTCGTTTCGGTTCGGGCAGGGCACGTGCCTCAGGCCGTGCAGGTCAGAGGTCGAGGCGGCGTGCGGTAGTCGGGTAGGGCGTCACCAGGTGAGGGAGCGGGCGATCTGCGCGATCGCTGCGTCGAAGCGTTCGCGGCCGCCGGGGGAGTTCAATCCGCGGGCCGAGCAGTGCGGGATCTTGCCGGGCAGGACGTAGAGGTCGCGGCCGATGCCGGCGCGGGCCCAGCCGTCGCGGGCCGCTGCGCCGAGCAGCAGCACCTGTTCGAGGTTCGGGCACAGCTCGACGACCTGCCGGGTCCACCGCACCGCCCGGGCGCGTTCGGCGGCGGTCGAACCACCGTTTCTGACCGCCGCCACCGGGAACGGCACCACGTTCCAGTGCACGACCTGCGACCACGGCACACCGTGGCGGGCGTAGGCCTCACGGCAGTGGCGGGCGGTGCGATCGTCGTTGTCCAGACTCAACAGCCCGGAGCCGGTGCCCGCCTCGGCCTTGGTGGACGGATTGTCGAGCAGCACCAACACCCGCGCGTCGATGCCGCCCTGGTCCGGATCGACGTAGGGGACATGCCCGTGCGGCAGACCCATCGACTCGGCGATCCGGTCGGCCAGATCGTTGAGCGGCTTGACGTGCGGTTCACGAATACGGGCCATCTTCGCGGCGACCACCACGGGGTCGGCGTTGCGTCCGTTCGGCATGCGACAGACGATGACACACCGGGCCGACAACCATTCGTCCGAACCAACGAAGATGCCCCTCCCTCTTGTCGGCAGGCACGAAACCCTCCGAGCGTCCGACGGTGGGGAACTCCGAGGGGGTGCGCACTGGTGTCGTGGGTTTTTCCGTTCCCTGGGTTTGCCGCACCGCCGCGCTTGCCCGTGTTCCGGGTCCACGCTCTTCGGCCCAGCATGTGCGGATGGACTTCCGGTGGTGAGTGTTTTGTCCGGTGTGCGAGCCAGTACCTTCATCAGGGTCGGGGTCGACATATCGGCGCAACAGCAGATCGCAGAGGGCGGTAATGAAGAGTCGTCGCATCGTATTGGTCGGTACAGCAGTGTCGTGCTTGCTGGCTGGTTGCAGTGACAGCGGATCGGACCAGGTGACGACCGTGACGGTCACGGCTCCGGTGGCGGGCGGGACCGCCGGCACCGGTTCCGGTGCCACGGTC
The DNA here is from genome assembly GCF_025722975.1 of Rhodococcus aetherivorans. NCBI lineage: Bacteria > Bacillati > Actinomycetota > Actinomycetes > Mycobacteriales > Nocardiaceae > Rhodococcus > Rhodococcus aetherivorans. The sequence continues at coordinate 81,296 of NZ_CP106983.1, read as the reverse complement.
GAAGCGATGCCTGCTGCCGAGGATCTGACTCCCCGGGGCAACGCCGTCGGCACAGTCGGCGAACCGCTCACGAGCGGTTGCGTCGGGCAGGTGTGCGACCTGACGGTGACCGTGACCGGCATCGAGGTGAATCCGGCCAACTGTGACGTCTATGGCGACGGCCAGGTCGTGGCCGTGCGCCACACGATCGTGACCGGACCGAATCTGCCAGCTCAGGTGTGGGATCCGATGGGTACCAGTAGCTGGATGGCAGTCGACGAACAAGGCACCGTGAACTCGAAGATCACCGGAGGCTGGGTGGGATGCGGCGACAGCGCGGACGAATTGATGCCCAACTCGACGTATCACCTGACCACCCCGCTCAACGTGCCCGCGACGCACACCACCTTGATCTGGCGTCCGATCAACTCCGGTAAAGATTTGATCGCCGCCCGAGGCCTCGAGTTCTCGCTCTCGCCCTCGCAATGACCCGGCCGAACGGAACCGGGATGACCCCGTCACCTACGGACCGAGGTGCCTCGGCCGAGCGACGATCCTTGGTCGGTAGGTGCGCCCCATTGTGGGGTCAGGTGATCAGGCCGGCGCGGAAGGCCGCGAGGGCGGCTTCGACGCGGTTGCGGGTGCCGAGCTTGTGAAACACCGCCGAAAGGTGGGTTTTGACGGTGGTCTCACTCAGGAACAGCCGGCCGGCGATGTCGGCGTTGGACGCACCGGTGGCCAGCACCTGCAGCACGTCGCGTTCCCGCACGGACAGCACCCCCAGCGGGTCCGGGTCCGGCACCGGAGTCGACGCCGGGCGGGCGGCGACGATCCGGCGCAGCGATTCTTGACTGAACAAGGTGTTGCCGGCGGCGACGGCGCGCACCGACTGATGGAAGGTGTGCGGGGGTTCGTCCTTGCTCAGGAAACTGTGGGCTCCGGCGGCCACGGCCTCGACGACGAGGTCGTCGACGTCCATCGCGGTCATCGCGATCACCTTCGGCGGATGCGGCAGTCCCATCAGCTGGCGGGTGGCCTCGAGGCCACCGACGCGGCGCATCTTCAGATCCATCAGCACCACGCGTGGGCGGTACGTCTGGACCGCGCCCGGGACCCGGTCCCCGTCGTCGACATCGGCGATCACGGTGATGTCGTCGGTGGCGGCGAAGATATCGGTCACGCCGCGGCGGACGAAGGGGTCGTCGTCGACGACCAGGACGGTGATCGGTGCGGCTGCAGTCATGGCGCGCACAGCGTAGACCGCGGCGCAGACACCATGGGCCGCACGCGGTGTCGAGGGTCAGGCGAACCAGGGCAGCCAGCAGGACACCACGAAGTCGGCACCGTCCACCCCGGCGTGGACGGTGCCACCGATCTGGTGGGCCTGCTCGGTCAGCCCGGTCAGACCGGCACGCGAGCCGGTCGGCACCGCCGGCGGACGGGTGCTGAGCGCGTTGCGGACCTCGATGCGGAGGCCGTTCTCCTCGGCACCGGTGATGGTGATGTGCACCGTCTGATCCGAGGCGTACTTCTGGGCGTTGGTCAGTGCCTCCTGCACGACCCGGTAGGTGACGTGCCCGGAGACGGTGCCCACCTCCCCGGGACGCAGGTCGGTGAACACGGTGGTGTGCAGCCCGGCCGCGCGGGCCGAGTGCACCAGGTCGGCGACCGCGTCGATGCCCTGATGCCCACTCGAAGGTGGGGCGCCGGCGCTTCCGCGCAGGACCCCGACGATGTGCTTGAGCTCGTCGAGCGCGTCGTGGGCGGTGCTGCGGATCATCGAAGCGGTGTTGGCGATCTTCTCGGGGTTGTCGGCGCCGCCGACCTGCAGCGCGCCGGCGAACAGCGAGATCCGGCTCAGGCCGGCGGCGAGGGTGTCGTGCATGTCGCGGGCGATGCGGGTGCGTTCCTCGGTGCGGATCATCTCCTCGTGCAGTGCCCTGGTCTGCTCGGTGGCCCGGTCGCGGCTGTGCTCGGCGGCGGCCAGCTGGGTGCGAGTGCGTTTGACCATTGCGAGCGCGACGACAATCGCCACCAGCAGCGCCGCCGCCAGCCACGGGATCCACCACGCGATCTCCCACATCGGTTTCGGCTCACCCGGTTCGGGCTTCTGTTCCATGCTCAGCACGGAGTTGTCGCGGGTGCGGTGCGCGTCGTAGGTCAGCGAGATCGCACACGCGAGGTACACCGCGCCGACCGCGGCGGCCAGGCGAGGACGGTTGCGCTCGACCTTGACCAGCGCGTAGAGCGCGATCAACGCGGCGGTGGCATCGGTGGACAGCACCAGTGGCCCGGCCACCGTCACCGCGAGCACCGGCCAGGGATGTTCGTGCCGCCACACCAGGGCCGCGGCCGCCACCAGATTCACCACGAAGCCGAGCGTGTAGTTCCACACCGGTACGGTGCCCGAGTCCTGCGACAGCACGAACGCGGCCATGGTGCAGAACGCGCTCAGCGCCACCGCGCCGGTGGTCCAGGCCCGACGGATCCAGACGGGGCGGCGCAGGTGCCGGGTCGAGGTGGCCATCACGTCCTGCACGGTACGCAACCACCGCACCGGTGCGGGATCGGCCGAACGGACCTGACCCTCCCCCGGATCGGGCCGAAAGGAGGAGACGGTCCGGCCGATCGGACGAGGTGCCGGGGCACACAGGTCGGGTGAGCTGGACACACCGGCAGCGCGGCGATCCTCGTGCCCTGCCGCCCTCATGTTCCGTTGTCGTTGAAGGAGAAGCGAGATGACCGATCCCGGCGCGTACCCGAACCCCGGCCAGCATCCGACCCCGCACGAGCAGCCGCCGCGCACCAGGCGCCGGCGCTGGCCGTGGCTCGTGATCGGGGTGCCGGTGCTGCTGTTCGGGGCCTGCGGGGTCGCGGTGGTCACGAGCGTGGCCGGGGGCAACGACACCACCGTCACCCCTGGCCCTGCAGCCGGGGACACCGACGGTGGCGCGCCCGATCGGGGCCCGGACTTCCCCGGCAAGCTGGACCACGACACCGCCGCCGCGGCGGGAGCGACGATCACCCGCGACGAGCTCGCCTACACCGTGAGCCCGCTCGAGGCCGTCGACACCGTCCTCGGGAGCTACCTGTGCAGCACGGTCACCATCGACAACGTCGGCACCACCCAGAACGACTTCAACGGCTACACCGACTGGAGCCTGCAGGACACCGGCGGCGCCATCCGCGATGCCACCTTCGGCCCCGACCGGCCCATGCTCAACTCCGGCCAGATCGCCCCCGGTGGCCGCGCCACCGGCAGCGTCTGCTTCGACGACCGCACCGGCGCGACACCGGGCACCTACGTGGTGCTGTTCGAAGACACCTTCTCCCTGTCCACCGACCGTCTGGCCTGGATCAACGCCCTGTGACCCACCAGGACACGGCAGCACCGCGGTACGACCGACCCTGCCGCCCCCGGTGGCGGCGCCGGCGGTGACGCCGCCGGCGATCACGCACCCGGACATGCAGCGGCGCAACGGTCGATACTCCCGCACCGAAGGTCGGCTCCGTGGCCGAGGTCGGGAAGGGCTGAAACTGCACCGACTCCTGCGCTGGTGGCGGCTCCCGGCGCCCCCGGTGCGGCGAGAGTCGACGCAGCCCTGGTGACGGCCGGAGCGACTACGCGCTCGGCGGCGCGCACCGCGCAGGGCACCCGGTTGCTGTGACCAGCGGTAACCCTGTAACAGACCGATCGGTTCGCGCGACACCCGAGTCGATCGACTTTCGCAGAACGGACAACAGCATGAACCAACCCGCCGGCTGGTATCCCGATCCCGGGGACCCCAGCCTGGTGCGCTACTGGGACGGCACCGGGTGGAGCCCTCGGACAGCACCGAAGTTCTCCACCCCTCCACCTCCCCCACGGCGGCCGCAACCGACCGCGAAGCAGGCGAAGAACTCCAAGCTGATCATGGCGGGTCTCGCCGTGCTGGGTGTGGTGGGCCTGGTGGTGGCCGTGGCGGTCGGTGGATCGAACTCGGACGAGGACGGCTCGACCACCGTGGCCGCCCCCTCGACCACGTCGGCGAGGGCCACGGCGACGTCGACGACCCGCTCGGCGGCGCAGATCCAAGCCTCGGAGCAGGCCGCGGCAGCGGCGGCGAGCAGAGCCGCGGCCGCCGCAGCGGCCGAGGCGGAGCGCAAGAACCCGGCCGCGTACGAACAATTGAACACCCGGGACTTCGCGTTGATCGCCCGGGATTCGGCGGCGGCGCAGGGCCGCAAGATCGTGCTCTACGGCTACGTCAGCCAGTTCGATTCCGCAACGGGGACAAACCAGTTCCGAGCGAGCGTGGACTCGCAGCCGCTCGGGTCCTGGTACGAGTACGACCACAACGTAGTGATCAAGGCCAGCGACCGCGGCCTCGTGGCCAACGTGGTCGAAGACGACCTGATCACCATGTGGGTCGAGGTCGACGAGCCGCTGACCTACGACACCACGCTCGGCGGTTCGACCACCGTGCCGAGTTTCCGGCTGAACATGATCGAGGTGACCGGCTCGAAGTAGGTCCGTCAACGACGACGCGCCCCCACTCGAGGAAACAGAGCGGGGGCGCGTCTGTGGTAGCGACACCACGGGATGTCCCTTCGAATGGTGTCGACGAAAACGCGACGAGCATTCCACCGGCTCGACCCCCCTCGAGAGGGGCTCCCCCGGGATCCGCTCGATTCCGAATCCGGCTCGGCGACTGCCGATTCGCCAGGATCCGGGCCCCGAGAACACCGCTGGGTCCTAGTCTCCGGGGCCGGAATATCGTGGCGACCTCACGCACAGGCCGCGGGACCGCCGAGCTGGTCAACGATATGGCGTTTCCTGGCTGTTCAGCGAAGAGATAGCGAATTCGGAGAATCACACATCTCCGTATCTTGCAGAATTCGATATGCTGACCTGAGGAGCTCTGCGCCCCTCCCGCTGTGCCCCCTCGTCGACCAAGCGGCCGGCAGCCTGTGCCCCCTGCGGCCGGTCGGACCGGTAGCGCGCCGGTACCCGGCCGGCACCGATTCGCCCCCTCCCACAGCGCAGAGGCCGGGCGCGAGGCCCCATCCCGAAGGGTCAGCTCGCCTCGGTCGAGCCGGAGGCCGCGGACGCGGCGCGCACCTCGCGCAGTTCGGTGCGCAGTTCGTCGGCGCGGTCGCGGGCGGCCTCGACCTGGGCGCGGGCCGCGGCGGTCTCGGCGCGGGCGGCCGCGAGGTCGGCGCGCACGGCCTCGGTGCGGTCCCGTTCGGCGGCGGTCTCGGCGCGGGCGGCGGCCAGGTCGGTCTCGAGCCGGCCCACGGTGGCCGCGGCCTGATCGGCGGCGGCACCGAGCCGGGCGAGCTGGTCGCGTTGCTGTTCGACGAGGGCCTCGAGGTCGGCGGTTCGCCGACGGTGCCCAGCCTCCGAGTCCTCGAACCGGGTCGCCCACGCGTCCAGGGCTGCGGCGTGGTCGGCGCGCAGGCGGTCGAGTTCGTCCCGCTGCTCGCGGCGGGCCGCGGCGAGTTGTGCGGTGGCATCGTCGGCCTGCGCGACGGCGGCCGCGGCGGCCGCGTCGGCGTCGGCGCAATCCTCGAGGGCGGTGTCGAGTTGCTCACGCAGACCGGCGATCTCGGCGCCGGCGTCGGCGCGGACCTTGTCGGCGTCGGCCTGCACCCGGCGCAGGTGCGCCTCGAGCGCCGCCGGGTCGGCCAACAGCGCGGTGGCCGCAGTGATCGAGGTGGCCACCTCGCTCAGGCGCGCGAGCGCGGCCTGGGCTTCCTGCCGCAGCAACGGAACCGCCTCGGCGAGGGTGGACACGGCCTGGGCCGGATCGGTCGGGGTGGCCGCCTCGAGCCGCTCGGCGCGGGCCGCCTCCTTCTGCCGTTGCCGCCAGGCCCGGACCCGGTCCGCGTCCGAGGCGTACTCCCGGCGCCGCCCTCCCCTGGTGCCCTCGGTCATCGCCCCGCCCTCCCGCTCGCCTCCTGAGTCTCCGATCGATGCTACCTCGTACGTATCGTTTCGTACGTAACAAGATACGTACGAAACGATGGGGTTCGAACAAACCCGAGACGGGGGGTGGGTGACACCGCCCGTTCCCTCGCCGAGGCCGCGGCGGTGGCCGCCACCCCTTGGTGGCGCGAGGGTTGGGTCAGCACGCCGGGTCGGGGCCGCCCGGGCCGGGCACGCAGTCGTCGACGGCGGCCGCGATGGTGGCCCGGTGTTCGTAGTCGTCGATCCACTCGAGCACTCCGTCCGGGCTGTCGGGGCCGGCGCTCAGGCCGATCCGGAAGCGGGTGTCGATGCGCAGACACACGTACGGCGACGGGTGGCCGGTCCGGTGGGTGGCGGCCGTGATGCGGCGCAACGCGGCGGCGCCGGCGAGCACGGCGTCGACTTCGGTGGCGGCGGTGCCGGATTCCTGCGCGACGGCCGGATCGCAGGTGACGGTCCAGGTGTGCACGAGCGGGTCCTTTCTTCGGGTCGGTACGGGCCTTCGGTGGATGCCACTGTGCCCGCCCCGCTCCGGCCCCGGGCGGGGCGGAGACGGGCAGCGGGCCCGGTTCTGTGGAGAACCGGGCCCGCTGTGGACAACTCACCGGGGGTCAACGCCGCCCGTCGAGGGCGAGGGCCTTGTCGTCGGTGGGCAGCAGTACCGATCGGGCCACCTGGACGGTGCGGGCGAGTTCGGCGGTGAAGGCGCGGTGACCGGCCCGGTCGAAGAACCGGAAGGTCAGCGGTCCGGTCTCGACGTCGACCCAGTGGATGTGACGGCGACGCTGCGGGTCGAACGCCCCGCCGGGGGTGATCTTGGACTGCGGCACCGTCGACCAGTGCACCGTCACCAGGTGCTCGTCGGTGGCGAAGCGGTCCGGGCGCAGCAGGAACTGCTCGGGCAGCACCGTCGTCACCCCGTCGGTGGCCGGGCGACGCAGCACCGTGACCAGGCCACGGACGACGGCAAGGTCGGTGAAGACCATCCGCACCGCGCCGATGGTGGCGAACACCGCCGCGCTCGCGGTCAGCGCGCTGGTCACATCCAGCCGCACCTGTTGATCCTGCCCGGCGATCAGGACGGTGGTGCGGGTGGTCGAGCTCGGAAAGCTCGGGGTCTGCGGCGCGGTCATGGCGACCTTCCTACTGGAGGTGAGAACCGGCGCGGGTCCGCCCGTTCTTTTGCCCTTCTGGCAAGGAGATGACGACCGGCATGAGGGCCGCGGAGTGCAACTTCTGGGACGGAAAAATCTCGCCGGAGCGCAGCGGAGGAGAGAATTTTCCGGGCCGTCAGGCCGCGCAGCGCCCAGGGGTTGCGCGCAGCGGACCGCCGGTCACAATCGGATGGCCAGAAGGGAAAAAGAAAGCTCTTCGACAGGGCGGAGCGCAGCGGAGCTCGATTCGGTGTGCGCCGCAGGCGCACCACGGACCACGCCCGAGGTCGACGACACCCCTGTCGGCGGAGCGCACCGGTGCGCGCAGCGGGATCGTGGTCGCAGATCCCCAGGCGTACCCGTCAGACTGGCGCGTAGTCCCTCTGGGGTGGGGCGGGCAGTGGTCGTGCCTACGGGCGCAGCCGGTCGAACCCCTCTCCCCTGCGCCGTGCCGGTGCCGCTGGGGTGTGCCGATCGGGTGACGGCCCCGGCGGCCGGTCTTGTTCACCCGGGGCGGGGCGGCCTCACCGACAGAGGCCGGACCGCACGACCCGGCAACGTCTGAGGAAACGCGCAGCGGGGCTGGGGATCCCGGTCTCCCGTGCTGGCGCGCGAGGCCGGAAAGGCATCCGCACTCCCGCGTTATAGCGCTACAACGCCCGAATCGGTGCGGGGAAGCGGCATCGGTCCGGCTCCGACCTCGGACGAACATGCCGGAGCTACGTTCCTCCGAGCCCCCGAGTGAGCAGCGGCCGGCGGCATCGCGGCGGCTCGGGCCGGAGATCCACCTTTCGAGGAACAGCCGTCGCGGACACCTGCGGCGGGTGAACGTTCGCTGCGCCGCGGCCGGGGACGGTAGTCGTGCCGTTCTCAGATCGGCGCGGGCGGGTGCCGGGGGCGTCGATCCGGCCGGGGTTACAGGTCGAACAGGGAGAATTGGGCGGCCTGGGCCCGGGTGTCGGCGTCGCGGCGGTGCCGGTCTGCCATGGCGCGGGCGAGGTCTTCGGTGCAGCCGAGTTCGGTGGCGACCTCGCTCCAGTCGTGGCCGTCGTGGCGCAGCTGCCACGCCACTGGTGCAGCTGTTCGTCGGTCTCGATGCCGGGTGCCCCTCATGACGGGGGCGCTCGCACCCCGTAACTCGTGCGCTGCCGCGACCGTAGCCGAGCAGGCGCGGGTTCTTGGGCAGGCGCACCGCGGAGGCTCCGACCAGCTTGAGCCGTGCGTCGGGCCGTGCCGGCAGGACCGGCCACGGCGCGCAGCGAGCCCGCGACAGCATCGGCGGAGGCCGGTCCGGACGGGGCAGGTCGCAGACACCGGCGGATGCGCGGCGGGCTGTGGTGATCGACGACCATGCCCTGGGCCCGATACCGGAGGAAGAAGGTGCGACAGGCAACCGTGGAGATCTTCGTCGACGAGGCCAAGACCAAGGACTATCTGATCTGCGCGGTGGTGGCGCCTTCCGAGGATCTGCTTGCGGCCCGCAAGACGATGCGGGCGCTCGAGGCCGAACAACCGGGACCGGCTGCACATGCACAGGAAAATCCGATCGCCTGGGTCCAGAGGGGGCAGTGTCGGCGCGTGCAAGAACAGCGACAACCCCGGCCTTATCGGTTCGCCCTTCTCCTTGAGGAGCCAACTGCGGACGGCCATGTGGTCCCCTCCGTCGTTGACCCACTTTCGGTTTGCAGTATTGACCAGGCCGATCGTCATCCCAGGCAGCGACCCTGCCTTGCAGGTATGCGCGCCGGGCCAGTGCAACTCCAGACCGAGCCGGCGGGCAGCGCGGCAGCGATACACCCGGATGGGGCCGGGGTGCGTACTTACCCTCCTGATCCCATTTGTCTCGGCGACGAACACCAACACCCATGTATCCGCCACCTACCGTGCGGTGCGGCGAGGAGCTCCCTCGATTCCGTGACGTCATCCCGGCTTGGGAAAAGCCGTCGCCACCCACGGTGTGGGGGATCGAGTACATCATCTGGGGAGCGCATCTCGACACGACGGTCATCGATGAGATCCCACAGTGACGATTCCGGCCCTTCCAGGGCAGCCGGGTCCACTTCGACCGGCCCCGACCTGGACCAAGTCGAAGCCCCAAGGAAGGCCTCTCCGATTATGTGCCATCACAGCGCACCTTCAGCGTCAGTGCCCGTACTGGGCGCTCGGATGCCGAGCGCAGCAGCGAAACGTCGAACGAGGTGGGGGTGTCCGTCCCGGTGAGGGCGTGACCGTTGCGGGGTCGCCGAGCTGTGAACCTGGACACCGCTGGATACCGCATGTTCTCACTCGCCCGCCACCAGCTTGTTTACCAAGGTGGTCAACAGCGCACGTAGCGATTAGGGCTGCCTGCGCTAACTGTTCTTGGAAGCGGGGAAGGTCGATACTGGGGGTCGCAGTAATCAGTCGCAGTAATCAATTGTGGTGGCGACACGCTCTTCTGGGCGGTGTGCCAATCGGTGGGCTCGGCTCTGGGGAACCATGATGGTTGATAGCGAAGCGACAGAGGTACGGGCGGCGTCAGGGACGCGACTGGAGCGGCTCGTGCGACACGGTGCTGGCAGGGCGGCTCCTGCAACTGCGCTTGAATTTCTTAGCCTGACCGCGCGGCTCGGAAGTGCGAAATCTGCTGTGTGCCTGGCCCGCGCTGTTGGGGATGAACTAGGGCTCGACACCCAGGCTCTCTCCCACCACGGGGACCTGACTTACGCCCGATTGGCGGACATCGACGCACCGCCGCTGTTGCTGCTGCTTGCCGCCGCCCACTTCCCCCGCACGATCTGGGAGAACCTTGAGACATGGCAGCAGATCGCATTGCGGGCTCGTACCGAATGCGAGTGGTGCAGCTTCCAGACCTTGGTAGAGCAAAGCAACCCAACTCAGGATGATGCACTGCGCGCATACGCGGTCGCGAGCGTGCTTCAAAGTGCGGCCTTGTTCGGCAAGCTTGGAGGGGTCCAGATCGGCAGTGCGACCATGCGACAGTGGCTTGCCATCGCTCTCAACGCCCGCGTGGCCTCGGGGTCGGAAACGGATACCTCCTTCGAAATCGGACGTGAAGTCATTTTGGGCATACCACGCCCCGAAGATCTGTGGTTCCGCCTAAGCCACGAGGTCACCCATCTCTTTCAGGCCGGTGTCTTCCTTGACGACGTGGAGGCGCCACCTGACCCAGTCGCTACCGCACTCGAGCTCGCAGAGCTGCTGCCGGAAGCACTACGTCAGATAAACGGGAAAGACGCCGCTGCGTCCTCAGGGACCGCGCCCGTCGTGCTCAAGGGTGGTATCCGAGTTGAATGCTCTCTCTGGCGGACCCACGACTCCGGCTACCTCCGCCTCTCAATTACGAACCGGAACGGCGGACCAATCGACCTTAAGGCTGGTGCGCCCTTCGGGTTCGCTGCAGCTATAGTGCTCGACGTCGATCCGTCGCGAATCGCGCTTGTTCACTCAGGGATCGGATACTTGGAGGTTGGAATACCGTGGGATGGACACCAACTGACTGATCCGAGAGGTCGCGAATTCATTGAGGACCTTCAGTCAACTCTCCTCGAAAAGTCCGCTACATGGAGGGACGGCATCCACTCGTCCGGGCGATTCGGAACGTATCCCGGCGACATGGCGTCACTCCTCGGACTGGGTGATTCGGGTACTCGTATCCTGCGAGTGCCGGCAGTTGAGGACGATGCCCGTGCTGTCGCGATGGTGACGCACGACCTGCTGGGGACCGCCGGACAGAACGCTGATTGGCTCGCGCTGTTGAGAAGCGCTGTTCGGTGTGGACGTTTGGATGCGGTCACAAAGCTGTGCGATCAAGGAACGTTGCCGCCCCAGAGCCTACGTGAAACCGACATCGGACTCGACGGCCTGGGTAGCAGCCTAGCCTGCAGGTGGCACTTAGGGGAGGTGGACTATGACGGTCCAACAGCAGACGGGCTTGTCCAAGTTGTGAAGACACTCGCCGCGGCAGGGTTCGACATCAGCGCTCCGGTGCTGGACGGTGGCCGAACGCTTCTCACCGATGCCGCCAGTCGATCGCTGTGGTTGACCCAAGAGCTCGTGGTCGCAGGCGTCGACGTCAATCGCACTGACACACGGGGGGCTTCCCCTCTATGGCATGCACGGACTCCCGCGATCGTGACAGTTCTGCTCGATGCCGGCGGGAACCCCGCCGCACACGACAATGACGGCCAGACTCCCTTGCACCGAGCCGCGGAGAACGGCCACGTCGAGATCGTCGACATTCTGCTCGGTCGTGGAGCTCCTGTGTCAGCAATCAATGCTCGGGGCGAGACGCCCTTGTTAAGAGCGATGTCGGCGCAGATCACAAGAGCGTTGTGTGACGCTGGAGCTAGTCCTGACTCATCAACCGTCAGTGGTGAAACGGCACTGATGAGATCGGTGCACCGAGGTGACACAGCCATGGTGGAGGTCCTTCTTGCGGCCGGTGCCGATGTCAATGCAGAAACAGTGAAAGGGGAAACAGCCCTTCACTACGCCGCTCAGACGTCGGGTTCAGGCCGCGCCGTCATCCAGACGCTTCTTGCGGCTGGCGCCGACGTGGACGCACAGACCGCCATCGGGTACACACCGCTCATGTTGGCGGTCATCGATGCCAACACAGATGCGATGCAAGCACTGATTGACGCGGGCGCCGACGTAGACGCCCAGACGGTCGACGGGCTGACTGCACTGATGATCGCTAGCACGGTTGAGGATCCAGCGAGGATCAATGATCGGTTTGGGACCATTGGCGACGCGCGGATGCTCGATTGCATGAGTCGACTCTTGGGCGCCGGCGCAGATATCAGTGCGGCCGATGACGCCGGAGACACCGCGCTGCATCGTGCTTACCGATTCTCCTGGCCGCGGCGGGTCAAGGCGCTTCTTGACGCCGGAGCAGACGCGGCTGCACGCAACAGGGACGGCGCAATCCCGCTCGATCTAGCGGAAAGTATCCACTGAGGCACAGGCCAGAGAACTTACCTGCCGCCACCTCCGATCCGTTCCGTACCACTGCTGAGACCATCCTGACCCATGACCACTGACGTCTTCTGCTGGCCGTTGAGGTGCCAGAACACAATCAGGTATATGAAGAATCCCGCAAACAGACCGATGGAGTAGTAAGAGAACCTCTCCTCATTGATGAACAGCCCGGTAACCACCGCGCCGCCGACCGCACCGATCACGGAGGCAATATCGGAGAGTTCCGTGCCTCCAGAGCGGCGCGCGAGTGTGCGATAGGTGATCCAGCCCACTACAAAGCCAAAGAGCAGTGCGCCCCAGTTGGCGATCTCGTCCATACTCGTTCTCCTGTCCCTTAGTCACTGTCGAATGCAAGGTCCATCGAGCAGAAGGCCGTGTACACCAGCCCTGCCACGTTGCCTTTAGCAAGCAGATCAAGCCGCGCCCGTCTCATCGCCTGACCAACGGTCATTGGGTTGCCTCCCATGAAGTGCTCGTAGAAGCGCTGCGCGAACTCGCTCGCCACAGGCTGTGCGACGGCAATCTCAGTGCCAACAACCCCGGCGGCATTCGCGCCAGCAAATGCGTTGACAAAGTCCACAACCTGCTCCGGCGACAAGGCAGCAGTGTGGCACCCATTGATAAAAACCAGGGGCCGCACATCGAGCCACAGCTCGGGGCTCCATTGCTTAGCCAAGGCCCAGGCGGTGAGATCGCCGGTCGCAATCGCTTCGCCGTGCCCGATTTCCAGGTATGGTTCCTGACGGTCGACTCCGACGTCTCCCATCAGGCGGACGGTGCCATGGCAGTAGAAATAGATTACGGGCGTGGCCGGCATATTGATGGCCGCGATGAGATCGGCGCGCGAGTCGCAGTCGGTCACATGGAAGCGCTTGGAGAAGATGTCCTCAAGACTCTGCAGATGCGCTCTACTCAGGTTCTCATCAAGGTCCAGGCTGCGCACCGTCGCCGCGCGCGCATCACCTCGGAGGATAAGGGATGTCGGGAGTTGACCTTCAAGAACAGACGGAGGCTGCTCAATCAGGTGACGGAATCCCCAGAAATTGAATGGACACAAGACATTAAGTTCAAGATGGGGACCGAATGGGCATTCTTCGGGGTAGTCGGCGAGCCTTTCCTTGGAATCCGACCAATTGGTGAGAAGTTCGCAAGGATTCCATTCATCTTTACCCTGGCGCGGTCCATCATACACCAACGCCCATGGGAAGACCGTCCTGCCTGCTCGTGATATCTGTATTTTGGAAGTCGATCTTAGCGCGGTCTGCAATTGGATCCGAACCATGACGTTTGGAATTGCCGCCTGCAGGAATGACCATCCGTGATGCGCGAGTGTCTTGAGGTCAACCTGGAGTTGCTGTTCCGAAGCGGCGTTATTCGAGTCATACTGCGTCTGATGATTGCGCCCAAGCGTGATTAGTTCGAGCTGTTGCCGAATCGGAGCTAGTACGCCGTTCACATCGCTTTCGCGGAGATTTGAAGAAGTTGCGGGGAGATCGGCGCCTTTCACGACGATAGTGTGCCTTCCGCCATTTGACTCGTTGGTCAGAAGATTCAGCTGGCGCGACTTGAACTCAACGGCATGCCCGAGATCATGGGTGAGGACGTAATCAACTACTGCATGTATCGCAACACTTGGGGCACCGGTCCCGACGGAGAAGGTGAGGCGAAAGGACTGCATGGCGTTATTTTCGTAATAGACTGTGCACCGCAATGTACCTTTGGATTCGCGATTTCCCGTGCGGAACGGAATGTTAAGAGTGCGGCTCGCTCCCGCGAACGGAAGAAGTAGTCGGTGCTCGTTTCTCTCGACTTCGACGCTCGGGCTGGTGACGACCACATCGAACCACCACCCGAAACTGGAGTTGGGCTCAAGATCTGAGACTGGGAGCATTGCTGGGTTGAGCACCAGGGACTGTCCCGTGTCCTGTCCGATCCAGACGCACAGGAGATAGTGATCGTTCGGAAGGAGCGAAGCGGACGCCGGTAAGGGCACGCCAGATGCAACTCTGATCTCGGCGTTCACTACTCGCGGGGCACTTTCCCAGGAAATGTGATGCCGCTTTCCTGTGGTTCTTGAAACGAGGTCGAGGTCTTCGACCCGACGGAGCGCTTCGGCAGCGAAGGCTGCTCCCAGGTTTCGCACAGAGTCCTCTCTTGTCGCCGGCAGTGTCAGTTTCGCAACGGCATCGGCCTCCATACCACCCAGCACCCTGTCGAGCGCCGACTGTCGAGTCATGCTCGAGAGTGGTAGCTCGACCGCGTCTCCAATGCGGAGGACAGCCGGAAGGGAAGGATATCCCTTGTAGTACAAATCGACCACCTGTGCCGAATTCTCCGGAGCGTATGCCTCGAGTTGAAAACCAAAGCTGTACGGGGATTTGTCGAAGTTCAAACCGTAGCTCGGCTCTTCTTGAATTAGGGAATCTACCTCGACCCGGACGTCACGGTCGTCGGTCGACTCGGTCAGCACAGACGGGTCGATTTCCCAAGGATTTCCGCCCCCCGAAAAACGTCGGAGTCGGATGCGATCGAGCCAGGACGGGCTTCTATCAATATTGTTTTGGTCGAGGAAGAGTTCGGTCAGAGGAAGATTCGCGAGCGCCTCAAGCACCTCAGCGGTGAGGCGGTTCCTCGCCAGGTCCAGCCATCGCAGAGAGTGGAGGTCCGAATTCGGCGACCACAAGCGCGTTAAGTTGTTCCCGCTCGCGTCCAGTCTTCGCAGGTTCGCGAGACTCGGCAGACTTTCCAAGGTGGTCAATCGGTTCCGCGAGATATCGAGCGCCTCAAGTGAGGTTAGTCCCGCCAATGGAGCAAGGGTAGTGATCTGATTGAAGCTTAGATTCAGCCAGCGTAGCTGATGGCAATCCCCCAACTCCACGGGCAGCGAACGGAGGCGATTCTCTGAGACATCCAATGCCTGAAGGTTGATGGCCGCTGAGATCCCACCGAGCGTGGTGAGTCGATTCCCGGCGAGGCTCAAATTCTCAAGCCTAGGTAGATACTGTAGCCACTCTGGAACGGATTTGAATCTGTTGCCACTTAGATCGAGAGCAACGAGGTCGGCCATTTCTACTGGCGGGGGGGACGACAGTTCTTGAATGCCTAGACCGTGCAACGACAAGCGGCCTGTTTCCGACCAACGTTGTGAGGTTATGGCGGCGTTGACTTGAGCACTTGCGTCGGCCATGCTGTCTCCCCGAGTCGTTCTCGACGCTCCAGCCCAAAACCCTTATAAGAAGCCGGGCCGGTTTGGCTGCTGCTACAAACTGGTCCTTCGTTCTGTAGTTTTGGGGCCCCGCGTAGGTTGCATTCTCTACTGCGGGCCAGCGAACGCCTCATCGATCGAGTCTGGGCATCGACCTTCTCGGTAGCAGCCACGCCGCACCCAACTTGAGGATGGCATCTGATTCCTCTTCTGTCCCGGATTTAGCTGCCCGAATGCCGTATGCAAGGCACTGCCCGAGCAGTAGCACGATTAAGGTGCCTCCGACGGAGACCGCGTTCGTCGCACCGACTGTGCTTTTCGACCCGCCTAGTGCCGCACCGACAACCACGGGGAGACCGCCGAGGCGGTCGAGTAGAACACCCGCTTGCGACGCTGTAGCACCGTCTGCGACGCATTCACCGCCAACCGTCACAAGGACGGTCCCCGACAAAGATGCCAAGAAGACTGCGGTGCGGTGTACCTCACCGAGTACTACAACATGGAACAGTCTCCGTCACCAGGTACTTTTCGGCGGTGAAGCGGTCCGGGCTGAAGAGGAAGTGTTCGGGCCGTGCTAGGAGGAACCCGCCGGTGGTGGGCGGTGCAGCGCCGAGACCAGGCCGCCGGTGACGACGGGATCGGTGAAGACCATCCGCACCGCACCGATTGTGGCGAGCTCATCGCGCTGGCGGTCAGGGCGTTGGTCACGTCAAGCCGCACCTGTTGATCCTGCCCGGCGATCAGGATGGTGGTGTAGGTGGTCAGGGTCGGAAAGCTCGGGGTCTTCGGCGGGGTCATGGCGACATTCCTGCTGGAGGTGAGAACGAAGGGTAACCCATCCGTTCTTTTGCCCTTCTGGCAGGGAGAAGGTGGACAGGAATAAGGGCCATGGAGTGCAACTTCTGGGACGGAAAATCTCGGAGGAGCGCAACGGGGGAGAGAATTTTCGGGCTCTCAGACTGCGCAGCGTCCAGGGGTGGCGTGCAGCGGACCGCTGGTCATCATCGAAAGGCCAGAAGGGCAAAATTTGGGCTCTTTGACAGGGCGGAGTGCAGCGGAGCTCGATTCGGAGGTCTCGAGGCTGGCGGCCTGGTCTCATCCGATAGGGCCACTCGGCAGTTGGTGGGCCCAAATAGGCGAGATCACCTCGGGCGTGGCGGACTCCTGTGGTGCAACGACCTCGCGGGTGGGACCACGCTCCTTCGGTCCGTGCACACCATGCGGGTCCGCCGGCCCGCCCCCTCCCATGTCATTCAGTCGATTGGCACCAAGTCGAGGTTGCGTCGATCCCGCTGAGAACGCAGCGGAGGCATCTGGTTTGATACGCCGTACGAAGCGATCTCGACGCTTCCTGTGTATGAGGAGTATCCGCGAAATGAACGGACTGCTGGGCGTCGGCCTCGTCGTTGTAATTGTCTGCGCCGCGATTGCGGCGACGATCGCCGGGAAGAAGAACCGGGACGCGCTCGGCTTTGGCATCCTGGGGTTGTTGTTCGGGCCGATCGGTGTGCTCGTCGCCGCCGTTGTCGCGCCGGGGCGGCCTTCGGCTCCCGAAGGATTTGTCGCCGTGACTTGTCCGCGCTGCAACACCGATCAGAACGTCACGAAGGACGAGCCCAAGTTCGAGTGCTATCAGTGCCAGACCGAGTCACGCGTCCTCGATGCCGGCGGAGACATCGTGGTCAAGCGGTAGTGCTGAGGCCTGGGCTCTCGATGCAAGCAGGGCGGTAGGAGCCGATTCGACAACTGCACAGTCCCGAACCCTCAGGGTAATTGTGCCGCGCAGCGAGTGGCAGTACCCGCGGCGTTCTCCGACCGGCGCGGATTCCACCCTCTCGATGAGACGTGGCCGGCTCGCTCCTCCGCGAGCGGGCGATGAGCGTACCGACGTCACCGGCAGCCCCGAGGGGTGTCCCGGAGTGGCCGCGGCAAGGGGCGTCGATCCGGCCGCGTTACAGCTCGAATAGAGAGAACTGGTCGGCCTGTGCCTGGGTTTCGGTATCGCGGCGGTGCCGGTCGGCCATGGCGCGGGCGAGGTCTTCGGTGCAGCCGAGTTCGGTGGCGACCTCGCTCCAGTCGTGGCCGTCATGGCGCAGCTGCCACGCCCACTGGTGCAGCTGTTCGTCCATTTCCATGCCGGGCGCCCCTTCGATGACCCGGGGGCGCTCTCGCCCCTCAACTCGTGAGCTGCCGCGACGGTAGCCGAGCAGGCGCGGATTCTCCGGCAGGCGCGCCGAGCAGACACCACCCTGGTGGAGGCCGTGTGTGGGCCGCACCAACAGAAACGGCCACGCCGCACAGGGCGTGGAGCACCGGCGGATGCGGGACCCCGCCACGGTGATCGGCGACCATGCCGGGGCCGGATACCGGAGGAAGAAGGTGCGACGGGCAACCGTGGAAATTTTCGTCGACGAGGCGAAGACCAAGGACTACCTGATCTGCGCGGTGGTGGTGCCCTCCGAGGATCTGGCTGCGGCCCGCACGATGATGCGGACGCTCGAGGCCGAACAATCGGGACCGGCTGCACATGCACGACGAGCGCCCGGAGAACCGGCGGCGGATCGTGGCGGCCTTCGCCCGCACACCGCCGATTCGGCAGGCCCACCTGTTCACCGCGCCGATCGCCGGTCGCCCGCACCGGCAGGTCCGCGACCAGTTGCTGGCGGCGTTGGCGGTGCACAGCGCCGAGCTGGGAGCGCGCCGCATCCTGGTCGAATCCTGTGCCCAGGACAAGCAGGATCTCGCGGCGCTCACCGGCGCCCTCGCCCACATCGGGGCGCTCGAGACGGTGCGGGCGATGGTGGACCGTCCGCACGCGCACGAGTTGCTATGGGCCGCGGACCTGATCGCCTACGCCTACACCGCCGGCGGACAGCTGCGGCGCGCGATCGACTCGCTGGTCACCGTGCACCGGGTGCCGTAGACAAGCGCAAAGGCCGGGCGACCACGCAAAACGTGCGGGCTCCCGGCCTCACTTTCCTGACTCTTCGCCAGGACACTCTCAGGATAGCGAGCTACTCCCCTCGTCGTCGAGCACCATGCCTTCGGCACGAACCCCAAGAACCAGACCAGACCGGACCATCACCGTGACACCGGCCGCCACCGCCACATGACGCGAACCCCGCGGGATACTCGACCGGCCGGGCACCACCGTCCGCCCACCGCCTTCACCGGGGGATCACCACCTGCCCCGGAAAGGCCAGTGCCCCGGCGGCGGGGGGTGAAGCGCCGAGGCACGCGGGCCCGCACGTTGGAGGGGACCGTGCGCGACCTGGCGACAATACACAGAACCAACGCCCCCCGGAACCAACGCCGCCTCACACGCCGGGGGGATGTCGGACCGGCGTCGTACGCTGCCCGGTGAGCGCCCCGGCACCCAACGCACCGGGGCGTTCGCTTGTGTCAGGACCACCGCACTCCCGGCCGCGGCGGGCCGACATGGGGCGGTGAGCCGATGGTGAGCTCGCAGGTGCGGCACGTCCAGGTGCGGTGACCCCCGGCGCCGGGTGTGCAGTCGCACGGGATCCATCCCACCAGAACGGTGTACCGCGTGAGCCGGTGCCCGAACGGGCATCTCGCCGGTGCGCGCTCGTACCGAACCACACCCCATGATCGCACACACGTTCGAACACGCCTGCTACGGTGGAACTCGACGCCGGGACTGTGGGGGAAGCACAGTCCCGGCGTCACTGCTTTCTCCGCCCCACCCCGCCCGCCTCGCCGGGCTGCGGTCAGCGGTTCGTTCGGTGCTTCGGGCACCTACCCGCACGGCCTGGCGTGCAACCCCCGGTGGTGTCTGGTTACACCGACACCAACTGTTCCTCGCGGGGGGTGAGCGCGTCGAGCGGGAGCGGCACCACCGGGGGGATCTCGAAGCCTTCGGCGTAGGCGGCGTTCTTGAAGCGCTGCCAGCGTCGGCACACCGTGGACGGGGACGGGGTGTCGTCCAGCTCGACGGCCACCTGCGCATAGGTCAGGTGCGGGCGGTCCAGCAGGATCGCCGCGACCTCCTTCTCCTCGCTGCGCAGCGTGCACCCAGCCAGGAACTCGCGCAGGCCCTCGGCCGTCTGCGGATAGCCACCAGATGTCGGCGTCAGGTGCGGCTCGGGCGGTGCCTCAAGACTGGCCGGGGCCTGCACGGCCCCCTCCCCCGGTGCATCCTCGCCGAAGCACCCGGCGCCTTGCGGCTGCACCGTTGCAGGCTCGGCGGCACCGGTGAAGACCTCGTGGTGCACGCGTGCACCGGGGTACTGCACGTCGTCCCCGACGGGTGCATCCACCGCAGGGTTGTGCAGCTCCGATGCCTCGGGTGCGCTCGCGTCCCGATCCTGGTGGGCGGTCGGGTGCGCGTGGTGCACCGCCTGGTTGTAGCGGCCGCGTTCGACGGCCAGCGCCCGCACGATCGTGGTGAACAGATGCAACAGCGCCAGGAACAACAGCGGCACAATCATCGCAATGCAGGCAGCGATTGCAGCCGGTTGCGGCTGGTACCCGACATCGACACCGGCCGCGGCCTGCGCGTGCCGCTGCCCGGCCAGACGGAAGGCGTGATAGCCGTTGCCGGCCACGCTGAGCAGGACCGTGCCCGTGGCCAGGGCCTTGCAGTAGAAGCGGGCACCGCGATACTCGTCGTCGGCCCCCAACGCAACAAGAGCCAAGGCCGCGGCGGCCTGCGCAACATCGAGTGCCACCGGCGCCATCCAGGCCAGTTCCGGGCGCACACCGATTTCCAGGGTGAGCTGGCGCAACGCGTCGAACGACAGGGTGAACGCCAGCGCTGCAAGCACGAGCGTCATCGCTGCAACAGCACCGAGGGCCGTGGTCTTCGAGTGCAACCGTCGGCGTGCACTTGCGGACGGTAGCTGACGTTGCGCAGCGCGAACGTTAAGGTCATACATGATCGGAATTTCCTTTACTGAGGTAGCCGGTCACGGAGTCCCGTTGGATTGCAGGTCGAGCGGGACTCCCCCTCTTTAGGGCGCTAGAACGTTGAAACGCTATAAAGCTAGAGTCGAGGTCTTCCTTGATTGCCAGTTTCAGGCGCACCTGCCCGGATCGCGGCGATCACCTGCTCGGTGGACATGCGAGAGGCCAACTCACGAAGTGCAAAACGAACGATCGCACTACGGGAATCAATGCGTGGTTTTTGCTTCCGCCCGAGATAGATCGCCTCCTCCAGGAACTGGTCAGTCTCGGCGTCCAGATAGATCGTCGACTTTGTTAGCTCGTCCACTTCTACCGAAGGCGCTGGAGGCGCTGCCTTCGGCAACTCGGAGGCAGGCAACGCGGGCGCCGGTTCCCGGCCGTTGACGGTCTGCGCCGCCGCTTGCTCCAAGTGGGCCGCCGCAGCGTCCGAAGTAGACGGTCGGATCTCTTGCACGGGGGGCGCAATGGACTTGGTCGGGTTCTCGGAATCAGTGGGAATTTCCACCGGAACCGACCGGGGCTTGTGCCGCGGTGGCGGCATGGTGCGCCCACCGGCACGCTTGTTCTTTTGCCGCAAGGCATCGAGTCCGTTAGTCATTGACGTACTCCTGGAGGAACTTCGCGGTATCGGTGATTGCAGCCGCGAAAGCCCGCAACGGCTTGGCCGGTGGTTCCTCAGCGGTGATTGCAATGCGCTTCGTCCGAGTGCCAACCCGGGCGGCATGGGGAACCGGAGGCGCAACCTGCACCGGCGTGCCGTCAACCATCCGCGCAAGACGGTCGATCATCGTTCCCGGAGGTGCCGCCGGCACCATTGTCGGCGAAATGACCAGGGGGTAGTCGGCGAGCTCGTCGACGAGCTGCTCAGTTGCATCGAGATCCAGCTTCCGCAACGGAGTCGGCGCAAGAACGACATTTGCAACGGACAGTGCACCATGGGCCTGGGTTGTTGCACCTGGATGCGTGTCCACGACGACCCATTCCGTGTCCCACTCCCCCGCCCACTGCACCAGCGCATCCGCCATTGCATCTTCGCTGGGCGCCTGGTCGTACAGGTCGGGATGCCCAGGTACCAGACGCGGCTTCTTGAAGCCGTTCAACGGCTTGGGGGTCTTGCCGGTGCGGATTGCATCGAGGATCGGAATGCGGGCCCGGTCGAGAGGCCGATCCCCCCACTTACCGGTGGCGCCGCCCCCGTCGTACTCCAAGTCCACCAGGACTGCGTCCAGCTCGTAAGCCAACTCGTACGCCATCGTGGTCTTTCCCACCCCTCCCTTCCGGGAGTGGCAAACGATGATTTTGGCCATTGCATGGAGCCTTTCGTCGGTTGCACTGGGTGCAATGAGTCGGTGCATTGGGGCGCTGCAGCGTGCAGCGCTACCACGCTCTAAACGCTAAGCGTCGGAGCGCTGCAACGTCGTAGCGCCACGCCGTTGCAACGTTGCACCGTTGTAGCGGAGCAACGTTCCAACGCTGCAACGTTCCAACGCTGCAACGTTCCATCGCCAGGGCGTTGTAGCTCTGCAACGCTTCAAGATCGTAGCGCTCTGACGCTCAGCCATGGTAACGGCATGACGTGACAACGTTCTAGCGTTTAGCCGTTATAGCGCTATAACTACGATGTCCGCCCCATCGGGGCGGATTACCGGCGTTACGCTCCGACGTGCAAGCGCTATAGCGGCTCCGCCCCCAGCAATCGCCTTGCGCAACGACGTTGTAGCGCTACAACTCATACTTGCTGAACACATCGGGCGACCAGCAGTTTCCCGAGGCTCGGCCGAGAACTCCGCAGTAGCCCACTGCACTGCTTGCACCGTTGTAGCGGAGCAACGTTCCAACGCTGCAACGTTCCATCGCCAGGGCGTTGTAGCTCTGCAACGCTTCAAGATCGTAGCGCTCTGACGCTCAGCCATGGTAACGGCATGACGTGACAACGTTCTAGCGTTTAGCCGTTATAGCGCTATAACTACGATGTCCGCCCCATCGGGGCGGATTACCGGCGTTACGCTCCGACGTGCAAGCGCTATAGCGGCTCCGCCCCCAGCAATCGCCTTGCGCAACGACGTTGTAGCGCTACAACGCGTGACACCCCCGCTGAGCGAGCCGTCGTTGGTTCAGCGGCAGTGCTTCAAGGGGATGGATCCGCCACGAACCCTCCTCACCCGACTTGGCCGTAACCGTCGCTTCCTCCGTCATACCAGCCGACCGATTCTGCGATCGGCACAGCGGTGCGGCAGACTCCGGTCATGACTTCTGCGGGGGAGCAAGCCTCAAATGATGTCCGCGTCAAAGCTGAGACCGGGCGTGGAGAAGCGATGCCGCATCCGTCGTGGCGGCTGCCCTTGCTGGGAGATGTGTTGCGTCTCGATCCTCGGCGGCCGGTACAGCGTGAGGCGCAGTTCGTACGGGAGCTCGGGGATGTGTTCGAGATCAACATCGCTGGGAAGAAGGTGGTTGTCGTCGGGGGCGGGGACGCGGCCGCGGAGGTGTTCGACGAGTCCCGGTTCGCCAAGGCGGTCGTCCCACCGGTGAGCAACCTGCGCGAGCTGGCCGGGGACGGGTTGTTCACCGCGTTCAACAGTGAGCCGGCCTGGGCCCAGGCACACAACGTGCTGATGCCGTCGTTCAGCCAGCCGTCGATGCGCAGCTATCACGATGTGATGGTCGAGTGTGTCGACGGGCTGTGCCAATACTGGGCCGATCAGGCCTCCCACGGTCCAGTGGACGTCTCCTCGGATATGAATCGGCTGACGTTGGAGGTCATCGGACGCACCGGCTTCGGGTACAGCTTCGACTCGTTCTCCGCCGGTCGGCATCCGTTCGTCGAGTCGATGACGCGGGCGCTGTCGTTCGTGTCGCAGTCGGCGAACGATCTGCCGGTCCTCCGGGAGATCTTCGGGTGGAAAGCGTTGCGCCAACATCCCAAGGACATTGCGCTGATGCAGCGCACCGTCGACGAGGTGATCTCGGCACGCCGCCACGGCCAGTCACCGCGGCAGGACGACTTGCTGCAGCGGATGCTGGAGCACCCGGACCCGGAGACCGGTGAGCTGTTGTCGGATCAGAGTATCCGCAATCAGGTGCTGACCTTCCTGGTGGCCGGGCACGAGACGACGGCAGGTCTGCTGTCGTTCGCGCTGCACTACCTGTCGCTGCATCCCGAGATGGTCGAGCGAGCGCGGACGGAAATAACCCAGGTGCGCGACGGCAGCGGCCCGCTCCGGTTCGAGCAGGTGGCGAAGCTGCGCTATGTCCGCCGTATCGTCGACGAGACACTGCGGCTGTGGCCGTCCGGCCCGGCGTTCTTCCGCAAGGCCCGGACGGCCACGACGCTGGCCGGCTACCCGGTTGCAAAGGGCCAGACGGTTCTGGTGGTGTTGCTGGCACTGCACCGCGACCCGAAGCTGTGGGGCGAGAACACCGAGACCTTCGACCCCGACCGGTTCCTGCCTGCAGCCGTTCGTGCCCGTCCGGCCCACGCCTACAAGCCCTTCGGGGTAGGGGCTCGGGCCTGCATCGGCCGGCAGTTCGCGTTGCATGAGGCGGTCCTGGCGCTGGCGGAGATCCTCACTCGTTTCGAGGTCGCGCCGGTGCCGGGCTATGAGCTGTCGGTGGCCGAGTTGTTGACGATCCGGCCCGAGCGCTTGCAGCTGGCGCTACACGTCCGAGCGTGACCATCGATCCCACTTAACGGTCGAACAGTCGGTTTTCGCTACACTGCCTCCCCGCATCGAGATCAGGTCGAGACAGAGGGGGATCTTCGATGGGTTCATGGCATTTGATCGAAACGCTCGTGGAGGGTATTGCGACGCTGGTCGCCTCGGATGGTGAAGTTAAGGACATGACTTCGCTCCGCCGGAAAGTCTCGCCCGCACCGGACATCCCGGTGGAGCCGATCGTGGAGTACGTCCGGGAAGTCCGTAAACCGTTCGATCGGGTGTTGTCGTCGAAGAAGATGCGGCAGACGTGGCGGTTCTATGCCTGGCCGATTATCGGCCCGTTCGGCGATGTGCACGGCATCCATCTGTGGGTGGGAGAGCCAGGGGAGGAGCTGGGAAGGCGGCGTCTGACCTCAGGTGTGGCCTGGATGGTCGAGGAGATGCTGATCTATCAGACGTGGGAGTCGGGGGCGATGTCCGGTACGTTGCTCCAGGATTGGCTTCCCACAGCGACCCCTGCCGACTACATCAACCGAGCGATCTGCTTCGAGCACGAGGCCGAATTCCTGAATCTGGTGCTCAATCCGCGGTCCGGGGGAGTGCTGAGCACGTGGTTCTCGGTTCGGCACGACCACGGTCATGCGATGCAGTGGCAGGTCGTGTTACGCCCCATGGAAGACGGCTCTGGTGTCCGGGTGCTGTATCACGACGTGTCCGATGTATATCCGCCGTCGATGCCATCGTTGGCTGCTCTTGGGCTGCGTGAGGGGTTGTTAGGTGCCGATGTCCATGTCGCGCTGTTCGAGGCTCGGCGAGGCATTATCGCGATGTGGATCGGCCGGGCTCCGGAGTGGGTGGAGTGGCAGTATGCGCATGTCACCGGTCCCGTCGTCCATCCCGAGGATCTGCCGAGTCTGCAAGCGAATGCTCGGAGAGTCGAGAGCGGTGAGGTTCCCCAGGCCGGCGATCTCGTGCGGCTGAATGCGGGAGATGGTGACTGGGTCAAGGCCGCGGTGACATTGCGGCCGTTCCAGTTGCCGGATCGGCCGCCTCATGCCGCGCTCCTCCTGGCTCAAATCGCCCGCGTGGACGACTCATACTGATTCGGTCCTGTTGGAGAGCCAGGGTGGGTCAGGCCGCCTTCCCATCCTGCCGAACTGGATTGCTCGTGGAATTCCAACCAGGAGAGCACAAGCGGGTTACCACAGCTCGCGCCGCACGATAGTCGGCGCGGCCGGTGTCGGTCACCGGGAATCGGCCGTACCGCAGCCGAGCGGGAGCGTCGATCGGCAGGGCGATGGTCAGCGAGACCGTGCGGGGCACACCGGTCTTCTTGCCGCGTCGGCAGCGCCATTCCTGCTCTTCGATCCACCACCGGTGCAACTCCCGATCGAGAAGGTGACGGAGGACCCGCTGCGCCCCGACACCCGAGGCCCCGACACGGTCGGCGGCACGATCGAGTTGCTCCCGGAGAGCGGGGGTATCGGTCCTCGCGCGGGTGGGCACGCCCAGGCGAACGAGTGCGGAGAGGGTCCGCGTCACGGTGGCGAGGCTGTAGCCGGTCAGCGCAGCCACCTCGACGGGATTTCTGCCCTCTCCGGAAATATAGGGTTTTCCCGAAATCGCAGCCCAGTGGATGCGGGCAGCCACCGCACCCAACCCGGACCGGTGCGCCCAGAGATCGTGCGTGTGGTGGTGCAGCAGGCCGGAGGGGGGCCCCGGGGCGGGGGCGGGTTCCCCTTGTGTTGCAGCGGGGTGTGGTGCCGCCGGGTCGGGGAGTTCGAGTTGCCAGGTGGCGGCGCGGGTTCCGCGTCCGGTGCGGACGCATCGCACCCAGGACTCGTGGGCCAGCACCCGCAGACGCCGGGAGACGGTGGAGGCGTCGACGGCCGCGGCCTGGGCGAGTCGGCGGCAGTCGATGTCGACGGTGCGGGTGCGGGCGGTGCGGGCCACCGCGACGAGGGCGTAGAGGATGCGTTCGTCGCTGGCGCCACCGGGGCGGGCCCAGTGCGCCGGGTCGGATCCGATGGCGGCCTCGATGCGGTCGAGTTCGTCGTCGACCGGGGCCCGCGTGGCCGGGGGAGTGGGGGTGAAGCCGGCGGCGGTGTCCAGGGCGCGGCGCCATTGCCGGTCGGTGTCCTCGCGGCCGCGGGCGCGGTCCTCGCGCAGCCGGACCAGTCCCGGCGCGGTGGCGGCGGCCGCCCGGGCGTCGGCGAGGGTGTGTCCGGCGCGGGCCATGCCCAGGAAGATGCTGTGCACGAGGGCCGAGCGGTCCGCTCCGGGGGCCGGAACCGTGGACAGGAGGGCCCGGGTGGTGTCGGTGAGCCGGCGCCGCGGTCGGTCCAGGCGGGGATTGGAGGCCGGATCGACGATGCGCACCGGCCCGGTGTGGCGGCAGTGGGGGTCCGGGGAGGCGGAGTGCGGGTGCCGGGCGAGCAACCATTCCACCACCTCCGGCGCGACTTCGGTGTCGAGGCGGGCCAGGGCGGCGTCGAGGGCGGCCCCGTGCAGGTGGGGCCGGGACTGCCCGCCGCGGCGGTGCGGTGCCCCGGGAGGGCGGACGGCGCCGGTGGCGGGGTTCGTCAAGGGGGCGGTGTCGAGGCTGGGGTAGTGCTGGCGCAGGGCGTGGGCGAGGCGACGCACGTCGTCGGGGGCCGCGCCCGGGGCGGCGAGGCGCAGCCAGAGGTGCTGCCCGCCGGTGGGCCCGGACTGCGCGCGCAGGTGTGGAACACCGAGCTCCGCCAGCTGCGCGGCCAGCCGATCGGCATCGGTGCGGGCGGCGTCGGGGCCGTGGCGCCCGCTGTCGAGGTCGAACGCCAGCAGGCGGTAGCGATGGTCGGCGCCGGCCAGGTAGATCGCCCACGGAAATCCGGGCGCCTGGCTGGGCATGGCCATCGTGGTGGCGTACGTGTGAGTGCGATCCGGGTCGATCCGCACTCGGGCACGCGGCGACCAGCGGCGCGTGCACACGTCGAAAAGGCGACGATTCGGTGAGGTGTCACCGGTGAAGGTGGCGACACGCGCAGCGATCGTTGGCTCTGATTCAGGGCGCGATGTACCCTGAGACCTGTCCAGCAAGACAGTCCCTTCGGGGATATGCGGTACCGAGAACGAGCGCCAACTCGTTCTCGCCAACTTCAGACGAAAGCCCTCGGCCTGCCCGCCGGGGGTTTTCGCATTTCAGTTGTGGTAACCGCTTCGGCTATGTGCTGGTGCGGCGGAGGACTCCGCCGCACTTTTCTATGCGGAGAGCGGCATCGGCATCACTTCCTGGTGGATTTCTCGTACAAGGTCCGGACGGCCGGCGAGGCTGGAGAGAAGGTCCGCTACGTACTGGCTGAGTGAGCTGGCACCGGAATTGGCTGCCATCACTTCCAGCACTTCGCGCACGTCTTCCGGAACGCGGGTTTTCACTTCTTTGCGCGGCCCCTTGCTTGGCGTAGGCATTGTGTCGGCCCTTCCTCGTCACTGCTTCCGAACGCCCTTGATCTTGTCCCAGGTTGGTTCGGAAGAGGGGGAGCGACACGCCCCCAGTTCGCAACAGAAGTCATCCAGTGCAACATCGACCCTCAACTGATCGAAGCACACATGTGGCGTTATTTTAGTGATGGAATCTACAGGCGCCGGATGTACTCCTGGCGTGTCGCACGGTCGCGCTCCCAGACGGCCTTAACGACCGAAGACTTCACCCCATAAAGCTTGGCCATGCTCGCCACCCGATCCTTGTCGTAGTCCTTGCGGCCCTTCTCGATGCGCCCGAGCACGGTGGCCGAAATGCCGAGCGCTCGGGCCGCTTCCGCCTGCGTGAGACCAGCCAGAGCGCGCAAATCACTGAGCGTCATCCGGCCTTCCTGGATGGGAGCAAGGTCTGGGACGGTGATGCGCAAGACGTCGGCCACGCGCTTCAACAACGGCGGTGTGGGGGCGGCCCGGCCGGTCTCCCAAGCCGAGACGGTCGCTTCCGAGACCTCCGCGGCATCAGCGAGGTCAGCCATCGTCATGTCGAGCGCTTGGCGGTATCTGCGCAGGCGAGCCCCACTGAAGCCGTGTATGCCGCTTCGAGCCAACTCCACTCCCTGCCCTGGATCCTCCTGTCGCCGCTCATTGTCTCGCCCCTTCCCGCCCACTCGAACCACTAGTGTTTAGAATTATAAGGTGCTAATTTACGGATTAATTCGAGGAACCGCATGGAAGGTGCTGCGTCGAGGAAGGGAGGGCCTGCCGTGTTGCACAAACCCGCTGCTCCTGTCTACGATCCGCTCGCGCCCCTTCCGGGGGTTTCCCGAGGTCTGTCGTGGTCGGCCTCGGACGTAGCACTGACGCGATGGCGGAGCTCTACCCAAAGCCAGCTACGGAACCCCGGGGAATCAACTTGCGCGTACCACCGAGTGCCGAACACCTGCGCCCAACACTCAGTGAAGGGCGCCATCGGTCGTACCCGCTCCCGAACTGTGGCCGGCGACCCCTCGCGCCGCGTCCACTGCGCCCGCTGGCCTCAGGTCGTCGCTGCTCCGTCGACCTGGGGCCAGCGGCCCCGCTCAACTCCAAAAATCCCGAGGGCAGTCAAGTCCTCGTCGTACCCCCCGTTCGCGAACAGCGACGTCGTGCCCAGTACCAGCAAAGGCTGCATAAGTTCCTGGCCAGCGCCAAACTTGTCGGTGAACTGGGCTCTCACGGGAGCCCGTCCACGCACACGAGTCCGCGCAGTCGTTGCGTCGAGTGCCCATCGCGACTGTCGAAGAGATCCAGGCGAAGGCGACCGATCCGGGGCCCGTCAACCCGGAACACGTCCTGGCCATCCCAACGACAACGCGCACATGTGCCCTCGTGCCGAAGCAATTGCATTCTCCGAAGGCGGTTTTACACCGTATCGGGCTATCGACACTCCCGCCTCGGAACAAACAGGGGTGACTGCTGGCATCGGGAAACGGCTGTTCGGGAGGGAGAGAAATGAAATGTTGGGGCAAAAGAGTCCTGGCTATGACCGTCACCACGGCTGCGGTCATAGCTGGTGTGGGTGGTCTGGTCCCGGTGCACGCGCAGACGAATTGGCTCGACGGGCTGGTCGATGGGTGCCCGGATCTGTATGTCCTCGGGATGCAGGGCACCACGGAGTCCTCACCGGATGCACCGGTGAAGGTCGACACCGGAATGCTCTCGAAGATCATGGGGCCGATGCTCGACCAGGCCCGCGAACTGGGCGCGAGCGTCGATCGCGCCTACGTCCCGTATCCGGGTTCGTTCGGCGGCCTCACCCCCGGTGGTAGCCGGTCGTACGTCGAGTCGGTCACCGAGGGGGAGGAGAACCTGTCCCTGGCTGCGGAGATGGTGCTCTCGGCGTGCCCGTCGACCAAGCTGGCGGTGGTCGGCTACTCCCAGGGCGCTCATGCGGCCTCGAACTTCCTGCGCTCGGTCGGCCAGGGCAGTGGGGTCGTCCCGGCCGGCTCGGTCGCGGCCGGTGCCCTGTTCGGCGCACCGACCCGCGGCGCCGGATCGGGGCTGTTCCCCGGCACCTCGCAGACCTCGCCCTCGGCGGTCCCCGGCACCACGGGTGAGGCAGTCGAAAGCCTGGCATCGGTGTCGTTCGTGGCCCCGGAAGGCGGCGGCATCGGGCCTGTCGCCGATCTGACCGAGGACTACGGCACCCTGTCGGGCCGGGTCTCGTCCTGGTGCCAGACCGGGGATCTGGCGTGTGACGCCCCCGCGAACGCCCCGATCGTGCGGGCGGTGGTCAACGTCGCCGGGCAGGTCGAGGTCGGCGGCGATCCGTTCGTCGCCGTCGCCACGGTCGGCCGGGCACTGGCCTCGACCGCATTCACCACCGCCGTCGACATGGTCAACCAGGACGTGCAGGCTCCGAAGAACGCCCTCGACTCGGTGTCGATCCAGCCGAAGAAGACGATCTCGCAGCGGTTGGCCGAAGCCTCCGATCCGCGGGCGACACCCCCGACCGGGCAGGAAGTGACCGCGGCGTTGATGAAGGTCGGTCTGATCGGCCTCAATGCGGCCGTCACGGTCGCGAAGAAGGTGCTCACCCCGGAGACGATCGCCGCGGTCGCGGCGGTCGGGCTGGCCAACCCCGCGGCCGCGTTCGGGGTGCTCGCCGCCAAGACGGTCAGTGTGCTGCCCAAGCTGGTTCCGCCGGCGACCTCACAGCGGCTCGTGCGCCAGGCGTTCGAGGTCGTGGCGAACGAGGTCAAGGCCAACCGGGATGCCTTCGATCTGGTGGCGACGACGACGCTGCGCAACGTCGCCGCCGAGCACGGCTCCTACGGGTCGGTCCCGGCCATGGCCAGCGGGCAGGCCCCGACGCGGTTCGTTGCGGCCTGGCTCGCTGCGGCGGCAGCCGACCTCGCCGCCGCCACGTCCTCCACGTCCATGTCCACGTCCGCGACCACGGCGAAGACGGTGACCTCCACACCGACGGCCCCGAACACCACGCCGACGCGGCCGACGACCACTTCCGAGACCGTCTCGACCACGCCGTCGCAGACGGTCGCCTCCACCACCTCGGCACCGGCTGTGACCACGACGCATGTGGTCGAGGCGGGGCCGACGGTGCTCGAGCAGGGCGGCGTCTCGGCCGCCGCACTCAACTGATTCCACGCCCCGACACACACGAGAGAGAGAAGCGATCATGAGCAGACATCGCAGGGCTTCGCGGATCGCCAAGGCGAGCGTCGTGCCCGCCACGGCCGTGGCGATCGTGGCAGCAGGGTCGGGGCTGGCCTCGGCCGCTCCGGTCGAGCTGCCCTCGCAGGGCGGGGTGACCACGCCGGCCCCGTCCACCCAGGGCGGCACCACCAGCGCCCCGAAGCCGGCCCCGGCTCCTCCGGCCAAGCAGATCTACTGGACCCCGCCTCCGGCGCAGCAGCGTCAGTACGCGCCGCTGCCGGACTACAACTACGACACGAACCGTTACGAGCGGCAAAGCGCCCCGCCGCCGATCGACCCGCTGGCGCTGCGGGCGCCGCAGCCGGTCCCCCCGGAGCCGATCTACCTCGCTCCGCCCGAGAAGATCATGATCGGCGATGTCCATTTCAACCAGCCGAACTGGGTCACCGACGACGACCGCGAGCGCACCAACAACACCGCCGGTCTGATCCGCTCCGAGGTGGCGACGTTCTACAAGTCGGTCGGTGTCGATGCCAGCCGTGCCGATCGGGTCGCTGCTGCGCAGATCGGTGCGACGGTGGCCGGTGCCGCGGCCGGGGCTGCGGCCGGGGCGGTTCCCGGCGCGCTGATCGGCGGCACCATCGGCGGTATCGCCGGGGCTGCGGCCGGTGGTGTGGTGCCGCTGCCGATCCCGGTGCTGCCCGCGGTGACCACCGGTGTGGCCGGGACCGCGGCGGGCGCAGCGATCGGCGGGGCGGTCGGCGCGGTTCCCGGTGCGGTGGTCGGTGGGGCGGTCGGTCTGGCTGCCGGGACCGCCTTCGGTGCCGGTGACGACGAGGGCCAGCCCATCGAGGTGCAGCTGCCGGATGTGCATCAGGAGGCGCTCACCGAGCAGACCGATTCCACGGTCGAGCAGTGGCGCTCCTCCGGTCCGGTCGGGCAGGCCGCGGCCGATGCCGTGCGCAGCGTCGTGACCAGCGCTCCGCAGGTCGATTCGCAGGTCCGTGAGTGGGTGAAGGTCCAGCCCGGTGGCGAAGGTGTCGTCGCGGGGGCGGACACCGTGCTCGCCACGTTCTTCGGCGGTTCGCTCGGCACGGCCGCCGAGATGATCTCGACCGCGGCCGCGGACGGTATCAACCCGGCCTGACCTGCCCGAACATCTCGCCGGTGGGGGCGGGTAGCTCCGCCCCACCACCCGACGACGGAGGATGCATTGTCGACCGGCAATCGAGGACAACTCTTCCCGGACGTGACCGAGCGGTACGGGCCGGAGCCGACTCCGACCGACGACACCGACACCGGATCGGTGCACTTTCCGATCCCCGAGGAGACCATCGACGCCGCGGTGGTGCCGAAATCGGACCTCCAGCCGGTCGATGCGGCCTCCGTCCCCGAACAGCCTGCCGACAACGAGTCGGTGATCCAGACCGACCTCGAACCGATCGTCGCTGCCGAATCCGCAGCCGAGACCACCGTCGATACCGACCCGGCGCCGGTCCATCCTGCCGATCACCCAGCCCACGGCCCTGCCGGCCACGGCGATGCGGCGACCGAGGTCGATCCCTATGCAGGCGCCCCGGAGTGGGTCCGCGCCCACATCCCCCGTGGCCCGCTGATGATCCCCGAACGCACCCGTGGGGGATTGAAGTCCGCGATCAGCCGTGCCCGCACTACCCGCCTGGCCCCTGCCGCTGCTCCGGCTGCGGCTGCGGTCGAGGTCGTCGAGGAGACGACCGCCCGGCCGGTCACCGACAGCGCCTCTGCGGCCGCGACGGTCCGCCCCGATCGATCCCGCACCTGGATGCTCGTCGGCGGCGGTGTCGCGGTGCTGGCGGTGGTCTCCGCGGCGGTGGTCACCGCGATGACGGGCACCACCGACGAACCGCAGGTGCCGCCGCTGCGCTCGCCGACGGTGGTGTCCTCGTCCACCATCACGACCTCCACGACCGCATCCGCGGCCCCAGGGTGGTGCGCCCCGGTCACCGAGTCGGATCGGGTCGTCGGCAACGGTCCCGGTGGCCGCGACACGGGCCCTGCGGTGATCCAGGCATTCGAGCACGCCTACTACGTCGAGCGGGACGGCAAGGCCGTCGCGGACCTGATGGTCCTGCCCGGCAGCGATATTCAGAGTTTCATCGACGCCGTGCCGGTCGGGACCGAGCACTGCGTGAGCGTGCTGCCGACCGAGGATCCGAACCGCTGGTCGGTCGATGTGCTGCTGAAGTTCCCGCCCGTGGGAGACGAAGGCATCCACAGGCAGTGGATCACCACCCTGCCCGCCGACGGCGGGTTGAAGATCGCGAACGTGGAGAACCGATGACCAACGTTGTCGCGCTGCGTCGTAGCCCGAAAATTGATCAGCCCGAACACCTCTCGACCATCGTGGTGGCCGGCTCCGGGGGAGCGGCCGCGACCACGACCTGCCTCGGCCTGGCCACCGCCCTGCGCCTGGGCCTGGGCGCCGACGTCGCCGCGATCGACGGAACCTTCGGCGGTGGGAACCTGCTCGACCGCGCCGGGGTCGAACCGATCGATTCTGCGCGGGCGATCCGTCAGCTCGGCTCCCGCATGGTGCTCAGCAGCGCCGGGGCCGTCGTCGTCGGCCACGGCGAATCCTCGGATTCGGTGCTGGTGGACAGCCTGCTCGCCGACCGGCATCTGGCCCGTATCCACGATGTCGGCACCGCCGTGCGGTCACGTCGTCTGGCCCCGTTGATCGAGGCGGGCGCTGCGATCGTCGTCGCCACGGCGCCTCGTGCCGAACCGTTGGCTCGGATGCGTGTCGGTCTCGAATGGCTCGTCGGCACCTACGGGCGCGGCGTGCTCCCACGCACGGTGGTATCGATCTCGCATCAGCTCCCGCAGTGCGTGGTCGATCTGACCCCGATCCGCGACGCGCGGTCCCCGCTGGTCGCCGCGTTCGTGGAAGTGCCGTTCGATGCGACCTTGGCTCGCCCCGGCACCGTCGATCACCGGCACCTGTCGGTCGCCTCGATCGACGCCTGGACCGATGTGCTCGACGCGTTCGGCCGCATCAAGGCCGGCCACCAGGATACCGACCAGCAGGCAGGCACAGGAGAGCTGGCATGAGCATCCGCGAACACACCAGCGCCGACGCTCGCATCGAGCCGTACCCGGTACCGACTCCCGGACCTGCGGTCTGGCTGCTCGGCGCACACGGTGGGGCGGGAGTCTCCACCCTCGCCCAGTATTGGAGCTTCGCCGACGACGCGAAGCATCGGTGGCCGTGCGGTGACGCCCGGGAGATCGAATCGCCGTATGTGGTGGTGGTCTGCCGCGAAACCATCCAGGGCCTGTCCAGCGCCCACGATCTGATCCTCGAGCACCGCAACCGCGGGTTGGTGTGCGAGCTGCTCGGCCTGGTCACCGTGGCGAACGCGCCCGGTCCGCTGCCGAAGGAGGTGCGTCAGCTGCGTGCGATCGTCACCGGCGCGGTGGCTGCGCACTGGGCGATCGGCTGGCATCGCTTCCTGGCCTCGGCGGCCCGGTCGAGCCTGCCCACCTGGCGCGCCCTCGACGGCGTGCCGATTCAGACCAAGGGAGCCGTGATCGCCGTTCCCGAGGACGTGATCGCTGCCGGCGTCGGCATCGTCACGGCAATCCAATCCGCTCTGCCGACCTTGTGGTCGGGGCAGTAGCCAGCACCTTCGAGCAAAGGACATTTGCATGTTCCAGACAGTCGTGGACACCGCGATTCTCGCGCAAGGCGCCGTGAATTTCGACATCAACCCGGAGGTGCCGCCGGGCGCGAACGGCCTGCTCAAGCTGCTGAACTGGCTGCTGTGGGGTGTCACGCTCGCGTGCGTGGCGGCCCTGATCTTCTCGGGCGGGAAGTTCGCGTGGGAGAAGTGGCAGCACGGCTCGGGGGACTCACCGAAGATGCTCGTCGGTTCCCTCGTCGGGGCAATCGTCGCCATCTCCGCCAACCAGATCCTCAGCGCCGTCACCAGCGCGGCATAAGGCGGGGTCAGCGATGCAGGTGTCCGCCCAGGGCGTGGTCAGCCCGCCCCCCGACGTTCTCGACGGTCTCCAGACGCTTCTGGGCTACGCGGCCTGGATCGTCTTCGCCCTGTGCGTGGCCAAGGTGATCTTCGTCGGCGCACGCCTGGCCTGGGACCACAAGCACGGCGCCGGCCTCGAATCCCCCACCGCGGCCGAGTTCGTTGCGGCGAACATCGGCGCGCTCCTCGCCGGCGGTGTGGCCGCCACCCTCGCCACGATCCTGCTGGCCACCGCACACGGGCCCCAAGCCCACCAGCTCGGCGGCGGTCATTCCCCGACCGTCATCGAGCAGCTCGAACAGCTCCAGCAACAGCAGCAATCCGATAGCGAGGAGAACGAACGATGATGCGTCGGTGGGCGCGGACCGTGGTGGTCGCGGTGGCGCTGGTTGCCGTGAGCTGCGGAGACTCGGAGACGACCGAGACCGCGGTGTCGCTGACCGATCCGCCGCAGATCGCTCGGTGGGTGACCGTCGGTGGCATCGAGGTGCCGATCGGCACGACCGACGGACCGCGAGGCGGTGAGTGGGAGCCCTTCGCCGGGTTCAGCCACACCCCGCAGGGTGCGGCCCTGGCGGCGATCACCCAGTCGGTGCAGCTGGCCACCGCGTCCGATCGCACCTGGCCGACGATTCTGTCCGGGGTGGCCGCCCCCGGGGAAGGCCGCGACCTGTACGCCGCCCACCGCGGGCTGGTGGAGATGTCGGGAACCGACCCCGAGATGGTGCCGACCATCGTCGGCTACACCGT
The DNA here is from genome assembly GCF_025722975.1 of Rhodococcus aetherivorans. NCBI lineage: Bacteria > Bacillati > Actinomycetota > Actinomycetes > Mycobacteriales > Nocardiaceae > Rhodococcus > Rhodococcus aetherivorans. The sequence goes on along the minus strand of NZ_CP106983.1, from coordinate 46,053 downwards.
CGCCGACTACAGCGACACCGCCGCCACCGTCGACGTCGTGCAGCGGTTCTCCGACGACTCGCTCGCATCCTCGACCACCCAGGTGGTGTGGATCGACGGGGACTGGCGACTGAACCTGCCCAGCGATACCGCCGCCACCATCACCGCTCTCGACGGCGTGCCGTCGGAACTGGTCGACCTCGAGGAGACCCGCAAGTGACCGAACCCCACACCACCGGCCCCGCCGGGGACACGAACACACTCTCACTCGAGGACACCGAGAACGAGCGGTCTTCGGCGGCAACGAAACTCACCATCGGGCTGGCGGCAGTGGCCGTGATCGTCGTCGTCGGTCTCGTGCTGAGCATCGTGATGCTCTTCCGCGGCGACGACGCCGAACTGCTGGTATCGCTCGATCCGACTACCGACAACGGGGCCACCGCCCGACTCGAGGACCTCCAGTTCATGCCGGAACCCGTCTTCGGCAAGTTCGATCGCGTTGTCTACGTGCCGCTCGACACCAGGGGGGTGATCCTGTCCGAGACCCTCGCCAGTACGAATCGGCCGGTCGAGCAGGCACCGAGTGGGGTGATGCTCCAGCGCATCCACGGCAACATGGACCTGCCGTTCTCGACCTCCGACGGCCCCACCGGCTTCACCGACAATGGTGTGGCCACCGGCTTCGCCCGCACGGCCCAGGGAGCGGCGCTGGCCGCGGCCCATTACGTCGCCTACCTCATCAGTGGAGACAACCGCGCCGGGATGGTCGCGGAAGCAGGTCACTCGTCGGACCCGGCCGTGCTGTTGGAGGGATTGAGAATGCCGGACGACACGGCGGTTACAGCGTCGCCGATGGTCAACGTGTCGTTCCATCCTGATCTGACCCTGGTGAAGTTCGGCGCCAGCGTCGAACGGTCGAACGGGGCTACCGAGGTCGAGGTACTGAAGATCCCGGTGGTGTGGCGCGAGGGCACCGGTTGGGTTGTCCAACTGGACTCGACGGCCTTGAGCGGCGGGTTCGAGCCGGTGTCGTCCGAAGGGTGGCAGCAGTGGTGGTGAACCGCAGTCTGCTCACCGGCATTCTCCGGCTGGTCGCTGTGCTCTGCGCCGTCGCGGCCGTCGGCATCGGCGCAGCGAGTGCAGCCTTCGCCCAGGAGACCGAGCCCTCGGGGGACTCGTCCGGCGGCGGCATCGACAGTGCCGAAGTCGACAAGCAGGGCGACGAGGACTTGGGGTTCGACTGGCTGGAAACGGGTGCCGGTGCCTTGAGCTGCGCCAACCCTCTTGCGGCTGCCTTCAGCGGGGCCGTCAGTCTGACCACCGATGTCGACGTTCCCGGCTGCTTGGACGCAGCCGGCAACGTCGTCGATGCCGGAACGGGCGCGATCGAGGACGGCATCAATGACGCCGCTGCCGGCGCGGTCGAAAAGACCGCGCTGTGGATCGGCAATGCCGGTGTGGCGGTGTTGAAGTTCGCTCTCGGGTGGTGGATCACCGGCACCGAGATGGACGGGGACACCTTCCAGGACACGGTCGCGACGGTCAACGACTACACCTTCTACATCCAGGTCGCCGCCTTGTCGTTGTCGCTGATCCTGCTCGGCGGGCGTCTGGCGCTGGCCCGATCGGGGGCGATCCGCGACACCTCGGAAGAGGGCCTGAAACAACTGGCCCGCGCTGCGGTGCTCGCCGGGGGAGCCACGACGATGATCGTGCTCGGCACCCGATTGTCGGATCAGATTTCGGCGTGGTTCCTCGGCAGCGCGGTCGGCTCCGATCCGTCCCGCCTGGCCGAAGCGATGGTGACGATCCAGCTCTACGCAGGTCCGGCCGGCGTCGGTTTGCTGTTCCTGATCGGCCTCATCGGGATGCTCGGCGGTTTGATGATGGCGTTTTTGATGCTGCTGCGCACCGGCATCCTGGTGCTCATGGCCGCGGCGCTGCCGATCGCGGGTGCGGCCGGGGGCACGAAGGTCGGCAGCCAGGCGTTCGAGAAGATGCTGGCCTGGACGATCGCGTTCCTGCTGGTCAAACCGGTCGGGGCGTTCGTGATCGGGGTCTCGGCGATCCTGTTCCTCGAGGCCACCCCGACGATCACCGATCCCGAGAACGGGGACGGGTTCATGGCCCTGTCCGGGGTCATCACCTTGTGCGCCGCGGCCCTGGTGCTCCCGGCGCTGATGCGGCTGATCGTCCCGAATGTCGGCGCTCTCGGTGGCGGCGGCAGCGGCATGGCGGCCGCGGCCGGTGCGGCGGCGGTCGGCGCGAAGGTCGGCGGCATGATCGCCACCGGCGGTGCCAGTGGCGCAGCGTCCGGCGCGGCGACCACGTCCTCGACGTCGACGTCGACGTCGACGTCGACGAGCATGGGCACCCCGCCCAGCGGCGCCCAGACCGGCGGCGCACCGTCCGGTTTCGGTGCGGCAGGCGGGGGACCGGCCGGCAACCAGCAGGGCACCCCCTCCGGTGGCGGTGCCGGCGCGGCTCCGCAGGGCAACTCCTCGGGCACCCCAAGCGGCGGCGGGAATGGTCAGCCCGGCGGCAACACCTCCGGCACTCCCGGCGGCGGATCCTCCGGTGATGCGGCGGCCGCGGCCGCGGTGGCGTCCGGTGCCGGTCCGCAGTTCCACCGAGGGGGCTTCGAACAGTGAGCGAGGAGAAGACCTACAACACCTACGGCAACTGGCGCCGGCCTCGGGAGACCGGCATTCTCGGTGCCACCTTCGGCACCTCGATCGCCGCGATCGCGGCTGCGGCCCTGGTCATCATCACGGGTCTGTTCTTCGGCCTGAAGGTCACCGTGCTGCTGGCGATCCCGATGATCGCCTGCTTCATCCCCCTAGTCATCTCCCGCGACGGGCGTTCCGGTTACGAAAGGGCACTGATGCGAGTCCAGTTCTGGCGCGGCCGCCGCCGCGGTGAGCACACCTACGCCTCGGGCACGTTCTCCCGCGTTCCCGGGCGGGCGTACCGGCTGCCCGGTGTGCTCGCCGACACCGAGCTCTACGAGGGGATCGACTCCGACGGGCGCACCTTCGGGATGATCCACATGCCCAGCAAAAACGCCTACACGGTCGTCTTCGACGCCTACCCGCAGGGCGCGGAGGCCGTCGATCAGGACGTGATCGATCACTACGTCGGCAACTGGGCGCAGTTCCTGTCCGCGGCGGGGGAGACCTCGGACATCCTCGCGGTGGTCACCACCGTCGAAACCCTGCCCGAGACCGGCATCGAGCTCTACGAGACGGTGCATCAGAACACCCGCGCCGACGCCCCGCAGCTGGCCCGCGATGCCGCTTACCAGCTCGCCACCGGCTTGACCACGGGCGGTATCCGCCTGGCTGCGCGGATCGCGATCACCTTCGAGGCCAAGACCGCCGAACGCAGGCAGGATCCCTCCGAGCAGGCCGTCGAGCTCGGCCGGCGGCTGCCCGCCCTGACCGCGGCGGCGGCACGGGCCGGGGTGCCGTGCTCACCGATGGACGCGGACGAGGTCATGGCGTTCGTGCGCCGCTCCTACGATCCGGCCTCGCTCGTCGACGTGGAGACCGGCCTGCACTCCGGCGACGGCACCGGATTGACCTGGGAGGACTGCGGCCCGCGCACCGCCCTCGAAAGCCCGGACGGCGGCAAGTACGTCCACGACGGCGCGGTGTCGGTGACCTGGGAGATGCGCGAAGCTCCCAAGGGCGCGGTGACCGAACGAGTCCTGGCGCGACTGTTGACTCCGAACGACGCGGTGCCGCTCAAGCGGGTGTCGGTGCTCTACCGGCCGCATTCGGCCGGCGATGCGACCGACATCGCCGACCGCGACTACCGCAACGCGATGGCCGAAGCGCACGGCGGCTCGCTCAAGAACGGCTCGATCGCCTCGGCGAAGTCGCAGATCGAGGTCGCCGCGACCGCCCAGGCCCGGATGGAGCAGGCCCGCGGTGCGGGCATGGTGCGCTTCGGGGTGCTCGTCACCGTCACCGAACCGGCCGGGCGCGCCGATGTGCCGAAGATCGACGCCCTCATCGAGGACCTCTCGCGTCAGAGCCGCCTGACGATCCGCCGCTCCTGGTGCTGGCAGGCCGCAGCATTCGCGGCCTCCCTCGGCGTGGGAGTCATCGCCCCCGACCACACCACCATTCCCAGCTTCCTCAGCAACTAAACACGCAAAGGGCTAGAGGCATGAGTGCACGCAACGCCACGAGATCGTCGCGGCTGCTCACAGCGGAGAAGATCGCCAAGACCCTGCTGTCGGACGAAGAGCTGTCCCGCCTCGAAGAGCAGGCCGCCACCGCAACCGGGCTCAAGAAGGCATGGAAGAAAAGCCTGGTCACCCGCCAGTACAGTCGCCGGGCGACGGTGGAGCGGTTGACCCGGATCAACTCCGACGGCTTCGACCGGGAGGTCGCTGATCTCGACGCCCGCGGATTCGACGGCCCCGGTGGGGGCCGGATGTCCACGGTGATGCCCCCGGTCGAATACCGGGGCACCTCGGTTCAGGTCGCCGGGATCTACCCGTGGATCGTCGGGGCGAAGGCCCCGCTGCTGGGCACCCCGCTGGGCCGGCATCTGACCACCGGAGCCGCCGTGGGTTTCGATCCGCTCTACGCCTGGACGATGAAGGCGATCACCGCCCCGTCGTGTTTCATCTGCGCGCTCAACGGTTTCGGCAAATCGACGCTGCTGCGCCGGATCGCCCTGGGGGACATTGCCCGCGGCACGTTGGTGCTCGTGCCCGGTGACGTCAAGCCGGACCTGCGGGTGCTCGCCGAGCAGGTCGGCGGGCAGGTCAGCGAGGTCGGCTACGGCACCGGCGCGATCAACCCGCTGGGCCGCGGCCCGATCGGCGACGCGATCGAACAGCTCCCGGCAGGCTCGCTCGAGCGGGAGAAGGCCGAGTTCGCGTTGCACGCGCGCCAGCTCAACATGATCTGCGCGCTGCTCGAGATCGTCCGCCGCGGCCCGCTGAAGGACTTCGAGGAAACCCTGCTGGCCTCGGCGATCCGGCTGCTCTACGCACCCGGCTCGACGTTCGACAACGATCGTGCTGCCCGGATCGAGGATCTGCTGACGCTGATCGCCTCCGGCCCCGGCGAGCTGCTCGACGACGCGGTGGCCGACACCGCCGAGGAATACCGCGGCCAGATCAAACCGCTGCTGCGCTCACTGCGCGCGCTGGTCAAGGGCCGGTTCGGGGAAACCTTCAACCGGCACAGCACCGTGCGGATCGATATCACCAAACCGATGGTCGATTTGGACATGTCCTCGGTCCCGCCGGGGGACGAGCTGATGCGGGCCGCGGTGCTGCTCGCCGGGTGGAACGAAGCGTTCGCGGCGGTGGAGGCGGCGCACATCCTGGCCGACAACAAGGTGCCCGGCGCGAAGTCGATCGCGGCGCACATCATCTTGGACGAGGTGTGGCAGGTGATCCAGACCGGCAGCTCGGCGGTGGCCCGGTTGGATGCGGTGCAGCGGTTGCAGCGGTCGATGGGCGTGGCGATGACGCTGGTCACCCACTCGCTGGCGGACTTCGAGAAGGTCGGCGCGCTGGGCATGATCGAACGCTCCCGCGCCCGGATCATCGGCCCGGTCCCCGACGCCGAACTCGACCGCCTCGCCCACTTCATGACGTTCTCGCAGGCAGAACGCGCGATGGTCACCGGCTGGGCCAACGACACCACCTCCTCGGTGGAGGAGAAGAAGGCGCTGCGCCAAGCCCGCCGCAAGGCGACCCTCGGCGCGGCCGCCGACGATCCCGGCGTGGCGGACAGCACGCGCACCGCCGCCGGTGTCGGGCACTTCCTGCTCAAGCTCGGCGAAGGCGCGACACCGGGCACCCCGTTCAAGGTGTGGGTGCCCCCGGCGGAGAAGGACTCCGGGATTCACGACACCGATGCCCGTCTGCGGGCCGCCGACGAAGACCGGGGCACGGAGTTCGCGGCATGAGCGGGCGTGGCCGTCCCGGCCGCCGCCGGTACACCCTCGTCGACGACCTCACCCGCGACGCCGCGATCGAGGCGGTCCTTCAGCGCATGCAGGCCGGCGACAGCTTCACCGCCGCGACGCGAGCCGCCGCCGCGCAGCTGGAGGTGGCCGAAACAACGGTGCGGGGCTGGGTCAACCGCTCCGGCCGGCGTCCCCGCCGCACCGAACGCGATGTCGCCGCCCTGGAGGCGGAGCTGGCGCTGGCGCGGGAGCTGAACCGGGCGTTGGCGCGCAAGCACGGGGTCGTGATCGAGGGTCTGAGTCTGCGGTGACCGACAAGGGGGGCACCGGGCTGATCGCGCTGATCCTGGCGCTCGTCCTCGTTCCGTTCTTCCTGCTTCTCGTGCTGGTGATGCGGATTGCGGACGAGGAAGACCGCGAGAACGGCACGAGTTGCCTTGGCCCCGGTAGTGGTCTCGGGTCGGGGGACACGCTCGCCCCGAGGGGCTCGTTCCTCAAGCCGGTCGATCCCTCCGCGGTCACCGTCACCTCCGGGTTCGGCCAGCGGTGGGGGACCCGGCATCAGGGCATCGACCTGGCCGGCGCCGTCGGCACCCCGATCTATGCCTCGGCCGACGGGGTGGTGCGCCACGCCGGTCCCGCCAGCGGGTTCGGGCAGTGGGTGGTGCTCGACCACGTGCAGGACGGGCAGTTGGTGTCCACCGTGTACGGGCACATCGACACCTACACCGTCGCCGTCGGTGAGCAGGTTCGTGCCGGTCAGCAGATCGCCACCCTCGGCAACCGGGGAGAATCGACCGGTCCGCACCTGCACTGGGAACTCTGGCCGGGCGGCTGGGGCACCGCAGCGGTGGACCCGCTGCCGTACTACGACTCCGCTCCCGCACCGGGGGAATCCTCGGCCGGGCCGACCACGCCGGTGCCGCCGGCCCCGTCCAACGGCAGCTTGGCGCAGCCGTTGCCGCCGTCGGCCGGCTCCGAGCAGGGCCTGCAGGTCGATGCGAAGAAACTCGCTCGGGCGACGCACCTGAAGTTCGGGGATCGGATCGCGGGCCTCGGCGGGTGGCGTGCCGACGGTGGTTACGCCACCGACCACACCGAAGGCCGGGCTGTGGATGTGATGATCGGCAACTACCGCTCCGGCGACGGGGTGGCCCTCGGGGACGAGATCACCGATTACATCCTGGCCAACGCAGAGTTCTTCGGCGTCGAGTACGTGATCTGGCGGCAGACCTACTATCCCGTCGGCGGTGCCCCGAGCCTGATGGAGGACCGTGGCAGCGAAACCGAGAACCACTTCGACCACGTGCACATCAGCGTCCGGGGTCAGGGCACCGACGAGAGGTTGGTGTCGTGGGGGTCGCTGCCCGGTGGCAGCGGCAACGCCACCGCCGCGCCGGCGGACTGCCTCGTCTCCGGTGAGGGGCTGGGCGACCGGCTCGCCGACGGCAGCGTGCCGCCGGAGTTCGTGCCGTGGCTCGAGCGGGCCGGGTCGATCTGCCCGCAGATCAAGCCCTCGTTGCTCGCCGCGCAGCTCGCCGCCGAGAACGGCTTCCGTCATGGGGAGTCGGCTCCGGTGTCGGTGACCGGGGCGAGGGGGCCGGCGCAGTTCATGCCGGGCACGTGGGCGTCCTACGGCCGGGACTACGACGGCGACGGCCGGGTCGATGTGAACAGCATCGGCGATGCGGTCATGGCCCAGGGCCATTACATGTGCACCCTCGCCGCCACCATCGACGGCGCGATCGCAGACGGGGTGGTCTCCGCCCCGAACGGGCGCACCGAGCTGTACCTGGCCGGCTACAACGCCGGCGAAGGCGCGGTCCTGGCCTCCGGGGGGTTCCCGACCGGGCACCCCGACTACGTGGTGCAGACCCGCCCCTACGCCGACACGATCATCGCCGCCGAACCGAAGTACCGGGCGAGGAGCAACCAGTGACAAGAGGTAAGCCCGTGAGGATCACACGCATCACCGTCGCGGCAGTGTGCACCGCGGCCGCCGTCGCCCTGGCCGGCTGCGGCAGCGACACCACCCGCGACCAGCACGTGCATGAGGGCAGCGACGACCACCAGGTGATCGAGCCGCTCTCGCCGCAGCAGAGCGACGCCGACCAGACCGCGATCACGGCCATGCAGATGATCCTGTCCTGGCAGCCCGCGCTCGACGAGAGCAAGACCGACGCCCTGATCCGGGCCACGGCGTATCTCGGCGGGGACCTGCTCGCCGTCGCCGAATCCGGCACCCGCGCCGAGGTACGCCCGGATGCGGACTGGCAGCAGTGGGCGGCGTCGAAGGACGCGGTGGCCGCGACCTGTGTGCGGGCCGACTCGACCCCGGCCGCACCGGACGGGATGCGCACCCTCGTCATCGACGTCACCTGCACCCAGACGGTGCTGCACGCCGGCGGGCGCAGCACCCGCCTGACCCCGCAGACCTGGCGCACCACCGTCACCCGCACCGACGACGGGTGGCGGCTGACCGACTACCGATACCAGCAGTAGAAAGGGGCGCACGACGATGGCACAGACAAGGCGCGATCGGCCTCGCACATCCTCGGGCGCCGACGAGGTGATCCTCACCGTATTTCCCTTCGTCGCGGTGGCGGCGTATCTGCCGACGATCGCCTACAACACCGGCGGGGGCCAAGACCCCACCTGGAACCCCCTCGGCCTGCTGTTCGCCCTGGCGTTCGGGGCGACGAGCTGGCCGGCCGGCGCGACGACCGTCCTGATCCTCGAAGTGGTGCTGGTCGCGGCGGTCGCCGGGGCTGGGTGGTGGGCGCTGCGCCGGTTCGGGGTGCTCGAGACCCTTCGGGGCACCCGCTTCGAGAAGCGCATCGATCGTCTCGCCCGCACGATGGTCGACCCAAAGGAGGTCGACGAGGCCGACCCGACGTACCTCGCCGCCAGCACCGACCGGCTCGCCCCGGCGATCCCGAAGACCCATCCCGGCTATCTCGGCATCCCGCTCGGTGACACCGTGGTCGGCCACCGCACCCTGCGGATGACCTGGGAATTTGTGGCGATTGCGTTCGCCGGCGCCCGGATGGGCAAGTCCGCATCCTTCGCGATCCCGGCGATCTGCCACGCCCCCGGGGCGGCGTTGGTGGCCTCCAACCGCGGTGACGTGTACTCGCACACCGTCGGTATCCGCCGCCAGAGCGGGCGGGTGTGGGTGTTCGACCTGCAGGGCGTGACCACCGGCAACCGGCAACAGCGAGCCACGTTCTGGTTCGATCCGCTGCGCACGGTCACCGACCTGCCGTCCGCCGCGGTCGTGTGCGGCTACTTCATCTCCGCCGCCACCGATCCCGGCGCCCGCGTCGATGCCTACTTCGACGGCAACGCCCGCGACCTGTTCGCCTCCTACCTGCTCGCCGCCGCCCTGGCCGGCGGGGACGTCCGGCATGTGGTCGAGTGGCTGACCCACACCCAGTCGCAGATTCCCCCGGCGGTGCTCGAGCAGCACGGCTACCCGGAGCTGGCGCGCACGATGCGCGGCAAGCAGGCCGTCAACGCCAAGCAGCGCGACGGCTTCTACGACATGGCCCGGCGCTTCCTGTCCCCGTTGGACGAGCCTCGCTACGCCGACGCGGTCCTGCCGAACCGACGGGTGGTCATCGGCACCGATCAGACCGGCCAGGTCACCGTCACCCCCGGTCGCCGTGTCCACAATCTGCCGGAGTTCATCGCCGAAGAGTTCGCCACCCGCACCGACACGATGTATGCGCTGTCCAAGGACGGGCCCGGCTCGTCCTCGGCGCTCTCGAGTGCCCTGGTCGGGCAGATCCTCACCTGCGCCGAGGAATACTCCGAACAGCAGGACTCGGAACGGATGCCGATCCCATTCACCGCGGTGCTCGACGAGGCCGCCAACATCTGCAAGATCGAAGACCTGCCGCGCTGGTACTCACACTTCGGCGGCCGCGGCATCATCCTCATCACCTTCTTCCAGTCCCCCTCCCAGGGCGAGAAGGTCTGGGGCCGCGAAGCGTTCCAGGCCATGGTCGATGCATCCAGCATCATCTGGTACGGCGGCAACGTCGACGACGACGCGTTCCTGTCCGGCCTGGTCGATGCAGTCGGCACCCACTACGTCGACACCGAATCCCGCAGCCGCCCCGCCGGCTTCTTCTCCAGCAGCCAGTCGAGCGTGTCGAACAACTGGCAGAAGGAAACCATCTTCGAAAAGCGGGACCTGCGGGCACTGCCGAAAACCCGCGCCCTGGTCACGATCGGTGGCTCCACCCCGATCCTGGTCCGCAAGGCGTTCTGGGGTGACTCCCAGTTCGCCGAGAAGATCCGCCAGTCCAAGCAGGAAAGCAAGCAGCTCGGCCCCGTCCAGCAGAAGGCTCTGCCTGTCGGTGAATCCGATCGGCCCGTCGTCGTCGCCGACATGGTGATGCTGGCCGACGACCAGAGCGACACCGCACCTATTCCCCTCGAGCCCACGCCCGAGACTTCTCGTGCCGACCGGCTCTTCCACTCCGAGTTTCTGGCAAAGGACTGAACATGGTCGAGGTCAACACCGCAGCGTCCGACGAGTGGGACACCAGCAACGAAGCACCCGACGGTTATGAGTACGAAGACGAATACGAGGCGGACGAGGACACGGAGGAGGACGAGACAGACGATCCCGCCGCCGAGTACGAAGACGAGGCGGACGCACCGTTGGCGAAGGACCCGAAGTTCGCCAACGTCATCGAGTGGGTCAACGGCTTCTTCCTGCCGGTGATCCGCCGTCGGATCAGCGACAACGACGGTGGGCTGTCCTGGGACCCGCGATGGTGGGCGTACCCGGAGGTCGTCGCCCGGCTAACCGCGCTGCACCAGGCATGGGAGGAAGCGCGGGTGTCGGATTCGATGTCGGCCATGTCATCGTGGTGGATCCAACACCTCGAACCACACCTGCGCGTCATCCTCGACGGCGATACCGGCCCGATGGCCAACGCCAAATCCGACCGCAGCTTCATGGGCTGGCCAGCCATGCCCGCCGACCCAGTTCCCCCCAACCTGATCGACAGGATTCTCGGCCAGCACAACTAACCTTCTGCTTCATGTTAAGGATCTACCAGGGAACAGCTCGGCGGTGGGCACCTGTGGTGTCGATGGCCGGGGCGACCGCACTGGGTGTGTCGGGATGCTCGTCGAGTGGCGACGTCGAGACGACACCGGAACCGTCATCGTCGGTGTCGTCCTCCTCGAGCACCGCTCCCACGACCACGCTCGCCTCAACGACGGCTGTCACCACGGCGCCTGCTGCCACGGGGGACTCGGCGGTTCCCGCCGCGGACGAGTTGGTCCTGTCAGCCGATCAGCTGCCCGGAGCGGGGTGGAAACCGGATGATGACGGCGACCCCGAGTCGACCGAGCGCCAAGAGGCGTCGCAGCCGGAGTGCAGCAATCAGTCCTGGATGCTGCGCACCGACGAGATGACCGACGATGCCGCTGCAGCCTGGTATTTCGATCAGGCCGCCGAAGTCGAAACGATCCCCAGTCAGGCGTTCGTGTATCGGGACGAGCACGCCGCGACCGAAGCGTTGGCGGCGTATCAGGAGGTGGTTGGCCAGTGCGTATCCTGGCAGATGGGTGCCGGGACGGCCGGTTACACCTTCGATGTACATCAGGAAGTCTTCGACACTGCGGTCGGTGACGAGTCCGTAGCCCGGATACAAACCACCACAATGATCCGGTACCCGGATGTGCCTGCGAGCTCGACCTACTGGGTCACCGCCAAGGTGGGGCCCTCGATCGTCCAGCTCACTATCGGCCGGGGACACTGATGGGAAGCGGCCAGGGCACACGCCAGGCGATCGAGTTGGCCACGATTGCGGTGCAGCAGGCGCAGACCGCTGATTCCTGAGCGACGCACGACATGACCGCTGTGGCGACGCAGCGGTCATGTCGTGCAGGATCCTGCGCTACGGCACTGTCCGACGCACTTGGCCAGAAACTTCAGCGCGAGCATTCCGTAAAGCTTGTCACGGGTATGCCACTCCCTCGGCTATGAAGACGGCCTCCATCAGATTCTGATTCGTTGCTTTAGCGATCCGCTCCGCGATGCCCGGGGTTGTCAGGTCAAGAGCCCGCAGTGAATCACCCACCTTGGCAACAGCAATGCAGCGGCGGATGCGGTCAGGATGGTCTTGGGCATACCAGGCCAAAGCCGACCACTTCGCCGAGGTATCAGCGAGGTCGAACCTGTGCGGATCAACGATGTCCATGACGTACTCGCCGTCGCCGTCGTCGTGCCAGAACAAAAAGTCCGGGTGCATGAGCTGGTACTTGTCGCCGAACTCGTAGGGCACGGCAAGTGCGTGCCGACCGGACGAGGGATTGCGGTACCAACCGACGAGGGTCTCGGAGGCGAGCTCGGAGTCGAGGACTTGTCGCTCCCACGACGAGCGAGAAGTATCGACAGGGAACCTACCTGCGTGCTTCCCCTCCAGGATCACGTAGATATGATGCGGATATGTGTCGATCGGCTCGACATCCTTACCCCGCACCCTCTCCGTCGCTGCGGGGTAGACATCGCGTACTTCGACGGTCGTAGGAACCATGGGTGTGTTCCCAAGGTGCCACAGCGGTTCGATCTGATCCCGGACGTGACGGGGTTTCGCGGAGATTTTGGCGGCATGTTGTTGACGCCAGCTGGTGATGAGAGCTTCGGCCTGTTCCTCGATTATGTCTTTGAACCCTAGATCGGCCATCGCTGCCAGGCGTGCGTTGGCATCGACGTCGTCGTAGTCCCGGTCACACAGGTCGTTGAAGTACCAGTTGGCCGAGCCGTCCGGGAGCAGGCGCTTGGCTTTCCGAAAGTAGCCTTCCAGATCGCGTTCGTTGGTAGGGGTATCGGAGTTCCCGATACTCTGCAGAATGGTCTCTCCATAGGAGACCATCGTGGTGCTGATGGTCAACGACATGATGTCCTTGACCTTGACATCGATTTCACTACTGCGCTGACTGTCGGCAGCACGAATCTGGTCCACGATCCATTGCTTGGCCTTCGCAGATCCGCGTTCGACGATGCCGTGTTCGGTCAGCGCCGCCGCCAGGTGCATCAGCTGGCCTGTACGGGAGCTGAACACCGCCCTCTGCCGTCTGTGGGACGGCACGGTGTCAAGCAGATCGAATAATTCGGCGGGCACGTCCGGGGACTTCTCACACATGACAGGGGAAACAACGACGTCGACCTCGACAGTTTCGTCCTCGGTCAAAGCGTTCACGACGCGGGCGACATGCTCAGTGCGGAAACCGGGCAGGTAGGCGGCAACCTCGTTGAGTCGGTCATCGCCACCTTCGATGCGCTTGGTCAGCGGTGTGCGGACGAGTCGGCCGATCAACTGGGCGATTTCCGTAAAGCTGTCCTTGTTCTGAAACGAGATCATCACCTCGGCCCGAGGACAATCCCAACCGGTGGTCAATGCGGACTTGAACAGAACTACACGGGCCTGGTCGTCACCGGAGATCGCCTCAGGCGGCAGGTAGCGAATGGTCTTGTTACCGACCTTCTTCGGACCGTGAGGGTCACCGAACGAATGAGCGATGGCATAGTCGGACAGCTCCGGCCATGTGGATTCCAGCACCGCCAGGGTCTCGGCGAGTCGCGCGTCTTCCTTAGCCGGCGGCAGGCCCTGCTCAACCTGAACAACCAGCAGTGGTTTGACGAGCCGATCTCCAGTGGTCTCGTGGTGGATATGCCATGCTGCATCGGACGACTTCAGATCCTTGACTGCGAGCGCGAGCATTGTGTTATCAGCTGCCTGTGACTCGCCGAGGCTACGCAACAGGATGCGGTCTTTGAGCAACCCAGATTCGCGGACGTCACCCGGCTTGACGTCGACCAGCCGCATCGTGCGGTCGGCGGCCTGCATGGCCGCCTGGAATCGATCCGGCGTCGCCGAGATGCCCAAGACCACCGGCGCCGGAGGCTGCACGGTGCCGATATTGGTAGGGCCACCGCCGACGATGGTCCCGGCGATCGACTTGCGATCAGCGTTCTTGGTACCCGACCCCCGGTGGGCCTCATCCCAAATCACCAGGAAGTCCTGGCCTCGGTCGCGTACGGTGTTGGCGATCATGTCCCAGGCTCCATAGCTACGCTTGTCATTCGGACTGCCGTCAGCCCGGACGGCATGCAGCGTAGAGTTCTTCTGCATCGCCTGGATGTGGACGAAGTAGATGAAACCCGGCTCGAGCGTGCGCTGGTCGACCTCCCCGATGTACCAGATGCGGTTGATGTCGATCGAACCGCCGGACGCCTGGGTGATCTTGCTGATGGTTTGCGCGTTGAGTGCGCGGTCGTCAGTGATCCACAGAACCGTCATTTGTGGGATGGGAGCACGTGTCGGAGTGCCCTTGTAGATGCCTTCAAGCACCGCCGTGGCGATCACCGTCTTACCAGCGCCAGTGGGAGCCGTTAGGCCGATAGCGGAGCGCTCACCGTCCTCGAGGTACCCGGCGCGAGCCTTGGCGAGGTTGGACAGCACCCCCTCGACCGCTTTGCTCTGGTAGGGCTCCAGAGTGAACTTCATCGCGCACCACCGTTGATATTGATCGTGTAATTCGACAGATAGTCCTCGTAAAGCTGAACGGTCTCGATGCCAACAGGGAGGCGACTGACAGCTTCCTGGTACTCGGCTTCGGAGTCCGTAATGATGAACAACACCGTCGGTGGTGCTCCCGTGGTCGAGGCATCGACTACTGCACCCGCGAACTCGGTCAGGACGTCGATGTCAAACAGGACGCCATAGTGGGCAGAGAGCACCCAACCCTTGTCAGGGACTTCGTCAATCCGGGGGCCGCGGGCACCGCCTTCGAGCCACATCAGCGGTGCGACCGGCTTGAACTCGTGTCCGCGACGTACCATGCCAGGGTCAAGATATGTGAGATCAAACATCTCTACATTTGCCTTAAACCCATCCGAATACACCGACCCATTAGGGCGTTTTCCGGTAACGACTGTCGAAATCCTGGGCCGACATACGTACTCGAACACGCCATGTTTTTCCCACTCTGGGTCTCCCGGGTGGAACCCAGACTTTCGTAGATTCTTGGCTTCCTTAGCGCCAACTTCGTTATTGGTCACGAGTATGGACTGGCGTGAGCCGGAATCCAGCGCGTTGAGCTGGATAACAGCTTCGGTGGTTGTTCCTGATCCTCCGAAGAAGTCGAGGACTATGCCATCAGGCGGAGCGACTATGCCAATCCACCGCTTGATAACCTCCACGTCTTTCGGGTTCGGGAACCTGCGATCACCCAGCACCGCCTCCAACCGCCGAGAACCTGGCATACGCGGCTCCGTGAAGGTGGGGTAAGGAACTCGATCCAGCTGGTCAACCAGAAGACGCTTGAGACGAGGCGTCGTGGACTCGTCGGGGCCGAACAGTATTCGTCCTTCTTCGATGAGAGTCGCCATCGTGTCCTCTGCGTAGCGCCAGCCGTTGACCGGGGTCGGAACGGGACGACTCGTATCGGGATGGAAAACTTCGTACATGAGGTTCGGCCGTCGATTTGGGCTCGTCAAATTGTCCGCTTGGAACACTCGCCCTTGTTCGTCAATTTGGTCATATCGAAAAACCGAAGGCTCCAGCTCTTTTCGCATCGATCGGAGCATGGATCTGTAGAGTTTGGTCGCACTCTCCGGGTCTCCGCCAGATTCTTTCCACGATTTTTCCGCGGCGTCTAGGACACGATCGACCCCCGGCTTATGTTCCTTCCAACGCCGACCGGAAGCTGTAAGTGCTTCTTCATTTCGCGCATACACAACCATGTAGTCGACGCCACCAGCGGTGTACCGAGCATCATTCTTGCCGCTGCCTTGCCACGTAATATTGGCCAGGAAGTTTTGATCTCCCAAGACTTGATCTAGCAGCATGCGCAGTCGGTGCTGTTCATCGTCGCCAATAGCCACGATGATGACACCGGTTGGCTTCAGCAGGTCCCGAGCAATCAACAGTCGACGCTCCATGAACGACAGCCACTTCGACGACTTGGCCCGGTCGTTCTGGTCGACGTAGCGGTCGTTGTAGATCCAACCCTCGTTACCCGTGTTGTAGGGCGGATCGATATAGATCAGGTCGACCTTGCCGCGGTGTGTGGATCTCAAGGTCTGGAGGGCGTGAAAGTTCTCGCCATTGATCACAACGTGCCACGGGGCGTCGGACGGACCGTTCTCAATCCGCTCGATCGATCGCAGGCCAGGGTAGATCGGCTCGCCGAACTCGCGGACCACTATTAGTTCGGAGACATGCCGTTCACCTCCACTACCGCTCAGCACGACGACCTCACGGGTGCGATCAGTGAATCGCTCGACGATCCAGGTCTCTGTCGATGATTCGTCGCGCAGGGCTACCCGAACACCCTTACGAATCGGGTGATCAGGGAGACGGACGGACTCCGGCAGGTGCCGATCAAACACGAGCCCGAACCGACGAGAGCTGCGCAGGAGCTCGACTTCGTGGGCAAGCTGATTCTGCAAGTTAGGGTCATCGATACGAGAAATAAGCTGATCCAGGACGTTTGATTCGTCGCTCACTTCGCCCCTTAGATGCGTCGCATTCAGTGAAATACCAGGGCAGTCTATGAGGTCGTCCCCAGCCGATCAGTCTTGGGTTTGGACTGAGGAGGGCGGGCCGTGGCCCGCTGATTCAACCAGTCGATCCCTTCGAGGATCAGGAAGACACCAGAGGGAATGCGCTTACAACACCTCCAACAGCGTGAAGAGACCGTCGGGTTCGGCATGTCGGCCGACCACCCACCCACCACCGGTGCCCGGTCAGTTCGTGAGGGTGGCTTTCTGGCGGTGTTCGACCCCCAGGTCGGGAACGAACGCAATCTCGTTCGTGTGGTCGGGTCGGCGTTCGATGTTGAGCATCTTGGTCACCGACCGGGGGTGACTGCTCATCGCAGCGGCGATCGCGTCGAGCAGTTCCTGGCTGAGCTGGTTGAGATCCACAGGGGAGAGGGGAGGGGCTACCTCGTCGTTGCCGTTGATCGGGCCGATCGCGGCCCCGATGCCTCGGCCGGCCTTCTCGAGCGCGGACCCGATCTGTTCGAGATTCGCTCCCCCTTTGGCTTCGGATGACATGGTCGGTTCGGTCTGCACCTGCTCAAGCCGATCGGACACATCCGCCCCCTCGACGGCCCCGGTGTCGGTCTGGACGTCCTGTTCGGTC
This sequence comes from Rhodococcus aetherivorans, assembly GCF_025722975.1. NCBI lineage: Bacteria > Bacillati > Actinomycetota > Actinomycetes > Mycobacteriales > Nocardiaceae > Rhodococcus > Rhodococcus aetherivorans. The sequence continues at coordinate 28,960 of NZ_CP106983.1, read as the reverse complement.
TGCGGTTCTGCCGGGACTGCGGGCTTGTCGAGGTCGATCCCGCGGTCGGCTTCTGCCTCGGGGTCGGCCTGTTCGGTGACGGCCCCCGCCTGTGCAGCGTGAGTCTGCGTCTGCAGGCTGGTGGCGACTTCAGGCGGGACCGGTGTCGGTTCTGGGGCAGCCAGATGCGTGTGGGACAGCTCGGCGAGCTTGTCGAACGGGGGCAGTGCTTTGGCTGCGACGTAGCTCAGCGCCACCGCACCGGCCGCGTCGAAGGCCCGCCGATCGACCTCCCGGTCGGCGGCGACACGGGCACGAAGCTGGCGGTCCATCTCTTCTGGCGGCATCTGGGCCTGGACGCAGCGGGCCTGATCCTGCCGGTACTGCGCGGCCCGCATTGCCTCGAGGCGGGCCGCGTTGTCCTGCACGAGCCGTTGCCACTTGCGGGCCGCGGCGGAGTTCTCGCCGCCGAAGTACCGGGCGGTGGCTGCGGCGGCGAGGATCTGCACGGTGGTCTGGGTGGCCGGGGATCCGTGGAAGGCACCGAGGACGGTCTTCATCGGCTGGGGCTGGGGTGCGGGCCGGCCTTGGCTGCGTTCGGTTTCGACCTTGCGGACGAACGCGGCGACATCCACGACGTCCTGGCGTGCCTGCACCGCAGCCGGTCGCGGTTGGGGCTGCGCCGGGAGTTGTTGCGGCGCAGCATTCCGGGCGGCGCGGGCGTCGATGAACGCGGCAGCGTCGCCGCTCTGGTGGGGGCGCGTGCGACGAAAACGGCGGGTGCGGTCGGTGTCAGCCATCGGCGAAGTCCTCACTTTTCTCGTCGTGCAGTACAGATGTGTCGGTGTCACCACTGCACCTCGGGACCGGACTCGCGCTGGGTCGGGTCCAGCTCGGGGTGCGTACTCGTCGGCGGCGGTGTGCTCGCCTGGGGCCGGGTACGGCGTGTCTCGGGTGGTGTTCCGTCCTGCTCACGCCGGGCGATTTCGGCGTCGATCTGGTCGAGGAGGGTCTGCTCGTTGCGCAGTCCTTCCTCCAGGCGGGTGATGCGGTCTCGAACCCGGCCGATTGCCTGTTCGTCGATCACATGGGCACGGTCCCGGTGGGCAGCTGCGGCGCGGTTGAACTGCGCGGAGCGTTCGATGATCGGCCAGTCCCGCTCCGGGGGCGCGGTCTGCTCGGCCACCGACAGCGCCGTCACTGCTGCGGCGATCTGCTCGGCGGTCGCGGACGGATCGGTGCGCAGGCGTTCGAGCGAGGCACGCGAGGCGCGCACCGCCTGGATGTGTCGATCCTTCCGTTCGACCTCGGCGACACGCTCATCGACGGCCGTCACCGCCGAATCGGTGCCGCTGACACGGGCGAATTCGTCTTCGGCCAAGGCCAGAAGGTGCCGATCCTCACCGAGCCGTCGCAGGCTGGACTGGCGTGCAGCGAACAGTTCGGTGTCGCTGTAGCGGGCGTGCGGCGAGGACGGATCCGCCGACTTCCGGCGCCCGGCCGGCGTCGCGACCAGCCGCTCGATCACGGATTCGACCTTCTCGCGGCGGGCACCGCGGAGGTAGGCCAGGGGCTCGTGCTCGTCGTCGGGTGCGTTCGAGGTCACCCGCGAGATCGCGATCTCGCGCACCGCCTTCTCCCACAGCCGCACTCGCCGCGGATCCTCGACGGGGGTACCCACGGCCGCAACCCACGGGACGTTCTGCTCGATCGCCCGCGTGAGATACGAGTCGATGAAGGCGTGCATCTGCTGTTGCTGGGCACGAGCATAGGCGGCGAGGATCGGGTCCATCTCGGCCGCCGCGTCGGTCAAGGCCGGCACCTTGTAACGCGCCAGATCGTCGCGGCGGGTGCGCGGCAAGGCCGGTCCGTCCTCGGGCGCGATGCGCGTGCGCAGTGCCCGAGCCATGACCCGGCCGGGAGCGTTCTTGCCGTCATCGACCTGCCCGGCCCGTCCCTGCTCGCGTAGTTCCTCGGCGGCTTCGCGCAGCAGAGTCTGGGTGTCCCAGCCGAAGGTTTCTGCTTGCGTGACGCAGGTGACGACGGCATCCCAGCCGCCGAGGTCGTGCACCCATCCGAGCTGACGTTCGGTGAGGATCGACGACAGCAGCTTTTCGGTGTAGTCGTCGTACAGCGCGGACACAGCCAGCTCGTAGATGTCGGTGATCTTCGACCACGACGCGGCGTGGCGCTGTGCGTCTTCGATCATCTGGTGGGCGGTGCGCTGCGAGCCGTCGCGTTCGATGATCCTCGCCAGCAGCCCCGTCGCGCCGGGATGGTCCTGCTGGGGGTGTTCGAAGTCCCAGTCGGGCAGCTCGTCGTGGGCGGCGTAGACGATGTTGGCGTGCTTGCCGCGGGTCATCGCCACATACAGCGACTGCCGATCCGTGTTCGCCGCGGCGAGGACGTGGCAGGTGCCGACGGTCATGCCCTGGGAGCGGTGCACCGTCGTCGCGTACCCGAGTTGCACATTCTCGGCGATGTAGTCGGCCGCGACGGTGACTTCACCGTCGCTGACGTTGTTGCGCAGCCGCAGTGAGCCGTCGTCGCCGATCGCGGCCACGGTCCACAGATCACCGTTCTTGACTCGGCCGGACTTGGTGCCGTCGGAGTGCTTGACGACGTATTTCGAGTTGTTCTTTCGTGTGACCACCACGTCGCCGACCGCGGCCTCGAGACCGTCCGCCAGGACGATGCCGGGGCCGGTGACGGTGCCGCCTGTGCGGTAGTAGGCGGCGGCCTTTTCGTTGAGCTGGCGCACCAGGTCGTTGGTCGGGGCGACCATCAACGCGACCTCGCCGGCCTCGACGTCGCGGACGTAGGCGTCGAACACCAGGTCCGGAAGCTCGTGGGCCATGTCCTCGCGGATGCGGTCGTTGCCGGCGTACCACTCCAGCACCGATGCATCGCCGCTGCGCAGTCGCAGGCTGGCCTCGGCCTCGCCTTCGGTGGCGAAACGGTGCACCTGCTCGAGGAACGGCGCGCCGGTCAGATCGGCCAGATCACGCAACACCCCACCGGCCTCGACGGACGCGAGCTGCTGCGGATCACCGAGCAATCGCACCACCGCACCGGTCTCGACTGCGATGCGGGTCAGGTCCGCAAGATCCCGCGCCGACGCCATGCCCGCCTCGTCGACGAGCAGAAGATCACCCTTGTCGATGCCGGTGGGCAGACCGACACGGTGGCGGGTGAGCACATCGGCGATGGTGCGTCCCTCCACCGAAATCTCTTCCCCGAGCACCTCCGCGGCACGGGCCGACGGACCCAGCGCGATGACTTTTCCGTAGCGGGTCTCCCAGGCACGGGCGATCACGGTTGCGGCGGTGGTCTTGCCGGCACCGGCCGCACCGACCGCCACAGCAACGTGCTTCTTCGCGGTGAGGAAGTGGTCGATCATGGCGATCTGGTCGTTGCCGAGGCTGTGACCGGCCTTGCGCTCTGCTCGCTTGATCTGGCGTCGGATCACGAAGTCGGAGACGGTGCGCTCATCGTCGGCGAACGCCTGCTCGCGCATGAACTTCTCGGCGTCGAGGACCGCCTGTGCGGTGTACCGCATCTCGGCGCGATCGACGAGCTGGCTGCGCCGAAGGCCGCGTTCGATGCGTTCGGTGATGCGCTCCGGTCCGCGATAGTCCTCGGTGAAGGTCGGCAGGCAGTAGTCCCGCAGCGCCAGTTCCAGGGCGTTGTCGTACATCGCCCGCAACTCGTCGTCGTGGTCGAAACTGAACTGACGCAACTGCCGGTCGATCTCGGCGGACAGCGAGAACACCGTCCAGGTGCCGACCTTGCGCGAGAGCGCATCGACGACGTCTTCCACCAACGCGGGCACCTGGGTGGGGGAGAAGAGCGGGCGACGATCGCGTTCGCCGTGCACCGCATCGACCAGTTCGGCCGGATCGCTTCCGGCAAGGATCGCCTCGGCGCGCTGGCGCCATTCGGACCGCAACTCGACCAGCGATCGGGGCAGATTCTTCGCGTTGCGGGTATCGAGGGTGGCCTGTTGCGCCTGGGCGTACTGCACCTTCTTCGGCGGGTTCTTCCCGTACCGATCCTTGTACTCACGCGCCAGGTCCTCCTGGCGCGCCTCGATAGCGGCTCGGCGGGAGAACTCCTCGATGAGTGACAACGGGATGCCGTCGACCTCGTGCACCGGCAGCTTGCCGACCGGCGTATCGGGCCTCGGGGCGAAGGTGACCCCGAGGGTGCGGGCCACCAGATCGGCCACCCGGGTGTTGTACTTCTCCGACGCGGCGACGTTCGCCTTGTACAGAATCGACCCGTCGATCGTGGTCCACTTGTCCTCGGCCAACACCCGGTTGAACACGGCGCAGTGGGTGTGCAGGTTCGGATCGGAGGCACGATTGTCGTAGTGATCGAACCGGGCGACCAGCAGGCCCTCGGCCTTGACCTTGCGCGCACCGCCGGCCCCGCGGCGAGTGTAGATCACCTCGTTCTCGATCCACTCCAGCGTCTCGGACACCGCCTGCGCGTGGGCTCTCTCGACCGCGGCCTTGACCTTCTCGTCGCCGAGTCCCCACAGCAACGACACCGACTTCATCGGCGTGAACACCAGGTCATAACCGGCCACCGGCTGCCGAACCTTGGTGTACTGCTCGGTGATGAACTCCCACACCTGTTGCTCGCTGAGCAGGTCGGCCTTCTCGCCCTTCCTGCGGCGAAGATGCTTGCGAGCGGTCGAGAGCTGGATCGCCTTCTTCGCATCAGGGGCCGGGTATTCGCCGTACTGCGCCTTGTAGGAACTGCACAGTTCCTCGACGTCGTTGACGTACTCCTGGCTGTTCTCGTACCACGAAAATGCCCGGCCCAACGCCGTCGCCCGCGACCAGTTCAGCCGGTCTTGGATCGGGGCATTCGGTCCGGGCCTGGTATCGAATGCGGCAGGTGTGCGAGCGGCACCGAACACCGCCCGCATCGCCGATTCGGTCACTTCGGTGCCGACCTCGACACCGACCTTCTCGGCGAGTTTGCCGCACCAGATACCGGGTGGAGTGCCCTTGGTGACGTAGTAATCGACCGCATCGGACTTGCGGGTCTCAGTGGCGTCGCCCTTGGCAACGTGCTTGGTGAGATAGACATAGCCGTCCCCAGCGTTGAGCTTGTGGACGGTCATCACGGAAGTTGATCATGCCATGTCACAGCTTTAGTGCATGAGGTGTGTAGAAATTTTTTGAGACGAACGGAGTTCGGTCCAAGGTCTGACAGGACCTCGATGGTCCTGTCAGAGCAGTGGAGCTGCGTGTGTTCGGCACGTGAGCGTCACGGTTTGTCGGTGTGGTGACCGGATCTGGACTTCGATGGAGCGTCCTCGATTCCGGTCGTCGGCCTCCCCGCGACCTGCGCGAGCCGCTACACTTCCGGCCTGTGGCCTCGACTTCCCAATCGGCATCTCGCCGCTCCCTTCGTCCGCACACGACGTCGAACGTTCGGGAAAACGCCCGCCGCCAACGGGAGAGACTGCTCGCTCGTCAGGCGGCACTCGAAGCGTTGGCCGGCCCCATCCACGAGGCGACGGACAAGCTGTTCAAGCTCGAAGCAACAGTCGCCTCGCGGGCCCAGGCTCCGCTGAAGAAGATCGAGCGGCTAGAGCAGACTCGGGATCGTCGCATCAAGAAGATCCAAGAGGAGTACGCGGCGAAGATCGCCGAGATCCAGCGGGAGATGGAAGCCGGCACGGAGACGTTGACTCCGCAGGAGCGCGAGCAGGAATCGTCGCTGCTGCGCGAGTACGCGGAAGCGATCGTGAAGTTCAGTCGCAGCGCGTCGGCGTCGGAGCTGGCACCGTTGCTCGGCGTGAGCACCCGCGAGGCGAAGAAGCTCATCATGCAAGCCAAGGCGGATCTCGGTGTCGCCAATGTCGCCGAGCCGGCTGCACGATCGTCTGATGCGCAGTCGGTGCCTGCGGCGTCGTGATGCTGCGGCCATGAGTGACGATGGTGAGTCATCGCTTGACATAGGATTCCCGGATCTCGATATCGAGTTCGTCGTTGAGGAGTCGAAGGATCGACCGCGGCGGGGGCGGGTGGTGGACAACTCCCTGCGGCCGTCGAAGGCGAATGTTGCGGCATTCTGGTCGAAGGTCGTCAAGTCCCCGACGTGTTGGTACTGGGTCGGGGCAATCAGTGCTCCCGATGGGTACGGACGGTTCAACTTCCAGCGCGAGAATCGGCAACGCACAATGCTCGCGCATCGCTTCTCGGTGGAGCTGGTGCACGGTCCTCTTGACCCGCAGGTGGTGTGCGAGCACAAGTGCAACGAGGCGCTGTGCGTGCGCGTCGGGTCGGGGCATCTAGTGGAGTCCACGCATAGCGAGAACGTGCGCTACGCGATCGCGCTTGGCCGACTGTCCGGTCATACGCTGCTCGACAGGCAGGGGCGCTCGCGCTACGAGCGATCCCTGGCGATCCGTGCGGCATTGCGGGACGGGTACGACGAAGACGCATTGTTTCATGCCAAGACCAACCCCGGCGATTGGCAAGGAACGTTGTTTTGATTGATCTGATTAACCTGTTCGGATGACATCCCGTGTACCGGAAACTTAGTAAGCTAAGCTCCCGCAATGGACTTCGAGGAAGCGCTACAGCGTCGTAAGCAAGCCCGCGACTCGCTGGTCAACTCTCAGGAAGATCGGCTGGAGCTGGAGCGTCAGGCGGCACGCAAAGGACGCGCGGCGTTCGAGAACCTTTTCAGATCCTTACTCTCCTATCTGGGGAGTGAAGGAATCAGACCCCAACGCGTCGTCATTTCGCCACGGGTCAGACTCCTTAGCCCCAAGAAGATGTCTCCGGCGGGCTATGTCGTTGGATACGAGAGAGGCGGTTTCGGAAGGGGACTCGGTGTAGATCTCCTCCTCCCAGACGGGTCCTTCTGGAGCTGGTCTTCGTCCACGCTCTCACCACCTCGCGTACGAAGCGCTTACATGCCGAATGAGCACGGGTTGCTGTGGGACGTGAGCTTCGACGCGTTCAAGTTCGCGGTGGAATGGCAGCACGATGATCAGCAGCCGCGATTCGTTGTCCGGGGCAGCGGATATCAGGACGATGAGACCACCCTCGAAGAGGCGTTCGCTGCGATTGCAGAGAAGATCATCAGAAATCACTCTCGCGAGCTATCCGACTGGAAGCGACCCTAGAACAAGTGGATGGCTGTGTTGAGACAGGTTTTGACGGCCTAAGGACGCGACATGGACGTGGCAGGTTCCTATAGTTGGTCCGGTCTATTCTCGAGCCGGTTCCTACTTGCAGTCGATCTCGCACGCCCCGGGCTGGAGCCGGTAGTGCATCCGGCATGCGTACTCGGCCGGGGTCTTGTACCTCAGCGCTGAATGCCTGTGCCGATGATTGCAGCCACGCCCACGCCCCGAAGGAACCGTGCCGCAGATGCTTGCAGGAGTATCTGCGCAGCTCTGCGCGCCGGCCGGCCAGGGGTCTTTCGAACCGCGACACTGGTGCGTATGACCGATGGCGATGCGGGCGGCACGGGGCCGGTCGAGTTGGCTGGGCGGGCACCGAGTTCCCTCGCCCGAGGCGCTGCGGCCGAACTGTTCGTCGCCAGCCGGATCGCCCTGTTGGGGTTTCGGGTCTACCGGCCGCTGGCCGACGACCGGGGGTGGACCTGGTGGTCGACGTCGGTCGAGGCCGCCACGTGATGGTCCAGGTCAAAGCCATCCAGGTCACCAACGGGTACGTCTTCATGCGCAAGTCGACCTTTCCCGCTCGAATCGTGGGTCGTGTTGGCCCTGGTGTTCGACACCGACGACGAGCCGCACCTGTTCCTGATCCCGGCTACCGAGTGGTCCGATCCGCACCCGCCCCTGGACGCTCCTATGGAATGTCAAGCCTCGATTGGCTGCTGTTCGAGTAGCCGGTAGAGGTCCCGGGCGATGTAGCGCTTGAGGCAGCGTTTGATGTCGCGGGTGCTCTTGCCTTCGCCCGTGCGGCGAGCGACGTAGGCGCGGGTGGTCTGGTCGTAGCGGATCCGCGAGAGCACGATGGTGTGCAGGGCACGGTTGAGCTGTCGGTCCCCGTAGCGGTTGAGCCGATGCCGGTTGCTCACCTGTCCGCTGCCGGCCGGGGTCGGGGCGACACCGGCGAGCATCGCGAAGGCGGCCTCGGAGTGGATCCGGCCCGGGTGGGACCACGCACAGAGCACGGTCGCAGCCACGATCGGTCCGACGCCGAGCTGCGCGAGCAGGTCTGGCCGCCACGACCGCACGATCGCCCGGATGGCGTTCTCGTGCGCGGTGGCCTCCTCGGCCAGTGCACGGGCCCGGCGGGCCAGGGACCGCAGCGCGGTGACGGTCGTGCGGGTCTCGACATCCCGGCAGGCGCGGACCCGCAGGCCGGCTGCGATCGTGACCATGCCGGGCAGTGTCCGACCGCGGAACCGCTCCCGAATGTCCTCGGGGGCGGCGATGACCAGACTGAACAGTTGGCGCTGGGCGTCCGTGGCGGCGTTGACCGCGGACCGGCGGGCGGCCAGCAGCACCGATAAGGCCTGCCGGTCCCCGCCCCTGCGGGGGGTACCCAAGCGGGGGCGCGCGAGCGCTTCCCGGGCCGCACGGATCGCGTCGAGCGGGTCGGACTTGGCGCCGTGGCGACGCTTGGCACGCTCGGGACGGTCGAGCTCGATCACCACCTCCCCGCCGCGTTCGAGGACTCTGGTCAGGCCGGCGCCATGGCCGCCGGTACCTTCGACGGCCCACGCTCGCAGCGCCGCGTGCTCGTCGGCGAACTCCACCAGTTGGGCGTAGCCGTCCGCGGTGGTTTCCACCGTGATCTCGTCGAGCATGCCCCCGGTGCGGGCATCGACCGCAGCCGCGGAGTGGGTGTGGACGTGGGTGTCGACGCCGATGACGACATCGACCACCTCACGCAGATCGGTCAGACTGGTCATGCGTTCTCTCCTCGCCTGGAGCGGATGTGGTTTCCGGTCCGGGACGGAGATTCGGCAGGACTGTGATGAGACACGTCGGGCGCCGCTAACGCCCGGCGGTCAAGCTCCTGATCAGGGCAGCTACTCCGTACCGGGCCGGGGCCGGCAACCACGAGCGGACAAGTCCTGAGGAAGGCACGAAGCCAGTCAGCCGAAGGGTCACACTCGTGGTCACCAGTCCACAGCCCAGCACTATCAGGCTGCGAATGGAATCCTCACAGTCAGCCGAGACTACGTCGGGCTCAAGAGCGCCCCCGAGTACGGGGTGAGCATCCGCAAACGGTGGGATCAGGACCTGGCGGCCTGGTCGGCGACACCACCGCACATCGAGCAGGTGTTCGAGCACGCACATCCACACTCGTGATCCTTGCGGTGCGGTGTCACCCGCCTCTACGCACTCGGCCGCGCGGGGGATCTCCGCCGGCGTCAGCGAGCGCAACAAAGACCTCACCGGGAGCCAAACGCCTCTAGTAGGGTTCGAGAAAGCCACCGTCACCCCCTGCACGGTGGCCGAAACCCCGCCGGAGTTGACGTGTTCGCTCCGGCGGGGTTTCTCGGTGCGAGGGCGCATCCGTTTCCCCGGCGAGCGTGCGGCGCGGGGCAAGGGGGAGCTGCGCCCTCCCGGGGGCCGTGCTCTCTCGATGCCCGGGTGGGTGACAGATGTCTGGCAGGACCTTGCCGTCCAGGCACACCGGCCGTCGCGAAGATCTTCTGCGCGGGGCGATTCCTCCCTTGCCGCAGGTGGCGTTCCTGCCTGTTCGGGGTTCCTCCTCGACGTTCGGGGGTGGTCTTCCCTAGCCGATTCCCAGTTGGAGCCAGCGATCGTCGGTCGGTCCCAGGACGACGATGGGTTCGGTTCGGCCGGATTCGGCGGGATTGTCTTCGAGATCGACCACGACGTCGTGATTGGCTATCGATTTGAGCATTGCGATGAAGGGTTGGAACTCGTTCAACAGTTTCCTGGCCTCCTGGGGAGTGGGCTGTTTGTGGATGAGGACGGTTAGCGCCAACCGCTGGGTGACGTGGACGTCGACGTCGGATTCGTCCGTGCCCTCGACAGCGCGCAGCAGGGGCAGGGGGTCGAGATCGACCGTTCCTCCGGGTAGTTCGACCAGTTCCTCGAGGCCTTTACGGGCGCGGGCGACAAGAACGCTCGAGCTGCCGCCGACGAGAGAGCGTGCGATTGCGGCCCGATAATGACTGCGCGCTGCCGCTGCCAGATCCGGCACGTCCATCGGCAACAGCTGTTCGACCGGACCGGTCGCCTTGGTGGCGGCGACGACGTCCGGGGCGACGATGTTCTCGGCGCCGGTGGACCGGTTGGCCAGGCCGGCCGCCAGATGATGCAGGTACGCACCGACGAGCAACTGTCCCACCGTTCCGTAGGTCACCAGGGCGGTGAGGTCTTGCGGATGGACCAGATGACCATCGGCGCGTCCTGCGGAGTAGGCTGCGGCCAGCGCGAACATCGTCGTCAGGACTCGAGCGGTGGTGTCGTACCCGGTCCGCCGACCCAGTGAGGCGAGAAGGTCGTTGCGCAGGCTCGTCGCCGTTTCCGGATCCATCGAGACTGGGAACAGCTCCCGGTAGGCAACCTGTGCCGCACACCAGCGGATCAGGAAGGGAACGAGGATTTCCGCCGGCGGTGGAACCTGGTCGCGGATCTGTTCGGCGAGGTAGACCGCAAGCTCGCCGGTCGCATGGACCTCGAGCTCGGGGCGTCCTTCCGCGATAGCGATGGCACGGTCGGCATGGTAGCGCGCCGCTGCCGCCCACATCGGCTGGCCGATCCCCTCGAGCAGTGCCGCCTCTTCCTTCTTCAGCCGTCCGATTGCGGCCATCCGCCCGAGGACCACCCGTTCGGCGGCCAGCCGATCGACGTCGGTGGACTTCTCGGTCAGTTCGGCCCCAGCGGCCTGCGCGATCCGGCGTTCGGCGGCGGCCGCGATCCGGTAGAGCTGGGCGCGCAGCATGTCGTGCGCGTGACCGGGCGGGATCTCGGTCAGGCCTTTTTCGGCATAGGACCGGGCCTTTTCTGCGGCGTCGGGGCGATGCGCTTGCGTGCAGATCACGAACCGGTAGGCCGCAAACGAGCAGAGCGTGGCGATGGCGAGCCGATTCGGCGTGCCGAGCCACTTGTCCACCTCCTGCACCGTCGCATCGATGCGCTCGTCCTCGCCGACCAGGAGCCGGATCTCCCGCAGTCGGTCCACCAGGGCCGTCGGTAGATCCCCCTGACGACTGCTCGCGGCCTCGTGACGCCTGGCCCGCGCCCTCAACTCGGGATCGACCTGCTCTTTGCGGAGATCGAGGTCCGCGACGACGGCGGAGACCAACGCTCCCGTGGTCGGGAAGTGTCGTTTGAGCGTGGTCCGGGAGACGTTGAGCTTTTGCGCCAGTAGCCGATCGCTCGAATCGAGCAGGGTGCTCGTCGAGAGCTGTCCGGCGGCATGGACGATCTTCGCCTTCGATGGCGCGGGGCGCCTCTTCCGTGGCGGGCCACTGTGTTCGGTCACGTTGCCTCCCCTGCTTCCCAAACTTTCGGTCCATTTGGTCCGTCCATATAGTCGCACACATCCCATCGTGTCAGCTATGCATGTGACCAGTTTGGTGCAAACCTCAAAATAGGCTTCTAGCTGGTCTTTTTCTGCCCTATGTTCGTGTGCGAGAGGGATCGATCCGGAGAAGGGAAGACCATGTTGACCACAAAGTCGAACATCGTCGTCAGGGCCATGAGCCTGGTGGCGGCGACCGTTCTGGCCCTGTTCGTCGTGATCGCCACAGCGTCGTCGGCGCAGGCGGCGCCCCGCAGCGGGGATCCGCTGGCTACCGGGTGCGCCACCAACGCCACGACCATTTGGAAGCGCACCATCGACTTCGTCACCGTCGAGGTTCGCTACTCGCCCGCCTGCGGAACGAACTGGGTCCGTGTCTCGGGGGCCACCAATCGCCAGGCGGAAGCCGGGGTGTGGTCTCCGCACAACGGCTGGCAGTGGAGCCCGTCCTACGGCAAGGCCCCCGGCCAGTTCTGGACTCCGATGGTGTACGCACCGGGCAGCACCTGCATCAACTTCCAGGCGCGCTTCAGCAAGATCGGCGTATGGGGCATGCACGACACCGGAGTCCTGCGGCTCTGCTGATCCCCTGACGCACGGCACGGCCTCGACCGAGACCCCTGCGGGCCCGACATCCCATGACGGCCCGCAGGGGTGTTTGCTGTTCCAGACGGGCCCGCCGCTACGGCTGGTGTTGCGTCTCTAAGAAGCTGTCGATAGACAACATCGGAGAGTCGCCTCTTCAAGCAGCGCAACGCTTCCCTGTGGCTTTTCCCTGCGGCGCGTTTGCGGCGGTAATAGGCGCGACCAGGTGTGGCTCGGCGGATCTGGGTGATGGCCATGGTGTGCAACACGTAGTTCAGTTGCCGATCACCGGCCCGTGAGAGACGGTGGCACACGACGTCCCCGGAGGACGCCTCGATGGGGGCAGTTCCGGTGTAGCTAGCGAACGCGGAGGCCGACCGGAACCGGTGTACCGAACCGACCCGGGCGAGGATTTTGCCTGCGTTCAACGCCGCGATCCCGCACAGCTGAGTCGACGAGCTGTCGGACTCGGCAACCGCTGCCTCGATGTCGCGTGCCGCCTTGTCGATCCGACGATCCAGTTGCCGGACCTCGGCGACGAGATCCGCGGCGAGAGAGCGGAGGGTTTTGCCGGCGACGTCGCGGGGACGGACTCGTTTGAGCATCTCGGCGGCCCGTTCGGCGCTCAGACCGCGGGAAGCGCCGGCGGGGATCAGGTGGGTGAGCACGACGTGGAGCCGGTTGACGGTCTGGGTGCGCGTCTTGACCAGGTCATCGCGATGCTCGACGATCGCGCGCAACGCGGTGACCGTGGCATCGATCCGGGCGGTGGTCAGCCCGTGACCGGTCAGTGCGGCGACACCGACGGAAACTGCGTCTGCATCGTCACTCTTGCGGCCGTGACCGGTGGACAGCAGCCTCACCCTGGAGGCCAGTTTCGCGGGAACATCCACCACTTCCACACCGTCATTGCTCAGACGGTTCGTCAGCGGCGCACCCAGGCCGGTGGCGGCCCTCCACGGCCCACTCGGCATTCGTCCATTGCCGGGCGAAGCGACGTAGCTTTCGGTATCCGTCGTCGCCGACCGGCACCCGGATGGTGGCCAACGCCCGCAGTGAGACGTCGACTGCGGCCGCGGTCCACGATGCCTTGTGCGGATCAACGGCGATCATCACCTGACCTGGGATGTTCTCAAGCATGCATCACACCAACTCCCTCGACTCGACGTCGTTTCGTAGCGGGGAGGGCACACCAACTTTCGGCTCCGCAGGCCTCTCTTCAGCCACTCCACGCCGCCGGCACCGATCGGGACGCAGGCCGTCTAGGAGCCAGCCTCGAGCGGCGGCAGGTATGGGCCGAGCGACCCTCGGTCGGTACCTAGGAGATCATGGCTGCAGACCGCGATCTCCTGAAGCAATTGAACAAGTTGGTATGGGCATCGTCGACTGCCGTCCACATTTCCTAGGATCGGGTCCGTGGAAACCTTTGAGGTGCAGCTGCGCGAACTTCCTTTGGATAAAGACCATCCCGATCGCAAGGCCGCGGCTCACTGGTGGGACAGCCTCGGGGATGAACGACGGGTCGAGCTGATGGGCACCACCATGCCCTTCGATAGCGCCTTTCAGGAACTAGAGGTGCATGCGAAGCTCCCCAATCCAGGGCAATACGGCTGGGCCGCGTACGACACTGATGGCAACCTCGTGGGCTACATCATTGGCCTGGCGAAAAAGGGGTTCCCGGAGGAGATGTCATTCGACTATCAGGTGGACCCCGACCGCCAAGGAATCGGAATCGGTCCAGCGATGCTTCGGGAGATGCTCCGAGACGCGCAGTTCAGCCAGTTCGAGACCTTCTGTTGCAGGGTCTTCCCGCACAACACGCAAAGCGTACGAGTCATGGAGAAGGTCGGATTCGTCTTGCGGGAGGATTCTGACAGGGACTTTTGGTACACCCGCCAGCCATCCTGACACTGCAAACGTGGCACTGCTCCACCGGGCAATGAGGGGGTCGAACGAGCCTCTCGACTACCAGGCGATGCACACTGAGCCCTTGTGACTACCTCGAAGAAGATAGACGGCGAAACGCGTCGTGAGATCCAGGAACTCTTGCTTGATTGGGGCTGGACCGGCAAACAAAACGAACTCGAGTTCATGTCCAGCGTCTGCGAACTGCACCAGATCAAGAGCAATGATCCTCGATGCACTACGGCGTATGAGGATATCGAACAACATGTCATGAAGTTCCACGACTGGGGCGAGGGATGGGCTTTCACCGATCCACGCTTCGGCTTTATGGGCGGTCCCGACAAGACCGTGTTGAAGTTCGCCGCACATCGACTTTCTCCCCGCGTCTGTCCGGACGCTGAGAAAGAACCGCTGTGTAAGGCACTGAATGACCTCATCAACCCGTGCGGCTACGAGCTCTACGAGCGGGAGGTCCGGGCCGGCGTGGCCAAGGTGGACTACCGCAGTACTTCGAACTTCCATCCCCCCCAGCCGGCCTCCATCGTCGCGGCAAGTGCCCAGCTCGGAGATCTGGAGTCCCTACAGCTACATCTCAAGCGGATCGAACGGTCGATCGCCGCCGACCCCAGCCTGGCTCTCGGTTCCAGTAAGGAACTCATCGAAGATGTATGCGCACAGATTTTGACGGCCAGCAATGAACCAGTGAGTTCTACCCAGAATGTGGGACAGAAGTTCAGGGCGGCGGCCAAGGCTCTCGACCTATCGAAGACCGCGGTTCCTAGCGACCCAAAGGCAAGCGATGCTGCCGCGAAGATGCTCTCCCAGCTGACGGGAACAGTTCAATTCCTCGGCGAACTTCGTAATGCCGCAGGGACCGGCCACGGTTCAGGGAAGGTATCGGCAGCGACACCCCGCGAAGCGCGACTTGCGTTCAACGCGGCCGTCACTATCTGCGAGTACCTGTTCAGCCTGTGGGAGGAGTTCGATGCCTCGAACCCATGAGATACAGGAACGGCATTGCAGCAGGGCGTCTGGAGGTCGTTCGAGCGGCGTCCGGGGTTCAGAGCTGCCAGGTAGAGGAGTTGGTGGCTCCCTCGAGGGGCCTTTCTAATCCTTGATCAGGGTGGACAGTGACAGCTACCTAAGCCGATCGAATGAGAGACTTCGAGGGTGAGTGCAGCGGAGATTGGCCCTGAGACGATCGAGACTGAGGTTTTCTCACCAGGCGGGGGCTTGTAGGTGAAGAAGCACGAGGGCGGCAGCGGTTATCGTGCCGATCCTCCACGGACACAGACTGATTCGTTGTAAGGCCTTCCAGCGGGTCTTCAGCAGGGCATTCGCACGTTCCGCCGGAGCGCGCATCGCGGACAGAAGTGTGTTGCGGCATCGAGTGCCGGCATCGAGGTCGCGGCCCTTGGTCGGCGTGTGGACACCGATCCCGGCACCGGTGTAACCCTTGTCGGCAAGGGTGGGCATCCCGCCGGTGGCGGCCTCATAGAGGGCGCCGAGGACTCCGCCGAGTCGAGCAGCGGTGATGTCGTGAACCGAGCCGGGTTCGACGTCGGAGACCCAGACCGGGTAGCCGGTCGGGTCGGTCAGGACCTGGATGTTGCCGCCGTGTCGGCGGTGTTTGCCCGAGTACCACAAGTCGTGTCCGGCTTCGGAGCGCTCCCGGCATCGGGTCGCGGCGATCAAGGTGCCGTCGAGTCCGACGTGTTCCCACCCGGATGCACTCCCGTGGGCGAGGACCTCGTGCAGGTCAGGGGCGTGGGCGGCGATCACGTCGATGCCTTCGTGTAGGTATCGGTAGGCGGTTGCCGGCGAGATTCGGGCATCGCGCGCCAGGGCGGCGACGTCGGTGCCGTCGCGGAACCAGCGGAGCACCATTACCGCCTGGACGTAGACGGTTGCGGCCCGCTGCCATGGTCGGCGGTCGACTCGGGTGCGATGCGCGGCCAGGGCACTGGCGACGAAGGCCAGGGTGCGCTCGGGCACGTCGAGCGTGGCACGATAGGAAATCACGTGGGGTCCTGCTTCGGGATTGCTTCTTGGTCGAAACGATCTCTACCAGGTAGGACCCCACGTCCTCATCTCACGCCACACCGCCCGAATGTCCCCGGCCGCCGTCAGCGAACTCCTGGTGAGAAAACCTCACTCTCGAAGAACTGCATGTCGAGTCTCACATGGGTGTCCTTCTCGGAGCAGGCGCATCCGCAGCTGCCGGACTGCCCGATTGGAATACGTTCGCGGTTGAGCTATTGACTCGAAGCGGTGCAATTACGGACCGCGACACCGCCAAAGCCTTTCTGGGAGGTCAGGATCCGGCGATCGTCGCCGAAGCAGCGAAAGATGCGGCAGGGAATACGTGGCCCTCGCTGCTGGAATCTGCGCTATACGGGGAGACCCCGGTGGATCCGGCAGCACTGCACTATGCTGCTGCGGCCTTAGCTGAAAAGCGAGGCCCCGAGACGATCTCGTTGTTCACATTGAACTACGACGAGCTGCTCGAAGTCGCCTTGCACAATGTGCTTGACGCTCTCGGCCGAAGCACGGGGGTCTTCAGCCGGGGGAAGGTTCGTCCACGCGCCCCTCATGGCGACTACGAGGTACACCATCTGCACGGGTTTCTTCCTCCAGGTGCCTCAGCAGACGATTCTGTGGTTCTCACACTCAGTGACTACAACAAGCTTGGCCAGCGGCAGGTTCCGTGGCAGGTGTCGGCCCTCCAAGAGACTCTTCAAAAAGGGCCATTGATCCTGGCGGGCACCTCCTACCGCGATCCCGACATTCGGCAGTGGATTCATGATCTGACCTCCGAAGATCGGGATGCCGAAGTGCTGGTCTTCCTCGCTCGTGAAGGTATGGGTTTGGATCGGACCCAATTTGAACGTGTCGAGATGGCGCTGAAGAACCAGTGGTCGGCATTGGGTGTGCACGTCATTGCAACTCACGACTACACCGACGCTGCCCAAGCCCTTCGCGAATTCCCACATCTAGGCGAGGATGGCTACCTGACTCCGCGGGAGCGAGCCTCTGCCCTGTGGGAGAAGAACGTGTCGCAATTTTCGATGCTCCAGCAGGGGGACTCCAACGAGCTTGAGCAGGATCTGGCGATCCTGCAGGAGATGCTACCTGATTTGGGGAACCTGACCCTGTGGCTGACTGACGGTACAGGTGGACTCGTACGGTGGGCGGCCAACGACCGTACGTATAAGCATCCCAATCATTTGCGCCGAGAGGTTCCAGGACACGACAGCCCGTGGATCGCGGGACAGTGCATCGGCCGAAACGACCTACTCATCCGCGAGTTATCCCGGCCGGGATCGACATCCCGTTGGCACTCTGTTGCGGCTACTCCGGTGGTAGCAGAACTGCCAGGTGGGCCGGCTCTGCCGTGTGGAGTGATCAGTGCTGCCTCGACTACTGCGATTGATGATGCTCAGATCGACGAGGTCAACTTTGCCTTCGCTGAGTTGTCGGAGAAGTGGTCGGAGCTGTTGCAGACCCGCATGCTTTCACTCTGATCATCCGGGTGGTTGCCACGCGCCACTCTGTGCCCTGCTGTGCCTCACCGTGCCCTGCTGTGCGCTACTGTGGATCATCCAGGGAGGTGGACCGTATGAAATCGACAAGCAAGACCACCGTGCGGAAGGTATCGAGCAACACCTTCCGGGTGAGTAGTGCATCGACGCGGAGTGCAGTCACTGGCAAGTTCGTGCACAAGGCGAACACCCCGAACCGATTCATCACGCGGTCCAGCTCTGCCGCACAAGCGCAAGGCCAGAAAAGCGCACGAACCTGAGCAGTCAAAGCATCGCTGCTTCACTTCAGGTGTCGATACAGCGTCGTACGGCCAACGCCGAGAATCTCCGCGATCTCGGTCTGACTCATCCCGTTGTCCCGCATTAATTTCGCTTGTTTGATCTTCTTCAACGTCATCTTCGGCGGCCGGCCACCAACTCGGCCTCGGGCACGGGCAGCAGCGAGGCCAGCAGAGGTGCGTTCACGGATAAGATTGCGTTCGAACTCAGCAAGAGCCCCGAAGATCGAGAAGATCAGCTTCCCGCCGGCGGTCGTAGTGTCGATCGATTCGGTCACCGACCGGAAGCCGATGCCTCGTTCTTCGAGATCGGTGACAACCTGAAGTAGATGAGGTAGGGACCGACCGAGTCTGTCGAGTCGCCACACCACCAGAGTGTCTCCTGAACCTAGATGAGAGAACAGGGCGTCAAGCTGCGGACGGGCGGTTGTGACACCGCTGGCGGTCTCGGTCCAGATTCGAGAACATCCCGCGGCCCTCAGTGCGTCGCTCTGCAGATCGAGGGTCTGATCGGCCGTCGAGACCCTCGCGTAGCCCAAAAGTTCGCTCATAGCCTCGCAATGTTCCATAACTCACCGACAGACCAGATTTTGAATCACCGATTTTGGACATGAGTTTCGGAACACCTATCACTCCTGGTGGCTCGCTTGAGCGTCAAGCGTTTCGTAGGGCGTGTTTCAAATGCCCGCTGATTCATAGCCGAGGGTTTGAGGGTAGAGACGTGGACGGCGGCGAGCTTGATGCCCCTGTGGATGTCAACCGCCAATGGAGAAGGGTGGCAGGGCTCTGGCAAAGTTGATTGCGCCGAGGATCTGCTGGGTGGTGCGTAGATCCTCGGCGAGCCGGTGCATATGGTCGAGAGCTTGCTCGATGAGCGCAGGGCAACTGTGCGCGAATGCGACCTGCTGCCGATCCCCATTCCTGCCGCAGATCGGACGCAGGTGCGGCGTGCGCGGGCACTTCCGGTGTTGAGCATCGAAGTTGCAGCAGCTCGTAGGTGGCAGCGGCGATGGCGTGCAACTCCATGTGCGGGGCGACAATCGATTGTTTTCCGCTGGCAGCCGGGTGCTGTCCAACGGGATGTGTTGCGACCCGATCGACGATCCCCTCGACGGCCGTCAGCACGCTCCATCGAGTGCACCTCCGTCGCTGCGATCACCCAGCAGCGCACCGAACTGTTCACTAAGCTGCTCCGTCGGGGGCCAGTCGACCGTGTCGGGGATGAAGTAGTAGAGCCATTCGCGGGAGTAGCGCGGGTCCCTGTCAGTCGATCTCGTAGCCGGCTTCGCGAACCATGATCGGTTCCATCGCGGCGAGGGCGGCGCGGGCTTCGGCTTCGGTCTTGCCTGGTGTCACAGGTTTCCCCTGGTCGGTGGTGTGGTGGGGCAGGACCGCCGGGTCCTGCCCCACCGGTGGTGTCGAGGCTAGAGACGCGATCAGACGGCGCGGCCGTCTTCCTCGTACCCGCCTCCGTATTCGGCTTCGTACTGCCGTGTCGGGTCGAGGTGCTGCTGCTGTTGCGGTCCTGTGCCGTGGGGATTGACCTTGTGCAGTGGGCGAACGTCGCCTGCGGCACGCAATCCGTGTGCGAGCGTGCCATCGAGCTCGAAGGTGTCCTCGGCGGCGCTGACCGTCTCGGTCGGCTCCACGATCGCATCGGTGGGTTCGACCATCGTGGGGGACGTGGCGTTGTCGAGGTGTTCGCGGCGCTCGATGCTTGCCTGGTGGATCGCCTCGCGGGGGATCTGACGGTCGGCGGCGAACGTCTCGACCGCGCGGATGCCGAGGCTGAAGGCGTCGCCTCGGGTGTTGACGGCGTCGCGTTCGACGGTGCCGTTGCCGTCCCAGGCTTCGAGGTGCCATTGCCTCTCGTCCCAGTACACCCGGGCGCCGGGCCGGCCGCTGCCCGAGTCGAAGCCGTACTGCCAGAGCGCTTCGGTCTCGTCGAGGGCCACCCATGGTTGGGCCTTGCGATCCGCTTCGCGTTGCTCGGCGCCGTCGAGCCATTGCTGCCGGGCGGCGGCCATGCGTGCCGGTACCGAGGCGATGAGGTCTTCTTTGCTCATGCCGCGTTCTGCGGCCCAGGCATCGGTGGGGTTGAGGTCGAGGGTCCACTGAGGATATTGCCCGTCGGCGGCCCGGCGCTGCTGGTCTTCGCGGGCTCGGCGTAGTGCGTCGGGGGAGTTCTCGCGGGCGTTGACCTCGAGCCGTAGCTCTTCGGCTCGCAGTTTCGCGGCGTCGAGTTCGTCGGTCTCGGTGAAGGCGAGTTCGGGTTCGGCCTCGGCGTCGGCGAGCCGGCCCCGGTTGTGTTCGATCCGCGCTTCGATGACGGGCACCTGCCGGGTGGCCTTCTCGGCGAGATTGCGGAGGGTGGTCAGCATCCCCTGCGCCCCACTGGCTTTCTCGACCGCGTTGAGGAACCGGTCTCGGTCGTACCAGGCGATCTCCTCGCCGACACAGAGGTAGAACTGGCCGATCACCTGGGTGTAGCCGAGCGTGAGGGGCACACCGTTGATGGCCCCGAAGACCACCTCGTCGTTGCTGCGGGTCACTTCCTCCTCGAGCCGGATCAACGAGCTTCGCAGCGCGTCGGCCAGGTCGGCGGTTTCCGAGTCGGGGATCGTGGCGTGGGGGAAGTGCCAGATCTTCTTGGCGCGGTCGTCGATGCTGGTCCACGCGGTGAGCTTGTCGACCATCGCCCGGACTTCGGGCAGCCGGTTCTCGTCGGTGGTGATGGACTTGCTCAAGGCCCGGATCGCGGCGCTGCGGGCGGCGTTGGCGCCCTGGACGGCGTCGCGGCGGGCTTCGAGTTCGGCGACCTGCTGGTCGGCCTCGACCTGCGCGACGAAGACCGGATCGCCGGTGGCGGCGGCCTTGCTCTGCGCCCACGAAACCGTCAGATCGCCGCCGAGGTCTTCCATCGTCGGGGGCACGTCGGCCTTGCGGATCATGGCGATGAAGTTCGATTTGCGGGCCACGTACTGGTACATCATCGCGTCGTAGGAGCGGCGGGCAACCATGTTGACCACGCGGACGCTCTCGTGGACGTTGCCCTGGCGGATGATGCGGCCGAGGCGTTGTTCCATGTCGGCGGCGGTCCACGCCGGGTCGAGGTTGATCATCTGCTTGAGCGCCCGCTGGACGTTCAGGCCGGTGCCGCCCTTCTTGGTGGAGGTGAGCAGCACCCGGATCCGCCCGTCGGCGCAGGCGTGCACCAATCGGGCTTTGGCCTTCGGGCCCTCGTAGTCGTGCATGAACGCGACTTCGTCGGGCTTCATGCCCCGAGCGACCAACCCGTCGCGCAGCTCGGTGTAGAGGTTGCGTGCCTTGGGGCCGGCGCCGGCCTTCGGGGTGCCGCGGTCGCAGAACACCAGCTGGAACACCCCGGTCATCTCGGGGCCGTACTTGTCGGCCGGGATGCGCAGGTCGGCATGGTCGCTGTGGACCTGCCAGATCAGGTCGGCGGCGTGTTCGATGCGGCTGTGCTCCGGCTCGGGTGGGGCGAGGTTCGCCAGTGAGGGGTGCATGGTGAGGTTGCGGCCGTCGGTGGCGATCTTGAGGCTGTTGTCCAGGTCCATCCGATCGCCCTGGATCGTGCTCATGCGCACGTCCAGGTCGGCCATCGCGTCGAGGGCGTCTTGGCCCATGTCGAACTCGACGATCTGCGGCGTGCCGCCGTCGAGGGTGGGCAGGCGCACCGGGATCTGATCGGCGGTCACCACGTCGCGGAACTGGTCGAACATCGCCACCAGCTGGGGGACGTTGGCGTATTCGGCCATGCGGGTGCGCATCTGGATGCGGGTGGCGGTGGTGTTCATCTCCGCCACCGACACCGGCTTGGCGAAGGTGCCCGCCCAGTTGTCGATGCGCCCCAGGCCGGCGGCGTGCAGCAGGTCCGGGCGCAGGTACTTGGTCATCACCCAGATCTCCGACAGCGAGTTGGTGATCGGGGTGCCGGTGGCGAACGCGATCGCCTTGGCCGGGGCGTGCGGCATGCCCTGCTCGGCGTTGCGAGCGCGGGCCTGCTCGCGCAGGTATTTGGCTTTCATCTCCAGGTCGGTGGCGCGCTGGCTGCCGGTCGGCACCGACAGGTCGGCGCTGCTGGACGGGCGGGTGAGGTTCTTGTAGTCGTGGGCCTCGTCGATGAACAGGAAATCGCAGCCCGATTGCTCGAAGGTCAGCCCGTCGTCGGTGGCCTTGGCGTCGATGATCTTCTCGATGCGGCCTTCGGCGGCCTTGATCGCGTTCTCGATCTGCTTGACCGTGAACTCCGCTCCTTGGTTGTTGGCGGCGTCGAGAGCCTGCCGGAGTTCGGCGATTTCGCTGTCGAGGTATTCGATCTGTGCTTCGCGGCGCATGGCGATCTTGCCGAACACCGACTGCGGCACGATCACCAGATCCCAGTCCCCGACCGCGGTCTGCCCGACGAAGCGTTGCCGGTCGTCGCGGCCGTCGAGTTCGGAGGCGACGAGGATGTTGGCGTTGGGGTAGGCGTCGCGGGCTTCGACCGACCACTGCGCGAGCAGGTGGTTGGGCACCACGATCCAGGGTTGGCGGATCTGTCCGAGACGTTTCGCTTCCATGCACGAGGCGGTGATCGTCAGGGTCTTGCCGGCCCCGACCACGTGGTCGAGCAGGATCGTCTCGTCGTGCAGGAACCGTGTCACGGCGGCGGCCTGGTAGTCGTAGGGCGTGTACTTCGGGTTCAGGCCGGGGAAGGTCTTGCTGCGTCCGTCGTGGACCGGTTTGACGAACGCGTTGTAGCGCTCGTTGAAGGTGGCGGCCAGGCGCAGATAGCGGTCGCCGTCCTCCCACAGCCACTTCTCGAACCGTTCTTGCAGCGCACCAGCGGAGGCGTGGGCCTGTTCGGTGAGCTTGACGTGGAATCGCGGCTTGGGGGAGTGCTCGAGCTCGTCGGCGGTCTTGGGGACCTGGATGGGTTTGTTGTTGGCGAGCAGATCGAACATCTTCACCCCGGGGAGCCGGCCGGTGCCGTACTTGTCGGGATAGCCGGTGGAGAATTCGTGGCGGCTTTTCTGGTCGGTGGAGATCTCCCAGCTGCCGCTGACCTTGTCGTGCTCGACGGTGAGCCGGTCCGGGCGCAGCCCGAACTCGTGGATCAGGAACGCGCGGTAGTCCTCGATCGGCACCCAGGTCGCGCCGATGCGCACCCCGATGTCGGCGGGGTCCACATCCGCCGGCACCACCGTGTCCAGGGCCTGCACCAGCGGGGCGTAGCGGGGATCGGTGGCCGCTTTGACCTGGGCGAGGGCGAGTTTGTCGCGGACCTGCCCGGACAACGCGACGGTGGCCAGCTCCCACCGGCCGTCGGCGTGCAGGGACGGATAGATCCGGCCCTGGGCCTGGTCGAGGGTGTCCTCGACGGACAGGTTCAGCAGCTCGGCCACCCGGTGCGGGGCGATGTGCCCGAGTTCGTCGAAGCAGATCGCCAACGCCTCGTCGAGGTCGGCGGCGCCGGTGGCCTTGTCCTTGAAGGGGGTGGTGTCCTCGGTGAAGATCGCCGTCTTGGTCGCCACCGCCTCGGTGCCGTCGAAGCGCGACTGGAAGTTCTCGATCGCCAGCACCATGCCCAGGCGCGGATCACGAGCGATCGCGCCCTGCAGATGCGCGGAATACCGCCGCGGCTGCGGCTGCTCGGCCGCCTTCTCGCGCAGCTCCTCGTACACCTCGTCGGGAATCGACCCCTCGAACGGTCCGGCATCCTTGGGGTCGAGGCCGTCGGCGGCGGCTTCCTCGCGGCCGGTCTTGATCCGCCACTCGGTGATCGCCTTGTCTAGGCGGGCGGTGATCTTCTCGTCCGACAGTGGGGTCGGGTCGGTGAGCTTGAACCGGTTCAGCGGCCCCCATCGGCGCACATAGCCGTCGTAGAGCGAGTTCAGCCGGCCCCGGATCACGTCACGGTCGGCGACGGTGGCGGTGCGGGAGCGGCTGGCCTCGGACAGCTCCATGACCGTCTCACCGAGAGCGATGAGCACCTTCCACTGCTCGGCCAGATCCTTGCCCCGGCAGCCGACCTCGGCCCAGCCCCGGCCGAGGGTGAACTGCTCGAACCGGCCCTCGGCCTCGCTCCAGCGCATCGCACCGGGCAGCACCTCGTTCGAGTCCAGACCTGCTCCGGTGCGCAACCCCGGCGCGGTGAACGCCTCGACTGCGGCCGGATCGGGGGCCTCGGCGGTGAACCCGAGACCCCGGTCGAGCGCCTGGTCGATGAGCGGATCGAGCTGGGTACGCAACTGCTCGGCCAGGGCAGTGCCGGTGTGCGGGGTGACCAGCAGCGATCCCCCGGCATACAGGCCATTGCCCACAGCGAGGGTGCCCAGCACCCGCTCCGGGTACTTCGCGAAGTAGGGATTGATCCAGATCCGCGCCTGCTCACCGGTCTTGGCGTCGATCGCGGCGACCTGCACGGCGGGTGTGGCCCAGTCGAGAGTGTCCTCGGTGGGGGCGGCTCCGTCCTCGCGGCGGCGGAAGATGAGCACGTCGGTGACCACGGCGGTGCCGGCCTGCCGGTCGAACGCGCCGGTGGGCAGACGCACCGCCCCGATCAGATCCCCCCGGGCGGTGATCGCGGCGCGCTGTTCGGCGCGGCGGGCATCGGAGGTGAACATGCTGGTCACCACGGCGACGTAGCCACCGGGCGCGGTCAGCGCCAGGGACTTGGCGATGAAGTGGTTGTGGATCGCCAGCCCGCCCGGGTTGTGGATCGGATCGACGGGCGCGAACTTGCCGAACGGGACGTTGCCGATCGCCCCGGTAAAGATGTTCTCCGGGGCGAAGTTGCGTTCGAAGCCATGATTGCGGATCTGCTGCGAGGGATACAGGTAGTGCGCGATCTTCGCGCTGATCGGCTCGATCTCGACACCGACCATGCGCACCGAGGCCGGGGCCGTGCCGACGAAATGACCGGCCCCGCAGCCTGGTTCGAGCATCAGCGCCTCGTCGGGCAGTCCGGCCCGCGCCGCCGCCCGCCACAGTTCGGCGACGATCGCCGGGTCGGTGTAGTGCGCGTTGAGGGTGGTCTGGCGGGCCTGCGCGAAGCCCTTCTCCCCGAGCAGGTCGAGCAGTTCGGCGTGTTCGTCGCCCCACTGCGCGAGGATCTTCGGGCGGTTGTCGAAGACCTCCGGGACCGCGCCCCAGCCGGACCACTGCGCCAGCACCGCCTGCTCGGCGGCGGTGGCCGGTCGCTGCTGCTCGTCGAGCCGGCGCACCAGGCGCAGGGCGGCGATGTTCGCCCGTGCCCGGGCCTTCGCCCCGGTGGGGACCAGCACCTCGGTACCGAGAGTGAAGTCCTGATCCTGCACGGTCGGCGGGGCAGGACGCACCACCGGGCCTGCGGACATGGAGTCGGTGTCCGGGTGCGCCTGGTCACCACCGGTCTGCGGGGTGGGTTCGCCGGTCTCGGCGGTGGTCTCGTGTTGCGGCTGTTCAACCGTGGTCTGCGGTTCGGCGGACGCATCAGCGGCGGCGTACTCGGCGGCGGTGGCCGGGGAGACGTAGACGTATCCGCCGGACTCCTTGCGGGCCTTGACCAGACCACCGTTTCGCCACAGGGGGCTGGTCAGCGGCTCGCCATACTCGGTGTCGGGAACGACCAGCTCGTCGGCGTCCGGGGCCGCCTCGATCGGCTCGGCGGCAGCTTCTGGTTCCAGTGCCAACTCGGGTTCGGGGGCGGGGGTCGGTGCAGCGATCGGCCCGAGGTGGCCGAGCATCGGACGATCGGTGATCACCCACGACGTCGCAGCCGTGTCGGGGCTGGGCGGTGCCGACGGCTCGGTGGGAGCCGATTCGACCGCTTCGAAGATCACCGCGCCTGTGTCATCGACCGCAGGCGCTAAGACTCGGGGGGACGGCGGGGCCTCCTCACCGACCTGCGGTTGCTCGGTCTCGATGGTCGGTTGGTCGTGGGTATCCACCTCGGCTTCAGCCTCGGTGGCGGTGTCGAGTTCGGCCTCGACGCCGGTGGTGCGCTCCAGGTCGAACTGTTCGGCCTGGGGGGCGGCGGCGAGGACGGCGCGGGCGTCGGCGATCGCGTCCCGCATAGTCAGCTCGGGACGGGGCTGACGATCGACGTAGGTGATGTGGTCGCTGCTGTTCGGTGCCCACCCGGAGCGGATCGTGACGTGCCGGCCGTCGGGGTCCCCGACGATCACATCTCCCGCCCCGGCGAAGGTCAGGTCGGGGGGCGTGAGGCTGTAGAGGTCGTCCCCTGCGGCCCGAATGTCGCGCAGAACCTTCGGGTCCACGTCGTGACCGAGGGTCCACTCCAGGTCGATCCCGAGGGATTCGAGCAGGTCGACCTCGGCGGGGACATCGCTGCGCAGCTGCTCGATGATGCCCCGGCGCATGTCCTCGAGGAGCGAGTGGGCGGCAACGAAGGTGCCGGACTCGTCGTACTTCCACAGCAGATCCGCACGGGCCGCAGCGTGGTAGAACTGGTTGTTCCGGGCGTAGGCGGTCGCCCTGGTCACAACGGTGGCGCGGGCCCCGGCGTAGGGCCGGTAGATGCGTTCGATCCACTCCGGGATCGGCTTGGTGCGTGCGTCGAGCAGCGCACCGATCGCCACCCGCGGATTGTGGCCGGCGGTGGTGGACGTGCTGCTGCCGTCGAGGGTGTATGCCCACCCGTGAATCGAGTAGTGCTGCACCCTCGATTCCACGTAGTCCCGCAAGCGGAGCTGCCGGAATTCGCCGGTCGCGACGAACCCGGCGGAGACATCCGATGCCTCGGGTTGCGGCAGGTTCGGGATGATGTTTCCGCGCAGCTCGGCAGCCAGACGCTCGATGGGAATGCCCGCGGTGGCGGCGATCAGATCGGGGCGTTCCTCGGCCATGACTGCGAAGGCGGTCTCGATACCGAACTCGATCAGATCGGTGCGGGTCCACATCGGCAATCCGGCCCACGACCCGACCAGCGGGTCCCGGCGCAGCTGCATGGTCATCCACGCCGTCCACTCCCCGGCGGTGTCCTGGTCCCAGGTCAGCTCGGGTCCGTGGAGGCGGTCCCATTCGGCGTAGGCCCGCTCGTACAGCTCGGCCGGCAGCGGGTGGTGTTCGAGCAGCACTTTCGCTGCGGCCTGCCGCAGCGGTGAGCCGGCGTGGGCGGCTTCGGCGATCAGGGTCTTGGCGTCGTCGCGGGCGACGGCGGGCAGGTAGTCCGGGCGCCGGCCCTCGACGCGTGCGATGAGCCGGGGATCGACGGCGACCTCGGCGATCAGGGCCTGGCGCTGCGCGGCGGTGGCCTCGCGGCGTCCCTGCTCGACACCGGCGAACCACTGGGCGCGGATCTCGTCGCGGGCCTTGCGGCCGCGCACCGCCTTGATCGCGGCGGCGACCTGCGGGTCGGTGTCCGGCTGCGGCAGGGTCAGCGGGTCGTCGGGGTCGTAGGCGGCGCGGCCCCGCGCCCACCACTGCTCGACCTCGACCGTGGCGGCCTGGTCGATGCCGTCCAGCACCGCATCGACGTGCTCACTGCGCTGCTCGGCGGTCTCCAGCTCGGCCGGTTCCTGCGCGTCGAGAACGACTTGGGTGGTGTCGAGGAAGTCCTCGGCGACGGCGCGGTCCTCGCGGGCGCGGGCGTCGACGATCGTGTCGGTGACCCCGGCGGTGACCGGATGCTGCACCGGCTCGCCGGTGCGGGCCTGCCAGTACGCCTCGGCGGCGCGGTGGCCGAGTTCGCCCCAGCGTTTCGGATCTGCCAGGATCGACCGGCACACCACGAACATCTCGTCGGTCAGCGAGGCACGGTCGGCCATCAGATCGGCGAGGGCGACCTGGGCCTTGACCTTGAAATGCCCGTCGGCCCAAGAGAAGAACTGCGCCGCGGTATTGACCTCGAGGTTCGCGGCGGTATCGGCCTCGGGATCCGGTTCGGCGAGACGCCCGAGCAGGCGTCGCTCGACCTCGACCAACGGATCGATCACCGGCTGCGGGGTATCGGCCTGCGGTGTCTCGGCCTGGTGCAGTCCGGGGGCCGGGGGAGTGTCCAGTTCGGTCGGTGTCGCGGCCGGGAGGAACATCGGCCCTGCGGGACGGTCGGGGAACTGTACCTGCGGGAGGTTGCCGGCCAGCAATGAGGCGATCAGGTCGTGGGCCTGACCTTTGGTGATGTTCTCGTCGACGACGAACGGCACGGTCGTCTCGGCAGCCAGACGTTCGAGCGTCCGCAATTGGCGGGCGGTGGCGGGGTGCTCCCGCCAGGCCGAATGCGCGGAAGCGATCTCGCGCACCGTTTGCTTGGGGACGCTCTCCGGGTCGATCCCGAGACCGTGCAGCTCACTGCGGAGCTGGTTCTCCCGACCCCGCAGTTCACGCCAGTGCCCACGGAGACGTTCGAGTTGTTCCGTGCAGGACGCAACATTCGCAGTGTTGGCTGCAATCCCTTCGGGCAGTCCACGATCCTGCGCGGTCGCCAATGCTCGACGCGCCGAAGCGAGGGCACGAGAGGCGTTCTTTCCCTGCCTGCGCAGGTCAACGAGTTCGTCGCGGACTTGCGCCCAATGCGCCTGGGTCAGAACGGCAGATCCGGGTCCTGCGGCGGGTTGCGCCGCATCTCGTCCTCGATCAGTGTCGCTAGCTCGTCCGCGAGCGGATCGCGGGAGGTCATCGGCACCGGCTGGTTGTCCTCGATCCGCTGTGCGATCAGCGCCTCCGCCAGCGACAGGAACCATGCCGGCTTCGCCAGCCATACTCGCTCGACCACTCGCACCGCGGTCGGGTTCGGTCGCACGTTCTGCGTCCGCCACCGATCGGGGTCCTGCGCTCTCCGGGCCGCTTCCCAGTGCTTCTCGGCTTCCCGCTCGGCCCACGCCGCGAACTTCTCGCGGGCTGTGCGGATTTCTGGCGTCACCTGCGGATACAGCTCGTCTTCCAGCACCATCTCCCGCGCTGCCCGCCACGCTGTTGCCTTGGCGCGTACCGCGTCCCGGTACGTCGCGTCCGGCGGCGTCGGGGTCGCCTGCTCGAACTGCTCGGCCGCGTCCTCGGTCATCTGCTGCAGGCGCAGCGCTTCCCGGTCGATCTGCCCCTGCTCGGTCGCCGGATCGATCCCCAGCCACTCGACCAGAATCCGCCTGGTCTCGGCCGCGATCGTCAGGTCGATCCCCTCGACCTGCACCCTGAAATCCTCGCTCTGCGGAGCCAT
>NZ_CP106984.1:0-308163 GCF_025722975.1 Rhodococcus aetherivorans | reverse complement strand
GAGCCGCTGCGCGGCTCAGCGGGAGTCCAGTCACGTTGCCGTCCCCCGCGTCGCTGCGCTCCGCTCGACAGCGAGGTTTCATGCGCACCAACATTTTTCATCGTCACCTCACATCCCACACCCGAGAGCAACGACAGACCGGGACGCGCTGCGCGCGCCGCACACACCACCGCCGCGCTGCTGACTCCCCGTCCCGACATCATGCTCCCATCATACCCCACACCCGAAGTCGGCACCAGACGACACGAAACGCCACTAAACACCAATTCCGTTACACAGCAAGGATATAACCCGATATCACAGACTCGCGATGCGCATTACAACAGTGAAACCTTGCACACCAACATTATTCACAACAAGCATTGCGTCACAACACATTTCAAAAACACGCCGAAAACAGCACTCCACCGCGCCCCCACCACCCCACACACCCCCTACACCGACCCCACCCACACCCGCCGGCACCACCGCCGGCCCCACACCGGGACATGCCATCACCCCAGGTCACCCTCTATGAGAGGCGCCCGCGATGATCGCTACCCTTCCTTTTGGAATTGAAGAGTTGAAAGGGAGGATGGCAAAGTGGCGAGTAAGTCGCATCCATTCGGGACCCCCTCTGCCTGGTCCATCTCGAAAGAGGATCCCATCTGGCAGCCACCCTCCCCCGGTATGCACGCTACGCAGTCAAGCGGCCAGGATCTCGACTTGCACATGGGATGGGACCGGTTCGAGAAACTGGTCCTGGCGGTTGCTAAAGGCAAGATCGGTGCCTCCACCGTTGAGTACCGGCGATACGGAACTCAAGGCCAAACACAGCACGGAATCGACATCGCCTGCCGGGAACCGGATGGGCGATACAGCGTGGTCCAATGCAAGGAATATCAGAACTTCACCCCTGGAGATCTCCGCAAGGCCGTCGAAACCTTCGACGCAGGTGACCTCAAGTTCAAAGGCGAGGTCCACCAGTTCATCGTTGCCGTCAGTTGCAGCACCCAAGCCACCCAGATAGCCGATGAGCTGCACGATCTCCAGGAGGAATATCCCGATTTTCAGATCGACCTGTGGGGATCGGAACAGCTCAATGACGAATTACGACAGCGCCCTCACATTGTGACTCGGTTCTGGAGTCTCCAAACCGCCGAATGGTTCTGTCCCGACGCCCCACCCGCTGCGGAACCACTTCCTAACCCCGACCGGCTCACACAAGCACACCGCGTGCTCGCCGGGCCGCTCAAAACCGATGACGTCGCTCCGAGACTGGCTGCCGCCGACCAGAACATGACCAGCGCACCGTCTGAGGCAGCAACCGTCTACGAAGAACTGGCTACTGAACTCGACACCGCAGGATTCCGAGCCCACGCACAAGTCCTGCGCCGGAAACAGCTACAGGCGCTCATCGCCGCAGGCGCAGCGGAGGAAGCCACTGCCCTCGCCTGCCATCTGGCCGCGGTCAGTATCCACAACGCAGATCCCGAGCAAGCTCAATCCGACGAGGTCTGGCTCGCCAAACACGCAGGCGTCGGGCTCGGCACGTTGTTACCTGGCCCGTCGGCAGCAACCGCAACGCCGAAGATGAAACATCATGCGACCCTGATCGATACCGCAACCAGCAGTTATCTGGACCCCTTCGGCGACCTAAGCGCACTGCGTGCCGAGCTCACGAATACGCAGATCGGATGCGATTCAGTACCCGAGCAGCCTCTCCTCGTTCTGCTACTTGCCGAACTGATGCTGATCGATGAAGCCGACCAGCTAGAGACCGTCGATGACCTGCTCCAGAACGCCATCGACCAAGCCACCCGAACACAGCTTTCTGACGTCCCCAACGACGTCGTCCTACGTCTTCGTCTCATCCGCGCCGAATACGACCAGGACGAACGAGCCGCACTTATCCAGAGTGCCGGCCGACACCAGCTCACCGACCTCGAACACGCAGCTCTCGTCCACGCCCGAGCCGCACGCTGGTATACCCTTTCCGGCAACCCCGACCAAGCGCTCGATCACTGGTACCACGCCATCAACGACGGCATCCATGCCCACTTGACCAACGACGCTGCTCAGTGGATGGCCTCGATACAGCGACTCAAAATCGCCTACGGCGTGAGGATCGAGCAGGAACATCTCCTCGTGCAGGCGCTGCGAGACAGCCACGGAAAGAGACTGCTCCACCGGTACCGCGACCTGCGCGATCACGCACTGACCATGCACGCCGCCGGCAAGCCAAACCGTGCCGTACCCAGCGCACGCCGGTGGCTCGCCGACAGCATCGTGACCGGACGCTGGTCGGACGAGCGCCAAGCACTCGAGTTTCTCGGCGACGTGTACCGCTCCGCGACCGAACCCGACCGTGCCGCGCGCTACTACCAACGCGCCGGCGCCACGACAAAGCTGTCCGATCTCATCCGCGAGGTCGGCGACCATCGGCTTCCCTGCGAGCCCCTCGACGGCGCCCCCTCGTGGGAACTGCAAGCACGATTCCAGACGCTCGCTCGGCAAGCAGACCTCATCGACGATGCCACTGCTCAGCAGCTCCTCAAACGCACCACGGAGCTCACGCACCGGCGACTGGCGGACGGGCTGCGCGACAAACTCACCGCCTCCATCGTCACGGCGGCGTGCGCTCTCGCTGCCCGCGGCACCATCGACCAGGCCCAGGCCATCCTCGATCTGATGGCCGGCGATGTGCCACGCGGGCCCAACGCGTCCCGCCCCAGCGACAAGGCGCACACTCGCGCGTGCACCGAGATCATCAAGGCCCATCCGTCCCTGACCACTCAGGCCATGTCCCGCCTGATAGACCTCGCCGCCGGAAAAGTGAACGAGGCGTTCACAGCGCTCGGCGCCGCCGGGATAGTCGGTGTCCTGCGCGGCGAGACCAACGCTCAGCCGCAGGGTACAGCGCACGTGGACAGCATCCCTGTGACCAGTGAAGACCGGGCCATGCTCAAAGGGCGTATCGAAGAGCTGATCCCGAAGTCCCCCAACGCAGTGCGCCTGCTCCAGAAGATCGAGCCCCACAGTCCTCTTCTCCGGCCCGCAGCCGAAGCGACACTCACCCACATCCACCAACAGGCAGAACCGAATCCCCCCGCAAATGCCGTCGTTACCACCACTGAGGACGTACTGCTCATCCGTGCGCTCAGCGAGGACAAGCAGCAATCATGCTTGAAAACGCTCCTGTTCATTGCCGATCGACCCCACGAACCCGCCGAACAGCGAAGGGCTGCGCTCATCGGTGCCAGCCACTTGATCGACCTCCAACCGTCCGAGACTCGAGCAGAGGCCTTCGAGCAAAGCCGCAACTACGTGCAGGGCGAGACGGGCGACAGCGCGGTCGACGCCCAGTTGACCGGGCTCCCTGCGTCGTGGGATCCCGCCCAAGTCGATGAGGACACTCCCTCGCTCCGAGGCGCCGGCCTCAAACTCGCCTTCGCGGCCGCCGACACAGACGAGCAGTACACATGGATTCGCGATCAAGCTGTCGCGCTGTTGAGCAGTTCGGACACATCCGACATCAAGACCGCCGCGCATGTACTCCACAGTCTCCCTAGCGGGATAACCGACGGACTCGATCCGAGACTGCTGAGTAACCACCGCCACGCCCCGGTCCGGCAACTTGCCGCCACGTTGAGCACCCGAAACCTGGACGCCTACGAGGGCACCGCCACCCGTTTGGCCCACGATCCCGCCCTGGGTGTGCGCAGAGAACTGGCACAGAGTCTCACCCACGCCGACAGCCCCACCGAAGCGGTCGAACGACTCAGACAAATCCTCCAGCACGACGCGCGCCACACCGTGCGCCGTGAACTCACCGAGCTGTAGTGCACCGGTGCGGTCAACCCCTCCTGCTCCCGATCGATCGCACGGACATAGGCCACCGCGACCGTGCAGATCAGAGGACGGCGCCTCACCACCGGGGCTGTTGGTGGCTGCGAGGACCCCACGAGGTTCCGCAGCCACCACAGCGGCGCTACGCGATGAGCTTGTGTGCGGCTGTAGCGACCGCACACGTCGCCATGATCGCCGGGACCACACCACCGGTCAGGAACCCGAGGGTTCCCCCCATCCCGGCGAGAATGGCGATAACCACCCAGCGCAGCGGCAGACCCGGAGGTTCCTGACGCCTGGGGGGCTTACCGCCGGTAGCGATCGTCGTTATTGTGGGCATGGTTGTACCTCTTCCTTGTTGACGAGGCGACTTCTGTGGCCTCCGGGGTGCCAGCCCGGGGGCCACATCGCCCGCTCGACCACCCGGAGCGGGTAACGAGCGAGCCGCTGAACTGCGGCTTCCTCATTCCTAGTGGACACAGCAGCTCCAAGCCAGCGAAGTCGTGCTACTCTCGATTACGGCTTAACCGGCCAGTTGGACAATATGACTCGCAGCAACTGGGGACGCCGCTTTATGGCCGGTTAAAACGTTCAGGATAAGGAACCGGTATGGGTGTCAAAATCTTCGCGTCGGCCTTCGGAAATGGGGGCGTCCGACGCTTCCTCGACCTCTCCCGTGCCCCTACCGCGAAGGAAGCTGCGGCCCTGGCGAAGCGTAAGGATCGTCTGATAGACGCCGGCAAGTCCCGATCCGAAGCGATGAACGAGATGCGCCGCCTGGCTGATACGGGCGGCCTCGAAGAAATCCGCCTTCGAAGCGAATTCATCCGTCTCGCGGTGCCGCCCACGCGGACGGATTACTCCGACCGCAGCGTCCCACCTTCTGAGGATCGCCCTCCGTCGACCCGCCTCATGAGCCCCAACGGCATCGCATTGAAGTTCCTCCTGATTGCACTTTTCGAAGCGCAGTCGAGAACCAAGCCCGGGCAGAAACCTGCCGGAAACTCCACTCCACTCATAGGGCGCTCGACCTCGGACATCTCCTGGTCGCGGTACATAGCGTCCGGTGCGCGCCCATCAGGCAAGGGAAAACACCGGATGAGCCCTGCAAACAAAAAACTCCGAACACTCCGAGAGACAATCGACCGTCTCGAGAAGGAAGACCTGGTCGACTGCCCTAACCGCAGTGCCCCAAAAGACAAGCAGGAGGGATTCCTGCTGATGCGCGAGGACGCAGTTCCCGGCCGAACGGGAGACCTGTACAAAGTCCCATCGGAAGACGACGACTACTTCACCGTTCCTACACACCTGTTCACCAACGGATGGATCTACGTACTCGAAGACAGTGAGCTGGCTCTACTCCTCATCGCCACACGAATGCGGCACAAGTACGGTGACACCGGCCACCGGATCACCGCCTCGACACGCCTGCTGAATTACGGCCTCAGCCGGGACGCCTTCTACGCCCATCAAATGCTCGATAACCTCAAGCTCCTGCAGGTGCTTCCGGACGAAGCCCGCTGGCTCGACGGCACCCGGGTAGAGAACTACTCGGCACGAGGAGCCAAACCCCACTCCCTACGGTTCCTCCCCGAAGGGCTCCAAAAGGACGGCCCAACCGCCCTCCTAGACGAGATCGAATACCAGCTGGGACGGATCTGACTCATGCCCTTCCCAGGAAGATCCGGATAGTGGCACCAATTCCGCAGATGAGGGGTCCGTCAAGTTAACGGTGTAACTGGTTGAACTGTAGCTACTTTCGTCCAGCGGACAGGCGTCCGTCGAAGGTGATCTCGAAGGCGTTCAGTGCTGCCTTCCAGCGGTTGGACCAGCGTTGGCGGGCGGTGCCTTTGGGATCGAGGCTCATGATGGCCAGGTACACGCATTTCAGGGCCGCGGCCTCGGTCGGGAAATGACCGCGGGCCTTAACGGCCCTGCGGATTCGGGCGTTGACACTCTCGATGGCGTTGGTCGTGTAGATGACCTGTCTGATGGCGTTGTCGAACTGCAGGAACGGCACGAACTCGGCCCAGGTGTTGGTCCAGAGCCGGATGATCGCGGGATAGCGTTTCTCCCATTTGTCGCTGAACTCGGCGAACCGGTCCAGCGCGGCCTGCTCCGACGGCGCGGTGTACACCGGTTTGAGGTCCTTGGCGATCTCGGCCCAGTCCTTGCGGGAGGCGTAGGCGTAGGTATTGCAGAGGAGGTGGACCACGCAGGTTTGCACGATGGTCTGCGGCCACACCTGCCCGATCGAGTCGGGCAGATGCTTCAGACCGTCGCACACGACGATCAGCACATCCTGCACACCACGATTCTTCAGCTCCGACAACACCCGAAGCCAATACTTCGCCCCCTCCCCGTCGCCGTGCTCGCCGGCCCATAATCCGAGGATGTCGCGGGTGCCGTCCACAGTCACCCCCATCACGACGTAGATCGGCCGGTTGGCCACGTTGCCGTCGCGGATCTTGACGTGGATGCAGTCGATGAACAGCACCGGATACACCGGGTCCAGCGGCCGGTTCTGCCACTCGGCCATGCCGTCCATCACCCGTTCGGTGATCGTCGAGATCGTCTGCTTGGACACCTCGGCGCCGTAGACCTCGGCCAGGTGCGCAGAGATCTCACCGGTGGTCAGTCCCTTGGCCGACAGCGAGATCACCATGTCCTGCACCCCGGTCAGCCGCCGCTGCCGCTTGGCCACGATCTTCGGCTCGAACGAGGACTCCCGGTCCCGGGGTACGTCGAGCTCGACCGGGCCGGCCTCGGTCAGCACGGTCTTGGCGCGTCTGCCGTTGCGGGAGTTGCCGCTGCCCCTGCCGGCCGGGTCATTCTTGCCGTAGCCGAGGTGGTCGTCCATCTCGCCCTCGAGGGCGGACTCCACCACCAGCTTGGTCAACTTCGCCAACAACCCGCCCTCGCCGGTGAGCTGGAGGCCTTCGGCCCGCGCCTGATCCACCAGTTCCTGCAGCCGGGCATCGCTGACACCCACAGGTGCCGAGTTCGATTCGTCCTCACGATCAATCACATCGGTCATGGTGGTGCATCTCCTTTCAGAGTTACACCGTTGTTCTTACAGTCCCTCGGATGCCGGCAGCGCGACCTGCTCCTCTGGTTCAGGGCTCACAGCTCCGGCACCGGCACGGTTCCGAAATCGCCCTCGGATGGCGTCGACAGGATGCGGGCGAGCTCCGGGTCGGCATACACCTCCGCGGTATGACGCCACATTTCGATGGTGCGGGCCGCGAGAGCCGGATTGTCCAGGGATGAGCCTGCGCGCAGCGATGTGATGAGCTCGTTGATGAAGTCGGCGCCTTCCTCGTCGGAGAGGTAGCTCACCCACGGAAACGCCGCCTCGACGACCGTGCGGACAAGCCCGGGGTTGTTCGCGTGCAGCAGGGCATCGACCATGGCCGTCGCCGCTGTCAGGACTGCACGTTCCTGCTCGGCTCGGGTCGCTGTGATCAGGACGAGATCTTCGTCATTGCGTCGGGTCGCGCGCAGCGGGCGTGCGCTGGAGCGCTGCCACGCCGACAGCGTCGCTTTGCCCTTGTTCTGGATGTCCGAGAACGGAACCTCATGCGCCGACATACTTTCAATTTACTTTTAAAGTATGTCTTCGGCGAGGTGTCCTAGGGGTAAGCCGTGCTCGGTGGGAGTCAGCCGAAGTCGACGCCGCTCCCGCTTTACCGTGCGCGTCGTTCCAGCGATTGGGGTCGAACGCGCTCGCCGGGGCCAGAGGTGTCACCGGCTCCGTGTGCCGGCGCTGACGGAGTGGGGGCGCTGCTGGTCGTCGTGGCGGCCGGTTCAAGGGTGACCTGCACGCTGATCTGAGGCCCTTCTCGCTTGATCTCGACGCGGACCTGCGCCCCCGTAGGTGCCGGTGATGCCTTGTCGAGCAGGTAGGCGCAGATCAGGCGGTCGTGGATTTCCGGCGCGACGCCGAGTGCGACTGTGCTCGAGATGGCTGCAGCGCCATTCGATGCGCGGAAGGCGGTAACGAGTTCGTCGACGATGCGGTCGAGCCGCAGCGCGGTTGCTGTGGTCATCTTCTGGCGGCGCACCAGAGTGTTGGGTGCACCCTGTTGGGATGCGACCCATCCTGCGCTGCCGAGTGTGGAGGTTCGGCGCGCGGCATGGGCACGCCGAAGTGCGGTGGACGCAGTCCGTGCGCGCAGCGGCAGAGACGATCTCGTCATCAGTCGATCCTTATCCGTGGATGTAACGCTGGATCAGGGCGCTGAAGCGCGCGTGCGCCATGCGCAGGCCGGTAATGCGTTGTCCCTTGTCCGCCATAGTCGCTAAGCCTCGGAGGACACGCGCGGCGTCTTTTCGAGAACCTGTGCAGGGTTGGTCGAGTTTCCAGACCCGGAGGTCGTCTCGGTGTTGGTGGACGATGGCCATCAACGAGCTCAAGTCTTCGACATCCTTCGGGTGATGGCGGCTGTTCCAGGCGAGCGCTTTGAGCACGACCGCCGATTCCACGTCCGGTATGCATACGGTGAACGTGGTGGACTCACCGTTGTAGAGCTGGGCGTGGACCGTCACCTCAAGCGGCTGGGAGTGCAGTGCGAGGGACAGTCCGGGAATGGCGTCGAAGCCGAATTTCTTGTCGCCGAGGAATTTTGTTTCTCGTCCTTGGCCGGAGGTCGCTGGTACCAGCAGGTCGACTGCGAGGGGATGGTCGGGATCGCCGGAGGGTGCCTCCCATCTGTTCCCCCGGACGCGCGTGTATCCGCGGCCTACGAGTTTGGTGTCGAGGTCGGGACTTCCTGCGATTTCTGGCGAGATGCCGGCGTCCGCGTCGGCGGTGGCACGTTGGTGTGCGTCGCTGGTGGGATAGACGTAGGTGAGCAGATGGACCATGTGGCCACCGATGACCCGATAGTCGAGACCTGCGGCTGCGGCGGCCAGGTCCGCAAGGGCGCGAAGACCGAGATCGGCTGCGTTCGATGCCGATTGGACGACGATGTCGGTCACTGCCGGCGGCTATCGACGTACCGCGCCATGAAGGATCGCGTCCTGTAGGTGTTCGGCTGCGTCGAGTGCGTCTGTTCCTTCACCATGCATCACATCGTGCAGCGCAATGATCGGGTCGACGAAGTCGGGGGTCGAGTCCGTGAGAACGGCGGCGGTACGCCAGAGGGTGGGATCTTCTGGGACGGTTGCTGTGAAGGTGCCCTCCTCGCGTGAAGCGACGCTGAATCCGGCAGGGACGAAATCGAGAAGTTCGCGCATATAAAGGGCCGCTGTGACCGGCATGCGCCAGGGTGCGTAATGGTCGGCGGCGATGTCTCCTGTCTGGAGGCAGTCGATGTCCATGTTGCGGCACAGCTGTCGTGCGTGGGTGATCTGCCCAGTGGGCGCGTCGAGTCCGTACCAGTAGGTGCAGGCACCTCCCGGGCCGGGATATTCGTCGAGGAAGCGGGTCAACAGTTCCTGCCGTCGGTGGACCGTCCAGCCGCCTTCTGCCGGTTCGACATACTCGTGGCCTTTGAGAGCTTTCGACACAGCCTGGGGTGTGGTGTGCAGATGATTGGCCAGGATCGTCTGGGGCAGCGGTTGGGGGGACAAGAGCAGGAGGCGTTCGATCGCCCACCGGATCCACGGCGGTCGCCCCCTGCGGCGGAGCGGTATGTGGTCGGGTGTGGGTTGATTGATCGTCGTGGAGTAGTCGGTGCCGTCGACGATCAGACGCCGTTCATCTACAGCGAGGAGGTGGACGACCGAAGCGTGGGCCAACTGCGTGAGATGTGAAGTGGCGCGGGCGACAACGAGAAAGAGCTTCACGTCGCGTTGCTTGTTATGTTGCGTGTCGACAAGTTTTTTCAGGGCGCTGGGTGTGGGCGGCGACGCAGACGCTTTCATTCGCACGGGCAGTGCCTGCCGACCTGGCGGGGTGAGCACCCAATTCGCGAGCGAGCCGTTCGTTTCCGCCCGGAAGTCGGCAGCGCGAAGCACGCTCAGCGCGTCTGTGATCAGGTCGCTTGTCGACTGCATGGCACCTACCAGATCGATAATTCATATGCAAACAACCTATAGTGTATACGATTGGATTACGTTGATCGACGCGCCGCGCTGAATCCACACGCGGGCACACAAGAGTTCTGCGTCAGAGCTGCAGTCTCGGCGGTAGATGGCAGTGAAGAGTCTGCGAGACGGTCCTGCACCGATGGCGGCCGTAGCCCGGTTTGCCCGCTGATTCGATCACTGTCAATATTGATGGGTGTCGATTCAAACTGATAGCGGTGACCTTTGTTGTGCACCACTGGTACGGGAACCTCTGACGGAGGACTGGGCCGGGGAGCTGGCTCGGATGTTCAAGGCGATCGGAGACCCGGTGCGCCTACGGATGCTCAGCCTGATCGCCAGCCACGAGGGCGGCGAAAGCTGCGTGTGCGACATCAGCCCGGCCTTCGACCTGTCCCAGCCGACCATCTCGCATCACCTCAAGGTGCTGCGCGAAGCCGGTCTGCTCGACTGCGAACGCCGCGGAACGTGGGTGTACTACCGGGTGATCCCCTCTGCCTTGACCCAGCTGTCGGCCGTGCTGTCCCCGGAACGCGGAGTCGTCCCGGGCTCGGACTGCGCCGTCGTCGACGATGCCGCGGAGGCAACGCGATGACCACGACGAACACCGAACACCCGGCGGTCGTCGGGAAGATGTCGACCCTCGACCGATTCCTGGCCGTGTGGATCGGCGCCGCCATCGTCGTCGGCCTGCTACTGGGCCGGATGATCCCCGGACTCGGTGAAGCATTGAGCTTCATCGAGATCGACGGCATCTCCCTGCCGATCGCCCTCGGTCTGCTGATCATGATGTACCCGGTGCTGGCGAAGGTGCGCTACGACCGCCTCGACACCGTCACCGGCGACCGCAAACTCCTCATCAGTTCCCTGATCCTGAACTGGATCCTCGGACCCGCCCTGATGTTCGCCCTCGCCTGGCTGATGCTGCCGGACCTGCCCGAGTACCGCACCGGCCTGATCATCGTCGGTCTCGCGCGGTGCATCGCCATGGTCATCATCTGGAACGACCTCGCGTGCGGGGACCGCGAAGCCGCGGCGGTGCTGGTGGCGATCAACTCGGTCTTCCAGGTGATCATGTTCGCCGTTCTCGGCTGGTTCTACCTGTCGGTGCTTCCCGGCTGGCTCGGTCTCGAACAGGCCGCCCTCGATGTCTCGCCGTGGCAGATCGCCAAGTCGGTGCTGATCTTCCTCGGCATCCCCCTGATCGCCGGTTTCCTCACCCGCCACTTCGGCGAAAAGGCCAAGGGCCGTGAATGGTACGAGGACACCTTCCTGCCGAAGATCGGGCCGTGGGCGCTGTACGGTCTGCTGTTCACCATCGTGATCCTGTTCGCGTTGCAGGGCGAGCAGATCACCTCCCAGCCGCTCGACGTCGTGCGGATCGCTCTGCCGCTGCTGGCGTACTTCGCGATCATGTGGGGCGGGGGTTATCTGTTCGGCGCCGCGATCGGCCTCGGCTACGAGCGCACCACCACGCTCGCGTTCACCGCGGCGGGCAACAACTTCGAACTCGCCATCGCGGTGGCGATCGGCACCTTCGGGGTGACCTCCGGGCAGGCACTGGCCGGAGTGGTCGGACCACTGATCGAGGTTCCCGTCCTCGTCGCCTTGGTGTACGTCTCCCTCGCCCTGCGTAAACGCTTCACCCGTCACGAGTCGGCACACGTGCCCGCATCGAAAGAGGTTTGATCCGTGAGCACACCGAGTGTGTTGTTCGTCTGTGTCCACAACGCCGGTCGCTCGCAGATGGCCGCCGGGTTCCTCACCGCCCTCGCCGGTGATCGGATCGAAGTGCGTTCGGCCGGTAGCGCCCCGGCCGAGCAGGTCAATCCGGCCGCGGTCGCGGCGATGGCCGAGGTCGGCATCGACATCTCCGGTCAGAATCCGAAGATCCTCACCACCGAGGCGGTGCAGGCATCGGATGTGGTGATCACGATGGGGTGCGGGGACACCTGCCCGGTGTTCCCGGGCAAGTCCTACCGGGACTGGGTGCTCGACGACCCTGCCGGGCAGGGCATCGAGGCGGTGCGCCCGATCCGCGACGAGATCAAGGCCAAGGTCGAAGCCCTCGTCGCCGAGTTGACCACCCAGTCCTCACCGCGCTGACCTGCGAGGTTCTTCGATGACGACGAACGTCAAGGTGCTCGTGATCGGCGGTGGGCAGGCGGGTCTGGCTGCCGGCTACTACCTGCGCCGGGCCGGGCACCGCTTCGTGATCCTCGACGATCAGCACAGCCCGGGCGGGGCGTGGCCGCACATGTGGCCGTCGCTGCGACTGTTTTCCCCGGCGGAATTCGCGTCCCTGCCGGGGTGGCCGATGCCCCGCTGGCCGGACGGTTTCCCGCCTGCACGGCATGTCGTCGACTATCTCACCGCCTACGAAGCCCGCTACGGCCTGCCGATCGAGCGGCCGGTGCGGGTGCAGGCGGTACGCCGCGACGGCCCTGATCTGCTGGTCGACACCGACCGCGGGCAGTGGCGGGCGCGGCGGGTGATCAGCGCCACCGGTACCTGGCAGCGACCGTTTCGGCCGAGCTATCCGGGCATGAAGGTGTTCACCGGGCGGCAGTTGCACACCGTCGACTACCGCACCCCGACCGAGTTCACCGGCGCCGATGTCGTCGTGGTCGGGGGTGGCAACTCCGCGGCTCAACTCGTCGCCGAGATCTCCACCACCGCGGCAACCACGTGGGTCACCAACCGGCCCCCGCGGTTCCTGCCGGATGGTGTCGACGGCCGGGCGTTGTTCGAGCTCGCCTCCCGCCGTGCAGTGGCTCTGGCCGCCGGACAGTCCGATCCCGGCGGCATCGCCGCCCTGGGGGACATCGTGATGGTTCCGGAGGTCCTCGCGGCACGTGAGCGTGGCGTCTTGACCGCGCTGCCGATGTTCGATCGGCTCACCGTCGACGGCATCGCCTGGGGTGAGCGTCACCAGCGGGCTGATGTCGTGGTGTGGGCGACGGGTTTTCGGCCTGCCCTCGCGCATCTGCGGCCGTTGCGGTTGCGCGATCGCACGGGCACGGTGCCGGTCGCCGGCACCCGCTCGCTCAAGGAATCGCGCCTGCATCTGCTCGGCTACGGCGACTGGACCGGTCCCGGTTCAGCCACCCTCCTCGGCGTCGGCCGCACCGCCAAGGCCACTGTCGCCGACCTCGACCTCGACCTCGACAACTGACCTGCGGAAGGACCTCGACCGTGAGCGCACCCTCGGTGCTGTTCGTCTGTGTGAAGAACGGCGGAAAATCCCAGATGGCCGCCGGCCTGATGCGGGCCGCCGCCGGCGACACCGTCGCGGTGCATTCGGCCGGCACGAAACCCGGCACCAACATCAATGCTTTGGCGGCCGAAGTACTCCTCGAGGTCGGCGTCGACATCACCGGCCAGACCCCGGTACCGGTCGACCCCCAGCTGGTTCGGAACGTCGATCTCGTGGTCACCCTCGGCCGCGAAGCCCACCTCGATCCGGTGGCCGGGACACAGTTCGAGAACTGGGACACCGACGAGCCGTCCGAGCGCGGCATCGACGGCATCGAACGGATGCGGCTGGTCCGCGACGACATCGCCGCTCGTGTCACCGACCTCGCCGAGCGGCTCCGTCGCTGAAGACACCGTTGTCGGCCACCCGAAGCGGGGTGGCCGACCTCGAGGGAAGCCGTTCAGCAGCAGGACGGTGCGGTCGAGGTCTGCTGTGTGTCCTCGGCCGGGGCCGCAGCGGTGCCGCAGCACACCCCACCCTCGGCGGTGGCCGGGTCGTCGAGGTGCTGTGGGCTCGAGCCGAAGGTCTCCGAATCGGCGAGGACGGTGTAGACCTCCCACTTCTCCCCGGCCGGGCCGGTGACCCACACTTTGTCCTGGGTGGCGAAGCAGCAGGTGGTGCCGATCTCCTCATCGGTGAACAGCCCTTCGCCGGTCAGGCGGGCAATCTCGGCATGGACCTTCTCGCTCGATTCCACCTCCACGCCCAGGTGGTTGATGGTGCCGCCCTTGCCAGGGTTCTCCTGCAGCACGAGCTTGAGCGGCGGCTCGGCGATCGCGAAGTTCGCGTAGCCCGGCTTAAGCTTGGCCGGTTCGGTGCCGAACAGCTTCGAGTAGAACGTGACCGCTTCGGTCAGGTC
This sequence comes from Rhodococcus aetherivorans, assembly GCF_025722975.1. NCBI lineage: Bacteria > Bacillati > Actinomycetota > Actinomycetes > Mycobacteriales > Nocardiaceae > Rhodococcus > Rhodococcus aetherivorans. Next base: position 294,190 of record NZ_CP106984.1, on the reverse strand, counting down.
GTCGACGTTGAGGGCGAGTTGTGCGCGGGACATGACATCCTCCACCTGTGTGACATAAGTCGAAACTCTGGACGTGTACAGGATGCTCCACCTTTTCGACATATGTCAAGTAAGCGGATAAGCTCGAACCATGCCGAAAGCTCTGCCTGTGATCGACGTCAGCGCCCCGATCTGCTGCGAACCGGTTTCGGCCGCGCCGATGAGCGACAACGCGGCTCTCGAACTCGCCCTGCGGTTGAAGGCCCTGGCGGACCCGGTCCGCATCAAGCTCGTGTCGATCCTGCTCACCGCCGACGGCGGTGAAGTGTGCACCTGCGATCTCGCCACCGGCGTCGACCTGGCCGAATCCACTGTCAGTCACCACCTCGGGCAGCTGCGCAAGGCCGGCATGGTCGTATCCGAACGACGTGGGATGAACGTCTTCTACCGCGCCCGCGCCGAGTCTCTCGAGGCGTTACGTGCGGTGCTGGACCCGAACTGCTGCCGCTGACCCGTCATCGACCGCGTGGGCCGATCGTGTTGCCCGGTGTTCGAGGGCACGCCGCCGCGCAGTGGTGGCGCGGCAGCACCAGGAACGGGTGACCGCTCCCGCCCGAACTCACCGATCGGGCTCTGGTCCGTGCTCTCGGTCGACTCCGCAGGAAGAGGCGCCGTTGTCGTCGGCCCTCCGGGTCGCCCTCGAGGACCGCCCCAGCATCTCCCGGATGCTGCGGGGGTGAGCCGTCGCTGCGGCCGAAAGCCCGTCGAGCACAGCGCGATAGTTCTCGGCCGAAGGCTCGGCAACCGACTGCCCCGCCTCCGCCGCGGGTGCCCGATCAGGAAGGAACGATTCGAGCCAGTTCGTCGCGCGGGTAAGGGCAAGATCGCGGTCATCGGTATAGACGGCCGGCCACTGAATTCCGACCGCGGCGATGCGGTCCAGGATGTCGACAGCGCCGACGATGCCGTCCCGGATGAGAGCGGACACGAACTCGTGATCCTTGGTCCGGCCGGCGATAGTCTTTGCCGCACACAGATCTACCGGGTCCAGGCACAAACCGGTGCGCCCGTACTCCGCGCCGGAACCATCCTCAGCCGCGAAATGAACGAGTCGGTTCTCCCACCCGCGCGGCAGCACCACGGTGTCTTTGTGGATGCCCTCGACATAGACCCCGTGCAGATCATGGAAGGGCGAATCCTCCCCGACGAAAACGTCCAGGACACTGAGCTTGTCGTCGAGATCGATCCCGGCCGTGAACGCACTGCCAGGAGATATGTCCACCTCACGTGACATCGAAGCTTCCACGGGCAGCATCGAGTCGTCGTAGCTACCCAGAATGGACTGCGAACCGAAGACCACCACGTACGGCTCGTCGAGATAGGCGCACGCGGTCCGGATCGCCCGTGCGAACTGTTCGCGATTCACGCCGCGCGGTGTCGCACGGTATCGAGAACGTCGAGACGCTCGGACTCGGTCAACAACACGGTCAGGGGCGACAGATTTCGCATCTCGCGCCCCACCTCGTCATCGGAGAGCACAATCCGCCGGATCATGTCGAGATCACCGGTCCGCAAAAGCTGCTCCCACCGCCCCACGTGCTCGAGCATGGACTTGCCACGGACCTGCTCACGGATCCTGTCCAGACTCTGGCGAACCCGATCGGTGTCCACCGGCAGATGCTCGCGTTCGATCTTGTCCAGAACGGCAGTTTGCATGAGCTTTTGCCGGATGACCTTCCTCGGTACGACGGACATCTCAACTCCCCTCACGCTCGGCACCGAAAGTGCGTTGACCTGCCGGATTGATCTCTCTCAGTGTAAAGGATGCATGCCATTGCCCTGAAAGTGAGCGCACGAGCGGGAACGCGAAGTCAGGAAGATTGCCGCTTCATGGACCACAGCAACACCTCAGACATGAGTCATGCGGGTTGCAGTTCTCGCACCCGTCCGGTGCTGTCGGCCGCCGGGAGCGGCGGCACGGCGAAGCCTTCAGCTTCGGCGACCGCAACGAACGAGCGCCACCGGCGACTGACCGTGGACTTATCGACGTGCAGCCGCCGCGCAACCTGGGTTTGCCGCAGGTGCGGCTCGTCGATGAGGATCGCCGCCACGCGTTTGACCGGGTCGGTGAAACTGCCGTCGGCGAGGAACTGCTGCAACCCGGCCGCGGTGTGCGGGTAACCGTTGCGCGTTGCATCTGCGCCGCGGTCGTTCACGACAACGTCGGCGTCCACGATCGTCTCGGCGAGGGCAACACCCTCAACGCCGGACTCGTGTGAGGTTCCGGGTGATGCACCCTGCGCTTCGTGGTGCACCTCGTGGGCGCGGCCCGCATCGGTTGCGCTCTCCGGCGTTGCCACCGCGGCAAGCGTGAAATCATGCTCCGTCGTCTTCTCGGTCGCGGTGCGGATCGGTGCAGCGGTGTTGCTTTCGCGGTGCACGACATGATCCACCGTTGCAGCATCACGGCGTTGGGTGCGTTCGTCGATGACAACCTGCAGCATCATGGTGAACAGGTGAAACAGTGCCAGCCACAACAGCGGGAAGATCGCCGCAATGACCGCGGCAATGGCTGGGGGTTGCGGGATGAAGTCGAGCATCTCTCCCGTTGTAATGCGCTCGATGTTGCGGGCGGCGAGTTGATACGAGTGGTACGAGTTGCCCACCACACTCAACGCGACGGTGACGACCGCCAAGGTCATGCAGTAGCGGCGCGCCCAGGTGTGTCGGTTGGCAACGCGGAAGATGACGTAGCCGGCTGTTGCAGCGGCCTGTGCAACGTCGATGGCAACCGGCGCCATCCATGCACGGCTCGGGTGCACGTTGATTTCGATGGCCAGTGCCCGCAACGCATCGAACGAGAGCGTGAACGCCAACGCCGCGAGGAACAGGGCCATGGTCGCCACCGCGGCGACACCGAGCATCTTCGAACGCACCGGCCGCGCATCGTCGTGGTGCAACGGCGGTGCAGGCTGAGTGGAGTCATCGGACACGACGGAAGCCTCTTTCTACGACATTCTCTAGAGGGGCGCTGATTCGACTACGGACACGTGCTCTCGGCGTCTGACTCCCCTCCCGCCCCGGTGCGGACAGGACATCGACGAGGTGCGCCGCGCGAACCACCCGGAGACGGGCGGGTTGCCGGGTCGGTGGTCAGTTGAAGACGTCGACGAACCATGTGCCGTCGATCTGCTGGGTGGTGACGGTCTGGGTGATGCGGTGCACGCCGTCGGGGCGCAGTTCGGACAGGTCGACGAGGTAGACATCCTCTGACAGGGCCTTGGTGCGGACGCAGTAGTTGGTGCCGACGGGGATGTCGTCGATGAACGACTGCAGCTGCTCGGCCGGGACGACGGAACTGTTCGGGGTGGCCAGGGCGCGGGCGGCAACCGCGTCGCGCCGGACGTAATAGGCGTAGTTCCAGGCGGCGATCACCCCGGCGCCACTGCGCTGGTCACCCCGGTCGGCGCGGCACTCGTCATCGAGATCCGACGCCGGCGCCGTCGGCGTTGCGGACAGTTCGAGAATCGGTGTCCCCACATCGTCGGACGGCGGTGCTGCCGTTGCGGACTCCTCGCCGCGTGCACTCCACATCACCCCTATGGTGACGGCGGCAACCCCCACTGCAACGGCGATGGCAACCGCTGCAACGCGGCCTGTGCGCCTCGATGTGCGCGGCACAGGTCGCTCGTGTGGGGTCACCGCCGGTGCAACCAATGCACCGGCGATCGCATCGCCGGGTGCAACCGGATCGACGGTGGCACCCGAGCGCGGGGTGGGTGCACCGCCGAGAAGGTCGACGACAGCCGGATGCCGAGATGTTGTCTTGCCGAGTTTCATCGGGGTGCACCCACATCCTTTCGTGCGGTCAGGCGGAGGCCGGGGCGTCGGCGCCCTGTCCGACGGCGGTCGAGATCATCTCGGCGGCAGTGCCGGCCGAGCCACCGAAGAACGCCTCCAGGGTGGAGTCGACGGCGGCGATCACGTTCTCGCCGCCGGGTTGGGCCGTGACCCATTCGCGGGCTTGTGAATCGATGTGAGGTGCTGTCTGCACCGCGCTGCGCACGACCTCCGCAGCGGTGGCACCGACCGGTCCGGAGGTCTGCCACTGCTCGACCGTCGCCGCGGTCTGCTCGGTGATCACGTCCTGCTGCACGTCCGGCAACTCGATCTCGATCGGCTGGCCTTCGTCGTCCCCGGCACCGAAGGCGGTACCGGCAGTCAACCCGATCGCACCGCCGACGAGCGCGCCGGGGACTACGCCGACGGCGCCGCCGATTGCAGCACCGGCTGCGGTTCCTGCGACACCGGTGGTGATTTCGGGCAGCACCGGGATCGGCAGCGGCACCACCCCGCCGAGGGCGGCGCCGCCGATTCCGCCGATGGTGCCGCCGATCAGCGCACCGGGCACCGCACCGGCCACGGCACCTGCGGTCGCTCCGGCGACGGCACCGCCGATCTGTGCGGCGGCGACGCGGTCTGCGCGATCGGCATCGACACCGACGGAGCGCCAGAAGGTGGCCACCTGGGATCGGGTCAGGCCGGCGGTGTTGTTGGTGCGCTCGCGGTCGGCGTCGGTGACCCAGTTCGGCTGGGTGAGGTGGTAGTCGCCGATCATGATCTTCTCGGGCGGGGCAATGTAGATCGGGGCCTGCTCGACCGGGGTCGGAGCGTGCAGCGTCGACAGGTCCAGGGGCGGGGTGTAGGTGGCCTGCCGGTTGTAGCGGCCGGTGTCGTAGTCGTAGTTCGGCAGCGGCTCGTACTGCGGCTGTACGGCGGGCGGGGCGGACCAGTAGATCGGCTCGGACGGCGCCTGCGGCACAACTTCCACCTCGGGCTGCGGTGCCGGGGTCGTGGTGGTGCCGCCTTGCGTCCCGCCGCCGGTAGTGCCGCCCTGGGATGGGGCCGCCCCGGCGGTCGGGGCCAGCACCAGTCCTGCCGCCACTGCCGCGGTCGCGACGAACGCGGCCGTGGCCTGACGCTGGACTGTGCGGTGGCGACTGGCAGCGCGGCGTGCGGCGCGGTGAGGGGTGGGGTTGTCGTTGCTCATCGGGCATTGCCTTTCATCGGTCGGCCACAGGGATGGCCGGGTCTGGTCGGGGATCGGAAAAGGGTCAAGTGGAGCGGCCTCGCGCCCGGACCGAAAACGGTTCCGGACCAACGGGATCAGGGGACGTCTGCGATCAGGTCGACGACGGTGGCGGCGAGGACGGTCAACGCCTCGCAGGTGTCGCGTCGTAGCTGGCTCAAGGTGATGCGCTCACCGGAGGCGAACAGCGGCTCGAACGGCATCCGGCACACCGGCACCCCGAGTGCGGAGAACGCGTCGACGGCGTGGGTTTCGACCATCGGCACATCTCCCGGACCTTCGGTGATGACCACGACCGTGCGGGCGAGTACATCCGGGTGGACGGCGTGGATCGCGGCCAGGGTGCGTTGGGCAGCGACCGCGCTGTCGCGGCGCAGCGGCACCGGAACGATCACGGTGTGCGCGGCGGTGATGGCCCATCGCCAGCTGCCGGCGTGGCGCGAGTTGCCGGTGTCGGCGAGCAGCAGGTCGTAGTGGTGTCCGAGGATCGCCGCCAACGTCGCGGCGTCGTCGTAGCTCACCGGTGCCGCCGCCCCGGCCGATCCGGCGACGACATACGAGCCGCACGGCTGACGGGTCAGATACCGGGTGAGCACGGACGGGCGCACCGGCTGCGCCTGATCGCTGAGATCGGCGAGCAGCGACGCCACGTCCTGCCCTGCGGTCGGGGGGAGCGCGATCCGATCGGTGAAGCTGCCGCCGACCTCTCCGAGGTCCAGGCACGCGATCGTGGCGGGACCGCGGTGTTCGGCGATGGTTTCGGCCAGGCCGATGGCCATCGGGGTTTTGCCGACGCCGCCTTTGACGTTGGCGACGGTGACGAGCGCGCCCTCCGGCAGTAGGCGGCCGATCGATGTCTGTGCGCCGCGCAACCGCATCTCGCGCGAGTGCGCCTTCGGTGCAAGCTTCAGCCCGAACATCGCATTGACGCGTCCGCGAACACCGCTGCGGGCCGGTGCACCGGCCGCGGGATCCACACGGGGTGCGGACAGCGCAGACAGTGCATCGAACGACGCGCTGAGCGGCTCTGTGACCGAGCGCGCGGGTTGTGTGGATGTCGGTCCCGGAGTGGGTGCCGGCGCGGGCTCTGCGGTCCTCTGGGATGCCTTGGGAGCATTCTGTGCGGGCGTCTCGTACGTGATCGGGCCGGCCATCACGGTCACCGGTCCGGTCGGTGCCGCGGAGACCGGTTCCGCCGCTGCCGGTTCGGGTTCGGTCGCGACGACCGGGATGGGCACGCTCGGAGCGTTCTCGGTGAGCGTGCCGTCGGGACCGACCGTGAGAAACCGCGTGTCTTTGCCGGTCCGGTAGATGACCTCGACGGCGGACTGCTGCTTGACCGCCAGTGTGCACACGAATTCGTGCACGACAGCAGCCAGTGCCTTGTCCTCGGTCGCGGCCAGGTCCATCGGCGGTACATCGGCACCGGTGAGCGTCGCGCGTGCTGTGGTCGCGGAGGTCGCTTCGATCTCGACGGTCGGCGCCATCGTTAGTTGATCCCGCCGAAGGCACCGGCGCCGGCCAGTGCGGTGTCCATCTCCTCGACGACCGCCTCGGTCTGTGTCAGCTCGTCGAGGGCTTTGTCGCGGGCCTTGCCGTCGGGCAGCGCTTCGATCACCACGCGGCGCTTGGTGGCGGCGTCGCGGATCTCGGCGAGGCGTTCGCGGGTGAGTTCCTGGCGTTCGTCGAGCTTGGCCAGCCACACCGGCGAGGTCGCCTTGAAGTACTCGCGCAACGCTTTGATCACCGGATCGTTGGCGCCCTTGGATACGAACGGTCCGCGCAGCGCAGCAACGTCCTCGGCGGTGGGGGTGATCGACTGGGAAATACGACGGGTCATCGGGCAGTCCTTCCGGAGGGTGGTTGCTGGGGCGATAGATGAAGTGACAGGCGGTCAGGCCGGGACGCTTCGGACGCGACTGCTCAGTGGCGATCCGGCGCTCGCGCCGGGTGATGTCGGAGCATCAGGCGGGCTGTTCGACGAGGTCGGGTTCGGGTAGGACGACGACACCGGTCGCGTCGAAGGTGATGCGGGTCCTCACGCGGCCGGCGCCGACGGTCAGGACGGTCTCGACGACTTCGCCTCGGGTGCCGCGGCGCACGTCGACCGCCGAGGCGGTGACCGGCACCAGTTCGCCGTCTTCGTTGTCGATGAGCACGGTCTGGCCGGCGGTCACGCTCGACGCCGGGATGACATCGGCGAAATCGTCATCCTCGGGCTCCGGTTGTGGTGCGGCTCCCGTGCCGGGTTTGGTCATCGACACCGCACTGCTCTCCCCCGTCTCTGCGCCGCCGATGACGATCGGTTCGGGGACGCTGCTGTGGCTGCGCGCACGCCGTGCGAGGGCGCGTTCGGATTCGATGAAGTCGGCCAGATCCGGCGAGTAGCAGGTGAACTGCGGTGCCTCCGCTGGTATCAGGCCGTCGATGATCGCTTTTTCGCTTTGTGACAGTTGGTTCCACTTGTTCGGATGCTTGTCGACGTTCGGGGTCCACCACATCTGTGCATCGACCGGTGACCCGTCGTCACCGAGTGCGATCCCGCGGCCCTTGACTGAGGTATCGACTTCCCTGCCGACGGTGGAGTCGCCCCACATCATCAGCGCGCCGTCCTGCGAGAGGTTGCCGAGCGAAATGCGGGTGCCGAAGTTGTCGCGCGCATTGCCCGAGGCGCCGCCGAACAGGGACGCATCCGGGCGCTGCACGCCGAGCAACAATCGGATGCCGGCCGAGCGCGCGAGCACCGCCAGATCCGCCCACGCTCCGAGTGGGTCGAGTTCTTTGAGCTGTGTCTTGGTTTCGTCGTCGCCGGTCTTGGCCAGGCGCTGCCACTTGCCGGAGAGGATGAAGAACTCGTCGAGCACCGCGATCATCAGGGGCAGCTGTGAGCCTTCGATCTTCATCTGGTGGATGTAGGCGTTGCGCGCCATCATCTCGGTGTGCAGGGCGCGCACGAACATCGCCGCGCGCAGCGCGTCGTAGATGATCGCCCCGCACCCCGGATAGCCCTCGAGGCCGTCGAGTTCGATCATCTTCGGATCGACCCCGACGAACGGGATCCCGCGCCGCGCTGCCTCGGTGAGCAGGGTGCGGATCACCGAGGTCTTACCGCCACCGGTGGGGCCGACGATCAGGCAGTGCGGCTTGTTCGAGCTGGTGGACACATCCCAGAACATGATCCGATCCGCCGCACCGGTCGCATACGGCAGGTGCCGCAGGTTCTCATCGACCAGTTCCAGGGGATGGTCGACGCGGTCGGGCATGGCGGTGACCAACCGCATCACCAGATAGCCCTTGTTCGGGTACCAATCACACGTCCAGTGCCGTCCGGACTCGTGCGGGCCGGCCAGCGAGGCGAGGGCTTCGTCGACCTTGGCCTGAAACGCGGGGGCGCCGGCGTTCATCGACTTGGCGAAGGCGATCCGGTAACCGGTCTCGATACCTTCTTCGTCGAGGGTGTCGACGCTGACCTTCGGGCTCTTGAAGATCGACGCCGCGTCGAGCGCATCCTGCAGGACCTTCTGTCGCTCGCTGCGGGTATCCGGCGCGATCGCACTGCGGATGAGGACCAGGCGGTCGCGGTGCGCGTCGTGCCGCACCGTCATCGCCCACCACTCGTCGCCGAACGCGGATTCGACCGCTCGGGAGAACTGCTCGAACTGCTTGGGCCGGATCACCGCACCACGCGGCAGCCTGATCGTCGCGCGGCGCATCACATGTCCGCTCATGGGCAGCGGAACGGAGAGCTTTGTGGGTGTGTGGCCGGTGCTCTGCTGGACCATCGATTCGAGCATCTGCGCCCAGCGGCGAGCACGGTGACGCGAGACGTCGAGGCCGATGAGCGGTGCTGTCACCACTGTCAGTGGCCATCGGTAGTCGTGCAGCTGAGTCAGCACGTCGATCGCAGCCTGGTTGCCGGCTGCGGAGGCAATGAGATGGGAGCCGGCGAAGGCCGTTGCGGCAGGTACCGCCGTGAACGGCGAGACAGGCACGAAACGCGGCACACACGACGTGCCGTTGTCGTCACCGGCACGACCGCCGCGAGTGTTGGTGGTGTCGCCGAATGTGTCGAGCCAGGTAGCGACGAGCCAGTCCTTGAGAGGGTCGGGAGTTCCGCTCACTGCCTGTGCCTTTCGCTCGTGGTGGCGCTGACCGGGATGTGGTCCGGTGCGGTGTGTGCGAGCACCGTGGCAGGGAGCTCAGGTTTTCACCAAGCAGGTGAGCATGTTCCGCATCGGGTGAACGGTTCATGGTCCGGGATGCGAGAGCGCTGACCGATCATGCTGCGGTCCACCATGGTCGAGGCGCGCCGAGAGCGAGCCGGGTTCAGCACCGTGAACAGCGTTGAGCACGCAGCTCGTACAGCACCACGACCAGCGCTCATTCCTGCGACACCTACCGCAGCCGCGCACCGGCGCGAGGAGCGCTCGACCGAGCGCGTGCGATCGTGTTCGCAGGCGCTATTTCGAGCGCTCCCCGAGCCTTGGAACGACGCGGTTGTCGAGGATGTACATCGCCTACGCATCCAGCACTCCCAATAGCGTTCGACATGGGCGTCTGCGAATAGCGTTGGCGCCCGGCGGAATTCTGGATTACACTCCCCCCAAGGAACGCCGGGGGGAGTGACCCCGTAAGGGGTAGGCGTCGCGAGCGCTTCTTCAGGCGCCCCGTTCTACCACTCGAATCCGCCGCTGTGTTCCCGCGCTCATTCGAACGCTGTGGGAGCATGCTCGCGCACCACTCGTGCAGCGAGCTGTTTCCGGCGATCCGATCACCGCCCGGCGAACTGCTTTTCACGCCGCATGTGCACGGCGTCGATCCATGTATAGCCGGCACCACTGTGAGCGCTCTTCCGCTCACCGCAGCACCGGCACGACGACGCGCCGACGAACACACCGCTACGTCAGCACCGCCCTTGAGTGCGTGAACTACGCTGCTGCGCAACCCCGGCCCGGGCGCGCTCGGCACTACCCCGCAGCCTCGCTTATCGAGGCAGGTTTCTCGCGCTCGATCAGTGCGCCGATCGCGGCGGATCTGTGTCGGGTGTGCGGTCACCTGCTTGGTCGAGATCGGCTCCTCGTTTTACGTTCTCGGCCGTCGCCTTTCGGGCGTACGACCGAACCCGTCACTGGAGTGCTCATGTCTCTCGCGTCAAGCCTTGCCGAATTGGCGATCACGACCGTCCCGCGCGGTGACGTGCTGGCCCAGACCACCGAGGTCACTACGACCGGGGTGCGCGCCTGGATCGAAGACAACATCGTCTTCACGATCCTCGTGCTCATCGCCTGTGTGGTGTTGATGGGTGGGCTGCGCGGCAACTTGTCGAAGGTCGTCACCGTCGGCGGCCTGTCGCTGGTCGGCATGGCGTATCTGGGCATCGCGACGAACACCACCGCGGCGACCGGGATCGGCAACTGGATCCTCGGCCTGATCGGCATCCAGGTCTGACCACCACCGCGTGAGCACCCACATCAGTCCAGGGAAGGGAGATCGTTCGTGATCGACAACGACGACATGCTGCACCGCGTGGACCGCCACTACCTCGGCCCGACCGGCTTCACCCTGCCGGTCCGGCTGCGCTACGGAGCTGTCGGGCTCGGCGCCGTCATCACCGCCACGGTCTTCGTCGTCGCACGCGCGATCGTGCACGTGCCGCTCGGCTTCCAGTCCCTGGTGCTGATCGTCGGGATCGGTGTGGTGATTACCGCGCGGGTGACGAAGTACGTCAACGCCGACCGTCCCTTGCGCTCGGTGATCACCGCGGCGTGGAACGACCTGACCGCGCCGCGTCCACCCACGCCGGGGCAGACCGTCGTGCTCCGCATCCCCGCGGCCTTCCACACCGCGCGCAGTACCGGCGCCGCTATGTCGAACGAAGGGAACTCCACCGATGCGTTCACAGCCTGACACCGACATCGCCGCGCTGTTCGACCCGAACTTCGACGCACCCGAACCGGCCGTGGTGCCGCCGGGTGCGTTGCCGCCGTCGTGGGCCGCCGCGATCGCCGCCCATCGCACCGACTCCCCCACCACGTCGACCGTTTCCCCAGCGTCGCCGTTGGCGTGGTCCCAGGTGCCCGACAGCAGCCTCACCGCACCCGCTGCAGAGCCCGACCCGACCACTGCAATCGACACAGATGTACCGGCCGACAAGCGCAGGCGCGGACGCAGAAAGCGCGGCAAGACAACCCACACCGACGCGGAGTTCACCCGCCAGTCGAAGGCGGCGGCCACACGCGCCGAGCGCGCACGCAAGGCGGTGCGTCTGCAGCTGGTCGGGGTGGAAGGCAACATCACCCGCACCCGCACCCAGTCCACCGCATGGTTCGTCCAGCCTCCGGGGCCGTGGAACATGCGCCCCGTCGCCCGGCAGCGCCGCTACATCCAAAACGAAGCGCTGGTGCTGGCGAACCTCGCCGAAGCCGGCGTGACCGGTCTGCACCGCCGGCTGGTGCGCACCCCGTGGGCGGTGCGCGCATGGGCGCAAGCGCACGACGGGTGGGCCGAACCGATCCCGGATGTTCCCGGCGCGTTGTCGTGGTCGGATTACCTGCGCGGTCAGCAGCACGCGATGCTGTGGGGCAACCCCACCCTCAAAGGCCGCTACTGGGGCATCGAACTACCACCCCGCGCGGCACTCGCGGTCGGACTCGACACCGTCTCCGAATGGCTACTGCCCATCGTCGACTGGCCGCTGCTCGGACGCGTCGCGAAACTGGTTCGCGCGTGGGCGCGCACCGCCTTCCTCAACGAGCAGAAGACGCTCGCCGATCACCTCGCCACGATCGAACGCATCCTCTCGGGACAAGGTGTGCGCGCCAAGCCCGCCACCGCCGCACAGATGGACTATCTGCTGCTGCGCTCCGCCTCGCTCGGGTTACCTCTCGACGCCGAGGGCGTGATCTCCGGCGGCGGGAACTGGGAGCACTCCGATGTCGCGGCGCTCGAAGACCTCACCGACCTGGAACTGACTCCCGGGGACGGGTACACCACCGTGCGCGGTCAGGTCGGCGGCCGCGACTACACCGGCTACGCCATCGTGCTCACGGTCGGGCGCATGGCGCCGCTGCCGATCCCGGAGAAGATGCTGCCGTGGCAGGTCCTCGGCGACTCGTCCGGTGAACCGCTCGAATGGTCCGAACGCCTCCGCCTGAAAACCAAGAGCCAGACCATCCGCAGTCTGCGCCGGCTCACCGCGCGCATCGAGGCGCAGTTCGACCACTACACCGTCGAACACGACCAGGTCCCACCGCAAGAGTTGGCCGAACAGCACGCGCTCGCGCAGCGGGTGATCTCCGACATCGAAGACGACCACTCCGGGCTGTCGGTGCGCACCGAGGGGTGGTACCGCGTCCTCGTCGTCGGCTCTTCGCCCGAGGACGCCAGGGCGAAGGTGTCGATGCTGCAGGAGATGTATGCGCCGCGCATCCGCCTCGAGCAGGAGCACGGGCAGTACCAATTGCTGCGTGAATTCCTCCCGGGTGAGCCGCTCGCCAATATCGCGCACTGCCGGCGCATGAGCGTCGAAGCCGTCTCCGCCGGGATGGCCGCAGTCGGTGACCGAATCGGGGACCGCACCGGCGTGGTGATCGGCGAGACCGCCTCGATCGCCCCGCGGCCGGCGGTATGGGATCTGTTCGCCGCGCACGAGAAGAAACACAAGTCCGGCCTGACCCCGATCGTCGCGGTACCCGGCTCGGGCAAGACCTTCCTCGCCGGAATGCTCGTCTACCAAGCAGTGCGCGCCGGGGCCTACGGGGTGGTGCTCGACCCGTCCGGGCCGCTCAAGAAACTCGCGCAGCTCCCCGAATTCCGCGGCGTCGCCGACGTCCAAGCATTGACCGGGCGCACCTCCCGCCCCGGCTCCTTGAATCCGTACCGGGTGATCGTCGACCCGCGCCGCGACGACCCCGACTACAACCCAACGAACCCGGACTACGCCGACGATGCCGATCCGGTCGCCGCCGCCCGCGCCCAGTACGAAGCCGACCTACGAGCGGCGCAGGCCGAGCGAATCTCGGTGGCGGTGTCGGTGCTGAAGATGATGCTCTCCCCCGCCCGCCTCGAGCACGAGTGGACCGAAACCGTGCTGCAGACCGCGGCGAACACCGTCGGCGGCGAACGTCACCACAACCTGCGTGAAGTCCTCGACGCGATCGAAGCGCTCGGCCGCGACGATGAGAACGCTGATCTGCGTACCTGCGCGCGCAGCGTGCACCAAGAGTTGTCGATGATGGCCGACCTCGCCGAAGCCCGCGTGCTCTTCCCCGAAGCGGGCACCACCGGCGAGCCGGAGGACAGCGTCGACAACACCACTCGACTGACGGTGTTGACGATGCCCGGCTTACAGCTCCCACCCACCGGCACCGATCCGTCGCAGTGGACCCCACAGCAACGCATGGCCGGCCCCCTGATGCACATGGCCGCGTGGCTGGCAAACCGGCTCGTCTACGAACTGCCGCGCTTCGAGCGCAAGGTGCTGTTTCTCGACGAGAACAAGTACCTCGAACAGACCGGCGCCGGCCGCACCCTGAACCTGCGCATCGCCCGCGACAGCCGCAAATACAAGGTCCGCGCCCTGGTGTGCTCGCAGCTGCCCGATGACTATCTCGGTGTCGATGGCAGCGACGACAAGTCCGCGCTGACCTACGAGGTGATCATCGGCGATCTCGGCGGCAACACCCATGCCATCGACGGCGCCCTCAAGCTGCTGAATCTGCCCGCCGGGGAAGGTTACGAAGCGCTGCTGGCCGATCTCGGTGGCGGTGGAGAAGACACTCTCGACGAGGACACCGACACCGACCACCTCGATCAGGCCCGGCGGTTCATCGTGAAGATGGCCGACGACATCGAACTGATTCGCTCGGACTGGACTCACTTCGTCCACCTCGCGCATGTGTTTGCCGCGCTTGATTCCCGTGCGACCCGAGCCGCGATGGGCGCCCCGGCGTGAGCGCGCAGCAAGCACGCCGGACGTTTCCGGTCCCGTCGCTCTCCGTCCGCTACGTTGGGCGGCCCGGCGAGCTCGTAGCCCGTGTTCTCGTCGTGCTGATCCTCGCCACGATCGCACTGATCGGAATCGGCACCGGGACGGCTGTGGCCAGCGGTTTCGACTGCAAGGACGTACCATCCCCGGAGTTCCCGAACGAGACCGTCGAGACGACCTTCGACTCGTCCAGCGCCAACCGGCCGCCCCTCGAGGACGGGGGTGGCACGGGTTACGAAAGCTACGGCTGGGCCGGACTGAAATGGCACACCTACGACCTCGGCTGCGGTGAGGACCTGGTGCGCGCTCCCGGCGCGGTCAACGACACCACCCTCGGCAACACCTTCCTCACGATCGGAAAGTCCCTGGCGGCCGCGGCGTTCTGGCTCGACGACCAAACCAAGACCGGACGCGACGCACTCGACGCCGGAGTCGACTCGGCACTCGAGCAGTTCGACCGGATCGTCTACTCCATCAGTAACGGCATGCGCGGGGTCTACGGACAATGGCTGGGGATCGCGCTGACCGTCGTCGCTGTGATCGTGCTATGGAAATCGCTGAAGGCCGACACCGCAGGCGTCACCCGAACCTCAGCAATTGCAGCAGCCGGGCTCATGCTCGGAGCACTGATGGTCGGCGCACCACAGAAAGCGGTCCAGGTCGCCGACGACACATTCGGATCACTGATCACCGACACCCAAGACCAAATATTCTCGGTCCAATTCGGGGACGGACCGGGCGGCGGCACACTCGTCGGTGGACCGACCGACCCACGCAACGTGCTGATCGACCAGATTTTTCTTCCGGATTGGCGCACGGGGTGGTTCGGCACGAACTACGACCCCGGGGACACAGCCGGGCTCGGTCCGAAGCTGCGTGATTCGCTGGGTTTTTCGTACGAAGAACAAGAGCGCGTCAAGAACAATCCCGACGCCCAAGCCGAGCTCGCCGAGCAGAAAGCCGACAAGTTCCGCGAGATCGTCGCATCGCTGGAATCCGACCATCAGTTGTCCTACTACCAGTTCCAGGGCAAGGACTCCGGCCGCACCTCGACCGGTTTCATCGGCATGATCAAACTCGCGATGCCGTCGATCCTGTGGATCGGCGCCTCGATCCTGAAGATCACCGCACTGCTCGCGATCCGATTCGCCATCCTGTTCGCGCCGCTATGGGTGCCCTTCGCGATGATCGCCGGTGGCTGGCTCGCCCGCATCCTGCGCATGCTCGCCACCACCTACCTGTGGGGCGTAGCCGGTTCGGTCATCATCGCGCTGTATCTGATGGCGCTCGTGCAGCTCTACGTCGACGCCGACGGACAGATCGACGGGTCCTGGCGGTTGTGGTTCATGGTGCTGCTCACCGTCGTGTGCTGGGCGATCATGCGCCCATTCAAACGGGTCGGCCAGACGTTCACACAGAACAGCTCGAGCATGGTCAACCGCAAGGCCCGGGAGGCAAAGCGCTCCCTCAAAACGAAGGCATTCGGCGCGGCAGGTGCCGCCCTCGGCGGCCCGGGCGGAGCGATCGCAGCCAAGGCCGGCGACCGCATGACACGAAGGAACCGCGGGCACGACGACGAGCTCGAGATGACGTCCACCGGTTTCCGACCCGAAGGCCGCGGACTCAACAATCGTCGACAGCAAGCACTGGCCCAGGCACGAGCAGAAGCACGCACGAACAGAACTGAGCCCCTGAGCCACGGAGCGGACCGGGACGCACGCATCGCCGGTATCGCGGCCAGTGCCGGCCGCAATCGGGACCGGAGTAAGAAAACGTTGGGCGACAAGGACACCGAGCGAGCCGTCGCATCGGGCGCGGCCGCATGGAAACGGTTGGACAAAGACGAGGCCGAGAACCGACGTCGGGAGCGGCACGCCCGCACGGATCTGTTGACCGCCAGTGTCGGTCAGCGCTGGGACGGCGGGGATCGCTCCGCCATCGCACCAATGAAGGTCTACACCCCGGCCCGTCCCCACGAGTCCGCACACGCCACCAGCACCGGCACCAGCTCTCGTGAGTCACGGCACGGCCTCCTCCGCAGTCAGCGTCCGACCGAGAACACACCGTCCCGACCACGGGTCTGGAATGCGCCCACCCCAAACAGTCCTACTCCGCGGGACAGGTACCTCTGATGTCTCGGTCCGGACCCAACCCCGTACTCGCCCCTATCCGCCGCTGGGTGCTCTACTCACGCACGAACCTGGCAATATCTGTGGTCGGGGTCGTCGCGGTGTTGTCGCTCGTCGGCATGCTGGTCGGGGAACAACCGCAGCCGCAGACAGTGGAGGACACATCCGCTGCAGGGCCTGAGACTGCTGCGGCGACCGCGGACGCCATCAGCTACAACCTCGACGAAGTGAGCGAGTCCCAGGTGGTCGCCACGACGGCAGCCCAGACCGCAGCCAGTGCACCGGCCACCGCGATGGCCTACGCCCATACCTTCGTCGACACCACACTCTCGGATACGCAGTGGACCTCCGCGCTCGGCCACTACACCGTCTCCGAGCCCGGGCCCAGCATGGTGGCGGCACGACCGCGCACTCCGGTGGTCATTACCGGACCCACAGTGAGCACTCTCGTCGCCGGCCCCGCCGGGACGCAGAGCTCACGGGTCCTCGTCCCGACCCAAGCCGGAGAAATGACGGTCTCCGTCGTGGTCAAGGAGCTGTCCGATGGAACGCAGCGCTGGGTGGTCGACACTCCCCTGCCGACCCTCGAGCTCTCCGACGTCGAGGACACCGCACCGCGCTCCACCGCCCCCACAACCACTCCAACTCCGACGGAGGCGACGACACCGCGACCGACGCCGACCTCACCCACGACGCCCACCCCTCAACTAACGTCCGCCCCTAACGAGCCGGAACACGAGCCCACGTCCAGTCGCAGCGCTGACCCTGCCCCGACGCCGGTGCCTGGGCCAATTCCGATTCCTGACCTCGACACCCCCATCCCGGGGCAATTGTGACCATCCACGGCGCCGGCAAGGTGTTGTTGCTCAGCAGCGCAGCCGCTCTCACCGTCGGCATATCCGCCTGTACGACAGGACCTCCGGTGATTCCCCACGATCCATGCCGTACCGTCCCCACCCGCGACAACACCTC
Organism: Rhodococcus aetherivorans; assembly: GCF_025722975.1. Lineage (NCBI taxonomy): Bacteria > Bacillati > Actinomycetota > Actinomycetes > Mycobacteriales > Nocardiaceae > Rhodococcus > Rhodococcus aetherivorans. Next base: position 277,035 of record NZ_CP106984.1, on the reverse strand, counting down.
CGAGGGGACATCGGAGCTGCACTTGCGTGTCTCCGGCCCGATACACCTACCGGTCCACCCCGGAACCACGACTCACACATCCGGATTCGGCCCACGCTGGGGAACGCACCACCAAGGGGACGACCTGGCCGGACCGGCCGGAACACCGATCCTTGCCGCTCTCGACGGAGTCGTGGTCGCTGCAGGCTCCACTGGTGAAGGACCAGGTATCGGATTCGAGAACTGGGTGATCATCGACTCGAACGTCGGCGGCTCACCTGTGAGCACTGTCTACGGACACATGTTCGCCGACGGCATCCACGTCACCCCCGGCCAACAGGTCACTGCCGGCGATCACATCGCCGACATCGGCAACGCCGGAAGCAGCACCGGAGCGCACCTGCACTTCGAATATTGGCAGGGCGGCAGACTGCAAGGCGGCACCCCCATCGACCCGGTGACCGTGCTACCCGCGATCGCTTGGCAGAACGGCGGAGCACCGTCGTCCGTCGCCGACCGTCACGACAGCGACCGTCACGGTGACCAGGACAGCAACGTGCGGCTCGTCGCCGCCTCCCGCTCGACTGCCGACTGCTCGGGATTCGGCACGGCCGGCGGCGGCGACCTGGCCTTCGGAGCTGTCCCAGCCGAGTTCGAGCCGTGGCTGCGCCGCGCGGGCGGGGTGTGCCCCGACATCGACTCGCCCCTGCTGGCCGCACAACTCCAGCAGGAGAACAACTTCCGCTACGGCCCGGACGCCCCAGTCTCACCGTCCGGCGCAGTCGGACCGGCGCAGTTCATGCCCGGCCCATGGGCCACCTGGGGCAAGGACTACGACGGCGACGGAACAGCGGACCCGAACTCGATCGGCGATGCGGTGATGTCGCAGGCGCACTTCATGTGCGCACTCCATCAAGATGTGGCTGGGATTGCGGGGGATCCGATCGAGTTGACGCTCGCGGCCTACAACGCCGGCCTCGGGGCGGTGTTGCTGCATCGCGGTATCCCGCCCTACGCCGAAACACAGAACTACATCGCCAAGATCACCGCAGCCCGCGCGGCCTTCACCAACCCGAACTCGCGCGGCCGGTTCACGCCGAAGGCATCAGCTGCCAACCGCCAGGTCGTCGCGGCCGCGCGCGAGTACCTTGGCACCCCGTACGTCTGGGGTGGCGGTGGCATCGCAGGCCCGTCCAGTGGAGGGTTCGACTGCTCCGGCCTGACGTCGTTCGCGGTCCACGCGGCCAGCGCCGGCATCCTCACGCTTCCTCGCACGTCCGAGCAACAGTGGACCATCGGAGTCGAGATCCCCATCGAGCAGGCACAGCCCGGCGATCTCGTCTTCGGCAACTGGGGGCCGAACGGGCCCGGCCACGTGGGGATCTACTCGGGCGACGACCAGATGATCCATGCCCCGACGACCGGCGATGTGGTCGAGGAGGCACCGCTCCAAACCGGGATGAAAGCACGCCGGGTGATGTGAATCGGCGTGTTGTTGGTACTGGCCATCGGGCGTTTCGCGTGAATTGGAGGGGACCTTGTGAAGGGGAGGAAGCTTGTCGTGGGAATGCTGGGCGCCCTGGTCGTCAGTTATGGCACGCATTCGTGTCTATCGCCCCAGAACGATGTCGCAGGACCAATCCCCGCGGACTCGGGGCCCTCGATCTCACCGATACGGGTTGCGCCCACCACGACCGTGGACTCGTCTTCCGCGACTGCGGAGGCCACAGTCCCGTCTCCGACAACTCATGCAGCCGAAGACGCGGCAAGACAGGCCCTCACCGTGGTGTTCACCTGGTACCCGGCCACCGACCGCACCCAGAACGACGCCTACCGGCGCGCACGCGACTGGCTGACCGACTCCCTTGCCCAGCGCATGATCGTCGACGCCCGCACCCAACGCGCGCCCAGCGTGCAGTGGGCTCATTGGGCCAAGCAGCAGGCCAAGGTCATCGCCGACGTCAACATCGAGTGCTCCGGCTGCCCCGAAGACACCGACACCGTCATCCGCCGCGTGGCCACCATCAAACAGTCAGCGGTGTCCGGCAGCGGCACCCATACCGTCCAGCCCGACACGACGGTGTGGGTCACGATCGTCCGGGACGGCGACCGCTGGCTCATCGACGAGATCCGTTACTGACCCGGAGGACCTATGAAGCCAAAAAACCTTGTCGTCGCCCTGATCATCGCAGCGCTTGCAGTGGGCGTGGTTTCGTGCGGGAGCGACGAGCCGACCACGCCTGCGCCGACCGTTCCCCTGAGCACGACAGCCGCGCCGGCGGCCGTGTCGGTCTTCGGCGAGGACAGCACCGACATCCTCTTCAGGATCCATCAACGGAACGCTGTCGCGATCGTTGAAACTGTCGAAGAACGTGGAGGTACGCCGGAGCAGGCGGTCGCAGCTCTTCTGGCCGGTCAGGCCGAGACAGGCTGGAGGTCCGGGTTATCTCTGCCTGCGCCAACCGCGGCCATCGCGGACATCTACGGGTGGCGGTTCGCGTACAACATCGGGGCCGACTCCACGGACGCAGTACGCGCCGCGACAGACACGTTCATGGACAACACTGCTGGCGTGGACGTCGATCCGGGCGATCCGGTGGCGTACGCGCTGGCGGTGCAGCGGGCCGATACGCGCCAGTACGTAGAGGACAAACGCTTTTACACGAACGGCGAGACTGCCGCGTCGGAGTACGCAAGGGCCCAGCCCATCGCCGAGGCTGCGTACACGGAATTGCGCCTCGCACGGTAGCTCTGGACACGTACAGTGCCAGGGCGTGCACAGTGCTCCCTGCCAATCTATCCGAGTTCGACAGGCAGCCTTCTTTCCGAGATCGTGCTCCTTCTCAGCAGGAAGAGCTCCGCACCAACGCGTTCCCAGCGCAGTGCTGTCGGTATCCCAGTGCCTCAAGCGTAGAAGAACGATGAACGAGTACAACCGTCGTCAGGCGGTGGGTGCGCCGATGCTTGAAGACGGTGCCGTTCAGGGTCAGTAATGATCGTCTACCGGAGTGACCTGGATGAGTGTCAGCTCCGCATGAGCAGGACGATCCTTGAGTTGGAATGGGCGCATAGTTACTGAGGACTTCACCCACTCGTCCTGACCGCCGTGCAATTGCACCAGATCCACGGTATACGGGGCTTCTCCAAGGCTGATTCGCTTCGCGCTGGCCTGCAAGGTAGGTAGATCGTCCGGGTGCACGACAGGTCCGGTCAGGTGCGCGTACTGCCATTCGAGCCACTCCGGGGCACGGCCGATCCACAACACGATCGAGCCCCGGTGGGCTTCGAAGAGGGCGACGTGCACCTTTGACCCGTCGAGTCCTTCGGTGAGTCCGAGTTCGGCGAGCGTGGGCATGGATGGCGGATAGGCGTCGGAGAAGTCATGGTAGAGAACACGCACGCCCTTCCCGTCCGGGGTAGGTCGCAGGATTACCTGCCACTGCATGGCGTGGCCGTGATCGTGACGGACTGAGAACCAGGTGCTGAGCACCATCCCCGGCTTGGGTGCCAGGGTGATCTCCAGGAACTCCTGTTCTTTCTCCATATGGATTGCTCGACTGATGTAATCCGAGGAAAGCGCCGTAGGCACCCAGTCTTCGAGCAACGTTCCCGACATGGCCGCGGACTCCCAGGTCTGGTAGATCAGCCAATCGGTGGTCGACCAGAACACCCCTGACGTCAGTCGTCGCGGCGTCATCTTCTCCTTCGGATCGCCGACCCACATGTGGATGCCGTGCACGTCGCCGAAGGGCCCGATGATAGGCCAGGCGTAAAACCGCCACGCGCGGTTCAAGCGCTTCGAGTGCAGGACACGTTCGAACGGTTCCCGCGTCTTCCGTACGTGCTCGATGATCGGCTCAACGAGGATGTCAGCCGCTGGCGAGATGCTTCTCCTGGTGGAGAGCATGCTTTTCGTCTCGTCCCCCGAAGCCACCAGTGTCGCGACGCCCTCGGTCAACGTCTCGATCAAGTGCCATCCGCCCATGCAGACCTCGCTCATTACGATTGCGTATCGATCAAGCGGTCAGTGTAACGGGAGTACATTCTCGAGCGATCGGGCGTCGCGTCTCATCGCTTGCGGGGTCGCATAACCAGGCGCAGGTCCTTGGGGCGGATCGTCAGAAGCTCTTCCACCCTCAACTCGTATCCCGGGACGGGTGCGATGTCGAAGTGCGTAAGGATGCGGGCCAGTGCGAGTACGGCCTCGTGCAGCGCGAATTGGCGACCAATGCACGCACGCGCGCCGACACCGAATGGCTTGTATGCGTGGGCCGGACGAGCCCGTACGGCTGGGGGCAAGAACCGATCCGGATCAAACCGCTCTACGTCGTCGCCCCACAGTTGCGGATCGCGGTGCAGGGCGAGCAGGACCACCAGGATGGTTTCGCTCTTGCGGATCGGATAGCCGGCCAGGGTGGTCTCTTGGCGAGCTTTGCGGAAGAAGGCCGGGCCGGATGGCCACAGTCGCAGCGTCTCGTCGACGATGCGCCGTACGTACCGCAACTTCGCGACCTGCTCGAAGCGCGCCGGCGCGCCGGTCGTTCCGAACACCTCGTCGATTTCTTCCCGGGCCCGTTCGACAATCTCAGGGTTGAGTGACAGGTAGTGCAACGCGAATGACAGCAACCCGGCGGTGGTCTCATGCCCGGCGATCAAGAAGGTCAGGACCTGGTTACGGATGCTCTGATTCGACATCATTTCCCCCGTCTGGGGGTCCGGGTTCTCGAGCATTCGTTGCAACAGATCGTCCTGTCGCGGTGTCTCACCGCTGCGGCGGGCGGCAATGACCTGATCTACCATGTTCTTCATCAGCGCAATGTCTTTCGGATTTTGGCGCATAGCCTTCCATCCGAGAATTTCCCGAAGGACCGGAACATCATTTGCAGTCTGGGAGACGTACGCCATAGCGCGACTCATCGATTCGACGAACGGATGACGGCCAGGGGCGAACGAGTCGAAGCTGTAGCCAAACCCTGTGCGGCCGATAACCTCCAGGGTCAGCCGGTTCATGTCAGAAGATATGTCTACAGGCTCGCCACTGGCCGCATCGACCCAGTAGGCACATAGTTGGTCGATGCATTCAACCATCGCGTCGTGGTAGCTGCGCATCGATGCCTGGCTGAAGGCCGGCATCAACACATTGTGCGCCTGCGCCCAGGCCGGCTCGCTATTGAATGCAGTGAAAAGTCCGTCACCTGCCAGTTCTCGCAGATTGCTTACCGGGGGGACAACTGCCTTGGCGAACCGGGTTTCGTCAAAGACCTCTGCGGCTGCGTCGCCACCCCCCACCACGACGACCTTGCGGCCGAGAATGCTGATCTCGAAGACGTCGCCCAACTCCCGCACGAACTGCGCTTCCCGCTGCACAGGTCGCTGAGGGTCGAGGCGCAACACATCGCCAAGCAATGGCAGCCGCCACGACGGTCGAGGCATCCGCTGTTCCGCCTGCTTGCCATCCCCCGGATCGTTCGGCGTGATTCCTCCGGAACTTGCACTCCCCACAGAAGTCATGGCCCGAGTGTGCCGTACCGCCATCTCCTCCGCCGAACCCCCACCTGAGACCACGCCTCACGACCCGCGTGCCCGATCGGCCTCGGCGACGCAAAAACGTGTCATTGACTGAGTCAAGATCCACTCTTCGGAATCGCGCCGCGATCGAACGAGGGAATTGCCTGCAGCCAAAATGTGAATAGGGCTCCAGCCCGACGCAAAATAGCTACGGATTCCGCTGCGCGAAGCCACTATTCACCTACGTCTACCGGATCTTCCATACGAGCAATCTAACGACATCTCAGGCACCTTCGGCCTGTTCAACCGTTGCGGTGCTGCGATTGGCGTGAGCACATCCGAACCGGCATCGGAAGAGAACGCGACTGCGCCACCTCGCCCCCGTTCGCTCGAACGGCCCGGCCGAGCAGAACGACGAATGGATTGAACGCGGCTGTCATCTCGACCTCGAACCCGAATGCGCTCTAGCACCGTCAAGTCAAACACTGTCGGCCAAAGCTGCCGAACAAGTGCCATCGGAAGCTTTCCCATGCCGATACGTCCCGAACATCGAGCGTTACAGTGATTTGAAACACACGCTTTGCCACAACTGCCCCACCTGGGTAAGTTCTCATGTGCTCGGGGGAGTGCCTCCTTCGTGCTCGCACCGGTCGGTGAGTGATTCCCGTCTGGAAGCAGTAGGCCCACGAAAATCGTGAGGCCTGCTTCCAGCTACCCGGAATCGGAGACGACATGCAGACCGCGAGCACCGACGAAGAAAGACACACAAGACGTTCGCGGGCAGAGGACCTACGAAGGCTCGCCGAGCGGCCTGTTTCGAGCGCGTTCGTGCGCCGCTCGCAGTTCGTCCTCCGAAATCCCCAATGCAGCAGAGAGCCTTTCGCTGACGTTGTCGGAAAGCGAAATCACACCCCGTTCCACGCAGCTCACGATCTGAGTGGTAACGCCAGCTTTGGCGCCGAGTTGCGGCTGCGTCAGACCCAGCAGCACACGCCAGTCACCCGGGTAGCGCTCCGCCTCGGGCACTTTCACCACGTCCGCGATCGTCACCCCAAGCACTTCGACAACTCGAGCGAGCAAATCGACCTGCGGGGAGGACTCGCCCATTTCCCAACGGCGGACGGTCCCGGTGCCTACCTTCGCGACCCGCGCGATCTCCGTCTGCGACAAGCCGGCGTTGAGGCGCGCCTGACGCAGAGCGTCGGGACTGAAGCCACGCATTACCCGTCGGCTCACCGTCCGAATCCTCCTTGTGAAGTCGTCATCGCTAGACACTGTGCAACTCCCTCGATACGATGCGCGCATATGGATTTGAATAGATCGTTTGTATAGATGGATGATATGGAAGGAGTGAAGTAGTCACTGAACGCGAACGGTCCCCCAGCTGTTAGCAGCAGCTGAGGGACCGTCCAATAGCAAGCCGACTGTTACAGCAGTCGAACAAGCCAGAGGCACACGGGTTAGCGGCCCGTGGCCTCGATTGCAGATACGGAGCCTGCGATGAACAGGTTAGTTGGCGCTGGGCAGATACGCCTAGTAGCAGAGAGTCCCGCCCGTCCTGACGGAGAGACTCACGACACAATTTGTGGCAGCAAGGATCCCCACTACGTCCTCGCTGAGCACCTTCCGAATCCGGAGGGCACCGCATGCTCGTCGTGCGGGTTCACCTACTCCACGGACCGGCCGCTGTGCCCGCCCGTCGTCGAGGCGTTGCGCACGCTCACCGCACGCGCCCACACGCGATCGTTCAGCGACTACTCGACGAACCAGCTCCGCGCGCTCGAGCGGGAACACTGCGGCACCGGCCGGTGCCGACGATGCGGATTCGTCTACACCCCGACCGTGCGCGTATGCCCCACTTCGCGCCGTATCGCCATCGAGCTCGAATCCCGCTTCAAGGCCCCGATGAGCGAGGTCCGCGCAGGTCAAGGTCTGTGCTCCGGCAAAGGGCAGGTGTGGACGGTCAGCGGAAACAAATCCGCCCCGTGGCGGCAAGCCGTCGCTGCGTGCGCCCAGTGCCCGCTGCTCACCTCATGCACCGCTGAACTCGACCGCAGGTTGGCCAGCGGGGAGAAGATCCGCGATCAGATCCTCGCCGGGCGACTGTTCTCCGGTAAAGGCGACGAGATCGCTCCCGAGATGTTCGATGCCTACGCCGACCGGTGCGGAACCAAGACCAAACGTCGAAAGCCCAAATCGAAACGCCGACCGTCCCGGCGCGCCGCGACCGATCGGATTGTGCCTGCTTCTCCTTCTGCGCAGGATGGTGCAGCGTCCCCCGCCGGCGGACAACTCACGTTGTTCAAGGGGGCGGTGGCATGAAGCCGAGCCCGCACCTGAATCTGTACGAGGCCATCGCCCAGGGGGTCATCGAGGCACCGGCCGGCGATGACCACCCTGCTGCGGACCGCTGGCGCTGGTTCGCCGACCTGTACGCCCACCGCACCTGGGGTCTGGTCGCCGTCATCGACGGGTTCCCGCGCCTGGCGGCCGAACAGATCGCCGCCGCCTGCCGAGACACCGCCACCGACAACGCAACGCTCGAGCAATGGCACGCTATCGCGGACATCGCGCGCACAGCCCGCACCGCCGCCCACTCCCCCGGTCTCGACCTCGCATGGAGCGCCGTCGCCGACACCTGCACCGACGCCCTCGATCATCTCGCCGGCCACACCGTCGGCGGTCTGGAAGCCATCCTCGGCGCACTCGATGCCATCGGGCATGAGCACGAGACACCGGTTGCGATGTCCTTTTGCCCTCGAGGCGTATACCGCCTGGGACCGCCGCATGGCCCCGCCCGTCACGAGCGATCGGACGGCCGCGTGAACCATCAGGTTGCTGTCGATCGAGACGGCCGCGAATGGGCACTCGTCGCCCTCGACAGCGTGCTCAAAGCTCGACTCGTCTGCGGGACCGCGACTCCTGCTGTGCTGGACCTCGAGGAGCTGGTCGAGACGTACGGACCGGTGATCCTGTCCCCCACGCCTTGCTCTACCGCCGGTGGGTTCGTCGCGTTTGCCGACACTGTCGGGCTCGTTGCGTCCGATCCGGAAACAGCCTCGGTCGAGCAGGTCAGACAGGTCGCCGCGTTCGCACAGTCGATCATCCTGCCGCACGGTTCATAGAACCGCCTACCTGCTCCACGCCCCGCATCCCGTTCGGACGCACAGCTCATCTACCACGAGTTACGCACGCTCCGAACCGGAGTCGTCACACGCTTTGAGGCACCGAGGAGACGCATCCATGACCCCGTAACCCGAACCGATCAATCCGACAGTTCAACAGCGCAGTGACTCAACCCAAAAGAGAAACCCACCCCCGAAAGGGTGGGCTTCACGAGCACATCCGCAGAAGGACTCAATAGATCCTTCACCACTCGAGCGAGAACGTCTGGCCGGACGATCACGCTCTTGAGCGAATCTCCGAAGTTTGCCGCTTCGAAAATTCTTGAGTTACTGCTTCCCCGAAGGGACTTACCGTGCCAGGTACGTCTCAGGGTAGCGCACACCCTGAAACACGCCCAACCACCTACACTTCCGCCCTCGGCGTCTCGACCGACACCGTGGAGGCCGACCTCCTACTTCCGCAGCCGTTCACCGACGCCGAATGGGACGTCATCGTCGCTGCCGCCGTCGCGAACGTCACCGTGCTCGAAGCAGCCCACGCGCAGGACCATCCTGCCGAGGACGCGGTCCGCGACCTGCTCGACGCCCAGCCCGTCGGCACCCGCACCGCGCTCTCACTGCCTGTCCCTGCGGGCGCGTGTGCCCGTGTCCCGACCTGGCACAGCCGCCGCTACTGGCTGAGCCTGTGCGAATGGATCGTCACCCACACCGAACGCGGACGCACCGCCCTCACACGCCACGGCATCGCCGCCCAGACATTCCTACGCGTCTGCGCCGCCCACGCCCGGTACGCCGAATCCACCACCGGACGCCACGTCTGCGCATCCTTGGCCACCCTCGCCACCAACGACAGCCTGTCGATCGACCAACTCAAACGCGGCCGACGCGCACTGAAAACACTCGACCTCGGCGTCGAACTGGCCCGCGGCAAGAAACTCAACGCCACCGAACGTGAAGCCGCCGCCCGCCTCCACACATACACCCACGGTCAACCTCCGAGTCGACTACAGAGCGGCGCTGCCAGCGTGTGGGCACTCTCTGCACCCGCATGGGCCGTCGAGACCATGCCCGCACCAGAGAAACCACACAGGAAGTCACGTCGACGGCCACGCTTCACTCTCATGACCGGAACCTCTGCCACTCAATCCGTTTCACCAGTCCCACACCACTCACCAAGCTCCGCACCCCAATCCCCTAGTGGTTCTTTATCAAGGTGTCTTTCCGTCAGGAAAGATCACCAAGCGCGCATACGCGCAGGCGAACAGAACTCGACACCGACCACGCCCCGGCCGCTGGCCCTCCAGCGAGCAGCCGCCCAACTGATCGACCGCGTCCCCGCGCTACGCACGATCGTCGGCATCGACGACGCAACCGGCAGACGCCGAGGGCACATCGGATCGGTCTGCGACCTCCTACTCGACGCCGGTATCGACACCGACCGCTGGACAGGCATCGACATCGCTCACGCCCTCAACCACGACGGCACCACTCGCGGATGGACATGGCCCACCGCACACGCGATGACCTCGCCGCTACGGCTGGTGGCCTATCGACTCTCCCGCCTCGACTGGTCCGGCCCCTCCCCCACCGAACGCAAGATCCACGACCGAACGCACAAGGGCGAAACCCCGACAGATGCAGCACACCGGATCATCAAGACCCGCCACCGTGCCCTCGTCGCCACCTCGATCCCCCAGGCTCGACCGGCAACCGGCGAACATCGACAAGCAGTGCGCGAACAGCTCGCGACGGACCTCGCAGCGAAGAGGACCGCTGCTGCACGCTGTGCTCGATAAACGCGCCTACCCATTCACGCACAACAAGGAAGCGCTACCTCGGCATGCAGCTACTCAGCCGCAGACGGCAATCAACTCACGACGCGTAACCGACTGTCCTACCTGCCCGCACGGCACGTGCGTCGGCTCCCGGTCACCACCCTCGTCTCGACACCTCGAGCGCCCGGCGCGCTCGACAGCACGCATACGACTCGTTGAAGCGGGCGTTGGCCGATATCACGGTCCTTACGTCAACTCGGCGCTGGCATGTCCCGCCCTGGAGCGGACGCGCAAACGTTTCGACTGGTGCAGCCACACGAAGGTGCGCTCGCTGGGACCCTACCCCGGGACGGCCGCGACGTCGGTGACCCTCCCGAGAGGATCAGGATCGGCAGATGTGAGCACGGTCCTTAGCGCCACCGATCGGATGATCGACGTCGTCAACTCAATTCTCATCGGTGTGATGTCGTACCAATGCCGGCCGGCGTCCGCGTACTACGCGAGCAGGTCGACCGGCACTCCGTTTGAGCCAGCCGACTTCCCCTCTGCCTAGGCATTCTTGGGGCCAGCTCGACCTTGAGGCCAGCTCGACGACCCGCGGTCACACCGGCCATGGAGTGGCGGAGCTTACTCACAAGTATGCAGGTCTACCTGTCACGGTGCAGTTCCGGACTCAGCGTTGACGGCCGCCAACGCTGTGTTCAAGGTCTGACTGGGCCGCATCACGACCACGGTCTTATCGCTGTCCGGCTTGCAATAGCCGCCGATGTCGACCGGCGCGCCCTGCACCTCGATCAGCTCCCGCACGATCGCGTCCTCGTCCCCGGCCAGCGCCTCGGCCAGCGGGGTGAACTGTTCTGCGAGTTCCGGGTCCTCGGTCTGCGCGCCAAGTGCCATCCGCCGACGTAGGTGCCGGTGGGGGCCGCAGATGCGAAAGTCGTACCAGCCGTGACCGCCGGCAAGTTCGGCAAGATCGGTGCCGAAAATCGCGCAGGGAGCTGCCAACTCGAACAGTCCGACCTGATCACTGATGCCGGACGTCAGCTCGTCGGCGGTGAGACGATCCGCACCGACCGCGGCGGGCCGGTAACAGTGAAACCGCACCGACGGGCGGCCGCGGTGAACGCCTCGGGGTTCGGATCGGTCGACCAGGCTGCTTTTCCTGCCGGACCGAACAGACCGACCGCGTTCGGGTGCGGTCCGGTGGTGAACCGGGTCTGGTACTGGATTCCGGTGAAGCCGATGGCATCGAACGATGCCGCCCACTCCTGTGGCACCGCGTACGGCGTCATGGACACCAGTTCTCGGGTGAGACCGAAGTCCGCGGCCTGCTCCGCGCAGGTGTCGGCGACCACATGGTCGTGCGGCACAGCCAGGGTCGACAGCCGGCGGATAGCGGCGAAGTCCTCACTGATCACCCCTGTCCTCGCCAGCGCCTCGCCGACGGTCTCTCGGATCGCAGTGCGCTCGTCGAACGCGAGATAACAGGTACCGCGTGGCGGGGTCAGATCGAATCGGCCGCCGCCGTCGGAGGAGAACCACCACGGACCGTTCGTCTCCCGGTGTCCGCGCACGAGCGGCTGCGCCGCGGTGAGCTCACCGCTCGGGAACCCGTGCAGCGGCCGGCTCGGTGGCAGAAGAGCGACACTGTCCCGGCTCACGCGGCCCACCGCTGCGCGTCGGCGCGGGCCAGCGCCAGCGCCGGGTCGAGTGGGTAGCCCTCGGCGATCCAGTCGGATGCGCTGCGATCGCCCAGTTCGTGCTGCGGGCTGCGCAACCACACTGCGCACGTCCACGGGTCGGCGCCCGCACGCAGGGTTCTCCACAGGGCGATCAGGTGCGGGTGCACCGTTCCCGTGTCCATGAACTGCCAGGTGGGATAGACCCACTGGCCGTCGGCGAGCCGACAGGCGATCACGGAGTCGGCGGCAACAGCCTTGTTGACGGCCTGTCGGCTCACGCCCCACCACCGGGTCAGGCCGCCGGTGTCGTAGAACGGACCGACCAACTGGTCGTAGATGTGACTGGTCGGCAGGGCCGCAGCCATCGCGCGGGCGATCGATTCGACGTCGTCGAAGACCTCAGCGGGGACACCGGCTGCACGCGCGTTCGCGAACGTCTCGTGAACGCGGCGGGTAAGAAGCTCCATGAGCTTGCGTTCCTGTTCGACCAGGGTGTTCATGCGAGCCCCCGCCCCCCTTGTCAACGTAGACAACCCCAGCATCCCCATATTCGTCAACCATGTCAACCAGTGTGGTCCCGGACGTCTACACGAACGGCATAAGACCCCCGGCACCGAGATCGATGCGGGGGCCGGCCCGGAAGGGCGTCCGGTTCAAGACCGACACATCGCTGGCCCCCGTGTTCACCGCCGGGAGATCAGCTGTCCATCGGCAGGACGTGCACCTCCGATCTCCCAGGAGATCGGCATGTCCGATTGCACCAAAGAAAGTGGGTCCGTGCAGATGCACGGACCCACCTCCAATTACGTTCTCGTCAATGACGAACTCGGCATTGACCTCAGCAGGCCTGGCCGAGCCGCTATGTCACCGACGATGGTTTCCTGCACCCACCGGTACCACCTGAGCGCGGCGCTGACTCGACGCCGATTCCGATGCCCAGTCCTGTGCGGGCTCCACCCTCGGACATGCACTCGTGGCCTCCGATGAGGAGGGTCATCTGGGCGAGCACTACTCCGATGACGGCCGAGGTCATGTCCACTGCCCTGCGGACACATGAACGATCCCGGAGCTCAGAGACCGATCGCGGCACGAGCGGTCGCAACAACGGCCGGATGCACACCGGTCAGCCGCCCACTGCGGGCCCGCCCGGCAAGAAACCCCAGCACCTCGAGTGTGGGGCTGTCGACAGCGATAGCAGCGAACGCCGAACGGTCGGCCACGCGCCACCCGAGTCCGAGGAGCACGGCGCGGATCTCGTTGTTCCACTCCTCGGCCGGGGCGCCGCTCGCGACGACAGCCAGGGCCGACCAGCCGGCCTGTCGGTCGAAGTCGGTCCTGCCGATCGGTAGTCGGGACACGATGTGCTGCCACAACGGGCAACACGATCCCCAACCGATGGACGACTCTACGGACAGCCTGATGGCAGAGACCGTGGAGAGCCCGTTGCATTGAGAGGCGCACGGCGGGTTCGGCGAGAGGTCCGGGGAAACGGGGTGGGAGCAATCCCGCCACCGCCGGCGTCATGACCGAATCCGCCCAGCTCAGCTATCCGATCTCGTACATCCCGGTGTCCCAGGGGCGTGCCGACAGATGTCGGGTGAGCGCGGACAGAAAGCGCATGTCCCACTCCGCTTGTTCGAAGTCGCCGGGCCGGACGGTGGACGGTTCCTCACCTAGACGAACGCCGCTGCTGTTGCTGCCGTGTCCTCGAACAGGTGCATGCGCGTGATCTTTCCCGCCTTCACGGTCAAGCGCAGCGCGACGTCGGTGTGGAACGGGCGTCCGGTCGCGGCTGCGACGTGGTCGAACGCACCGAAGATGACGGCGTCCTCGCCGTCGGTGACGACAGTCTCGACCGAGACGACGCTTTTGCCTGGTACGAGGGCGGCCCACAGGGCACGGAAGTAGTCGGGCACCTCGCTCTTGCGCGATCGTGCTCCGACCCAGTGCGCTACGGCCGGGTCGCCCGGAACGAACCAGTCGATCTCCTCCGCGAACAGCTCGCCCAGTTGCTCCGGGTCCTGTGCTCCGAGGCCCTCGAGGAAGGCGGTCGTGGTGTCTGTTGTGGTGGGGGTCATCAGGTGTCCTGTCTGTCGCGGCGAGCGCCGGCCGCCGATCTGTAGTGGTCGATACAGAACGCTAGCATATCTGTAGCGGTCGTTATAAAATGAATGAATGGGACGGCCCCGCAACTTCGATCGAGACACCGCATTGGACAAGGCGATGCTCCTGTTCTGGGAGCACGGCTACGAGCAGACCTCCATCGCCGACCTCACGCAGGAGCTCGGCATCTCCGCGCCGAGCCTGTACGCCGCATTCGGCGACAAACAGACCCTGTTCAAGGAGGCCGTCGCCCGCTATGAAGCCAACCCCGCGTCCGTGACGACAGCCGGGACCGCCGGGACGACTCCGCACGAGGTGCTGCAGTTGATGCTCGACCGTGCATGCCAGGAGTACGCCAGCGAAGCACATCCACGTGGATGCCTCGTCAACACCGCACCCGAGCTCACCGGCAATCGCCACCACAACCGCGCGATCACCGCAGACCGACTGCGGACAGTCGACACCGACACGGAGACGAGCGTCGACGCCGACACGCTCGCCGCCTTCACCCATGCTCTGCTCGTGGGCCTGTCGTCCTACGCCCGCGACGGCGCCGACGAGGAGCAGCTGCGCCGCGTGGCCGAGCTGGCCATGCGCGTGATGACCGCGTGAGCGGTACTCCTCTGCACCTGTTGCCAGGTCGTGATGCCGGCGGGCAGGAGGCGTTGCTCTCCGCTCTGGGCGCGCCGCCGTGTCCGGTCACCCACACCACGCGAAGCCCGGCACACCGGCGGTAGTACAACCGCGGCCCCCTGGGGAGCTACCCGACCCCAGCCCCCAGGCCGGCCCCGACCTGGAGCTGTGAGCCCAGGCATTCCTTGTTCGTGAGGAACCTCGGACCTTGCACGCTGTTTGATTGGCCGATCTACGATGCATGCGTGGCCTGCGACGTGGCATGCATTTCACGCGCGGCACGCATGCGTGCCGACGCAGATTCATAAACTCCTGGATCCCCGAGCCACTGGCGCAGCTCACACGGTCAGGTCCGCTACAAATTCCCGCGGGAATAGGCTGACGCACGGTCGCGTTGCACTGGCCGGATCGGGTGCGTTTTCGTGTCCCCCGGGCTCAACCCTTTGCCTTCACGGAGTTCCGTTCGGCTGGAGCCGTGCTGTGCCTTTCGCCGAGAGGCGACCGAACGCACCCGATCCTTCTTCGTCTCCACCCGGTGTCCCGCCTGTGGAGGTACTGACCGCGCGCTTTCACCCGACTGATGCGGCACTGAAGCGACGAGTGCGCACCTCGCTCGCGCTTTCACCGTTGTCCCGGTAGCCGGCCGATAGCCGCTCTTTCGTCGACTCGGCGCTGGCACGTCACCACAGACCGCGTACATGCCCTTCAGTCCCGGGCTGCCTGGGCCCTCGATAGGTCAGGATGGTGTCGAGTTCGTCGGACAGATACGCCTCGACCTATCTCATGAATGACCATCGGCTGGACGCACCGCATATCGGGATATCGGTCTGGAGGCAGTGCACCGCGCGGTGTGCCGACCTCAACTGCACCGACGACACGGTTCTGCAGTCATGGTCACAAATTTCTTGTGCCAGTAGCTCGCCGCTGTCGATGTCGTAGAACACCCGTCCGAACCGGCCGTCACGGTGGTCGACGTGCGGGCAGCCATAAACGCGGCCACCCGAACACGGACCTCTCCCGGGTCGCCGCCTCTGCCGCGTCGATGCGGTCGAGCCATTGCAGATAACGCCTGCGGCACAACCACTTATCGGCCACCGTTGCACAGCGCCTAATAGATGATTTCGCGCGACACACATCCCCGGCGTGACCGAAAGTAAGCGCCTCATGGCGCGTGCGAGCGCCGAATCGCATCATAGCCACCGCGGTCATACTGAAAGATGTTGCGCTACAGTTCACAACCGCCCGCTGATGCCAATCGACCCAAACACCGTCCAGCAGCACCCATTACCGAATCTCACACTCGACTCACGTTTTGTTCTCTTCGTCCCATTCGCACACTCCTCTCCAATCAGCAGGGTTACGACCAATACTTGAACCCGCTGCGCCGGTTTCCACATTCCATGACGGCAGGCACCGTTCTGGGCGGATACTGAGAAAGTGCCCCGGACCGAGGTAGAGGCCAGGTACGTGCAGGACTCACGCAACCCTGACGCGACAATCCTCCCTGCCGCCGAACCGCATCGGATGACACTGGGACTGCCCATACGCACAACCCCCAGGCATCCGCGGCAGCGGCACCACACGGGGATATTCTGGCCGGCCACCCATCAGGCAGGGAGGTGATGCCAGAGTCCAGCGGCGGGACTACCACGGTACGTCCGCACCGATCTGCCCCTCAAAAATAGTAACGTTCGCCAACTTCGCCGAAACTGAAAACGCCTTCGACGACCTCTCCGGCCAACATTTCGCAGTAGGCAAACTAGCCATCGTGCGCCGGGACATCGAGCCGGTCGAATAGGTCATCGGCACACTGAATCACCGCTGGGCCGCGTCGCGCGGCGCCGCGGGCGCGTCGACAGCTACACCAATAGGCTGGATCTTCGGATTACTCCACCGAGGCCGGCCGCCGCGCACAGGCCTCGATCTCACCTTCTACGCGCCGATCTTCGATGCCGTTGTCGGCGCTCTGTTCGGCCTGCTCATGCACGCATCACAGGGCAGGGCAGCCAGCGCGACTTCACCCCGTTCCCAGTCCTTACAACCATGTCCCTACACAACCACGGCACTCCGAAGTCCTCGCCGACGTCGAAGTCGCGGACCAAGCCGTCCGCCGACTCACCGGCCGGACCAATCGAAAGGAATGAATCATGGCAACTGCGGTAGGCATCGACTTGGGCACCACCAACTCGGTCATCGCAAGCTGGCAAGGCGGCGAACCGGTGGTGATCTCCAATGTCGAGGGTGCGCGGACGACGCCGTCGGTGGTGGCATTCACCGATAGCGGCGAGCGCCTGGTGGGTCAGCTGGCCCGACGACAGGCGATCCTGAACCCGAAGGGCACGATCTACTCGGCGAAACGCTTCATCGGACGTCATTTCGACGAGATCTCCGAGGAGGCCAAAGCGGTCAGCTTCGACGTCGTACCGGGCGACAACGGTGAGGCACGATTCGACGTGCGAGGTAAGAAGTACGCACCAGAGGAGATCAGTGCCCTGGTGCTGCGCAAACTCGTCGACGACGCCAGCAAGTTCCTCGGCGAGAAGGTCAAGGAAGCGGTCATCACCGTTCCGGCCTACTTCAACGACGCGCAGCGCAACGCCACCAAGGACGCCGGCCGGATCGCGGGCCTCAAGGTCCTGCGGATCATCAACGAGCCGACCGCGGCGGCATTGGCGTACGGCATGGACAAACAGACCCACGAGACCGTACTGGTCTTCGACCTCGGCGGCGGCACGTTCGATGTGAGCCTGCTCGATGTCGGCGAGGGAGTAGTCGAGGTTCGCTCGACGGCCGGCGACTCCCACCTCGGCGGAGACGATTTCGACCGGCGCCTGGTGGACTACCTCGCCGACGAGTTCCAGAGCGCGGAGAACATCGATCTGCGCAAGGATCCACAAGCGCTGCAACGACTCTTCGAGGCGGCAGAGAAGGCCAAGGTCGAGTTGTCCTCGGTAACTCAAGCCCAGGTCAACCTGCCCTTCGTCACCGCAGACGCGAACGGCCCCAAACACCTCACCACCACGATCATGCGATCGAAGTTCGAGGATCTGACGGCAGATCTGGTGGAACGCTGCCTCGGTCCGGTAAAGCAGGCAATGAGTGACGCCAAGATCACCGCCAACGACATCCACGAGGTGATCCTGGTCGGTGGTTCGACACGCATTCCGGCGGTACAGGCACTCGTTCGCCGGCTCACCGGCGGTAAGGATCCCCACATGGGCGTCAACCCGGACGAGGTCGTGGCGCTCGGTGCCGCGGTCCAGGCAGGCGTGCTCAAAGGTGAGGTCTCCGACGTACTGTTGCTCGACGTCACCCCACTGTCCCTCGGCGTCGAGACGCAGGGCGGGGTAATGACCAAGATCATCGAGCGCAACACGACGATCCCCGCCCGACGCAGCGAAGTGTTCTCCACAGCGGAAGACAATCAGTCCGCCGTGGACGTCGTAGTCCTGCAGGGCGAACGCGAACGCGCCGCCGACAACCGGGTGCTGGGCCGGTTCCGGCTGGAAGACATCCGACCTGCGCCACGCGGCGAGGCGCAGGTCGAAGTCACATTCGATATCGATGCCAACGGCATTCTCAACGTCACCGCCCGTGACAAAGACACCGGCAAGGAGCAGAGCATCACGATCAGCGAACAGGGCAACCTCGACCAGAGCGAGGTCGAGCGCATGCTCGCCGAGGCCGAACGGAACCGGCGTGAGGACGAGGAGCTGCGCAAGGCGGTCGACGCACGTAACGCCCTCGATTCGGTTGCCTACCAGGTGGAACGGCGACTTGCCGAACTGGGTGACAGTGCGCCACCGCACGAGAAAGCGCGTGCCGAGATGTTGATCGCCGACGCGAGGAAGGCTGTAGAAGACGGTGCTCCACCCTCGGAGGTAGAGCCACTGACCTCGGAGCTGCAGCAGTTGCTCTACGGGCTTGCAGCGGTTCAAAACGGCGGCGACGGATACCAGGCCGGCGGAAGAGACGCTGCGTCGTCGGATGACGACGACGTGATCGACGCCGAATTCGATCGGAGCTGAGGCACCCGATGGACAGATCTGCTGATCATTCGACGACCGAGCAGGCTACCGACCATACTGACACCGACCAGACCGAGACGAGGCCTGATCACACCGATACCGAAGCCAAGCTGGCTCAACTCGAGGACCGCTGGCGCAGAGCACTCGCAGATCTGGACAACCTGCGCAAGCGGTATGCCAAAGATCTCGACCGTGAACGCGCCGCGGAGACAGCGAGAGTATCGGCGGCGTGGCTGCCTGTCCTGGACAACTTGGAGCTCGCGCTGGCCCATGCGGATAGCGATCCTCAGGCCGTCGTCGAGGGTGTGAAGGCAATCCGGGACCAAGCGGTGCAGATACTGTCACGGCTCGGCTTCGAGCGCCACGACGAGGTCGGTGTGCCGTTCACCCCGGAACTCCACGAAGTAGTCAGTGTGGTGACCCAACCCGACCTTCCCTCCGGAACCGTGATCGAGGTCTTGCGGCCAGGTTACGGAGAAAACGGACAGCAGTTGCGTCCCGCCACCGTGGTCGTCAGCCGACCTGAGGAGTGAGCGCCATGGCGCGTGACTACTACGAAGCGCTCGGGGTCCCGCGCAGCGCCGACACCGACGAAATCCAGCAGGCCTACCGCCGACTTGCCCGCAAATATCACCCCGACATCAACAAAGACCCCACTGCGGAAGACAAGTTCAAAGAGATCAATGAGGCCTACCAAGTGTTATCCGACCCAGACACCCGGAAACGCTACGACCGATTCGGGGACGACTTCCGTCGGGTACCCGAGGACTACGACGAACGGGTCCGGGCAAGCGCCGGCGGGTACGGCGGCGGAAGGTACAGCGGCGGGGGCCGGAGGGTGCACTTCGGACACGGCACAGACGGCGAGGGGAGCGTCGACTTCGAGGACCTCTTCGGACAGATGTTCGGCGGCGGTGGCGCGTACGGCCCGATTCCCGGCGCCGATCAGGAAGCGGAACTGGAACTGACCCTGGAAGAGGCGTACCGGGGCGGCAAACGCACTCTCCGTCTGGACGGACGACGATACGACGTCAACATTCCGGTCGGTGTCCTCGACGGCCAAAGAATCCGGCTGGCCGGGCAAGGGGGCCGAGGCAACGGCGGCGCACCGCCCGGGGATCTGTACCTCGTGGTCCGGATCAAACCGCATTCCCGGTTCCGCGTACAGGGCCGGGACATCTACGTCGACCTTCCCGTCTCCCCCTGGGAAGCAGCCCTCGGCGCGACGGTCGCCGTTCCCACTCCCGGCGGTGAGGCGAAAGTCAAAGTCGTACCGGGCTCGTCCACAGGTAGGAAGCTGCGCCTGCGCGGAGAAGGCATGCCCAACCCGCGAGGCCCCAACGGCAACCTCTACGCCGAAATCAAGGTGATGGTGCCACCGAAACCGACAGCACGTGAACGCGAGCTGTTCGAACAGTTGGCCGCCGAATCGAACTTCGACCCGAGGAAACAGCCATGAGCACCCCGACCCCGGGCACCCAGTACATATTGGTTCGCCGTACCGGAATGTCGCTAGATGTCTTCGCCGAACGTACCGGGCTGCACCCCGACCTGGCACGAAAACTCGTGGCTCTCGGCCTGCTCGACGCACGCCGCGACCCCGGCGGCGAAATATTGTTCGAACCGTCAGCAGTGGCCCACGCTGCCCGCATCCAACGGCTGCGGACGGGTCTAGGCCTGAACTACTCGGCAATCGGGCTCGTGCTCGATCTGCTGGATCGAATCGAGAAACTCGAAGCAGCGTCCCACGGAAGGAAGACACCCCCATGGACACCGGCAGTCTGACTGAAAGGTCACGAGAAGCCCTGCAGGAGGCCCAGAACATCGCGACCAGAATGGGCCACACCGAGGTCGACGGAGAGCACCTGCTGCTCGCGTTGGTCGATCAGCAGGAAGGGCTCGTACCGCGACTGCTCGAGCAGGCCGGTGCGAACGTCGACGCCCTACGCTCCGATCTGGAACAGGCACTCATGCGTAGGCCGAAGGTCAGCGGCCCCGGTGCGACGCCCGGTCAGGTGATGATCACCCAGCGCCTGGCCAAACTGCTCGACGCCGCCGAACGAGAGGCAAAGCGACTCAAGGATTCCTACGTGTCGGTGGAGCATCTCGTGATGGCCCTCTCCGAGGAGGGGTCGACCAGTGCGGCCGGACGGGTTCTCACCAGCCATGGGGTCACACGAGAGACCTTCCTCGCCGCCTTGACCACAGTGCGCGGCAACCAGCGCGTCACCTCGGCCACCCCGGAGGGGGCGTACGAGGCGCTCGAGAAGTACGGACGCGACCTCGTCTCCGAGGGCCGAGCAGGCAAACTCGATCCGGTCATCGGGCGAGACGCCGAAATCCGCAGGGTAACGCAGATCCTGAGCCGGAAAACGAAGAACAATCCGGTGCTGATCGGCGACCCCGGCGTCGGCAAGACCGCGATCGTCGAGGGACTCGCCCAGCGGATCGTCCGCGGCGACGTGCCCGAGGGCCTACGCGACAAAACGATCTTCTCGCTCGACATGGGTTCCCTGGTGGCCGGCGCGAAGTACCGCGGCGAGTTCGAGGAACGGCTGCAGGCGGTGCTGTCCGAGGTGAAAGCGGCCGAGGGGCGCATCCTGTTGTTCGTCGACGAGTTACACACCGTCGTCGGCGCAGGATCGGTCGGCGGCGAGGGATCTCTCGACGCCGGCAACATGCTCAAACCGATGCTCGCCCGCGGCGAACTGCACATGATCGGTGCCACCACTCTCGACGAGTATCGCAAGCACATCGAATCCGATGCAGCATTGGAGCGTCGATTCCAGACCGTTCTCGTCGACGAGCCCAGTGCCGAGGATGCAATCTCGATTCTGCGCGGACTTCGAGAACGCCTCGAGGTGTTTCACGGCGTGAAGATCCAGGACGGCGCACTGGTGGCCGCCGTGACCCTCTCGCACCGGTACATCACCGACCGTTTCCTTCCGGACAAGGCGATCGACCTGGTAGATGAAGCGTGCGCCCGCCTACGCACCGAAATCGACTCGATGCCCGCCGAACTCGACGAACTCACCCGGAAAGTGACCCGGCTGGAGATCGAAGAGGCCGCCCTGTCCAAGGAAACGGACGCCGCCAGCAAGACACGCCTCGAGGAGTTGCGTAAGGAACTGGCCGATCTGCGGGCCGAGACCGACGCCCGGCACGCTCAGTGGGAGGCAGAGCGCCAAGCGATCCGTCGGGTGCAGGAGCTACGGGGAGAGCTGGAACGATTGCGACACGAAGCCGAGGAGGCCGAACGCAATTACGACCTCAATCGGGCCGCCGAGCTGCGATACGGCGAGATCACCGAACTCGAACGCAAACTCAAGGCGGCGGAGGAGCAATTGGCCACCAGGCAAGGCCGCAATCCGTTGCTGCGCGAGGTGGTCACCGAAGACGAGATCGCAGAAATCGTGGCCGCATGGACGGGTATCCCGGTCGCTCGACTGCAGGAAGGCGAGCGGGAGAAACTGTTGAAGCTCGACGAGATCCTGCACGAGAGAGTCATCGGTCAGGACGAGGCGGTACAACTAGTCGCAGACGCGGTAATCAGAGCAAGGTCGGGTATCCGCGATCCGCGCCGGCCGATCGGTTCGTTCATCTTCCTGGGCCCGACAGGTGTGGGGAAGACCGAACTCGCAAAGACGCTGGCCAGTGCCCTCTTCGACAGCGAAGACAACATGGTGCGCCTGGATATGAGCGAGTACCAGGAACGGCACACGGTGAGCAGACTCATCGGTGCACCCCCCGGGTACGTCGGGTATGACGAGGGGGGTCAGCTCACTGAGGCGGTGCGTCGCAAGCCGTACTCCGTGGTGCTCTTCGACGAGATCGAGAAGGCCCATGCCGACGTCTTCAATACCCTTCTACAGGTGCTCGACGACGGCCGGATCACCGATTCTCAAGGCAGGCAGGTCGATTTCCGGAACACGGTGATCATCATGACCTCGAACATCGGATCCCAGCATCTCCTCGACGGAGTCACAGCGGACGGCGAGATCAAGCCGGACGCCCGGGCGCGGGTGCTGGCGGAACTGCGCGGGCACTTCCGTCCCGAGTTCCTCAACCGGATCGACGACATCG
The DNA here is from genome assembly GCF_025722975.1 of Rhodococcus aetherivorans. Taxonomy (NCBI): domain Bacteria; kingdom Bacillati; phylum Actinomycetota; class Actinomycetes; order Mycobacteriales; family Nocardiaceae; genus Rhodococcus; species Rhodococcus aetherivorans. Next base: position 254,119 of record NZ_CP106984.1, on the reverse strand, counting down.
TGTTGTTCACCCCGCTCACGCTGCCCCAGATCGAGCATATCGTCGAGCTACAACTCACCGATCTGCGGAATAGATTGTCAGAGAGACAGATACACTTGAATATCACACCGGAAGCACGCCGGCTCATTGCCGAACACGGTTTCGACCCGGTCTACGGTGCACGACCCCTGCGCAGGTATATCGCCCATGAGGTCGAAACCAGGATAGGTCGTGCGCTGTTGCGCGGCGAAATCGAACCGGGCGGCACCATCGATGTCACGGTCGATGACGGCGAACTGTCCGTCGCATATGCGGAACCCGCCATCGCGGCCTGAGAAGGGGTGTCGTCATGGGATCCGACAAGGTGAAGTGCCCACACTGCGGCAAGGTCAACAGGGTACCGGCGGCCGGGAACGGGAGACCCCGCTGCGGAAATTGCCACGAGCCGCTGCCCTGGATCGCCTCGGCAGGGGATGGCGACTTCGCGGAGGTCGCCGAGAAATCCTCGGTGCCTGTACTCGTTGACCTCTGGGCGACGTGGTGCGCTCCGTGCCGAATGGTCAGCCCCGCGCTCGAGCAGCTCGCCACAGAACGCGCAGGTCAGATCAAGCTCGTCAAGGTTGACGTGGATGCTGCACCCCAGACGGCCGAACGTTTCACCGTCCGTGCCGTTCCGACGCTGCTGGTGATGGACCGCGGTGAGGTACTCGCTCGTCAGGCGGGCGCCGCTCCGGTACCGGTGTTGCGCACATGGCTCGATCAGGCGCTCTCGGAAAAAGCAGGCAAGGAGGCGAACTCATGACTTTTGCCCACGCGGACCCACATGTGATCGCGATCCGGGCCGTGGCGCCCCGCACTCCACAAGGTTGCGAGGAATGTCTTCGCCTCGGCACCCCGTGGGTACATCTGAGGCTGTGTCTGTCGTGCGGACACGTCGGTTGCTGCGACTCCTCGCCGGGCAAGCACGCGAGCGCACACGCTCACGCCCTTGGCCATCCGATCGTCCAGTCGATGGAACCCGGTGAAGATTGGCGTTGGTGTTATGTCGACCAGAATTTCGTCTGAGGACGCCCCACGCCTCGGCGACGGTCAGCTCGTCGACGACGAGACTCCGGATGCAGTCGGGGCATTCCCGCGGTTGACGGACGCCCAGGTAGCGACGCTCGAGACCGGAGGCACACGTCGATCGGTTCACGCCGGCGAGGTGCTGATTCGAGCGGGCACCCGCAGCAGCGACTTCTTCGTCGTCCTTTCCGGCAAGGTCGCGATCATCGACGAGGGCGCCGAGGACGGTGAGCGTCGGATATTGCGCCTGCACGGTCCGGGCCGATTCCTGGGCGAGCTCGGACTGCTGGATGGCCAGGTGGCGTTCTTCACCGCCGAGGCGATCGAGGACGGCGAGGTGCTCGTCGTCCCAGCCGAGCGGGTGCGCGAGCTCGTCGCCCACGACCTCGTGCTCAGCGATCTGATCCTGCGGGCCTACCTGGTGCGCCGGCACCTACTGATCGGGCTCGGTTCGGGGTTCCGAATCATCGGCTCCTGCTATTCCCCGGACACGTTGCGGCTTCGCGAGTTCGCGATGCGCAACCGGCTGCCCCACAAATGGATCGATCTGGAGCAAGACGAACGGGCGGAGCAACTGCTGCAAAGCCTGGGTGTCGCCCCAGAGGACACTCCCGTCGTGATCTGGCACGGCGAGAAGGTGCTGCGCAATCCGACGAACGCCGAACTCGCCCGCATCGTCGGGCTTCCGGTCCCGGACGCAGCGCACGACGTATGCGACCTCGTCGTCGTAGGTGCCGGACCGGCGGGTCTGGCCGCGTCCGTGTACGGCTCATCCGACGGGTTGAACACGGTGACACTGGAGTCGATCGCTGCAGGTGGGCAGGCTAGCACCTCCTCCCGGATCGAGAACTACCTGGGCTTTCCGGCGGGGATCTCCGGTGCCGAATTGGCGGAGCGGGCCGTGATTCAGGCCGGGAAGTTCGGTACCCGCCTTCTAGTATCGGCGGAGGTGACCGGTTTGGGATCCGACGGCGGGCACCATGTGCTCCAACTGGCGGACGGCGGCGAGATCCGCGCCCGGGCGGTCGTGCTCGCCACCGGGGCGCGATATCGCAAGTTGGAGGTTCCGGGAATCGAGGCACTGGAGGGGAGAAGCGTGTATTACGCCGCAACCAATCAGGAAGCGCGTCTGTGCGGCACCGACCCTGTAGCCATCGTCGGCGGCGGAAACTCCGCCGGCCAGGCCACCGTCTTCCTCGCAGACCAAGTTTCCCACGTTCACCTCCTCATCCGCGGCCACGACCTCGGAAAAAGTATGTCCCGGTATCTCGTCGACCAGATCGAACGCCATCCGCGCGTGACCGTGCACCGAAATGCCGAGATTCGTGAGGTCCACGGCGACAAGCACCTCGAAGAGATTGCAATCGAGGACAATTGCACGGGCGACAAGGCCAGGATCCGGGTGCACGCTCTGTTCGTCTTCATCGGGGCGACGCCGCATACCGGGTGGCTGACCGACGCGATCGCGCTCGACGACCACGGCTTCGTCCTCACGGGCGTGGACGCCGTCCACGCCCGTGAGGACGGCAACCAGAGACCCGGCGCCCCGCCGTCGAGAACACTCGAAACAAGCCGGGCCGGCCTGTTCGCAGCGGGTGACGTCCGCAGCGGCTCGGTAAAACGGGTCGCATCCGCTGTCGGTGAAGGAGCGATGGCGGTACGACAAATCCATGAATACTTCGAGAGGAGCTGACGACATGCCAGTGATGGGCACTGCAAAATTCCAGCGGTTCTTCCGGGCAGCGGCTGGACTGCACGTCGACCGGAACGATCTCAAACGCTATACAGATTTCATCGACGACAAGATCTACGACGTGATCCTCATCGGCAAGGCCTCGGCAAAGGCAAACCTTCGGGACGTGATCGAACCGTGGGACCTGCCGATCACCAAGGGGCTGCAGGAGAGCATCGACCGATTCGAGAAGCTGGACGAGGAGATCGAACTACAACCTCTGCTCGACCAACTGGCGGCCCAACCGCCCTTGGACGTAGCCCTCTCCGAGAAAACCGAGCAGAGATTGCCGCTGATTGCCGGAGGCTTGAGCGTGGCGCTGGCGCGCACTTTCGTCACTGTCCAGCCGGACCGCAAAAACCCGGGACCGCCGAATGGAACGTCACCCTCGACATCTTCCATCAACTGCTCTGAACCCAGCCAGCGACCGGGCACTGATGGCGGACAAACGTGCCAGACACATCGAGGACGATGTGATCTGGCCAAGATGCAAAGGCGGAATGCACCGCTACTCACAAACGACATCTCGTAGATGAGGACGATCAACATTCACGTATCGGTCTTCCCTCCTGCGGTCGTTGTCGTCAAAGCATGCGGGTACATCGCCACGTTCATCCGGGCGGAACACCTCTCGTTGCCGCTTCGTCTTCGGCCTACATTGCGCCGCTTCGTGAACTGGATCTGTAACGACATACAGAAGGAGGGATCACCCCGGGGGTGTGCCGCAACTTCACCGCCCCGCATAGATACGCTCGATACCCGCTTCCAACACGCACGGGATGCGCGGGCCGGGAACGGTCCTACTCGGTTGACTACCGGCGAGATCGCCGCCCACTTCGACGACGTCTACGGCGCGACGGTGTCGAAGGAGACGATCAGCAAGATTCCCCCGAGCACTGCGTGCAGGGAGGTACCCCCACCGACAAGGTTCTTGCCGAAATGACGGAGTGGTCCGTCCGGCCGCTCGATCCGGTGTATCCGGCGGAAGTTCATCGATGCGATCCCCATCAAGGTTCGCGACGGACAGGTCACCAACCGGCCGGTCTATGTGGCGATCGGCGTGACCGTCGACGGGCATCGCGACATCATCGGACTGTAGGCCGGCGACGGCGGTGAGGGCGCGAAGTTCCGGCTCGCCGTCCTGACCGAGATCAAGAACCGCGGCACCGGCGACGTGTGCATCGTGGTGTGTGACGGACTCAAGGGCCTACCCGAGGCCATCACCACCGTGTGGGAGCATGCGATCGTCCAGACGTGTGTGATCCATCTGCTGCGCAACACCTTCCGTTACGCGTCACGCAGGTACTGGGACGAGATGAGCCGGGATCTGCGGCCGATCTCTCCCCCGAGCACTACGTGCAGGGAGGTGCCCCCACGGCAGCTACCGAGGCGAGGCCAGCGAGCGGTTCGACGAGTTCACCGTCAAATGGGGTCCGCGCTATCCGGCGATCACCCGGTTGTGGCGCAACGCCTGGAGCGAATTCGTGCCGTTCCTCGATTACGACCCGGAGATCAGACGCGTGATCTGCAGTACCAACGCGATCGAGAGCATCAACGCGCGATACCGCCGGGCGATCCGGGCCCGCGGGCATTTCCCCTACGAACAGGCCGCGTTGAAGTGTCTGTATTTGGCGACCCGAGCGTTGGCGACCCGAGCGCTGGACCCGACAGGGAAGGGAAGAGCACGATGGGCAACGAGGTGGAAGCCGGCACTGAACGCTTTCGCTATCACGTTGGAGGGCCGGATCACCCCGAGTGAGAACTAAACCTATGCGCCAGAACCGGATCCACCGGAGAACTGACAGGCCCTGCCCCCTCCGGTGTGAACTGCAGCTGCCAGGCGGTGTTGCGCGACTGTAGTAGTTCGGCGATGTGCTGTGCGCATTCGTCGGTGTTTCGTGGCACGGAGCGGGGTAGTTCCACCTCGCGTGCGTGTAGACGGTCCCATAGCTCGATCAGCCAGGGGGGCCGCAGCCGTGCCGCGGTCATGACGTTGCCATCGCGCAGTATCTCGTCGGGGGGTCCTTGCCGAACGGCGCCTCCGTGTACCACGGCTACGGAGTCGGCCCATTCGTAGGCCAGGGCGGTGTCATGAGTCGACAAAACGACTGTGGTGTGGTTTTTTTCGAGCTTGTCGAGTGCTTGGAACATTTCCTCGACTCCTGCTGGGTCAAGACCGGCTGATGGCTCATCGAGCAGCAGCACGCAGGGGCGCATAGCCATCGCGCCTGCAATGGTCACGCGTTTGCGCTCTCCGTAGGACAGTTCGTGCGTCGGTCGGTCGGCGAGCGGTTCGATGGACAGTAGATCAAGTGCCTCGGCGACTCGTTCGCTTATTTCTGACCTGTTCAAGCCGAGATTGGCCGGTCCGAACGCCACGTCATGGGCAACATCAGCCGAGAACAGTTGGTCGTCGGGGTCTTGCAGCACGAGTTGAACGTCCTGCCTGTGCCTGCGTAGTCCGCGTCGGGTGTGCCGAAGCGGTACACCGTCGACTTCGACGGTGCCGCTGGTGGGTTCGAGCGAGCCGGCGAGAATCTTCAGGAGTGTCGTCTTCCCTGAGCCGTTGGCACCCAGGATCGCCACCCGAGACGCGGGTGGTATGTCGATCGTGGCGCCGGCGAGAGGTTCGGTGCCGGAGGGATAGGAATAGGATATTCCCTTTGCGCACAACGATAGATGGCTCACAGCAATGTTCCTTCCAGGAGGGACGCTCCAGCAATCGCGCTGAACGTCACCACACAGGCGCCGATGAAACGCCAGTTCACCGCCGCTGCATTGAGCGTCGGCATCGAAATACCGAAGTCACGTCCTGCAAGCCCCATCTCCAATCGGCGTGCCTGTGTCCAAGCTCGTGTGAGCACGGCCGCGGTGAGCAGGCCCGCCGAATTGAGGGTGCGTCTGGGGGTCGAGTATCCGAGGCGCGAGGTCTGTGCTTGTCGGATCACCGAGACCGATTCGAGTAGAACGAATACGAGTCGGTACATAACGGTGACCACGTCGATGCAGGGTCCCGGCACTCCGAGTCGACGGAGCGATGCCATCACCGTGGTCAGCGGCGTCGTCGAGGCGAACATCAGCATCGCGATGGATGCGGTCATTGCCCGGGCGCCCAGTGCGGCTGCCTGCACGATTCCTTCTTCGGACACAGACAGGTGCCAGTTGTTCAAGTCCACCGTGAGCATCGTCGACGCGGCCGCGATGAGGATGAACGCAGCGGGTCCGCGGGCGCAGCGCAGCACGTGTCCTAATCGGATGCCGGCCGGCCGGGTCGTTGCCAGGCACAGTGCCAGCAGCATCGGAATGGTCGGCCAGGGCGGCAGCACCACTGCAAGTGTGGTGACCCCGCCGTACAACGCCGCTTTTTCGGCGACGGTTTTCTGCCGCCACGGGCTTCGCCAGGCGACTGTGTCGATTCGTGCTGCGCTCGAGGACATTGCGTTCCCTTCGGTGGGGGCATCGCCGGTGTGATGATCAATCCTCTGCTGTGGCGGCGGTCGGCGCCGGAGGTGTCGCAGACGACCCCGATTCGGTGCGCCGGCGTTGCCATAGTGCGCCGACAGCGAAGCCGAACACCGCGGCCCCGACTGCGGCCTGCACGGCGAACAGGCCCGACTCGATCTCCCCCGATCCGGGGGTGAACACCGGGGAGAACCAGGGTTGGTACTCGGGGTTGGCGTCTTCGATGTATTCGGTCGCGGCGGTGTCGGTACCGACGAAACTCGCGTCCTCGTCCAGATCACGGTTGAGCCAGATCGAGGCGACGAAGATGAGGGCGATCGCGATCACCAGTGATGCGGTCGTGAGGGCGGACTTATGACGCAACATAGCTGTCCTTCGTCTGGGTCTGGGCTTCTGCCCGGTTGCGGCGCGTCAGCACGCTCAGGCCTGCGAGTTCCGGGCCGGCGATCCTGCGCAGTGTGCGGAAGACCAGGACTCCGAGCAGTCCTTCGATAACTGCGAGCGGAATCTGTGTGAGCGCGAATACCGAGAGGAACTTCACCAGCGAACCTCCGATTCCGCTGGTTGCGTCGGGAAATGCGATGGCCAACTGCAGTGAGGTCGTGCAATAGGTGGCGAGGTCGGCGCAGAACATCGCGGCGAAGATGCCGACGCTGACAGGAGCGTTGAGGGTGCGGAGCCCGCGCCATGCGCCGTATCCCACCCAGGGGCCGATGATCGCCATGGAGAAGACGTTGGCGCCGAGGGTAGTGAGACCACCGTGAGCGAGCAGGAGTGCTTGGAAGAGCAGCACTACGGTGCCCATGAACGCCATCACCGGGGGTCGGAACAGCACGGCCCCGAGGCCCGTTCCGGTGGGATGGCTCGAGCTTCCCGTCACCGACGGTAGTTTGACGGCCGAAAGAACAAAGGTGAAGGCTCCGGCTGCACCGAGGAGTAGGCGCGTTTCGGGTTTCTCCCGCACTTGGCGCACCACCGCTGTGGCACCGTGAACAACGAAGGGTACGGCTGCTGCCGTCCATGCTGCCGCTTGTAGAGGCGGTAGAAATCCTTCCGCGATGTGCATGTCTACAGGCTCCTTTCGGAAGAATATGAGTACTCGCGCCCCGAGTTGCCGATATCTGGGCGGGCCGGGGTGAGCCGATCAGGGATCTGACCCTCGCCACTGCCAGATCGGCCCGGTCATGGACCGGCTATGTGTAGTCGCTGCTCGAACTGTGGAACCGAGGGATCGCGCCGGGCGGTGAGGTGACAGGCCCTGCGGTGTCGAGAGGAGCCGATCAGGGTGGTATGGCCCCGCTCTGAGGTCAGAATGCGTCGTTCCTGCACTTGACGGCGATGATTGTTTCGCGGTGGACCGAGGTTGCGATCCGGAAGGGTCGGTCCTGCAGGTCCGAGTTGACGACGAGGTCGGCGATGGGTGCATGCAGCTGCGTGCGCACAACCCTCTTGAGATTACGCGCACCGTAGACGGGGTCGAATCCTTTGTCCGCCAAGAACTCGCAGACGGTGTCGTCGGGTTCCCATTCGATACCGTTCTTGAGCAATTGTGTCCGCAGACGCGCAAGCTCGTGATCGACGATCATCCGGGACTCGTCTCGGCCCAGCGGACGGAACTTGACGATCTCGTCGAAGCGGTTGAACAACTCGGGGTCGAAGAAGTTTTCCACCGCGTCCATGACAGGGTCGTGGTCCGCAGCGAGCCCGATGCCGGCGGCGCTTTTCACCGTATTCCATACAGTGCGCACGGTCATCGAGCCGGCGCGTGCTTGTCGGGCCAGCTCGTGGGATCCGAGATTCGAGGTCAGGAGGATGATCGAGTTTCGGAACGAAATGCTCGAGGTTCCCGAGGCGAGGGTGAGGACACCGGTGTCGAGAATTTGCAGCAGTGACCGCAAGACGGTCTTGTGGGCCTTCTCCACCTCGTCGAACAGGACGATTCCAGGTCTGGAGATGTTGCCTTCGACCAGTTCCCGGTCGAAAAGGGTGAACTGCTCCTTCGAGCCGGAATACCCCGGGGGAGCGCCGGACAACGACGCTGCGTAGTGCTCCTGTGCAAGTGAGTTCATGTCGATCCGACAGAGCTTGTCCGGATCTCCGGCCACTTCGGCCGCTATCCGTCGGGCCAGTTCGGTCTTTCCCACACCCGTCGGGCCGACGAAAAGCAGCGACGCGATCGGGCGGTGCGGGTCGCGAATACCGGCGGCAGCAATCGTGAGGGCACGCACCACCGAGGCAATTGCGTCGTGCTGGCCCAGGATTGCTTGCTGGAGGTTCTGGGACAGCTGTTGAGGGGACGCGCACCTGCCCATGGCGAACTGCCGGGGGGCCGGTCGTGCGACATGCCCCGAGTTCAGATCGTCGACTTTTTGAGACAGGTAGCCGGACATCGAGATTACTCCTCCTTGTGATCAGCACCGGCGTGGCGCGCATCCACACGTGTATCGGTATTCACATCAGGCGATCTGTGTGCCGGTCTGGGTTGCTACTGCCGGATGGACGATCTCGGAGGTACGCATCGATGCCGTCTCCAACCAGATGTCATTCAGGCACCCGAATCACTCGCCGCACAGACCGCGACGGGGCGTGCACCGAGGCATTCACGGCCGAACACATAAACTCTTCCAATCGGAAGCATATGCTACTGATACCAGCATCTCCATAGCGATGACAACCACCCAACCTGCGATTTCTCGCCAACATTCGCCCGATCGGCCAGATTTAACAGTCAGGAAACAGTCATTCCTCTAGTGTGGAGTTACTTTCAGATGGAAGTAATCTCGCCCCGCGGATGGGGCACAGTACCCGCTCAACGAGAGAGGTCCCACTCAAGTGCGACACGGAGACATTTCATCGAGCCCGGATACCGTCGGCGTCGCGGTCGTCAACTACAAGATGCCACGCCTGCACACCAAGGCCGACGTCCTGAAGAACGCACAAGCAATCGCGGACATGGTCGTCGGGATGAAGGCCGGACTTCCCGGCATGGACCTGGTGGTCTTCCCCGAGTACTCCACCATGGGAATCATGTACGACCAGGACGAGATGTACGCGACGGCGGCAACGATCCCCGGCGACGAGACAGCGATCTTCTCCCAGGCCTGCCGCGAGGCGAAGACCTGGGGAGTCTTCTCGATCACCGGCGAACAGCACGAGGATCATCCGCACAAGCCCCCGTACAACACCTTGGTACTCATCAACGACGAAGGCGATATCGTCCAGAAGTACCGAAAGATTCTGCCGTGGACGCCGATCGAAGGCTGGTACCCCGGAGATCAGACCTATGTCACCGAAGGCCCGAAGGGCATGAAGATCTCGCTGATCATCTGCGATGACGGCAACTACCCCGAGATCTGGCGCGATTGTGCAATGAAGGGCGCCGAACTGATCGTCCGCCCTCAAGGCTATATGTATCCGGCCAAGGACCAGCAGGTTCTCATGGCCAAGGCGATGGCATGGGCGAACAACTGCTATGTGGCCGTGGCGAACGCTACGGGCTTCGACGGCGTCTACTCCTACTTCGGCCACAGCGCCATCATCGGCTTCGACGGTCGCACACTGGGCGAGTGCGGCGAGGAAGAGTACGGCATCCAGTACGCGCAGCTGTCCCTGTCCACCATCCGCGACGCCCGCGCCAACGACCAGTCCCAGAACCACCTGTTCAAGCTGCTGCACCGTGGCTACACGGGCGTCCATGCTGCCGGCGACGGCGACAAAGGTGTGGCGGAGTGCCCATTCGAGTTCTACCGGAACTGGGTCAACGACGCCGAAGCCACCCAGCGTCAGGTCGAATCGATCACCCGGGAGACCATTGGCGTCGCCGACTGCCCGGTGTACGATCTCCCCACCGAGCGAACGATGAATGCCTAGCGAATCGTTCTGGTGCAGGTCGCGCTGGGTACGGATAGGGCAACGTCGCTCTACAGGTGACCCTACAACTGCAGCCTTCGGCCCAGAACGCCGCTTCTCACCGGTGGAGGAACGCGCATGTCCCGCGCGGATCAGATCAAGATCGGCTTGGTGATTCCCGAAAGTGGTCCCTCGGGAATCTTCGGCCCATCGTGCGCAGCAAGCGCCCAACTGGCAGTCGAAGAGATCAACTCCCGGGGAGGAATCCTGGGACGCGAAGTTGTGGTGTCGACCATCGACGGTGGCACAGAGCCGGTCACGGTGGCCAACCGTGTCCGGACTCTGTGCCACGAGCAGGCGATCGACGCGGTCGTCGGCTGGCACACCTCGGCGGTCCGACTCCGGGTAGCAGCCGCGATAGGGGGCCAGATCCCCTACATCTACACCGCCCTCTACGAAGGCGGAGAGTCCACACCCGGGGTATTCCTCACCGGCGAGATACCCGACAAACAAGTCGTTCCCGCCCTGAACTGGATGGCAACCCACCACAAGGTCCGCCGCTGGTACGTCGTCGGCAGCGACTACGTCTGGCCCCACGAGACCCTGTCGCAGATCATCGACAGATGCGTCGACGGGACCCACTCCACCACGAGCGCCGAGATCGTCCTGGCCGGCGCGCGGTTCCTGCCCCTCGGCGCATCGAACTTCGATGACGTGCTCGACGCAATCGAGACCTCCTCCGTCGACGGGGTCCTGGTGCTACTTCTAGGACAGGACGCGGTCCGGTTCAACCGGGCATTCGGTGAACGGGGACTGCACCGGGACATCGTGCGGTTGAGTCCACTCATGGACGAGAACATGCTTCTCGCCACCGGAGCCGAAAACGCTCTCGAGTTCTACTCTGCCTCAGGGTATTTCGAATCTCTTGCAACCGGCCACAGCATGGACTTCGCGAACAGTTACTTCGGCATGCACGGGATGTCGGCGCCCCCGTTGGCATCACCGGGCGAATCCTGTTACGAGGGCATCTCTTTGCTCGACAAGCTGGCACACCAGGCCAAAGCACTCGACGTCGGTGCACTCGTCCACACCGCGGACACCATTCCGATCGACTATGAAAGTCCTCGTGGGATGGTGCGTTTCGTCGACAATCACTTGGCTCAGGATGTCTACATCGCACACGCAGACGGATTGGACTTCGATATCGACGCTCGTGTCGCTGAGGTCGTCTGACTGGCGGTCACACCCGCACGGCAAGGCGAAACACACCACGGCGATCGGCACGGCGCTCGGAAGTACTCCAGCCAGAACGGAACCCAGGACAGCAGTCGTACGAGGCGTACGTTAGTGGTCCTCCGGTGCGTTCAACGCCTGCAGCGCGTTCAGCTGTGCATCCGACCATCCCAGCTCGGCCATGAACCGGGCTTCGATCTCGCGCGCCCGCTGCGACGCGGTGGCGTGGACCTCACTGCCGCGAAGCGAGGCATGAACCAGCGTCCGACGACGATCGGTGTGATCGACGAGCCTGAACACCAACGCTTTCGACGCCAGGCGATCGACCAGCTTGGTCAACGTCGGAGCCGGGATGGCAAGCCGGCGTGCAAGATCGTTCATGGCAATACCGTCGTGCTGCACGATCAGATCGAGCAGATAACAGGTGTCGGCCGTCAAGTCGAGATCGTTCAGCGCATGATCGACCTGCCGGCTCAGTGCACGCGACACCGCTGCGAGCGAACCCCCGACCAGGGAACACGCATCCCCCGAGATCCGAGCACTTCCGTGTGACACGTCCGCGTCAGGCAAGGCCGATCCTCTCTGGTCGTACCGATCTGTGGAACGGGAAAGAACTGGAAAACCTACCCCATTGCAGGGTAACCCATACCCCCTGCGGGACAACCGCACCCACCGAAAATCACCCTTACCAAGATCGTTACACGGATTTTTCACAGAATTACTTTACAATGACAGTATCTGTCGTAGTCTCTACACTTGCGTGCTGCAGATCAGCAATACGTATCTGACCAGTGCATATGCCGTCGCTCATCGAAGCGCATCACGGGACAACCACGCTCTGAGCCTGGTATATGGACCGTTTGAAAGGAATCACGAATGTCAGGGCTACATTCACACGACCACGGGCACAGCCACACCGCATGTGATAGCGAATCGGCAGGCTACGCCACAGACAAGGTTCGACTCGAAGCACTCATCACCGACAACGTCCACCGCATCGGTGAGCACGAAGGCCCGTTCTCGATCCACACCGTCGGCATCGGAAAGACCGGGGCGAACATCGTCGAAGCACTGGTGAAGCAGTACTCCGAAGGCGGTGTCGCCACCGCCGGGACCACGAACTTCACCGGCCTGGCGATCGACATCGGAGATACCGAACTGGCCGGAGTTCGAGCCGCGGCCGACACCACCGACGCGCGCGTCACAGTACGCACGGTCGACCTGCCGGCACTCGACAACAGCAACCTGTTCGCCGGCCTTCGCCGGTACCGCGAATTCCTCAAGAACGAGTATCCGCGCTACTACTGGAACCCGAACTACGAGCCCTGGCTGCCGAGCGACCTGGAGGTCCCGGGCGCCGGTGAGCACTTCCCCCGCGCAGTATCCAAGGGCATCTACGGTGTCGAGTACTACACCGGCGGCGAAGTCGCCGACGCGCTCGACGAGTTCGCCGAAGGAGTGCTGAACAGCTCGGAAACCCCGCTGGTGATCGTCGCCTTCTCCATGGTCGGCGGCACCGGAAGCGGCATCGTCGTGGAACTGGCCCGACACCTGTCCAACATCCGCCTCGGTCGCCGCGCCCTGGTGCTCGGCCTCGGCGTACTGCCGGCCGACGCCGACCCGGACGAGCTCAAGGACGGCCGCGCATTCGTGGCCATCAACGAACTGGACTGCATGGTCGATGCCGTCAAAAACAACGGCGTCATGACCGTCTGGGGCGATCTGTACAAGAACCCGTTCACAGCGGGCTTCTTCGCCATCCCCCAGAACGCGGTGATAGCCACCTCCAACAGTCTCGACGAGGCACACCGTAAGATCGACACCGGTGTCGCCGAGTTCGTCCTCCGGGACGGCGGCACGCATCTCTACGAGTCGATCAAAGCTCTGAACTGGATGAACGTTCCCGCCGACGCGTGGCACCCGGCCACCCGCGGTGATCAGACCGACAAATGGATCAACCTGCTGGCAGTCGGTGTCGAGGCCGGCAACCCACTGATCACCGGGGAGCTGCGCTCCGGCGCGACACCGGAATTCGCCGAAATCCGCTCCTTCGGGGCCGACCCCTCAGCAGTCGAGGTCTCGGCCAAGGCACTGACCGAGACACTCGCCCCACAGGTCGGCCCCTCACAGCTCGCCTTCGACGCCACCGGCGATAACGCCGTCGTCGCGTTCGTACCGCGGCTGAGCAAACTCGACCTGGCCTCGTTCGTCCCTTCCCGCGACCGTTACGACCAGCTCGGCTGGGAAGAGAAACTGATGCGGCACGCCTGGCTGCTCGACCTCGGTGTCCTGCTGTGCGAGCCGTCCACGCGTTTCGAAGGCGTCGGCGGCGAGTGCCTGCTCGGGTGCGCGTGCTGGGTCGTGGTGCCCCACGCCGCCATCCGCGGTGAAGTACCCGAGGAAGCGATGGTGGCGTCATGACCTCGTCTTCTGTCCAGGAACTCGACTGGGACCACGTCGTCGAGAAATACCGCGACGGCGCCGCAGTCGAGACACTGCCCGGCGGCGCAGCCATCACGGTCAGCGGCGCCGACGCCGACAAGATCTACGTCAAGCACCGCCTGTGGACCGCCGAGCTCAATCGAGCCAACCTCCAGCGAGGAGTCGCCCTCGTCAACGAGGGCTTGATCTCGCGCAACGCCAATCAGTTCATCGACAAGTACCGGACCCTCGTCGCCGACGAACGTCCCACTGTGGCAGCCACGGTCCTGAAGGACCTCGGATACCTCGACTAGGAAGACACCTCAATGGCACTATCGCTGTACCACAGCGCCACCGGTAAGCAGGCGCCTCACTGCATCAACGTCGTCGGTCTCGGCAAAGCAGGTGCCCAGCTGATCGACGCATTCCTCCGCACGGGCGAGATCGAAGATCTCCTCGAAGACCCCCGCGCTCGGTTCACGGCGTTGGCCGTCGACATCGGTGACGGCGACATGCGCCAGATGCAGCAGTACGCCGCCTCCTTCCGCGAGCGCCTGGAAAGCCGCGGCATTCCCACGGACAGGGCGCAGATCAAGACGTTGAACCTGGAGGTCCCCACCGCCGAGGATCTGATGTCCTCGGTCTCGCGGATCCCCGAATACCTCGGACGGGAGTTCCCCCGTTTCGAGTGGAGCGGCGCCGACTCCTCTCCCACCGTCAACTGGATCGCACCCGACACGGCCATGCCGAACCCGGACAAGCACTACGAAGCTCAGCTCGAGGTGCCCTCGACCGACGAACACGTATCCCGCTCGGTGGCCAAGGCGATCTACAACCGCGCCTACTACGAAGGCGACCGGCCTGCGTATCAGGCACTGCGTGAATTCGCCTCGAGCATCGACGACACAGGGCTGCCGTGCCTGGTCTTCGTGGCCTTCGGCGTCGGTGGTGGCACCGGCAGCGGCATCGTCGTCGACCTCGCCCGCCATCTGACCACCGGGGCACTGGGCCGTCGGGTGCCTGTCATCGGCGTCGGTTTCCTGCCGTGCTCCGGGGATCCGGAGTACCGGCGCGGCGCGTCGGTGTACACCACACTCAACGAGATCGACTGCATGCTCGACGAGTCGAAGAACGACAAGATCACCGCGATCTGGGGTGACATGTACAAGAACCCGTTCACCGGTGGGTTCTTGGCGCTGCCGCAGGAGCAGTCCTGGGAGCGGCTGTTCCGCTACACCACCATCAAAAAGGGTGTGCGGCCCGAAATCCGCCGACAACAGGCACTGCATGTCACCAACAAGTTCGTCGACGACTCGTTCGCCCGCTATGTCGTCCACGACTACGGCCGAGAGATCTTCCGCGTCCTGCGTCCCGCCGGCTTCACCGGCGCCCCGCACGAGACGGTGAGCTTCGGGGCCCGCAACTTCACCATCTTCAACGTAGCCAAGCTCATGCATCCCGGCGTCGAAGTCGTGCCCGGCGAACCGATGAGCAAGTGGCGCAGCGCTATCAGCGACTGGGTGGGCTACCTGCCGAAGTGGATGGGCCTGAAGGACGGCTTCAAGACCGATCACATCGAGGCCCACACGTATTCCGCCCGCGGCAAGTGGAATGGCACACTCCAGAAGCAGCTAGAAGACGTGCTGTCCCAGTACCTGCTACCCGGCGAGGACGGCTATCTCTATACGACCGAGAGCGAGTTCTTCGACGCGCTGACCCTGTACACCAACGTCATCATCCCCGGGGTGGCGAAGACCGACCTGACCGCGTTCGATGAGGCGAAGAAGCTGTACGACACGACCCCGGAGCCCAACCGGGTCGCGTTGAGTTCCTCGCTTCTGGAGCTGGGAATCGTTCTGTCGGAACCGTCCGAGCAGTTCGAGGGAATGATGGGCCAGGCCCTTCCCGGTGCCCCCGGTTGGAACACGCGCATCGCAGCGTTGTCGTTCTACGGTAAGGACGTGCCCCGCACGGCCGTCGACCACACTCGTGAGGTGATGGCTGAGGTCGTTCCCACCGTCGTGCCGACGCCGTGACCTGACCATCAGATCACAGCAATCGTGTAGGAACATGCGTCGAGACGGAGTCGCTGCTGCCACAGCAGTACTCCGTCTCGACGCACCGGGCGCAAGAAACGACGAATCGGTGGCTACGGATTCTCACGCGCACTGGTCGACGATGTTCTCACAATGGATACGGAGGGTACGTGCTACCCACTATTCGATACGGGAATCGGTGGCGCAAGAGTCCGGGGATGCCCTGCGCGCAGAACGCGTAGCGATTCAGGTCATCCAGCACATGGTTTCACGTCCTGCCATTTTTCGGCATCGAGGGAAGGAATACGACCGGCGAGTATCGGCCCTGACCGAGCTGTTCACCGCTTCCTACGACAACTCCGCCACCTGCCATCTGCCCAGCTGGGAACAGCTTGCACAGCATCTCAACTACATGCCAGAGGGTTTGAAGATCGTACATATGGCTGTGGCCGTATGCGGAAAGACAGTCTCTGAAGCGGCCTCCGGAACAGAATTGACCAGTGCCGATATCCCCAATCTCCTGGCCGATCTCGAAGAATATCTGTCTTTCGGCCAGACCACTCCGGAAGGAAGTCACTAGAGCATCGCGTGCACCCACCCGACCCACTCAGCGTCTCGAGATGAACTCCCGCGCAGTCACTCCACTTTGACATTCGATACCGCACACACTTCGTTCGCCACCCGACGCGTCCGCACAAAACTCATCGAGGTGGTTGATGCCGGCATCACCGTCCGAACGTTTCGTACCGCCGATGCGCGGACAGCCGAGCTGGGCACGATCAGCATGCTCAACTCGATTGCCCGGTGGCATCACGAGGGCAACGAAGCGGCACAGGTTGCCGATGATCTCGTCGAGATGGCAGTGCGCATCGTTCAAGGCGACAACCTCGACCATCAACCACCCACAGGGAGGCATGTGCATCTCGCGTGTGCGTTTCGTAGGTTTGTAGCCTACGAGATGCACACTATTTGGAACGCTGGTGTCGTTGGTCGGATTCATATGGAACGGCGCCACCACTGAATCCGCCCCTACCGCACCGATGCCGGATCAGGGTGTTCAGTGCGCCAAGGCTGCAGACTGCCGGGTAGAAGGCCCTCGCCTGGCGGTGCGTGGTCCGCGCGGCCGAGGAGTCGGTGAGATGCCGAGAAGTTCGAGGACAGCTTGCTCGTCGGCCGGGAGCTGACCGTCGCGCCACTTGCGGACCTTGCGGTAGAGCCACTCCCCTACGGGCTCACCCTCGTCGGAGAGGTAGGTGCTCGGAATCTCTCCGGTACCGTGCTTTTCGCGGTAGGCAGCGATCTCGAGCAACATTCGGCGATGCTTGCTGTCGAAACCCGCGGGACGAGGGGCTTTCCAGTCGAATCCGATCGCGTCGAGCTCGGCCTCGCGATCTGCGGGAAGGATACCGAGGGCACGGGCGATGCGGTGCCGGTCCGCCCAGCGTCCGAGGTGAAATCCATCCTCGGCCAAAACATGTGACGCCCTGTCGGTGTTGTTCGCATGCTTGTGGTAGCGACGCACCGCCGGCGACAAGGCGGCGGTGCGTCGAAGTCCTCGACGAGCGTGGGGAGCTGCGCAATCCGGCATTCGCATGGGTTCAGTATGCCCACCGAAACTGCCGCTCACACCCCTTGGCGGCAGGATGAGCGACCTGCCGAGCTTGTCTGCCGTTGACGTAGGCAACTCAACGCCACCGAGCGCCAAACCGCCCGCCCCTACACCCACACCCAGGCGCAGCCCCCAAGTCGACTACAGATCGGCGCTGCCAGCGTGTGGGCACCATCCGCACCCGCGTGGGCCATCGAGACCAGGCTCGCATCAAATAAACCACGCAAAGCCACGTCGACGACCGCGACGCCGACCACTCTTCTTCCCAACGACCGGAATCCCTGGTGCCTGTGCTGATTCACCAACCCCACACCGCTCACCCAGTTCTGTACCCCAATCCCCTAGTGCTTCTTTATCAAAGTCTCTGTCCATCAGGAAAGATCACCGAGCGCGCACACGTGCAGGCGAACAGAACTCGACATCGACCACGATCCGCCCCCGAACTCTCCAGCGAGCAGCCGCGCAACTCGTCGAACGCGTCCCCGTACTGTGCACGATGGTCGGTATTGACGGCGCCCAAGCTTTGAACCACGACAGCATCGCTCGCGGATGGACATGGCCCACGGCGCACGCGATGACCGCAACGTTGCGTCCTCGAACACGATGGCCCGCAGGACATGCTCGGGCTTGCGACGCCCGTCGGCTGAATCCGAGTCGACGAACTTCCTGATCTCGCCGGCGGCGTGGATGCGTGCCACACCGCGATCGCAGGCGATCTTCCGGAAGAAGTCCTGCGCCTGGATGACCAGGGCGCTCTCGTACCGCGAGTCGATCTTCGAGTCGTTGATGTATTGTTCGACGTTCCCGGCGGTGGGCGCGTTCCTTTATCGGCGTGACGTTTCCAGGCTTGCAGTTGGTGACCCGGCGGCTCACGCGGGTGACGGCGTCTTGTTCGTCTCCACCGACGGTCGTGCGCTTGATGACTGCTCCTGCCGTTCGCTGTGCTGTTGTGATGACGCAACTTTCACAACAAACGACGGTGGGTGTCCCAGTTCTGCAGCCGGGCGTACGGGTCAGGCAGTGGGTTGGCGCCGAATGAAATCCGCCATGCCGGGCACGGTGAACGCGATCCGACCGTGCTCGGGCGCCCAGATCAGGCCCTTCTTGATCGCGGATTCGCGGACGTCGCTGACACCGCTGGTGGTCACCCCCATCAGTTCGGCCACCTTGCCCGACCGAGGTGCATCTTCACCGGTGGCGGCGATGGCCGTCAGATAGCGGCGTTCCCTGTCCGTAGCCCGATTCCACCGGGAAGGAAAGAAACCTTCATCGAGGTGGCGCCGCCCGACCTCGACGGCAAGTTCTGCATCTTCTGTCTGAAACGGTGCCTCCGGTGCGAGGTTCCAGATGGCCTTGCCATACTCCTGCAGGAAGTACGGGTAGCCGCCGCTGGCGGTGACGAGCACTTCGAGCGCGTCGTCGGTGAAGTCACCTCCGTGTTGACGAACGGGGATCCTCAGCGCATCGGCGGCGGCGTCTCTGTCGAGGGGACCGACTGTGCTGTAGAGGAACTGACGTTCGGCGTAGGAGCGGTTCTCGGCCAGGATGGCAGGCAGGTTGGGAAGGCCGGCACCGATGAGGAAAAACGGCCATTCGCGTTGGCTGGCCCGGTGTTGGACGGTCAACAGCGCCGAGAGCAGGTCCGCGTCGAGGTCCTGCATTTCGTCGATGAACAGGCCGAAGGCGCTGCCCCGAGGTTTGAGTGCGGCGGTGATCGCTTCGACGAGTTCCTCGATGTCGAGGTCGATGTCGCCGCTCGAAGCCGCGGGTTGAGAGGTGCCGACATTGACGGTGGCCGGCCCGAGGCCGATTTCGACGGAGAATCCGCGGGCCAGCTCGATCAGGGGATCGATGAGCTTCTGGATCTTGTGCTTGCGGCTGTATCGGCGCAAGCCGACAGTCAGTTCCTGGCCCAGTTTGGCGCGCACAGCAGCGGTACCGGCAGCGTTGGGTCGTGCTTCGATGCCGATAGTCAGCCAACCCTCCCGGTCGGCGTGTTCGGCGAGAGTGTTCAACAAGGTCGTCTTACCGACTCCACGCAGGCCGGACAGGACCATGCCCCGGTCGTAGTTGCGTCGTTTGCTTCGCGCGACGAGCAAGTCGAACGCCCCGATCTGTTTGTCCCGACCTTCCAGCGCGGGAGGCCGCAACCCTGACCCGGGCTTGAAGGGGTTCAGTTCCAGATCCATATGGAACAGTATAGAGAGATATGGACTTTTTCCCATACTTTCCCATAAAGTCCCCGATGTCCCCGATTCACGAGCTGACATCAGCTCGGCACGCTCCTGGACGCCCTCCCGGAGGGCGCGGATCGCCTCACGGATCTGCGAGATCTCGCGCAGCAGTGCCTACCGCCGGAGCCATCCGGATCCCGACCGTGCCTGGATATACAGCGCTCAAACTCGTCGCCTGGCTCGACCGGAGCGAGGTCGGCGGCGATGAGAATGCCCCTGATTGCGGACGGAGCCGAAGTTCACCCAGGGCTCCGGCTCGGCTCGGATCCGAATCCACAGTCACGCAGCATTCCAGCACATCGATCGCAGCCCAGATCTGGTTTCGATTCCCCTTCGGCAGCACCTCGAGTACCCCCACCACAACGAGCCGCATCGCCACCGAACACACCCAGTCCACCGGCGATCGCACCCCGTCCAGTAACGATAAGAGCGATGGACGAGACGAGCACTTCACCGCCCGGACTGCGGCGACCGGGCGGATAGACCTGTATGCCACAGACCGCCCCCCGGACGGCAACCCAGACCGTCGAACAAGAGAGAGCGGTCGTACTCGGCAGGGGGGAACGAGCACGACCGCCACCCCAACATATCTATCTTCACTGCCCACCACACGTCAGCCGGAGATCGGTGACGGACCTTCACCGTTCCTTATGCAGACCATCACTCAGGTCCTTCCCGCTACGCCGACGCCGTAGGGCAAAACGAGGGGCCGCAGTGCCCTATACGAGCCCCCTGCTCCCTATCAGGGCACTGCGGCACCTCAGTGTCGCAACCGCCCCCACCGTCATAGAAGACTTGTCATCCGCACGAACGAATCCTCCGACGCAGCCCCTCGCCCCCGAAACAACACACCGATCCGGCAGTAACGTCGCACCCGCAGAACTCGACCCCGCACCGCGCCAGGACACACGGGGCTCGTCATCTACCCGTGCATCGCGTCATCCTTCGCTACCGTGCCGACCATGGGTACGACCCTGCACGCACCCCACCCCTGGCCGCACATCACCGCCGCCCTCCGCGGCCGCGGCCCCGGTCCCCACCGTGTCGCCATCGCCTACCTCGACCACACCGCCCCCGATCTGCTACCTCTGCGCGCCGGGGACCAACTCATCGTCAACGCCGCCCGCCCCGCCGTCCGCGCGCACGCCACCTCCCCCACCGCCCTCGCCCACTTCCTCAACGCCGGAGTGCGCGTGCTGTCGACTCCGAACCTGCACACCGGCCTGATCATCACCGGCAACCGGGTGATCGTCGGTCCGGCCAGCGCCTCGATCAGCTCCACCGTGGCCGACGAAACCGCACTGATCACCGATGACCCCGACGCCATCGGCGCCGCACACACCTTCCTCGACGATCTCGCCGACACCGTCGTGGTCGACGAGGTGTTCCTCGACAGTGCCACCGCGATCTGGCAGATCGGACGAGTGGTGCCCCTGGTAGGGATCGGCAGCCGCACCCGCACCGGTCACGATTTCCTTCCTACCCCCGTGCGCCGGATGTTCCTGCGGCACCTCAGCGACTACACCCCCACCGATGACGACGAAACATTATGGGCCGCAACCTCCTCCAGTGGGAACCGGCCGGACCCGCGCTACCACACCACATGGATACGCCAGAGCACTCCCGGCCCCGACCACCGCACCCGCCTGCAACCCGGCGACGTCATCCTCCGCATCAGCGACGACGACACCCGGCTACATCCGCCGGCCGTCGTCGCCACCGGCCCGCACCGCATCCCCCACGCCCGCTCTGCGGTGGCCTACCGGCTACGCGTTCGCACCGACCTCGACCCCATCTCAATAGCGGACGCCGCGCGAAGCCTCGCCGAGCACGGCCACCCGAACCCTCGCTTGCACAACGATCACCGTGTCATCTCCCCGAGCCTGCGCGCCGCATTGCTGCGGTTGTGGAATCTCTGACATTCCCCTCCGCACCACCCCGGGGGGACGGTGCGCCACACCTGGATGGTTCGGGTGCTGCGCGCGATGCGGCGAAACGCCGCCGTTGTCGTTGCCGCAGAAGCACCCCAGTACGACCGATGATCGAGCGAGATCATGCGCCGGAGCCAGGTCGCTACATCCTCACCGGGACACCGTCGCGGTGCGGGGGAAGCACTGTCTACACCGATCATCCTGAACCAAGCCTCGGCTCGGTAACTGTCCGAATCCCGGAACCCCACCTAACAATCGGGCCGGACAATCACAACGCCCGTCCCCGGCCAACTGAGTATTCGGTGGACCCTGACCACTTCATCGTCCACGGACGGTGCCGTCGGCCGACACGCGTCGCGGTCGAGCAGCACGTGTACCGGTGGCGGAGCGTTCGTCGCCAACACCGACAACTTCGGTGACAAGAACCGCCCTGATCACCGCATCGGCACTCCCGGCGGACTACGTGATGACCGTCCCGATCTCCGTGGTCGCCACGACTCTCGCGATCACGTCGCATTCCCGGACGTGCAACGTATGCGGTCGAGATCGCTGAAATGTGCATCCAGCCGAGGGTCGCCGGATAACGCACCGCGCTTGTGCGCCCGACGGTGAGGAAGTCGGTATGTGCTACTCGGGCGTCCAGCAGATCAGATCACGTGCTCGGCGAACCCCGCGTCACCGATTGCCTGGTCGAGGGCACATCGACAGACATACCGTGTGCGATGCCGCAGCGGACCTACAGACCGACCGCGCGGTGCCGGCGGCCGCACGCGACAGAAGGTCCAAGTGCAGGTGCAGCCACGATCTACCGTGCGCTGTGCTGCGCCGTCGACTTCCCGGTGTGAGAGGTGCTCGACAGGCCTATCGTCGGATGAGCACAGGTTGGCCGACCGGATCGCCGCCGGTGCACAACGGTGAGGTGGTGGATCTGCCATGACCGACGGGATCTCTTCCGCCGAAGAAGGCAAGCTCTCCGGCCGGAATCGGGTGCTCGCCATCCTTCTCGCGATGGCGATGTTCGTGCTTGTCGTCGACACCTCGCTGATGAACGTGTCGATCTCGGCGGTGGTGCGCGACCTCGACACCACCGTCAGCGGTGTGCAGTCCGCCATCGCGCTCGAAGCACTGGTGTCGGCGGCGTTCATCCTGATCGGCAGCAAGGTCGGTGACCTGATCGGCCGCAAACGCGCCTACGTGCTGGGACTGCTCGGCTACGCCACGGGCGCGGCGGCGATGACCCTCGCGCAAGGACTGACCGTGGTGATCCTCCTGTGGGCAGTGGTCGGCGGGATCGGCGCATCACTGCTGCTGCCTGCCATGCAATCACTGGTACACGGCAACTTCCACGGCGCCGCGCAGAAGAAGGTCTACGCCCTCGTCGGCGCGGCCGCCGCGATCGCCGCCGCCGTCGGCCCACTACTCGGCGGCTTCGTCACCACCTACCTGTCGTGGCGAGTCGGGTTCGCCCTGGAAGTAGTGATCATCGCGGTGGTGCTGGCCGGCATCGGACTCGTCCGGGACGTGCCGTACACCGGCCCACGCGGCGTGGACCCGATCGGAGCCGTGCTGTCGGTCGTCGGCATGGGTGGGATCGTGCTGGGAATCCTGGTGTGGCAGGAGGGCGGCGACGCGGTCGCGGCACTGTTGCTCACCGGCGCCGCCGCGCTCACCGCTCTCACGTACTGGCTGATCCGCCGCGCACGGCGCGGCGAACCCGCCCTGCTGGACCCGGACCTGTTCCGGTCGAAGGTGTTCCGGCTCGGTGTCACCGGGCAGATGCTCCAGCAGATCGCGCTGGGCGGCACCATGATCGCCCTGCCCATCTACCTGCAGAT
The DNA here is from genome assembly GCF_025722975.1 of Rhodococcus aetherivorans. NCBI lineage: Bacteria > Bacillati > Actinomycetota > Actinomycetes > Mycobacteriales > Nocardiaceae > Rhodococcus > Rhodococcus aetherivorans. The sequence goes on along the minus strand of NZ_CP106984.1, from coordinate 230,733 downwards.
GGTGCTCGAGTACAACGCCATGCAGGCCGGTCTCTCACTCGCACCATTGTCGCTGAGCATGTTCACCGTCGCTCTGCTCGCAGGGAACAAGGCGGGTAACCGCCGCCCCGCAGTCATCATCCGGTGGGGGTTCGTGCTCGTCACCGTCGGCGTCGCCGTGCTCCTCCCGCTGGTACCCCGCGCGGACTTCGGATGGGCGCTGCTGGCACCGCTCGTCGTCGCCGGCGCCGGACTGGGGCTGCTCGTTTCGCAACTGAACAACTACACCCTCGCCCCGATATCGGAAGAGCGGGTCAGCGAGGCTGCGGGCACCAATTCCGCGGCCGGGTCGTTCGGACTGTCGTTCGGACTGGCCTTCGCCGGGGCCGTCATGCTGGCCACCTTGTCACTCACGTTCACCGCCATGACGCAGTCGAGCACCGTCCTGCCACCCGAGGACCAGCAACACATCGCACAGGTCCTCGAGGAGGACGCCGAAGTCATGAGCAATACCCAACTCGAGGCACTGCTCACCGATCAGCCACCCGAGATCCGCGACGAGATCATCCGCATCAACACAGACGCCCGGCCTATCGCGCTGCAGGCCGCGCTGCTCGTGCCCATCCTCGCCGGACTGCTCGGCCTGCTCAACTCCTTCCGGATGATGCGTCAACCCGACGCTCCACCCGCGGCGCCGGGAGCCGCGGCCGGACTGCTCTGACACCGCTTCCGAACTGCACCCGGCGCTGGCGTGGAAGGAAACTCGTGCGCGAGGCGTGGACATGCGACACCGAGTCACGCTCCCGAACCGCGGCTCGTGTCCGGGCAGAGCAACGTCTGAATACGGTGCGTTGCCACGATCGATACGTTGTGCAACAAGATCTTCAGCATTCCGGTGTCGAGTCACAGTCACGAGCGGCGACAGGTACATCGCACGCGACAGATTGCGGTGGGGCCGGGATGATCCCGTCGGCGACGCTCACCACCGCGACCCCGAGATAGACACGAAGGTCAGTGCCCCGCGTCACGACATCCGCCACCGGCGGACAGGTGGATGGACCGGGCAAGGCAGGGCCCGCGACGCAGCCAGCAGCAGGCGAGACCATCGTGTGGTCCGGTACCCCTCAATCATGCTCAGGCCCCCGGGCCGTCGCTGAATCGGAGAGGCAAATTTATCGAATATGTTGCGGTGTCCGACTGAGCAGGCGCACAATTCGGCAACAGAGGGCGATAAGCGCCCGGTGTGGGAAGTTGACCGTGTCGATGACATCGATGCTGGGGGACCGATCGAGCGGCGGACCTTGTGCGACGCCCCTCGCAGGATAGTGATCACAGCGGAGTCGGCAGAGTTGTTACACCGATTCGGGCACGAACAAGTCGATTCACCGCCATCGGGCCCGGACCAACAGCGCTGATCCGCGCCCCGAGACCGGTGACGGGGCGATCGAACACGGTCACACCGTCTTCCTCGATTTCGGCGACCAGAGAACGCAGAACACGAGATGAGCACTGTGCGCGCCACACCCGACAACGAGATCGCCGCTCGGCTTGCCGCCGAGTTCGAGGGCCACATCCCGAAGTATCGGATCGAAGCGGTGATTGCAGGCTGCTTTGCGGACCTGCGAGGAATTCCGGCGCCGGATCTGCCTGAGCTGGGCGAACGCCTCGCCCGGCAGCGACTGCTCGACCTGATCGTGCGTGGACAGGACATGGCCATCCGGGCCCGAGAGGCTCAACTCGCCGCCCAGCACGCCACCGACCAGTACATCCGGCAGGTGACCGGCGGATCCGCCGACGATCAGATCGCCGACGCGAAGGCGCTGCACGAGTCCGGGGCGATCACCGCAGCCGAATTCGAGCAGCTCGAGGCCCGCGCCCTGGAACAGAAGACCCTGAGGCGCGGCGAGATACCGAGCCGATGATGACCACCGGGCCGTCGTTCTCCGTGAGATTGTGGCGGCGCGCACCCTGGCACCGGAGCCCACTGTTGCGCCGTCGCGACCGGCTCGAGTCGGCGGTAGCTCTCGGGGTGATCATCTTCGTGGTGATGATGGTGCCTTTGGCGGCCACAGTCGGCACTGTCACCTACGGCACGCTGGTCGAGCAGGCCCGGCAGGACATCCGCACCCACCGCCAGGTCGAAGCAACCGTCCTGGACACCGCCCCCGTCGATGCCGTAGCGCCGGAGCCCGACCAGTTGCTCCCGCCTGCCGTTGACCAGATCGAACTCCGGTGGGTGCGGTGGAATGTGGACGGGCATACCCAGATCGGTCGGTTGAGCCGTCCTGTCGATGCGCAGCCCGGCGCGACGATCAACCTGTGGGTGGACCGCAGCGGCGTTCCGGTCGATGCTCCCCACAGCGGGAGAGACAGCGCAACTACGGCCGTGCTCACGGCGCTGACCGTGTGGGCAGCCGCGTTGGTCGGCGGGGTCGGGTTCTGGTACTGCACGCATCGGTACAACGAGTATCACCGGTTGCAGGAATGGGAACGTGAATGGAGGCGGGCGCACCGTACCCCCGGGTGGCCCGTCGGGTAACCGACCGACGGTGATACCGCCAACGACCGAGGTGTACACCGCATCGGGGTCTGCCCCAGCCGCCACCGAGTCGACGGATCGGTGATGCGTACCGCGGGATCACTTCGTCTGCTCTCGTTCGAGCGCGAGACCGCGGTCGCAGTACACACCGGTCGCAGTACACACCGCCTGACGTCCCTCGCCGCAGGTTGGTTACATCAGCCCAGCGGAGGGTGATCACCGCGTCAAGATCGCATCGATTTCGGCGGACAGGTGCGAGTCGATCCATCTCATAAATCCCCGTGGATCGGACACGTCGTAAACAGGCGCATCGGCATAGAGACAGTCGTCCGGGCTGTCGACCGACCTCAACTGCGCCGACGATGTGGTCCTGCCGTCCTGGTGACAGATCTGCTGTCCCAGAAACTCGCCGCTGTCGATGTCGTAGAACACGCACTCGCGCCGGCCGTCACTTCGGCCGGCGTAGACCTGGCCGCCGGTTGCCCGCACCGCCTCCCGAACTGCCGCCTCGGCTACGTCGACACGATCGAGCCACTGCAGATAACGTTCGACGAACACCACGAACTCCGCGACAACTGCACTGGCGGGTACCGCATCAACCGACATCGACGGGGCCGAATCTGGCAACGCGTGAAAGAACCCGGACACAGAAAGATCAACGGCAACACCTATTGGCGCACTCCTATCCCGCGGACGAGGATGATCAATGTCCGAATACCGGTCGTCTCCGTCCGGTCGTAGTCGTCGGCTCACGACGGGTACATCGTCACGTTCATCCCGGGCGTAACACCCCTCATGTGACGTCGTCTTCATCGGATCTGTCAGCACGAGCACACAAGATCGGCTCCTCCTCACCGGACGAGACTGAGGCCGCGCACTGTGCCGCACCGCGACAAGCGAGCCACGCATCCGCCCTTGTTCGGCCTCATCCACATGGGCAAGGTATGTTGCGTCGAAGAGTTTTCGACCGCAGGAGCGGTCCAACTTATGGGCAGGTAGTCCGACGTCGAGCGTCTACCCCTGTACACCCGGCAGCGGGGAACCCACCGTGAACTTCGCACCGAACGGATCGGTGACCTCCGCGGTCCGCCCGTACGGCATATCCGTCGGATCGTCCGCGCTACCCCCACCGGCCCGGACCGCGGCGACCACCGCGTCGGTATCGACGACCTGGAAGAGCGTGCCCCAGGAGGACGCCGCAGCGGACGGGTCACCCACGATGCCGCCGATCTCGTGCCCATCCGGTCTGCGCAGAAAGGTGAAGTCCACGCCGGGCAGGTCGTCGTTCCCGTCCAGGGTGAAGTCGAACACCGCCGCGTAGAACTCCCGCGCCGGACCGGGCGCCGGAGTCACCAAGTCGTTGCGTAACAACGTGTTCGGCTCGTTCACGAGCTCGCAGCCGACGCGTGCCCGGCCCTGCCACAGGCCGAACTGCGCACCGGACGGATCCCGCACCATCGCCATCCGACCCTGGTCGGCGATGTCCGTGGGCTCCATCAGCAGCGTGCCGCCTGCGTCCACGGACCGAGCGACCGTCGCATCGACATCGTCAGTCGCCAGGTAGACGTTCCACCAGAACTCCGTCGCGTTCTCGTCCAGATTCGGCATCAGCGCGGCGACCTTTTTGCCGCCGAGCAGACACATCGTGTACCTGCCGTACTCCTCCGGACCGATGTCGAACTCCCAACCCAAGACCGACCCGTAGAAAGCCATCGCCCGGTCGAGATCCGGGATGCCCAGGTCGATCCAGGTGGGGGTGCCGAGAGGTTGATTCGTGGTGACCGCGCTCATCGCTGCTCCTCCGCCGGGTGGATACACTCGACGCTAGCCCGCGGCACCGACATTCGACGGCAGAGCCAGAGATTTATTGTCGCGCTTCGCGAACCGTCGGTACCGCCCGTTCGGTCCGCATTTCACCACAAGCACACCACTGGATGGCGCACTGCGCCCATGACCACCGGACCACGGTCGAGGCATGACCGTCCGAGCCCGATCCCACGGGATCGAAGCGGCGCCGCCCGGCCGAGGCTACGGCTCGCTACGGCTTGAGAACCACCTTGATGCAGCCGTCTTCCTTCTTCTGGAACTTCTCGTACATCGCCGGCGCCTCATCCAGCGGCGCGGTGTGCGTCTTGAGATCGAGCACGCCCAGCGGATCCGAGGGATCGTCGACCAGCGGCAGCAAATCCTCGGTCCACCGCCGCACATTGCACTGACCCATACGCAGCTGCAGCTGCTTGTCGAACATCGTCATCATCGGCAGCGGATCCTTCATGCCGCCGTAGACCCCGCTGATCGAGATCGTCCCGCCGCGCCGCACGGCGTCGATCGCGGTATACAGCGCATCGAGCCGATCCACCCCGGCCAGCTCCATCGCCTTACGCCCCAGCGGGGACGGCAGCGCACCCACCACCTGGTGGGTCGCCCACGCGATGGGGGAACTGTGGGCTTCCATCCCGACCGCATCGATCACAGCATTCGGGCCACGGCCGCCGGTGAGATCCTTCAACTGCTCGGCCACCTCGCCCGTGGAGTCCACGGTATGGATGCCATGGCGTTCGGCCATCGTCCGACGCTCGGGAACCGGGTCCACCGCGAACACGGGCGTTCCCCCGGAGATATGGACACCAGTTCCTATGCGGCAGCGGCCAGCGTAGCCGATCGCTTCTCGAATTCGATCGGACAGCTCTGACCGAGAGCGGAATGTCTTCTTCTCGTGTTGTAGCGCGTGACCCAGCGGAACACGTCGACACGCGCTTCACCTGCACTGTTCCAACGCTTCCGACCCTGCAGCGTCTCCCGTTTCAACGTCGCGTTGAACGACTCCGCCGCGGCATTGTCCGCCGACGTTCCGACCGCACCTCGCGAGCGGGTCACCCCCAATTCACGACACACGTCGGCGAAGTCGGTCGAGGCGTATTGGCTCCCGTTGTCGCTGTGAAAAATTGCGCCGTCCAACCCACCGGCACCGCGCACCGACGCGGCCGCCCGCAGCGCATCGGTGACCAGCTCGGTGCGCATATGATCGGCGATCGACCACCCCGCCAAACGCTTGGAGTGTAGATCCAATACCGTTGCCAGATAAAGGAATTTGCCGTCACCTACCGGGAGGTACGTAATGTCCCCGACGTAGCGGGTGTTCGGTGTGCTCGCGGTGAAGTCCCGCTGAATCAAATCCGGGACCGCAGCCGCGTCCGGGTCGGGCACAGTGGTGCGCACCGGTTTGCGCAGGTGGACCCCAACGATCCCGTGCTCGCGCATCACCCGCTCGACCCGCTTGCGATTGACTTCGAGCCCGGCATCGCGCAGCTCGGCGGTCACCCGTGGGGACCCGTAGGTGCTGTCGGAGTCGGCGTGGATAACGCGAATCTGCTCGGCCAACTCCTGATCGGCGCGGGCGCGTTCGGCCCGGGCCGACGCTGCGGCCCGCCACCGGTAGAACCCGGAGCGGGACACCTCGAGGATCTGGCACAGCCACTTCACCGGGAAGGTGTTGCGGTGGTCGTCGACGAATTGGAAGCGGCTCACCAGTTCGTCTCGCCCGCGAAATATTTCGCGGCCCTGCGCAGGATCTCCCGTTCGGTCTCGAGCTTGCGGATCTGGGCTCTGAGCTGCTTGTTCTCTTCTTCCAACACGGACTCGGACGATACCTCGCGCTCCGACCTCAACGTCCGGGGCGCACGTGTGGCCTCGGATGTACCGGTTCGTTTACGTTCGGCGCGTACCCAGTTACGCAGGGTTTCTCGGCTGATCCCCAGGTCCTTGCCGATGCCCTCGTAGGTGTGGTTCGGGTCGGACAGGTACAGCGCGACGGCATCGGCCTTGAACTCTGCCGAGTATGCCTTCATCGCCATCAGTGACATCTCTTCCTCTGGATCCTCACGATCCAGTGTTCATGATGTCCTCACTTCAGGGGGAACCCCCCACCTCGTAGCCCAGATGGCGGCCGATCCGGGCAGACATCTGCCCGACCGGTCCCAGGCCCAGCACCGCCAGCGATCCACCCTGCGGCGGCGCGGCGTACTGCACCGCCTGCCAGGCGGTCGGCAGCACATCCGAAAGGTACAGGTAGCGTTCGTCCTCCCCGATCTGCGGGACCTTGATCGGCCCGTAGTCCGCGTGCGGCACACGCAGGTACTCGGCCTGCCCGCCGGGCACCGAGCCGTACAGGCGGGAGTACCCGAGGAACTGGGCATTGTTGTTGTACTCGCGCACCTGGGTGATCTCGCACTGGGACTGCAGACCCTGGGCGCACATCAAACAGTGGCCGCAGGACACGTTGAAGGGGATCACCACCCGGTCCCCCGCCTTGATGTGGGTGACGGCCGAACCCACCTCCTCCACGATGCCCATCGGCTCGTGGCCGATGATGTCGCCCTTGTCCATGAAGGGAGTGAGCACTTCGTACAGGTGCAGATCCGAACCGCAGATGGCGCTCGAGGTGATCCGCACGATCGCATCCGTAGGCTCCTGGATCTGCGGATCCGGGACATTCTCCACGCTCACCGCGCGTTTTCCCTGCCATGTCAGAGCCTTCATGGTCCTCCTTCACAGGGCTGCCGCCCCACAAGAACGGCAGCGTGTTGATCTGAATGAGTTCCCACGACGCTACGAGCCGAAACGGACGTCGACCGGTTGTCGCCGTCTCGCGCAGAGACGTCCGCAGCACCTACTGGTGACGATCGGTCCGGTCGTCGACCGGGTCTGGCCCGCCCCCTGCCGGGGACATCGGCCTCGACCTCGCCGAGCTAGTCGATACCTGGATCACCTTGCGAGTGACCGCCGACGAGCGTCCCGGCGCGTACCACGGCCGACTACGCGTAGCCCCCGGGGGAGAGATGCTGCGTGTGGTCGGAGAGGCAAACGCAGTCGACAGGTTCGCTGGTACACCCGCGGGCTTATCAGCCGGGAAACAACACAGCGTCGCGCGTCAAGGCGGGCCGGATGCCTGTCAGCAGTTACAGGTCGAATCTCCTCATACAGGACGGCCGCACAACCCTGGAGCGCGGGATGGCCCTCGATCACCAGAACGTGAGGATCGTCGAGATGGGCGATGCCGATTGGCGATTTCGGTCGGCGGCGTCTGAGGTGGGCGCACCTTGTAGCGGCGCTCCGCGCTTGCACTTACATGCCTCGGTTGGCGTGTGTCGCGACCGTTCACCGTCGTTGTCCTGGTCAAGTGGCGGTATTTCACGTTGATCGCGGGCGCGGCTGACACGACCGAAGACAGCAACAAAGGTCACCGATACGACGAACCACGTGACAATCAGCCAGAAAACCCGGTTCACATACCGGACACCCGATCCCTGCGGCCCATTTATTACCGACGAGTAGGTAATTCACCGTGAGATCACCCGCTCGCATGCAACCCTCTATCTCGCGACCGATTCGAGCCGTGACCCGATGAGCTGCTCTTGCCGGGCCACCCCCCGGCGCTCCCACCCTTCGCCTCTGCAGGAACGAGTGCGGCCGGCTACATGCACGGTTCGTCACCCTCCGCAGTGGTATCCGAGGCCGGGGCGATCCATCTCCGCCCGGAAAGCCTTGAACGAGCGGATCCCTCCGATGATGAACAGCATCGACGCGCCACCGTTCACATCGCGAGCGGACCCCTGCGCGTGACTTCGCTGCGGATAGCGGTCTCGGTGATCGAATTGCCCGGCCGCCGGGACACACAGGACCTCAGGGGGATTCGACCGCGTCGACCGGTCGGCGCTGCGTGCGGTGGTGATGATATGCCGCCAAGTCCGATCCCCATGCTCGCTCGGCGAGTCGGTGCAGGCCATAGACAGGATACAACCGGTCACGTCAGTATCAACTGACATGTTTATCCCTCAATCTTCGGGGAAGTCGAGATCATGAGCGCCCCTCAGGACCCGGCCCGGTCCGACAGACAGACCGGGACTCACCTGACCCGAACCCGCACCCACTGCGATCGATGCGCTGATCTGACCGGCGTCGACGGCGCAGCCGTGGCAATCTTCGCCAGTGACACCACCCGAGACCTGGTCTACGCCACCGATACCATCGCTGAGCAGGTCGACGAACTCCAATTCACCCTGCGCGAAGGCCCCTGCCTGACCGCCTACCGCACATCCGTCCCCGAGATACACCCCGACCTCGCAGACCCCACCGCCACCCGCTGGCCGATGTTCACCCCCGAGGTACTCGACCTGGGCGTCCGCGCCCTCTTCGCCTTCCCCCTCGCGGTGGGCAATGCCACCAATATCGGCGTCCTCGAGCTCTACCGGACCAGACCCGGCCCCCTCGAAACCGAGCACTACCGCATCGCCACCGGCTACGCCGCCGCCCTCGGCCCCACCCTCGTCGATGAACTCGACCCCGCACGCACCTCTTCCCCCATGATGGATCCCGCACTGTTCCCCCGCGGCAACGTCCACATCGCCGCAGGAATGCTCGCCGTCCAACTCTAGATCTCTGCCGCCGATGCCCTCGCCCGATTACAAGCAATGGCATATACCCAACGCCGCAGGATCACCCACATTGCCCACGACATCATCACCCACCACCTCACACTCGACCCCGACACCGACAATTCATAGACAACACCGATAGGCCAACGCACCGGACCGCATGCAGATGCCACAGCTGGGATCGTCGAGACCAACGGCATTGCACCTGGCGACTACGACGGACACTGCTCAACGGGCGACCGATCTCCGTGTAGGGCTATCGGCATCTCCGACCAGCGACCGCGACGGTGCAGACGCCTGCTGCCGCCGTTTCGCGTGCAGCCGCCAAGACCTTCGCGCAATGGCCGAGGAGAACGTCGATGCTTTCCGGTGATGTGCCGGCGGCACGGAAAGTGATCGGCGCACTCCTGCCAGCCCGACGGTATCGCGGTGTCAGCTCTATTTGGCGCGAGTGCATACCTCACAGAACACCCCACGGAGGCGCTCACCGGGACCGCACAAGCACATACCGTCGAAGTTCCTTCGGCCATGTGCCGGGCGAGGCGGGCGTCGCAAATGGTGGCCTTCATATACGAACTGCTGATGTAGACGGTTTTTTGGTCTGAGATCAGCAATGTGAGGGCGGATAGGCATCGACGCGCGGGACTGTAAGAACAACGGTGTAACTCTGAAAGGAGATGCACCACCATGACCGATGTGATTGATCGTGAGGACGAATCGAACTCGGCACCTGTGGGTGTCAGCGATGCCCGGCTGCAGGAACTGGTGGATCAGGCGCGGGCCGAAGGCCTCCAGCTCACCGGCGAGGGCGGGTTGTTGGCGAAGTTGACCAAGCTGGTGGTGGAGTCCGCCCTCGAGGGCGAGATGGACGACCACCTCGGCTACGGCAAGAATGACCCGGCCGGCAGGGGCAGCGGCAACTCCCGCAACGGCAGACGCGCCAAGACCGTGCTGACCGAGGCCGGCCCGGTCGAGCTCGACGTACCCCGGGACCGGGAGTCCTCGTTCGAGCCGAAGATCGTGGCCAAGCGGCAGCGGCGGCTGACCGGGGTGCAGGACATGGTGATCTCGCTGTCGGCCAAGGGACTGACCACCGGTGAGATCTCTGCGCACCTGGCCGAGGTCTACGGCGCCGAGGTGTCCAAGCAGACGATCTCGACGATCACCGAACGGGTGATGGACGGCATGGCCGAGTGGCAGAACCGGCCGCTGGACCCGGTGTATCCGGTGCTGTTCATCGACTGCATCCACGTCAAGATCCGCGACGGCAACGTGGCCAACCGGCCGATCTACGTCGTGATGGGGGTGACTGTGGACGGCACCCGCGACATCCTCGGATTATGGGCCGGCGAGCACGGCGACGGGGAGGGGGCGAAGTATTGGCTTCGGGTGTTGTCGGAGCTGAAGAATCGTGGTGTGCAGGATGTGCTGATCGTCGTGTGCGACGGTCTGAAGCATCTGCCCGACTCGATCGGGCAGGTGTGGCCGCAGACCATCGTGCAAACCTGCGTGGTCCACCTCCTCTGCAATACCTACGCCTACGCCTCCCGCAAGGACTGGGCCGAGATCGCCAAGGACCTCAAACCGGTGTACACCGCGCCGTCGGAGCAGGCCGCGCTGGACCGGTTCGCCGAGTTCAGCGACAAATGGGAGAAACGCTATCCCGCGATCATCCGGCTCTGGACCAACACCTGGGCCGAGTTCGTGCCGTTCCTGCAGTTCGACAACGCCATCAGACAGGTCATCTACACGACCAACGCCATCGAGAGTGTCAACGCCCGAATCCGCAGGGCCGTTAAGGCCCGCGGTCATTTCCCGACCGAGGCCGCGGCCCTGAAATGCGTGTACCTGGCCATCATGAGCCTCGATCCCAAAGGCACCGCCCGCCAACGCTGGTCCAACCGCTGGAAGGCAGCACTGAACGCCTTCGAGATCACCTTCGACGGACGCCTGTCCGCTGGACGAAAGTAGCTACAGTTCAACCAGTTACACCGTTAACTTGACGGACCCCGACGCGCTGTGCCCGAGAACTGGCTGTCGGCGGTCAAACCGGGGTGCCGGTGATCGTCGTAGCCAAAGCAGCGCGGACTTCGTCGACGGTGCTGATCTCGGCCAGTAGCGCGAGCGAGTCGATGCTGGCTTGATGCGCTGCGAGAGTGGCCGCAGAGCATGCATCCTCGACGATCACCACTCGGTATCCGAGATCGCCTGCGACCCTAGCTGTTCCCTCGACGGAGGCGTTCGTGGCCACACCGACGAAGAGGAGGGTGGTGATGCCTTTGCTGCGTAGGATGGTGTCGAGGTCGGTACGGGCGAAGGCTCCGATGCGCTGGTGAGTGAGCACGATGTCCTCATCATGCGGCGTCAGGGGTTCGATGATCTCGGCGAGTTCGCTGCCTTCCTTGAGGCAACCGGATTGGGCGACCATGCCGAGTAGGGGCGAGTTGGCGTCGAGATCGGACAAGTCCGGCTTCCATGCGACCCGGGTGTAGACGATCGTGGTGTGGGTGGTACGGGCGGCGGTGATGAGAGTGGCGATGCGGTCGATGACCTTGCGCTCGGTCACCTGCTGGTAGAAGAAGTCGGCGAAGGCGCCGGTAGGTTCGACGACGTCGCCTTGACAGTGGACAGCCACGAGCGCAGTGGTACGCGGGTCGAGTTCCATCAGTATCTCCTGGGCAGAACGGGGAAGGATCAGGCGTGGGCGAGGATCGAATGCCCGATGTTGTCGATGTCTCGGGCGGCTGTGCGTGGGTTGGACAGGAAGACTTGGAGGATGTCGACGCCGGCCTCGCGCATCAGGGCTGTTTTTTCTCGTAGCTCGGAAGGAGAGCCGTACAGGCACCAGTAGTCGACGAGTTCCTTGGTGATGATCGGACGGTGCCGAGGGTCGAGGCCGCGCAGGTACTTCGCCCAGACGTCGAGGTAGTGCGGTTGGTCCGCGGCTTTCGGGTCGCCGAGGTATTGCTGGGCGGCGGTGAGTGAGGCGTCGACGATCGAGTCGCCGAGTTCGTCGCGGTGTTGGTCCATCAGTCCGGCGTTGGTGATGCATGAGCTGATCGGGCCGGAGCCGAAGCCGTTGGTGACGCCGTCTTCCCAGGTTTCTCCGTTGCCGAGTTGGTAGAACCAGGACAACGAGACGAGCTTGACCGAGCCTGGCGCTCGTCCGGCATCGGCGACGGCTTTGTCCAGGAGCCTGCGAATCATCTGGATCATGTCGATGTTCGGTCCGAGGCAGTAGACGACGGCGTCGGCGTACTTCGCTGCTTCGGCGAGACCGCGGGGCCCGCCGGCAGCAACCCAGATCGGGATGTGGTTGGTGACGTTGTAGAAACCGCTTTCTTTGTCGAGGAACTCCACTTCCCGGGACTGTCCGAGCCAAGTGTGGTTGACCCGGCGGCCTGCCATCAGTTCACGGGAGACCTCGATGGCGTGGGACAGTTCGGAGATCTTCGCGGTGCGGTTGCCCATGGAACGCAGCGCATTGTTGGCGGTACCGATACCGAGGAAGGTTCGGCCTGGCGCCAGGGCGTTGAGCGTGGCCATGGAGTTCGCGGTGACCGGGGCGATGCGGGTCAGCGGGTTGGTGACCATGGTGCCCAGGTGGATGTCGGTGGTCTGCTGCGAAGCCAGTGCGAGGAACTGGTACGGATCGGAGAACAGCAACGGGCCTTCCCCGACGCCGAAGTGAGTGACCCCGAGGTCCTCGGCCTGCTTCACCATCGCGACCTGATCGATCTTGGCGCAGGTGCCGATACAGAATTCCATAAGTTTTCTCCTTGCACGGGGCCCGGTGGTGTGCACTCGGCTCGTCCTACCCGTCGTAGCGGGGATGTGTCCGACGGCCTCACTGCGGGTGTGCATGCCTCCGGAGTGGATTCCGCGATCGGGGATGCTGCCTGCTGATCGCGAACTGGAATGCTAGCGTTCCAGATGAACGTAGCTCACAGTGACTCACACCACAAGTACTAGAATGCAAGTCGCTGCCTTCAACTCCCAGCACCACCCGATAACCGACGGAAAGCCTGAGCCGATGACCTCGACCGATCCCGGCCCTACGGCTAGCACCGAGGCTGCCGCCCTCCTTGCGCACGTCCGCACCTCCGGGGCACGCCTGTCCTCCGCGCTCTACGACATCTTGAAGACCCGATTGCTCGAAGGCCGCTATACCGCTGGCGAGAAGATCGTCGTCGAGTCGATTCGGCAGGAATTCGGGGTGAGCAAACAGCCGGTCATGGATGCCCTACGTCGCCTCTCGAGCGACAAACTGGTCTACATCGTCCCCCAGGTCGGATGCGAGGTCGTTTCCTACACCCCGCGTGAGGTCGAGGACTTCTTCACCCTGTTCGGTGGTTTCGAAGGAGCCATTGCTGCGGTGGCGGCCACGCGGCGAACCGAAACCCAGGTGCGGGAACTGGATCTGATCTCTGCACGCGTCGACGCGCTGATCGCCTCCGACGACCCCGAGGTCCGCGCCCACGGATACCGAGTTCACAACAGGGAATTCCATGCCGCCATCCATGCGATGGCGCATTCACGGATCATGGAGGAGACCAGTCAGCGGATGTGGGATCTGTCGGATTTCCTGATCAACACCGCCGGCATCACCAACCCGCTCGCGAGCGCGCTCCCCGACCGCCAGCACGACCATCACGAGATCGCCGAGGCGATCCGAAATCGCGATGCCGCTGCGGCGCGTGAGGCGATGGAGCGCCATATCGTCGGCACGATCGCGGTCATCCGCGACGAATCGAGTGCTCAGCCATCGCGCTGATGGTGAGCCCGCTCCCTATAACGGATTCTGCACGACCGGGCAGGCCTACAGGCTTCCGCCCCGCCTGCGGCGCTGAATCTTCAGGCAGCGCCGCATCACATTGATCGCCACAGAGCGATCCAGCCTCCTCCGACAGAGACTTGCGTCACCATTCGCGCTGGAGTAGCTTCGCAGCTAGACGTCTAGCATTCCAGTTGCTCGGCCCCTTTCTGCGGCGGCCCTCTTCGACATCCCGACGAATCTCAGACGAAAGGCGCGGCCATGACGACCGCCTCGCACCCAGCATTGTTCGCAGTGCCAGCCTGCTCCGACACTCGCAGCGGGGGAACCACACCGTGACCACCGCGCCGACTTCCGCAACGAAGACCTCCCCGATGCGGGTCGCCCTGGCCAGCTTCGTAGGGACCACCGTCGAGTACTACGACTTCTTCATCTACGGCACTGCGGCCGCACTGGTCTTCCCCACCTTGTTCTTCCCCGATGTCTCACCTGCTATCGGAATCCTGTTGTCCTTCGCTACTTTCGGCGTCGGATTCCTCGCCCGACCCCTCGGAGGCATCGTCTTCGGCCACTTCGGTGACCGGGTCGGCCGCAAACAGATGCTCGTCATCTCTCTCGTCGGTATGGGTGCCGCCACAGTACTGATGGGACTGCTACCCGGTTACGCCCAGATCGGCATCGCCGCTCCGATCCTGCTCACTTTGCTGCGCCTTGTTCAAGGCTTCGCCGTAGGCGGTGAATGGGGTGGCGCCACCTTGATGGCCGTCGAGCATGCCCCCACCGCGAAGAAAGGATTCTTCGGCTCCTTCTCACAAATGGGTGCTCCCGCCGGGACGAGCATTGCGACCCTGGCGTTCTTCGCCGCTTCTCAACTTCCGGACGAGCAGTTCCTCAGTTGGGGCTGGCGGCTACCGTTCCTGTTCAGCGCGGTCCTGATCGTAATCGGCCTGTTCATCCGCCTGTCCCTGACCGAAAGCCCCGACTTCGCCGAGATCAAAGCCAACAGTGCTGTAGTGCGGGTGCCGATCGCCGTCGCATTCCGCAAGCACTGGAAAGAAATCTTCCTCATTGCCGGCACCTACCTGTCCCAGGGAGTGTTCGCCTACATCTGCATGGCGTATCTCGTCTCCTACGGCACCACCGTCGCCGGAATCAGCCGCACCTTCGCGCTGGCCGGCGTGTTCGTCGCCGGCCTCGTCGCCGTCCTCCTCTATCCCGTCTTCGGCGCCCTGTCGGACACCTTCGGCCGCAAGACCATGTACCTGCTCGGCGCCGTCACCATGGGGGTGGCGATCGGCCCGGCCTTCGCACTGATCAACACCGGAAACCCCTGGCTTTTCATGACCGCGCAGGTACTGGTCTTCGGCATCTCCATGGCCCCCGCCGCCGGAGTAACCGGATCGCTGTTCACCATGATCTTCGATGCGGATGTGCGCTACAGCGGCGTCTCGATCGGCTACACGATCTCCCAGGTCGCGGGCTCGGCGTTCGCCCCGACCATTGCGACCGCCCTGTACGCCTCCACCAACACCAGCAACTCGATAGTGCTCTACCTACTGATCGTCTCGGCCATCTCGGTGGTCTCGGTGATCCTGCTGCCCGGCGGCTGGGGACGCAAGGGCGCGACACGCCAACTGGTTGCCGACCAGCGCACCTCGACACCGAATGCAACTGCCACCGCATCCTTTTCGACTCCGCCCACCACCGACGCCGCACAGTCCCTGCGGACCTTGGACAAGTGAAGTGACCACCATGAACGACCACGACTCCACGTACGACACCGACGTCATCATCGTCGGACTCGGTCCCGCCGGCGGCACAGCCGCTCTCGCCCTGGCCACCTACGGTGTACGCGTCCACGCCGTCTCGATGTTCCCCTGGGTCGCAAACTCACCCCGCGCGCACATCACCAACCAACGCGCCGTCGAAGTACTCCGCGACCTGGGCGTCGAAGACGAAGCCCGCACATACGCCACCCCGTGGGACCAGATGGGCGACACCCTGTTCACCACCAGTCTGGCCGGTGAAGAAATCGTCCGGATGCAAACATGGGGCACCGGCGCCCGGTACGGCGACTATCTCGCCGGCAGTCCGTGCGCGATGCTCGACATCCCTCAGCCCCTGATGGAACCGGTACTGATCAAGAACGCGGCCGAACGCGGTGCGTTGATCAGTTTCAACACCGAATACCTCGATCACAGCCAGGACGAGGACGGTGTCACGGTGAGATTCCGGGATGTGCGCTCGGGCACCGAGTTCACCCAGCGAGCGCGCTTCCTGCTCGGCTTCGACGGTGCCCGCTCGAAGATCGCCGAACAGATCGGACTGCCCTTCGAAGGCGAGCTCGCCCGTGCCGGCACCGCCTACATCCTGTTCAACGCGGATCTGAGCAAGTACGTCGCTCACCGGCCAAGCATTCTGCATTGGATCTTCAACTCCAAGGCCGGTTTCGGTGAGATCGGCATGGGTCTGCTGCGGGCGATCAGACCTTGGGGCCAGTGGATCGCCGGATGGGGCTTCGACATGTCCCAGGGCGAACCCGACATATCCGATGACGTTGTGCTCGAACAGATCCGTACCCTTGTCGGCGACCCTGAGCTGACCATCGACATCGTGTCGCGCTCGTTCTGGTACGTCAATCAGCAGTGGGCCGAGCATTATCAATCCGGCCGGGTGTTCTGTGGCGGCGACGCCGTACATCGGCATCCGCCGAGCAGCGGCCTGGGCTCGAACACCTCCATGCAGGACGCATTCAACCTTGCCTGGAAGATCGCCTACGCCGTCAAGGGATACGCGGGACCGGGACTGCTCGAGTCCTACTCCCCCGAGCGGGTCCCGGTCGGCAGGCAGATCGTCGCGCGCGCCAACCAGTCCCGCAAGGACTACGCCGGTCTGCGCGAGTGGTTCGATCCCACCAGCGACGACCCGGTCACCGCCGGCCTGATCACGCTCAAAGACCCCTCCCCCGAAGGCGCGGCCCTGCGCGAGCGCCTGTACGAGGCACTCGAGGTCAAGAACACCGAGTTCAATGCCCACGGCGTCGAACTCAACCAGCGTTACGCCTCGTCTGCGGTGGTCCCCGACCTTGAAGCCGGTGAGGAGGTATGGGGACGCGACCGGGAACTGTACCTGCAGGCCACCACTCGTCCTGGCGCCAAGCTGCCACACGCCTGGTTGGTGGGCCCGGACGGTACCCGGGTCTCGACCCTCGACGTCACCGGCAAGGGACAGATGACCCTGCTCACCGGTATCGGCGGCCAGGCATGGAAACGTGCCGCTGCCAGATTGGACCTACCGTTCCTGCGCACCATAGTCATCGGTGAAGCGGGCATCAACGACTCGTACGGGTACTGGCGGCAGATCCGTGAAATCCATGAGGCCGGGGCTCTTCTCGTGCGCCCCGACGGCTACGTCGCCTGGCGGTACAGCGCTCCGGTATGGGACGACAGCGAAGCACTCACCCACCTCGAGAACGCGCTCACCATCGTCCTCGACCGCGCCCCGCACGAGACCCCAAGCGCCAGGAACGGCGGTACGCCCCAGTACAGCACCCACGCCGTACCGATTGTCGTCCCGCACGTCACCGCCGACGACGCAACACCAGCCTCCACAGCCAGCATCACACCAATCGAGGGAGCACACGCATGACCCGCCCGTACACCAGCGTCTGGGACGATCTGAACCAGGTCGAGTTCAGCCAGGGGTTCATCCAGGCCGGCCCATACCGCACCCGCTATCTGCACGCCGGGGACGACTCCAAGCCCACACTCATTCTCCTACATGGCATCACCGGCCACGCCGAAGCATATGTCCGCAATCTGCGTTCACACGCCGAGCATTTCAATGTCTGGGCCATCGACTTCATCGGCCATGGCTACTCCGCCAAACCCGATCACCCGCTCGAGATCAAGCACTACATCGACCACGTGCTGCACCTCATGGATGCCATCGGCGTCGAGAAGGCATCCTTCTCAGGCGAGTCACTGGGCGGATGGGTCACCGCCCAGTTCGCTCACGACCACCCGGACAAAGTCGAGAGGATCGTGCTCAACACCATGGGCGGCACCATGGCCAACCCACAGGTAATGGAACGGCTCTACACCCTGTCGATGGAAGCCGCCAAAGACCCGAGCTGGGAACGCGTCAAAGCACGCCTCGAATGGCTCATGGCCGACCCGAACATGGTCACCGACGACCTCATCCGCACCCGCCAGGCCATCTTCCAACAACCGGACTGGCTCAAGGCATGCGAAATGAACATGGCCTTGCAGGACCTCGAAACCCGCAAACGGAACATGATCACCGATGCCACCCTCCACGGCATCACCGTGCCAACGATGGTTCTGTGGACCACCAAAGATCCCTCCGGTCCGGTCGACGAAGCAGAGCGCATCGCCTCCCACATCCCCGGCGCCAAGCTGGCGGTCATGGAGAACTGCGGACACTGGCCCCAGTACGAAGACCCCGACACCTTCAACAAACTGCACCTGGATTTTCTCCTCGATCGCAGTTGACAGATGCAGTCGGTGCCGCCCTCCCCTGAACCCCCTGGCGGCACCGGCAGGACCCACCCATCCGACGAACCTCATCCGCTCTCGCTCGAACCATCCGGGCAGAGGCCGTGAAGTACCAGCAAGGAGACTCCGCGATGCCTGTGGCGCTGTGCGCGATGTCGCACTCCCCCCTGATGGGACGCAACGACCCCGATCAAGAAGTCATCGACGCCGTCGACGCCGCCTTCGACCACGCGCGCCGGTTCATCGCCGATTTCGCCCCAGATCTGATCGTCATCTTCGCCCCCGACCACTACAACGGGGTCTTCTACGACCTGTTGCCACCGTTCTGCATCGGAGCCGCTGCGCAGTCCGTCGGCGACTACGGCACCGAAGCTGGCCCCCTCGACGTCGACCGCGACGCCGCTCACACTATTATGCGCGAAGTACTCGACAGCGGCATCGACGCGGCGTTCTCCGAACGCATGCACGTCGACCACGGTTTCGCCCAGGCACTACAACTACTCGTCGGATCTATCACCGCAGTACCGACTGTGCCGATCTTCATCAACTCCGTCGCAGAACCCCTCGGCCCCATCAGCCGAGTTCGGCTGCTCGGCGGAGCTGTCGGACGAGCAGCCAACAAACTGGGCAGACGCGTCCTGTTCGTCGGATCCGGAGGACTCTCCCACGACCCACCGATTCCGCAGTTCACCACCTCGCCTGAGCAAGTGCGCGAACGGTTGATCGACGGCCGCAATCCGAGCGACGCCGAACGCGAAGTCCGCGAACGACGCGTCATCGCCGCCGGGCGAGACTTCGCTGCCGGTACCGCCACCATTCAGCCGTTGAACCCCCACTGGGACCAGCATCTTCTCGAAATTCTGGCATCCGGCGAACTCGAACAAATCGACACGTGGACCAATGACTGGTTCGTCGAGCAGGCCGGCCACTCGTCCCATGAGGTGCGCACCTGGATCGCCGCCTACGCCGCGCTCCACGCAAACGGCCCCTACCAGGTCACGTCGAGCTTCTACCGCGAAATACCTGAGTGGATAGCAGGATTCGGAATCACGACAGCCCTCACTCGATCCTCGAACCACATGAAGTGACCGGCAGCTGCACCCCAAGAAAAGGTCTGTCGTCTTCGACAAGTCCAACTGAGCGCGACCATAACCGCACCGCCGCGGTTATCAAGCAATGCACTACTACAGGCCCACTAGTCACTCTTCCAAGCCGGGCCCATATTCCAAGTACATCACTACGCAAGGCTGAGCAGTGGAAACCACTGTGAAGCAACGCTATCGGCTTTGGATCGCCGTTACCGGAGCTCGAGTGCATCGATGAGCTTGCGGCGCTCGTCGTCGGTGAAGTGCTTCCGCACCGCCGCGGCCAGCACATCCGGATCCGCTCCCAGACGCTTGAGTGCCTGAGCCACCTTGTCCACCGGCTCGAGCTTGCTCGCAGGTTCTTTCGGCTGCGGCGCGTCGGGCTCGGCAGTCTCTGCGTCGGCTTCGGGTTCCGGCTCAGGGTTCTGGGCTGCTTCCCATGCCGCGACCTGTTCCTCGAGCGGAACCCGGGCCAGCGAGCGGGCCTGGCGCACAGCGAGATCACCGGCCCGCAGGGCGGCTTGCAACTCGGGGGCGAGTTTGAGCAGAGCGCGACGCTGGGACACCCAGCCTTTGGAGCGGCCGAGCTTCTTCGCCGCCGCATCTGCGCTCCCGAACTCGGAGACCATCAACTCCACAGCCTTGGCTTCCTCAAGGACGTCGAAGTCGCGGCGGTCGATGTTCTCACTCGTTGCCGCCCACAGAATTTCGCCCTTGTCGACGGCGATGCTGTCGCGCAGCACCACATCGAGGCCGGGGCGGCCGTACTTCTGGGCAGCAGCGAGCCGACGGTTGCCGTTGACGACGATGTACTGCGCTGCACCGAGGTCGTCTTCGTCTTCGGGCCACAGTTTCAGCCAGGCGGTGCGGCTGACCACGGTGCCCGGTTGCAGCTGCCGGTCGGCGATGGTCGCCAGATCCGACAGGTCCCCGAGTTCGTCACGCGGGTTGCGGGGGTTGGCGATGAGCTGATCGACCGGAACATCGGCGAGCAGTTGACCTTCGAGCGGCTCGATCGTCGTCTTCGTCTTCGTGGGTGCGGGGGTGCGCTTACGGTCGACCGGAGAATTGTCGCCGACTGCTCCGACGAGGGAGGCGAAGTTCGCGCGCCCACCCTTGGGCGGCATCAGCGACCACCGTCCGCGAGCTCGAGGCTGAGCTTGTAGAAATCCTCCCGTGCCTGCAACGAGACGCGGTTGGCTTCGTACTCGGTGACCACGCGGCCTTCGGCAGCGGCGCGGGTGTGGACCTTGTAGTGCCTCACCACCGTTCGCGCCAGGGGCCAGCCGTTGGCCTGGACGAATTCGCGGGTCTGCTCGAGGTCGACCTTGCCGTCGCGGGGATCCCAATTGTTCACCACGACAATGAATTTCTTGCCGAGAGGTTCGATGACCTGCTTGATGGTGCGCGCGGTGGGATCGAAGCACAGCGGTTCGGGTTCGATCGGGACGATGACCAGATCGGCGACTTCGAGCACTGCGCGCAGGGCGTCGGTGGAGCTGCCGGTGCCGAGCACATCGGTGCCGTCGTCGGCGCCGGACAGGTCGATCCAGCCGGGGGTGTCGACGTAGACGTGCTTGATGCCGGGCAACTTGTCGAGATTACGTAGCACGTCGAGGTTGTCGTGGACCTGGTCGATCAGAAACGGCAACTCCTCGACCCGCGAAGCCCACCAGACTGCGGAGCCCTGCGGGTCGACCGAGATCGCGGCGACCGGGGACTGAACATCGTCATCGGCGCCGGCGGTCACGGCGGTGAGGACATCCGCTTTGACGGCGGCGAGGTTCATGGTGAGCGTCGATTTTCCGACGCCACCTTTTTGGTTGAGCATGACATGAACAGCCACAGGTTACCTCCGTATGCTTCACCCCAGGTTGGGGCTACTTCGGACTCGCGTCGTCATCTCTTGACGGAGATGATGATTGCGCCTGCACCACGGTTATCTCCGCGAGACGCGCAACACGTACGATAGACCCTTACAGGTCTACCGAACAAGCTTTCGCCGAATCATCTCAGATGCCTTGCGTTCTCACCCTCACGTGAGAGCGCCGACCGAGTCGACGCCACCTCCAGCGGCACCGAACATCTTCTCTTCAAAGATATTCTGCACCAAGTGAATACATGGTAACTATCTCAATCCTGCTATCTCCCTGACACTGTCGATGCGGAAACGGTCCCACACGGCTCCGCAAACATACGGGTTCCCCATACCGCGCCGAACTCGGCCCGATCGGTGGCGTGCCAGGGTTCAAGAATGCAGATTGACGAGATGATGCGGGCAAGCCCTGACGGTCGAGCGCTGATCGCGCTACCTTGAACCGCCCATCACTTTCGTCACTGTGACAGCGAACCGGCGACCAAGTCACACGACTCGGCAACCCATCGCGCTACTGAGGACCGCCATGAACCCCACTGCGGTTTACCGCGGTAAACCAGAGATCACCTCGAACCGTCGGCAGGGACGCATTGCCACGATCAGAATTCACGGGTGCACCCAAGGCCGCACCGCTAGCTACCGAGATCCCGTTGGCCGAGAACCCCAGCGCCGAAGGCTTATCCACACCCTCAGACACGCGGGAGCAGCGGAACCCGAACTTCCACCCCGAATCGAATTATTACTTTTGCAAAGCACCTACATCGCCTACAGTCGACCACATGACCTGACCGTCTCGGAAGTCGCTGTCCAACAAGTAATGTGGTGCATCGACAGCATGCTACCACCGCCTTCGCGGAGTGCAATCACGCCCTTACTCTCACAGAGAGCACGCAATTGCGGCGTGGACACATTCCTGCCGAACGACTACCACAAACCCATCGATCCCCCGCTACTCGACGATCGAACCAGCAACGGGGACGCACAGTCGACGTAGACCTCGACCTATCCGCCGTTCCGCAGAAGGACACCGACCACCACCACTTCAACATCCTTCAACGTGCCCGGCCAGTCCTTCGACGAATCGAAACGGCGAAGAGCCGCCTCGGACCCCCCGGCCGAACCGCTCGATGAACTCCCCTACACGGGTGGCGCAGAATGCCAGGACCCGTGTCATTCCACGTCAATTCACGCGCCTTTTCACCTCGTACTGTCCTGCCAAACACAAGCAACGGAGGTACGGACATGGTCGAATACACAAACACATTCAAAGTTGCTGCGGTGCAGGCACAGCCTGTGTGGTTCGACGCGGCCAAAACGGTCGACAAGACCGTGTCCATCATCGCGGAAGCAGCCCGGAACGGGTGCGAGCTCGTTGCGTTTCCCGAGGTATTCATCCCGGGGTACCCGTACCACATCTGGGTCGACAGCCCGCTCGCCGGAATGGCGAAGTTCGCCGTGCGCTACCACGAGAATTCCCTGACGATGGACAGCCCGCACGTACAGCGGTTGCTCGATGCCGCCCGCGACCACAACATCGCCGTAGTGGTGGGAATCAGCGAGCGGGATGGCGGCAGCTTGTACATGACCCAGCTCATCATCGACGCCGATGGGCAACTGGTCGCCCGACGCCGCAAGCTCAAGCCCACCCACGTCGAGCGTTCGGTATACGGAGAAGGAAACGGCTCGGATATCTCCGTGTACGACATGCCTTTCGCACGGCTTGGCGCGCTCAACTGCTGGGAGCATTTCCAGACGCTCACCAAGTACGCAATGTACTCGATGCACGAGCAGGTGCACGTCGCGAGCTGGCCTGGCATGTCGCTGTACCAGCCGGAGGTCCCCGCATTCGGTGTCGATGCCCAGCTCACGGCCACGCGTATGTACGCACTCGAGGGACAAACCTTCGTGGTCTGCACCACCCAGGTGGTCACACCGGAGGCCCACGAGTTCTTCTGCGAGAACGAGGAACAGCGAAAGTTGATCGGCCGAGGCGGAGGTTTCGCGCGCATCATCGGGCCCGACGGCCGCGATCTCGCAACTCCTCTCGCCGAAGATGAGGAGGGGATCCTCTACGCCGACATCGATCTGTCTGCGATCACCTTGGCGAAGCAGGCCGCTGACCCCGTGGGCCACTACTCACGGCCGGATGTGCTGTCGCTGAACTTCAACCAGCGCCGCACCACGCCCGTCAACACCCCACTTTCCACCATCCATGCCACGCACACGTTCGTGCCGCAGTTCGGGGCACTCGACGGCGTCCGTGAGCTCAACGGAGCGGACGAACAGCGCGCATTGCCCTCCACACATTCCGACGAGACGGACCGGGCGACAGCCACCCTCTGACTCGGGCGCACCCGTGGCGCCTCCGAAGCGCCACGGGTGTGTGAAGGGGCGAGACAGGGGAATCGGAGGATCACCGAGTACAACGCATCGTCGATCGCAGCGAGTCAGCCCGCCCGTAACCCCCGATAGGTCCACCCCACGTATCCCCGCCGGTCACGCCTTCTCGACATGGGGTAATCGAGGTCGTCGTGGCCTGTATCGACATCCAGAGTCCCTGAGCTGAAGGCGCCCACCACCCTATGTCGCGATGACCTTCTCGCCGCACCGCAGAGAGCCGACATCGAGACCGAGCCCGGCATCGCGATTACGGCTACCCTGAAAAGAACAATGAACGGGGTTAGCACCAGGTAGGTCGATGAACACTTTCTTCTCCTCTGACCAGGTCTCGGCACCCGATCGCGTCGCGCTCTGGCACGATGTCATCTGCCGCAGCTATGTCCCGCTCAACATCACCCTCACGAGCGAGCAACCCTTCATCGGTACGGTCTCGACGGGCAACTTGGGCACGGTACGTATCGCGACGTCCTCGTCACTGCCCCAGCAGATCACCCGCACTCGTCGCTTGATCAGCCAGGACGAGCGTGAGTACCTCATGGTCGGGGTGCAGTCCGCCGGCCATGCACTCGTGCAGCAGCACGGCAGAACTGCACGAGTCGGTCGCGGTGGACTGGTTTTCTGGGACACTCGCCATCCCTACGACATCCTGTTCCCGACAGACTGGAGAATGAGCGTATTCCAGTTCCCGCGATACTCTTTCGGCTTCACCGAAGATTTCATCGGCAGGATGACCGCGGTGAATGTCGGGGGCGATCGCGGTATCGGACGAGTGGTGTCATCCTTCATGACAAGCATCAACGATGCGACCGATGCAGGAGACTTGGCGGAGGTAGCTTCACTCCACAACAGTGCTGTCGATCTTTTGTCAGCGGCGATACGGACCGAGCTTGCCGATCAAGCCGCCGCCTCCGACGGCCTACTCGAGTGCGTGCTTGCGTATATCCGACAGAACCTGGCCGACCCGAACCTGTGTGCCTCACAGATCGCGGCGGAGCACAACGTCTCTGTGCGGACCCTCCACCGACTGTTCTCGGCCACGGGACAGGGCGTGGCCGAACACATCCGTACCCTCCGACTCGAGCGCATCAAGACTGAGCTGGCAGACCCAACGAGTCGGCGATATACGATCAGCGCGTTGGCGAGAAAATGGGGGTTCCTCGATCCCTCAACGTTTTCACGCGCGTTCAAAGACGCCTACGGCATCACTGCCCGAGAGTGGGCGGCTTCTGCATCAGCACCACCGACGGAGGCTTCGTAGAAAGAGCCCGGTATCCGGCCTGCCCTTGTTCGCTTGCACACCGTTCGGTCCGTCACTTCCGATGAAGCCGGAGCCAGCAGGTTGGCTTCCTTCCGCAATTCGATCGCTCGGGGATTGTCCGGGGGCACCGCTGGTGACCTCCAGGACCATTCCGGCCTGGTGTCCGCGATCGGTATGCACCTGCCCCGATGCATCCGGGCCGCGATGCCAGTGCTCGGCAGGACCCACCGGCGACGACGGCCAGCGTGACCCCTGGACCGGTCGGTCGAATTCGCGCCTGCCGACCGAGAGTCGGGACCCGGTGTGCCGCCGCAACGCTCCCGGCCGGTGACCGGATCGGCGGACGAGCACGCTAGGTGTCCATCGTCCTGTCCGTACATCAGCCACACCGAGTGTTCGCGTGCCGGTACGTAACCAGTCCCCCGGCTGGGTCAAGAGCCTTGCGATTCGCCGAGCCGGCCCTCCATCGGTGAAGCCGATCCGATCGGTGAAGTGCTGACCACCGGATGAGTAGCACCCGTTCCGACAGGTGTCAGCGCGGGGTCGCCGCGGTACTCGAGCCGAGTGGGAACATCGCACGTGCGTCGAGCACGGGGACCGGGGCCACCGTCGCCGCTGTGATCGCAGCCGTGGTCTCGGTGGTATCGAACGGCTATGGAGCCGACCTCGCGTCGTCTCCCCTGCGTACCGATGCTGACAGCTGCCGGCATATATCCGCAGATGTCGCTGCGGGCGTTCGGTGGACAGGCGCTGCGAGCAGCAGTGCAGCGCACTGTAGTCGGTGGCTCGACGGCGATCTCGTCCACCGCCAGAACGTGGTGCCGGCTGTCACCGACGTCGGAGTCCTACCGGAATCGATCACCCGGTTCGGTCACCAGCTGACCGAACCGGACCACCCCTTCGACCACACCACCCTTCCCTCCCTCAGGTCGAACAGAGTGACGACACAGAACGACCGAGGATCGCCCGGAAGGAGACGGCACAGACGGCTGCCGAGCCACCCCATTGCCGACCGGACCGCACCGTGCACCCAGCTGAGGGTCACATCAACGGAAAAGTTCGAGCCGCCTACACACCGGGGCTTGGCGCCGAGCAGGTGGACTCGGATCCGGAAGCCGCGAGCAGGCGCTGGTGCATCTCCGACGACCGGATCGGAGTGTGCAGCCCGCAGCGTCGGGCCGTGCCATGACGCCGTCGGTCACCAGCGCCTGCAGCATGTCCTGCTACTGCGGCGGGCAGCGAGAAAATCGCCTGTTCAGCATGCCGTCGGGCATCGCTGAGGTTGCCATGAGCATCATGTGAACCATCGATGGTGGGTGCATCCGTGTGGACGCAGAGCGTGAGTGGTCGACGGTGCACGAGCTTGTCGACTGTGGGGCCGTCCTCACCTCGGCCGACCGAGTACACCGGGTCTCGTTCAGACGCCGGATCCACGCGCTCGGTCGCTCGGTATCGGCGACGGCTGGGACGCAGGCCTGATGCCGGTACCACTCAGAACAACCCCGACAGTGGGTCCGGCAAGCTGGAACCGTTGACGCCCCTCACAGAAGAGAACTACAGTTAAGGAAACTGAACGCTGTTATGGAAAATGACATGTCGATCAATGCTCAGAACACGGTCCGCGAATCCGGGTCACGGCGCGGTGCCGTGCGGGAGTTCAAGAAAGGACTGATACGCGATGCCGCGAAGCGCATCTTCGCCGAACGCGGCATCGACGCCGCCTCGATGCGCGAGATCGCCCAGGCCGCGGGCTACACAACGGGAGCCATCTACACCTACTTCGACACCAAGGAAGAGCTCTACGCCGAAGTGCTGCGAGACTCCCTGCACGCCCTGCAGTCCGAAGTGGCCACCACCGTCGAAACCTCACCCGACAGGCCGGCATCGGCCGCGGCACTGCACGGCTTGTGGTCCTTCTACGACACCCATCCCGCCGACTTCGAACTCGGTTTCTACCTGTACGGCGGAGTCCGCCCTGCAGGCCTCAACAAGAAGCTCGACGAGGAACTGAACACCCTGTTCGACCAAGTGATGACGTTGATCGCGAATGGTCTGATCACCGACGGACTGGCAACCGAGCAGACTGCACACCACCTCGCGGTGGTCCATGCCACCTGGGTCTTCGGATTGCTCCTCATGACAAAAACCGGTCGCGTGAAATCGGTCCGCGACGACGCCGAAGCCATGCTCGACAGCTACCTGAAGATGGTGGCTACGCACCAAATGTTATGACCTGAAAAAGAATCGAGAGACGATGACCGAACACTCCATGTCGATCGCTCCTACCGCCCGGGCGCAGGAGTACACCGACCGTTTTCGCCGGTTCCTCGACGAGGACGTCCGTCCACTCGAAGAGGAACTCGCGAAGCACAACGTCGGCACTGCCGGACAACCGAAGCTCGACAGTGAAGGCCGAATGCACCCGATCGTGTGGGAGGCTCGCCGTGAGGTGCAACGGCGCGCCGGCGCCCTGAACCTGTACGCCCCACACATCAGTGCCGAACTCGGCGGCGGTGGATTCAACCGCGTGGAGATGCACCACGTCGAGGAATTCGTCTACCGCCATTCCGGTCTCGGGCTCGGTTTGGCCGCCCTCGCATGGACAGAGGGCCCGAACCCCGCGAGCGAGCACATGTCGGAAGCGATGCGGGAGCGGTATCTCACGCCGTTGATCAAAGGTCAGATCACTGCTGCGTTCGCCAACACCGAACCCAATGTCGGCACCGATGTCCTGGGTATGGAGACCTGGGCGAAACAAGACGGCAGCGACTGGATCCTCAACGGCCGCAAAGCATGGATCACCAATTACCATTTCGCCGACGTATACCAGGTCGTCGCCGTCACCGAACCCGGCGCCGGAACCCGGTCGCTAACGATGTTCCTCGTCGATGCCGACACCCCCGGTCTCGAGCGCGGCCCCGACCTGCCGACCATGATGGACGACGGACTCACCGGCGAACTCGAATTCCGTGACGTGCGGGTGCCTGCGGAGAACATCGTCCGTGAGGTGGGCGACGGCTTCGCCCTGGCCATGTCCTGGATCAACTGGCGGCGATTGTGCCGCGGTGGCATGTGTTCCGGATGGGGCCAATGGCTCATCACACGAGCGATCTCCCGATCGCAGGAACGCAAATCCGGTGGCCGCCCCATCGGTGATCTGCAATCGATCCAGCACCTGATCGCCCGCATGGCTCTCGAGTTCTACCAAGCACGCTCGACCTCCCTGGTCGCACAAGCCGAACTCGACCAGTGGGGCGCGTTCGAGATCCCCCTGCACAAGGAAGCACCGCGCCTGATCAGCCTCCTCAAGATCATCAATGACGAGGCGTTCTACCGCCTGGCCGACAGTGCAATCCAGGTCCACGGCGCCAACGGTTTGCTGCGTGGCTCCCCGGAAGAAAAACTCTTCCGAGTGGCCCGCAACCTGCGGATCCCCGCCGGCACCTCCGAAGTGCAGCTCAACGCCATCGCACGTGGCCTACTCCGCGAAGCAGCAGTGTCATGACCACCACGACGCGCCGCCTGACCGAGTATTCCCACGGCGGAGGATGCGCCTGCAAACTCCCACAGTCGATGCTCGACGACGTAGTCACCATGATGCGACAGACCGGAGTTCCCCAGTCGGACGAGTCCGGACTGCTGATCGGACTCGACACTCCCGACGACGCCGCCGTCTACGCCATCGACGACACGAAGGCATGGATCGTCACCACCGACTTCCTCACCCCCCTCGTCGACGACCCCCGCGACTGGGGCCGGATCGCCGCCACCAACGCCCTGTCCGATGTGTACGCGATGGGCGGCCGCCCCCTGATCGCCCTCAACATCCTTGCCTGGCCCACCGGCCTCGGCGCGGACATGTTGAACAAGGTTCTCCACGGCGGCGCGGATGCTGTCTCTGCCGCCGGCGCTCTGGTCGTCGGCGGCCACAGCATCACCGACCCCATCCCCAAATACGGCCTCGTCGCGATCGGTGAGGTCGAGCGCGACAAGATCCTCACCAAAGGTGGCGCTCGCCCCGGCGATCTACTGGTGCTGACCAAACCCATCGGGGTCGGCATCATCAGTACCGCAATCAAACGTGGTCAAGCCCCGCAGAACTCACGTACCGCTGCAGTCGCGAGCATGACCAGGTTGAACTCCTCGGCCAGCCGGATCGCCAGTCAGGCCGGGCTGAAAGGAGCGACCGACATCACCGGCTACGGATTGATCGGCCACCTGCACGAGATGGCGGCCGCGGCCGGCCTCGGAGCTCGCATCGACATCGACCGAGTTCCTCTTCTGCCCGGAGTGACGGCGCTGATCGCCGACGGCTGTGCTCCCGACGGAAGCCGCAGGACATTGGTCAATGCACTGCGGAAAGGGTGGTTCGAGCCTTCTTCGATCCCGCAGGAGCAGCAGCTCCTACTGGCCGACGCCCAAACCTCCGGGGGGCTGCTTCTGGCCGTTCCACCCCACGATGCCGCCTCGGTCGTTGCCGCTCTGCGCGCCGGCGGTGATGCCCATGCCTGCGTGATCGGTGAATTCGTCGACGACGGCCGTCCCGGCGTCGTCACTGCTGAAACGAGCACACGATGACCGAATTCGGTTGTGTCACCGGCCGATTCCAGCCTGTGCACAATCAGCACATGGAACTGTTCGAGATCGCCCTGAACGAGTGCGATCACCTGGTGGTGGCGATCACCAACCCGGATCCGAGCGCACACCACGAAGAAGCAAGTTCGGCGCACCGACACACCCGGGCGGCCAATCCGTTCACCTACTTCGAGCGGGCTCGCCTGCTCGACGCTGCCCTGACCGACCACGTCCGGGCCGGGCGAGTGACCATCGTGCCGTTCGACCTGACCCAACCGCAGCTCTGGCCGCAGTATGTACCCCACTCGGCACGGCATTTCGTGCGGGTTTTCAGCGACTGGGAACACGACAAAGCCAGATGGCTCGCGCAGGCCGGCTACGCGGTAACCGTCGTCGACGGCGACCCGGTAACCAAGCTGAACGCGACCGACATCCGCCAGGCGATGCTGGCCGGTGACGACAGCTGGCGACACCACGTGCCCGCAGCCACCGTAGCGTTGCTCAGCGAGCTCATCGCCACG
The DNA here is from genome assembly GCF_025722975.1 of Rhodococcus aetherivorans. Classification (NCBI taxonomy): domain Bacteria; kingdom Bacillati; phylum Actinomycetota; class Actinomycetes; order Mycobacteriales; family Nocardiaceae; genus Rhodococcus; species Rhodococcus aetherivorans. Next base: position 200,775 of record NZ_CP106984.1, on the reverse strand, counting down.
AGCGTGCTGGAGGAACAGCCATGAGGATGCCCGGCTACGGCGAAACCCAGCCCCGCCTCGACGACGATCGGATGCCCGTCATCCTGGTCACTCTCGACGGGCTCGGGGACCGGCCCGTCCCGGAGTTGTCGGGCCGGACCCCCGCTGAGGCGGCACGCACCCCCGTCCTCGACCGATTGACCGCCCGCGGGAGCAGCGGGTGGCACATACCGTTCGGATGGGGACGCGCCCCCGCCTCCGAACTCGCCCATTGGGCCATGTTCGGATACTCCGACATACCGTTTCCCGGACGTGCCGTCCTCGAAGGAGTCGGCGCGGGCATCGACCTACCGCTCGACGCCGCGACCACTTTTGCCGCACTACGCACGTCCCGCGTCCAGAACGGACAGGTATGGATCACCGGGCGCGTAGGTAAGGACGACGCTGCCGACGCCGATCGATTATTCGAGGAACTGGCACCGCTGTTCGACAAGGCCGACGCGCAGCTTCATCCGGTTGGTCGAGGGGAAGCGGTGCTCGTCCTCCCGCACCACACCCGCGGCGACGTCACCGACTCGGACCCCTTCTTCGAAGACTTCCACCCTTGGTTGCAGGTCACATCGGCCGGTCCGGAGGCGACAGATCTGGCCGAACACCTCAACGAACTGCTGCTGACCGCCCGGCGTCATCTCCTCACGAGTCCGGTCAACGCAGTACGCGCCGCCGACGGACGCCCCGCTCTCGACGTCATGACCACCAAATGGTCGGGCAGCCGGCGACCCGTGCCGGATTTCCTCACCCACGCCGGCGTGGCAGGAGCTGCCGTCACCAGCACCCGCCTCTATCGGGGCATCGCTGGGCTCCTCGGGATGCGGCACCATCACCTGCCTCCCGCCACCGATCACGGTGTGGATATGACCACACGTATCGAGGCGGCCGAGCAGTTGATCGACGAGGGTGCACGCTTCGTCCACATCCACACCAAGGCCACCGACGAGGCCGGGCACACCAAACAGCCACGCGCCAAGCTGGACGTCCTCGAAGCGCTCGACCCGGCGTTCGAACGCTTCGAGTCCTTGTCGGATCGCGCCGTTATCGCGATCACCGGCGATCACGCCACTCCCTCGGTCGACGGCGTCCTGCACACCGCCGACCCCACCCCGCTCCTCGTCGTCGGCCCCACCGTGCGGCCCGACGCAGTCACTCGATTCGGGGAATCGTTCGCGCACCGCGGCTGGTACGGAACCGTCGCTGCCCGCGACCTGCTTCCCCTGTTGTTCGGTCACGCGAATCGGCCGGTGTTCCTCGGCCACCGAGCAACTCCGCGACAGACCCTTGCGTTGCCTGATAGCCCTGCCGCGATGCCGGCGGGCTGACCTTCCTTTCCCGGTCTGCACAGCACCGCTACGCCGAACGACGAGTGTCGCCGCCATGTGCACCACTCACTCACCGGTTACACGAGGACGCCCCTCGTGCACCGTGTGCGGTACCGAAATCGGCCGTAGACCGTGCGGTCGTGCCTCGATGCCGGGGCATCCCACCACCGCCGCAAGAGCCGGGCAGGGGCCCTGCCGCCCGGCAACCCGCCGACATGGGTGAGATAGGCGCCGGTCCGCAACCCTGACTCCGCGTCAGAGTTGCGCACATTGTCTAGGCTGCGCGACCGAACCGACGTTCGTAGTCCTCGCGTTCACGCGAGGCGCGCGCCTGTGCCTTCGCACTGAGCAGATCCGGATCGAGACCGTGTTGCTGGAGTCGATGACGTTGCCAGATGCTCATCAACGCCACAGAAAAGTACATCCAGGGCAAGAGCAGCAACATCATCATCGAGACGGGAATCCATACCGGTCCCGGGATCAGCAGGAACAACAGCAGCAGCGGGATGACCGGCACATTCCACCGAAGAAGATATCGGCGCACGCCACCCGGCCCCAGGATGTCGTTACGGACCCAGTCCTGCATCTGCGGAGGCAAGGGGCGGCCAACCACATAGGCCAGGCGCTGAATCACGGTAGGTCGTGTGCGAAGTGGGGTCGTCACAGCGTTCCCTTCGTTGTATCCGGTGGCTCGGATGGATCTCGGGACGGACGTCGATCCGAACTGGTTGTTGCATGTGCTGCAGCATCATTGAGACGGGTCAGTGCCCGATGCAGCTCCTGGAGCTCCGCGGGCGAGACACCGAGCTTCTCGACTACGGCGACCGGGACTTTCTCGGCTTCGTTCCGCAGGGCGCGACCTCGGGCAGTGAGATCGACGACCAGTTGACGTTCGTCTACACGACTGCGCGAACGAGTGATCAGCTGCGAGGCTTCGAGGCGCTTCAACAAAGGTGAGAGCGTGGGCGAGTCCAGCGCCAACGCTTCGCCGATCGCCTTGACCGACATCGGAGCTTTCTCCCACAGCGCCAACATCACCAGGTATTGCGGGTGAGTGAGCCCCAGCGGCTCGAGGATGGGCCGGTAGACAGCCAGGACGGCCCGGTTGGCAACGGCAAGCGCGAAGCAGACCTGTCGGTCCAACGCCAAGAGGTCGTCGTTCCCCAGCCCGATCGAAGCGAGGTCACCTGTGGTCACAGGACGAGCGTACCGGAATCGATCGTGCACGAACGAATCGTGTACGAGGAATTTTCGAGATGTGCATCACCGGCACGGCCTGCGATGCAGTTCGACATCCGAACAAGTGCGACTCGCACCTGCGCACCCACTCCGATCGCTCGAAGTGTCGCGAATACCGAACCCAGTGGCGCCACGCGCTTCACCGGCCAGATACTTCACCAGTTCCCCATCGGGCCGAGCGGCGACGAACTCTGCCCGGGCCGGCGGTTCGGCACGATGCAGCGCCTCACGATCGACGGCCGGCATTCCGGACGGCAACGGGCCGGGAAACGGTGAGTCCCGTCCGCGGGCAAACCACCACCACCGGCGGTGCATCGATCCGGTACATCGACGGTGCGCACGTCACTGGCCCTCGGGCACATCTCGCACGTAGGTTCCGCCACTGCGCAGGAGGCCGATGCGCCTTACTTACAAGGTTGTTCGTCGATCCACTTCTGCAGGCTGTGCCCCAGCGAAGCCAACGACCTATCGAGTATGGTCAACACCTCACTGGGGGATGCGGGAGACCTCACTCCCTCGCGCAGGACGGCGAGCACCACGGACTGCACCGCACCCCCGACAGCAGCCGGCACCACCGCCGCCGGACGCGTACCGACACGGGACGCAACGAACGTCGAGACGACCTCGGACCACACCAACCACCGTTGCGCACCCTCGGCCTGGAGTTCCGGTGAGGCGTCGAGGATCCGAATCTGGGCGGTCCAGACACCCTCGTCGTCGAGTCGGGCCGCCACCGTATCGATCACCCCGGCCCGGATCGCCTCCATGACCGGCACCTCATCGCCGACCGTGTCGAAGGCGCTCTGCAGATCGCGGGTGCTTTCCTCGAAAGGAAACCACACGAGTGCCGCTTTGCTGGAGAAGTACCGGAAGAAGGTGGTCTTGCTGATCCCTGCGGCCGCAACGATGTCCATGATCGATGTCTCCGCATAGCCCCGTTCGAGAAACAACTCGAACGCGGCGGCCTCGACCTGCGCACGAGACGACACCTGTGGACGTCCACGTCTGCCGGTAGCCATCGCGTTCCCCCCTTTTTCCGACCCGAGACTTGATTTTGGGTACCCGGTACCGTAAAGATAGGCGACGCGCGAAGCGACCGACAACATGATCTTGCGACACCCACCACGACCCGTCACCCCCTGTCGGCGGACCGTGGATCCCGGTCGGTGAACCGACCCCGTCCCGGATGCCCTGCCTGTCCCCCCTCCTCCAACGGGCAGGGCATCCGGGCCCTCCATACCGAGCGGCGCAGGGCGGGGTAGTGTGCCATCCGTTCGGTCGATGGGCTCGCCATGGCCCGCCGGTGCCGTTCGCCGGTATTTACCTGCGGGACAGTCGGTATGCCGATCGCTCCCACCGCCGAATCCCGCCCCCTTGTCGGAATCCTCTTTACGTTCACCTGCGAACATGGACGGTACCGCTCATGCAGAAGAGATTCGGACGTCCGATCGGAGGGTGCACCATCGATGTCGGCTGCTCGTTCGGCTCCGCGGCATGATCGACTTGATTTTCGGAACCGAGTAGCATAATTATGGTTGAACAATCGACTACCGCTGCTGTCGTCCGAGCCGATCCGCCCGGACGATCAACTCCGGCACGTAGATGGCAGGTCCGACCACGATCGGCAGACCCGTTCTCCCGACGGGACGCCCCGGCTCCACCGGACGACACACGACCAAGGAAGACCGTTTTCTGATGATTTCCAGCCTCGTAATCCAGCCTCTGGCTCGCGCAGTCGCAGTCGTGCTGATCGTCGCCGATACCGCCCTCGCCACCCGAGTGCCGGCCCTACCCGACTGGGATGAAGACGGCTCCGCCGCCCGGAGCTGACGTCGCAGGGACATCACCCGCACAACGATGTGCCACTTCCGGCGATCACCGACACGCCAACGCGCCGAACCGGCACAGAGATGACCGAGACCACATCGTGAAGCGTTGACGGCCTCATACCGTCGCGGGACGAGCAGGACCGAGCACGGCGACATTGCCGGGTGCCGCAGCCGCCGGCAGGTCGAGGACCGTCGACGTACGCAAGCGATGCAGCAGGAACGCTGCCCCGAGCCGGCTGCGCCCGAATCCCTCGAACGGGTTGAAACCGAGTGTCGCAGTGATGGTATCGATCCTGCTCTGAAGCGTGCTGTGGTGGATATTGAGCAGTCGCGCCGCTTCCCGAACGGACTGCGCAGCGACGACGGCATCGATCGTCTCCATCCCCCAGGCGTAGTGTGCGATGGCCTCGACACGGTCGGCGTCGCTGTGCGGAGCGTGCTCATCGGCGTCGGCAAGCAGCTCGATCAGACCCCCGTAGGAGTCGGCAACGACCTGGGGCTCCTTCGGAGCTCGGCACAGGCGCAGAGCGACCATCGCGGTCCGGAACGACCGATCCAACGAGTCCGGCGGCGTGGCTGTTCCGATACCGCACGGCGAAGCGCCGAACCGCGGGTACCGCTCCGGCACAACGATGGCGTGGACCGGACCGAACGGGGTGGCAATCACGTCCTCCGGACCGGCGGGATGATTGCGCCACACCGCGAACAGCGGGGCCACCACGAGGCGATACATGCCCGTTGCCGACAAGCCGAGCGCGCTCGCCGCGGTCAACCGCTCGTCGGGAGTGCTCTCGCGACCGGTGAGTATGCCGAGGTGGCGGCGATTGTCGATCTCCCGGGCTCCACGCCCGTTCCGGATCCGCGCGGCCAGTGCCAAGCGCTCGAGGATGAGTGCGTCGTTCGGCCCAGCAGCACCGTCGCGTTCGAGCCAGACGTCGATGCCGTCCTCCGACGCCACGTGCAGATTCGAACGATCTGTCGGCGATTCACCCTGCACTGCTTCTCCTTTCGGAGTGACTCGTAGAGTCCGCGGCGGGACGCTCTGCCGGAACCCTGCAGTACAACCGGCCAGCGCGGCAGCGGTCGCCAGCAGGGCACGGGTGTTGACGTTGCCGACGATCAACTCGTCGAAGCACGCGATGACACGCAGACCCAAACTGGCGCTGGGATCGAGGCGGGCGATCCGTCCGAGTAGCTCTTGCATGTTCGTTCCTGCCCTCAGTCCGCAAGGATTTTCTCGACCCAGGTGTTGCGGGTCCGAATCATGGACCGGCCCACGCTGGTGTGCGGGGCGAAAATGTCGCACGCGTGAAAGGCGCCGGACCATACGTGCAACTCGGCATCGCCACCGGCTTGCCAGATCCTGTTGGCATAGTCGATCGCCTCGTCCCGGAAGATCTCGGCCGCACCGACGTCGATGAAGGCCGGCGGCAATCCGCTCAGATTCTGCGCGCGGGCCGGGGCTGCATACGGCGAGACAAGGTCGGTGCCCCGCTGCTCACCCAGCAGGGCGGTCCAGCCGGTTTCGTTGCTGATCCGGTCCCACACACCGATACCGTCGAACTGCTCGATCGAAGCGGTCATGCACCGGTCGTCGAGCATCGGATAGTCGAGCACCTGCCCACACAACCGGGGACCACCGCGGTCCCGCGCAGCCAGCGCGAGACCGGCTGCCAGTCCGCCACCGGAGCTGGCACCGGCGACCAGGATCCGGTCCGCCCGCACGTTCAGATCGGTGAGATGCGCAGCCAACCACTCCAGGGCGGCATACATATCCTCACGCGGGTAGGGGTCGGGATACTCAGGGGCCAAACGATAATCGACCGTGACAAGAACCGCCCCCAGTTCGGTCACCCAGTCCAGCACCAGGTCCAGGCCGCTGAACATGTCTCCGAACATCAATCCTCCGGAGTGCGCGTACAGCACCGCAGGACGGGGCCCGCTGAAGTCCCGGGAACGAAGCACCGCAGCGTTGACGGCAGCGCCATCACCCCCGGGAAAGGTCACGTCGTTCGCCGCGATCCGTCGGCGGTCGAATTCCTCGTCCATCGGAGGGGACGCATAGGACGTACGCATGAACTCGATCAGGTCCGCAGTGATGGTCGGAGGGAACATACCGCCTACCACAGCCAATCCCGCCTTGAGTTCGGCATCGAATGGTGGATGGGGCACGGCTCGGGCCATCGTCACGTCACCTCCTCGAAGACTCGGATCGAGAATACGGCGGCCGCTCGACCGAGGGACCCGCCATTCGGCGGGGAAACAGAGCGAAACTGCGCCGCCGCGTCGGTTGAGACACCCATCACACGTTCGTGAAACTTGGAGCAGCGTCACTGTCGACCGAACGAGAGGAACAACCTCCCATGTCCGATACCCAGCGCGTCGTCGACTCAGCCCGCGAAGTCATCCACACCACGGTGAACAGCGGTGCCGTGCCCGGAGTAGTAGCGGGCATGACGAACGACCAGGAAACCCTGTTCATCGAGTCCGCCGGGGTGCGGTCTGTCGACAACGATCAACCGATGACCGATGACACCGTCTTCAGCATCTTCTCGACCACCAAAGCCCTCACCGGCACCGTGGCGCTGCAACTCGTGGAATCCGGTGATCTCGACCTGGATTCCCCGGCCGAGGAGTACGCGCCCGCGATCGGCGAACTCCAGGTCATCGAGGGCTTCGACTCGAACGGTGAGCCGCTGCTGCGAGCACCGAAGACCGACATCACGACCCGCCAACTACTGCTGCACACCGCCGGCTTCGGATACGACTTCTTCAACGAGACGTACAACCGCCTCGCCGAGAACCATGGTCAGCCCAGCATCGTCACCGCCACCAAGGACGCGCTCAAGACACCGCTGCTGTTCGATCCCGGCACCCAGTGGGAGTACGGCTCGAATATCGACTGGGCAGGCCAGGTGGTCGAAGGCATCGTCGGCACCCGCCTCGGCGAGGCGCTGAAGACACGAGTCCTCGACCCACTCGGCATGACATCGACGTCCTTCACTCCGTCCGACGACATGCGCGCGCGTCTGGCGACCATGCACCAGCGCACCGACGACGGGCTCCAGGCCACCGATTTCGTCATCCCCACCCCGCCCGAGGTCGACATGGGTGGGCACGGACTGTTCTCCACCGTCGGTGACTACCTCGCCTTCATCCGGATGTGGCTCAACGACGGCAAGGCAGACGACGGCACCGTCATCCTCCGCCCCGACACCGTCGAGTGGGCGACCAGAAACGACCTCGGCGACCTGACCGTGAAGATGCTTCCGGGTGTCATCGGGTCGCTGTCGAACGACGCCGAGTTCTTCCCTGGCCAGCGCAAGGGCTGGTGCTACACGTTCATGACCAACGAAACCGAAGCACCCACGGGCCGTCCCGCAGGCTCTCTCGCCTGGGCAGGCCTGGCCAACCTCTACTACTGGATCGACCGGCACAACAAGATCGGGGGCTACTGGGCGACGCAGATCTTCCCGTTCGCCGACCCCGGCTCGCTCGGTGGTTACCTCGACATGGAGACCGCCGTCTATCGAGCCCTTTCCTGACCCGGTTCCATCCCAGGCCGCGGCATCGGACATCGACCTCGATCCGTTGACCGCTCGCGTAACCGGCGCGCTCGCCGAACAGCCACACGACGACATCAACGAGATCGGGTGAAATCCCCCACCCGACGCACGGAAACCACACCGCTGCGGGTGTCGAAACACCCGCAGCGGTGTGGTGTTGCCACGCCGTTCGAGGTCTGGGTGCAACAGGTCGAGCGCGAACACCATCTCCCACGGGCTTGCCGCGAGGGCGATCGATTTCCCGAGGTCGCCCGGAGACGAACCATCCTGCACCCTGATACTCGGCCATGAGTCCGGTCGGGCTGTGCTGCATACCGATTGCGAGAGAGCAGCCCACCTGCCCTGGAAGCGCGCGCCACCGCCACGCTTGCCCAGGGCGTAGGCAGCTCGACACCACAAACAGATACAACAACGACATCGTGTGTGTTCAACTGTGCCCCGGCACCGCGGTCGGCCTCCGGCATGATCGACCACCACGCGATCGTGCGTGAATTCGATGGTCAGGACTACACATTCAGTCACACCTCCCCGGGCAGATTGAACTACCCGAGCACCTGCGATCAGACCTGGTGCGCCGGAAACCTGCTCTCCGGCATGAAATCAACTGCACCTTCCGACAGTCACCGCTACCGGACGCAAGGCCATAGGACGACTCTCGGATCACCGCCCTCTTACGCGGATCACACGTGGATGCCGAACGTGTCGATCTTGCGGTAGAGAGATGACCGCGCGATCCCCAGTAACTTCGCGGCGGCGACGCGATTGCCACCGCTGTCCCGTAGCGCAGCCACTATGGCATCGCGCTCGACTCTTTCCATTGCCGTCATCGTCCGGCGAGGTGCGGAGCTGAGCGCTGAAGGCAGATCAGCTACTGCGATCGTTCCCGCGGGCTTGGCGCGAAGTACGTGCTTGAGAGTGTCGACCAGTTCACGGACGTTGCCGGGCCAGTGGTACTTCTTCAGGGTTCGCATCGTGTCGTCGCTCAAAGCGGTTTCGCGGTGAGGTGCAGGGTGCATTCGGATGATGTCCGGGATGTCATCGGGGTGATGACGCAATGCGGGGACCTCGACGGTGGCGATGAAATGCTCGGCGAGAGCAGAATTCTGAAGTGCGTCCCCATCAGTGGATGTGGTCGCGACGATCCACCGAGCCGGGTATCGGTGTTGGTCGGCGGACATGAGGACGGCGAAGAGCTCATCGGTGCTCGCGTCGAGTTGGTCGATATGACGAAGGACGATCGTGGTCGCCGCGGAGTCGAGCGCAGTTCGCAATTCCTCGTGAGCGGACTTTCCAGCAGAGCAATCCACGACGACAATCGGGGCTTGCGGATTCTTGTACAGGTGCATGCCCCGAACGAGAGTGAGTTTGCCGCTTCCGGTTTCACCTTTGAGGATCACGTTGGCATCTGTCGCGGCGAGGGACGTCAACTCCCCTCGACACCGGTTCCATTGGAGCGAAGACCCCGCCACCCCCGGAAACACGGGAACCGTGTGCGGGGGTTGCATGGTCTTCGTGGGACGCGATGTCGCCTCGACTTCGAGGAGGATGCCGGCGATGTCGCCGCCATGTTCGACGAGGGTGCGCTTGACGGTGATGCTACCTCCGGACGGAAGGCGCAGGTCGAACTGGGCAACTCGTGACGGATCGAGCATCGACTGTGCTTCCTCGCGGAGAAAAGCCTCGTCGATCGGGTCGAGAAGGCGCGAGCCGATCTCGTTCGACATGAAAACACCGCAACTGAGTGAGTACACCGCCGTCTGCCGGCGCCGACAGGCGACGAGGAACTCGCCGAGCACGAGCTGTTGCTTGATCGATCCCGTGGCGCGAAGAGCCGACTCGATATCACGAGCCGCTCCAAGGGCGAGCTGGCGCATCAACGGGTTCGATGTGTGGGTCAAGCCTGTGATGTCGATCAGTCCTTCGACACGGCCGGTGGTGGGGTTGTGAATGGGCGCGCCGGCACAGGTGAAGTACTGGATCGATTCGTGATAGTGCTGAGCGCCGTCGACGTAGACGGCCATCCCGGTCTCGAGGGCTGTGCCCACTCCATTGGTACCGACGAGCTCTTCGGCGTAGGTGAACCCGGGAGCGAAGTACACCTTGTCCAGCTTCGCGGCGAGGACGGGATCATTGTCCCGCCGGACCAGCACACGCGCATGCTCGTCACTCAACGCGACACTGAGGGACATATCGGACAGGTCGTCATGGAGCCGATCGAGGATCGGCAGGGCGCATCGCACCAGTCGTCGGCGAAGATCGAGGTCTTCGACGTACTGCAGCTGTGGAAGGTGCGAGCCGTCCGGGATGACACCCGCCTGACGTGAGCGTCGCCATGACTGTGCGATGAGGGGCGAGACGTCCTCGGAGGGGGAACCGGCGAGGTCATGGAGGTGCCGGGCGGTGGTCACGCGGCGTCGGCGGTTGTCACTGTCCATCACATTTCCTTGCAGGTCGCAGTACTGCCATCCCCCTCAATGTGCCGCACATCACATTCTATGGATGTCCCAGAATAGGACATCAACCTGCCGTCTCCAACGGCAGTAGCGGGGGGCGGGTACGACCACCCCGCCGGCCGGAGGTCGGCACTCGCGGTCCGCACCGCGCCTACTCCGAGGACCACCGACTGCCGGGATCCGGGGTGCACACCACCATCAGGAGACTGACGTCAGGTCGTCGGCGGCGACCGGATCACCGGGCTCGGCTTCACCCCCAGGGGAAGCCGAGCCCGTTCCATCACCTGCCCCGCCCTACGCATAGAGGTCGACATCGCCGGCAACCGCGCGAAAATCTCGATGTTCTCTGCCGCCACGACCGCCGGCGGGCACACTCACTACCGTCCCGCCCACGTGGACCGTTGTCGTGGCGGCACCGCTTCAGACCTCGATCGCGAGAAGGTCTGCAAGGTGGCGGTCGATCTGCGGCATGTAGGTCGGTGCGACAGCGAACAGGCCCAGATGCCCGAGCACATCTTCGACCACGCGCAGTTCACTGCCCTTGATCAGTTCCTGCTCGGCAGCACAGTCGCGGACCGGGAACAGCTGGTCTTCGTCGATGGGAATCACGAAGGTCTTGGCGGTGATCCGTCCGAGTGCAGCGGCCAGGTCTCCCCCGGTGTGCCGAGAGACGTCGCCGCGTTGCCAGGCCCAGGATTGAGTGAGGAGTGCGTTGGGATCCATCGCCGTGAAGTAGGGTTCGAGGAATCCGGTCAGGAACGCGTCCAGGGATTCGAACTCCATTGATCGCCATACTTCTTGCTTCCAGAACTCGGTCGAGAATCCGAGCACTCCCCAAATGTGGGCCTGCCTGGTGAGGCCGTCGACGACCTGCGTATGGGAAGTGTATTCGCCGCCGTTCCAGCCCGGATCCGACAGGATCGCTTCGCGCATGATCTCCGCGATCAGGAAATCACCGGGAGTGTTGCGTGCCGTACCGGCAATCGGTGCGGCGCGCAGAACCTTGTCGGGGAACCTCACCGCCCATTCGTAGGTCTGCTGAGCTCCCATGGAGCCTCCCGTCACCAACGCGAGGCGTTCGATACCGAAATGCTCCCGGAGCAGCCGCTCCTGGGCCACGACATTGTCCCCGATCCGAACACGAGGGAACTTCGACATGGCGATCTCTGCGTTGACGCCGGTGGCGTTGTGGGGAGACGTCGACAGACCGTTGCCGATCTGATCCACGCAGACGATGAAATACTTGTTCGGGTCGAGAGCATGGTCAGGACCGATGTATGCGTCGCGCCAGATCTGGTGGGTCCCCGAGTACCAGGTGGGGATGAGGATTGCGTTGTCCTTGGCTTCGTTCAGCGTTCCGAAGGTCGCCACCGCGAGCCGGCAGTCCGGGATCGAGCCACCCTCCTCGAGGTCGAGGGCTCCGATGCCGATCAGGTCGTAATCACCGTGGAAGTCGTGCGTGTAGTACGGGTTGTCGATCATCGAGATCGTCCTCCTGAGCTATGAGAAAGCGGTAGCAGCGCATGCTCACCCAATGGATATGTGCCTACGCCGCCGTGAGACGAGCAGTGGTCGACCGCAGGGGTCGGATATCCGAGAAGGTCAGCTCAGCTGGAATCCCTTGTAGCCGGCCGCGGCGGCCGCAAGAGTGAGTTCTCGGTAGGTGCCGACCCCACCGGTGTAGGACAGCACGCGGCGAGGTTTTCCGGGAACGTTCGCGCCGTTGTACCAGGAATTGGTCTTCGAGATCAGTGTGGCATTCGCGGTTTCGTCGTGGTGGGCGACCCATTCGTCCTCACCCTCGACGGTCGGTTCGATGACGGTGTACCCGTGCTCACGCATGTGCCGGATGCATTCGGTGATCCATTCCGTCTGTTGCTGCAGACAGGTGGTCATGTTGCACAGTGCCGCGGAGGGGGCGAGCGGGGCGCCGGTGGTCAGCATGTTGGGATAGCCGTGCACCATCAGGCCCATCGCCGTGCGGATGTCACGCGCCCAGTCGCTCGCGAGCGATCGGTCCTCACGTCCACGGAAATCGATTCGTGTCAGCGCGCCGGATCCCGCATCGAATCCCGTGGCCAGAATGATGACGTCGACTTCGTGCAGCGTGCCGTCCTCCAACAGGATCCCTTCCGGGACGATTCGGCTGATCGGATTGGTGCGCACCCCCACTGCTTCGACATTCGGACGGTGGTAGACCTCGAGATAGTTGGTTTCCAGCGGTACCCGGTGTGTACCGAAGCCGTAGTCGGTCGGAATCAACAGTTCACACAGCTTCGGATCCTTCAGTCGCGCACGCATCTTCTCTCGCACGAACTCGGACACCTGCTCACTGACCTCGTCATCGGAGAACACCTCCGCGAAAGAAGCGAGCCAGAGCTTGAGTGAACCGTTGTCATAGATCTCTTCGAGCCTTTCCCGCCGTTGCTCGGGAGTCAGGTCGACCCATGCATGCTCGAAGTCGTACTCGAAGCCACTGAACGTATGCGGCAACGTCGCGCGAAGTTCCTCGAAGCGCTCCTTGTACGCGGCAACATCCCGGTCGTCGTAGGACGGATTCTTCATCGGCAGGGCGTACTGCGGTGTACGGATGAACACCTTCAGATGTTCGACTTTGTCGGCGATGGTCTGGATGACCTGGATCCCGGTGGCGCCGACACCGATCACTGCGACCCTCTTGCCCGCGACATCGGCACCTTCCTTCGGCCATCGAGAGGTGTGGAAGATCGGGCCGGCGAAGCTTTCCTGGCCCTCGAACACTGACGACATCGGTGCCGACAGCATGCCGGCGCAGGTGATCAGGAACTGGGTGGCAATCGTGTCCCCGCGATCGGTGCGTACGATCCATCGCTTCGAGTCCTCGACGTAGTGCGCGCTGGTGATCGTCGTCGAGAATTGGATGTCGCGACGCAGGTCGAGACTGTCGGTCACATAATGCAACCACTGCTCGATTTCGGGTTGGCCGGGGAAACGCTGACTCCAGCTCCAGTTCTTGTACAGCTCATCGGAGAACAGGTACTGGTAGATGTAGGCCTCCGAATCGAATCGGGCACCCGGATAGCGATTCCAGTACCAGGTGCCGCCGACGTCGGAGGCGGTATCGAAGGCGCGCACCCGCAGCCCCAGCTCGCGAAGCTGATGCAGCTGATACAGGCCGGCGACTCCCGCACCGATGATCAACGCATCCAGCTCGAGTGACACCTCGGTATCAGCAAGTCCGACCGCAGAGGAAGAGTGAAGCGACATGTCCTAGCCTTTCTGTAGTGCAGGTCACGTGGAAGTCATCATGGTGATGTGCGCCTCACTCAGCTGTCCCATCTTCGGACACTTTCCGGCTTCGCAGACACGGATATCACCGAGTCCGGCGCCTCTCGCACCGCCAGCACCCCAGCAGAACCGATCTACAACTCGGGGATGTTTTCGACGACGCGGTGGGCAACCTTCGGCACAGAGTCCTGTAGTACATCCGAAATATAATGTCGCGCAATGATTCCTACCACCAGTCCAGTTCCGGACCCATCTTGCCGCATGCTCGACACCGCCGCGATCGCGATCTCGATTCGGGTCGCTGCCGCATCGATATGAGCACACAGTCGGCGATCCGACACATTCCGGCCTTCCAACCGCGACCGTTGGATGCCACAGAATCCGAACCGTGTTCCGGTAGCTGCAATTCGAATTGCCATCGACTGATCCCTTGCGGCCGGGATCCGCCACGAAGACGGGACGAATCACAGCTTCCCGACGACCCGAACGAAGGGGACATTCGCCGAAACATGGACACCAGACCGACCGGGCCTGTTCAAAATACGCATGATCTTGCAGAAAACGAATAATCTGCACGAGCACCGCCTGATCTTCTCGCCGGCGATCTTCTGCTGACGAGGAGAGCCGACGGGGCACGACACTTCGGCGCAGGGGGTCGGAGTCGTCGACTGCCCCGTCGGCGGTCAGGCGACCGGCCGCGCCACCGGTCGCGATCGAACTCAACGCGGTGACGGAAGGAAACGAGCGGGAATCCGATACCGACGGACAGCGTGGCGTCCGCCACCGCCACGGCCGGCGTCCGCCGAAGGAGAGGCCAATCGTTTTTGCTAAGGCCTCAGCCTTAATCCGTACATGGACGCAGACTCGTCCATACATCGTGCAGCCGACGAACTCGACCTTTGACTGCCTGAGGGAGATCGGGCATACAGCCCTTCACGGTGCACCACGTCGAGTCGGCAACCATTCAGCGAAGGAACCGCCGCGACCGAGGAGGCGAGGCTGTCCGGGTCGCCCCGTTGCGTTGGTCTGGTTTGAAACATAAGTCGCGTTAGGTACGCTGCTGTCGCTGCTCGGGGGCCGAGATCGCAGTCCTGCCCGGACGGTTCGGCACGCGACCGCCGGCGCAGGTGCTTGAGCGTGCCTTGGTAAGGAACACTGATGTCACACGAAATGCACCATTTCGATCTGGGACTGTGGGTGCTCTTTCTCGCCTACGGCACCTCGATCGCCGGGTCCTTCGTCGGCCTGTCCTGCGCTCGCCGAGCCGCTACCACCCCACTCGGTCCGACGCGCTGGCGCTGGTTGGTGATGGCAGCCCTGTCCATCGGCGGTGTCGGGATCTGGATGACCCACTTCATCGCCATGATGGGCTTCGCGGTGCCCGGCACCATCATCCGCTACGACCCGATGCTGACGATCCTCTCGGCGGTCATCGCTATCGGCGCGACCCTGTTCGGGCTGTGGCTGGTCGATCTACGGGCTTTGGCCGGGCGTCCGATCCTGGACAGGTCGGCGTTACTGATCGGCGGCGCCGTGATGGGCGTCGCGGTGAGCCTGATGCACTACTGCGGCATGGCCGCTATCCGCATTCGCGGCGAACTGTCCCACGACCCGGTACTCACCGCCGCCTCGGTGGCTATCGGGATCGGGGCGTCCATCGCCGCGTTGTGGTTGGTACGAACGGCATTCATCCGAGCCACGCGTCTGCTCGGCGCGCTGGTGATGGGTTGTGCAGTGGCGGCATTGCACTACACGGGCATGGCTGGAGTTCACGCGTCCTTGGACCCGACGGCCACCATGCCGGAGGGCGCGACGCTCCTCGATTTGATGCTTCCGGCATACATTTTCGGCACGATCATACTGGCCGCGCCGCTCGTCGCATTGGTGCTCGCTCGCCAGAGTGCCGACACCGAGGTCGACGAAGCGATCGCCACGTGGAGCGCGGAGATCAATGATGCTGTCCCCTACCCCGGTGACCGGGGGCAGGAGGCCACAGCTGAACTCGACACTCGTCGGGACGTTCCGCGTCGACCTGCCGATCCCCTTCGCAAGGGTGATGTGCAGGTAGTGCCACACGAACGAGTGCGGTAACCACCTCTCTGGTGAAGGACCCACCGTTCGGCGGGTCCTTCACCAGCCCCGGCGCACGAGTGTTTGTTGAGGGCAGGGGCATTCGCCGGTCTGGATGCTGCCACTGGTGATCAGTGTGCGATGTACTTGGTGGCGAGATACTCGTCGATACCTTCGACCGATCCTTCGCGGCCGAAGCCGGACTCCTTCACCCCTCCGAAGGGTGCGGCCGCGTCGGCGATGATGCCTCGGTTGATTCCGACCATGCCGGTCTCGAGTGCGTTGGCGACTCGGGACGCTCGGTCGAGATTCTGGGTGTAGAAGTACGCAGCGAGGCCGTATTCGGTGTTGTTCGCCGCCGCGATCGCTTCGTCCTCCGTATCGAAGGTGGTGATCGCGGCTACCGGGCCGAAAATCTCCTCACGCAGCAGACGCGCGTCGGGACTCACACCGTCGAGAACGGTCGGGGAATAGAACGTTCCCGGCCCGTCAGGACGGCCACCGCCGATGCGGATACGTGCACCCTTCGCGACGGCGTCTTCGACCAGAGCATCGACGGTGGCGCACTGCTTCGCGGTGATCAGCGGTCCGATGTCGGTTCCTGCTTCGAGACCGTGTCCGGTGCGCAAGGCACCGATGCGTGCGGTGAACTTCTCGCTGAACTCTTCTGCGACGCTACGTGCGACGTGGAATCGGTTGGCTGCTGTACATGCTTGGCCGCCGTTGCGGAATTTTGCTGCCATCGCGCCGTCGACCGCTGCATCGACATCAGCGTCGTCGAACACGAGGAAGGGGGCATTGCCTCCGAGTTCCATCGACATTCGCAGGAGCCGATCCGCTGATTGGCGAACCAGCAGCTTGCCGACACCGGTGGATCCGGTGAACGTGATCTTGCGCAGCTCAGCGCTGTCGATCAGTGGTGCGGTCAGCGCTGCAGCATCGGAGGTCGGCAGAATCGACAGCACACCCTCGGGCAGACCCGCATCGGCGAAAATCTGACCGACCAGCAGCATCGTCAAGGGCGTTTCGGCCGCTGGTTTGACGATGATCGAACATCCGGCCGCCAGTGCTGGACCGATCTTGCGCGTGGCCATGGCCAGCGGAAAGTTCCAGGGGGTGATGGCCAGTACCGGCCCGACCGGTTCTCTGGTGACGACGATGGTGCCGGTTCCCGACGGGGACGGCGAGACTCGCCCGCTGATTCGGTTCGCTTCCTCGGCAAACCAGTGCAGGAATGATGCGCCGTATTCGATCTCCGCATACGCCTCGTGGAGCGGTTTACCCATCTCGAGAGTGATGGTGCGCGCGAGGTCGTCTGCCCGCTGGTGGATGAGTTCGAATGCGGTGCGCAGTATTTCGCCACGTCGACGCGAGGGGGTCCGCGCCCAGTCCCCTTGCACGGTAGTGGCGTGTTCGAGAGCTCGGCGTCCGTCCTCGGGCGCGGCGTCGGCGACATGCGCAATCACGGCACCGGTCGCGGGGTCCTCTACGGGGAAAGTGGTGCCGGTAGACGAATCGACGAGTTTTCCACCGATCCAGAGTTGGGTGGGGACGCCCGCGGGGAGAGTGTGGGTCATAGCTCCTGCCGAGTGTGTGAAGGTTCATCGTCACGCCCGGCCAGTCGGCATCCGAAGCGGGAGCCGAGGCCGATGCAGGTCGCTCGGGTGTGGCCACCCGCGTTCGGTGGCCACACCCGAGCGGGCGAGCGGGTACTAGCTGGTGGTGACGGACTTGCGTGCCTTGTCCTGGAGGATTTCGAGTGCCCGGATGAGGTATCCACGGAAGACCGTGTGGTTTTCGCTCATCGGGAAGTGGCCGATCTCCTTCATCTCGATGAACTCGGCGTTCGGGATCTGCGCCGCGGTCCGGGCGCTGTCCTCGGGGGTGGTGAGGTAGTCGTAGTCACCGGTCAGCATCACAACCGGGCACCGGTCACCGTCGATGTCCGCGAGCTTTCCGCGCAGGTCGTGATCGACCGAGTAGAAGTGCAGGTCACCGCGGAAGGACTCGGAACCCTGGCTGTAGTAGAACCAGGTCTTCCAGCGGTCCGCCTCGGGCGACTGAGGTGCCATCAGGTCCCACACGCCGCTCGCGCAGACCTGTGCCGCGTTGGCGTGGGGGTGCTGCCACCAGTCGAGGTAGAAGCCGGGCGAATAGTCCGCACCCTCGACAGGGATGACGCCGGCGAAGCGGTCAGGGTGCCGAAGCGCAAGCTGCAGGGCGATGTTCCCACCGAACGAGGAGCCCATGAAGATCGGGTTCTCGAGTTCGAGCGCGTCGCACAGCGCCACGATGAAATTGGCGAAGTGGTCCGCGGAAAGCTGGTATTCCTCGGTCCACCATTCGGTGTTCTCCGGCGGATCCGACTTGCCGTGCCGCGGCAGGTCGTAGGCGATGACACGGTAGTTGGCGGTGATCTCCTCGTCTTCGAGCAGACCGCGCCATTGGTGGTTGTGGCAGCCGGCGGTGTGTTGGCACACCAGCGGCTGGCCGGTGCCGTTCTCGAGGTAGAAGACCTTGTACAGCAGTCCGTCGACGTCGACGTCGACGTAGTGGCCGGTGACCGGGGAAATCTTGCTCATCAGTGTTCCTTACGGCTCAAAGGGGGTGGGAGGATCAGACCGGGACGCCGACGGTGCGCAGGAGTTCGATCTGGCGGGTG
Source organism: Rhodococcus aetherivorans (assembly GCF_025722975.1). Lineage (NCBI taxonomy): Bacteria > Bacillati > Actinomycetota > Actinomycetes > Mycobacteriales > Nocardiaceae > Rhodococcus > Rhodococcus aetherivorans. The sequence continues at coordinate 182,334 of NZ_CP106984.1, read as the reverse complement.
ATGCACCGCAGGTTCTGCATCAGCACCAGGATGTCGCCTTCGAGCTTCATGTCGCGCTGGAAGCTCGCGGCCCAGATGCCGTGGTACATCGGGGCGGGAACCGGGACGCCGAAGTTACGCCAGGTGTCCGCGCTGGCACGCAGCGCGAACTGGTACGGCACATCCAGCGGACCGGGGTCGATCGCGATGTCCACCACGTTGCCGCGGCTCATCTGGATGACGAACGTGTGGTCGGTCATGTCGAGCAGGTACGAGCAGGTGAAGTACTTGCCGTGTGCCTGGATCTCGGGGTCGGTGTTGTTCGCCTCGGTGAACGAGGCAGCCCAGTCGGCCGTGTCGAGGGCACGCGTAGTGACGGTCATGTGGGATTCCTTCGATGAGGGAGACAGCGAGGCCGAGTGCGAGCACTCGCTCCGGTATGCCGGCCCGAATCCGGAAAGTGCTGGCCTCCCGGATGCCGTGCCGGCCATGACAGCCATCACACCTCGTGTCCGCTGGGTGCGTCCAATACCTATCCGGCCCGGATCGATAGGCAATGACTACTGGTCTCCTCCGGCGGCATTGTCTATCTTCGGAAATATGCAACCCCAGCTCGACCTGCGACTTCTGTCCTATTTCGTGGCAGTTGCCGAAGAGCTGCACTTCGGGCGCGCAGCCGCCCGTCTGCACATCGCTCAGCCCTCACTGAGCGTGCAGATCCGCAAACTCGAGCAGAACCTCGGCGCAGTGCTGCTGCTGCGCAGCAGCAGGCATGTCGAACTGACCCCTGCCGGCCAGATCCTGCTCGACGAAAGCCGCCGGTTGCTGGCGAACGCCGAACGTGCAGTCAACCTCACCCGCGAGGCCGCCCACGGCGTCAGTACCCGCAAGCTGGTCATCGGCTTCCAAGGCAACGCAGCTGCAGAGCTGACACCGCACATTCTCAGTACGTTCCAGTCGCTGCATCCGGGCATCCAGGTGCAGATGCATTCCTACGACTTCTCCGACCCGTATGTCGGGTTGGCCGACGGATCCTCCGATGTCGCCTTCGTCCGGCCCCCACTGTTGATGCAGGACTGGCTGGGCATGGAAACCCTGTTCGTCGAACCCCGCGTGATGGTCGTGTCTGCGAATCATCCGCTCGCCCAGTTGCCCGAGGTGAGCGTCGAACAGGTCACCAACGAGTTCTTCGTCGCACGTAAAGCCCCCGAGAACTGGCGAAACTACTGGCTGGCCACAGAATCGCGCCAAGGCGAACCGGTGCGGGTCGGCGCAGACGTCGCCACCGTCGACGAATGCTTCGAAGCGATCCTTGCCGAGCGCGGCGTGGCATTCTCACAAGCCTCGACGCAACGCTTCTACAGCAGACCGAGCCTGGCATTCGTGCCGGTGACCGACATCCCGCCCACGGCGCTGTCCATCGCCTGGCGCACGGATGTCGCGTCCAAACCCGTACAGGATTTCATCGACACAGCACGCGCTGTGGCCTCGCTCCACACCGTGCCCGGAGCATGGTCCACCCGGCCTCACAACTCGATCACCGAAGGTGCCCACCGCACGACAGGCTGACTTCTCCTGGCCCCTCGAATCGGCATTCCGATCACTGGTGCCTGCTTACCGAACTCATTGCTCAGCGTGCGAGACCTGACCCCGCTATCTCACCGGTCTTCCCCTTCGATGCTCCTGCGCCGGAGGCGCCGAGGGCAACGAGCCCGCGTCCTTCGACACCTGGCTCGTCTCGTTCTTTCATGCGTTGCCGCCGCGGGACCCCGTACCGCCTTTGGGACGGCATCGTCCTCGACGACCCGACCCGGCCCGAGGGTCACCGTGTCACAGAGAACGACAACAGCTTTCAAGATAGAATCGTTTCTATGGGAGAAAATTCAATCAGTGGGGACCCCGTCTTCTACGTCGATTGTGATCCGGGAATCGATGATGCACTGGCGTTGATATACCTCATCAAATGCCACGCCGATCTGCGTGGCATCGGAGCAGTTGCCGGCAATGTCGCTGTGGACCAGGCCGCAGAGAACGCGCGTCGCTGGCTCGCGCTGACCGGCCGCCCCGATATCCCGGTCGCAGTAGGAAGACAGGAACCGATGACCGGGGAATTTTGGGGAGGTGCTCAATGGATCCACGGACCCAACGGGTTCGCCGGCCTGGACTTACCTCCGTCCCAAACGCCCACGGACCATATGGCCGCCGCAGAACGGCTGGTCGCAACGGCTCACGAGATCGGGTCCCGCCTTCACATCATCGCTCTCGGCCCACTGACGAACATCGCGGTCGCACTGGCGATCGACGAAACCCTCCCAGAAACTGCCGGTGCCATCACCATCATGGGCGGCGCTCACCTCGTTCCCGGCAATGTCTCCCCCCACGCCGAGGCCAACATCTTCGCCGACCCCGTGGCCGCATCGCAAGTGTTCTCTGCCCCCTGGCGGAATCTCACGCTGGTACCGCTCGACATCACGAACAATCACAGTCTTTCCCGAACCGACGTGGACCTGCTGCAGACCGCATCCACCGATCCGGCAGTCCAACTCGCTGCAACGATGCTCGCCTACTATCTCGACCGACACCCGGAGTTCGACCACTCCAAATGCCTGTTGCACGACCCCCTTGCCGCAGCGATTGCCCTCGGTTCGGTCAGCTTGAACGAGTCCCCCTCGTGCACGATTTCGGTAGAAACCGACGGAGAGCATCGTGGCCGCACGCTCGTGACCTTCGACGAGGACGCATCACCGGACACGTCGGCATCGCGGCACCGCATCGCCTTGTCCGCGACTGCCGATTTCGGCCCCCTTCTCATGAGCGCCCTGCTCCCGAATGCCCAGACACTTCGGGAGCCTGACGCACAGATCATCTCTTTGCCCAGTTGCCCACAATGAGCGCCGACCAGGTCACCGACAAGGCCCCCATTGCACGGACACCACCCGAAAACCGACGAAAGCATTGGCTGGTTCAGACGAATCACGACAACTCGGTCACCGATCACCCCACCACAGGCCGGCTCTCACCTACGACGTCGAGACTGCGTTCTTGTCACAATGGCCCCGTCTCACCGAACCCCGGTCAAGGTGCGAAACCTGACCACAATCATCTCGATTGATCCGTCTTTGATGTTCCCGCCACCGGATGCCCCGAGGACACCTACCCCGTCTCGTTCGACGCCTCGCTCATCTTCTCCATGCGTTGCCGTTGCCGGACCCCGTATGCCGCCTCTCGGACGGCGGCGTCGTCCTCGAGCCCCGACCCGAGCGCCCCGCCGATGGTCGCAATGGACGTCAGCAACCAGGTGAGCGTCAGATAGTCGGAGAAGCTCACCCCGTGCCCGAGAACACGGGACAACAGTTCCGGGGGAAGAGTCAAACTCGCAGTAGCCAACAGCAGACAAAACAGAGCCACGTGCAGCACGACGACACCGACGGTCAAGGTCACCACGGTCGCGGTGTTGTACAGCACCGAACGGTCACGCTCCTCCGGCGATTTCGGACGCTCCCACAGTTCATGGTCGAGGATCAGCCAGAGAATCATCGCCATGATCGACAGGACCGTCACCGCACTCATACGCCACGGTCCCATCGTGTCGGCGAACAACCAGATCGTATTGGTGGCCAAGGCGATCGCCCCCGTGGCGAACGCGCCCACGAGAACCTTCGACAGTCCGGTCACCAGCCGCCACGGCCGGTTGGCACGCACCATCCCCGACAACAACCGCAGTCGCCGCAGTCCCGAAGGCGCAAAATACCGGATGCCGTCCTCGATCTGCGTAGACGGAAACTGCCGCGCGGCCCCGGGCGGGAGTTCCGGCTCACCGAGTATGTAGGTGATCGCAAGTTCGGTGACCGTGCGAACGCGACGCTCGATGTCGAAACCACCCACTCCCGCGACCGAGACGAGCGCGAATTTGTGGTCGGCGCTGACGTCGGCCACCACAGGCAAGGTGTTATCGCGGCGCGGCAGATCGGTGAGGTAGACGACGATGTCTTCGTGTTCGGAAGACGGATCGACCGTGTCGATGACCTCCGCGAACTCCGCTTGCTCGTCGGGAAGATACGGTTCGTTGCGCACACACATCGTCCACCGGCGCTCGACCCGAGCAGAGCTGCGCAGGCGTTCCGGCAGGTACTCCGCAATGCGTTCGGCCAGTGCCGCCGGCTCGCCCGGATCGGCGATCAACAACACCGAGACCTGCTCACCGCCGGCACCGGAACGCGATCCTTGCAGATGCTCGTTCGCCGACACCGTCTTCGCGTACCCGCTCGGTACCCCTGCAAACTCCATGCAGTCGCACACACATTGCCGTGCAGCGCGACGTCGGCTGTCACCCGACGAACTCGCGAGCTTCCGCGATTCGCGATCTCCATCAACAACCCTGGGCACGGGCCGCCCTTCGGTTCGTCGACCTGACGAAAAGCGAACCGAAGGACGGCCCATGCCGTGGAGACGCATTACGGCAGCGCTCACCGAACACCGACAGAGACGGCTACCCGGACCGACCCGCAAGCGGGTACGCGGACATCCGTTCGCGGAGCAGCCCCGGCTCCGACTCCTCGGCATGTCGCCGACTCGTACTACTTGTGCGCCAGTGACTGACCTTCCGCCACCGCACGGTCGGGGTGTTTGTCGCTCCGGACCCATCGACCCAGGAGCAGTACCGCCACGCCGGCCACGAGCATGGGAATCGACATCGCATAGAACACTGCACTGGCGGACCACCCCATCCCGAGAGCCGCTCCGACCACGATCGGCCCGACGATTCCACCGATGCGGCCCACACCCAATGCCCAACCGACACCGGTCGAACGCATCGACGTCGGATAGAACACCGCAGACAAGGCGATCAAGCTCTTCTGCCCACCGCTGATACACACACCAGCAAAGAAGTTGGCAGTCAGCAGGACCCACAACGGCGCACTCAAAGCAAGACCGGTCAACGCGACGAACGCGAATCCGACGATGTACACCGTTCCGAGGGTGAGATACGCACCGAGTCGGTCCATACACGGCCCGGTGACAAACGCCGCAGCGATGCCGCCGACAGTCGTCAGGGTCGTAGCGGTGACCACCGTACCCATGTCGTAGTCCAGGCTCGTCATGATCGACGGTAGCCAACTCTGCAGTGCGTAGAACTCACCGAGATTGATGACGAAGACCAACCACAGCAGCAGCGTGCCCAACACCCGGTCACGGGTGAACAGGTTCCCCAGTGCAGTGCGCTGTTCGTCAGGCTGCTTCTCTGCCTCGTAGGTGAAGTCGGAGCCGGCGGCGAGACCGGGATCGATCCTGCGCAGGATCGACCTGACCCGCTTGGGTTCGGCACCTTTGTTGATCATCAAGGTGAGCGAGTCCGGCAGAAAGCGCAGCAATGCCGGGAGCAGCAGAAGCGGTGCTACTGCGCCGACGACCAGCACCGACCGCCAGCCGAAGATCGGGATCAGCCAACCGGAGACCAACCCTGCCGCGACGAAACCGAGGGAGAAACCGCAGTAGATCGCCAGGACGAAGGTCGCTCGAAGACGCTTGGGGCTGTATTCGCCCGTCAGCGCGATGGCACTGGGCGCAGCAGCACCGAGTCCCATTCCGGTGATGAAACGCAACGCCATCAGCTCGGTGACGTTCTGCGACCAGGCCGCGGCCAACGTGCCGAGCGCGAAGAGGACTGTGCTCGCAATAATCATCCGGCGGTGACCGAACCGCTCGGACAGCGGCGAGAGCGCCAGATAGCCGACCATCAGACCGGCGAGAGCGGCAGAGAAGATGGGCCCGAGCACTTGTTTCGACAGACCCCACTCCTCGGCGATGTGGGGCGCCATGTAGCTGATGCTCTGGGTGTCGAAGCCGTCGATGAACATGACCAACCCACACAGGCCGATCACGATGTACTGGTATCGACTCACCGGCCGCGAATCGATGAAATCCGGCAGTGTCACGCGCGATGGTGCGATGGACATGAGTGCCTCACAGTGTCTGGTACCGGGATTCCCGGATGTGGTGGTGGTAGCGGATCACGCGGTGACAACAAGATCGCCCGACGGTACGAAGGCGTCGCAGTAGAAGTTGTCCGGTGCCAAACCGGCCTCGTGGACGAAATCCTCGCGTGCCGCAGAGGTCATTGCGGGACTTCCGCATGCATAGACCTCGTGGCCGCTGAGGTCCGCATAATCCTCGAGCACAGCTCGATGAACGAGACCCGTGCGACCGGTCCAGTCCTCGGCGGGATGCGACAGGACCGGAGTGAAGCAAACCCGATCCGAAACCGAGGCCCACTTCTCGGGCAACTCGGGCAGGTAGATGTCCTCTTGCCGTCGTGCACCCCAGTAGAGATGCAACGACCGCTCTCCCCCGCGTTTGAGGTGGTCCTCGACGATCGACTTCACCGGGGCGAAGCCGGTGCCGCTGGCGACGAAGATGACGGGCCTGTCCGAGTCGGGGTTCAACGAGAACTCGCCGTAGGGCAGCTCGATTCTCAGTTTGCTTCCCTTCTCGAGCGTGCGAAGCACCTCCTCGGAGAATCGTCCACCCTGCACGTGACGAATGTGCAATTGCACTCCGTCGTTCTCGTGCGGCGGATTCGCCATCGAATAGTTCCGGCTGTCCCCGTCGTCGAGAAAAACCTTGAGGTACTGACCCGCGGCGAACTTCGCACGCACTCCGGTGGGCAGACGCAGCTGCACGACCGCAACATCGGGTGTCGGGCGAGTGATTCGGTGGACCTTCGCAGTGAGTTGCTTACGTACCACCTTGTCTCGTTCGGTGATCCGCTTCGGTGTGATGTCGACGTCCGTGGTGGGCTGCGCCTGACAGAACAGCACTCCGTTTTCGGGGCCTTGCGCCGTTCCCCGGCCGCGCACCGCGAGGCTGCCGGAATCGAGCGCACCTTCACAACTCGAACACACGCCTTTGCGGCACGAGTACGGGATCGCGTATCCCGCGCGTTCCGCCGCGTCGAGCACACTCTCGTCGGGCTCGCACGGAAAATTGATGTCCGATCCCGTGACGGTTACCTGGTAGGTCATGACGTGACTCCTGCGGTTACGTGTGATGAGGCGCCGACCAGCCGCACCGCCGCGACAACGGCGTCCGCATCGGCTGTTCCCTTGCCGGCGATGTCGAACCCGGCGCCGTGCCCGACACTGGAGAACCGCACGCCGGCGCCGATCGTCATCGCGGCTGCGGTGCGTCCGGCGAGGAGTTTGACGGGAATATGGCCCTGGTCGTGGTACATGGCGACGAACGCGTCGAAGCTGGTATCGCCGAGCATGAGGTCGGCTCCGACCGGTCCGCAGGCGTCGATCCCTGCGGCGCGCAGCCGCTCGACCGCAGGCGCTGTCACCCGCAGATCGTCGTCGCCGAACAGGCCGCCTTCTCCGGCATGCGGATTGATACCGAACACGCCGATACGCGGGGACGCGATGCCCTGGTCCTGAAGAGTCTGCACCACAGCGTGCGCTGCCCTGTACACCAGCTCCGGTGTGAGGCGCCCGAGCGCATCTTTCAATGATTCGTGCAAGGTGGCGTGCACGATGCGCAGGCCGGCACCGACGAGCATCAGGAAAACCTCGTCCCGTCGCGCGCCGACGAGTTCGGCCAGCATGCCTGGATATCCGTTGAAAGAGATACCGGCGGCGTTGATCGCGGTTTCCGAGTGCGGGCACGCGACGATGCCGCGGGCTCCACCGCCCTGCAGGCAGCGCACCGCGCGTTCGAGGTACGCCACGGTCGCCGTCCCAGCTTCTGCGCTCACCCGGCCCGGAGCGAACGCTCCGGGGGGCAACGAGTCGACGGGGAGCATGTCGACCACACCGGCGAGGGGTGCGCGGTGGCCGTCGACCGTCTCGCGGAGCGTCATGCCGGCCTGGTGGGCGAGCGATTCGATGACATGTCGATCGCCCACCAGGACCGGATTGAATGCGGGATGTTCCTGTGCTGCCACGACGGCTTTCACCGCGATTTCGGGGCCGATTCCGTTCGGGTCGCCGATTGTGAGCAGGACCCGCGGCGGGGACCCGTTCATAGTGGGAGCGCCAGCAAGGTATCGATGTTGGTGCTGTCGCACACCACGACCCGTTCGGCAATCTTCAACTGGCCGTCGACCTCCACGTACCGGTCGACATATCGCCCGCTGGTGAAGATGTCGGATTGGCCGTCACGCATCACCCGCACCACCAGGAAACTGGTTTCGGCATGGATACCGTCGCCGTTCTCGTCCAGCACCAGGGGCTGGCCCAGGATATGACGGTAGGTGTGTCGCTCGTAGATGTTGGCTTCGCGCAGTGCCGATACGCGGTCGACGAGCATGCGGCGAGTGTTGGCCCATACCAGTCCTGCGGGCAGGCCCTCGCTGTAGTTCTGCGCGGTGGTGATCCGGTACATGCAGTCCTCGACGAAAAAGTCCGGCCAACGCTCGAGCGGGCCCTCGTCGATGCAACGGGAGTAGTCGGCCTGCACACGGCCGATTCGCTGGAAGTCGTTCATGCTCATGCCTCTTCTTGTCGGTTCATCGCGGTCCGGTATGCCTTCCAGAAGCCGCGTACCGATGCTTCGGTGACACGGCTCTCGCTGGATTCGGCCAGACTTCCTCCCATTTCGAGCACTGCAGACTCGCTTGCTGCACCTGCGATTCCGCGTTGCACGAAACCTCCGACGCAGCCGTCCTCCATCGAGATGTAACCTGCGGGGCCCACCAGGTTGGACTGCTTGAGACGGATCTCCCGCTGCTCGGGCGTGTCTTCTTCGAATCCGAGATATGTCCAGTTCAAGCGGGTTTGCTCGACTCCGGTCGGGAGGATCTGGCGCACGGCCACGGAGTTCTGGATCTGTTGCAGCACGAAACCCGGGAAGACGGAGAGGATCTGCAGCGTCGTATCGTCGCCGACCTCGCTGAACCCCTGGAGCAGCGACGGATCGGCCAGTTTGTAGGCGCTTTCGGATCGGATGTTCTGGTCGGCGTAGGCGACGTCCTTCTCGGCGTCTCGGTCGATCGCCGAGTAACTGACGTGGTGGCCGCCGCTCTCGTCGACGATGATCCCGCCGCGCTGCGACAGGCGGTTGAGTTCGAAGGTGGTGAAGAACAGGTGCAGGATGCTGGCGTGGTAGGAGTCCTTGACGTTCTCTACGTACAGCTTCCAGTTGTTGGGAAGCACCTGCGTGAAGCGTCCGATGATCTCGGGCGTACGGCCACTGAGGACCCGGGCGATCCGGCTCGTGATCTCTTCGCCGAGATACTCTTCGATGTCCGGCACGTCATCGGAAAAGCTTCCGAAGACCAGGCCGTGGAGGACGGCGATGCGCATCTTGCGCGGGCCGTGATCCTCCATGCAGAACGAATCAGGCATTCCCCCTTTGCCTTTGATTCCGTCTTTGAAGGCGACGCCGGTCAGATCGCCCTGCAGGTTGTAGCTCCAGGCGTGGTAGACGCAGGTGAAATCCTTCGTGTTCCCGCGGTCGTCCAGTGCCAGGAGGGCACCTCGGTGGGCACAGCGGTTCTCGAATCCGTAGAGCTCCCCGTCGCGATCACGTGCCACGATCACCGGCGTCTCGCCGACGAAGGTCGAGCAGTAGTCTCCCGGGCCGGCCACCTCTGCCTCGAGGCACAGGTAGCTCCAATACGGCCCCTGGAACAGCTTGGTCTGCTCGGCGGCGTAGACATCCTGGTCCTGGAACACCCGATACGGCACTCGGGTGAGGTCGTCGGTCCACTCCACCGGGGTCTCGCGGCCTGTGTCGACAACGCTGCTTTCCATTATTTCTCCTCAGTCTGGACAACCAGTCGGGACATCAGAGAACTCGCTCGCTTGGGCTTGACACACCCCGCGCTTGTTCGTATAACGAACAGATGAGCAATTCTCGAACAATTAAGCAGGACGCCCAAGAAAGTGTCAAGAGTTCTTCCCGCGCCCCCGAAGGAATGGCCGGATTGGCGAAGGGTCTGGCGGTCATCGAAGCCTTCGACATCCGCCACCCACAACTGACCGTCACCGATGCCGCACAGCGGACCAACACCTCTCGCGCCGCGGCACGGCGCTGCCTGCTCACCCTCGTCGAGCTCGGCTACCTGACCCACGACAACGGAAACTTCCGCCCGACACCGAGAATGCTCCGTCTCAGCGGCGCCTATCTGGACACCGCGCCGCTCCCGCAACTCGCCCAGCCGCAATTGACCGAGGCTCGCGATGCGTTGGACGAATCGGTATCGCTCGCTGTTCTCGAAGACGGGTGGGCCCTGTTCGTCGCCCGCGCCGAGGCCACCCGGATCGTGTCGACCGGAGTCCGGGTCGGCGCCAAACTGCCCGCCCACAACTCGGCAACCGGTCGAGTACTGCTGGCAGGACTGACCGATACGCAACTGGACGACTATCTCCGACAGTGCAACCTCCAGACACGCACACCCCAGACGCTGACCGATATCGATGCCGTCAGGGAACGGATTCTGGCAGCAAGGGAGAGCGGCATGGCGTATACCGACGAAGAAATCGAACGCGGCATGCTGTCGATAGCCGTACCGGTCCGAACCGCCCGCGGTGAAACCGTGGCGGCCATGAGTGTCAGTGCATCCACTGCCAGAACCACCCTCCACGACCTCCAGAAAGCGGCCGTGCCCGTACTGAACGAGTACGCCGGAAGGCTCGGCCGGCTTCTGTGAGATCCCTCGAAGGGTGCACCCGGGCGCGACATCCGTGCGCGAACCGAGCGCGAAACGATCACTGCACCCTGCAGGCGTGCCTCCGGAAGAACACCGACATCAAGGATGCGACGACCGATCCATGGAATCAGGTCTTGATGCGGTCCTGAACACCTCAAGAAGACATGCGCGAGGGCGGTTCGCAGGGCCCTCAAAGGGTGCGAGGTCGACAAGTATGAGAACTTCTACCCGCGAACAACAGTGCCCACGTGCACGGACAGCTGGTCGCACTATCGGCGCTTCGGCGCTGGCGACAGGTCTCCAGGACCGGCAGGCCGGACGTCATCGACGTCCGGCCTGACAGTCCTGCGAGGGCAACGAGGCACTCGCGGGGATAGCCGATCTCGCCGCGGTGATTGGTACGGAATCCGAGTGCACGGTCGACGATTCCGCTCCGCACGCGGTAGTCGGCGCCCGCGGGGTCAGCACATCGGCTGGTGGAACGATTCGATCGATCATCGCTGCAGCGACCATCCGGTCGCCGCAGCTTCCACCCCGCCCGAAGAATGGACGAGCGCTCGTCAGGGCCGCCGAGGTGTGTTCGCGGCCGGAAGAAAGGCGCTGGAAGTCTCACCGATCGCGTCGTCCAGGAAGTTAGATCCGATACCGGAATCGAGGGACGCGATAGCCCCTGCCGATGCGGCACCGTCGACGCATGGTTCGAGAAGTTCTTCGGCAACGAGCATGCCCGGTTGCAGCAACCGCAGGCCCTGCAATGGATAGTGCGAGTGCGGGTGGTCCGTCCCGTGATCTGAAAACGTGGGAAGGCGGACACCCGACTCCTCGCAGCATCCCGCTACGTCAAGCGTCGAGGACCAGCGTGGGTGTGCGAGAACGTCCGACACAGATCATCATCGTCTGGCCCTTGTCTCGGTCTGCCTGAGAGAGGATCGAATCGTGATGTTCGGGAACTCCGTCGAGCACGCGGGTTTCGCAGGACCCGCAGAATCCGTCCTCGCAGGAGTACAGGATGTTCGGGTTCGCTTCGAGAACGACTTCGAGCAGGGTGCGGTCTGCAGGCACCTTCAACGTGCACCCGGTCCGGCGCAGTTCGACCTCGAATTCGGTGGGCGACTGCCCCTCCGATGCGTCGGCAGCCTCGGAGGAATCGACCTCCACGACAGGGGCACCGAACCGCTCGAAATGAATTGCTTCGTCACCGAGCGCCGGACCACACACCGATTTCACCGCCTGCAGTAGACCTTCGGGGCCACAGCAGTACACGGCGGTGCCGGCCGGAACGTCGGCCACGGCGCCTGCCAGGTCGAGGTTTCCGAATTCGTCTGCAGGACAGACGTCTACTTCGCCGAGTCCGCAAATCTCTTCCACGAATGCCATCGTGGCGCGGCTGCGGCCGCCGTAGAGCGCGGACCAGCTGGCGTTCTCCCGTGACAGTTTCCGTGCCATCGAAAGAATGGGAGTGATTCCGATTCCTCCGGCGATCAGGAGGTAGTGAGGTGCAGGCTCGAGGGCGAAGTGGTTGCGGGGTCCCCGCACCGCGAGGAGGTCCCCCACCCGGACACTGTCGTGGATTTCCTTCGACCCGCCGTGTCCTTGCTCTTCTTTGAGAACGGCGATCCGGTAGGCAGTCTTGTCCTCGGGGTCACCACACAGGCTGTACTGCCGAACGGTCCCGGAGGGCAGCACGAGGTCGATATGTGCTCCGGGCTCCCATTCGTCGAGGGCGGCCCCCTCCGGGTGCTCGAGGGTCAGCGACAACACGCCGTCGGATTCGAGTCGTTGTTGCCGGACCACGAGGCGGCTGGTCTCTTGTGTCATTGTCAGATCCTTGGGGTCGAGAGAACTGGCGCGTAAGCACCCGGGGTGCGGTATCCCCCTTTGAGAACGTCGACGAAGGCGGTGGCGAGAGAGACCTGGGTGAGGGACACCAGCATGTCGAGTTCCATCCGCAGTACTGCCATCGCTTCGGCGCCTTGCGGGCTGTCCCAGTCCTGTTGGTCGATCAGGACACCGGCGAGCAGGTTGCCCGATTCGCGGGCTGCTTCGGCCATGGCGGTGGCGAAGCCGATGGGGACCTGGGGCAGTACCGAACCGATGAGAATGACCATGTCCGATTCGGTGACCAATTCGTCGATACGACGCACCACCGTGGCCTCGGCGTTGATGTCGCGTACGGCCGCCTCGGCGGGCGAGTGCGCGGTGACGACGTCGACATCGGTCAACCCCGCCCGAGCCATCTGCTCGACCAGGTCGTCACCGGACTTCCCCAGTGGCACCAGCAGTATTCGAGCTACGTAGGACAGCCGGCGGGGTGTCGTCTCGCTCATGACAGCGTTCCTCGTTTCTGAGTGTTCGGGCGGCGCAACTGTGGACGGATCACGACGTGAGGACTCACCGGCCCCTGTCCGGTGGCCATCCGCCCCAACATGTCGTCGACCTCGTCGAGGCCGACGTCGACGGAGGGCACGATCTCCAATCCGGATCGGCCGCCGGCGAGAAGTTCGATGCTGCGTGTGACTGCGTCAGGAGAGCGGCCTCGGACACCGACGATGGTGTTGGCGCCGCGCACCAGAGATTTGAGATCGAGTTCGCAGACCGGCGTCGACCCCAGTCCGCCGATGACCAGCCGGCCCCGCTTGCGCAACGCACGGGCGGCGGCGGCCACGGCCTGTCCTCCGAGTCCTACGGTGTCGAGGAGTACATCGGCTCCCTCACCGCCGGTGGCTCGCAGGATCAGTTCGGCAAGGTCGTCGTTGTCGTTGATCACCGGCACCGCACCGAGCGATTCGGCGATCTCGAGGCGCCCGGCCGACTCCGGTACCCCGATCACGACGATGCGGGCGGCACCGACAGCCCGGGCTGCGGCTACTGCGGAGATACCGTGGTAGCCGGGGCCGATGATCACGACCGTCGACCCCTCCTCGGCGCCGCCGGCATCGACCGTCCAATCCAGCGCGTTGGCGAAGGGTTGTGTCCACGCTGCGAGGTCCGCATCGAGTTCCGCCGGTAGGCGGTACACGAGGCTGTTTGCGCTGAGCTGCATGTATTCGGCGTTGCCGCCGTGCAGACCGGACCCGTCGTTCGCCGGGACCAGACCTACTCGCCGCTTTCCTACGAACAGATCGGTCTGGGGGCACATGCGGTGATCACCGATGCGGCACGCCGGGCAGTCCTGCTGCATACACGGCAGGTACTCCTCCAGCGCGACCCGGTCGCCGGGCCGCACGTCCCATGCGGCGGACTGGGTCCGATCCACCGAGACGACGGTCCCGACGACGTGATGGCCGAGCACTGTGGGCGAGTCCAGTCCGGCCCGATAGAGACCGACATCGGTTCCGCACACCGCGGAGGATTCGACTTCGAGCCAGCCCACGGCACCGACGGCTGCGCTGGTGTCGAGGTGGCGGATGGTCGTGGTTGTGTCGGGCATCGACACCGCGGCGCGGACCATCGTCGGCGGGCCGGCTAACGAGGGTGTCGATGCGGTGTCGATGTCGGCTCTATTGGTCACGACGGATTCCTTGTTTCTTGTTGCCGGAGTGGTCAGATGGAGACGAAGTCTTCGCCTTCGACCATGCGGAGTGCGTCCTCTGCACCTTCCTGGAAGGGCGTTGCCTTCGGCAGCAGGACCGAGGTCGACCGCACACGCTGGTGTTCGGGCTGCAGGCCGGGCAGGGTTTCCGCTTCGAGTTCCTCGAGGGCGGCGAGCAGTCGGCGGCGGGCCAAGATGATGCCGGCGTCGGAAGTTCCGAGGCGTTCCTTGGTGCGATCGCAGATTGCTCCCATCGATTCCTGCAGGGAGAAGTCCTGGGCGGCGATGCCCTCGATGCCGGAGAACGTCTTCTTCTGCTTCTGGGCCTCGCGGTCCATCAGATAGTCGTTGTCCTTGTTCGCCAGCGTCCGGTAGGTCCCGGGGATGTACTTGGCGTGGATTCCGTCTCCGTTGCGCATCGACGCGAGTTCGTCCTCGCGCAGCTCCCGGGTGGGGTGGTAGTTGATGCTCCACGCCCAGCACGTCTCGTCGTCGATGGGCACCCAGGCGTGCCCGCCGAGCGGATTGTGGGTGCCGAACGGGGGAATGATGGTGTACCAGGGCATGATCCACTGGGTGATCCGCCAGTAGTACTCGTCGTCGTTGGCGTTGCGGCGAGCACCGATGACCAGACCGCCGTCGCTCTCGGCGACCTCGAACTTGGGGCGGGTGTCGGCCTTGAGGTACTTGTTGCCCTCGGTCCCCGAGTGCATCGGGTCGTCGTCGAGGTTGAATCGGTGGGCGAACGAGACGTGGCTCGAGTCGATGCCGCCCTCCATTGCCTGCAGGTAGTTCGTCTCCTGCAGTCGCTTCGAGACGAATCGGTGGCCGTCGCCGAGCATGGCCCATTCGAGTTCGGGGAGTTCGGGCTTGAGCTCGGGCGGACCCATGTACGTCCAGATCACGCCGCCGCGCTCGACACACGGGTATGCCTTCTGCTTGATCCGGGACTTGAACTTCGAGTCCTCCGGTTCGGACGGCATGTCGACGCAGTTGCCCTCGACGTCGTACTTCCAGCCGTGGTATGCGCAGCGCAGGCCGCAGTCCTCGTTGCGGCCGAAGTACAGCGAGGCGGTGCGGTGACTGCAGAACTCGTCGAGCAGTCCGAGCCTGCCCTGGGTGTCGCGGAATGCGATCAGTTGCTCGCCGAGCAGCTTGACCCGGACCGGGGCGCAGTCCGGCTCCGGCAACTCCTCCGCCAGCAACGCCGGGATCCAGTACCGGCGGAAAAGCCGGCCCATGGGCGTATCGGGGCCCGTCTGAACCAGCAGAGTGTTCTGGTCTTGCGTCAGCATGGCAGTCCTTTCGACCTTCAACGACTGATTGCGTCCGAATAGCGCGCACGTGCGCGGAAATTGATCGGTGGGAGCACTGTGGCACACGTCGCTTCGCACCGTCAACCATGGGCGGCCTTACTTTTCGCCCTAAGACCCCTGGTACTCGCTGTTTCTGTCGCCGGGACACGCGATGGATCACCACCGGCGAAGGTGCGCACGCCACCGTGGAAGGTCCGAAAAGAACGCGCATATGCGCGCACATCGGACTCCACTACACTCGCGGTCGTGGGATCGAAGAAGCCCACTCAGTGAGGGCACCGGAGAGGGAACAGATGACGCGAGCCAATAGCGCGGTGGACGCCATGCCGACGTCGACCCCCGTGCGGCCGGCCCGCCCGAAGGACGCGGTCCAATCACTCGAACGCGCCATCGCAGTGCTGACCACCTTCGACCGCGAGCATCGCCACCTCACACTGACCGAGGTGGCAGAGCGGTGCCGACTCCCTCGCTCGGCGGCGCGCCGATTCCTGCACACCCTCGTCGAACTCGGATTCGTCGAGGTCTCCGGCCGCAAGTTCACCCTGACACCGCAGGTACTCGAGCTGGGCTATGCCAACCTGTCGAGGTTCACCCTCGCCGACGTGTGCCAGCCACACCTCGAGGCACTTGCGCGAAACCTGCGTCTCTCCGCGTCCGTCACAGTGCTCGACGGTCCGGACATCCGGTACGTCAGCAGAGTGGAGGTTGCGTCCGGCATGTCGGTGTCCTTGAAGGCGGGCAGCCGATTGCCCGCCCATCGGACAGCGACCGGACGGGTGCTGCTGGCCGCACTTCCCGAAGCCGAACTGAACCGGCATCTCGACTTCTCGGCTCCCCAGGACCCGCACCCGGCGCCCGCCCACGACGAGCGCAGTCGACTCGAGCGCGAATTGGACATCATCCGCCGCCAGGGCTGGGCCTTCGCCGACCAGGTTCTCGATGTCGGAGTGCAAGCGTTGGCCGTGCCGCTGCGCTCCCGAACCGGCCGCGTCGTCGGCGCACTCACCGTGTCGATGTACCAAACGCACGAATCCGCGCGCACCCTGGTTCCGCGGTACCTTCCCCCACTCCTCGAAACCGCCGGTCGAATCTCCCTGGAACTGCGCGCCGGAATCGACGTCTGAGCGCATCCCATGCCGCGAGGACGCGCACGTCCACCCGTCGCCGAACACCCACGGCGTGCTCCGCGGCCTCCCGTCACATGTCGCCACGCTTCGATGGCCCACGAGAGTCGGGGACGCGGCGAGGTAGGTGCCACACCCTAGGACGTGCGACACTTGCGTCCGAAGATAGGTTTCTTGAACGCTATGCGGACGCTTTGCGCTGAGATCGTGCGCACCGTCGCGCAGCGATAGGACTGTCGATGGAGTGCCTGTAGTGAACAACCGCAATTCCCGAGCACTACTGCCGTTGCTGACGGCAGCCATGGCGATCGGCCCACTGCTGACCTACGGCCTGAGCGCGACGAGCGCGCTGGTCATCGACTCGCTCGGCATCACCGCGGCGCAGTTCGGAATGCTCGCCACGCTCAGCTTCCTGGCGGCGGCTGCCCTGTCCCTGACCTTCGGGCGATTCAGCGACCGCTTCCCCGCTCGCGCACTGCTCGTCACGATCTTCGCGGGCGCCGCACTCTCGTTCGTCATCGCGGCGCTGTCGACGAACTACCTGTGGCTACTCGCAGCCATGGCCTTGTCCGGGGCTGCACAGGCCCTGTCGAATCCCGTCACCAACCGCGTGATCAGCGATAATGCCCCACCGGCCAAACGCTCTCCCTGGATCGGAGTGAAGCAGTCCGGGGTGCAGGTCAGCCAACTCGCCGCCGGAGTCGGATGCCCCACCCTGGCACTTGCCTGGGGATGGCGAGGCCCACTATGGGTCGGCGCGGCCATCGCGGGCATCTCGGCCCTCTGGGCCTGGCGTTGCGCACCGTCCCGGAACCGTTCCCAACGGCCGGCGAGCGCCCCCGAGCGTGCCGCACCCTCCTCCGACCGCACCGAGCGCCGCACCCTGCCTCCGGCCGTCTGGCTGTTCGCCGCCTACGCCTTGTTCTCCGGCGCCGCCCTTCAGGCCACCAACGTCTATCTTCCGTTGTTCGCGCACGACGAAATGGGATTGAACCTGACCGTGGCCGGGCTGACCGCCGCGATCGCCGGCCTGATCGGTGTCACCGCGCGAATCGGCTGGGGCCGCGCGCTTTCCGGAAGAACCGGCCCCTTCACCCTGCTACTGGTCCTCGCATCGGGCTCCCTGCTCGGCGCACTCGCCCTGCTCGGTGCCGAACTCTGGGGATGGCTTGCCCTCCTGTGGATCGGCGTCGGCGTGCACGGTGCGACCGCCCTCGCAGCCAATGTGGTGTTGATGGCCGGTGCGCTCCGCGTGGTTCGGACCAGCACCGTAGGCCGCGCCTCGAGCGCCATCGCAGTCGGGATGTATCTCGGATTCGCCGGCGGGCCCGCTCTGATGGGCCTGCTGACCGATCACACCGGCGGATTCGCGACCGGCTGGTCTGCGGCGGCAGCGCTGTACGCAGTATGCGTCGCGCTCGGCCTCTGGGGGATCCGCACTTCTCACGCCCCCACTCGATCGGCAGCATCACACGAAGTAGATAGGTTGAGCCTGTGAGCGAGAACGAAGCAACCACGACGACCCCGGAGCAGAACCGCGATCACGTTCAAGCTCTCGGCCGGGGGCTCGAGGTACTCAAACTGTTCGGGCGAGAACGTCGCCCCCTGTCGGTCACCGAAGTCGCGACCCTCGCCGGTATCACCCGCACCGCGGCCCGGCGCTTCGTGCTGACACTCGAGTACATGGGCTATCTGTCCTACGACGGCACCGCCTACACCGCCCGCCCCGCGATACTCGAGATCGGCGACGCCTACGTCCTGAGCAGCGGACTTCCCGAGATCGTCCGGCCCCACCTCGAACGCCTGGCCGAGCAGACGCAGGAGACGGCCTCGCTCACCGTGCTGCATCACGACAGGATCTTCTATGTCGACCGGGTCCAGGCCGACCGGGTCCTCACGGTCGAAATCGTGGTCGGGACGAGTCTGCCGGCCTACGCCGTCGCCACCGGTCGTGTACTCCTGGCCGACCGCACCGATGCCGAACTCGACGCCTATCTGGCTAGCGTGGACACCCACAGTTACACCGCGGCCACCACGATCGACACCGACGAACTACGCGAGAAGATTCTCGCCGCACGCAACGAGGGATGGTCGCTGGCGGATGAGGAACTCACCGAGGGAGTGCGGTCGATCGCCGTGCCCGTTCGCGACGCCGAAGGCTACGCAGTCGCTGCTCTCAACGTCTCCGCCCAGTCCTCGCGGGTATCACTCGATCACATGCGGGGATCGATCCTCACCGCTCTGCGCACTGCGGCCGAGCAGATCCGCGAGGAGCTCGCAGCCGTGTGAGGGCCCTGTCCGGTGATCGCGGTCGTCATCGGGACAGCGCCCTGCGCGCCGCGTGATCGACGGATCGAGCGGCGATCACACGATCCGGCCGGTGGGAGCCTCTGCAGACCGGGCCAGCGAGCTAAATGCGTCCGAATAGCGCGCAATTGCTCCACAAACGGACGCAAACATTGTGTGAACGCGATCACCTTGATAAAACAGGTGCAGCGCTCGACCGGTCGAAGGTGACCCACCCTGAACTTTCCGCGACATACCCCCTCGTGACGTTCACAGTCCCTTCCACACCTCGACTGCACCAACGCTATTCGACCGACGGCAGCGATCCTCTCCCCCGAGAACCCGGGTAGCAGCAACCCAACCCGAGACCCCCTTATCGCGCCGAGACCAGACAGGAAACCCCTCGTGCAGACGATTTCCACATCACCTGATCAACAGGCACGCAACCGATATCGGTGGGTCGTGCTCGTGCTCTGCTGGCTCGCCTTCACCATGACCTCCGTCGATCGCTCCACCTGGGGCCCGGCATCGGTGTTCGTCGGCGAGGACCTCGGCGTACCACTGGCCAGCCTCGGCGTGTTCGCCACCGCGTACTACATCGGCTACGTCTGCTCCAACGCCCTCACCGGGGTGCTCTCCGACCGGTTCGGTGGCCGCGAGGTGGTCACCGTCTCACTCGCCGGCGCAGGCGTGTTCATGATGATCTTCGGATCGACCACCTCCGCGGTCATCGGCATCGGCGTGCAAGCAGTCGTCGGCTTCTTCGCCGGCGCGGATTACGCCGCAGGCGTCAAGCTCCTGGCAAGCTGGTTCCAGCCCAAGGAACTCGGCAAGGTCATGGGACTGTTCACCTCCGCGACCTCGCTCGGCACCGTCATCGCCAACACCGCCGTCCCGTGGATGATCAACCACTACAGCTGGCACGCCTCCTACCACCTTTTCGGTGCCATCTCGATCGTCACGGCGGTCATCTGTTACGTGATCATCCGGCCGGGACCGGTCACCAACACGATCGCTACCGCAGGCGACGGCAAGCGCCCCTCCGCCTGGAAGACCCTGACCACCAACCGCGATCTCATGCTGCTCTCCCTCGCCGGATTCGGCGGGTTCTGGGGCACATACGGATTCGTCACCTGGTCCAACGCCCTGCTCATCAAGGGACACGGCGTTTCCGGCACCACCGCCGGGTTCATCGTGGCGATCTTCGCGGGCGTGGCGGTCGTCAGTAAACCCCTCACCGGAATACTCGGCGACCGGATAGGCAGCGCCCGAAAGCCCGCGATCGTCATTCTCGCGCTGTTCTCCGTCATCCTGATCTTCTTCGGAACGCTGGACAACGTCCCTGCGCTCCTCATCGCAGCACCCATCCTCGGTCTGGTCGGTTACGGATACCTGCCCCTGATCGTCGCAATGATCCCCCGCCTGGTCTCGAGCGAGGTCACCGGCACAGCCGCCGGCGCATCCAACGCCTTCTGGCAGATCGCCAGCACCCTCGTCCCCCTCGCCATCGGCGCGGTCTTCTCCGCCACCGGCTCGTTCCTGGCAGCGTTCGCAGCCCTCGCCGTCGGACCGATGATCGGCGCAGTGATCCTGTACTTCGTCGACGAGAACGGCGGAAAGACCACCGTCGCCGACACAGAACCGGTCACTCCCGACACCATCACCTCCTGAGACCCACAACCAACGACACGGCGGCCTCCCTCCGGAGACCGCCGTGTCGTTGGTTGTGCAGCACACCTGGGCGCAACTACCCGCGCCGGTCCGGAAGGTCTTGTGACACAACGCCACATACAAACCCGGTCCGGAGCCACGCAACAGACGTAGTCCTCTGCGCACCCAGTCCGAACCGAGGCGACATCGCGAGCACCGGTGGCCCTACGACAGCCGGCCGTTCACCCGGCGGGGGATACCCCACGGGTTCGCATCGACGAGAGCGGACGGCAGGTTCGCTTCGGGCACCGACTGGTAGGCGACCGGACGCAGGAACCGCCGAATCGCGGTCGCTCCGACGGAGGTGTGTACCGAGTTGGTGGCCGGGTAGGGACCACCGTGGTGCTGAGCCCAACCCACGGCCACACCGGTGGGCCATCCATTCCAGATGACGCGCCCCGCACGGCGCGCAAGCGCACCGAGCAGTCCCGCAGCATCGGGATCGTCATCGGTTCCGTGGACGGTCGCTGTCAACGTGCCCGGCAGGACAGCCATCGCCGCGTACAACTCCTCGATCGATGTGTAGGTCACGATCAGCCCGAACGGACCGAAGCATTCTTCGAGCAGGTCCTGAGGGTTTCGACACAGTGCCCGAGCGTCGGTCACGCCGATGACCGGGCGCACCGACAGATCGTCCAGACCACTTTGCTCGGGCACTGCCACCGGCCGGACCTCGGGATGGTCGAGGATCTGCTGGGACACCTCGAGAAACGACTGCCGGATCCCTGCGTGCAGCAGACGGAACGAATCCTCGGCGACCGCGGTTCGAACGAGCCACTCGATCGAACTCTGCTCGGGAACGAACAGCAGCCCCGGCTTGGTGCAGAACTGACCCGCGCCGAGCAGCAACGATTCGAGGAACTCGCCGGCGATCTTGCCCGACCGGTCCTCGGCGGCCGCAGGTGTCACGAACACCGGATTGGTGCTGCCGAGCTCACCGTAGAACGGGATGGGATCCGGTCTGCCGGCTGCCAGATCGGCCAGCGCACGGCCACCCGATGTCGAGCCGGTGAACCCGACGGCGGTGATACGCCGATCCTGGACGAGCTGACGTCCGATCTCGGCGCCCTGCACAACCCCGAAGGTGCCGTCCGGGGCGCCGCCCGCCCGCAGTCCCTCGGAGATCGCCCGCGCATAAGCGGCGGTCAATCGCGGCTGAGCGGGGTGGGCTTTGGCCACGACGGGGCAGCCGGCAGCCAATGCCGAAGCGGTGTCTCCGCCGCCGAGTCCGAATGCGAACGGAAAGTTGCTCGCACCGAACACTGCGACAGGTCCGGTGGGCACGAGCATCCGACGCAGATCGGGACGCGGAGCAGGGTGCGCATCCGGATCGGCCGTGTCGATGATCGCTTCCAGCCAGGAGCCCTCCTCGACGACCTCGGCGAACATCCGCAGCTGCGTCGTCGTCCGCGTGACTTCGCCGCGCAGGCGCGGCTCGGGCAGTGAACTGTCGGCGGCCGCCAGCGGCACCAGTTCCGACGCTGTGGCGTCGAGCGCATCGGCCACCGACCGCAGAAGGTGCGCTCGCTCGTGCAGATCCGTACGAGCAAGAGGCGCCGCGGCGGCCTCGGCGGCGTCGAGAATCCCCTCGTAATCCTGCGCGGTGGTGTCGAGGAGAGTGTCTGTCGCAGTGGTTTCCATTGCTGTCCTGTCGAATTCGGAGCGTCCCGTGCTGAGTGTGTGGATCTCAGTGTGCGGGAGAACCGATGTGATGCGACATCTCCACATGGAGATGGTGTGAGTGCAGTCACCGCCTCCAGGATGGGCATCACACGAGATACCGCATGACTTTGGAGGACGACGATGACCGCAACGACAGGACCACTCGCGGGGGTTCGGGTACTGGATATGACACGTCTGGCGCCCGGACCGTACGCGAGCATGCTGCTCGCGGACCTCGGCGCAGAAGTGATCGCAATCGGTGGTGGTCGTTCCGGGCTCCCTGTGCCCGCGCTGTCGCGAGGCAAGGAATTCATCTCGCTCGATCTCAAGACCGCCGACGGCCTCGACGCCCTGCACACCCTCGTTTCGGAAGCCGACGTCTTCATGGAAGGATTCCGCCCCGGGGTGGCAGACAAGCTGGGCGCCGGCTACGCGGAACTGTCGGCCCTCAATCCCGGACTCGTCTACTGCAGCGTGACGGGCTACGGCCAGAACGGGCCCATGGCGCAGCGCGCCGGGCACGACATCAACTACCTGGCCATCGCCGGTGCCCTCGGGACCTTCGGCCCCTCGGATCACCCGCCGACACTGCCGCTGAACCTGGTCGCCGACTTCGCAGGCGGCGGATTGCTGTCGGCATTCGGCATCATGTCCGCCCTCTACGACCGCACGCGTACAGGCAAAGGCCGGTACATCGATGCCGCCATGGTCGACGGCGTGCTGTCGATGATGGGAATGAACTTCGTCGATTGGCAGACGCCGACGCTGCCCGGACGTGGACACGGCGTACTGACCGGATCGATGCCGTTCTATCGGTGCTACCGCTGCTCCGACGATCGCTACGTCGCAGTCGGGGCCCTCGAGACCGCCTTCTTCGAACGGTTGTGGACCACCCTCGACCTCGGTGCCGTTCCGAACCATTTCGACGAGTCCACCTGGGACCACATCGAAAAGTCACTGACCACAGCATTCGAGACGAAGACGATGGCGGAGTGGACCACAGTGTTCGCCGAGGTCGATGCCTGCGTGACACCGGTACTCGAACCGCACGAACTGGCCACCTTCGATCAGATCGTGGCCCGGGACCCGGACTTCACACTTCATTCGGTCCCCGTGGTCCCGGTGTTCTCCGACGGCCCGACACGGCGCGCCACCGACACCCACGTCAAGACCGAGGACGTGCTGCGCCGTGCCGGTGTCGCCGAAGACCTCGCCCAACGGGCGGCCGCAGCCGGTATCCCCTCGTCCGTGACGGGTCTGAGCTGGCCCCCACTGTGACCGTCGAACTTCCGAATCATCACCTTCCCCACACAGACCAGGAGTAATTCATGAGTATCGAATATCGCGAATTCCGCGAGAGCGTCCGCAAACTCGCGCAGACCAAGATCGCACCGCACGCCGCCGATGTGGACGACAAGGAACGATTCCCCGCGGAATCCTGGGCAGCCCTGCGCAGCAACGACCTGCCCGGACTCGCCTACCCCGAGAGCCTCGGCGGCAGTGGAGCCGACCTGCTCGCCCAGGTCATCGCTGTAGAAGAAGTCGCAGCGTCCTGTGCAAGCACGGCACTGGTCATGCTGGTCAACTGGGCCGGCACCTCCACCGTGCTCCGCCAAGGCTCCGACGAACTCAAGCAACTGGTGGTACCGAACGTCGCATCGGGCGCCGCCGGCGCCGCATGGTGCATGACCGAGCCGCGCGTGGGCTCGGACCTGTCGGCGATCGCAACGACCGCAACCCAGGATGGGTCCGACTGGATCCTCAACGGTCAGAAGCGGTTCATCAGCAATGCGCCGTGGGCCGACTGGTACGCCGTGCTGGCGAAGACCGGCGAGAAGTCACTCGGCATCTTCATGGTGCACAAGGACGACGCCGGCGTCAGTTTCGGCGCTCCCGAAAAGAAGATGGGTATGCGCGGCAGCCCCACGACCGACGTGAACTTCGACGAGTGCCGACTCCCCGCCGTCCGGGTCGTCAACGACCCCTACCAGGGGTTCGCGTACATCTCCGAGGAACTGAACGTCAGCCGGGCACTCATCGCCGCGCAGGCCCTCGGCATCGCACAGGGCGCATTCGATGCCGCCGTGTCGTACACGACCGACCGCGAGCAGTTCGGCCAGTCCATCTCCCGCTTCCAGCTTCTGCGCGGCATGGTCGCCGATATGGCCGTCAAGATCGAGTCGGCCCGCACGCTGCTGTACGACGCAGCCCGTCTCATCGACGACGGGGAACCGGCGGGACGGACGAAGGCGGCCATGGCGAAGCTGCTGTGCAGCGACACCGCCATGTCGGTGACCACCGATGCGCTCCAACTGCACGGCGGATACGGCTATGTCCGTGACTATCCGGTCGAGCGGATGATGCGCGACGCCAAGATCACCCAGATCTACGAGGGCACCAACCAGATCCAGCGACTCATCATCGCCAAGTCGGTATACGGAAAGTAGGCGCACCGTGCACCACCCCCAGCAACAACAAGCGCTGAGCGGCATCCGGGTCCTCGACCTCGGCGAGATCATGCAGGCGCCCGTGGCCGCACAGGTTCTCGGCGACCTCGGCGCCGAAGTGATCAAGGTCGAGCGCGGTGTCAACGGAGACATGCTGCGAGGCCTCGATCGCGAGTCACTCGACGAAGGTCGCCCCAGTGCCTACTTCGCCGCGGTCAACCGCAACAAGCGCAGCATCGCACTGAACCTGAAAACCCCTGAGGGGCAGGACATTCTCCATCAGCTCCTCGCGGAGGCGGATGTTCTCATCCACAGCTACCGGACCGCGGCAGTCGAACGACTGGGCTTGACCTACGACGATCTGCACGAGCGCTATCCTCGGCTCGTCTACGGCACTGCGACCGGATTCGGCGAGACCGGACCGTACGCCCACAAAGCAGGCCAGGACATGCTCGCGCAGGCACTGAG
The DNA here is from genome assembly GCF_025722975.1 of Rhodococcus aetherivorans. NCBI lineage: Bacteria > Bacillati > Actinomycetota > Actinomycetes > Mycobacteriales > Nocardiaceae > Rhodococcus > Rhodococcus aetherivorans. The sequence continues at coordinate 157,162 of NZ_CP106984.1, read as the reverse complement.
CGGAATGGCACGCGCGTGCGGCGACCCGTCGATCTCGGCATACGTACATCCGGTACCGACCGTGGACTACGCCTCGGGTATGGCCCTCGCCCAGGGAATCTTGGCAGCACTGTTCGAACGCGAGCGCTCCGGCCGCGGCCAGAAGGTCAGCGTCAACCTCTTCGATACAGCACTGGCCCTGCAGACTCTCGAAAGCTCCACACTGCTGGCGTACCAGCGTGAGACCAACTGGGTCAGCGACTGGTACAGCGGCATCTTCGAAACGACCGACGGTCTGCTCTTGGTACTCGGCCTGTTCCGCGAGAACGCTCTGGGTCTGGCATGCAAAGCTCTCGGCATCGACGATCTGTCCGTCCAGCCGACGTTCGCCACACCACAGCTCCAGGCAGAGAACAAAGAGGCCGCCAACGCGGTTCTGCGTCCGCTGGTCGCACAGTTGAGCACCGCCGAGGCGGCAGAGTTGTTCGACGGGGTCGATCTGCTGTGCGCACCGCTGCTCACCCTGCAAGAAGCGCTCGATCATCCCCAGACGCGGCACAACGGCACGCTCGTCGACGTCGAGATCGAGGGTGTGCGCACCACCCGGTTGATGGGCAACCCTGTCACGTTGTCCCGCACCCCCGCCCAGGTGCGCCGTGGGGTGCCGGCGGTCAGTGAACATGCCGACGAAATCCTCCATGAGCTCGGTATCTCCGAGTCCGATGTCCAGACCTTGCGCAGTAAGGGAGTGATCCGATGAGTAATACGATGCAGACGGACCCGACGAGCCCGACCACCGGCACCGCCACGGCGATGGTGCTCGAAGGCTTCGGACAGACCATGACCGCGACGACGTTTCCGCGCGTGACCCCCGACGCCGGCGCGGTCGTCGTCGACGTCACGCACGCGGGAATCTGTGGAACCGACATCCACCTGCAGCAAGGTCGCCTGCCCATTCCGGTACCGCTCATCCTCGGACACGAGGCGGTCGGTCGCGTACACGCCCTCGGCGAGGGAGTCACCACCGATGCCCGGGGCGAGCAACTGCACGTCGGGGACGCGATCTCATGGGCGTCCAACATCCCGTGCGGGCACTGCTACTACTGCCAGGACCAGCACGAACCGTCGCTGTGCGAGACCCGCAAGGTGTACGGCATCAACCAGTCATCGGCCGACTGGCCCCATCTGTCGGGTGGGTGGTCCGAACAGATCTACCTCCAGCCCGGCTCGACGATCATCCGCATCCCGTCCTCGGTGACCCCGCAGCAGGTAATCGCACTCGGCTGCGCCGGCCCGACGGCCGTGCACGCCGTGAACGATATCGCCAAGCCGCAGACAGGTGATGTCGTCGTGGTCCAGGGCAGCGGACCGGTCGGTCTGGCCTGCGCCATGTACGCCACACTCGCCGGCGCGGCGAAAGTGATCATCGTCGGCGGGCCGGCCAACCGTCTCGAGGTCGCGCAGGCCGCCGGCATCGGCGACATCCACATCGACATCTTCACCGAGACCGATCAAGAGGCCCGCCTGGAACGGATCCTCGCGCACACACCGGACGGGCGCGGCGCCGACGTCGTCATCGAGGCCACCGGAGTCCCGACCGCCGTGGCCGAAGGCATCGACCTCACCCGCCGCGGCGGCAAGTACCTCGTCGTCGGGCAGTACACCGACCACGGCACCACCCCGATCAACCCCCACTACATCACCAAGAAGCAGTTGCAGGTGCTGGGAAGCTGGGCGTTCTCGCCGCAGAACCACCTCGAATACGTCGAATCCCTCCCCCGGCTGACCGCCCACTTCGATCTCGCGTCGATGGTCACCGAATACCCGCTCACCGAGGCGGACGACGCCATGGCCGATATGCGGGACGGGCGCACGCTCAAGTCGGTCCTCACCACCGGAGGCCGGTCGTGACCAACTCCCGGTACACCGCGGCGATCGAGGCGATGCTCGAGCGGATCGACTCGACCGCCAAGCAGACCGACGGCACCTTCCCGCACTACGGCGACATCGAATCCGGCGAATGGACCACCACCGCCGACGGAAACTGGACCGGAGGATTCTGGGGTGGCCTGGCCGCACTCGGCTTCGCCGCCTCGGGTGACAAGCGCCTGGCACACCTCGCCGACGACATCACCGCGCAGATCCTGCCCCGGCAGAATTCCGACACCGCCTTCCGCGGCTTCCTCTTCTGGTACGGGGCGGCAGTCAACCACCTCGTCACCGGAAGCGACGACGCGGCGCAGACCGCTCTGGCAGGTGCCCACGGACTGCTCACCAGCTTCAACGATCGCGCCGGCATCATCCCACTCGGAGCAGAAGCAGAAGAAGCAGAAGCGGTCGGAGAAGGCGCCGCGAACATCGACGCCGTCCCGGGCACCGTCGCGCTGCTCTCGTGGGCCTCGGCACATACCGGCGACCCACGCTTCCACGACGCCGCGATCCGCCACGCGCAGCGGCACATCGAACTGTGCATCCGCACCGATGGCTCGGTCTGTCAGTCGGCACGATTCGACACAGCCAATGGTGCACTGCTGGACCGCTACACCCACAAGGGCATGAACGCCGACAGCACCTGGGGCCGGGCACAGGCGTGGGCGATGGTGGCATACGCCCAGGCCGCACAGTGGTCATCGCCGTCCTTCCTGCCGACCGCCGTGCGCCTGGCCGAGTGGTGGCTCGACCGCACACCGACCGGCGCCGTCGTGTCCTGGGACTTCGACGCCGGCACCGGTCCGGACGTTCCGATCGACACCTCCGCCACGGCCATCGCCGCTGCCGCGCTGCTCAAGCTCGACCGGCTCGTCCCTGAGCGGACCGACTTCCGGGACCGGGCCGTCGCCCACGTCGAGGCACTCCTCGATCACCTCACCCCCACCGGACCGCACGACAGCAGACCGGCAGGGATCCTGATGGACGGTTGCTTCGACAAGCGCCGCGACTTCGCGACCCGAAACGAACTGATCTGGGGCGACTACTTCCTGCTCGAGTGCCTGATCAACCTGAACAACCGGTCCGATACGCTGAAGTTGTGACCGAGCCACCATGACGGGTCACCCGAGACCCCGGAAAGAAGATCGAGGAAAGCCGGTGTCGGAAAATACACCTACTGCAGCTCACGAGTTCACCCACTCGGACCTCAAACCGTCGATCCTCGACAATCTCGCACTTTCGCGCGCCGAGCTGCTGGTTCTGACCGACGAAGCGTCGGCGATGACCACGGCCGGCCAGCGGATCCGGGAGATCGGCGACTTCGACATGTCGCTCATCGGGCGCGTCGAGGTCGATGGGGTGATGGTTCACCGCAGTTGGCAGGGCACGAAGAGCAACGCTCTGCACCGACTGGTGGTGCCGGAAGGGATCGGGCTCGGCGGCAAGAGCATCATGCTCCAACAACCCGTCTGGGTACGGGATTATCTGTCCGACCCCGGAATCACCCACGACTTCGACGCGCTCGTCGAACAGGAGTCACTGCGAGGAATGCTCGCCGTGCCCATGGCCTATGAAGGTCATGTTCTTGGCGCCATGTACGTCGGCACCCGCGAATATTCGTCCTTCGGTGATCGAGTCATCGCAGAGATCCAATCGATCGCCGAAACGGCCGCCGTCACTCTCCTCAGCGCCCAAAGGGCCGCCACCCAGACAGAACTCGCCCTCGAGGCCGAACGGAAACGGCTCGCCGAATCCCTACACGATTCCGTGAGCCCGGTCCTTTTCCGGATCGGCGCCGAACTGCAGAGCCTGCGCGCCCTCGCTGACGCGCAGGCGATCCACGATCGCCTGCAGGAGATCACCGAACAGGTACACGCCGTCAATGCTTCCATCCGCCGATCGCTGACCGACCTCACCGCGCGGCCTCCCGAACGAAATCTTCCGGTCGGCATCGAGGAGGACTGCCAGGCATTCACGCTCCGGACCGGTATCCCGGCTCGTTTCGTGCCCCTGACCGAATCTCCCGACCTCGATGCCAGCCGCGTCGAGGCCCTCCAACGCCTTGTTCGCGAGGCGCTGGTCAACGTGGAAAAGCACGCCGACGCGTCCACCGTGGTGGTCAGCTTGTCGGTGCGGTCAGGCAGGGTGACGGTCGTCATCAGCGACGACGGCCGGGGCGTCGACGGCACCGACGATCCGATGCGAGGAAGCCAGCTGGGGCTCGGATTGGCTGCAGGGCGCCTCGAGCGGCTCGGGGGTGGCATGTCGGTCGTCAGTGACGACGAAAGCGGCACCACCGTGCGCGGCTGGGTAGACGCTCTGGAGGGACCGAGCACATGACCGCGCCACCGAAGACCATCCGCATCCTCGTCGTCGACGATCATCCGATCGTGCGTGGCGGCGTGGAACTGCTCGCCCGCGAGGACACCGACCTCGAAGTCGTGGGAGGGGCACTGACCGGCGCGGCCGCGGTCGAATTGGCCCGCACCCTGCCCGTCGACGTCATCCTTCTCGATCTTCGGCTCCCCGATATCCCTGCACCGGAGCTCATTCCGCGTCTTCGGCGAGCCGCGCCGCACGCGCGGATACTGCTGTTCACCGCGTTCGCCGATCACGGTGCCATCGATCTGCTGATGGAAGCAGGCGCCGACGGCTGCCTCGTCAAGGACATCAGCGGACAGGACTTCGCCACGGCCATTCATCGCGTGTCCAGCGGAATTCGGGTGGTCGACCCGAGGTTGACGGGGCCACGAAAAGTCGTGACCTCCGAGGCGCTGTACCGGGCCGGCCTGACTCGGCGCGAGTACGAAGTGCTGCGTTTTGCGGCCATGGGTCACAGCAATCCCGAAATCGCTCAGGAACTGTCTCTCACCCGCAACACCGTGAAGACCTATCTGCAGAGTGCCATGCAGAAACTGAACGCGCGCAATCGTGTCGAAGCCATTGCACGCGCGCATGAACTTCGCTTGCTCTGAATCGAATTCGCTTTCCCCGGAGTGCACTCCACCTCTCCACATGGAGATGTTGTGTGTTCTGGGTCACCCATATATTCGAGCCGCAGAAATCATCTCGCGCTCGCGGCAACGGAGGCCCCACATGCCAAAAATGTCCCAAACATCGAAAGTAGGATTTGCCAGCGGTGTCGGCACAACGGTCGAATGGTACGACTTCTTCATCTACGGCACCGCAGCCGGACTCGTCTTCAACAAGATCTTCTTCCCCGAGTTCGACTCTCTGATCGGCACTCTGCTCGCCTTCGCCACGTTCTCCGCCGCCTTCGTGGCGCGCCCGCTCGGCGGAGTGGTGTTCGGTCACTTCGGTGACCGGATCGGACGCAAGTCCATGCTCGTGATCACCTTGACCATCATGGGCTTGACCACTCTCGGAGTCGGGCTACTCCCGAGCTACGAGACCATCGGCGTCGCCGCACCGATCATCCTCGTCACCTTGCGTTTCGTGCAGGGTCTCGCACTCGGTGGTGAGATCGGCGGGGCGATCCTCATGGCCGTCGAACACGCTCCCGCCGACAAACGCGGCTACTACGGCAGCTGGGTGCAGATGGGCGTGCCGGCAGGATTGATGCTCGGTAACACGGTCTTCCTGTTGATGGCCGGACTGTCGCCCGAAGCGTTCGAATCCTGGGGATGGCGAATTCCCTTCCTGATCGGCGGCGCATTCGTCGCGATCGGCCTGTTCGTCCGACTGCATGTCGGCGAAAGCCCGAACTTCGACCGCGTCAAGAAGAACGCACAGCTGGAGAAGCTGCCCATCGGGGTGGTCCTTCGCCACTACCCCAAGCAGGTCCTCCTGACCTGCGGCGCCTACTTCGCCATCGGCGTCACCTTCTACGGCACTACGGTATTCGGCCTCAGCTACGGCGTCACGCAGGTCGGCTACACCCGAAACCAGATGCTGACACTCGTCCTCGTCGCCATGGCGGTCACGTTCGTCGCACTACCGTTGTTCGGCAAGCTGTCGGACGCCTACGGTCGAAAGCCGGTCTTCCTCGCCGGGGTTCTCGCCATGCTGCTGTTCACCTTCCCCTGGTTCTGGCTGGTCAACTCCGGATCCTTCGTGCTGGCGATGATCGGGTTCGTGGTGTTCTGCCTCGCCTTCGCCACCTCCTACGGTCCCCTCGCAGCCTTCTTCGCCGAAGCCTTCGACACCCGCATCCGCTACACCGGAATCTCCTTCGGCTACACGATCGGTACCCTCGCCTCGAGCGCTCCCGCACCGATCGTCGCCACCTACCTGCTCGATCGCACCGGCTCGTACGTCGCCGTGGCGCTGTTCATGGTCGCAATGTGCGCCGTCTCCGTCGTCTGCGTGATCGCCATGCGCGAGACCTACCGGCAGGACCTGTCCGACAACGACGAAACCTCCGGACAGGAACAGCTGTCACCGACCTCTCACTGAGCACGCTCACGCACCGGTCCCCGGTCCCCGGTCGCCGACGCCCCGCCCCCTTCGGCAAGCCGCCGATTCGTCCGCGCAGGATCCCACGGCCGTGGACCTCGACAGACATCCATCCCACCCCGATTCCCGGGGGCGCGGAACTCCTCCCCCCCGCGCCCCCGGCACCCTCGAAACGAGTCCAGATGAGCATCGCCGAACCGTCGCTGCACCCGTTGGCTCTACCCACCACCTCACTGCGTGTCCTGGTCACCGGCGTCGAACAGAACGAAGGTGCCCACGTGGCCCGAACGTTGGCAGCAGCCGGACACCACGTGTTCACGCACAGCTTCACCCTCGATGCTGCCGAGCACCTCGCCGGCCGAGTCGCCGATGACGACGGGATCGCTCATCCGGTCGCGGCCGATCTGACCCTCGAATCCGACGTCGACAACATGTTCACCCACCTCGAGCGACGACATGGCGGCATCGACGCGCTCGTGCACACCGCATGGCTACCCGGCCCGGAAACCGCATGCCACTCGCTGAGCAAGATCCGCCCCGCCGACTGGGGCCGGTTCACCTACGACCACATGGCGTTGTTGTTCCACACGACCAGACGTGCTGCAGTATCCCTCCACCGCACCGGCGGCATCGGATCGATCGTCACCGTAACCGGCCTGGACACGCTCCGCAGAATCACCGACACCGATCGAGGACCGGCGCGAGACTCCATGGACGGCGCAATCGAATCCTTCGCTCTCGCCGCCGGACGTGAACTCGGCAGTAACCTCTTGCGGATCAACAATATTCGTCTGGTACCCACCCCGAATCCGGAGACAAGTGTCACCGCTGCTGCCCCGATACGCCTCGAAGCGGTGCTGCCGGAGCTGATCGACCCAACATCCGATATCAGCTCCGGTGGCATCTTCACTGCCTACACCTCGTTCCCTGCACCTGTGCGGTGATCGGCGTCGGCCCGATGTCCCCCTTCGTTGTCATCGGCGCGTCGAATGTTGCCCGGCTCGTGTGCGCGTCACTCACCCAACGCCACTTCGATGTTCTCCACCTCGATGCACCCGACGACCCGGAACTTCTGCAGATCACCCAGCACGACCCGGCCGGGGTCGCCGTCGTCACCCACGACGACGCGGTCGCCGTCCGTTATGCCCTCGCCATCGCCCACATCAGTCCCCACACACCGATGGTCGTGACCGTCTTCGATCGCACCATCGCCAACCAACTCACCCAATTGATTCCCCACTGTCAGGTCACCTCCCCCGCAGACCTCGCGACACCGTCCCTGGCCGGCCCGTGCATCGCTGCCACGATCGACGCCGCGCACACCGCGCCCGATGGCACCACACGCGTCCTCCGGCAATCGGCCCACGGTGACCAACCGACCTGGCAGCCGCTACCCCACAGCCGCACCAGCAGAATTCGCCGCCGATTCGTCCACTCCGTAGGCACACTGCGATCCCACGAGGCCGGCACCCGCATGCTGCTCACCGGCCTTATCGGACTGCTCGCCATCCTCCTGATCGATTGGATATGGCTCACTGTCGGCAAAGGCCACCACTGGGTCGAGTCCCTCAAAGAAGCAGTCCAGGTCGTCGCCACCGTCGGTCCCGCACCGGCCTCACACGGCGACCACACCTATGACGTGTTCGCGGCTCTGGCGATGTTGGCGGCGATCGTGTTCACCGCCATGTTCACCGCCGGGATAATCGAACGTCTGCTCGGAACCAGCCTCATCGGCTTGATCGGTCAACGGGTTCTCCCCCGCCGCAACCACGTCATCGTCGTCGGATTGGGACAGGTCGGTCTCCGGTTGTGCCTCGAACTCCGCAAACTCGGCATCCCCGTCGTCGCCATCGAACGCGACGATCGAGCCCGCAATCTGCGCCTGGCCCGAGCGCTGAACATTCCCACCATCGTCGGGCACGGTACCGACAGAACCCTCCTCGAACGCGCCCGCCTCGACCGGGCCCGATGCCTTGCCGCCGTGGGCTCCGACGACCGTGACAACATCGCCGTGTCCGTGGCAGCCCACGGAGTGCACCCCGACGCCAGACTCGTCCTCAGAGCCGGCGAACACGAAGCCCTCACCGACACCGGATCCCTCCTCCCACTCGGGATCACCAGAAACGTCGCAACCTTGAGCGCAACCTTCGTCGTCGCCCGACTGCTCGGTCTCGACGCCCACCGCGTCGTAATCGCGAACAACGCAATCCACCTCGAACTCGACGACGCCTTCGAGCAGTTCACCCTCACCGCACCGCACCATTGCCCGCACCTGACCACACAAACATGCCCACCTCTCGCTCACCGCGCGTATCCGGAAAAGACCTCAACGAAGCGATGAATATTCATCCGAGGAGTCCTCTCCGATGGCGACGCTGCAGGCCGGCGCGGGCACGGCCTTATCAACCCTCGCCGAACTCGAAGAATTCGATGTGCTCACCTACGTGTCGGACTGCTCGTCCGTCGTCGTTGTAGCAATCACACGTATCGACATCGAGGTCTCACTTCAGCCGCCGGCGAACGGTGGTAGCACGTCGACTACAGGACCCACAGCACGAGCGGGGTCACGGGTGAGCTCATCCCCGACCAAGAACATCGCCACCGACAGCACACGAGCCATATCGGGGCCGTGTCGGTCGATCAGCACCGTCTTCAACGTCCCGAGGTCGGTGGTAGGCGGCAATGCCACCGTTTCCTTCTCCGTCCCTGCGGTCTCTGCCGCTGCGGCGAAGTAGCGCACCTCGATAGCCACTGTCCTATCCATCAAAAGCTCCGGTAGAAGTGCTCGCAGAGTCGAGACCTGCGTTCCCCGTACCAACCCGTTCGGCGCGGGTATAGACGTTCATGGTGTCCCCGCGCAGGAACCCGACAAGAGTCAAACCGGCGTCATGAGCAAGGTCGATGGCCAGCGACGACGGCGCGGAAACGGCCGCCAGAACAGGAATGCCGGCCATGACCGCTTTCTGGGTCAGCTCGAAGGAGGCACGTCCGCTCACCAGCAGCACGGTATGGCGCAGCGGTAATCGTCGGTGCTCGACCGCCCAGCCGATGATCTTGTCGACGGCATTGTGGCGTCCGACATCCTCGCGCAGTGCGAGGAGTTCCCCTGCAGCGGTGAACAATCCGGCAGCATGCAATCCGCCGGTGCGGTCGAAGGTCTCCTGCGCCTGTCGCAGCGCGGAGGGCATCACCGCCAGCACTTCCGGATCGACCACGACCGGGTCGTGAGCCGGTGAGTGGCGGGAGCGTTGGCGGATCGCATCGAGGGAGGCCTTCCCGCACACCCCGCACGAGGAGGTGGTGTAGAAGTTGCGTTCGATGCCGGTCTCGGGCAGAGCCACTCCGGGTGCGAGATCGATATCGAGGACGTTGTAGGTGTTGCGCCCGTCGTCGCCCGTGCTGTTGCAGTAACGGATTGCAGCAATATCGTCGCGGCCGGTGACGATCCCTTCAGTGAGCAAGAACCCCTGGGCAAGTTCGATGTCGGAACCGGGAGTGCGCATCGTCACCGCCAGTGCAGTGCCATCGACGCGCAGTTCGAGTGGTTCTTCGACAACGACCGTGTCCGGACGCACCACCCGCTGCGTTCCCTGCAGTCGGGTGATGCGGGCACGGGTGGTCACTCGCCCCATGATTCGAACCCATCGTCGAAACTGTCGCACCGGCCGGCGAGCACACGCTGTTCCGACCGGGGCGCAGATAACGCCGAGGACATGCCCACACAACGCAGCAGCAGCTGGACGACAGCAATGAACACATGAGCGAACAGAACAGGCATCGAGATTCTCCTACGCAGACTTCGGATCGAGCTCGATACCCGGCCCGTCCGGCCGCTTCCCAGGCGCCCGACGAGGCACAAGGCGGACGGTGACCGCCTTCGAAGCAGGAGTGTTGGACTTGAGTGCCACATGGTCGAGAGGCACGAGCGGGTTCGTTTCGGGATAGTAGGCCGCAACATTGCCCATCGGGGTCGAATAGGGCACGAGCCTGAAGTCCTCGGCCCGGCGCTCCTCGACGGTGCCGTCGGGACGGGTCCACTCCGACACCAGATCCACCCGGTCGCCGGGAGCGTATCCGGACGCTTCGATGTCGTCGGGATGGATGAACAGGACCCGCCGGCCCGCCTTGATGCCGCGATAACGGTCGTCGAGGCCGTAGACGGTGGTGTTGTACTGATCGTGGCTGCGCAACGTCTGCAGGATCAGCCGACCCTCGGGGACAGGAAGCCAGTGCAGGTCGTTGACGACGAAGGTCGCCTTGCCGGTGTCGGTGGTGAAGCGGCGTTCGTCCCGCGGCGGGTGGGGCAGGACGAACCCGTCCGGCCGCCGTACCCGGGTGTTGAAGTCCTCGAATCCGGGGATCACCCGCGAAATCGCATCGCGAATGCAGTCGTAGTCGTCGGCGAACCGCGCCCACGGCACCCGATGGCCGGAACCGAACAGGTGCTGGGCGAGCTCGCACACGATGGCGACCTCACTACGCAGATGCGAACTGGCGGGTGTGAGCCCTCCACGCGACAGGTGCACCACCGACATCGAATCCTCCACCGACACCATCTGTTTGCGTCCGCCGCGGATGTCCTTGTCGGTCCGCCCCAGGGTGGGCAGGATGATCCCGGTCGCTCCGTGCGCGAGATGACTGCGATTGAGTTTGGTGGAGACCTGCACCGTCAGCGCGCAACTGCGCAGCGCGGCGGCGGTCACCTCGGTGTCGGGGGTGGCAGACAGGAAGTTACCGCCCATGGCCATGAACACCGACGCCTTGCCGTCGCGCATGGCGCGGATCGCGTCGACCGCGTCGTAACCGTGCTGGCGGGGACAGCGAATCCCGAACTCGGTATCGAGGGCCTGCAGGAACGACTCGGGGGCTTTCTCCCATATGCCCATGGTGCGATCACCTTGAACGTTGGAGTGTCCCCGCACCGGGCACACCCCCGCCCCACGCGTGCCGATCATCCCGCGCATCAGCAGCAGCGCTACCGCGTCTTCGATGGTGGCCACGGCGTGGGGATGCTGGGTCAACCCCATCGCCCAGCAGATGATCGTCGCTCTCGAGGCGACCAACGCTGCTGCAGTGTCCTCGAGCTGAGATCGGCTCAGACCCGTCGCAGTCGACACGGTGTCCAGATCCACGGCGCGGATATGGGTGGCCCACTGCTCGAAACCGGCACAATGCCGGTCGAGGAAGTCGCGGTCGAGGACCGTGCCGGGAGCACGGTCCTCGGCGGCGAGCAGCAGTTTCGCCAGACCTTGGAACAGGGCCTGGTCACCGCCGAGGCGGATCTGCAAGAACTCGTCGGCGATCGCCACTCCCTCGCCGAGCACGCCACGCGCCTTCTGAGGATCTTTGAAACGCAACAACCCGGCTTCGGGCAGCGGGTTGATCGCGATGACTTTCGCGCCGCGGGCCTTGGCTTTCTCGAGTACCGACAGCATGCGGGGATGGTTGGTCCCGGGGTTCTGGCCTGCGATGAGGATCAGGTCGGCGTGTTCGAGGTCGGTCACCGACACCGAACCCTTGCCGATGCCGATGGTCTCCGACAGGGCCGTACCGGAAGACTCGTGGCACATGTTCGAGCAGTCCGGCATGTTGTTGGTGCCGAACGACCGAATCATCAACTGGTACAAGAACGCGGCCTCGTTGGAGGTCCGCCCCGAGGTGTAGAAGATCGCCTCATTCGGGTCCGGCAGCGCCCGCAGATGCTCGGCGATCACCGCGTAGGCATCGTCCCAGTCGATCGGCTCGTAGTGGAGGCTGCCAGGCCGGATGATCATCGGGTGCGTCAGCCGGCCCTGGCGACCGAGCCAGTAGTCGGTGCGTGCGAGCAGTTCCGGTACAGAATGGCGGGCGAAGAAACCGGGGTCGACGGTGCGAGTGGTGGCTTCCTCGGCGACAGCCTTGGCGCCGTTCTCGCAGAATTCGGCACGTTTCCGGTGACCTGGTGTTTCCGGCCACGCGCAGCCCGGGCAGTCGAAGCCATGCTGTTGGTTCAGCTTCGTCAAGGTGCGGGCGGTGCGCACCGGACCCATCTGCTCGAATCCGTGCCGCAGCGAGACCAACACCGCCGGTACCCCGGCGGCATAGGATTTGCGCTCGCTGACTTCGATGTCGTTCTCGTCGTGAACGAGCGGATCGCTGATATCGGTCATACGCTGTGTCGTACCCATCGATCGGTCGGCGAGCACACCCCACCGAGAGAAAGTCGGTTTCGACGCCGAGAAGACGAGACCCCCTGTCGCGGCAGTTGATAACCGTGCCCTCTCGGAGGTTCCGTTGGTTGTTTCCTGACTGCATCCGAACCTATCGAGCGTGGCGGCGTCTCCACGATTCGGAGGTGATGTACAGAATCCGGATTACTGATCATCCAGTAATATATGCTGGCGGCGCGCAGCCGAAAGCTGCGCGCCGCCAGCATGTATCGGAGCGGCAGAGGTGGTTCGCCGAACCACGGTGGTACCGGTGAGTTGCCGAATGCGCACCTTTGCCGGCGGGGTCTGCTCAGCTGCTCTTTTCCATGGTCCGGCCTCCATGTCCCCACCGCTCACGCGGTACACCATGCAGCACGACCGTTGTTTCCGATCCGATCTCTTCTCCCAGGATCGAGGACACCGCTTCGGTCAGCGCTGCCACCATCTCGCCGGAGAACTTCGTCTCGGAGAACCTTTCTTCGAAGAAGCTTGCTTCGATGTACGGCATTTCCTTCTCGCTTTCTCGTCAATTCAATTCGTGCAACTACTATCGGCCGAGGCCGGAGTCGTTGATGTTCGGCCCCGGTTTTCAGATTTCCGGTACCGATATCTGCTTCCCGACGGAGACGACTCTCAGAGCGAGAGCAACGCGGCCGATTCCTCCAGATAGCTGGTGACGTCACGGCCCGATCGGACGACCGCTTTGATTCCCTGTCGCAGGCGAGTTATGTCCGAAAGGATGGTCCCATCGACCACCAGCGCATCTCCGATCGAGCCGGGTCGCAGCGAGCCGATGTCCGGGCGGTCGAGAAGTTCCGAAGCCACGACGGTGGCTGACGCCAACGCTTCATTCACCGACATCCCGTGTTCGACATACAGTTCGAGTTCTCGGTAATGGGCACCGAACGGGCACAGGGACCCGGATGAGTCCGTTCCCATCGCGATCTTGACTCCAGCCGAACGGGCGATATCGAACGATTCCAGAGCCCGATCGTGCGCCTCGCGCAGGCTTTCGACTCCGGCTTCGGTCAGGCCTCGGGCCGTCCCTTCGCGTTGGCACCAGTCGTTGAACGCGAGGGTCGGGACCAAGAATATTCCCTTTTGCGCCATTTCCGAAGCGCATTCTTCGTCGAGGAACGAGCCGTGCTCGATGCTGTCCACGCCGGCTTCGATACTGCGTCGAATCCCTTCCAACGACAGGGCATGCGCGGCGACGCGCAGATCCATGTCGTGCGCCTCTTCGACGATCGCCGTGAGTTCCTCGACACTGTAATTGGGCCAGTGCGGTTTCTCTCCTTTCGACATACCACCGCTGGCCATGACCTTGATGAAGTCCGCACCGCTTCGGGCCTGCAACCGGACCATTTGCCGGCAGGCATCGACACCGTCTGCGGTATCCCATTCGCGGCGTGGCGTGTAAGGAGGGTAGAACAGGTCACCGTGGCCGTTCGTCATGGTTATCCACCACGGCGCGACCAGAAGGTTCGGAGCGACGATCAGGTCGTCGGCGACCATGTCACGCAGTTCGACTTCGCCCACTCCCCGATGCCCCATGCATCGGAGCGTGGTGAACCCTGATCGTAGGGCACGGAGCGAGTTGCGATAGCCATGAAGCAGCTTTTCCGGACCGCTTTTTTGACCCCGGAACACATCGCTGGGAAGGATCCGCTCGTGATCCGAGTTCGTTGTCAGGTGCACATGACAATCCACCAGACCCGGCAGAACGACACATCCCGATGCATCGAGCCGCGCGACGCCGGGCCGGACCACCTCTGCCTTGTATTCGCCCGCATAGCTGACCCTGCCGTCTTCGATGTAGAGCAGTCCCTCCGAATAGGATTCGTCCGGGCCTACCCACACCAAGCCGTGTTCTATGGCAATCTCAGTCACATGATCCTCTTACGGTCGGCTTCGGTCGTCTGACCCGGCCGTGGTCTCTGCACCGCTCCGGGCACGGGTCTACTCGGGAGGTGCGTCCAGGACAACAGTCTTGTTCTCCAGGTACGCCTGCAGTCCTGCTACCCCGCCTTCGCGTCCGATACCGGATCTCTTGAATCCTCCGAACCCGATACCGAAGTCCACACGATTGCCGTTCTGCCCCACGGTGCCGGAGTGAAGCCTACGGGCAATGTCGAAAACCTTCTTCGAGTCATGGGTGAACACTGCAGCATTCAGACCGAACTCCGTTGCGTTCGCAATCCGAACGGCGTCCGTGAGATCCCGGGCCGGGGTCACGGCCAGCACCGGACCGAATATCTCTTCCTGAGCGATCCGCGACGTCTCCGACACATTTCCGAAGACGGTGGGCTCGACGAACCAGCCGCGATCGAGGTGGGACGGGCGTCCGCCGCCGTAAGCCAGTGTCGCCCCTTCCCTGATCCCGATCTGGATATAGTTCTCGACACGGTCCCGCTGCCGATCGCTGGCCAAAGGTCCCAGCGTGACCTGAGGATCGTACGGGTCGCCGATTACCACCCGGTCGAATTCGTCTGCCAACGCCTTGACCATCTCATCGTGACGTTCCTCCGAAACGATGATCCTGGTGAGCGATGCGCAGATCTGACCCGAGAGGAAGCACTCCGCAGAAGCGATGGTGTGTGCCGCCTCGGCAATGTCGAAGTCGTCCAGGACAATGGCAGGAGACTTGCCGCCGAGCTCCAGCGAAGACCGTGCAATTCGACCACCGAGGATGCTCCCGATTCGTTTGCCGACTTCCGTTGATCCGGTGAACGAGATCTTGTCGACCCGAGGGTCGGAGACCAACCGCTCGGAGGCAGCACGATCAGCGGTCACCACGTTCAGGACACCCGCCGGAATGCCGAGCTGATCAGCAATTTCCGCCATGATGTATCCAGCCCCCGGAGCTTCCGGGGACGACTTGATGACGACGGTGCATCCCGCCAGCAGTGCCGGCGCCACCTTGAACGCGATCAGTCCCATCGGCGCGTTCCATGGAATGATCGCTCCCACGACGCCTACAGGCTCTTTCACGATCATGCCGAAGCGTGCGCCGTTGGTGGGTGTGACTTCTTCCTGGAACGGGAAGCTCTTCGCCAGACCTGCGTAGTACCGGTACGCGTCGATTACCTCGCGCATGACACCGGGGACCGACGATGCCAGAATCCCGGTCTCTCGCGGCCAGATCTCCACGATGTCATCGATCCGCGCTTCGACGGCATCAGCGATATCGAGCAGCACCTGAGCCCGCTCGGCGTGCGACAACCGCGGCCAGGGTCCCTCGTCGAATGCCTGCCGGGCCGCTGTAATCGCGCGATCGATATCGTCGACATCGGCGTCCGGCACCGAGTAGTAGACCAATTCGTTTGTCGAGTCGACTACATCGATCAGAGCAGACGAGTGCGGGGGAACCCACTTCCCGTCGATGTACAAGCAATCTGTATTGGCAAGTGGCACACTCGGCAACTTTGTCATCATGGATCCCTAGTTATCTGTTCAACAGTTGTTGTGGTCAGGCAGGCACCGCGGCGCTGTCCTGCGCACGCATCTGTTCGATGACGGGGTAGTAGTACTCCTCGGGGACCTCCGCCTCGCTCCGCTCGATCAGCTCGGAGAAATCCCACTTCTTCAGGAGCTTGCCGTTGCGGTACACCGGCTGAAGGAGGTTCTCCTCGGGAGAAACCGAGTCGCGTCGCACCGTGCGGTACTCACCATCCCGCTTGACGAGGGCGAGACGGCCGGCCTTGGACACCTTGAAGCTCGCCCCGGTCGGCTGCTTGGCCACATCGCGCCATTCACCGTTTACTCGCACAGCGTTGCACTTCTGCCCGAAGTTCAACGTGTCTCGGTTGAAGTGCTGGAGCAGACCGCCGCCCATACCGAAAATCGCGTTCTCTGCCGCCATGCCCCGGCGTTCGAGTTCCATGTAGATCTCCGACAGGGTATCGAGCGTGATGCCGTCGCCCTGGACGACCCGCAGATACCGGGGCAGAACCTTGAATCCCTTGGAATTGACCTCATAGCCGAAGGCATCCATGAGCCACTCAGCGGTATCCGCGGTCACCTGCACAGGGTCGCCCGAGTCCGGACGAGCACAGACCACGCCCGGGAAGTTCTCGATCTCGGCCTTCAGTTCTTTGCCGAGGATGTTCTTCACAGCGTTCTCATGGTCGTACGAGTCGGTCAGCAACAGCACCACACCGGCATCGCGGTAGGTGTTCATCATGTTGCGAAGAGCGTCGACTTCCTGATCCCGACCCCATGCCGTGAAACCTGCATGCTCGCTGTTCGGGCCCGAGTTCGCCGGACACACCGCGTTGTAGTATTTCATCGCAGCCAGGATGCCCGGCACCGTGTCACTCTGGTTGAAGTTGACCAGGTGTGCCAGACCACCCAATGCAGCAGATTCCTGGGAGCTCACGCCGCGAGCGCCGTAATCGTGCAGCTGGAAGCGCAGCAGATCCGGATTGTCCGAGGTGCGAGCGAACGCTTCCTTGATGATCTGCTTGCACATCCAACTGACCGTTCCGATCGTGGTCGGGTACCACACCGCTCGCAGCAACGCGGTCTCGAAGAAGCTGGTCACCCAGTGGTACTTCGGATCGGTGTTGATAACCTGCACAAGGACATTGCGGGTGGGCAGCACAGTCCCCTCGGGGACTGCCTCGATCTCTACAGGAAGGAATCCGCCGTGGTCGTTGAGGATGCCCATCCAGTTCTCCCTGCAGAAGGGCATCCCCTGCGCCCTGGTCACCGCTTCGGCCTCATCGATGTCGGCGAGGGTGATCGGCCGGAGCAAGCGCTCCTGGATGTAGGCCTGCAGTCCGACGAACATCGTCGCCGGGAAGATGCCACCACGCGATTCGACGTAGCTGGAGACGTACTCGGTTCCCTGAGGATAGAGAGTGTGGTGGCAATGCTTGTAGGTATCGGTGTTGAGGATCAGATTGTCGAATCCCGAGATAGTGGGCATGGACGTTTCCCTTCGTTCGTGTGATGCGAAGACAGTTGTTGAAACGTTTCTACTGCTGCACGAAAACTGGGCCAGAAAGCCTGGGGACATACCGCGAGTCGCAGCATTTGAATTCGTGCGGCCGTGTCGGCGGTTGCTAGAGATCATGGTCGAGCCCACACCTCAGGTCAAGCGTTGACGCGTAAAATCTTCCGGCAATATTCGCGCAACACAGTCGATACCTCCGGCAGCACCCAGGTCTGTCTACAGACCGCCACAACCGGGATGCAGCCCGTCACCGAACGATCGATAGTGCTCTGCGCCCTCGGAGCTGTGTTGCGAACAGAAAGCGTGTTGTAGGAACACTCCCCGGAGCAGGGATGACAGAACCGTCTGCACAATCACGCAGCAACCGACACCCGCCGGCACGTCTCCCCTGTGCACCACCACCCGACCGCGGCCGACCACGCCTCTACCGACTGCCGGACGAATCCTGCCGAGCACCCGGGTTGAATCGCTTCTACATCTGCGTCGCTCATTGCCTTCGTGATTCGCGGATCTTGGAGGTTGATCCAAACACCGGAACACCCGGCCTTACGTCTCTCACCAGCGTGAACAACGTTTATCGAGTTTCTCGAAAGAAAACGAGTTCGGCACTATGCACAGGGCGCCGGACCGTTGTATGCTCCGGATGTACGCGATAGAACCGTTTCTACATCGCCCCACAGTCCGAGTTCGGCAGGGACCCACGCACCGGGTCTGGCCCGGAACTGCACGAGCAGCGTCCGCTCTGCAGCCGGAACTCGGCACGCCTCCAGCAATACAGGAACTGCCCAACCTCGTAGAAAGACAGCTTCCATGAAGATCTGGGTCACCACTCCATTCTTCTACCGCGACATGAGCCGTCCGTGGTCCGAACTCCTCAACGACATGCTCAGCATCGTCGATGCCGCAGAGGACCTCGGCTTCGAGGGCGTCACAGTCAACGAAAATCACTTTCAGAACTACGTCAGCAATCCTTCATCGCTGATGTTCAGCGCTTTGGCCGCAGCGCGCACCGAGCGCTTGCGAATCATGCCCGGCATCGTGGTCCTTCCGTACTACAACCCGTTGCTCATCGCGTCGGAGATGAGTTTCCTCGACCAGATGGCACCGGGGCGCATCGGCATCGGCGTGGCGCGGGGTGGCAGTCGCTACCCGCTCGACCGACTCGGCATCAACCCCAAAGAAGCACGCGACATCTACGAAGAATCCCTCGAGATCATCAAGCGGGTGTGGGTCGAGGACGATGTGTCGTTCGACGGCAAGTACTTTTCGTTCCCGCCGACGACTCTTGTGCCCAAGCCGGCATCCAAGCCGCACCCGGAGGTATGGGCGGCCTCGCAGAGCATCGACGGCGTACGCCGCGTGGCACGACAGGGAAACAACCTGATCACTGCTCCGAACTACGGCAACTTCGAGCCCTACGGCGATCTCGAAGCGTTGCTCGCCGCGTACAACGACGAGATCGAGACGAGCGGGATGCCTCGAAAGCAGGTGATGGCCCTTCGCCACACCTGGCTCGGCAACACCGAAGAAGAGGCGACCGAGTACTTCGACGACGTGCTCAGTGAGTACAACTACTATCTCACCCTGGTGCATGCCTCCAGCTCCGGCCAACAGTCCCAAGAGGAGCGTCTGGCAGCACGCGCCGAGGGAAAGAAGGACGACTCGGTGGTCCAGGGCGGAGCGATGAGGCCCGCCCAGGAGTCGTTCTCCAAGGAAGGGCTCCTCGAAAAGTACGCCGATCCCATCCTCACCACCCCCGACAAGATGATCGAACGATTCAAGTCCTACGAGGCATTGGGCGTCGATCACATGGCGTGCCTGATCGCCGTGGGACAGCCGATCGAGGCGATCATCAAGAACATGCAGTTCATGGCCAAGGAAGTGCTCCCGGAGTTCTCCTGAGACCCGGCCCGACGACTTCCACAGAAAGCAACACATGCCCACCCGACTGCACGTATTCGATATGGACGGCACGCTGCTCAACGGAGCAGCCGCCCTGGAACTGTCGACATTCTTCGGCCGCCGCGACGTTGGACTCGAAATCGAACAGCTCTGGCACGCTGGACAAATCACCGACTTCGACTTCTGGTCAACCCTGCTCGAGGTCTGTGCGCACGCGACGGAGGACGACCTCGACGCCGCGTTCGAACAAGCGGCCTGGCTCGATGGCATCACCGATACCTTCGACGATATCCGCAGGCGCGGTGAGATTGCCATCGTGATCTCGCAATCGCCGGCGTTCTTCGTTCAGAGACTTAGAAACTGGGGCGCTCACGAGGCCTACGGATCCGATGTGGTGATCGGACAGACGCTCTCCGAAGAGGCAACACTGTCACCGCAAGCCAAGGTCCACATCACGCGAGATGCACTGGAGCGCTACCACATCGAACCAGCCGACTGCGTCGCCTACGGTGACTCGTCCTCCGATGTGGATCTGTTCGGATGGCTACCGAACACCGTCGCTGTCAACGCCAGCCCGTTGGTGTCCGAGCTTGCCGCAGTCCAGTACCAAGGTAACGACCTTCGCCAGGCGTACGCATTGGGACGGAAGTTACTCAGCGCGAGCACCCCGTCCTGAACACGCGCCGGGCCACCGACGAACACTCCGCTACCGACACCCACCTCCCATTCCCAGGCACCACAGGAGACCTTATGGAACCGCTCAAGATCCTCTTCACCGGCGAATCCTGGATCAAGCACGTTATTCACATGAAAGGCTTCGATCAGTTCCACACCACTGAGTACGAGGAAGGCGCAAGCGTATTCCTCGAAAATCTCACCCGCGAAGGGCACGACGTCAACTACGTGCGCGGCCACGAGATTTCTTCACGTTTCCCCAAGACGGCACAGGAAATCGACGAGTACGACGTAGTTGTCATCTCCGATATCGGATCGAATTCCTTCCAGCTCCCCGACGAGACGTTCCTACGTTCGGAAGCATCGCCCAACCGTCTGGGAGTAGTCGCTGAATACGTCCGCCGGGGCGGCGGATTGGTCAAGGTCGGTGGCTATATGTCGTTCACCGGAATCGACGGCAAGGCCCGCTTCGGCATGACCCCCCTCGCCGACGTGTTGCCTGTGACCATGCTCCCCTACGATGACCGCATCGAGGTCCCGGAGGGCTGCAAGGTCGAGGTATGCCGACCGGAACATCCCGTCCTGGGTGACACCTCCAGCGACTGGCCTCCCCTGCTCGGCTACAACCGAGTGGTGGCCCGCGACGACGCCGAGGTCGTCGCCCGCACCGGAGACGACCCCATCCTGGTCACAGGACATCATGGCGACGGCCGAGTGGTCGCGTTCACCTCGGATCTCGCTCCCCACTGGGCCCCGCCGGAGTTCGTCGAGTGGTCGAACTACGCGCTGCTGTGGTCTTCGATACTGTCGTGGGCTAGTGGACGATCCTAATTCCGCAGAGAGGGATTGCTGTGGCGTCATCTGAGCACAGACGCACGCGCAAGCGCACGACCATCAAGGACGTCGCGGAACACGCTGGAGTCTCCATGAGCACGGTGAGCTACGTACTCAACGACTCCGGCCCGGTTGCGCCCGACCGCCGTACCCGTGTGCTCGACGCCGTGCGAGTTCTGGAATACTCGCCGAACGAGTCTGCGCGTAATCTCAAACGCCGCAGCGCTTCCCGTATTGGCATGGTCGTACCCGACCTGACCAATCAGTTCTTCGCCATGATCACCGAAGGGGTCCATCAAGCCGCATCGGCACGTGATGTCCTGGTGGTCCTGGTGGTCCCGGGCAGCTCGGAACAATCCGAGGAAGCCCAGACCAGATTGCTGCGCAGCCAACGCGTGGACGGAGTCATCTACCTGACCAGCACCGGGTCCATGCCCGAAGCTTGCTACGAACTGGCTCGCTCTGGTCCGGTGGTGCTCGTCGACGAGCAGATCCCGGGCATCGACCTGCCCGCCGTGGTCTGCGACTCCCGCAGGGGAGCTCGCCAGGTCGCGCAACACGTCCTCGACAAGGGCCACCGGGACGTTGCGATCATCGGCGGTCCGGAGGGTCTGTGGACGGCTCAACAACGACTGGCCGGCTACCGCGAGGCACTTGCCGGGGCAGGCATCGACCCGGACACGGTCCCGGTGTACTACGGCGACTACCAGCAATCGTCCGGCCGGGACCTGGCCCAACGCGCGTTGGCGGCGCAGACTCGGCCCACTGCCCTGATCTGCGCCAACGACCTCATGGCTGTGGGCGCGATGGAGTATTGCCGCGCACAAGGGCTCCGTATGCCCGAGGACGTCAGCATCGTGGGCTTCGACGACCTTCCTCTGTCGTCGCTTCTCACGCCGCGGCTCACCACCGTGCGCCAGCCGGCGCGAGACATGGGCTACCGCGCAGCGACAGTCCTTTTCGATTTGATTGAGAACCGCACACCGGAACCCATGGATCCGTTACCGACGACACTCCAGGATCGGTCATCGGTGTGCACTATCAGCGGGAGCGTCAATGAGTAACGGGGTTCTAGTGGTCGGCGCCCTCAACGTCGATCTGGTCGTGGCCGTCGATCGGTTACCCGGTCCGGGTGAGACCGTCGTCGGTCCACACCTGGACAAGTTCGGCGGCGGCAAGGGCGCGAACGCGGCTATCGCAGCCGCCCGCATGAACGTGCCGGTGCGCTATTGCGGAGCGATCGGCGATGATGAACTCGGACGCGAGGCATTGGTCGAGCTCCGCGCCTCCGGTGTCGACGTCACCGACGTCGCCGTCCTCGACGACACCGCCACCGGCACTGCCCTGATCGTGGTCGACGCGGTGGGGGAAAACCAGATCGCCGTTGCCGCCGGGGCCAACGCTGCCCTTACGCCGGCACTCGTTCGCCGGGCCGTCGAGCGTGCATCGGGGTGGGCCGGATGTGTACTCGTCAGCACCGAAATCCTCCCGGCAGCGGTCGAAGCTGCCGTGTCGACAGCCTCCGACATGGGACTGCGCTGTGTGCTGAATCCGGCCCCTGTGCGCAACGAGTTCATCGCCAGCGCCCACGCAGCGTCGGTTCTGACACCCAATAGTTCAGAGCTTCGTGACCTGTGCGCTGCACTGTCCATCCCGTTCACCGACGTCGGTGACGCCTCGGCGAACGTCGCTCGGGCCACGGGAGCGTGCCTCGTCGTGACCAGAGGGGACAAGGGGGCGATCGTGGCCTATCCCGACGGAACCATCGAACCCGTCCCGGCCCTGCAGGTATCGGACGTGCGTGACACAACCGGTGCGGGCGACACGTTCAACGGTGTGCTCGCAGCGTCGCTTTCCTCCGGGATGCCGCTCGGAGCCGCAAGTGCGCTTGCAGTAACGGCAGCGTCACTGTCGGTCAGACATGTCGGTGCCCGCACAGGGATGCCGATCGCCGACGAGGTCAACGCCGCACACGTATAACCGATCACCGTGTGATCATGCTGGGCGCCGTATCCGCCCACCCTCCATAGAAACGTTTCTATCGCCGATACGGGAATCTCCACCTTCGAACCCACCGCTACATCCCCACGATGCTCTCGTCCTTTCGCGCCACACTCCCCGCACATGCCCGATTCCCCGGCATCTACCTGGAAGGCCACCAATGACGACCTCCATTCCGTTCGGATCCCAGAAACAATTGATGTTGTTCTCGGGCCGCGCCAATCCGGCGCTCGCCTCGTCGATCGCCTCCAACCTGCAGGTCGATCTGGGTCGGGTCGCTCTGAAGACATTCTCCAACGGAGAGGTGTACTGCAGATTCGACGAATCCATTCGAGGCGCAGACGTCTTCCTGATCCAACCGATGTGCGCAAACCCCATCGAAGGCCTCAGCGCCAACGACGCACTGGTCGAACTGCTCGTGATGATCGATGCAGCCATCGGCGCCAGTGCACGCCGAGTAGTCGCGGTCACCCCCTGGTTCGGCTACTCCCGTCAGGACAAGAAATCCTCACCCCGCGAACCCATCTCGGCTCGTATGGTGGCACGAATCCTCGAGGCAGCCGGTGTCGACCGGGTACTCACGATGGACCTACACGCGGGACAGCTTCAGGGCTTCTTCAGCGTTCCGGTCGACCACATGACCGCGCTGATGGCACTCGCGGACCACTTCGCCGCGCTGGACGACGACCTGGTGGTCGTCGCACCGGACGCCGGTCGCGTAAAGCTCAATAAGCAATTCGCCACTCGCATCGGTGCCGGCCTGGCCATCCTGGACAAGGAACGTCCTCAGCAGCAGGTCGCGGAGATCACCACCGTCATTGGAGATGTACGAGGTAAAACCGCGATCATCGTCGACGACATGATCGACACCGCGGGAACCCTACGCGCAGCAGGCGAGGCGGTCGTCCGCGCCGGATGCTCGCGAGTCTTCGCCGCCGCTACCCACGCAGTGTTCAGCGGCTCTGCGCACGAGAACCTCGCCAACTCTCCGTTCGAGCGCATCGTCGTGACAGACACCATCCCCCTCGGGCCCGGAGCCCCGTCGACCGTCGACGTCGTATCGTGCGCACCGATGCTCGCCAACTCGATCCGGTGCATCTTCACCGACGACTCCGTCAGCGAGGTATTCGGGGGGAAGAACCATGTGTTCTGACAAAGCCCTACACGCCGAAGGCCAGATCATGACGGCCATAAACCTCAGAGGTGTCCACGACGACATCGGTACGGTCGACACAGCGGCGTTGCGCGCAACGTTCGGCCGCTTCCCGAGCGGGGTCACCGCGCTGTGCGCGACCGACGTGACCGGTGAGCCGATCGGTATGGCCGTCAGTGCGTTCGTCAACGTGTCATTGGAGCCTCCGTTGGTGGGCGTGTTCGTTCAGACGTCCTCGACCACCTGGCCCAAGCTACGAGAACGACCACGGATCGGACTGTCGGTCCTGGGAGCAGGACAGCAGACACCGTGCCGGCAACTCGCCGCCCGCCAGGTCGACCGGTTCGCCAACGTGAGCTGGGAGAGCGGGCCCGACGGATCAGTCTTCCTGCACGGTGCAGCAGCCTGGTTCGACTGCGAAATCGAATCGGAAACCACGACGGGCGATCATCGATTCGTGCTTCTCCGCATCATCGGACACGACTTCGAAGCCGAGCAGGACCCACTCGTATTTTACGCCAGCAAGTTTCACGAATTGCCCAACGGCATTTCGGATAACTGACAGAAAGGACAGCTGTGATCTACGAGATCAGGGAGTACGTCGCGGTACCGGGCAAACTGTCGGCGATAATCGACCTCTTCACCAACCACACGGCCCGCATGTTCAAGCGATACGACATGGAGCTGATCAGCGCCGGCCACACACTGATCGGAGAACACTCCTTCGGCGAATTGGTGTACACCGTTCGATTCGCAAACCTGGCCGAGCTCGAAAACAAGTGGTCCCAGATGCTCGCGGATCCTGAATGGCAGCAAGCGTTCGCTGCTGCCGAATCAGACGGACCACTGATTCGGACAATGCGCCGTCGGGTCATCGACGGATCATCGATCGAAGAAGCGCCATGATAGTCCAGATCAATGGGTGTCACGACATTCAACTCATCCCTACCGAGGACGATGACGTCCGGGTAGTAACACACGAGATCTTGCTCCCCTATCTACCGGGCATCGTGAAACTGACCGGATTGGGACGCGTCAACGGCCGCTCCGTGGAGCTCGACGAGAACTGGTCCGGATGGCCTTCTCATTGCTGTTCCTTGCCCAAAACCGCGACCATCGTCACTCGTTCCCTCTGAGCGGAAGTCGATGATCCGGCTCTTCGCAGAGCTTCACTTTTCACGAGTCAGGCTCGCACCCGCTATTGCCACGGTTGGCACCATCCGAAAGGACTCTCAATGATCCTGTCAAGCCGCCACCGCGGTGACCGGCACAGTCGGTTGCCAGGTGCGGTTGTCGCGGAGCAGAGCGTAGAGAACGTCCACGCGCCGCCGAGCCAGGCAGATCGTGGCCTGGACGGGTCGCTTACCTTCGGCACGTTTGCGCTGATAGTAGGCGCGGGATCGGGGATCGCAACGGACCGCGGTCAACGCCGACATGTACATCACCCGGCGCAGGCGCCTGCTGTAGCGCTGAGGGGTGTGCAGACGCCCGGTGCGTTTACCCGAATCCTTGGGTCTCGGCGCCAACCCGGTCCAGGCAGCGAGTTGGTCGGCCGAGCCGATCAGGGCGGGGTCACCTACTGCGGCAAGGAATTCGGCTCCGAGCCGGAATCCCATACCCGGCAAGCTCAGGATCACTTCGGCCAGAGGGTGACGGCGAAATCGGGCCTCGATCTCCGCGTCCACGGCGTTGATACGTGTGTCGAGGTCGATCACCGCCTGCGCCAATTCGGCGACCAGTTCGGCAGCGACATCTTCCCCCGGCAACCGCACGGTCTGCGCCTTCGCGGCGGTGACTGCGGCCCGGGCGATCGATTCGGCGTGGCGCACCCCGGCCCCGGTGAGCATTGCGGCCAGTCGGGCCGCCCCGACGCGGCGGATCGCTTTCGGTCGCTGGTAGCGGGCCAGCAGCACCACCCAGCCCCGGTCCGAGGAGATCTGCGCGACGCGTTCGAGTCCGGGGCAGATCGCGACGAGTTGCTGACGCAGCCGGTTGATGGTCCGGGTACGGTCGGCGACCAGATCGGTGCGGTGGCCGGTGAGCATCTGCAGCTCACGGATCAACTCGTCGTCGGGACGCAGAACGGGCAGGTCCGACCGCATCCGGGACTGATCGGCGATCACCCGGGCGTCGCGGGCGTCGGTCTTGGCTTCGCCGCCGCGGTAGACCGACGATGCCTGCCACACCGAACGTCCGGACAGGTAGCGCACCGGTTTCCCGGCGTCGGCCAGCACAGTCAGCAACAAGGTGACGTAGGCGGTGGTCAGATCCACCGTCCACGACACCGTCTCGGCGAGTGCGTCGATCTCGGTGATCACCGCACGGATCGTTGCTTCGTCGTTGTCGCATCGCCGCGACAGCACCACCGTCCCGGAGGTGTCGAGTACGCATATCCAGTGGTGTTCTTTGCCGACGTCGACTCCTGCCCACAGTTGCGAACCGGTCATCGGATTTCCTCGTTTTCGCTTGTGTTCCGGCCTGGCCCCGATGGACGCCTCCGCCGGCATTTCCTTAAACAAGCGATCATGCGCAGATCTCAATCAGCGGTCCGAGGTGTCCAGACAGGTCGGGTGGCCAGTCCTTTCAAGCCCCACTCGAGAGTGGGCAAACCTTATGCAGCCTCGCCCGGCCTGCCCGGGTTACAGCTCAACGTAACTCTCACGAAGTAACTGCACCTACGAACTTAAGGAACCTCGATGACCGGCTTCAGCTCCCTACTGGCTGCCGTCCCGACCGGCCTCTGGATCGACGGCACTACTCGCGAGTCCTGTTCCGGTAGACGTTTCGACATTGTGAATCCTGCGACTGGCACCGTCTTGACGACCGTAGCCAACGGCAGCGTCGCCGACGCAAGACACGCGCTCGCATCGGCTGCCGAGGTTCAGCCGGCATGGGCTGCGACCGCCCCTCGCGAACGGTCGGAGATCCTTCGCAGAGCCTGGGAACTCGTCATGGAGCGGTCCGAAGAGTTCGCCCGGCTGATCACACTCGAAATGGGCAAACCGTTGGCGGAGAGTCGCGGCGAGGTGGTGTACGGAGCAGAGTTCCTCCGGTGGTTCGCAGAGGAAGCTGTTCGAATCGGCGGTCGTACCGCGACCGCACCGTCTGGAAACGGCCACATCGCGGTGATCAAGGAACCTGCGGGTCCAGCCCTGGCCATCACGCCCTGGAACTTTCCGCTCGCGATGGGGACACGCAAGATCGGCCCGGCGCTCGCGGCTGGATGCACCATCATCGTCAAACCGGCCGAGGACACTCCCCTCACCATGTTGCTGCTCGCACACGTCTTTGCTGAAGCCGGTCTTCCTCGTGGTGTTCTGTCTGTACTACCGACTCTCGATGCCCCAGACGTCGTCGGCACTCTGATGAAGGACCGTCGACTGCGAAAGGTCTCCTTCACCGGATCCACCGCCGTCGGGAAGAAGATCATCGAACAATCCGCAGATCAGATACTGAAGAGCTCCATGGAACTTGGCGGCAATGCCCCGTTCATCGTCTTCGATGACGCCGACATCGACGCCGCAGTCGACGGTGCGATGGCCGCCAAGATGCGTAACGGTGGTGAAGCCTGTACTGCCGCCAATCGACTGCTCGTACACAATTCGATCCGGGAAGAGTTCACTCGTGCTCTGTGCGATCGGATCGCCGCGACAACAGTGGGTCCCGGTTACGAAGACGACGTCACGCTTGGTCCGTTGATCAATGCCAAGCAACGCAACGCGGTTGCAGCACTGGTCGATGAAGCCGTTGCTGCCGGAGCACGCGTGCGCACGGGCGGGACACCCATCGACGGTCCCGGCTACTTCTACCAACCGACCGTCATCGACAATGTACCTGCCGGTGCACGCATCCTCAGTGAAGAGATCTTCGGTCCGGTTGCGGTCATCACAGGCTTCGACACCGAGGCCGAAGTAGTCGCGAGCGCAAACGACACCGACTACGGATTGGCTGCCTACTTCTACACGCAGAACCTCGATCGAGCGTCCCGAGTCGCTCGCGCCCTCGAATTCGGGATGGTCGGCGTGAACCGGGGCATTATTTCCGATCCAGCGGCTCCCTTCGGCGGCATCAAGCAGTCCGGGTTGGGCAGCGAGGGCGGCAGCGAAGGAATCGAAGAGTACCTCAACACCAAGTACATCGCTCTGACCCCCTGACAGTTGTTCATGGCAACTGTCCTGCAGAAATCGGAGATTCCAGGACTCGTCCGCACAGCATCGATAATCCACAACATCCACTGATTCGAATAAATACTGGAGATCGACAACAACGATGTCATTCGACTTCGAGGAACCCGATGCAGCCCGGGAAGCGCGAACCGAGCTGGCACGCCTTGCCCGATCATGGCTACTCGTCCCCCCTACCGATCTCGCGCGGTTGCATACCGCGGTCGCTACCAGTCCGGACTGCCTTGTCCTCGATCTCGAGGATGGAGTGCCCTACAGGGAGAAAACATCTGCACGGACAGTTGCGGCGCAGTGGCTTCGCGACAGAGTCGGTTGGGTACGAGTCAACGACGCTTCGACCCGTGAACTTGCACTCGACCTGGAAATACTCCGCGATTCGCCGGGCCTTACCGGAATTGTTCTTGCAAAAACCGAGAGTCCGCAAGACATCGACATCGTGTCTGCCGCACTCCCCCATGTCCCGATCGTCGCTATGGTCGAGACTGCTTCCTCGCTTCGTCAGGCCGACCGTATCGCTGAATGCTCACCGGTCGTGCGCTTGGCCTTCGGCATCAGAGACTTCTGCAGCGACCTCGACATCGATGGGACACCAGAAGGCCTGGCGTATGCACGCTCGACCCTCGTCATCGCCAGCAAGACGGCGGAAATCGCAGCGCCTATCGACGGCCCGAGCGCTGCGGATGATCGGGATATCGTCGCAGCCGACATCGACACAGCCATAAAGTTCGGCATGACCGGAAAATTGTCGGTTCGGGCGCGTCACGTCGACACGATCAACGAGAGATTCTCCCCGTCGGCCGATTCAGTCTCACAAGCGCATGCCACTATCGCCGAACTCGGCCCCTGCGGGGAGAACATCGAGACGGGAGCCGATCGGCCGCGCTTCATCTCAGCCACTGCCGTGCTTTCCAGATCTCGGTACTTCGGCCGCTTGGAGGCGACCAAATCCGCCTCTCTTGCCCAGTAGTCGGCGCGTTCACGCTGCTCTGATCAGCACCGTCAACGCTGCAAGGGTCTCGGGTGCGGTGTACCTGCCCGGGTCAAGAACCCGCAAGGCATCATCGAGAAGACTGATTACCGCGCGGAGATGGTGGACAACACCGCCGCGCGAGGTCGACGCCGAGCGAATGCGGGATGGTCCGGACGCGTTCCAGCGCGTGTGCAGCGACCGCCGATCCCGGAAGCAGAATCGACCGGGGCGACGATCACGACCGCTCTTCCGAGACGGCCGCCTGCCGTGACACGGTGAGGGGAACGGCAACCCGCACCGTGTCACGGCAGGCGTCGAGACCACCCGGCAACTACTCCTCGGTGCCTCGAAGCTGAGCGAGTCACAAGTGCAGGTCACCCCCGATTCGGCAGCGAGGTGGGCGATGTCGTCACCGCCTCGCCCGCCGGCACCCGATCACTGCTACAGCGAACCCCGCTCACACATGGGCACTTTCGTTGAGCACGAGTGGGTACCGCCGCTGAATCTCATTCCCCTCGTACTCGAACCCGGACGGTCGCCGGCACCGCGAAACCGCACATCGATGCCGACTCCGTCCTCGACCACCTTCATCATCGCTACACAACGCCACCCGGCAGAGCAAGTGCGGGCGTGCGTCACGCCGCTGAGGGCGTTGCGTCCGTGTCCTCCCGTCACCTGGACTCAACGCCCCTGCGACCTCAGTTGTCCTGTGTCACACGCTTACTTTCGGAGGACAGGACAGTAGGGGTATCCAAATACACCGTGCTGCCGGCGGCCCTGAACTGGTCGGACATATGTTGCATCCCGGCGACGGCGGCCTGGTCGGCGGCGTCACCGAACCTGGTCCGGATGTCTTGGGAGATACGCATCGAGCAGAACTTCGGCCCACACATCGAGCAGAAGTGCGCCGTCTTGGCCGGTTCAGCCGGAAGCGTCTCGTCATGGAACTGCTCGGCCGTATCCGGATCCAGCGACAGAGCGAACTGATCCCGCCACCGAAACTCGAAACGCGCCTTCGACAACGCGTCGTCACGCTCGACGGCACCGGGATGGCCCTTGGCGATGTCGGCGGCATGAGCGGCGATCTTGTACGTGATGACCCCGGTCTTCACGTCGTCCCGATTCGGCAGTCCCAGATGCTCCTTCGGGGTGACGTAACACAGCATCGCGGTGCCATGGCGGGCGATCTCGGTGGCCCCGATCGCGGAGGTGATGTGGTCGTAGCCCGGAGCAATGTCGGTCACCAGCGGCCCCAGGGTGTAGAAAGGCGCTCCATGACATAACTTCTGCTGACGCTCCACATTTTCCCGCACCCGATGGATCGGGATGTGGCCAGGGCCTTCGACCATCACCTGAACGTCGTGAGCCCAGGCACGGGTGGTCAGTTCGGCAAGGGTGTCCAGTTCGGCGTACTGCGCGGCGTCGTTGGCGTCGGCGATCGACCCCGGTCGCAGCCCGTCCCCGAGGGAAAATGCCACGTCGTAGCGGGCGAAGATCTCACACAGTTCGTCGAAGTGGGTGTAGAGAAAATTTTCCTCGTGATGGGCAAGGCACCAACCGGCCATGATCGACCCACCTCGGGAGACGATGCCGGTGAGCCGCTCGGCCGTGAGCGGTACGTAGCGCAGCAGCACTCCGGCGTGGATGGTCATGTAGTCCACACCCTGCTCACACTGCTCGATCACGGTGTCGCGAAAGATCTCCCACGTCAGCGCATCGGCCTGGCCGGCGACCTTCTCCAGAGCCTGGTAGATCGGCACCGTGCCGATCGGCACCGGGGAGTTGCGAATGATCCACTCTCGGGTGGTGTGGATATCTTCACCGGTGGACAGGTCCATCACAGTGTCCGCGCCCCAACGGGTGGCCCAGCGCATCTTGTCGACTTCGTCGACGATGGAGCTGGTCACCGCTGAGTTACCGATGTTGGCATTGATCTTCACCAGGAAGGACTTGCCGATGATCATCGGCTCGGACTCGGGGTGGTTGACGTTGGCGGGGATGATCGCCCGACCCGCCGCCACCTCCGAGCGCACCAGTTCCACGTCGCAGTTCTCCCGCAGCGCCACGAACCGCATTTCCTGGGTGATGATCCCCGCCCGGGCATAGTGCATCTGCGTGACCGTCCGGCCTGTCCTCGCTCGCACCGGGACAGGTCGGGGCCCCTTCCACTCCCGGGACGCCTCTCCACGCCGCACCGCCGAGCGGCCATCGTCGAGCAGATCCCGTTCTCGCCCCGGGTAGTGCTCGACGTCGCCGCGAGCAGCAATCCAGTCGGCGCGCGTCGGCGGGAGCCCGATCAGCGGATCGCTACCGGGACCTGCAGTGCGGTAGACCTGCAGCGACGGGTTCGGCACCCCGCCGGGAGAGTCGCCCAAGCGGATCTCTGTGACAGGTACACGCAGGTCGTGTTCCTCGTCGTGGACATAGCACAGGGCATGCGAATTGGATGCACTCATCGGAATCGTTCCTACTTCCTTCGCCGGCATTACCCGGGCAGGTTCGACGGTCGCAGGCTGCCTCAGCCCGATCTCAGCCCCTGCAATAGGGCTCCCGTGGGGACGGCACAGACCCTAACACCCGGCTTCTCCCGCTGCAGATGTAGCTGGTCCGGTCGTCGGAGCGGTGCGAAGTCGGCCCGTCCTGTACGAGCTACGAGGAGGTACTCTTCTATACGTCATTGACTGTTGACTCGAGGAGATCGGGACCTTGTCCGCACAGCTGGCCTTCGATGCCCTCGCCGACCCTGTACGGCGAGCCATTCTCACTGTGCTGGCAGAGCGTGACGAGTGCAGCGTCAACGAACTGGTCGACCAGATCGACAGCGTGGGACGCACCGGCGTCTCGAACCACCTCCGGATCCTGCGGCACGCGGGCTTGGTCACCGAACGTAAGGCCGGACGCTTCCGTTTCTACTCGATCGACCCGGCCGGTCCCGCACGCGATGTCATTGCAATGTTGCAGGAATTGTTCCGAGGAGCCCTGTCAGATGCCGTCGAGGCCGCAGACCGCACCGCTGCCACCGACACAACCTTGCGACGTGCATAGCTTCCAGGAAACACGGTGACCCAGCTCGTACTGCACGCCGAAGAGTGGACCGCATCCCCACCCTCGGTGGCTTACAGCCTTTTCGGAGCAGGCGACGAGGCGGGATGGCTCTTCGGTGCGGTATGCGATCGAGTCGAACCCGGCGCTGCCGTGCGTATGGCGGTCCACCTCAGCGGTTCCGGCGCAGAA
Organism: Rhodococcus aetherivorans; assembly: GCF_025722975.1. Taxonomy (NCBI): domain Bacteria; kingdom Bacillati; phylum Actinomycetota; class Actinomycetes; order Mycobacteriales; family Nocardiaceae; genus Rhodococcus; species Rhodococcus aetherivorans. The sequence goes on along the minus strand of NZ_CP106984.1, from coordinate 124,740 downwards.
CCGGTCGAAATCCTCGGCCGTATTGCTGCCGCACGTCCGCATGCGTACCTCGATATCGTGCACGACCAGCCCTGGCGAGGGCGTATCAAACTCCGTTTCGAAGCCGCAAACGGTGGTACGAGAGTTCGGCTCATCGCCGAACTCGACCAGCCCGGATTGGAATGGTTGATGCGGCGTCGAGGGTTCCCTACCTCTCGAAACGCCTCTTCCCATCCCCGTCTGGGATTGTTGACGTCGAAATCCGGACCCGGCAGCCTCTTCGCCACCTCGATTGACAACGCCGCCATGCTGGCACTGGAGGAAATCAATGCCGAGGGCGGTATCCACGGCAGTCCAGTCGAGTTGATCGTGGGTGATGACGCCACAGACCCGCAGACCGGCGTCATGGAAGCGCGACGACTCGTCCAGGCAGGCTGCCGGACCATTCTGGTCGCCGCCACATCGGCTACCTACACCGCCGTTGCCGAGGCGCTCAGTGATGCACCCGTGCTGCTGGTACAGCCGGTCATGAACGAAGGAGGGCGCGGCGATCGTCTCCGCCTCCAGCTCGGCGAGCGGCCGGGCGACCAGTTGGCAGCAGCCGTGAAACCACTCATGCGGATGGAGGGGGTGCGACGATGGTTTCTGGCCGGCGACGACTATTGTTGGCCCCGTACGACACACGGCCTGGCACGCCAACTGTTGCCTCGGTACTGCGCCAGAGTCGTCGGGGAAAAGTTCGCGTCTCTGGGAACTCGTGACTTCGCCCCGATCATCGAATCGATCCAGAAATCGGGTGCCGACATCGTACTGTCGACCTTCGTCGGAGCTGATGCTGTTGCGTTCGAGCGGCAATGTTATGCAATGGGATTGCGGGATCAGTGCATCACTCTGGCGCCCGCCTTGGAAGAGTCCACGCTGACGTACATCGGCGACGAAGCGGCCCGTGGCCTCTACTCCGTCTCGGGGTACTTCCAAGGATTACAAACGGAAGGTAACGCCTCGCTTCTGAAGAGGTACCGGGCGCAATTCGGTCCTTGGGCACCGCCGCTGTCGACGTTGAGCGAGTCTGTGTTCGAGGCAGTTCACATATGGTGGCAAGCGGCCCGGAAAGCCGAGGATAGCGAGCGGATCGCCGCGGCAATGCGTCACGGCGAGTTTCAGCTACCGCGGGGCACCGTCACCTTGAGTGAGGACCGACTCAGGCAGCAGCTCCATTTGACGAAAGCGACCGGCACAGAACTGTATCCTGCCCTCGGATGAGTTGAGACCTCGCTTGCTAGTACCGAACACCAGGGCATATGTCTGGTCATATCGACGTGCTCGCTCCGTCTACAGTTTCGTTCCCGGCCGGACGGATGTGCAACCACCGAGCGCAACTCGGGGTCGTCTGTGCATCAGCGTCGCCAGGATTGCTTCCGGCTACGCTCGGGTCCCGCGTTACCGCCATTCGACGCGATGTCGATCCCGGTCAAGGCGACAATGACAGCTGCCAGATCCTCCTCTGTGGGATCGGGACCGGTCGCGGAGGTCGAGGCTTTCTGCGAGATCTGCTTCCCTCTCGGGGGTCGTTCTGACTTCATTCTTCGCCTTCCTTTGTGAACGTCTCTCTGCGGCACTTCCGGCCACAGTCAGCATCTTGAGATAGCTCCGAATGCAGACGGTTCACGATTCGTTCCGGGGGCTCGACGGGCGTCTTCCAGTCTCCGAAATAAACAGCAGCGTGGTCGAATTTGTGGCCGTCAGCGCGGTTGAGCCGCAGAGTGAATGCGCGGCAATCGAACTCAGATTATCGGGCCATTGCCCCACTGTCCACAGCGCGTGAGCGCGATACACGTGGCAATAAAGAATGACTGCCAGAACGCTCGTGCCGACACAGGCGAGTGCGGCGCTCTATTGCAGGCAACCCACACACCGGATAGGTCTCCACGATCGTACCTCCAGACGGATGGTGGGGATGTTCACTTTCTCTCTGGAGCTCCCTGGAGCCACTCGCGCCGACGCATCCACGCTCGGACAGCCCACGGTGCGGATCACCCCTGTTCGTCGGTAACAGAACAGTAACATGTCATCAGGTCATGACGTGTTGACGCATTAGACGAGGGCACATAGGGTTGGTGACTCACGGCACAAGGAGAGCATTTCATGGATGGAATCCACGACCTCGGTGGCCGCGCCGGCCTGGGTCCGATCAAGCCCGAATCCGATGAACCTGTTTTCCATTCCGATTGGGAGCGGTCGGTTTTGACGATGTTCCCGGCGATGGCCCTGGCCGGCGCGTTCAATCTCGACCAGTTCCGGGGCGCGATGGAGCAGATCCCCCCGCACGACTACCTGACCTCGCAATACTACGAGCACTGGATGCACGCGATGATCCACCACGGCATCGAGGCGGGCATCTTCGATTCCGACGAACTCGACCGCCGCACCCAGTACTACATGGACCATCCGGACGAAACGACCCCCACGCGGCAGGATCCGCAACTGGTGGAGACGATCTCGCAACTGATCACCCACGGAGCCGATTACCGACGCCCGACCGACACCGAGGCCGCATTCGCCGTAGGCGACAAAGTCATCGTGCGGTCGGACGCCTCACCGAACACCCACACCCGCCGCGCCGGGTACGTCCGCGGTCGTGTCGGCGAAGTCGTGGCGACCCACGGCGCGTATGTCTTTCCGGACACCAACGCACTCGGCGCCGGCGAAAGCCCCGAACACCTGTACACCGTGCGGTTCTCGGCGACCGAGTTGTGGGGTGAACCTGCCGCCCCGAACGTCGTCAATCACATCGACGTGTTCGAACCGTATCTGCTACCGGCCTGACCAGGTCATCCGGTCCACCCAGCGAGACGTCCCTTCACCACAGACAGAAACGAGCCCACCCCGATGACCGCCCATAATCCCGTCCAGGGCACGTTGCCACGATCGAACGAGGAGATCGCCGCACGCGTGAAGGCCATGGAGGCCATCCTCGTCGACAAGGGCCTGATCTCCACCGACGCCATCGACCACATGTCCTCGGTCTACGAGAACGAGGTCGGTCCTCAACTCGGCGCCAAGATCGTCGCCCGCGCCTGGGTCGATCCCGAGTTCAAGCAGCGCCTGCTCACCGACGCCACCGGCGCCTGCCGTGAAATGGGCGTCGGCGGCATGCAGGGCGAAGAAATGGTCGTGCTGGAAAACACCGACACGGTCCACAACATGGTCGTATGTACCTTGTGCTCGTGCTATCCGTGGCCGGTTCTCGGCCTGCCACCCAACTGGTACAAGTACCCCGCCTACCGCGCCCGCGCTGTCCGCGACCCCCGAGGTGTGCTGGCCGAATTCGGATATACCCCCGACCCTGACGTCGAGATCCGGATATGGGACTCGAGTGCCGAACTTCGCTACTGGGTCCTGCCGCAACGCCCAACCGGCACCGAGAACTTCACCGAAGAACAACTCGCCGACCTCGTCACCCGCGACTCGCTCATCGGCGTATCCGTCCCCACCACACCTAGCAAGGCCTGACATGCCCCGACTCAACGAACAACCCCACCCGGATCTCGAAGACAACCTCGGCGACCTGGTACAGAATCTGCCGTTCAACGAACGAATCCCCCGCCGCTCCGGCGAGGTCGCCTTCGATCAGGCCTGGGAGATCCGCGCCTTCAGCATTGCCACCGCATTGCATGGCCAGGGCCGATTCGAATGGGACGAATTCCAGTCCCGCCTGATCGAGTCGATCAAACAGTGGGAAGCCGAACACGCCACCACCGAGCAGTGGAGTTACTACGAGCGTTGGATGCTCGCACTCGAAGAGTTGCTGCACGACACGGGATTTGTCGCAGGCGAGGAGCTCACGCACCGTACCGAGCAGGTGCTGGCAACGCCCGCCGGCGCCCATCACCAGCACGCCGTGCGTGATCCCATCGCCGTGCACGCCATCGGCACGCCCACCACTGACTCCGACGGGTAGCCGGAACCTCGTCGCCGCGAACCCAGCGGGTTCACCGACGTCGAGTCGCTCCCGGAAGCGCGCCCCGTGTAACGACGACTGTTGGTGCGAACCCCGAACGCCGCGACATCAGTATCTTCCCGGTCTTCAGACCTGGCTCCACCGCGGACCTACGGAGCGTCACCGGTACCGCGGCTCGAATCGGGCCGGTTCATGCCCGCACCCGCGGCACCCCGAACATTTCAGTCTCAGGCGTATCCGAAAAACGCTGCGAATCATCTGAAGGACAAGCGTTTGACCAGCACCACCATTACACCGCACCACATAGGTGGTGCCTGGACTCGAACCGAGCGTCGACGGTTGGCGTCCGTTGTCGGTGCCATCGTGATCCTGCACGTCTTGGGCGTGGCGCTGTACTTGGGATACTCGGGCAACCCGGCAGCGGCCGGGGGCCTCGCCGGATCCGGTGTGCTCGCCTACGTGCTCGGCGTTCGTCACGCATTCGACGCCGACCACATCGCGGCAATCGACGACACGACACGCCTGATGCTGCTACGGGGACGCCGTCCCGTCGGAGTCGGATTCTTCTTCGCGATGGGACACTCGACCGTCGTCGTTGTCCTTGCCCTCGTCGTGGCACTGGGCGCGAGCGCCCTAACCACGACCGAACTCGAAGGAGTACAGGAAATCGGCGGGTTGGTCGCCACCGTCGTCGCCGTCACCTTCCTGTTGATCGTTGCAGGACTCAACAGTGTGGTCCTGCGCAATCTGCTTTGCCTGTCCCGACAGGTACGCGCCGGATCGGACATCACCGGCGACCTCGAGAGCAGACTCAGTGAGCGCGGGCTGTTCACCCGCCTATTGGGCAACCGCTGGCGCGGACTGGTTCGATCGTCCTGGCACATGTACCCCGTCGGCCTGTTGATGGGACTGGGGCTCGAGACCGCCTCCGAGGTCACCTTGCTCACCCTCACCGCCTCGGCAGCCACCGGGGGCACGTTGTCGATAGCCGCTGTGCTCAGCCTCCCGTTGCTCTTCGCCGCGGGGATGAGCACGTTCGACACAGCGGACTCCTTGTTCATGACCCGCGCATACTCGTGGTCGTACCAGGACCCCCAGCGTCGACTGAACTTCAACATTGCGACGACCGGCGCCACCGTGGTCATCGGCCTCTTCGTAGCCGGCATCTACGTATGTGCACTACTGGCACACCTGCCCATGTTCGCTGCGCTGTCCCCGATCGGTGACATCTCCGAAAACTTCGAATTCCTCGGCTACGCCGTCGCAGCCGCCTTCATCCTCACCTGGACAGGCGCGTTGCTGTTCAATCACCTGAAACCTCAACGGAACTGAAGGCGCCCACGATCACATCAGCCACCGAGATACCCATAACGCTGACGGACACTTACGACACAGCGCACCGAGCGATCCCTCCCTCCCCCACTCGATGATGCTGTTCACATATTCGAAGGGACTCTCAATGATCCTGTCAAGCCGCCACCGCGGTGACCGGCACAGTCGGTTGCCAGGTGCGGTTGTCGCGGAGCAGAGCGTAGAGAACGTCCACGCGCCGCCGAGCCAGGCAGATCGTGGCCTGGACGGGTCGCTTACCTTCGGCACGTTTGCGCTGATAGTAGGCGCGGGATCGGGGATCGCAACGGACCGCGGTCAACGCCGACATGTACATCACCCGGCGCAGGCGCCTGCTGTAGCGCTGAGGGGTGTGCAGACGCCCGGTGCGTTTACCCGAATCCTTGGGTCTCGGCGCCAACCCGGTCCAGGCAGCGAGTTGGTCGGCCGAGCCGATCAGGGCGGGGTCACCTACTGCGGCAAGGAATTCGGCTCCGAGCCGGAATCCCATACCCGGCAAGCTCAGGATCACTTCGGCCAGAGGGTGACGGCGAAATCGGGCCTCGATCTCCGCGTCCACGGCGTTGATACGTGTGTCGAGGTCGATCACCGCCTGCGCCAATTCGGCGACCAGTTCGGCAGCGACATCTTCCCCCGGCAACCGCACGGTCTGCGCCTTCGCGGCGGTGACTGCGGCCCGGGCGATCGATTCGGCGTGGCGCACCCCGGCCCCGGTGAGCATTGCGGCCAGTCGGGCCGCCCCGACGCGGCGGATCGCTTTCGGTCGCTGGTAGCGGGCCAGCAGCACCACCCAGCCCCGGTCCGAGGAGATCTGCGCGACGCGTTCGAGTCCGGGGCAGATCGCGACGAGTTGCTGACGCAGCCGGTTGATGGTCCGGGTACGGTCGGCGACCAGATCGGTGCGGTGGCCGGTGAGCATCTGCAGCTCACGGATCAACTCGTCGTCGGGACGCAGAACGGGCAGGTCCGACCGCATCCGGGACTGATCGGCGATCACCCGGGCGTCGCGGGCGTCGGTCTTGGCTTCGCCGCCGCGGTAGACCGACGATGCCTGCCACACCGAACGTCCGGACAGGTAGCGCACCGGTTTCCCGGCGTCGGCCAGCACAGTCAGCAACAAGGTGACGTAGGCGGTGGTCAGATCCACCGTCCACGACACCGTCTCGGCGAGTGCGTCGATCTCGGTGATCACCGCACGGATCGTTGCTTCGTCGTTGTCGCATCGCCGCGACAGCACCACCGTCCCGGAGGTGTCGAGTACGCATATCCAGTGGTGTTCTTTGCCGACGTCGACTCCTGCCCACAGTTGCGAACCGGTCATCGGATTTCCTCGTTTTCGCTTGTGTTCCGGCCTGGCCCCGATGGACGCCTCCGCCGGCATTTCCTTAAACAAGCGATCATGCGCAGATCTCAATCAGCGGTCCGAGGTGTCCAGACAGGTCGGGTGGCCAGTCCTTTCAAGCCCCACTCGAGAGTGGGCAAACCTTATGCAGCCTCGCCCGGCCTGCCCGGGTTACAGCTCAACGTAACTCTCACGAAGTAACTGCACCTACGAACTTAAGGAACCTCATGTCTTCGTTGACTCCCCCCAATTCCAACCAAATGTCGGCCCTGAACAACCACTTCCGATTCGGACTGACGACGCCGGAACTCGAAGAGTTCGCACCGGCCCTCGAAGCGACGCTCGCGTCCTCCGAAACCGTCGAACGCCTCTACGAGCGCACCGCGCCCGAGCCGCCTCAGCGGTCATGGACCTCACCCACGGCGGACGAGAACCCGCTGAGCGCCTGGTACGTCACCACCTCGATCAGCGAAACCGACGAAGGCCCCCTCGCCGGGCGAACGGTCGCCGTGAAAGACAACGTCGCAGTCGCCGGCGTGCCGATGATGAACGGCTCCCGAACCGTCGAGGGCTTCACCCCCCGCTACGACGCCACCGTCGTACGCCGACTGCTCGACGCCGGCGCAACCATCACCGGCAAAGCGGTGTGCGAAGATCTCTGCTTCTCCGGCGCCAGCTTCACTTCCCACCCCCAGCCGGTCCGCAACCCCTGGGACGAAAGCCGCATCACCGGCGGCTCGTCCAGCGGCAGCGGCGCCCTGGTCGCCAGCGGCCAGGTGGATATGGCAGTCGGCGGCGACCAGGGCGGTTCGATCCGCATCCCCGCCGCGTTCTGCGGCATCGTCGGACACAAACCCACCCACGGACTGGTCCCCTATACGGGAGCATTTCCCATCGAACGAACCATCGACCACCTCGGTCCGATGACGCGCACGGTCAGCGACGCCGCCGCAATGCTCACCGTCCTCGCCGGCACCGACGGCCTCGATCCCCGACAGACCCACCGGATCGAACCGGTGGACTACCTCGCGGCGCTGGCCGAACCCGCATCGGGTCTGCGCGTGGGTGTGGTCACCGAAGGCTTCGACACCCCTGTCTCCGACGCTGCCGTCGACAATGCCGTGCGCACCGCCATCGGCGTACTGCGCTCGGCCGGACTTACCGTCGAAGAGGTCTCGATCCCCTGGCACCTCGATGCGATGGCCGTCTGGAACGTGATCGCCACCGAGGGAGCGGCCTACCAGATGCTCGACGGCAATGCCTACGGCATGAACACTGATGGCTTCTACGATCCCGAACTGATCGCCCACTTCTCCCGTCAACGACTCGAGCACGGTCACCAACTGTCGAAGACGGTCAAACTCGTCGGGATGTCCGGGCGCTACACATTGGAGGTAGGCGGCGGCAAGTACTACGCCATGGCCCGCCAACTCGTCCCCGAAGTCCGCGCCGCCTACGACGCCGCCTTGGCTCGGTACGACGTGCTGGTGATGCCCACCCTCCCCTACACCGCCACCAAGATCCCGACCACGGACATTCCGTTGGCCGACTATCTGGACACCGCACTGTCGATGATCATCAACACCGCACCATTCGACGTCACCGGTCACCCCGCCTGCAGTGTCCCCGCTGACCTGGTCCACGGGCTTCCCACCGGAATGATGATCATCGGCAAGCATTTCGACGACGCGACAGTGCTGCGCGTCGCCCAGCTCTACGAACATGCAGTGGGCAACTATCCTGTCCCGCCGGCTGCAGCCGGCACCCTGACATAACCCATTCGCCCGACCGTACGAGACCACACGCTGCGAACTCGTACGGTCGGGCGGAACCGGTGACTGTCGGACACCTTCCTCCTCGACCCGGACGCGCATTCGGGGAGTGAGGACACCCATGTCACCGTACGCCCTTGCTCTGGACGGACTTTCCCGAGAAAGGGCGCCATTGCCGAACGAAGGACTCCGCATGCAATCTTGCGAAGAACGCGTAGAGAACAGCATCCTGATGCTGCGCCCGATAGGCGTGCTGCGCGGCGCCTCGTCCGCTCGGCTGCGGCAGCGCCTGGACCGAGCCCTGGCTGACAATACCGATGTCGTCGTCGATCTCGGGAGCGTGCCCAGTGTAGATTCCACCGGTCTCGGTGTGATGATCCATGCCACCAAGACGGCACGGACGCACTGTCGTTCCCTGACATTCGCCGCGCCCAGCGCCCGGGTGAAGGCGATGATCGAACGGACCCGCTTACAGTCGGTAATCACACTGTCGTCGTCGGTCGAGGCTGCTATGGAACGCATCCGATGATCCGCCACGCTCGAGCAGACACAGACACAGACACACACCGCTGCAGATCCGCCGGATCACGGCCACCTCTGCACTCCATCCAAATCATGGGCCCCAAAGCGAAACCCATGTTCTCGAAAGACGCCTCTGGACAGTTCACGTCGACAACTGTCACCGGTGCACCCGCGTCGACGCAGCTCGCCGATCGCGCGCGTTCGGTCGGCGCATCTGTCGTTACACCGACGCTCACTCGTCGAGTCCGCAAACCTGGAAACCTGGGACAGGCACCGATATGACCTGGATACGACTCGTCTGCATGTCGGCGATACTCCTGGTCGTCACCCTCGCAAGCGTGTGCACCATCCCCGGACCCGGTGCAGCATCGCCAGGTGAGGACACAGGTGCGCCGACCTCCACCCCGTGGGTCTCGTATGCTCATCCGCTGCGGGTGACCACCACCGGCGGTATTTTGCACCTCGACGGTCAACCCTGGTGGCCCACCGGCTTCAATGCCTATCAACTGGCTACGGATTGGACGGTCAACGCCGGTTGCGGAGCGATGGTGGATCTGGACTCCTACTTCTCGTCTCGCCAACCGGGGACAGTGACCCGATTCAACGCCTTTCAGAATCTGGCCGTGGACAAGCGCAACGGCAAGCTGAACTTCGAACCGATCGATGCGGTGTTCGCGGCTGCCGAACGGCACCGACAGTTACTCATCCCGGTGCTCGCCGCCCAGGACGGCGCCTGTGAGGACGAGCAATACAAAACGCGCGAGTGGTATCTCGGCGGATGGAAAGAACCCACCGACATGCCGCTGAGCTACAGCGAGTGGGTTGCTGCCGCCGTCGATCGCTGGGCCGGATCACCTTCGATCGCTGCATGGGAACTACTCGGCGAACCCGAGGTCGGCGTCTGCACCACCCCCGACTGCGACCTGCACCAACGTCGGTGCCCGGAAGACTCGTCGCAGGTGCTGCGCGACTGGGTCGATGCGGCCGGGGCGGTGGCTCGTGCGCACGATCAGCGACACCTGCTCACGCTCGGTCTACTCGGGGGCGAGCAGTGCGGTCTCGCCGACGGTGGTTATGCCCTGGTCGCTGCCTCGCCCTATCTGGACGTGGTTCAGTACCACGACTACGACGATGCGTCATTCCTCCCACTGCGACTCGAACAAACCGAAAAACCTGTGCTCGTTGCCGAGTTCGGGATCCGCGCTGGAAGCTGCCTACCCCTGACCGAACGCGCCACCCGCGTCGGTGCCCAGATCGACCGGTATCACACGATGGGCACTGCCGGGGCGCTGTTGTGGGCCTTCGTACCGGATCCTCGACCACAGGAATGCACGTACGACATCGGACCCTTCGACCCCATCCACGGCTTGCCCCAGATGAGATAGGGACGCGCCCCGGGCCGGCGCGTCGGGGCGACAGTCGTCTCGGAGGCCACGGAACCGATTGCTCAGGCCGGCTTCCGCCACACTCACCCATGGTGAAGGTGATGAGTACCCGGCAGCCGCGGATGCCGGTATTCTGTGTCCGGGCTCGACGCCCCACCGCGTGACGTTGTCTTCCCTCATTGCACGAATCGAACGCGATTCCGAAATTGTTTGTGCACTAGTACTTCTGATTGAAGTCGATTAGGTCGTATCGGGAGGCACCGTCGGTGCCCGCTTAGATTGTCGAGGCGGACACCGACGGCTCCCGTACCTGTCGCCGACAGGGGGCGGCGACGGTTCGTCGCAGAGCGACGAAACGGGGTTCTCGTTCTCGGTACTGCGCAGCGACTCGGACATAGTCGCGTAGCAACTCGGAACAGCAGGGGCGAGGTTCCAAGCACGGAGAACAGAATGTTGAAACAAGGCCCCGTCCTCCCCGATAGGGCGACTCGCTCCAACACCAAAAGACTAGCGAAAAACTCGTCGTAACAGCAAATTACATGGCTTTTCATCCGTCCCGACACTGCATCGTCGGAGCACCCGCCCACGAGCACCGGTGACATCCTGTCCCCTTCCCATCTCCCGACAGACCGGATCTTCTTGCCAACACCGCCGACGAACGACTCCACCCCCCTGAGTCCGGCGCCGAGCACACTCCCACAACCGTGGGTTCCGGTCGGACAGATACGGACGAGTTCCGAACGCCCGGATCAATGCCACACAGCCGACCCCACTGTCCCCGAACCCTGCCCGGCCACGAAACCCACTGGTAGCTACGCAACTCGTGGTCACGCGCAGGAACCCTGTGATATACACATACAGTTCACGGAGCATTGATGGTCGACAGCAGGGGCCGCACTGCCAACCAACAGCTTTCGTGACGCCCCAGCGTCGTTCCAGGGGAACACGGCGCGAACGGACGCGCGCAGACGCACGGCCTCGACGACAATGCCAACGCACACCTCCCCACTGTTCACTTCCGCCGACTCCGCCGGACCGATCGACTGGAATGGCATCGGCCGAAACGGCCCTGGTCCTGCAGAGGAGATGGAACGCTGCACGATGAATAGCATCGTGTTCCGCCACCGTGCGGATCGACAGGCCCTCAAGACGCCGGTGAACACACTGGACAAGGTGCGCCCGCACCGAAGACAAGTCCAGAAGTTCCCGGTGTAGCGTTCTGGGACACTCCGAACCGGTGTCACCTCGTTTGCATAGAGTCCGTTCTCGCCGTGAGGTCTTCGGAGGTGGATGTGTGGTAACCGACCGGTTCCGTGAGCAAGCAGAAGAACACGGTTCCGATAGATGTGAGAATCTCATACCGAAAATGCGACCGGAGATCGAACAGTCCTGGCGCCGCTGCCTCGCAATGGGAGTGACACCCGACAGTTCTCCACTGCGCTATATCGACGACGCACCCACCGATCCGAAGCTTGTGCGTGCGGCGCGGCCGGTCCTGGATCGGTTGGCCGATCAACTCGCCGATGCACCGGTGACGATCCTGCTCGCCTCGCAGGATGCGACCATCGTCGACCGGCGGGCCGGGCAGCGGTCGCTGCTCGGTCGTCTCGACCGTGCCCAGGTCGCCCCGGGGTTCATCTTCGCCGAGGAATGCGCCGGAACCAACGGGATCGGCACCGCACTCGAAGAACGCAAAGCGTTCCGGGTCCGCGGTGAAGAGCACCTGCTCGAGTCGCTGCATCCGCTGGCCTGTGTCGGCTCCCCGATCGTCGATCCGGTTTCACGCGCGGTGACCGGCATCGTCGACATCACCTGCCAGGTCGACGATGTCAACGAGCTGATGGCACCGCTGGTGCTCTCGGCGGTGCGCGACATCGAAGAGCGACTGTTCGCCCTGTCCGCCCGCAGCGAGCAGAACCTGCTGCGCGAATACATGCGCAGCAAACGCCGCGGCCACGCGGCGGTGGTGGCGATGAGCCGGGACACGGTGATCGCGACCCCGACGGTGTCACGGTTGATGGACTCGACCGATCAGATGATGATCTGGGACTGGATCAGCACCCATCTGGCCGCCAAGGACGAATGGGAAGGACCGCTGCGTTTCGCCGAGGGGATCGACGTGCGGGTCCATGCCCGCCGGGTCGGTGAGTCCACCGATCCGCTCAGCGCGATCATCGAACTGCGCCCGCTGGCCTCCCCGGCTCCGCCGCGTCCGCGCGCCCGCCTGGCCCCCGCCGCGCCCGCCGGTGCGGCGCCGGCGACGCGTATCGCCGGCCGCAGCCTGGCCGCGCACCGACTCCAGGACCGGGTCGACGAGATCGCCGCGACCGTCGCGCCGGTGCTGATCATCGGCGAGTCCGGTGTCGGCAAAACGCATCTGGCGCGGCAGATCCAGCACCGCTGGGGACCGAACGCCCCGGTCCCGAGCGTCGATGCGTCGACGTTGACCCCCTCGGCGGTGGCCGAGTTGCGGGCGCGTCTGTCCGGCAGTTTCGCGTGCATCCTCGAGCACCTCGACGAGGTCCCCGACGACGCTGTCGCTCCTACCCGGCGGTTGCTCGACGCCGCCGTCGAGCTCGGTGCACCGGTGATCGCCACCGCCACCTCGAGCACCCCCGACGATCTGCGCCATCAGGTGCAGACCCATGTGCGGCGCAGTGTGTGCATCCCGCCGCTGCGTCAGCGCATCGAAGATCTCACCGATCTCGCGCGGGAGTTGCTCGCCGCCGAATTCCCCGACCGTCCGACCCCGCAACTGCAACCGGCCGCGCATCGGGCGTTGATCGACCATCACTGGCCCGGCAACCTGCGCGAACTCGCCTCGGTGCTCAGTACCGCGGCGGCACGGTCGATGGGATTCGACATCAAACTCGAACATCTGCCCGCCGACTACCGCACCCTCGGTGCCGGCCGCCGGTTGACCTCGCTCGAACGCACCGAACGCGAAGCGATCGTCCGCGCCCTCGACGAGTCCGACGGCAACAAATCCCTCGCCGCCCACCGGCTCGGTGTGGCCCGCTCGACCCTCTACCGCAAGATCCGCGCACTGGGCCTGGAAAACGAAACGTTCGGATCCTGACCCCTGAAACACTCTGTCGCATAACGAGACATCCTCGCCATTGACCCTGCGGGGACACCCTCTTCCTCACACCGAGCGGACGTCTCCCCACCTCTGTTCGGGACAGCAATGATACCGTTTGCACCTCGTCGTCGTGCACGGACGGTGTTGCAAAATAGGACACTCGCTGCGGCAAACGACGCCCTACCGTTCTCGAGTACGTATTCCATGAGGAGTACGCGCGTCGTTTCATGACCGTATCCCCCGAGGAGTGACCATGGCCCTGTTCGCTGTTATCTGGTCGTACACCACTGACGCATCCGTCAAAGAGGCCGCCCATGCCGACCACCTGGTCTTCGTCAAGGACGCGGCCGCCAAAGGCGTGCTACAGGAAGCGGGCGCCTGGGCCGACGGAGCCGGCGCCCTGCTCGTGTTCAAGGCGGACAGCGAAGACGACCTGCAGGCCCTGCTCGCCAAGGACCCCTATGTCACGCAGGGTGTTGTCGTCGACCAGAGCATCTACCAGTGGAAGCCCGTCATCGGACCCCTCGTGGGAATCTGACGACGAAGCGGCATGCCTAGCTTCTGTTGGTCACAGCATGCAGCATTTTTGCAGTTGACCAGACGATGGGACGCACAGTGTGTGCATTCGACGAAGGCGCGGATCGTATGTGGGGCCAGGAACTGCGTCACGTGACGTCCTGAGGCCCCCGTCGATACATGGTGGAGTGAACGCGCAGACGGAGATGCAGCCAGCCGATCGAGTGCTCGCCTGATCGGGTCCAACCAGATCCACGGGTTCGAGAGACAATCAGCGCAGGGTGCGACTGTCGATTGACACAACCGACGCGTCAACGGAAACCGGTGTGACACGGCAATCTTGGAACAGATCTCTCTATCTTTGACGTGGACGCTACGCCGGAAGTCAGCCACGGCTGTTCCCGCGCCCTCACACTCGGTTTCTATGCCACCACCGCCCTTCAGAATGTCGCGCCCAGCGATCGCCGGGTCCTCGAAACCTTCGGGATACCTGGGCGGGAGATCCGGGAGGCTCTGGCCAACGGAAACTGGACGTGTTCAGTAGATGTGCGCGGATGGTGCACGGCGAAGCCTTGGCCACCGAGCACATGGTCGAGACTCGGGTAGGAACTGTGCTCCACGCTCCGAAGCCACTGAACGAGCATCCAGAAATGATGGGGTGGCAAAGTCACGCAGTAGTGAACAGTACTGTTACATATATTGATTGAGCAGGTATCTTCCGTCGACAGTCATGCGGTCCAGAAGCAGCGAACTACCTGTTGACGGTTCGTCTCATGAGCATCCACCGAGAGCCACGTGTCGGCCGATGGTGCGTATGCGGCATGGGCGAGGCGGCGTGCCTCCGCCACTGGGCACGGGCAGATCCCACCTGCTGCCTGCGCTCGGGCTGCTGGGACCCTGCTTCGGTGATCAAAGGCGATGATCGAAGCAGGGTTCTCCGTCCTCGATAGAACACCCCCTTCGCCGGCGAGCTGTTCGCAGCATGTCGACGTAGCGACGGATCGCCGCAGTGCGCGCTGTGGTGTTCGTACTGGCCCATCCACGACCTGAATCGCTGACGCCGGTCAGAGTCGTCCTACCGATACCCATCGAGGTGTACGTTGCTGTCGTCGGCTCCGTATCGATGTGCTTACCCGAATCCGGCTTCATATCTCCAGTTAGAGAACGTATTCGCGCCGATACCAAGCAGACCGGACACAAAGTGATTCGAGCTCGCCGGCCCGTCGCCGGAGATGGCGCTGAGTCAGTAACGACAGGAGGTCGTCCACACGATCATATGACAGGGGTCGTAGTGAAGGAGCAGATGCACGATGACCTTGTCCGGTCCGCACCTCGGGGTAATGCCCTCGGTTTGTCGTTCTCAACCTGAGTCCGGTTCCGACACCGCACCTGTCCATACGGCGGCGTCCCAGCGGAGCAGGACGGACGCTGCGGACCCGCGCGCAATTGCGTCCAACATCAATCCGGGAGAAGCTGAGTCGAATTCGGATATTCGGCGAGAGTCGGAGTTCGATGCTGCAGGGTTTGTCGAGTTCGCCGAACGTCACCTCGAGTGGCCCGATCGGGTCGACAGTGCCGAAGCCGTCGCGTGGCACGAGGTGAGGTCCCGGGGTGGTCGGATATACACGTGTGTGCCTATGAACCCTGATGCCGAAGTCACCGAGCCGATCTGTATCGACCTTTTCAATGGGGACTTGTTGACATCACCGGCGCGTGAACACACTCAGGTTGCCACTTCTTCGCCGGCGATCAGGAAAACCTACGATCGCTGTGTCGCCACGATCGAGGCCGAACTTCCAGCCTATGACGTGCCCGATGCACTCGGGTTCTCCACGATACTGAACACCTATTTCGAGTATGCCTGTCAGACCGACCTGATTTCCCTCCTCGCGCGTATCCCACCTGCAGTGCGCCCGAATCCCGCGTAAGCACCGGGTCGACCTGGCCGAAATCAGCCGTCGGACCGATACATCTGTGGCAGTCCTACTCACATTGCCGGGCTGCCCTTGTAACCGACGTTCGCAGTCGCGACTACCGAAGTCGACTTGCCGTCGTGAAACTCCTCGAGCGTGGTCACATTGCACGCCATGTACAGGGTGCGGAGATCGTCACCGCCGAATGCACAGGTGACCGACCAGGCCCTATCGATCGCGACCCCGTCGGTGATCTCTCCTCCCTCGACAACTCGGTAGAAGCCACTGTCCGACTCGAGAGTCAGCGCGTTGCCGAACCACACACCGCCGTCGGCGTCGAGTGCGATGCCATCCGGATGAACGGAATCGTCGAGCTGGGCCCAGATTCGTTCGTTGGCCAGGCTTCCGTCTTCCTGGATGTCGAACGCCGTGATGCAGTGCCGCCATGTCTGGGCGGTGAGAAGAACTCTGTCCGGGGTGATCGCCATGCCGTTCGGGAACAGAACTTCACCACCGACGGGGTTGATGGAGCCGTCTGCGGACACATGGACCAAGCGTGTTGTCTTCGGGTCTTCCTCCCCGAGAGCGAAACCGAAGTTTCCGACGTACGCATCACCTTTGCCTGTGACGATCATGTCGTTGCCGATGCCACCGGCGTACTGGCTGAAGTCAGCGTGCACCGACTGTGTACCGTCGGGTTCGATCCGCACGACGGTTCGATCCATCTGTGACACGACGAGGACCGAACCGTCATCCAGGAAGCCCAGTCCCGATGGCGAGCCTTCGACCTCGGCGACGTCGATGTACGAACCGTCGGCGTTGAACGTCTTCACCGTCTTGCTGAAGAAATCACTGGCCCAGAGCTTGCCATGGTGCCAACGAAGACCTTCGAGGAACTGGTGACCGGTCGAGAAAACGGCCGAGCGGTGCTCTCTCATGATGTTCTCCATCCCGCCGCGAGGGATTCGCGGCGATGGTCATTGCTCGAGGAATGAAGGGTGCTTGTGTCCGGTGTGTCGGGTCCACTCAACGGTGGACTGCGCCTTTGGCGCGGTCCGCCGCGAGCTCCCGCAATTTGAACTTCTGGATCTTCCCGCTTGCCGTCCGCGGCAACTCGTCGACGACAATCAGGCTTTCCGGGAGCTTCTGCCGTGCGATGTTGCGTTCGATCAACCATCCGGTGAGATGCTCGAGCTCGATCTCGACTTCGGGCTCCGGTACAACGATCGCGCAGACTCGTTCTCCGAGGACGGGATCCGGCGATCCGACGACCGCGACGTCGGCAATCATCGGATGGGCGAACAGGTGGTCCTCTACCTCTTTGGCACTGAGATTCTCGCCGCCGCGGATGATGATGTCCTTCTTGCGGCCGACGATCTCGAGGTAGCCCTCGGTGTCGAGACGTCCGAGGTCACCGCTGCGGAACCAACCGTCCGCGGTGAACGCACTGTCGTTGAGTCGGTTGTCGAGATATCCGAGGAACATCTCCGGCCCGCGCAGCAGAATCTCACCGGGAACCCCTGGGGTCACGTCCTGCATGTCGTCGTCGACGATTCGGATCTCCGCAGACTTGATTGCTCGGCCATCTGTCGTTGCTCGTTTGGTCAAGGGATCGTTGCGCTTGCCGGCCGATGCCGTCGGAAACTCCGTCGATCCGTAGACACGCGCAACCAGAGCATCAAGGGTGTCGGTGGCCTCGATGACCAGGTCAGGGGGAACATCGGCGCCACCACAAAGGAAGTTCCTCATCGAGGAGAGGTCATGTGACGAGCCGGACGGGTCGTGGACGATCCCGTGCAGGAACGGAGTCGCAGCGACCGTCGTGGTGCAGCGGTGCTCGTCGATCAGACGCATGCCCGCCTGCGGACTCCAGACATCGAGCAGCGCCACGCCGCTGCGCAGCATCGGTGGTAGCTGGATCCCGTACAGGATTCCGGTGATGTGTCCGACCGGCGACGGCATGAAGATTACATCGGATTCGCTCAGTTCGAGAAGGTCGGCGATGCTGCGGTTCTCGTAGTTGAGAGTGTTGTGGCTGTGCATCGCGCCCTTGGGATCGGATGTGGTTCCCGAGGTGTACAGCAGTAGCACCACATCGTCCGGTGAGCGGTCGACACGGTTCGGCTTTTCCGCGCCTTCGACGAAGGCGTCGTACCGGATGCCGCCGGCTGGGCTCCCCTCACCGACTACTACGACGGTGGGTGGCTCGTCCAGTTCACGAGCGATCTCGCAGGCCATCGCCGCGTAGTCGAAGTTCCGGAAGACCGACGGGACAAAGACGATTTTCGAAGCAGACTGTCGCAGAATGAACGCGGTCTCGGTATGCCGGTAGATCGGGATGATCGGGTTGCTCACAGCACCGATACGTATGGCAGCCAGATGGACCACGCACGCTTCGATCCAGTTCGGTAACTGCCACGAGACGACATCGCCAGGCGCAATGCCATGCGCTTGCATGGCGCTTGCCAACGCGTTCACTGCTGCGTCGAACTCGGCGAAGGTCAACGATCGGGTCGGCTCGGCCAGTGCCATCCGGCCCGGTACCGCGGCGGCTGCGGTCGCCAGATAGTCGTCGATGAAGGCGCCGTCCCAATCCCCGGACGCCACGTAGTCGCGAGTGGGAGCGACATTTCCACCTCGTGGGATCATCAGACCGCCTTCGCCGTGCTTGCGTGTTCTGTGGTCTGCGCCAATGCTGCCGCACCGACCATCTCTTCCAATGTCCGGGTATCGCCGTACCAGGGCCGTAGGGCGAGCGCTCGTTTGTAGAACCAGTGCAGATCGACCTCGGCGGTGAATCCGATTCCGCCGTGCACCTGGATCGCGTCCTGGCAGACCTCGACGGCCACCTTGGAAGCGTGCGCCTTCAGCACAGCTGCGTCGACCGCTGTCGGCGCCCCGCTGTTCACCGTGTCCGCGAGTACGGAATCACAGAGATTCCGAACCGAGGCGGCATGTACATGCATATCGGCGATGATGTGCTTGATCGCCTGGTAAGACCCGATCGGCCGACCGAATTGCTCACGCTCCTTCGCGTAATCGATCGTGGTGCGTACGCAATGGGCGGCGATTCCACTCAACTCACATGCGACGAGCGTTCTGACCCACGAACGGATCTCGTCGATCAGCCTCGGCGCTGCAGACGCATCAGCGAGCGGCGTGCCTGCGACGCCGTCCAGACCAACCGAGGCGAAAGACGAGAGCGGATCTGCGTTGGCATCGGTCTGGATCATCTCAAGGCCTCCCACATGGGGATCGACGAGCCATAACTGCTGATCATCCGAAACGACGACCAGCTGCGTAGCATCACCACCGAACCGAACGAGGTGACAGCGTCCGAAGAGTCTGCCGTTGCGGACGGTGATCGATCCGCCGTCCCAGTCTCCGGCGGCGTGCGGATCGACGAGGGCCAACTGTCCGTCACCGCTCATCGCTGCCTTGAACACTGCGCGGGCGGTCTCCGGTGCATCAGCGGCCAGAACAGCAGGAAGTAGCGAGTTCTCCAGCAACGGCCCCGGTACCAGGTACCTGCCGTACAGGGTGAACAACGGTCCGAGCGACGCCATTGGAAGCCCCAGCCCGCCGAACACCTCGGGTACAGAGGTAGCGAACACTCCCATCTCGCCGAGAACACCACCGAGCTCGGTGACCCTCCTCTCCGAGAGCACTGCGCGTCGGGTGGCGGAATCGTAACTGCGAGCGAGGAAGTCTTCCAGGCTGTTGGCCAGTTCTGCAGTAGTGGTGTCGTCATCCACGAGGGAGTCCTAGCAGTCGTTCCGAGATGATATTTCGCTGAATCTGAGAGGTGCCGCCATAGATGGAGGTCGCCCGCGAATAGAGGTGGTCATGTGCCCACCGATCTGATGCCAGCCCCAACGGCCGACTTTCCTCGACGGCCCGGTATGGACCGAGAAGCTCGGCGATCTCCCCGAAAATTATCTGCTCGACCTCGTTGAGCAGAAGCTTGTCGACGGAATCCTCCGGAGTCGGGACCTCTCCCGCAGCGAGTCGCGCGACCGTTTTCTGCGTTTGCGCGCCCAGGACTTTCAATGCAACGTGTGCCTTGCCGATCGCTATGCGTACACGGCGTCCGAGCCCGGTTTCCGGCGCGGGAAGCCCATGATCTCGAAGCGCAGCGACGGCGTCTTCGAACGCGACCTCGTAATCGACTCGCCGGCGCAACGTGTAGGCGGCGCGCTCGATGCCGAGAGTGTGCGTCGCAACAGCCCAACCGCCGTTGAGCTCTCCGACAAGATTCCGCCGCGGAACGCGCACTTCGTCGAAGAAGACCTCACAGAATTCGCGGTCGCCCGTCATCTGCTCCAGTGGCTTCGGCGTGATTCCCGGCGTGGACATATCTACGAGCAGGTAGCTGATTCCGGCGTGCTTGTGTGCAGCAGGGTCGGTACGAACGAGCAGCGCACACCATTGCGCCTTGTGCGCCCAGCTGGTCCATACCTTCTGGCCGGAGATGACGAACTCGTCACCGTCGAGCACGGCCCGGGTGCGCAACGAGGCAAGGTCCGACCCGGCCCCGGGTTCGGAGAAGCCCTGGCACCAGATGTGCTCACCGGAGAGCAGCTTCGGTAGGAGTTCTTCTCTCTGCCACTGCTGGCCGAACTCGTCGATCGACGGTCCGACGACGTCGAGGCCGATCAGACCGATAGGCATCGGCGCCCGGGCATAGGCCAATTCTTCAGCGAACGCCAGTTGGTGCAGATGGGACAGCCCTTGGCCACCGGCCTCCTTGCTCCAGCTGATGCCCAGCCCTCCGGCTTCGAACAGCACTCGCTGCCAGTCGCGCAGAACATCGAATCGCTCGTCGAGATCGAGGGGAACGGTGGGAATGTCCGCGTCGGCCAACCACGCGCGGACCCCGGACCGATACTCGGCCAGATCCGTCGTCATCCAGGTCACCTGCCCGTGTAGTGGGGAGTACGACGTTCGAGGAAGGCGTTGACTGCTTCCTTGGAGTCCTCGTAACCGGACAGTTCACCGGTGAGCGACTGCTCGTACTCGTAGCCGGACTTGAGGTCCATGTACTCGATGGTGTTCATACTCAGCTTCGCGAAGCGCAGTGCGGCCGGGCTGTGCCGGGCAAGTGAATCGGCGAGAGCCTGGGCACGAGTCATCAGCTGGTCGTTCGGAACGACCTCGACGATCCCACCGAACTTGTAAATGTCTGCGGCCGGCACCATGTCACCGCTCAGATGCATCAAGCGGACCATGCCTTGTGGGACGAGACGCGAGAGATGCTTGGCGCCACCCATAACCCCCACGTTCACTTCCGGCAATGAAAATCGCGCGTTCTCCGCAGCCACGACCAGGTCACACGAGGCTGCAATACACAGGCCCGTACCGACAGCCGCACCCTGCACCGCTGCCACCGTCGGCTTCGCACTGTCCCGGATCGAGAAGAACGCCTCGCGCACCTGCTTCATGCGTGCGGGCGAGTTCTCCGGCGACAGGGTCTTGAATTCTTCCAGGTCGTTGCCACCGCAGAAATGCTTGCCGCGGCCTGCGACGACGACGACACGCGCGTCGGGAAGGTACTTGTCGACATTGTCGAAGAACTGCTTCAGTTCGACGTACATGTCCTGGCTGACTGCGTTGGCCGGCGGGCGGTTGAGCCAGACCGTCGCAGTCGCTCCCGACTCCTCGAACTCGATAAACTCGAACGTTTCCATGCTGGTCCATCCTGTTCTGAACACCGTGAGCAAGCCTGCAGCGTCCGACATTAAGTCTATGAATGCTAATCTCTAGCCGGATGCTTGCCTCGTGAGATGAGAGCACATTAGGGACCTTATCCGTATTTTGTCAACGGCTACTAATTTCTCACCCCGCGCGGAGCACAGATGCAGTCTGCGTAGCCGCGCATCTCGCTCCGGATCGGAATGCCCGCTCGTGCACCACCTTTCGTCCACAAGTCGCAATACGCACTACGGAGCCGCAGTGCGGCACAGTAGGCAGCGCGGCAATACATGCAGCCACCGGTCGGGTCGGCCGCTCCTTGCTCGACCGACCCGCTTCACCACCACAACTTCCCCACACAGCGTCATCCACGTCACAGCATGATGTCAAGGGGTACTAACTTCAGGCCCCTCTCCCAGTACCACGCAATGGATCCACATACGTCGACGCAGACATCCCGAGCGGCCGGCAAAGCCTCAGCGGCGCCCAACAATCGTCGAGGACTTCTCCCCTAGCAGCGATGATTCGCGAAGAAACTCCCCCCACCGGTGACAACAAGTCATCAAATGCTAAGAAGATCTCCTAAACCGACTCGAACCCCACTCCTCGATCCCGAGAAGTAGACTGCTCACCGCTCACGCAACGGCACACGTTCAGCATCGAGGAGAGGCGTGTCCGGAGATCGACGCTGGCGGTCTTTACGCGGCAGCCTGGACGATCCGGTTCTCCGCACGCCCACGAGACCGTCGTCCTCGACCCGTCGAGATTTCGGGCGCCTCGTCGTGAACCAAGAATCACTTGTCGGACGCTGCGAACCGATCAGCTTCCATGCGCTCCGAACGATATTGGGAGGCTATGTAAGGTCTCGATGAGGCCGGTCGGTGGGAGACCAACCCTTGACGCATCCGCGATACGCGGCGGGTGCGAAGAAGTTCGGGGCCGGTCGACGCATTCCACCCGGCACCATTACGGGTCGACTCGGCACACCGTATGCGGGTCTCGGGCCATCCCGGTGGACACCGGTCGCCACCTCGAGATCCCCGAGCCGCCTATGAGCTCAATTAAGTTAGCGATGGTTACCATTAGCGAAACGCTGCACCGTCCATACTTCGAGTCCGAGGCCGGCGGCTCCCCGACCACCGTGACCAACGACCGTGCAGAACACCTACATTCACTACAGTCGCATGGACGCGTCGGGAAGGCGCGGGTACCAGATCATCGCGAACACGAATTAGTGATTCTTGACATATTTTGACGACGGGGGCACCATCGTCCCATTCGGAGAGTGCGCGTTAGCGCTCGATGACATTCGTGAACTCGGGACATCGAAGGGTGCCCGCTGCGGCGTCCGACATCGACTTTGTCCAGAGCTGCGATCGATCAGATGAATCGAACAGCCCGAGGCTTCAGATCCAAGGTGCGAAAGGAATACACAATGGTCTCCCTACTCGAGGACACTCGTCCCGTAACCGAGGAGCTCGACGTGCTGGTAGTCGGCGGCGGGTTCGCCGGCGTCTACGCGCTCGAACGCCTGCGCGCGTTGGGGTTCACGGTGAAGCTGTACGAAGCAGGCTCCGAGGCCGGCGGTGTCTGGCACTGGAATCAGTACCCCGGCGCCCGGGTCGATACCGAGGCCACGGCGTACCAGTTTTCCGACGAGCGCATCTGGAAGGAGTGGGACTGGTCGGAGATGTTCCCCGGTCAGGAGGAACTGCAGGAGTACTTCCGCTTCGTGGTCGACAAGCTCGAACTCGGTCCGGAGATCCACTACAGCACTCGCGTGCTCGCAGCCCGATTCGACACCAGTCGCGATCAGTGGGTTGTCGAGTCCCGCAACGAGAATACCGGTGAGACCTTTCTGACCCGGGCACGGTTCTTCCTTCCGATGCTCGGTACGGGTTCCAAGAAGCTCATCCCGAACATCGCGGGGCGCGACACCTTCGAGGGCGACATCTTCCACACCGCCGAGTGGCCCACGGGCTACGATATGCGCGGCAAGCGCGTCGCGGTGATCGGCACCGGCGCCAGCGGTGTACAGGTCATCCAATCGATCGCCCCTCAGGTGGAGTCGATGACGGTCTTCCAACGCACGCCGTCGATGACGCTACCGATGTATTCGGCCAAGCTCGATCATGCCGCGAACGAGGAGCTACGCAAGAGCTACCCGAAGTTCTTCGAGTTCCGCAACCAGACGTTCGGTGGTCTCGCCTACGACCTGGTCTACAAACCGACAGCCGAGATGACCGACGAGGAGTTCACCGAAGGACTCGAGAAGCTGTACGCCGAAGGAGGCCTACAGATCTGGCTGGGCGGTTACGCCGATCTGTTCTTCGACGTCGAGGTCAGTAACCGAATCTACCGTTTCTGGCGCGACAAGACCCGCGGCCGGATCAAGGATCCCGTCCTCGCCGAGAAGTTGGTTCCGACCGAGCCTCCGTATCCCTTCGGCTCCAAGCGATGCCCGCTGGAATACACCTACTACGAAGCCTTCAACCAAGACAACGTCGAACTCGTGGACGTCAACGACAACCGCATCGATCACATCTACGAGAACGGCATCGTCACCGCTGATGGTGTCGAGCGCGAATTCGACGTCATCGTCCTGGCGACCGGATTCGACTCGTTCACCGGTGGCCTCTGCGACATCGACATCGTAGGCACGAACGGTGAGACCTTCGGCGAGACCTACGCGAACGGTGTTCACACCCTCCTCGGTCGTGCCACCTCGGGTTTTCCGAACATCCTCTTCGTCTACGGACCGCAGAGCCCGTCGGCCTTCTGCAACGGACCGACCTGTGCAGAGCTCGAAGGAGACTGGGTGATCGACTGCCTGGTCAGTATGCGTGAGCGGGGCCTGACCCGGATCGAAGCGACGCCGGAGGGCGAGAAGGAGTGGCAGCAGCACTTCGAGGAAGTCACCGCCGCCACGATCTTCCCGCTCGCGGACTCCTGGTACATGAATGCCAATGTGCCCGGGAAGAAGCGTGAACTGCTGGCCTACCCCGGTGGTCTGGCCCAGTACCTGAAGAAGAACCAGGAGTCGGCAGAAAACGATTACGCCGGCTTCGTCCGCACCTGAACACAGTGATGTGACGGCACGGGTGCTAGGGTCGGACAACCCCAGCACCCGTGCCGTCACTGTTGAAGTAGATGGATGCGCCGCTCCACTGTGTGAGCTCGACGTTCGAGCCCGAGGTCACCGAATACTCGCTCACGGCGATGAACACTGCGCTCGAGCAGTTTTCGGAACCTCGGCAGGTCCTTCGATCCGAACGACACGGTCGGGACCTGGCCGGCATCCGCCCGACGTCGACTACGCCCTCAGGTCCGAACGCACCAATATGGACGACGTCGACGCCGATCTGTCACGTACGGCCCACCAGGCGGTCGTCTCCAACTCCGGTGCTCCGACCGGTCGAGAGCGGGAGAAGGGTCCGGTTCGAAAACCGACCTACAGATCGGAAGGCAGAGGCGTGCCTGACCCACGCGTCCCAGCACGCCGGTCGACATCAGTCTGCAAACAGGGCATGCACTACCCGATCGAGCTCGGATTCGAAGTCCGGGGAGCGGAGGAAATGGGGAATCCGAACCAAGTCGTGCACCACGGTGACCGCGATGCTCACGAGCGACTGCGCGGCCGCCGGGTCGACATCCGGCCGGACCGAGGAGTACCACCGGCGCAGCTCGGAGACAAAATCGTCATTGATCCGCTCGAAGCGCTCACGATCCTCGTCTGGAAGGTAATGCCCTTCGGTCAGTGCCACGGCGAGGAGATCCACGGCCTCGATTCCGAGACGCACGTACCCGGAAATCAACGCGGACAACACTTCGGCCGGATCAATGGAGGTGCGCAGCGCTCGAACGACCTCCAATGCTCGCCACTCGGCGAATCGCTCCATCAATGCGACGAGGATGCTCGACTTGGTCTTGAAATACCGGTAGATCGCCGGACCGGCGAACCCGACATCCGCTCCGATATCGTCGATGCTGACGCCGGCATATCCACTGCGACGAAAGGCTGCCGCCGCGGCCGCAAGCAACTGCTCGCGCCGCGCCATCGGCACGTTCTCGACAGTCGGCGTCTGCCGGCGACGCACAGGCTCGACTGTCGGCGCAGCGATGATCCGTTCGCATGCCGTTGCCATCACGGTAGCGAGACGAGACCGCGAAAGCGCGCTGTCGTAGAACGCCGGGCTGGTCAAGACGCTGACAACCGCCCAACTGCGAACATCGGTTGCGAACGCGCCGAGGCCGGGGTGGCACGGACGGATCAGTCGACCGGCAACGTTGTCCGAGATCCACACTGCCCTGCTTCGTACGGTTCGGAAATCATCCTCGTCGAGATGGCGTGCTTCACGCTGCCACAGCACCGACAGCCGGCGACTTTCGATACCGACACGCGCCAGGTAGTCGAGATGCCGGGCCAGCTCCTCATCCGACTCGACCTCTGAGATCGAATCCAGAGCGTCGATCCAACGCTGTTGATCCTCATCGATGATGCGGGCGAGGAGTTCCTGCTTGTTCTTGTAGTGCCGATACACCGCACGCGCGGTGACTCCACTCGCCTCGGCGATATGGTCTACGCGAACGGCGTGAAAGCCCCTGAGTGCGAACAGCTCACGTGCATTGTTCGCAATCTGCACATTGCGGTCCTTCGGCCGACGTGACGTCGGTGCAACTCGGGCTTCAGCCCCCATGGGTCTCTCCGTTCATGACGGGCTCAGCTCCGGACCTCGCCTCCGGTAGACACGTCGCGTCGCTGTTGAGCATGTCGGTCCAACTACGCCCCAGCCAGGGCGCTCCCCCGTCGGGTCGTGCGAGACTGCTACGTCGCTCCGGTTGAACGAGCACAGACCTCCTCCAATCTTCCGGAGACACTTCGCAGCCACACACCGACCACGACAAGTTGTTACCTCAGGTTACCTAATTTGCGCCTGCGACCCGACATGAACCACCCGCAAGCACATATCATGCAGGTTGTTTATCTCAGATGAGAGGTCAAACCACCATCTGGTGACGACCACTGACAGTTATGGACCATTGACTTACTATCCTATCGGTCGATAGGATCGTCCGAATGGACGTCCGAAGACCGAAGGCTGAAAAGTGAAGAGCTGCTCGGCATTCCCACACCGTCATGGTCTGTCCGTTCCCGAGACAGACAAGATGCCGGAGGCGTCCTTCCACCGCCACAGCCATCCGAGCGGCACGCGAATCAGCGTGAATCACCGCCCTGACCCGGCGCCCTCAGATCCGGATTCTCGCTGACGATGTCGAGAAGAACCTCGATGACGGCCTGCACCCGTGCCAGGCGAGCCAGTTCTCGCGGAACAACCAACCAATAGGTTCTCTCGGCCACGAACTTGTCCGGGAGTACGGGCACGAGATCGGGATCGGCATTACCGATGTAGGTCGGGAGCGGCGCGATACCCACCCCGTACCTGACAGCCTGATAGTGGCCGGTGATGTTGTTCGTCTGGACATGCGCGCGATCTTTGGGCAGGAGACGCTCGAGTCGACGTAGCGGCTCGACGTCCAAGATGGCGTTCACGTACCACACCAACGTGTGGTACTCGAGGTCGTCGAGGGCCTCGATGGCACTGTGCGTGTCGAGGTAGCGACGTGATGCATAAAGACGCAGGTCGTAGTTGGCCAGCTTGCTGACGGACACCGATCGTGGTGACGGCCGTTCGAGAGTGACTGCGAGGTCGAAGTCGCGACCGGTCACCAGATCGTGTGTGGTCGACGTACGCAGCTCGGTGAACAGGTCAGGGTGTCTGTCGCGCACCATGCCCAGTCCCGGAACCAACACATAGGCGCCGAAGCCGTCCGGGGTGAGAATCCGGACAGTGCCGTGAAGACTGCCGGATCCAGCGGACGATGTCGCGTCGAGTGCAGCCAACAGAGTCGATTCGACCGCTTCTGCGTACGGCACCAGACGCCGGCCGGCCTCGGTCAGTTGCCATCCCGACGATCCCCGGTCGAACAGTCGCGCTCCCATGTCTTTTTCGAGTCGGGTGATCCTGCGCGACACCGTGGTCTGATCGACGTCCAGACGTTTGGCCGCGTCCGCGATCCGCCCGGTCCGTGACAACTCCAGCAGAAAACGCATGTTATCGGCGGTGAACATCCCACTCCCTCGCTGCTGCAAAATTGCAGTTCTCACTGCGAAGATACTCGTTGACCGCGGCACATATGCACCGACAGACTCGAGAAAACCACAGAGTCACAGGAGCACATAACCATGACCGTCATCCCACACTGGTTGGACAACAAGCCCTTCACCGGCACCAACGGCACATCGGCCCCGGTCACCAACCCCGCCACCGGCGCAGTGACTGCAGAAGTTGCACTTGCGAGCACAGACGACGCCCGCACGGTGATCGAGGCAGCCGCGGCGGCGTTCCCCGCATGGCGAGATACCTCGATCGCCAAGCGCACACAGATTCTGTTCGCATTCCGTGAACTGCTCAACGCCCGCAAGCAGGAATTGGCTGCGATCATCACCTCCGAGCACGGCAAGGTGCTCTCCGACGCGCTCGGTGAGGTCTCCCGCGGCCAGGAGGTCGTCGAATTTGCCTGCGGCATCGCCCACCTTCTCAAGGGTGGGATGACCGAGAACGCGTCGACCAAGGTCGACATGGCGTCGATCCGCCAGCCCATCGGGCCGGTCGGCATCATCTCCCCGTTCAACTTTCCCGCCATGGTTCCGATGTGGTTCTTCCCCATCGCGATTGCCGCCGGGAACACCGTGGTCCTCAAGCCGTCGGAAAAGGTTCCCACGGCAGCGCTGTGGATCGCCGAACTGTGGTCCGAGGCGGGCCTGCCTGCCGGCGTGTTCAACGTCCTGCAGGGTGACAAGACAGCCGTCGACGAACTACTCACCAATCCGGCGATCAAGGCCATCTCCTTCGTCGGGTCGACCCCCATCGCGAAGTACGTCTACGAAACCGCAACCGCCCACAGCAAGCGCGTCCAGGCACTCGGCGGCGCGAAGAACCACGCCGTTGTTCTGCCGGACGCCGACCTCGATCTGGCCGCCGACGCGATGGTGAACGCGGGCTTCGGCTCCGCCGGTGAGCGCTGCATGGCGATCTCCGCACTGGTCGCGGTCGGGGACATCGCCGATGAGCTGGTTGCAAAGATCAAGGATCGCACCCTGAGCCTGAAAACCGGCGACGGCACAAAGGACTCGGATATGGGTCCATTGGTGAGCAAAGCACATCGTGACAAAGTGTCTTCCTATATCGACGCCGGCGAAGCTGCCGGCGCCACCGTCGTAGTCGACGGCCGGGCCGTGCAGGCCGATGGCGGAAGCGACGGATTCTGGCTCGGACCGACCCTTCTGGATCACGTCACCACCGATATGAGCGTCTACACCGACGAGATCTTCGGCCCCGTCCTGTCCGTCGTACGGGTCGAGACCTATGACGAAGCCCTCGAATTGATCAACTCGAACCCCTACGGCAACGGCACCGCCATCTTCACCAACGACGGCGGCGCAGCCCGCCGCTTCCAGAACGAAGTCGAGGTCGGTATGGTCGGCGTCAACGTCCCCATCCCCGTCCCCACCGCGTACTACAGCTTCGGCGGCTGGAAGAACTCCCTCTTCGGTGACACACACGCCCACGGCACCGAAGGTGTGCACTTCTTCACCCGCGGCAAGGTCGTCACCACCCGCTGGCTCGACCCCAACCACGGCGGCATCAACCTCGGCTTCCCTCAGAACGACTAAGGACGGCACCATGAGTATCCAGATCGCCTTCCCACGGTTCCTGCGAATCGGCGGGGGCACCGTCGACGACATCGGGGACGTGATCCGTCAACTCGGATTGCGGCGCCCGGTAATGGTGACCGACAAGTTCCTCACCTCGACAGGCACGTCCGAACGGATCTTGACTCTCCTGCGCGAAGCACGCATCACACCAGCCCTGTTCGACGACACCGTTCCCGACCCCACCACCGACTCCCTCGAAACAGGGCTCGCCCTGCTCGCCGATCACAACGCCGACTCGGTGATCGGCTTCGGTGGCGGCAGCCCGATGGATACTGCGAAGGCGCTGGCCGTCCTCGGGGTCCGCGGGGGCCGGATGCGGGACTACAAGGTCCCGCACGTCTACACCGGACCAGCGCTTCCCGTCGTCGCGATCCCGACCACCGCCGGCAGCGGCTCGGAGGCTACGCAGTTCACCATCATCAGCGACAGCGTCACGGACGAGAAGATGCTCTGTCCAGGCCTGTCCTTCCTGCCCATCGCAGCAATCGTGGACTTCGAACTGACAATGTCCATGCCCCCTCGCCTGACTGCCGATACCGGAGTCGATGCACTTACCCATGCGATCGAGGCGTATGTGAGCCGAAAAGCCAACCCTGTCTCCGACGGCCTCGCACTCGCAGCCATGCGCACCATCGGCCAGAATCTGCGCGCCGCGTATGAAGACGGCGAGAACAAGCAGGCACGAGAAGCCATGATGCTCGCCGCTACCCAGGCCGGCATGGCGTTCTCGAACGCGAGCGTGGCCCTCGTTCACGGAATGAGCCGACCCATCGGCGCGCACTTCCATGTCGCGCACGGGCTGTCCAACGCCATGCTGCTCCCGGCGATCACCGCATTCTCCGTCAAAGGCGCCGAGTCACGATACGCAGACTGCGCCAGGGCCCTCGGTGTGGCCACCGAAGCCACCGGTGACGGTATCGCCGCGCAGTCCCTCGTCGACTCCCTGGCCGAACTATGTCATGACCTGGCTGTTCCCACTCCCCGCGACCACGGTATCGACCGAGCTCGCTGGAACGATCTGATCCCACTGATGGCGCAACAGGCGCTCGATTCGGGTTCGCCGGGCAACAACCCGGTTGTGCCCACTGTCGACGAAATCGCCGAACTGTACGTCGAGGTCTACGACTAGCGTGGATGCGATCCGCGCCCCGCGCTGTCCGACGAGTCAGGGTGAGAGCTCGAGCGGCAGGACCCTTTCGGTCCTGCCGCTCAGCCGCCCCCATCGCCGGGGAGCTCGCTCCGCAACGATGTCACCGTCGTCATGAACTCATGCACTCAGTCAGGACGTGAACGTCCGGATACAGCATCGAGATAGGCAGAAGCTGTACCCGTGATCCGCGTACCCTCGACGATCATCGGCCAGGTCCCGTCCATACCGGCGTCGACGGCGGCACGGCTGAGCTGACGCTCCCAGAACGCAGCGGACCCGAATTCCGAACGCCACTGCAACGCAGGCAGGGTGAGCCGGTGGAGGGTGTGCTCATGGGTGGTGCCGATTGCGCCGTGCACTTGGTGAGTGTTGCGCACCGCCACGGCCAGCGCTGGTGAGACCACACTGCGGGCCACCGCGACACGAAAGGCCGAGAAGTCGCCGGCAAGGTCGTCGGTAACAGCGTCTGCGAGAGCGGTGTCGACGGCGGCACGGGCAAGGACGGACTCGGCTGCAGTGTCGACCACGAGATTCTGCACGGACTGGAACCGCGCCAGAGGGCGCCCGAACTGAGCGCGGTCGGTGGTGTGTGCAACCGCCGAAGCCAGCATGCCCTCCATAGCGCCGACGCACTGGATCGCACGGATGAGAGCGCCGCGCAGGACGTAATCCTCGACGGCACGGGTGTCCACCGGTGTCCAGGTGACGTCACCGTCGACCCGGACCGACCCGAGGGGCACCTCGGAGATCCCCTCGACCGCCTCGACGGTCAGCCGATCGGTGGGCACGTCCGCGATCTCGTAGCCCGCATCGACCCGACGCACGCAGACAACGGACCCGGTGGCGCCAGCCCACGGCACACGTTGCGCGAGGCCGTCCGCCCTCAGGACGGCGACGGTCGCTGTGTCCGACGACGAGTCGTCGAGGCCGGCCGCGCGCCTCAAGGGACCTGCCAACAGATCGGTCTCGGCGAAGGGCACGGCCACGCCGCCAGCGGCGGTCGTGCGTAACAGAGCAGCGGCCTCGACCCAACCCGCGCCGCTGCCCCCGGTCTCCTCGGGTGCGGTCAGCCTGGCCAGTCCGACCGCACCCAAGGTGGCCCACACAGCGGCCGGATCCGGCTCGATGTCCGGCCCCGAGTGCCCAGCGACAAGATCGTCCATGAGGTCCTGGAGATCCCCGTCTACGGCAAGATCGATTGTGCTCGCGGTCGTGGTCATCAGCGCATCCCCAGCCCCCGCGCGATCACGCCGCGCAGGATTTCGTTGGTACCGCCGCGAAGTGTGAACCCCGGACGCTGGTGTAGTCCGGCCCTGCACAGAGCCTCGATTTCCGCTTGCCCGTCCATGGTCTCGTCACCCAGCCGATCAGAGACGTACTCGACGAGGTCGCCTTCCATGCTGGTACCGAGGAGTTTGACCAGGGCGGCGGCGGTGTCGGCCTTCTCGCCCCGTTGAAGGGCTCCGGCGATGTTCTGGCTCAGTGCGTGCAGTCCGACCATCCGGGCCACAGAACGTCCCAGGTCGGTGCGCTCGGGCAGCAGTCCCTTTCGGACCGCGCCGATCTCGGCAGCCAGGAGCCGGAAGGTCGAAAGGAAACGCTCGGGTCCACTGCGTTCGAAGGAAAGCTCCGAGTTGACCTGTTCCCATCCGTTGCCCAACGTGCCGAAGACCCTGGCGTCGGGAACGAATACCTCGTCCAGAACGACCTCGTTGAAGTGGTGGTCGCCGGAGAGGGAAATGATCGGCCGGATCGTCACGCCTCGGGAACGGAGGTCGACGATGAACTGGCTCAGGCCCGCGTGGCGGTGTGCCGTGTCGAGTGGTTCCGTGCGGGCCAGCACGATGAACGCCTCAGCGTGGTGGGCGCCCGAGGTCCACACTTTGGTGCCGGTGACGGTCCAACCGCCCTCCACTCGGGTGCCGCGGGTCCGGACACTGGCCAGGTCCGATCCTGAGTCGGGCTCACTCATTCCTATGCCGAAGAAGCACTCACCCGCAGCAATTCGGGGAAGGTACTTGTGCTTCTGCTCTTCGGTGCCGTATCTCAGCAGCGATGGTGCAATCTGGCGGTCTGCCACCCACTGCGCTGCAACCGGAGCGCCTACCGCGAGCAGTTCCTCGGTGACAACGAAACGCTCGAGATGGGTCCGGCCGTGCCCGCCGTACTCGGTCGGGATGGTCATTCCTACCCAACCGTGCTCGGCGAGGCGGCGGGTGAAGTCCTCGTCCCACCGGGTGAGCCAGGTGTCGATGCCCGGTGTCAGTGTCCCTGCCGCGGTCTCCTTCTCGAGAAAGGTGCGTACCTCGGCGCGTAGAGCATCCATTTCATCAGTGGTCACCGTCGTCGGCGGCGCGACGGAGGGGTTCATAGTGCCTCCATAGGAAGTTCCGGCTGGGGCGAGGCCCGACATGCTCGCGTGAATTTCGCCGCCGAGTAAGCGGCGGCCGGTCGGATCGGGGGGGCGAACGCCGGCCCCATCTCGGATGGACACTATCCAGTCCTCGACATCTACGCAATAGCGCATTATCTTACGTAATTATGTATCGGTTGGAGGAGTTCTCCCTGTTGATAGGCTCACGAAATGGCTGACACTCCTGGGTCCCCCGGAGCCGTGCCGGTCGAGAAGGTTCCCGGCCGTCCCCGGCACCGCATGGTCGATCGGGTGGCGTCGATCCTCGAACTCGTAGCCCGGTCCGAAAACGGCCTCACCCTCACCGCTATCGCACGGGCACTCTCCGCGCCCGTCAGTTCGGTCCAGGGCTTGATCAACGGTCTCGTCGCCGTCGGCTACCTCGACGAGCGCGACCGGATCTACACCCTCGGCACCGCGCCCTATCTTCTCAACGTCATCGCAGGCCGACCTCCGGTCACCTCGATCAGCCATGATCAGCTCGAGCAGGTCCATGCCGAGACCGGGTTGACCATCACACTGTCCACATCTGTCGGCGACGACCTGTTCTACGTCGATCACGTCTCTTCCGACCCGCATTACGCATACCTGGCAGAAAACCGGGTGCGCCGATCTCTCCTGCGTACCTCTGCAGGATGGCTCTTGCTGGCCGATCGCGATCAACGTGACATCTGGGCGTACCTCAACTCTCGACCATCCTCCGATGCCGACTTCGTAGAGCGCTTCCTGCACTCACTCGATGAGCTCGAGAACACCGGCGTATGCGTGGCACCCGGTGTGGCCGTTGAACATGCAGACGGGGTATCGGTCGCCCTCCGAGAACGCGGCCGGACCATCGCCACCCTCGGCGTGGTCGGGATACGGGAGACCATCGTCGAACGGCAGGACGAACTCGTCGAGATCTGCCTGCGATACGCCACCAAGTGGGGCTTTCGCTAGCCTGCAACACGGACACTGATTCCTCGATGAGTCGCTCGACCCGGCTCGACGACCGTGTCGACCGACGCCACACCCCGCCTGACACAGAAACGGACCAGGGTTGATGCGGTCACTCGCGGTAAGCGACCGCATCCGTGAGCAACACGCGACGGCCAGGCCGCCGCCTCTCGAGCGAGCGTGACCCTCACATCGCGATCGGACCCGCCTGCTCGATCTCTCGACCTTCACCTAACAGATGATCGATTCCCGGTGCACCGCTCGACCACCGGATATATCGGAGGGTGCGCCTCCACGCGGCGCGACTTCCGGATCGAACGCCGCAGACCGTAACGGTCGGCAGGGTCCGGCAGACGCCCTCGATCACAGCGGAGGAACGTGCGCCCGAACATGTCTCGCACCCTGTAGCCACCATTCACATCGTTGATCTGCTTCTGATCTCCGGCCGGCCGCAGGGGAGCGTCGCGCAAGCACTCCACAACAGCGAGTTCGCTTCGCCCACGTCGTCGCCGTAGCACCCGTCCGCGACATCGGGCGGAACCGAGGGTCCCGCACTCGTCGATGTGCCGTCGACACCAAGCAACTCGGCCTGCACGCGCCCGAGTGTCAAACTCCCCCGCCGACAACAAACACCCCTTGTCCTGACATGGTCCCCCCTCGCCTTCAGAAGACGCGCAAACCTTGCCGCAGAGCGCCTATCTACTTATTTACGTATTTTTATTTCTAGTTGCGGATTTTTTGGTGGGTCGCTATTGTCGATTCATTCCATCTCCGTGACCCATGCCACACCCCATACGCAACGAGGTCGCAACTCCGACAGGCCGTTTGACTTTCGGAAAGCAAAGCCAGACACAACGCCCCGGAACTCTGCCCGCACGTCAGCCTCGGAAAGGTCTAGGCCCATGACATCAACCCATCTCCCTGAGCACGCCACGACGGAAACGCAGGATTACGACGTCATCGTGGTCGGCGGCGGTTTCGGCGGGATCTATCAGCTGCGCCACCTTCGGGACAAAGGGTTCTCCGTAATCCTGCTCGAAGCCAGTGGAGGCTTCGGTGGGGCCTGGAGCCTCAACCGCTACCCAGGCGCACGCGTCGACAGCCACGCACCCGTCTACCAGTTCACCGATGAATACCTTTGGAAGGACTGGAACTTCTCACAGATGTTCCCGGACCACGAAGAGATGCGCAGTTACTTCAACTACGTCGACTCCAAACTGGACCTGAGCAAGGACTCGCGCTTCAACACCAAGGTCGTCAGCGCGACGTTCGACGAGGACGAGCGGATGTGGACCCTCGTCTCACAGAACGACGAGAGCTTCCGCGCACGCTTCGTCGTGTTCGCAACGGGATCGACTACCGAACCCTACATCCCGAACATCCCTGAAATGGACGCCTATCGAGGTGAACTCGTCCACACCGCGCGGTGGCGAGACGACATCGACATGACCGGCAAACGAGTTGCCATCATCGGCACCGGCGCCAGCGCAGTCCAAGTAGTTCAGGAAGCCGGCCCTGTCGTCGAGAAACTCACCGTCTTCCAGCGCACGCCGAACCTCTCGTTGCCCATGCATCAGGAATACCTCACCGAGGAGAGGCAGGCGGTCCTGAAGGAGACCATGCCGGATGTGGCGGTCAAGTGTCGCGAAACGTTCGCTGCGATCGACTACGAGTTCGATCCCCGAAATGGCGTCGACACGTCCGAGGAAGAGCGTCTCGCACTGTTCGAACGTCTCTGGAATCAGGGCGGATTCGCATTCTGGCTCGGGAACTTCTCCGATTACCTCTTCAGCGAAGAAACCAACTCGATGGTCTACGAGTTCTGGAAGAGCAAGATCAAGCCGCAGATCCTCGACCCTGTCAAGGCCGACCTGCTGGTGCCTGACGTAGCGCCTCATCCGTTCGGAGCCAAGCGGCCGGCCCTGCACCAGAACTACTACGAGGTGATGAACCAGGAGAACGTCGAACTCGTCTCCATCCAGGAGTCACCGATCACCGGGTTCACGGCAACCGGAATTCGCACATCCGATGGTATCGAGCACGGAGAGTTCGACATCATCGTACTTGCAACCGGATTCAACAATAATACCGGTGCGCTCACTTCGATGGAGGTCCGCAACTCCGCTGGCGTTACCCTCGGCGAGAAGTGGCGCCAGGGCGTCGACGCATACCTCGGCGCATTCACCGCCGGCTTTCCCAACGCCATGTTCGTGTACGGTCCGCAGAGCCCCGCCGCCTTTGCGAACGGGTCCACGAACGCGGAGCTTCAAGGTGAGGTCATGGTCGAGTTCCTCGAATTTCTTCGTTCGGAGGGCCTTACCCGGTTCGAATCGACTCCCGAAGCCGACCAGACCTGGACCGATCACATCAACGGTACCGATGACATGGCGCTGTTCAAGCATGCAAAGTCCTGGTACAACGGCAGCAACATCCCCGGCAAGAAGCCCCAGATGCTTCAGTATCTGAACGGTCTGCCCATGTACCTGGATTTCTGGCACAAGGAAAAGGCGGCAGGATACACCGACGGACTGCGGGTATCGTGAGGTTTCGCTCAATCGGATTCAACCTCGGAAGAAGTGAATAATGCCTGTCATCAACAGCATTGAACGTGAACGTTTCTTCATCGACGGCCAATGGCGCAAAGCGAGCACCTCCGATCTGGCACCGGTGTTCGAGGCAGCAACCGAGCGCCCTCTGGGTGTTGCTGCGATGGGCGGGCCCGAGGAGATCGATGCGGCTGTGCACGCCGCACGGGCCGCACTCCAGAAAGGACCCTGGGGGCGCAGCACCCCCCACGAGCGAGCTACAGTGATGCGGCGCTTCGCCGACAGCCTCGAGCGTCGAGGAAGATCGACTGCAGAGCTCGTCAGCCGGCAGACCGGAATGATCTCCTCCTTGTCGGTGAGCACAAGCGCAACGGCTCCGGTAGCGATCCTGCGGTCCATGGCAGATCTCATCGAGACACGAACATTCGAGACCCGCCGACCCAGCAGCATGGGCTCCACCATCGTGCGAGAAGAACCCGTAGGAGTCGTGGGCGCAATTACTGCCTGGAACTATCCACAGCTCTTGGCCATGGCCAAGATCGGGCCCGCACTGGCAGCAGGATGCACTGTAGTTCTCAAGCCGGCACCGGAGACGTCGCTCGATGCCTATGTACTCGCAGAGGCAGCCGAGGAAGCCGGTCTACCACCTGGCGTCCTCAACATCGTTGCCGGCGGCGTTCATGCAGGCAAAGCCCTTGTAGCCCATCCCGATGTCGACAAGATCGCCTTCACCGGTTCCACTGCAGCAGGACAAGCGATCGGCGAGGTCGCCGGCCGCAGTTTCAAGAGAGTCTCCCTGGAGCTCGGAGGAAAATCCGCAGCCATTGTGCTCCCCGATGCCGACCTCGGCGTCTTTGCCAGAAGCCTCAAAGACGCCGTGCTCAAGAACGGGGGACAGACATGCACCACGAACTCCCGCATCTTGGTTCCCCACGGTAGGTCCAGCGAGATCATCGACGTCCTTGCGTCCTACGTAGACGGCTTGGTCATGGGAGACCCACTCGACGAGTCGGTAACCATGGGCCCCATGGTAAGCGAGCAGCATCGGGAGCGGGTGAGGAGTTACATCCGCCTCGGGCAGTCCGAGGGATTCCGAACGATCCGCGGCGGAACCGACTCCCCTGAGCAATGTCCCCGCGGCTGGTTCGTGTCTCCCACCATCTTCGAGGGTGTCGATAATCGCAGTCCGCTGGCACAGGACGAGATTTTCGGACCTGTCATCTCCGTCATCCCTTATGAGACCGAAGAGGACGCCATCAACATGGCGAACGACACACCATTCGGTTTGGGAGGAGTCGTCTTCACGGAAGACACCGAACACGGCTTGGACATCGCGTCACGTATTCGATCCGGAACCGTGGGAGTGAACTACTACTCCCTCGATACCGGCTCCCCGTTCGGCGGCGTGAAGAACAGCGGAGTCGGCCGCGAATTCGGGCCCGAGTCCCTGGACTTCTATCTCGAGTACAAGTCGATATACGTCTAGGCTTCGCAACGCCCGCAGACCGTCCATATCGCCCCCGACAGTGCGTCCAGCCTGAGACTTCATCCGATGGAAGGAACGAGTAGCTACACGGAGCATGCCCGTCGTCTTCAGCGTCGCTGACTATGGGCAACTACCCGCGGTCGATGCAGGTCAGCGATGGCTGAGAATACTCCGTTCATGCTTTGTCCCTCCCTCCGGAGGCCAGCGACTTCCAACCGCACAGAATGAGCAATCATGCCTGAATCCTCATCTGCCATCCTCCCGGCCGAGACTCGAGAATCCGCATCCGAGACTCTGCGTCCACGGACCGGCGCACTCACCGACATCCGGGTCGTCGATCTTTCGCGGGTGCTGGCCGGCCCGCTGTGCGCGCAAGTGCTCGCCGACCACGGTGCCGACGTGATCAAGGTGGAGCCACCTACTGGTGACGACACACGCAGCTGGGGCCCGCCTTTCGTCAAGGATGACCACAGCGCCTACTTCGATGGCTTGAACCGCAACAAGCGGAACATCAGTGTGGATTTGCGTACCGAGGCCGGCCAACAACTGCTGCGCACGATGCTTGCCGAAGCCGATGTCGTCATCGAAAACTTCAAGGCGGGCACCCTTGCGAAGTGGGGACTCGACGACGACGTGCTCGCCGCCGAATTCCCGCGACTCGTGCACTGTCGAATCACCGGGTACGGAGTCGACGGGCCGCTCGGTGGTGCTCCCGGCTACGACGCAATTCTCCAAGCCTTGTCGGGGCTGATGAGCATCAACGGTGAGCCCCACGGTGATGCCATGCGGATCGGGATCCCTCTGGTCGACATCATCACGGGTCTCAACGCTGTGAACGGCATCCTCATGGCACTTCACGTGCGGCAAAAGACCGGACGCGGGCAACTCGTGGATCTGGCACTACTCGACAACGCTGTGTCGATCCTGCACCCACACGCCGGCAAGTGGTTTGCCACCGGCGTCGCGCCGGAGCGGACGGGCGTGGCACACCCGACGATCTGTCCCTATGAAACGTTCACCTGCGCCGATGGCCCCTTCTTCATCGGTGCCGGCAACGACCGGCAATTCCGCGCTCTGGTCGTGGCGCTCGACGCTTCAGACCTGGCCAACGACCCGAGATTCGTCACCAACTCCGACCGGATGGCAAACGCAGCTCAACTGCGCGACATCCTCGGCGGCCTCGTCAAAACTTGGCAGCGCGAAGCTTTGGCGGCCCTGCTACGGCGAGCCGGCGTACCGTCGGGGTCGGTGAACAATGTCGGAGAGGCCCTTTCGCTACCGCAGGTCCGTCACCGCGAGATGGTGGTCGAGTGTGACGGCTACCGGGGTCTCGGCGTACCCGTCAAACTCGCTGGGTCCCCCGGTGCTGTGCGGTTCGGGCCGCGCGACCGTGGCGCCGATACCGATACTGTGCTAACAGAACTCGGACTTCTCGAAGACGATATCGAGCAGCTGCGCGCCGCCGGGGCACTGCCCGAGTAACAGCTCACCTGCACGGCGGATCTTGGCCATGCCTACCAGCAGAGCTGGTTCCACACACAGCTGCCGGCAAGGTCACCGACCGTATGCAAGCCACACCGTCGTCCGGCCGTTCAACGCCGATCGCGTTCTCTCCGTTCTATATTCGCCGTCGTTCACCAACAGGTGTTGCAAAATAGGACACTGGTGACCTCATCCCTGCTTCTAGCGTTCTAAAGTGCGCATTCTCCTGAATATCCGCACCGTTTCACATCCCTTATCCCACTCAAGGAGTGACCATGGCCCTGTTCGCTGTTATCTGGTCGTACACCACTGACGCATCCGTCAAAGAGGCTGCTCATGCCGACCACCTGGTCTTCGTCAAGGACGCGGCCGCCAAAGGCGTGCTGCAGGAAGCGGGCGCCTGGACCGACGGGGCCGGCGCGCTGCTCGTGTTCAAGGCGGACAGCGAAGCAGACCTGCAGGCCCTGCTCGCCAAGGACCCCTATGTCACGCAGGGTGTTGTCGTCGACCAGAGCATCTACCAGTGGAAGCCCGTCATCGGACCCCTCGTAGGGATCTGAGGACGACCCGGCTGCTCCACCTCGATGGAAAGAAGTTGCAGCATCTCTTCATTGAGTTGCAATCAGCACTCTTCCAGTAGCGTCGGCACAAACAACCCGCACAACTTGCATCTGTACGTTCGCATAGTGAGCGACGGATGCGAAGAGTTCGATCAGCGACATCGCGGAACCATCACATCACCGCCTCGACGGCGCAAGCCTCGACGCCGAACCGATGTGGCGATCGATGAGTACCGACATTTCGACAAACCGAGGCAATCGTTGACCTTCCCAAGCGGCCTTTTCTGATCAGCCGACTGGGTGGGATGACACCGTGCGTACGCGATACACGAGCTTCACGCCTTCCCTGATCAGTCAATCTCCTTCTCGACCGGTGATGAAAGTGAGCAACACATGTCCGTGAGCAAAGAATCGCTGTTCCTCAACGACCTGTACTCGTCCTGGCTTCGACGGTCCGAAGGTATGGATCTCGCAGGTCAGCGAGACATGTTCGAAGAATGGCATCTTCCCACCATCGAACCCACCGATGTCACGTATGAAGAAGTAACAGCCAACGGTGTGCCGGCAACATGGGCCAAGCCGCTGGGCGCCGCCGAAGACCGAGTGATTGTCTTCACGCACGGCGGCGGATTCGTGACAGGTTCACGCTTTTCCCATCGCAAGCTTGCAGCACACCTCGCCAAACTGGCAGGAGTTCACGCACTCGTGGTGGACTACCGGCTCGCGCCGGAGGCAAAGCATCCAGCACAGCTCGAAGACTGCATTGCCGTGCACAAGTGGCTCCGTACGCAGGGCTACAAGGCAGAACATACGGCGACGGTCGGCGACTCGGCAGGCGCACATCTCGCCATCTCGACAGTGTTCGAACTTGCGGGCATGGGACTTCCCATTCCGGCCGCCGTTGTCGCTCTTTCGCCGTGGCTCGATATGGAGATCAAGGGGTTGACGATTGAATCGAACGACGCAGTCGACGTCCTGGCCAAGAGGGCAGTCCTCGAGATGATGCGGGAGAATTTCCTGACCGATCTCTCGGAAGCGACGGACCCGCGGGCTAACCCCCTGCTCAGGGACTACACAGACTTCCCTCCCGTCTATGTATCGGTCGGCGGCTATGAGACTCTGCTCGACGACTCGCGCCGGGTCGTCGAGTTGATCGAAAAAGCAGGGAGCGAAGCCGTGCTCGACGTGGTCGACGAACAGCAGCATGTCTTCCACTTCAACGCGGGACGAGCACCCGAGGCGGATCAGGCACTGAACCGGATCGCCCAGTGGCTACGGCCGAAGTTGGGGCTCGCCTGAACACCGCATGTAGGGCGTGCAACTGAAAGCACAGCGCGTCGACGAAAGAGGACGTGTCTCGGCGGCGGTCTGCTTCGACCAGACCGCCGCCGAGTCCGTTCGCATGCCAGTCAGCAGTGCACTATCCGAACCATCGATTGCAGTGAAGATCGGGAAGACACATACATGGAAAATCCAGTTCTCGTAGAACGCGACGGATTCATCGAAACGTGGACGATCAATCGGCCGGCTGAACGCAACCCAGTCTCAGGGATGGATGTCGTCGACGCATTGGTCGCATGCGTGGATGCCGTCAACGCCGATTACGGGGTACGCGCTGTCATTGTCACTGGCGCGGGATCGACCTTCTCCGCCGGCGGCAACGTCAAGGACATGGCGAATCGCCAGGGACTGTTCGGCGGGAAACCTCACGAACAACGCGATGGCTATCGCGCCGGGATACAACGGATCCCACGAGCGATGTACAACTGCGACGTACCTTTGATTGCAGCGGTGAACGGTCCTGCAATCGGTGCCGGGTGCGATCTTGCCCTCATGTGCGACCTCCGAATTGCCAGCGAAAAAGCGTTCTTTGCTGAGAGCTTCGTCAAGCTGGGCATCATCCCGGGTGACGGGGGTGCGTGGCTGTTGCCGAAGGCGGTCGGTATGGCGCGGGCGGCCGAGATGATTCTCACGGGCGACCGTGTCGACGCAACACAGGCTCTCGAGTGGGGATTGGTCTCGAACGTCGTTCCTCCCGATCAGCTGCTCGACGAAGCTCGCGCACTCGCCAACAGAGTGGCCGCCAATCCTCCGCACTCGGTACGGATGGCCAAGAAACTCCTGCGCGAAGGGCAGCACCAGAGCCTCGACAGTCTCCTCGAACTGTCCGCTGCTCTGCAGGCGCTGGTTCAGCAGACCACCGATCACACGAGAGCAGTCGACGCCCTCATGGAGAAGCGAACTGCCGCATTCACCGGCGAGTGACGATGCCTCACGTAGCAAGCTCCTCGATCAGCGGTGCGGACACGTGGACGGTCGGCAAGGCAACCGCATCAACAGGAACGATGTCGTGAAGTTCGACGAGTCCTCTTCGATCGAGCACTGGTCTACTGACTGTTACCTCAGTGCCAGGGGCAGGACGAGGAACATGTTGTTCACCCGCCCGAGTTCGGACGTCTCGACCTCCCTGAGTTGCCCGAAGAGGAACCGGACGACCGTGTGCGTGTCTCGTGCACATCCAGCGCTCGAGAATTGTGTGACGGCGGGCCCGCCACTTCGAGGAGCCAGCGGCTGGAC
Organism: Rhodococcus aetherivorans; assembly: GCF_025722975.1. NCBI lineage: Bacteria > Bacillati > Actinomycetota > Actinomycetes > Mycobacteriales > Nocardiaceae > Rhodococcus > Rhodococcus aetherivorans. The sequence continues at coordinate 82,300 of NZ_CP106984.1, read as the reverse complement.
CAGGCATGTGCTCCGTGAGGACCTGAGTGCAACACGCCGGCGGGCACGCGCTGAGCGAGCAACGGGTGGCTGCACTCGCAGCACATGACTGCGGCACAGCCACCGGTTACTCGTACTCAGCGAGCGAACTGTTTGCCGAGGAATTCGACAACCGCGCTGTGCAATTCAGCGCTGCGCGGAACTGCACCGGTCATCCAGTACACGCCATGGACAAGACCGCTATACAGTTCGACCTGGACCGGGACACCCTGTTCCGTCAGCATCCGCCCGTAGTTCAGGCATTCGTCGCGGGTGACCTCGTACTCGTTGACCAACATCAGCGTGGGAGGAAGCCCCGCCAAACTCTTCGCCTTGGCCGGCGAGGCGTACGGGTTCTCGGCGTCTTCCAGTGTGGCCAGGTACTGCTCCCAGAACCAGCCGATTGCTGCCGCGGTGATCAGGTATCCCTCGGCATTCTCCTCCCATGACGGGAAGCGTGCCGTGCCGTCGATAACCGGATAGACCAACACCTGAGCACATAGGGCCGGTGAGCCGGTATCACGTGCCCGAAGTGCGGTGACGGCGGCGAGATTGCCACCGGCACTGTCGCCCATGATGGCGACACGCGTCGCATCACCACCGAAGTCGGCGACGTTGTCGACTACCCAGTTCAAAGCAGCGAACGCGTCTTCGGGTGCGGCAGGGAACTTGTGTTCGGGAGCGAGCCGGTAACTCACGGCGGCCACGATGACTCGGGCGTCCGCGGCCAGCGCGCGACAAGGCTGCTCGGTAACGTCGAGGCTGCCCGCAACCCACCCGCCGCCGTGGATGTACACCACAACCGGCAGGGGCGCATCGGACTCCGGAATGTACAGACGCACGGCCTGGTCGCCATCCGGTCCGGGGTAGACCGTGTCGACGACACGAGCAAGATCCGCCTTCGGCGCCTGCAGTCCGCTGAAGGATTCGATGACCTCACGGACTTCAGCGACACTCATCTGCTCGAACGACTTCAGTCCCTGCTCGTTCAACGTGTCTATCAACTGCTCGACTACAGGATCGAGTGCCATGGTGATCTCCTTGATGTGATAGGCGGACTGGTCAATCGCCGAGTCGGTGGAGTCACACTACGAGGAGGCCCGAGCGGACGAGTGTCCGAAAACAACACACCTGTCTGTCTGTCCCGGTTCTCGGAGATGTGTGTTGCACAATCGGACACACCGAAGGTCCATCACTGTTCTACCGTCACCCACGTGACCCACAGACGGCCAGAATCTCCCCATCACCGTTCGATGATGGGCCCGGCACCGCGAGGGACCCACCAGAGAACGGGTTCACCCTCGAGGTGCTCTCGAGAAGTGGGTTCCCCTGTACGCTCACGCACTGTGGGGAGAGCTGTTCGGTCGCCGCACGTCAGGGTGAGGACACATCAACGGCTCTGAAAAACGCGCCGCCCACTTCGGGTGTCGAGCTCGAATTATGCTTCCAGAGAGGGATTATCATGTTGCATCACGTCGTAACATTCATATGGAAGAAGGACATCACCGACGAGCAGGTCGAATCGTTCCACAAGGCTCTTGACGCGATATCGGCGAGCATTCCCCAGGTCGTCGAGTTTCGTTACGGAAGGGACCTCGCCCTCAAGCCCGGGATCGGCGACTATGCGATATCTGCGATTTTCGAAGACGTCCCCGCCTTCCGCGCATATCTGGCCCATCCCGATCATGTGCGCCTCGTTGAAGAATTCATTTCGGTGATGTCCGAATCGTACTCGTCGATCCAGTTCGAGTTTGCCTGACGGCAGTGCCGGCCGCACGCTCACGAACGAAGTGCCGGTCGACATGGTCGCTCGTTACGGAAGGTTGTGATCAGTGGTGAACGCTGACGGTGTCGGGGGTGCCCTTCCTGGCGATGTCTTGAGTCGCCCTGTGGCGCTACGTGACGATGCGACCGCGCAGGCGAGGGCATGGCCGGATGCGCGGCTGCTTCGCGTGAACGGTGCCGGTCAGGTTCGCATCATCGATGGACAACTGCTCCTAGAGTCGGCTGCCGACTATTGTTCCCAACCTCCGACACACGCGGTCTTGTTGGGAGTTGTTGGTACAGTGCATCAGTGGGCTGTACGGGACGAGTTTCTCACGGAGGCCCCCATGGAGAGCGCGGGCATCGAGTTCGGTGACCTGCGGTCACACGGAGCACTTCTCGATGCTGTTGATGCCGAACGGTATCTCACCGCGCAGGCCCTGCTGATGTGGCAGGACGAGTCCCACTTCTGCGCCAAGGACGGGGCACCGATGACGATCACCTCGGGTGGTTGGACGCGCGTGTGCACTGCGTGCGGTCGGGAGGAGTACCCGCGGACCGATCCTGCGATCATTTGCCTGGTACATGACGGGGCGGACCGCGTGCTGTTGGCGCGACACGCGGCGTGGCCGGCGCGGAACTTCTCGACGCTGGCGGGATTCGTCGAGGCCGGTGAGTCGCTCGAAAGCTGTGTGGCGCGGGAGATTGCGGAAGAGGTCGGTCTCGTTGTCTCCGACGTGGCCTACGTCGGAAGTCAACCATGGCCGTTTCCGCGTTCCCTCATGCTCGGCTTCCATGCCGTCGCCAATCCTCGAGAACCGCTCATCTTCAGTGATGGTGAGATCTGCGAGGCTGTGTGGTGTTCCCGCGCGGAGGTGAAGGAGGCCCTCGCCGCCGGCGACTGGGCTAGTTCGGTCGATGCGCCCGTGTTGCTGCCGGGGAAGGTCTCGATCGCACGGCGCATGCTCGAGGCATGGGTGCGAACTGCTGGCTGAACGTCCGGATTGATCGCCGCCGACCTGTCATCGGCCAGCGCTGCTTCGGAGGGATCGGCCTTTGTTGGGGTTTCGGCCCCGGCTCGGTGGGATCCCATGGGGCTGCCATCGTGATGTAAGGGTCGCTTGTGGACGACGATCCGGAGTCGCATGGTGAGGGCACGCGCTGCGGCAGTCCTGATCTGCATCGTGCGCGCTTTTCCTCGGGTGTGTCGGTGCTGAGTCCTGTCAGCCGCCGCTGACAGGACTCCCATCGGCGACGATTGGCCGCTCACCCAAGGGGAGGTGATGCAGCTCAGCAGAGTATAAACGAATACTGGTGTTGTATAACGGAATTGAGTATAATTTTCGCGTCGACAGTATTGTGGTTGCCAGCTGGCGCGGCCCACTTGTCGGCGATTCGTCCCACGAGCATCCACCACGGGCAACATGGTCGCCCCGCGGTGTGCATGCAGTGGCGGCGAGGCGGCGTGCCTCCATCTCCGGGCACGGGCAGATCCCGATATCCCCCCTGCGTTCGGGCTGCCGGGGTCCCGCTTCGGCGATCGACCGATAGTCGAAGCGGGGCCTTCCGTCCACTTGTCGATGCCGCCTTGTCGGCGACCTTCGCTCGATCCCCCGACACGTCAGCGCGGCTCGCGGCTCGGGGCTCGGAGGACCGGGTGCGGTGGTGTTCGTGGCGGATCGTCGGGCGCCGAGATCCCGTGAGCCAGGGCTACGGGTGTTTCGATCTTCCCGCGATATCGACGGGACATCCTCGCTGCGATTTGCCATAGAAGCCGATGATGCGGGCTCTGCTCTGTCCGCCGCCCTGACGGTGTTACCGACCCGGCGACCAGCAGATCATGTATACGACTGCCCACTCGATGTCCCGGCGCCGGCCGGGCACCGCCGACGGGTGGGCCGGTTGTCTTCGGCCCCGGGAAATCGCACGTCCCGGTGGCATCGGTCGTTGCCGCGACCATGTTTGATGGCCGACACGATCGACCGGATCGGCCGGAAATACCGCGACGACGGTGCCCGCTTCGCGGCGGAGGAAGTTGACGACCTCGCCGGGGTACGTGCCGAACACCGCAAGGCTGCGCCCATCATCCGGTGCACCGGCACGAGAAGAGGGCAGCGGCTCCGTAGCGGGTGTGTGTGAGGACGCGTGCCCCACGATGCTCTGACAGCAGATGAAGGCTCATTTCTGCCTCCACATCAGGCCGGTCCCGTCGTTCCGTCACAGCGCCTTCTTGCACGTCAGGGTCGTGGCTACACCCTTCCAGGTCCGTCATCGGTTCGGTTCGAACCAGAACTCTGGACAGTCGCAGATCTCGCTTGGGCGATCCACGTCGCGTTCGTGTGCTGTCGTTTGATTCGTCTCGCGTACATCGCGACCGCATCACCGATGCTCGCGCCCGCCTCGCCTCTGGCGAAACCTGCTCGAAGACAATGCTCTCTCAGTTCCATCACTGCCCCCTCGACGCAGTCGATGCCCATCGGGATCAGGGCAGCGAACCCCGTCGAGCGGATGCGCTTGGGCTACTGGGGGACCCAGTAGCCCAAGCGTGTCCGTCTCGTCAGTCGGTCTCGTAGGTGTCGTAACCGTTGGACTTGACTTCTTCCCAACGAGCAAAGTACTGAGGGACTCCCCCTGAGTAGTTGAGCATCTGTGCCGGCTTACCGGGCACGTTTGCACCCCAGTACCAGGAACGTGCCTTCGTGAACATCGAGTTCACGAAAAGCTCGTCGACGTGTGCGCGCCACTGCTTCTCGGACTCTTCGGTGTTCTCGAACCGTGTCGCCCCCTTCTCGCGCAGGTGCTCGAGGAATTCGACGACGATTTCGCCTTGGTACTCGGCAGATGTCGGGCCGTTGCAGAACCCGGACGGGCTCTGAGGTCCGTACAGGAACATCATGTTCGGGAATCCGCGGGTTGACAGGCCCAGACACGTGTCGACACCGGACTTCCACTTGTCCTGAATCGTCAGGCCGTCGACGCCGGTGATATCGATGGCCATGATCCCACCACGGTTGTTGTCGAACCCTGTTGCCAGTACGAGGAGGTCGCATTCGATGACACCGTCGTCGGTTTCGACACCATGGGGCAGCACCCGTCGAATCGGCGTGACGTTGGAGTCGATGACATCGACGTTGTCCTGATTGATGACATCGAAGTAGTCCTGTTCGAGGGAGGGACGCTTGACGCCGTAGGGGTGCGGAGGCGTCTCCGGTGCGACGATTGCCGCTTTCTTGGGGTCGGTGACCCGCTCGAGGACCTTGCCACGCCAGAAGTCGTAGAACGTACGGTTGGCCTCCTCATCTACAAGGATGTCCTGGAAGTTTCCGAGCCACAGCTCGAAACCACCTTCTGCCCACATCTTCTCGTAGATCGCGTCGCGCTCTTCCTTACTCAGGTCGGTGGCGTTCTGCGGAATGAAATCGAAGTCGAAGCCGGCAAACGCCTTGTAGCGCGTAGCAAACCGCTCGGGCAGTCCCTTCCGGAAGTGCTCGTTGTCGTCAGGGGTGAGTTTGCGTTGCTGCATCGGAAGTGCCAGATTCGGGGTGCGTTGGAACACGGTGACGTGTTCGGCGACATGACCTGCCTCCTGGACGACCTGTACACCACTGGCGCCGGTACCGATGACGACAACTTTGCGGCCACTCATATCCACGCCCTCTTGAGGCCAGCGCGCAGTGTGGTAGCACTCACCGGCGAAGGAATCGAGCCCTTCGAGATTCGGATACAGCGGCTTGGCGCCGAATCCTGTGGCAACAATGACCTGCCGTGCCTTCTGGATCTTGCCGTCGGCGGACCGTACGGTCCACTGGCGGCTTTCCTCGTCCCACGTGCATGCTTCGGCGAAAGTGTCGAACACGACGTCGCGGGTGAGGTCGAGCTGTGCGTCGACATAGTTGAAGTACTCACGAACCCCCTGGTGACCCGGATACAGTTCGGTGAAGTCGTACTTCTTCCACAGGTCCTTGTACGAGAACTGGTAGATCTGTCCGGTGCTGTCGGTACGGGCTCCGGGATAGCAGTTCCACCACCAGATTCCGCCCAATCCACCCGCGGCGTCCCAGACTTTGACGGTGAAACCGAGATCGCGCAGTCGGTCCAATGCGTACAGGCCGGAGAATCCTCCCCCGATGATCAGAACATCGAGTACGTCATTGTTCGAGTGCGAGCCGCTGCGGGTCGCTGTGGCGACCTGGGATTCGGTCATGTGGTCCTCCTGGAGATTTCCCGGGACGGGTGTTTCCGCCCGGACATCTACGACGGTAGAAGCGAACATGTGATGTGAAGTGTCCGAAATCGAGTCAAGACAATCCGATACGACACACGTATTAGTAAGCAGCACAAACTAATTCGATTACCGTGCGACATTCGAACCCGCTGCACTCACGACAGAACGATCGGTACTCGACGCCGAGATCAGAAGCCCAGATCGCGACCGATCAGTTCTTTCATGATTTCGTTCGATCCCGCCCAGATCTTCGTGACCCGGGCATCCCGCCAGGCTCGTGCCACTCGGTACTCGTTCATGTAGCCGTATCCCCCGTGCAGTTGCACACAATGATCGAGGATCCGGTTCTGGATCTCCGCAGTCCACCACTTCGCCTTGGCCGCATCGATCGGTGTCAACATCCCCTCCGAGTGGGCTTCGATGCAGCGGTCGACGTAGGCCTGTGTCACGTCGAGCTGTGTCACCAGTTCGGCAAGCAAGAACTTGTTGTGTTGGAACGTTCCGATGGACTGCCCGAATGCCTTCCGTTCTCGGCAGTAGTCGATCGTCTCGAGCAGAATCTGCGCAGCGTGCGCGAGATTGGCAATGGCGCATCCGAGTCGTTCCTGGGGCAGGAAGGACATCATGTGGATGAATCCTCGATCGAGCTCGCCGATCACGTCGTCATCGGTGACGCGCACCCGGTCGAGGAAGAGTTCAGCGGTGTCTGCTTCGTCCTGTCCGACCTTGTCGAGTTTGCGGCCACGCTCGAATCCGGGCAAGGACGTGTCCACGCCGAAGAGGGTAATTCCCTTGGCCTTCTTCGATGGAGAGGTACGTGCAGGAATGATCACCAGGTCTGCAGAGTAACCGTTGGTGATGAATGTCTTGGCACCCGAGAGCAACCACCCGTTGCCGTCCCGCACTGCGGTGGTCTTCAGTGCGGCCAGATCCGATCCCCCACCGGGTTCGGTCATTCCGATGGCAGTGAGCACGTCCCCGGAACACAGTCCTGGGAGCCACCTGGCCTTCTGTTCGTCGGTGGTCAGGTGCACCAGATACGGCGCCACGACGTCACAGTGAATACTCACGCTCGACGCCAACGCGGCGTTCATCCTGGCCAATTCCTCGATGAGAACCGCATTGAAGCGATAATCCCCTGCCTCGACACCTGAATATCGTTCGGGTACTTCGAGTCCCAACAGGTCGTGCTTACCCGCGGCAAGCCAGAACTCTCGCGGCAATGCCCTGTTGGCACGAACGTCGGCGGCCAGGGGCTCGAACCATCGAGCGAGAAACTCGCGGACAGAGTGTCGGTAAGCCTCGTGATCATCGCCGTACACCGTTCGCTTCATGATGGGTCATCCTTCGGATCGGGTGGACGTCACCGTCCAGACGGACGATGTGAGGAGGCAAGGAGTGATTGCCTACCCCATATCATCGTCTCGTTCACCGTGCCGTTGGAGATGTCCCGTTATGCGACAGAGTGTTTCAGGGGTCAGGATCCGAACGTTTCGTTTTCCAGGCCCAGTGCGCGGATCTTGCGGTAGAGGGTCGAGCGGGCCACACCGAGCCGGTGGGCGGCGAGGGATTTGTTGCCGTCGGACTCGTCGAGGGCGCGGACGATCGCTTCGCGTTCGGTGCGTTCGAGCGAGGTCAACCGGCGGCCGGCACCGAGGGTGCGGTAGTCGGCGGGCAGATGTTCGAGTTTGATGTCGAATCCCATCGACCGTGCCGCCGCGGTACTGAGCACCGAGGCGAGTTCGCGCAGGTTGCCGGGCCAGTGATGGTCGATCAACGCCCGATGCGCGGCCGGTTGCAGTTGCGGGGTCGGACGGTCGGGGAATTCGGCGGCGAGCAACTCCCGCGCGAGATCGGTGAGATCTTCGATGCGCTGACGCAGCGGCGGGATGCACACACTGCGCCGCACATGGGTCTGCACCTGATGGCGCAGATCGTCGGGGGTGCTCGAGGTGGCGGTGGCGATCACCGGTGCACCGAGCTCGACGGCGGCGTCGAGCAACCGCCGGGTAGGAGCGACAGCGTCGTCGGGGACCTCGTCGAGGTGCTCGAGGATGCACGCGAAACTGCCGGACAGACGCGCCCGCAACTCGGCCACCGCCGAGGGGGTCAACGTCGACGCATCGACGCTCGGGACCGGGGCGTTCGGTCCCCAGCGGTGCTGGATCTGCCGCGCCAGATGCGTTTTGCCGACACCGGACTCGCCGATGATCAGCACCGGCGCGACGGTCGCGGCGATCTCGTCGACCCGGTCCTGGAGTCGGTGCGCGGCCAGGCTGCGGCCGGCGATACGCGTCGCCGGCGCCGCACCGGCGGGCGCGGCGGGGGCCAGGCGGGCGCGCGGACGCGGCGGAGCCGGGGAGGCCAGCGGGCGCAGTTCGATGATCGCGCTGAGCGGATCGGTGGACTCACCGACCCGGCGGGCATGGACCCGCACGTCGATCCCCTCGGCGAAACGCAGCGGTCCTTCCCATTCGTCCTTGGCGGCCAGATGGGTGCTGATCCAGTCCCAGATCATCATCTGATCGGTCGAGTCCATCAACCGTGACACCGTCGGGGTCGCGATCACCGTGTCCCGGCTCATCGCCACCACCGCCGCGTGGCCGCGGCGTTTGCTGCGCATGTATTCGCGCAGCAGGTTCTGCTCGCTGCGGGCGGACAGGGCGAACAGTCGCTCTTCGATGTCGCGCACCGCCGAGAGCACCAGCGGTGCCATCAGCTCGTTGACATCGTCGACCTGGCAGGTGATGTCGACGATGCCGGTCACCGCGCGTGAAACCGGATCGACGATCGGGGAGCCGACACAGGCCAGCGGATGCAGCGACTCGAGCAGGTGCTCTTCACCGCGGACCCGGAACGCTTTGCGTTCTTCGAGTGCGGTGCCGATCCCGTTGGTTCCGGCGCATTCCTCGGCGAAGATGAACCCCGGGGCGACCTGGGCACGGTCGAGACGACCGAGCAGCGACCGCTGCCCGGCCCGCCGGTCGACGATGGTCGCATCCTGCGAGGCGAGCAGGATCGTCACCGGTGCATCGGCGAGTTGATCGGCCAACCGATCCAGGACCGGCCGCGCCGCACGCACAAGCTTCGAGTCTGTGGGGGTATCGATGTAGCGCAGACGAGAACCGTCCGAAGCCGCCCCGATGGCACGGCAGCGGCGCCAGGACTGCTCGATCTCCGGCCGCACTCGTGGCGAAGCATTGTCATACCTGTCGGAGTCATACCTATCGGAATTGCGATCGTCTACGTGCATGCCAAGCCGCTCGGTCACGTCATCACCACCTCGAACACCTCACGGTCAGTACGAACATTATGTAATAGAGGTCACATGGACCATGGGTGTCCCAGAACGCTACACCACGGACTTCTGGGCCCACATCCGGCGCATGCGCACCTTGTCCAATTTGCCCACTGACGTCTTGGGGACCTCGTCTACCCGCACGAACGTGTCGGGGAGCCAGAACTTCGGCAGGGTGACCGCCAAGTGGGCCCGAAGCTGATCATCGGAGACCTCCTCCGTTGTCCGAACCCACGCCAAGGGGCGCTCCTGCCAGGTTTCGTGCGGTACCGCGATGACAGCGGCTTCCACCACCGCCGGATGCAGGAGCAGCTGGTTCTCGACCTCGACGGAAGAGATCCATTCTCCTCCGCTCTTGATGAGGTCTTTGACCCGGTCGCGGATCTCCAGCCGGCCGTCCGGGTGGATCACCGCGACGTCGCCGCTGCGCAGCCAGCCGGCGTCGAACGCCTCGGCGGCGCGGTCGTCGTCGAGGTACGTCCCGGTCACCCACGGCGAACGAACCTCCAGCTCGCCGGTGGTGAAGCCATTCCACGGCAGCTTCCGACCCTCTTCGTCGACGACACGCACCTGGAACAACGGCAAGGGTCTGCCTTGGCAATCGGCCGAGTTGCTGAAAGTTCCCATAGGGGAGGTTTCGGTCATCCCCCACCCGTTGACGGTCGCCACTCCCCGCTCCGCCCACCACCTCACCAGCACTGGTGGCAGCACCTGCCCGCCCAACCACATGGTCTGCAAACTTCCGAGGTCGTAACGCTCGGGATCGGCATCGAACTGTGCACGCATGAGCGCCGCCACGGCCGGGGCGCCGACGAAGACATCGGGTGTCTGATCCGTGATGATGCGCAGCAGCTCCGCGGGCGAGGGGTGCGGCCCGGGGAGGACGAGACGTGCGCCCTGCAGCACCCCCGCGTACGGAACACCCCAACTGTGTACGTGGGACATCTGCGTGGCAAGCAGGTACGAGTGCCGACCGTCGATCGCGACGCCCCCGGAAGCACTGATCGCCATCGCGTGCAGCACCGTACTTCGATGGCTGTACACGACCCCCTTGGGCAGCCCGGTGGTACCCGAGGTGAAACAAATCGACGATGCGGTCGTCTCGTCGAACTCCGGGAATTCCCCGATCGGCACGGCATCGAGCAACAATCCGTCGAACGACCACCAGGTCACCTCTGCAGATACCGAATACTCGGCCTGCTCGAGATCACCGATGACCACCACATGCCGGATCCGCGGGAGGCGCGGGAGAATCTCGAAGAGAACGGGCAACAGATCAGCGTCGATCAGCACAACCTCGTCCTCGGCCTTGTCCATTGTGTAGGCGATGTGCTCGGGTGACATCCGATGGTTGACCGTGTGCAGCACTGCCCCGCACGCAGGAACTGCGTAGTAGGCGACAAGATGCTCGAAGGTGTTCCAGGCCAACGTCGCAACCCTGGTTCCGAACCCGATGCCCAAGTTCTCGAAGGAACCAGCAAACCGGCGTGCGGTCGCGCCGAGATCGCGGTAGGTGAACTCTCGGTCTCCGCGGGTTGCGTCGCACGAGACTCCGACCCGGTCGGCGAAGACGTTCTCAGCACGCCACAGCAGCGAGCTGATCAGCAGTGGACGATCCATCATCGTGGTGAGCATGGCGCATTCCTCCGGATCAGGTGAGCGAGGGTACGACCAGCCTGCACACCAACCCTGGCACCGAACCGTCCGAATTTGCGACAGCGCCCGATGAACTCGTCCGCACTGTTGCGTTGTGGGACACCTCGACCGCCGTGAGGATCCCGAGACTGGAGCCACCTCACCCGCATAGGCGCCCGGCCGACACCGGCCGAGCCCAGCGGGCAACGAGCGCCGGAAGAAAGGTACTCCCATGACAAGTCGTCCAATGACGGAAGTCGCAACAGGATTCACCTACACCGAGGGACCTCGGTGGCATGAGGGCCGACTCTGGTTCGTGGATTTCTACACCCACTCGGTCAATGCCGTGAACACCGACGGATCCATCGAACAGGTCTGCACCGTCGAACACCAGCCGTCCGGACTCGGATGGCTTCCCGACGGGCGCATGCTCGTCGTCTCGATGAAAGACCGCAAAGTCCTGCGCCGCGAACCCGACGGCTCACTCGTCGAGCACGCCGACATCTCCGAACACTGCCACGGTCACGCCAACGACATGGTCGTCGCCGCGAACGGTCAGGCATACATCGGCGAGTTCGGATTCGACCTCATGGGAGGCGCCGACCACGAGCACGGCGTTGTCGTCCTCGTCGACACCGACGGCACTTCCCGAGTCGCAGCCGAAGGACTGTCCTTCCCGAACGGCATGTGCATCTCCCCGGACGGAAGAACGCTGTACGTCAACGAACTGTTCGGCAACCGCGTCTCCCGATTCGACATCGAACCGGACGGCACACTCGGCCCCCGTCAGGACTTCGCCTCGTTCGGCGATCTCGGCGACGAACCGAGCGTGGAGAAGAGGCTTGCGGCGTGCACGATTGCACCTGATGGTCAGGCCCTCGACGCTGAAGGTGCCATCTGGATCGCCGACTGCGTCAACCAACGTGCCGTCCGCCTGGCCGAAGGCGGAACCATCCTGGACGAAGTGAGTACGGCTCCGCTGGGAGTGTTCGCGGTCGCGCTCGGTGGCGATGACGGTCGCACACTATTCCTCTCGGTCGCACCGGATTTCGACGAAGCCAAGCGCAGCGCTGCGCGTGAAGCCAAGGTCCTCTCGACGAGAGTCGACGTTCCGCACGCAGGGAGGCCGTGATCGTGCTGCGCACACGTTTCACCGACACTTTCGGGATCGAGCACCCGGTGGTGTGCGGTGGCATGACCGGGGTCGGCACCGCAGAGCTGATCTCCGCGGTGGCCAATGCCGGGGGTTTGGGGTTTCTCACCGCGCTGACGCAACCCACCCCCGAAGCTCTCGTCGCTGAGATCGCCCGGTGCCGGGAGATGACCGATAAGCCGTTCGGTGTCAATCTCACCCTGCTGCCCACCGTCACTCCCGTGCCGTACGACGACTACCGGGCCGCGATCATCGACAGCGGCATCACCATCGTGGAAACCGCCGGCAGCAACCCCCAGGAACATGTGGCGGCGTTCAAAGCCGCCGGGATCAAGGTCATCCACAAAGCGGTAGCGGTGCGGCATGCGATCAAAGCACAGTCCATGGGTGTCGACGCCGTCAGTATCGACGGGTTCGAGTGCGCCGGCCATCCCGGCAACGAGGACATCCCCGGCCTGATCCTCATCCCCGCCGCAGCGCGCGTGCTCGACATCCCGATCATCGCCAGTGGCGGATTCGCCACCGGCGACGGATTGGCCGCAGCACTGGCCCTCGGCGCATGCGCAATCAACATGGGCACCCGGTTCGTGGCCAGCGACGAAGCTCCCGTGCATCCGAACGTCAAGGCCCAGATCGTTGCCAACGACGAACGTCAGACCATCCTCGTGTTCCGAGAGTTCCGTAATACCGCACGTGTGGCCCGCAACTCCATCTCCGAGACGATCGCAGCCCTCTCCACCCGCCCTGACGCCACGTTCTCCGACGTCGCACACCTCGCCTCCGGGGTACGCGGCCGAACGGAAGTGCTGGAGAAGGGGAACATGGAAGGCGGCATGTGGTGGGCCGGCCAATCCCAAGGTCTCATCGATGCCGTGCTTCCCTGCAAGACGATCATTTCGGACATCGTGAGCGATGCCGAAGCCGCCATCCGCAGGATTGCCGCCGACCTCGCCTGACAGGCAGACGGGAGAAGTCATGGAATACACCACCCTTCGCCACGAAGTCGAGGACGGCATCCTCACCGTGGTCCTCAACCGTCCCGACCGTCTCAATGCGTTCACCGTCGAGATGGCCGACGAACTCGAGCACACCTTCGTATCGGTGAACGACGACGACACGATCCGGGCCGTGATCGTCACCGGAGCAGGGCGCGCTTTCTGCGCCGGCATGGACCTGTCGAGTGAAGGGAATGTGTTCGGACTCGACGAGTCGAAACGCCCCACTCTTGCCGACATGAAGAATCTCGACGACCCCGAATTGCGCCGGATCCGCGACACCGGCGGCCGCGTCACCCTCGCAATCCATGCCTGCCGTAAACCGGTGATCGCCGCAATCAACGGTGCGGCCGTCGGAATCGGTGCAACCATGACGCTGGCGATGGACGCGCGTCTGATGTCGACCCGAGCGCGGTTCGGCCTGGTGTTCGGCAAACTCGGAATAGTGCCCGAAGCGTGCTCGACATGGTTCCTTCCCCGGCTGGTCGGCATGCCCACTGCGCTCGATCTGGTCTATAGGGCAGAGATCCTCAACGCCAAGGTCGCATACATCGACGGGTTGGCGCAGGCGGTCCATGAACCCGATATGTTGCTCAGCGAAGCGCGCGCGTTGGCGAATGCCTGGACCCGCGACCGCTCACCGGTCTCGGTGGCCCTGATGCGCCAGATGCTGCTGCGAAACGCGGCCGCTGCTCACCCAGCAGATGCCCACCGCGTCGATTCGCTGGCCATGTTCTACACCAGCATCGGCGACGGCGCCGAGGGAGTGCAGGCATTCCGCGACAAACGCCCACCCGAGTTCCATGACAAGGCCTCAGCCATGCCGCCGTTCTACGAAGAGTGGATCGAGACAACGACGCCGTGAACACCTACTGCGTCCCCGCTCCAATCAACCGAACAAAGAAAGTCTCATGAAGCGCACTGTCCCTATGCATGAACTCCGCCAGGAAATCGGACTACCGCTCGGCGACGGCATCCCCGCTGATTCGTCCGCATCTCTGATGGTCTCGGCCGATGCTCTGAGCGCGTGGGGCGCAGAGACCGAAGCGGCCGCAACACGTGAGTTGGCAGCGATGCTCCATCAGTGCCTCTGAATACCGAACCTTCCACTTCACCACCTCGGTTCGTGATGATCGGTTCGTGCAGGACATCGAACTCTCAACGGATCAGGACTGGAGAAGCCCCGCGCCCGGTTGGAGCCACCTTCCCGATCACGGGGAAGGTGGCCCGCCGCGTTACGCACGGAATGCGCCCGTGTGTGAGTGTTCGACGTCTCCTCCCCGAAACACGTACTTACTTCGGGGCTACTGTCCGTCGGCCGAGGAATCCGTCGAGCCCTCTCCTCACGTGAAAGACACCGAGTGGGGAGAGCGTCATGACCGGCGCCGGACCGTCACACCCCGCTTGTGCGCGACCGGGTGACAAAGAGCAAGAGCAAGACCAGGGCGGTTTCGATGAGTGGGCGCCCTCAACCTCCCGGAAGTGCGCCGGTCGCCGGCGGGTTCCGGCGACCGACACACAACTTCTAGTTCTCGGGGAACTCCACGATGCGGCCGGTGCAGTCGCCGAAGTGGATCGCAGAACCGTCCGCGGCCACCGCGGTCGCACGGAGAGTGACCTCGTCGCCGTCGCGCAGGAAGGTGATCGAGGAGCCGTCGCTCAGGGTGAGCGGCTCCGCACCACCCCAGGTCAGTTCGATGAAGGAGCCGCGCTGGTCCTTCTCCGGACCGGAGATGGTGCCACCAGCGAAGAAGTCGCCGGCTCGCAGGCCCGCACCGTTGACGGTCATGTGAGCGAGCATCTGCGCCGCGGTCCAGTAGGTAGACGCGAACGGAGGCTTCGACACGGTCTCACCGTTGAGTACGACCTCGAAGGTGACGTCGAACGACCAGGGCCGCTCGGCGGCGTCGTCGAGGTACGACGCCAGCGCGGTGGTACGGGTCGGCGGTGCGACACGCACGGCCTCGAGAGCCGCGAGCGGGGTGACCCACGGGGAGATCGTCGTGGCGAAGGACTTGCCGAGGTTCGGTCCGAGCGGGACGTACTCGTAGTTCTGGATGTCGCGGGCCGACCAGTCGTTGGTCAGGGTCAGACCGAAGACGTGATCGTCGGCCTCGGACAGGGACACTCGTCCACCGGGCACGGGTGAGCCGAGCACGAAGCCCATCTCGGCCTCGATGTCGAGTCGGCGGGACGGACCGTAGGAGGGGATCCCGTCGGCCTCGGGACGCAGACCATGGGGGCGACGGATGTCGGTGCCGCTGGCCACGATGGTTCCGGCCCGCCCGTGGTAGCCGACGGGCAGGTGCTTCCAGTTCGGCATCAGCGGGTCGGGGTTCTGCGGACGGAACAGCCGGCCGAGGTTCGCCGCGTGGAACTCGTTGCCGTAGAAGTCGACATAGTCGGCGACAGTGAACGGCATGTGCAGGGCGACCTCGGCGAGGGGGTGAGCTTCCGCAGCGATGCGGTCGGCGTCCGCGTCCGAGGACAGCACGCTCTGCAGCTCCGCGCGCAGCCGGTCCCAGGTGGGGCGATCAGCGGTCAGGAGGGTATCGAGGTTCGGCTGGGCGACCAGCGGGTGCAGATCGGAGTCCTGCGCGACGAGATCCGCAAGGGCGACCACGTGATCGCCGACGCGCACGCCGAGGCGCGCGGCAGCGTCAGGTGTCGAGAAGGACCCGTAGGGCAGGTGAGCGATGCCGAAACCTTCGGTGGCGTAACGTGCTACGAAGCTGTCAGGCGAGACGGTGGTCATGGGTACTCCTGGTGGGTCGGCTCAGTGTCCGTGGACGGGAGCGATGTTCGGGATCAGGTCGAGGTCGTCGAGGGTGTCGAGCGGTTCGGTGATGCTGCAGGTGCCGAACGATTCGAACATCGTCCTCCACTGGGTGCCGATTGCCCGGAACCGTTCGGCGAGAACGCTTCCGTCGGTTTCAGCGAGGGTCATGGCGACCGCGGCTGCGTCGCCTCCGGCCAGTGCTTCTCCGGTGGCCACGGCGATGTTCAGGAAGCCGTGGTGCACGAAGCCGGTCGAGTCGTCCCGGTACCGCACGGCGCGGTGCAGACCCGCGGTCAGTTTGAAGGAGCGCTGGGCGGCGACGGCGGTGGTGATCACCTCCGCGAGGTCCTCGACGGAGGGGAACGCTTCGGCCACGAGTCCGCCGGTGCGGGCTTTGAGCCGCACATCGGTTCCGGTGAAGGCGTCGAGCACGCCGGCGCGGATGTGCGCAACGGCCAGCTCGACGTGGACGCTGAACCGCTCGGTCAGAGCGGCAGCGTCGGCGACGACCTGCCGAGGATCGAGGTCGTCGGTCTTCAGTTCGAGACCACCGACCCGAATGGCCGGCGCGACTCTTTCGGCGGCGGCCAGTGCCGTGTCGAGGCCACCGGCGGGCACGACCACGCCGACGCGGAGCGGTCCTTCGCCGGAGGTGTCGACCAGGTTTGCTGCGGTGTTGAGGGCGTCGAGCGGCAGCAGCAGCGGTCCGACGAGGCGGGCGAGCGGGGTGCCGCGTCGGGCGATGTGGTCGACTACCGCCTGCTCCAGCGGTGCGCGACCGGGTGGGAAGACTGCAGCATCGTCGAAGAACTCGTCGAAAACGTCAGCGGCGTAGATTGATTCAGGCATCGATCCACCGCCCTCCGGACCAGGACGAGGCGTAGCGGGGGTCGTCGGAGGCGCATGCGGCCTCGCCGAGCAGCAGTGGCCGGAAGGTGTCGACCATGATGCCCGTCTCGTCGAAGAAGTCCTTGCCGAGGCTGGCCTCGATCGCACCCGGCTGCGGGCCGTGGGCATGGCCGCCAGGGTGCAGGGAGATCGAGCCGATACCGATACCGGAACCCTTGCGCGCTTCGTAGTTGCCGCCCACGTAGAACATGACCTCGTCGGAGTCGACGTTCGAGTGGTAGTAGGGCACCGGGACCGACAGGGGGTGGTAGTCGACCTTGCGCGGCAGGAAGTTGCAGATCACGAAGTTGTGGCCTTCGAAGACCTGGTGCACCGGCGGCGGTTGGTGGAGCTTGCCGGTGATAGGCATGAAGTCCTCGAGTGCGAAGACGTAGGGGTACAGGCAGCCGTCCCAGCCCACCACATCGAAGGGGTGGTTGGGCACGACGTGGACGGTGCCGGTGATGCCCGACGCACCGCGGTGCTTGATGTAGACCTCGACGTCGGTCTCGTCGACGAGGAGTGGCTCACCGGGACCCTGCAGGTCGCGCTCGCAGTAGGGCGAGTGTTCGAGCAGCTGGCCGGTGGCCGAGAGGTAGCGCTTGGGCGGGCCGATGTGGCTGTTGGCCTCGACCGCGAACAGGCGCAGCGGTTCCGACCCCACGACCCGCCACCGGTGGGTGGTGGCACGGGGAATGACAATGTACTGCTCGGCGCGCACTTGCAGTGCGCCGAAGACGGTTTCGACGATCGCTTCACCGGATTCGACGTAGACGCATTCGTCGCCGATGGCGTTGCGGTAGAGCGGGGAATCCGCTCCGGCGACGGCGTAGTACAGGCGCACGTCGTCGTTGCCGAGCAGCAGACGCCGGCCGCGGACCGCGTCGGTGGACGCGGGGTCGGCGGCGAGGTCGTGCAGTCGGAGGTGGCGCGGCATCAGCGGTTCGTTGGGGACCAGGTCGTGGTCCGGCAACGTCCAGCGGCGGGCTCCGACGATCGCCGAGGGGATGTGGCGGTGGTAGAGCAGGGAGGAATCGGAGGAGAATCCTTCTTCTCCCATGAGTTCCTCGTAATACAGCGCGCCGCTGTCGTCTCGCAGCACGGTGTGGCGGTGGCGCGAGACGGTTCCGACACTGCGGTAGTAGGCCACGGTGACTCCCTCTGGCAACGATGGGGCGGTCCCGCGTCGTGGGGGACCGAGGACCCGGCGGTGATCCGCCGAACAACCCCCACTTTGTCAAAGGACTGACAAATTTCAAAGACCGCGGTCACTTTCGATCCACTGGTCATCATGGCTCACTCATACGACGGAAAGATTCCGGCCCGGGTCGCACTCATGCCCTCTACCTGCGGAGATAGGGGCCCCGACAGCACACCTGGTGCACCTGTTTCGCGGCGGCGTACCCTCCAGGGGACGAAAAATTGAAATGTTCTTGAAATGTTTGTCATGTCAGACTTGGTGCCGCACCCCGCGTGGTCCGGCGCACCCACTTCCGTCGCCGAGGCATTCCACCGAAAAAACACCCCGAACCCCACCGGTCCCCCGCATTCTCGCCGCATCCGAACCACCACGGCAGAACGAACCCTTCGAGGAGGCTCATGTCCGCACACCCCGGCGACCGCCCACGCGACATGGTCTCCTCCCGCCGACCCCGGACGGGAGCATCAGCCGTGTTCCCGGTCCCACGCCAACGGCTCGCGATCGTCGGCCCCGAGCCCGACCATCCGGCAGTCCTGGCCACCAAGCGAATTGCCGACAAACTCGGCTGGCCCCACCTGGTGGTGACCGACCGCAACAAACTTGTCTGGGCCGTCACCGTCAACAAACCCGCACTCGTCACCCTCGTCGGCGACGCCGACGATCACACCTACCTCGACGACATCGGCCCAGTTCGGGCTGCCTACAAGGGCCCGATCGCGGTACTCGACGCACTGCCACCCCAGCTGACGGTGACCGCGCTCGTCGACGGCGCCGACAGCGTCCTGCAGCCGGACCTGCGCGACGACGAACTCGGTGCACGCCTGCTCGCGCTGGTACGCCGCACCGCCGAGGGCTCCGAATCCGGAGCACGCTATCTGACCTCGGGGGACCTGAAGGTGGACCTGTGGCGCAAAGAAGCCACCCTCGACCGCACACCGCTGAACCTGTCGTCGACCGAATACCGACTACTCGTGTGTCTGATGGAAAGCGCCGGCCAGACCCTGCCGTGGAGCCGGATCCTGCACCGCGTCTGGGGATGGGCCGACGCGGACGTGAACATGCTGCGCATCTACATCACCCGACTGCGAAAGGCGCTGGGCGAGACAGCAGCGTCGTCCACCTACATCAAGTCCGTGCGCGGGCACGGCTACATGTTCGCCCGACCCGTCATCGAAGCCGCCGACAGCGAATCCGACACCGTCGACGGCGAACTGCCGATGATGCAGCGCCTCGCCGCGAAATGCACCGAACTGGCAACCGCCACGGACATCACCGGTGCCGCCTCCCGCATCGCCGAAAGTCTCGTCGCCGAAGGCACTGTCGACGCCGTCGGCCTGCACCTGTCCGACGGTCAAGCCCTGCGACTGGTCGGACAGTTCGGTTTCACCACCGAATGGGAACAGGTCGCCGGGGAGATCGCGCTCGCCGACGACCGCTATGCTTCCATCGAATCCGTTCGCCGCGCACAACCCGTACAGTTGCTCCGCAACCGTTCTCACACTTTCCCCGGGACCAACGCTGCCGTCTCGTCGAATGGACCCGGAACATATCTGTTCGTTCCGATCAGCCATGCCGGCGAGACCATCGGCTCCCTGGGCGTCGTCCGCAGATCCGACGAACCGTTCGGGCCGCTGACGATCTCGTATCTCCAAGCTGTCGCCGCACTATGCGGCGCATGCCTCGGACCGCAATGGAATTCGGCGCGCTCCTAGCGCGCCGAAGCCCACCGATCACCACTTCGGCCCGCACCGTCGTGCCGCAAAGGAGGAAGATCCTCATGTCCATCGTGTACCCGGACGCCGCATCCGCGCTCACGGACGTCCTGTTCGACGGAATGACCCTGGCCGTAGGAGGCTTCGGTCTCAGCGGAGTCCCCGTCGACCTCATCGAAGCCGTCCGCGATTCCGGCGTCCAGGATCTGACCGTGGTGTCCAACAACATGGGTATCGACGGCAAAGGCCTGGGCATCCTGCTCGAAGGCGGCCAGGTCCGCAAGGTCATCGCCTCCTACGTCGGCGAGAACGCCCTGTTCGCCCAGCAGTACCTCTCCGGCGCCCTCGACATCGAATTCAACCCCCAAGGCACCCTCGCCGAGCGCCTGCGGGCCGGCGGAGCCGGGATCCCCGCCTTCTACGCCGCCACGGGGGTCGGCACGGAGGTCGCCGAGGGTAAGCCGCACGCCGAGTTCGACGGACGCACCTACGTTCTCGAGCGCGGCATCGTTGCCGATGTCTCTCTGGTCCGGGCCCACCGGTCCGACACCGACGGCAATCTCACCTACCGCTACACCGCCCGCAACTTCAACCCGGTCGTCGCGGCCGCCGGCAAGGTGACGATCGCCGAAGCCGAGGAGATCGTCGGGATCGGCGACATCGCCCCCGATGCCGTGACCACCCCGGGCGTCTACGTCCAGCGTGTCGTCCAGGCCCGACCGCGGGTCAAGGACATCGAACAGCGCACAGTCCGTCCCCGTCCGGCCGGCGCCCCCGCCTGAGCCATCGACCTTCCCCCTTTTCGAAAGGAGATCCACCATGTCGTGGACCCGCGACGAGATGGCCGCCCTGGCGGCCTCCGAACTGAACGACGGTGCCTACGTCAACCTGGGCATCGGTATCCCCACCCTGGTCGCGAACAACCTGCCCGAGGGTCGCCGGGTGATCCTGCAGAGTGAGAACGGCCTGCTCGGCATGGGCCCGTTCCCCTACGAAGGGGACGAGGACGCCGACCTGATCAACGCCGGCAAGCAGACCGTGACCATCGTGCCCGGAGGCAGCATCTTCGACTCCTCCGAATCGTTTTCGATGATCCGCGGCGGCCACGTCGAGGTCGCCATCCTCGGCGCCATGCAAGTCTCCGCCTCCGGTGACCTCGCCAACTGGAACATCCCCGGCAAGCTCGTCAAGGGCATGGGCGGCGCCATGGACCTCGTCGCCGGCACCCCGCGCGTGATCGTGCTGACCGAGCACGTCGCCAAGGACGGCACTCCGAAGATCGTCGCCACCTGCACCCTGCCCCTGACCGGCGTCGGCGTTGTCAACCGCATCATCAGCGACCGAGCCGTCTTCGACGTCGTCGACGGTGCGCTCGTGCTGCGCCGCCTCGCCCCGGGCGTCGAAATCGAGGATCTGCGCGAGATCACCGGTGCTGCGTTCACGGTCGCCCTGGACGAGGAGCTGGTGGCATGAGCCTGCGCGATCGATTCGGCACCGACGTCCTGATCACCGGCTGGGGCCATACCCCCTTCGGCAAGCTTGCCGACGAGACCCTCGAATCGCTCGTGGTGTCCGTCGCCCGCGAGGTGCTCGACAATGCCGGGATCGAACCCGGCCAGGTCGACGAGATCTACTTCGGCCAGTTCAACTCCGGGATGCACCCTCTCGGTTTCGCCTCCTCGCTGGCACTGCAGGTCTCCGACGACCTGGCCGGGGTGCCCGCCACCCGCGTGGAGAACGCCTGCGGATCGGGCAGCGCCGCGGTGCAACAGGGCATCCGGGCGCTGCTGGCCGGCACCGCCCGCACCGTGCTGGTGATCGGGGCAGAGAAGATGACCCATGCCGGTCCCGACGTTGTCGGGGCAGCGTTGCTCGGCGCCGACTACGAATCCGCGGGCAAGGAGTCGACGACGGGTTTTGCCGGGCTGTTCGCCCGCGTCGCCGACGCGTATGCCGATCGGTACGGGCCGGTCGGGGACACTCTCGCCCACATCGCCGCGAAGAACCATCGCAACGGTGTGGCCAATCCCTATGCGCAGCTGCGCAAGGACCTCGGTTTCGAGTTCTGCGCGACCGTGTCGGACCGTAACCCGATCGTCGCCGGGCAGCTGCGCCGCACCGACTGCTCCCCCGTCTCCGACGGCGCCGCCGCCCTCGTGCTCACCACAGAGCCGACCTCGGGTGCCGCGCACACGCCGGTGCGGATCGCCGGGTTCGGGCAGGCCAACGATTTCCTGCCCGCCGCCAAGCGGGACCCCATCGAGTTCGCGGGCAGCGTCACCGCCTGGCAGCGGGCCATGGCGATGGCCGGCACCACCGTGGCGGATCTGGACTTCGCCGAGGTGCACGACTGCTTCACCATCGCCGAGCTCGTCCTGTACGAGGTGATGGGGCTCGCCGAGCGCGGCAAGGGACGTCAGGTTCTCGACGACGGCACCGTCCTGCGCGGCGGCGCTCTGCCGGTGAACCTCTCCGGTGGTCTCAAGTCCAAGGGCCATCCGGTGGGTGCGACGGGTGTGTCCCAGCACGTCATCGCCGCGATGCAGCTCAGCGGCACCGCCGGAGATATGCAGCTCGATTCCGCCCGCCGAGGCGTTGTCCACAACATGGGTGGTCTGGCGGTCGCGAACTACGTCAGCGTGCTCGAAGCCCTCTGACGTTTGGCACTCCGAACGAATCGGCCCGGATCCCCTACAGGATCCGGGCCGATTCGCTCGAAGACTGCCGATGGTCAGGCGGTGGTGGCAGCTACCTCGCACACAACCCGGCTGCCGCGGGCAGCCACGGCCGTGCGCACGGCCTCGCGGACGACAGCCACATCATCGGCAGGAACGGCCGCGGCGATGTGCCCGTCGGGCCTGACGATCCACACTTCGTCGACGCGAGCGTCGAGGGCGCGGGCGAGCCGGCCGTCAGCGTCGATCGCGTCGATTCGGTGTAGCCGCACAGGAACCCGAACCGCGTCGAGGACGGTCGCGCGCAGCCGATCGGTGTCGACTCCGGCTCCGGCCAGCACCAGGACCCCGTCCCTGCACAGTGCCCGGAGGTTGCCCGCGTCACTGCCGGCGACACGCACCGGGGCGTCGGGCATCAGAACACCGGGTGCTGGGCGAGGCAGGTCGCCTTTCGGCGGGCGACCCTCGGCGGGGTGAACCGTGCTGGGCGTCGTGAGCGGGGAATCGGTGTACCAGAACGGTTCCGAGAGCCGTCCCGAGTCGACTTGGGACCGGGCAGCGGCATCGGAATGCGCGGCCTCGAGGACAGCCGTGCGGTGGTCGCGCTGCTGGTCGCTTTGCGGCACCAAAAACTCCATCGTTCCCGAGGTGACGTCGAGGTTCTCCAGCGCGGCGGCGCGCCGTTCGAGCTCGTAGGTGTCGAGCAGAGACTCGTCGGACCAGCCACGCAGGACGAAGGCAAGCTTCCATGCGGCATTCTCGGCGTCGGACACGCCGGAGTTCAGGCCCCGGCCACCGAACGGAGCGACGATGTGTGCGCAATCGCCGGCGAGCAGTACACGCCCGACCCGCATGCGGTCGACGAGACGGGCGTGGAAGCGATAGAGCGAGCACCACACGATGTCGTAGTCGGTGTCGCCGATGATTTGCCGTACGCGCCGGTCGAGGTCCCCGTTGGCGGTGGCCTGGTCCAGGTCGAAGTCCCCGGGGACCTGCCAGTCGATTCGGAAGGTCGAGTCGGGGCAAGGGTGGATCAGAACCTGCCGGCCCGGGTTCCATTCGGGGTCGAAGTGGAAGCGCCGTTCCTGGGCCCAGTCGGGCAGGTCGGCACGGATGTCGCAGATGAGGAACTTGTCCTCGAAGGAACGTCCGTTGAAGCTCACCCCGAGCTGGCGGCGCAGCGCGGAACTGCGCGATCCGGTGGCCATGACACAGTATTCGACCTCGACGGTCCTCGTGCCGTCGGCGGTCGCGCATTCGAGCCGGACACCGTTGGCGTCCTGGTCGATGTTGATGACCTCGTGGCCCCAGCGGACGTCGATGAGCGATTGCGCGGTGATAGCGCCGTCCAGCAGTTCTTCCGTCCGCGTTTGAGAGATATTGACGAAGGGCGGGAACGGCGAGTAGCCCTTGTCGGTATAACTCAGAGAGAAAAGTTCGGTGTCGCGGTGGAAGGTCCGTGAGACCGACAGGCTCACGCCTTCCTCCGCGACCTTCTGGCCGACGCCCACGCTTTCCCAGATGTCGAGGATGTCGCGTTGCTGGCAGAGGGCTTTGGATCCGATCGGATCCCGGTGCGGCCGGGCGTCGAGGACGATCACCCGGATTCCCCACCGAGCCAGGAGCAGGGCGGTGGTCTGCCCGACGGGTCCGTTGCCGATCACGGCGACCGTACCGGTGTGAAGAGTTCTGTTTTCCATCAGAATTCGGTCTTTTCTCTGAAATGATCAGCGCTGGAGGCGGTCCCACAATGCACGGTCGCGTTCGGGAGTCCAGATCACCGGACGCTCGATTCCGGACAGTTCGTCCCAGGCACGGGCGACGTCGAAGGGCAGGCAGTGCTGGAAGATGGCCCACTGCCCGTACTGGTCGACAAGTGCGTCATGAGCAGCGGCGAAAGCCTCTTCCAAGGTACCGCCACGCTCCTGCACACCGCCGACGGCGGTGAGCAGAGTGGTGAGGAAGCCCCGGGTCTGCTCGATCGCTGCCTCAACGGCGGCAGTGCCGTGCACGACGGGTCCACGGCCTCCGATCAGCACTTCTGCGCCGTACTCGCGCACGCGGTCGAGGGTGGAGGTCGACCACTCCCGATGGAAGGCATCACCGGTGTACAGAGCGGCCTCGGCTTCGATGAGATCGCCGGTGAAGAGAATTTTCTGTTGCGGCAGCCACGCGACGATGTCGCCTTCGGTGTGTCCGCGTCCGACATGCTCGAGGACAAGCGACCCGCGAGTGGGGCCCAGGTCGATGGTGAGCCGGTCGGCGAAGGTGATGGTGGGCCGCGTGAGCCCCGGGATCGTCTCGGCGCCTTTGGCGAAGCGCGGGAAGCGTGCGAATTCGCTGTCCCAGTCCTCGATTCCTCGCTCCTCGATCAGTGCCGCGGTGTTGTCGTGGGCGATGATCGCGGTAGCGCCGTAGGCAGCCGCACCGAGCACCCGGACGGCGTGGTAGTGGGACAAGGCCAGGTAGCGAACAGGTTTGGTGGTGTGTTCACGCAGCATGGTCAGCCACTTGTCGGCAGCGACGGGGGTGGCCAATGCTTCGAAGCAGACTACGAAGTCGTCACCTTCGATGGCCCCGATGTTGGGGTCTCCGTCGGCGGTGAGGGCGTAGACGCCGTCGGCGAGAACCTCGAGGGTCTGCGGCCGGTCGGCGAGATCGGCGGACGATGCGAATGGTTGAGTGGTCACCAAAGACTCCATCTGTCAAAGATTTGACGAATGCGCCGAGAGTAACCGCAGTCACAGCATTTGCACAACCCCGGCATCACATACAGTTCAACCATGCAGGACAGCACCAACGCGCCCGACCACGATCCATCCGACCTCAACCTCCTGACGTCCCTGGATCGAGCAGTCGACGCGTTGACGCAGCGCAGGCCCGACACCTCCCCCATGGCAGCCCGACTGGTCCTGCAGCTCACCCGCATCGCGGACGTGATGATCTACGACATCGAGTCCCGGGTACATCGCCCCCGCGGATGGAGCTGGTCCGGCTTCCGCGTTCTGTTCACCCTCTGGACCATCGGCCCCTTGGAGTCCCGCCAGATCACGCGCATCACCGGCATGAGCCGCGCCGGCGTATCCGCACTGATCAAAACCCTCGAACGCGACGGCCTCGTCACCCGATCCCGCTCGGAAACCGACCGGCGGACGATCGAGATCGAACTGACCGAACAGGGACAAACCCTCGTCGACGAGGTACTCGACGAACACCACGCGCGAGAACGGCGCTGGGCCGGAGCGCTCACAGACGACGAACAACGACAACTGTCCAAACTCCTCGACAAATTGGCGGGCGCATCCGACGATCTGGGCGTCAACGTTCGGGAGTAACCACCGAACCCTTTCCGGCTCTTCGCAGTTGGTAGGGGCGGGTGTCGACCGACCCCGTTGCCGTGTCGGTGATTGAAAAAGGGCCCGCGCCCTTGTGAGCTGGGTGTTCTCAGGCATCCAGGACAGCAAGGAACGCGGGCATGCTCCACGGTAGTTCATTGCTGCTCGATCTCGACGGCGTCGTCGTCGAGTCGGTGCAGCGCACGGTCGACGACAGCCGGATCGTAGAGATCGCGACGGCCCCGGAGTGGGTCGGGATGTGCCCGCAGTGCGGACAGAAGTCCACGCGTTCGAAGGGCTGGGTCACCACCAGACCGCGGGACGTCCAGGTCGGACCCGACCATCCGCTGCTGGTGTGGAGAAAGCGGAAATGGTTGTGCACCAATATTTCTTGTGAACGGAAGGTGTTCACCGAGTCGACGCCGGGGTTGCCCTCGCGGACGCGGGTCACGCCCCGGGCGAAGGCGCTGCTGGTCGACGCGGTCCTCGACGGGGACCGGTCGGTGTCCGCCGTCGCCGGCGACTACGGGTGCGCCTGGCACACCGTCCACGGCCACCTCGTTGTGGTCGCCGACGCCGCCCTGGGCGATGAACCCGAACCGGTGCTCGTCCTCGGGATCGACGAGACCCGACGCGGGAAGGCGAAATGGGAAACGTGCCCCGAGACCGGGGAACGGAGATGGGTGGATCGGTGGGACACCGGACTGGTCGATCTGACCGGCGATCAAGGATTGCTGGCGCAGGTCAACGGACGCACCTCCTCCGTGGTGATCGACTGGTTCGACGCCCGCGACGAGGCGTGGAAGGCGCAGATCACCCACGTCGCGATCGATATGTCGTCGGTGTATGCGAAGGCGGTGCGCGAGGCGTTGCCGCACGCCCAACTGGTGGTGGACCGATTCCACCTGGTCAAGAAGGCGAACGAGATGGTCGATACCGTCCGGCGCAGGGTCACCCAGGCCGAGCGGGGTCGACGGGGCCGCAAGAGTGATGTCGAATGGATCAATCGACGCCGGTTGTTGCGGGCCTCCGAACGGCTCACCATCGAACAACGATCGGCGCTGTTCGAGAAGCTGACCGCCGCCGACCCCCATGGGGACATTGCCGCCGCATGGATCGCGAAGGAACTACTGCGGGATGTGTTGCGCTGCAACGACCGTGGTGGTCTGCGACACGAGATCCGAGATGCGCTGCACCGGTTCTACACGTTCTGCGCCGCGTGCCGGGTCCCGGAGATCGGCAAGCTGGCGGCGACCGTCTCGGCGTGGCAGAAACCGATGATTCTGGCGATCACCACCGGCCTGTCCAACGCGCGCAGTGAAGGCTACAACCGGATCGTCAAGCACATCGGCCGCATCGCGTTCGGATTCCGTACCCCGGAGAATCAACGTCGCCGGGTACGGTGGGCCTGCACCCGCCGCTCCCGGCGGAGCACACCCAGCCGGCGCCAATGCCACTGCTAACTGCGAAGAGCCCCCTTTCCTATCTGCACCTTCAGAACCCCCAGCTCGAGACGCCGACCACGCAGCCGTTCTGCAGTGACGCCATGAATTTCTCCCGCCGGAGTTCCGTGCTGCGCACGGAATTCCAGGACGGACAACGCCCGCCGCCTTGCCGACGAAGCCCCCGACGCCCTCAAATCGACGCCGTCGCGTCGGCGACTTTCCGCAGGTCCGCCAGGGAAAGCAGCCGCCTCTGGTAAGCCCAGCAAAACAGGGTTGTGCATCTCCTGTGACGTCAGTTACTCTTTCGTCGTCCGTCAAAGCTTTGACCGTTTGGAGTTCGAGCCTGCAGTGACACCTAACTTCTGCATATCGAAGCTCGATCCCGCGGAGCACACCCCCACTCCCGGGGTCCTCACCGAGGACTAGCGCACTCCGACAACGGAAGAGCGCCGCACAATCGAGCACCGGCACCTTCCCGACGTCCACAATCCTCTCACCGCCACAAGCGGATGACTCTCGACTCGGTATCGGCAACGGCCGCAAAAGATTTAACTCCCGCTGAACTCCACATCCCCCATCCCCAGCTCTCCAGGCCCACACCACACGGCCCAACCCCCTCAGGATGAAAAGCCCATGAACGAATCCTTGGACGTGCGCTCCGACGCACACGCGCCGGCGATCAGCACCGAGAAACGCCGAGTGCTGCTCGGCACCTTGGTGGGAACGTCGATCGAGTGGTACGACTTCTTCGTCTACGCCAGTGCTGCGGCACTGGTGTTCGGTGAGCTCTTCTTTCAACCGTTGGGCTCCCAATCCTCGACCCTGACCCAGATCGTCTCCTTCGCCTCTATCGGAATCAGCTTCCTGTTCCGACCGTTCGGCGCTGTCGTGGCCGGACATCTCGGCGACCGCCTCGGTCGTAAGAAGATGCTCGTGTTCACCCTGCTTCTCATGGGCGGCTCGACGGCACTGATCGGCCTTCTGCCGACCTACGCTCAGATCGGTGTGTGGGCCCCCATCCTCCTCACGCTGCTCCGGATCCTCCAGGGAATTTCAGCCGGTGGCGAATGGGGCGGCGCTGCACTCATGGCCGTCGAGCACGCACCCCGAAACCGGCGTGGCCTTTTTGGAGCGTTCCCCCAGATCGGCTGCCCGATCGGCATGTTCCTGGCCTCGATGGTATTCACCGGGCTGACCTTCATGATGAGCACCGAACAGTTCATGGAATGGGGCTGGCGTATTCCCTTCCTGCTGTCGGCAGCACTGATCTTCATCGGCTACTTCATCCGACGCGCAATTGACGAGAGCCCCGTCTTCCAGGAGCTGCTCGAGCGTCGCACGCAGTCGTCGGCCCCTCTGGGTGAACTGTTCCGCTCGCACAGCAAGACCCTCGTCAAGTGCGCCCTGATCTTCATGGGTAACAATGCGGCCGGCTGGCTGCTCATTGCCTACATCTCCTCCTATGCCACGAAGGAGGTCGGATTGGAGAAGGGCCCCGTGCTCGCCGCGACCATGGTCGCCGCCGTCGCCTGGGTCGGCACGACTCTGTGGGGTGGCATGGTCGCCGACAAGCTCGGACGCGTCCGTGCTTTCCAGCTCGGGTACGGCGCACTGATCCTCTGGCTCGTCCCGCTCTTCCTGCTCATCGACACCGGCAACATCTGGCTCCTCGCACTGGGAGTACTGGTTCTGACCGTGGGACTCGGATTCTCGTACGGTCCCATTTCCGCCATGTACGCGGAGATGTTCCCGGCCGAGGTGCGCTACTCCGGTGTGTCCATCGGCTACGCGATCGGCACCATCCTTGGCGGAGCGTTCGCGCCGACCGTTGCACAGAGCCTGCTGGACGCGACCGGCTGGTCGCCCTCCATCGGCATCTACGTCACCGCCCTCTGTCTGGTCTCGTTCCTCACCGTAACTCTCACCAGGGAGACACGAGGAACGGATCTCGCACCCAAGAACGCCACCGAGAAGTCGGTCGACGTCACGGTGTAAGAGGCCGTCACGAAGGAGGGGTGCCCGAATAGAACACCCCTCCTTCCACCCCTTGAGCACCGAATGGCGCCGCCGGGTAAGAAAGCCCAATCAGGGACCACAGAGGAATAACACGACCACCGCGGCATCAACCTGCGCACGAGAAGGCGACTAACGCCGCGATCGGCAAAATGACCTCTCCGCAACCACCACGACCCGCCATCCCCCTGTAGGCGGTTCGTGACTCCCGGGTCGACGAGTCGACCCTCCCGGATGCCCTGCCTCCATCCCCCGCCGGTGGGGCATCCGGGCCTCCCCTCCGACAGGCGCACAGCCAATTGTGGCGAGCCCGTTCTATCGAACGGCCCGTCATACTCCCTCGAGACCAACCGTCGACAACTCGCACCTACGGTCACACCCCCTCCGACACGCCGCTCCCGTCGCCGCGCTCCCGAACACACCACCCGGTCAGGAAAGCTCGAGGCACCGTTGGGCCTGACCCCCACCCCCTCCTCCGGGACACATCGTCACCCTCAAAGTCATTCGAGACGGGAATAGCCGGAGGCAGGGCCGCGTTGAACGATCCGGATCGGGTGCGTTTCGTGTCCCCCGGGCTCAACCCTTTGCCTTCATGGATTTCCGTTCGGCTGGAGCCGTGTTGCGCCTTTCGCCGAGAGGCGACCGAACGGCCCGATCCCACTTCCATTGGTATCAGCGCCCTGAAGCGTGGACCTATCTTGCCTGGCAGGCATCCGGCCGGAGACCGAGAAGCTCGACCCCTCGAGTCCGGTAGCTCCTGCGCAGACCAACGCGCTCGCCACTTCGATGAGCGCCCTGATTCTTGCCGACACCGCCCTCAACACCCGGGTGCCGGGCTTGCCCGATGCGGTTAAAACAACTCCGCAGCCCGAACTGCCTTGTCTTCCCGCTCACGAGCGCCAGCAACGGACCATTCATGCAGCCTCACCGGCAGGGTCGGACAGCGGCAGCCGGGCACCACTGGTCGACCTCGAGGTACCCGCGGCCGTTGCCGGTCGGGATCTGGAACGAAACTTTACAAAGCCAGCCACCCGTATTCACCCTGCCCCACGCCGACAACATCCCCGGCACCTGCAGGTCCAGAGCAAGACCCTCCGCTCGCACACGCAAGGGCAGATCATTGGCGCGGCGTCCGTCGATGGAGCCAAGGGCCGAGGCGATATGCACGATCACTGGTATCGACGGATCCGCGACACGGTACGGCGGAGGATCGAAGTCGGCCGGCCAATTATCGAACATACTTTCGATAATAAATCCTGACCCTGGTCATGGGCCCGCATCCGTCGAACACTCCACGCCGGTCCCCCAACACTGCGCGTCCCTGCCCTCCTCCGAGTTGCATCGTCACCCCGGGTGAGGAGCAGCAAGCTGGACGGTGTCTCGTCACTACGGCGCGTGGAGCCTCGACCCGAGCGCGACCGCCAACAGAGATGGGCCCCCTCCGTCGCCAGGTTCCCGTTGCTCAGAGGGCTCGTGAACGGAGATGACCCCGGTCGATCTTCCCACTGCTCAAAGCGTCCGGTCGGTGTCCGATGTGGAACAACCCGTCGAGGTACGGGCAGGCGAACACTGCCATGCCTTTCTCCCCTCGGTGACGTTTGCGGACAGTCTTCGCGTCACCGCGGGTCAGATACCCCCGGTGTTGACAACGACCGCACCAGATCCAACGGGTGGATGGGTTATGGGCGCGGGAACTCATACGGCACGTCCGATCTGAAGATTGAGCCAATCCGACAGCCATCGGATGGCACTGCGGCCGGCATTGTCGACCACGAGAGTGTTGTAGTTGGTGTGGGCGTTGGAAGTGAAGAAGCTTGCTGCGCTGAGTCCTTCGCTGATCAATGAGGCCAGATCATCGGCGCCCGGGGATTGTGAGAGCTCTACCAGTGAATTCGACAGTTGCCACAAGTCCAGGTTCGCCTCCTGGTTGGTGATCGTCGGCGACGCAG
This sequence comes from Rhodococcus aetherivorans, assembly GCF_025722975.1. Classification (NCBI taxonomy): domain Bacteria; kingdom Bacillati; phylum Actinomycetota; class Actinomycetes; order Mycobacteriales; family Nocardiaceae; genus Rhodococcus; species Rhodococcus aetherivorans. Next base: position 51,215 of record NZ_CP106984.1, on the reverse strand, counting down.
CGTGTGCGGTCCTGCCCAGTAGTGCGGGAGCGGTCTTGGCCGGGTTGCCCGAGAGCATGTCGGTCGCTACCGATGCCAGGTCCAATCCGACGGGCAGCAAACCGGTCATCGCCGCAGCGGCTCCCACCGGATCCGGCGCGACACCGGGAGGGGGAAGCACCTTTTCCACTGCCGACCAGGCGATCTCCTGGATCTGGCCGACGATCGTGGCCAGCCTGATGACGTCGACATTCGACAGGATCGACGCAACCAACGCCGCGATCTGCGTTGCGCCGGACGGATCCGGGATCAGGGCCAGCACCTGTGCCACCCACCGCAAGTCCACCGCTGCAGCCATCTTCACCAGGGGCGAGAACTGATTGTTCAACTCCCTGGCCACCTGGTGGGCACCTTGGGCGTCGAGCGCGGCAACCTTCTGCGGCAGCACGGTCAAGTTGTGCAGGATTCCCGGCATATCCAGCGAGCTCACGCCGGTCACGACGTTCAGAACCTGATCGATCACCACCGTCGGCTTGAGCACCGACAACACGCTGCTCGCCGACGCAAGCACATCGACAGGGGTGGATGCCAACGAGTCGATCTTCCTCGTCAGCGCGTCAGCATTCTCTGTGAGAGTGCGCATCTGGGCAGCTGGCGTCGGCAGGGGTGGTGACTCGTTCCCGGCCAACGTGCGGGCCGTATCGGCGATCTCGACCGCAGCGTTGACGGCACCGGTGAGGTCGGATTTACCGGCTCGGGTGAGCACGTCGTAGGCGTGATGTTCGGCGGTCCCGGTCGGTGCGGCACCGAGTTGACCGGTCGCCGCCGGGTTCGCCGCCCCGGAGGTGAGAAGGTCGGCCAGCGGAGCAAGAGTCGACGCGATCGACTGTGCAGTCGCGGCGACCTGCCCGAGATCGATCCTTGGTGCGGTGAGCTGCCGGCCGAGGCTGGTGACGTCGGCGTGCAAGGCCGGCAGATCTGTATCGGAGAAGTCCGCGGTCAGTGCGCCGGCAAGGAAGGCGCTGCCGTCGGGCGCGGTGGAGCCGGCGGTGCTGGGGGTCTTGCTCAGGATCGAGCCGAGCGAGCCGATCAGCGGGTTCGCCCCTTTCTCGATCGAGCAGTACAGATCACCTGGATCGCAAATCGAGGCCACCCGACCGGACAGCGCCCCCATCCCCTGGGGCCGTGGATCGGCGATGCCGTGGCCGGACGTCCGCGGACCCACCGTCGCGGTCCCCGGTGTTCCGGCGCCCGGATCGGCCAGCAAGCCGACGGCAAGCACACGACTCGCATCGACCGGTCCCCTGCCGTTGCCGATATCCGAGGCGAGATCACCCGCAGCATCGGCGCCCTGCGAATATCCCGTCAGTGTGAGCTTCGTACGAGGACACGACTGTGCGACATCCTCGAGCACCCGCGTGGCTCTCGACACCGCGTCCGCTTTGCTGTCCGCGTAGGTGTGGCCGTTGTCGAAGGCACGCGCCATGTAGGGCAGTGTGTACACCTCGACCGCGTCACCATGGGCACTTTGCAGCGCCTGCGCAACAGGAGCGAGCATGCCCACCGGCACAGCAGGGTCGGCGTTCTCGTCGGTCTCCCACGTCCCGGGGATGAGCAGGTTGAACGTCGGCACACAGTCGCTCGTCCCTGTCTGGGCAACCGCGGGGGCGGTAGACAGCGTGCAGCCTCCACCGACGATCGTGGTGACGATCAACGCTGCGGTGCGATGGGACTTCGATTGTCGGGCAGGCATGGATACCTCTGATGGCCGAAAGGACATGTGTGTGTGCCTACGTTCGCTCACACGTCCGATTTCCCCAACGCGGTGAACCGTGTCCCGAAGCTCACTTTCGATCCGTGATCGGCACGATCAGCCGATCTTCAGAGACGGTACGGCGCCCGTTCGCAGCGTGCACGAATTGAAGAAGCTGCCACCGATCGACAACGCGGACCGCTGCTCTTTTGGGCCCGAAAGGCGGCACCGGTGCCTCGATCGTCGGCCCGCAGGCTGTCACTTTCAGAATGCGCGACCACGCTTGGGCGGGATGGAACGATTCACGCACCCGGCGACGAACGGGTCGTCACGCGCAGCAGCGACCTGATGTGAGCGAGCATCACACGAACCCGACCGTCAGCCGGAGACATCGCTTTTCGGGCCACTACTTCTCATGTCGGTGACTGCCACCGGATCTCGCGAACCTTCTTTCAGGTGTCCTGACAACGTCGGGGCCGATAGTCCCAGCCAGCGAATGCAAGAGGCACCCGCCATCCCGACGACAACCAACGAGCTATGCGATGGCGCGCCACCAGTGGTCTTCTTCCTCTTGCCGGTCCAGCACGTCGCGATATTCCGCCGCACAGGCGACCGAGCACAATCCACCAGGCTCCTCACCGGCCAGGCGCTGCCGACATACCTCGCACCGAATCATGCGGTCAGCAGGAAACCGGGCCATCCCGAGTATTGCGCTGACAACGATCAGGACGGTTGCCGCACAGACGAACACGGTGGCAACACTGGACTCCCGGAACAGAACGGCAACCACTGCACACGCAATGGCTGACGAAGCAACGGCGGCCGGCGCCTGATGAAGATTCACACACCGTGAGTCGCAACCTCGACTCCGACCGTTACCAGCGAGCAGACCACGAGGGCTCACACCAAAGGCCCCAACCGTCACAGCCCGTCGCCACCGACCTCGTGCAGAACAATTCACGTTCGAAAGCGTCGTGTCCCGAGCACAACAAAGACGCGAGGCCCCCTCATCGGCTCCCATGAGGGTGGGCAACGGCGACGTACCGCTCAACGTCGGACGCCGAGACCAGCCCGCCTCCCACTACAGTCGGCACGCTACTCGCCATCGGCAGTCTCCCGGCGTTCAGCAGGTGTGGGTGATGGCCATGTCTCGCAACCGGATCAGATAACGACATAGCCGAGTTCGTGCGCTGCGGTATCAACGGCATCAGCCAGACCCGGATGCGACAAGGGAAGCGACAGCACAGGACGTTGCGGAAACGCATCGGCAGCACGTTCGACGACAGCCACGGACGTGCTGCCGGCAAACCGGCCGCGATAGATGATCCCATCGAGTCCAGGGTGAGCGCGATGGATTGTGCGGGCCCACTGCTGCGAAAGACGGTGCGGTGCGGAATCGAGAGCATGGTTGCCTCCCACCCGAGTGGCCCATGCACCTCCACCGATACCGGATACGTCGAGCAACCGCAGAACGCGGGTGAAGCGCACACCGGTCAGATAAGGGTCACCGCGATGGCGATCGATCACCCGCGCCGATTGAAACGCTTCCGCCAATGCACCTCGGGGGCTGGACGCGCCGTACCACACGCTGTAGCCGGGATGCTCCCCACGCGGGAGCGGATGCTGATCGAACCGCAGAATCGGCCCGAACTCACGCAACGCATTCCACGGGAGAACATGTGAACCGGTCGTACGGTGCACGCGCCACACGATCTCGCTCGGCTGCCACTCGAGTACTTCCTTCGGCAGCAGACCTGCCGCACGAAGCTGCGCGATGGAGGGCGGTGGCGGAAGCATTGCCCCCATCTACGCCGATTCCCATTCGACGGCGGCAAGCACGTCGACCACAACCTCGATCTCTTCGGGTGTGCCTGCGCTGCCGGTCAACCACGCGACGATCGAGACCGGTCGGCCATCGACGACCAATGACGACTGCGGCTGCGTGAGCAATGTCTGAACCGTCAGCGGGTGCAGGTCCTTCGGGATGTGGGGCATGACTTTGTCGAGGTACGGCACGGCCCCGCTGTCGGTGAATTGCGCAGGAGGCAACAAGCGGTTACGACCGGAGTCGAATGCCCACAGGGTACCGTCGGCGATTCGTTGCCTGATGCGAGCCGGCGTGACGCCGAGGCGGACTGCAGCGTCTGCAATGGACAACGAGGTCGCGACGAGGTTGGCCATCCGAACATCGCGATCAACTCGCGCAGCCGTGGCAGCAGCGGGACTCGCGGTGAATCCGGCATCGGTAAGCACGCATGCGTCGTGCTCGGACAGTGCGGGCCCGGCGGGGTTCGTCGTATGGAGGCTCTTGAGGATCTGCACGAGTTGATCACGGCCGATGTCGACTCCGGTCACTTCACGCAAGGCATCTTCGAAATTGAGGTCGCCTCGCAAATAGCGGCTCTCCGTCGTTGCTTCACTCACCACGACCTCCTCATTTGCGATGATTTACGCTCGCAAATACATGATAGCGAACTCGGTCAAGCAGGCACACCCTGACAACTCCCAACACCGGCACTGGCAGCCACACAGACCCAGAACAACGCGCCACGGCCATCATGCGCCCCTTCCAACGACCATGACATCCCGGACCGGGGTCGACGCCGCCAACACCTTCTCGTCATCGAACAGCGAAGATCGACCCTCCCGATAGAGCTGCCGACCAGAGTGATTGTCTCCGCAACGACCCCTTTCGCCGGCCCGAGAAAACGGTCGAGCAGTCCGTTGGGATATACAGCGTTCGCTTCCCGAGTCGCCGTGCCCCGGAATCAGGGACTCCGGGGCACAGGGCGGGCAGCTCCGAGGGGTGAGCGGCCTGCCAGGACTCGACCACTCCAAAGATGGAGTTGAACATTCGTCACCGCAGCTCGGTCGACGGAGCCACAGCCAGACCGCAACACACGTGTGGGACGTTGCGGCCGAGGTCACTGTACAAACCCGAGGGGTTCACCTCAGGTCTTCACCCCACCCGTCATGACAGAAGAACCCCGGAGCCGTACTGCCGCCGCGTTGGTACCCCTATCTCCCCTCGGGCGGTTCAGACCTCCGAACTCCCTGAGCTCGCGCTATTCGTCCCGTGCACCAGTGAGAGAGACGCACCTGCCATCCACATCGACGCCCCTCTCAGCAAGATCATCGACCGCGGCACTACCAACCCGCCAATGCAACACCACACCCGCTCTCGACCGATTGCCGCCGACGAGCAATTGACTCCCTTCGTACGACCCCACAGACGACGTCGTCAGCGCGTGGCGATGACAGCCCATCGCTCCGCCGTCCGTGGTCCTCACTCGCGGCACCCCCCGGGGGGCTACTACAAGACGCAACAGGACGCCGTGCACATCCCAGGTAGTTTCACCCTCGCGCCAGTGAGGTTTTCTCACCAGGCGGGGGCTTGTAGGTGAAGAAGCACGAGGGCGGCAGCGGTTATCGTGCCGATCCTCCACGGACACAGACTGATTCGTTGTAAGGCCTTCCAGCGGGTCTTCAGCAGGGCATTCGCACGTTCCGCCGGAGCGCGCATCGCGGACAGAAGTGTGTTGCGGCATCGAGTGCCGGCATCGAGGTCGCGGCCCTTGGTCGGCGTGTGGACACCGATCCCGGCACCGGTGTAACCCTTGTCGGCAAGGGTGGGCATCCCGCCGGTGGCGGCCTCATAGAGGGCGCCGAGGACTCCGCCGAGTCGAGCAGCGGTGATGTCGTGAACCGAGCCGGGTTCGACGTCGGAGACCCAGACCGGGTAGCCGGTCGGGTCGGTCAGGACCTGGATGTTGCCGCCGTGTCGGCGGTGTTTGCCCGAGTACCACAAGTCGTGTCCGGCTTCGGAGCGCTCCCGGCATCGGGTCGCGGCGATCAAGGTGCCGTCGAGTCCGACGTGTTCCCACCCGGATGCACTCCCGTGGGCGAGGACCTCGTGCAGGTCAGGGGCGTGGGCGGCGATCACGTCGATGCCTTCGTGTAGGTATCGGTAGGCGGTTGCCGGCGAGATTCGGGCATCGCGCGCCAGGGCGGCGACGTCGGTGCCGTCGCGGAACCAGCGGAGCACCATTACCGCCTGGACGTAGACGGTTGCGGCCCGCTGCCATGGTCGGCGGTCGACTCGGGTGCGATGCGCGGCCAGGGCACTGGCGACGAAGGCCAGGGTGCGCTCGGGCACGTCGAGCGTGGCACGATAGGAAATCACGTGGGGTCCTGCTTCGGGATTGCTTCTTGGTCGAAACGATCTCTACCAGGTAGGACCCCACGTCCTCATCTCACGCCACACCGCCCGAATGTCCCCGGCCGCCGTCAGCGAACTCCTGGTGAGAAAACCTCAATGCGTCTGCCCGACTCTCGCGCACCATCGACCCGTGAAAATAAAATTCGAGCCGGTGCGCGACATGAGAGGGATCATGTGATGAAATTACTGCCAGGAATATAAACCGACCGGAGGAGATCGAACCGCACCCATCGCACACAACTACATGATGCTTGGACAGCACATGACAAAGCCCCCTTGCGGGGGCTCGTCATTCGGTCGAACTTTGCTGAGATCGACCGGAACTCCGAACACCTAACGGCGTTAGTTTTCACCCTCACCGTCAGGTGTCCTTTTGGGGCCGAAGTTGCCGCTTCGACTCCATTTTGTGCTTTCACCAGGGATTTCCTTGCCGAGATCCCCGATTCCCCGAAGGGACTTACCGTGCCTGGTACGTCTCAGGGTACCCCATGCCCTGAACAGCAAACAACCTTTTCGACGACCTCCGATGAGCAGATCACACGCCCGGAGGCAGAAAACGTTGCTTCTTCCCTCTCCAATTTCGGCAATATCCAATATTCCGACGCCGTATTCCGAGCGAAAGCAAATATCGAACGCGTCGAGAGAATGAATGAGGAAAGCGACCAGCGCGGCCGCACATGGTCAATTCCCGTCTCGCCCCAAATGCAGTCCAAAACCCCCATTTGGTCCGGACGCGCACAATGGCAACGACAGGTCCGTGAAATTCTCAACCGAGAAGAGGGCAAAAGCCTGTGCCGGAACCATCACACCGACCCCGAACGGGTCTTTGCGGTCGCGGTGAGCATGGCATCGTTCGCGGACCTGCGGACAGGCCGGCGCGTTACAGCGTCCCGCGAGGTACTCGCAGAGCGGGCAGGGGTCTCCGTCACTGTCCTCAAGCGCGCTCGGCGAGTCCTGGCCGAACTCGGACTGGCCCGCGAAATGGTCCGAGGACGTTTCCTACGTACACTCGAGCAGTGGGCAGCTGAAGCGCATCACGGACGTAAACAGGTCAAGGCCACCAGTGTCTGGGCTCTGCTCTCCCCCAGGTCAGTCGTCCTTCGGACCACACGCGACCGCCTGCCCCAGGCGACGCCTCCCGCGCAGCGCTGGACCAGGACGCCCGCGGCAACCAACGAACCGCGGCGGCCGCGTTATCCCCAGAGCCGGGACCATGGCCCCCAATCTGTTGCTCTATCTTTTAGTACTTGTACTTCTGTTAAGAAGTACAAGACAACGCGCGCGAGCGCGCGCGGGCAGGATGACCCTCAAAAACAACCCAGAGAGCCGCGCTCAATCAGCCTTCAGAAGGCCGCTGCGGGATTAATTGCGCATGCTCCATGTCTGGACACCGGTGAGCACATCGGGTCCGTCTGCGAGGCTCTCAGGGACCATTACGTCGATCCGGAGCGTTGGAGTGGTCGCGATATCGCCATTGCGCTCACTGAAGACACTCGGCGACGTGGTTGGATGTGGCCTGCGCGAGGTTCGCTGAAGCATCCTGTCCGATACCTTCGATGGAGACTCTCCGCGATCGACTGGTCACTCCCCTCCCCCACCGAGCGTGCCGAGGCCGCGAAACGACGTCGCGATGCCGAACGTCATGCAGCTGCACTCGCGATGGTGGAACGAGCGCAGAAGACTGCATCGGAAAGCGTTCGGCGTACCGCGATGGCGCGGATCCGCAGCGTGTTGCAAGAGAAACGCGCTTAGGACGCCCGAAAAGTGGTGACTGACGGCAGGCTTGAGTGTTGCCACTCAGCAGGTACGTTGGACGAAACCAGACCTCATCCTTGAGCGGTGCGTCGGCCCAGCGATGAGTGCGCACCCGTGGTTTACCGCGGTAAACCATGAGATTCCCCTGTGCTGCAGGGTGGGCTATCACGAAGGTGCGTCTTCGCGTAGGAGTTGACTCCGTGGTTTACCGCGGTAAACCAGACCTCTCCACCCCCTCATCTGATCTCCGGTGATCTCGTCCTGTTCTCCGTGGCGGTGATGGCTATCACTTCCGAGCCCACCATGGGCTCCTATGCTGTGCTATCGCGGTCAAGCGGCAAGGTGGCTCAATGGCGCGTCTCGGATGAGCCCCAACCATCTTAGGTGTGTCTTCGGTTTACCGCGGTAAACGACAGGCTCGACGACCACCGACTTACCTCTGAGTTGCTCGACGGCGGGATACCCTGCCTCCGCTTTCTTGGTTTACCGCGGTAAACCGAGGGCACGAAGCGAGTCCTCTCGCGGGCTACTCACCGACCATGGCACTTGCTCGACCGTCTGCGCCCTTCGATCGGTTGCGCTTCGCGTCAACGATCTTCCCTGCTGCGGCTTGCTGTTTACCGCGGTAAACAGCAAGTCCGTGTCTAGTCGACGTCCGCCCTTGAACCGTTCCTGGTTTACCGCGGTAAACCAGGAACGGAATCTCCTGAGCGGGAGCGCCAGGATGCGAGCTTGATCAACGTTGTCGCGGTACTGGTTTACCGCGGTAAACCAATGACCCGCGGAAGACAGTACTGCTCCGCCGTTCGCATCTCGGCTTGTTCAGCGCATTGCCCCTTCCTTGCCGGTTGCACCCAGACCGTTAAGAGACATCGCATCTCATACAGGTCACTGGCGCCGAGGGATGTTCCGTCGGGACGAGTGATCTTCGGTGCCAAAATAACTCGCCTTGACGGTTTACCGCGGTAAACCATCAAGGCGAGTGGGATTCTGCTAGCGCACTAGAGCTGGAGAAGGACACGATCAGATAGTCCGGGGCCAGTGCGGTTTACCGCGGTAAACCGCACTGGCTATAGGGGTTCTGACATAGAGCATCTCGGTATCTATAGTGAGATCCACTCTCGCCGGCACGAATCGGAGCCTCGGCTGTAGGGGTGATCCACACGGAGGACCGACCACAGGTCCGCGTTGTTTACCGCGGTAAACAACATCAGTGCACGGTGGGAGAATGCGAATCGAACACGAGACGTACGCCCGGTGCGTTCTGTCCCACCTCCCGTCGACTGTGATTCTGCTGTAACAGGTTGCGCCGAAACCGTCCGGATGCGGGAGTGGGGCAGGGACTTGTTTACCGCGGTAAACCAGCATAGATCGACCCACGCCCTCATGATCTCGCGGACGGATATTGGCAAGGCGGATCGAGCGGGCACGCATTCGTCAATGGAGGACATGGGCTGGGCTGGTTTACCGCGGTAAACCCCTCGCGGATGTCGTCTGTCCAGAGGTGAAGTGCATCTGATGTGGGCCGCGACGAGCTCGCAACGCAAGCTAGAAGCGGCCTTTGCGACCGCCTCGTTTACTGCGGTAAACGAGGCGGTCGCACCGAGACACGACATACAACGACACTCTGCTGATGCAGTCGCGCAGTCCGATTTTGTAGGAATGGGTTGCTAGGACTTGGGGTCGGGGAGATTGAGAAACCAACGCCACTGCAGTTAAGGTCCGTGCCACCGGGCATCGCCCAAGGTTCTGCTATGCCTTTATCGCGAGGAGTCCAGGGGAGACCGCGCGATCGGCGTTCGAGCCCTGAGTCGACCCGTGCATGAATGAGCAGCGCAGGTGACACATCGGTTGGGTGCTCAAGACAACGGCACCATGAGAATGAGGCTCTTCCTGACAGCATCCGTCGACGGGCGGAGCGCCGAGGTCAAGACATACGACAGTTTACCGCGGTAAACTGCCGATTCGGCAGACGGTATCGGGCAACCATTGAAGCGGAATACGCCGATCGGCGACGGCGCAAGGAGAGCCGGGATACTATCCGCCTTCAGCAAGTTTCACCAGGGCAGTGTTGCGTGTAGCGTCGAAAAGCATCGTGCACGCTTTGTCGCGCATGACGGCCGGCGTGATAAATGATCGTCACTGTGACGAAATGGAATCAGGGTAGAGATACCCCTCAAATGGTAGAACCAGCACCGCGTTCCGCGTCATGCACGACGCCTTCGCAACGGTGCCGGTGACACGCCGAAGCGATCAAAGTCTTTTCGGCCCCGAACCGAGGCGGACTCGAGTCGGGGGAGTGCCCTTGTGTACCCTTCGACCTCGACCTGGCCGCGTTTCCATCCACGCGTCGACAGTCTCAGGGAGCCAACCGAACCGGGGCCCGATCGACGCATCTGCTTGTGGCAGAACGCCTTTCCGAAGATAGCCTTTGGCGGTGTTGTAGGTAATGCCGACACGGTCGGCAACTTCGTGCAAAGTCAGGTAGCGAAGCACATCTGCGATGATACGGCGAAAGCTTGTTCGGTAGACCCGTAAGGGTCTATTGTACGAGTTGCGCGCCTCATGAAACTGCATCGAAACCGTTACAGTGGTGCAGGCGCAATCGTCATCTCCGCCAAACGATGACGACGCGAGTCCGAAGTAGCCCCACCCTGGGGTGAAGCATACGGAGGTAACCTGTGGCTGTTCATGTCATGCTCAACCAAAAAGGTGGCGTCGGAAAATCGACGCTCACCATGAACCTCGCCGCCGTCAAAGCGGATGTCCTCACCGCAGGTGACGACGACGATGTTCAGTCCCCGGTCGCCGCGATCTCGGTCGACCCGCAGGGCTCCGCAGTCTGGTGGGCCTCACGCGTCGAGGAACTGCCGTTTCTGATCGATCAGGTCCACGACAACCTCGACGTGCTACGTAATCTCGACAAGCTGCCCGGCATCAAGCACGTCTACGTCGACACCCCCGGCTGGATCGACCTGTCCGGTGCCGACGACGGCACCGATGTGCTCGGCACCGGCAGTTCCGCCGACGCCCTGCGCGCCGTGCTCGAGGTCGCTGATCTGGTCATCGTTCCGATCGAACCCGAACCGCTGTGCTTCGATCCCACCGCGCGCACCATCAAGCAGGTCATCGAACCTCTCGGCAAGAAATTCATTGTCGTGGTGAACAATTGGGATCCCCGCGACGGCAAGGTGGACCTCGAGCAGACCCGCGAGTTCGTCCAGGCCAACGGATGGCCGCTGGCGCGAACGGTGGTGCGGCACTACAAGGTCCACACCCGCGCCGCTGCCGAAGGCCGCGTCGTTACCGAGTACGAAGCCAACCGCGTCTCGTTGCAGGCCCGGGAGGATTTCTACAAGCTCAGCCTCGAGCTCGCGGACGGTGGTCGCTGATGCCGCCCAAGGGTGGGCGCGCGAACTTCGCCTCCCTCGTCGGAGCAGTCGGCGACAACTCTCCGGTCGACCGTAAGCGCACCCCCGCACCCACGAAGACGAAGACGACGATCGAGCCGCTCGAAGGTCAACTGCTCGCCGATGTTCCGGTCGATCAGCTCATCGCCAACCCCCGCAACCCGCGTGACGAACTCGGGGATTTGTCGGATCTGGCCACCATCGCCGACCGGCAGCTGCAACCCGGCACCGTGGTCAGCCGCACAGCGTGGTTGAAACTGTGGCCCGAGGATGAAGACGATCTCGGTGCAGCGCGGTACATCGTCGTCAACGGCAACCGCCGGCTCGCTGCGGCCCAGAAGTACGGCCGTCCCGGTCTCGATGTGGTGCTGCGCGACAACATCGCCGTCGACAAGGGTGAAATCCTGTGGGCTGCAACAAGTGAGAACATCGACCGCCGTGACTTCGACGTGCTCGAAGAAGCCAAGGCTGTGGAGTTGATGGTCTCGGAGTTCGGTAGCGCAGACGCAGCAGCGAAGAAACTCGGTCGCTCCAAGGGCTGGGTGTCCCAGCGTCGCGCCCTGCTCAAACTCGCCCCTGAGTTGCAAGCAGCCCTGCGGGCAGGTGATCTCGCTGTCCGGCAAGCTCGATCGCTGGCCCGGGTTCCGCTCGAGGAACAGGTCGCGGCGTGGGAAGCAGCCCAGAACCCTGATCCGGAACCCGAAGCCGACGCAGAGACTGCCGAGCCTGAGGCGTCGCAGCCGAAAGAGCCTGCGAGCAAGCTTGAGCCGGTGGACAAGGTGGCTCAGGCACTCAAGCGTCTGGGAGCGGATCCGGATGTGCTGGCCGCGGCGGTGCGGAAGCACTTCACCGACGACGAGCGCCGCAAGCTCATCGATGCACTCGAGCGCCGGTAACCGCGACTCGGAGACAGGTTCGGTGGATCGCAGAAGGACTGCAGTGGTGAGCCGATGAGCGGAATCGACGACCAAATCGCCCTTTTCGACCTCGACCCTGAACCTGAAAAGCCGCTGAACGGTTCGGTCGCAGCCGAAGACACAGCGACCGAGGCACCACCGCCACCAGCAGAGGACGACCTGCAGTCGGCCGATGCAGACACCGCCCCACCCGACCCCGTTGACGTTGCCGACATCGATGAGGCGGAGAAGCCGGGGACCGAGGTCCGCCCGTGGGAATCCCTGCCTGTCACCGAGGACGCGGACGGTCACGCGATCATTGTCACCGCCGCAGCGACGTACACACCCTCGGGCGTTCGGCTGACCGGCCCGGTCGACTCGATCGAGAAGCTGGACAAGCTGCTGCACTGGGCAGCACTGACTCCACACGGACTCACCGCACAGGTGTGGTTCGTCGGGATCGATTCCTGCTCCCAGCTCGGTTGGAGCATCGACCCCGGCAGCGAAGACGACGTCGACGACCTCGAACAGCTTCGTCAACGAGCGGCGACCGAACTGACCCAGACCATCACGGCAACCTTGCCACCTCTGATCGCTGCAGGCTGGGAACTGCGCGGCGACCCTGGCTACGTCATCCACCTGATCCGCAAGGTCGGCAAAGCCACCCAGATGGTCGACCTCGTCCTCGAGCCCTACGTGTGGACGTATTGGAACAAGGACTTCGGTTGGGGAAACCGTGTCGGAGACATGGGCATCCTCGGCAATCCCGCCGCCGGCACCTACCTCCCTGACGACGACCTTCCCGCCGCCCGCGAACTCGGCCGCCGCCTGGCCTGGTCCATCAAACACCTCGACACCCTGCCCGGCCCGACCCCTGCCCGCACCGGCGCTGCGGTCCTGGACAAGATCCGCCGCGAACGCCTCCGCACAGGCAAAGGCATCGTCGTGACCGCCGGCGGACCGATTCCCCCGATCGACGGCGCCCCACGCGGGGACTTCGAGCCGGCCGCCGGTTGGTCCCGCATCCCCGATGCCGACGATCTCGAGGGCGCCACCGCCCTGGTCACCATCGACCAGCGCGCCGCGTATCTGGCCTCGGCGGGCATGCTGTCGTTCGGCTACGGCCGGGTCCGCAACCTGCTCGGTGTCGATGCCGCGGCCGCCGCGACCAGCGACAAGCCACCCTTCGGGATCTGGCGCGTGACCCTCCCTGCCGCTGGGCAGTACGCGCTGCCGGAGAAACTACCGCTGCCGCACCCGGCGATGCTCGACGAGCAACCCGTACAGACCTGGATCACCTCCATCAGCCTCGATGGATTGTGCGCTCCCATCGCCGACGGGGGAATGGGCCTCGACGTCGATGACCTCGACATCACCGAAGCCTGGGTCTACGAAGAACAAGGCCGCGCCCTCGACAAGTGGGCCAAAGTGCTGCGCGAGGCGCGCGCCGTCGCAGCAGAGAGCGGTGACGCGGCGATGAAGCGCTTCCTCGGAGCCTGTTACAAGGGCTACGTCGGCCGGATGGTCAACCCCGACATGTGGACCGCTACCCGCATGCAACACCACCATCAGCCGCTGTGGCGAGCGGCGATCATGGCGCACTGCCGCTGGCGTGGCCGCCGCGTCGCGATGCGCATCGCCCGCGAGACCGGACGCTGGCCGATCCGCACCATGACCGATTCCTGGGTGTACCTGGTGGGGGAGGGGCAGACCCTCGCCGACGACAGCGATGCGTTGGGCAAGATGGTCCTCGAGAAGCATGTCGAGCTCACCGACGAAATGCTGTTGGCGTTCGCGGAGGCCGAGACCACCCATGAGGTGCGTTTGGCGATTGCCGCTGCCCACGGCGCCGATCACGATGAGGAGCAGTAGATGGCATTGCATCTACCGAAACCTCGATCGAAAGCCGTGCCGCAGAAAACTGTCGGCCTCGACGGCATGAAGGTTACTGTCGCGGCTGCGGCGGCTGCAGGTGTCGCCAAGGCGCAAGAAACCAGCCGGGGCCTGGCCGGGTTGACCTCGCGAGTCTCGGTCAAACAGATCCGCACCGAGATCGGTAACGACGGGCTCAGACAGGCCGCCATCGACGCCGGCCGTACCCCACCATCGGACCGCACGCTGCGCCGTTGGGCGCAGCAAGGACGCATTCCTCATGGCGAGGTCGCCGAGCTGGCTCAGCGTCGCGCCGCCGTTGCACGCCTCGGGGGAGTGAACGAGGTAGCGAGGAAGATCGGCCGCAGCCCCTCCTCGGTGCGCAAATACATCTCCGGTAAGACCAATGAGCTCCGCAACGACGCGCGGTCGAAGCTCAAGGACGTCAAGGCCAAGGACGTCATGGACAAGGCCGGTGTTCTCAACCCCGACGGCACCCCGAAGATCGCCACCATCCGCGTTACCGGCCGCGTGCACGTACGCAACGGCGACGAGGCAGGTTACGACTACCGGACCCGCACACTGGACTTCGGCAACTCCGATATTCCCTTCAGCGCCGCAGAATCCCAAGCGTTGGCGGCAGCACTGGCCAATGACGACCAAGCACGAGTCGTCGCCATCCTCGAACGCCACGCCACCATCGACTACCCCGAGAACAAGGGATTCGACGTCTACAACGACCAGTTCGGCTTCCACTTCGACGCTATCGACAAGATCGACGTCACCTGGCACTGACACCGACTCACGCCGATGACGGGTGAACGCAGGCGTAGCACCTGAAACCGGATGTTCACCGGACTCCACCCAGCCACCCGGGAACCTATCTCGAGCACCCCGACCCGCAGTCCCGACCCAGGCGTCACCATCGACGGAGCCGGCACCGTGTCGGCCACCGCGACGAGCATGCACGTCCCGCCGCACCAGCACTCGAGTCCACCGGAACTGCTCGACGTCGCCGAATTACTCGACCGCTTCCGGCCCCGGCGGCCGAACAACAAGCCACAGGTCCGTGCACACATGCGGCCGACTACCGCCGCGTCCGCCCGACTCGTCCTTCAGTCATCACAAGGGGGCGTAGCGCTCGCATCGCGCCCTCCCCATGCTTCGGTCGAACGATCCGTCAGTGCCCGGACGCCGATTCCGCTGGCGCGGAGCGGATCCGATCAGCGAGCACCCGAAGTTTGGACTCCGATTCCGACCCGGGATCGGTGCTGTAGACGAACAAGGTCTGATCCGCTTCCCCGGTCACTTCGAGTGCCTCGTAGAACACGTCGATACGACCGACCAAGGGATGGTCCAGCCGCTTGATGCCATCGCGCCGCTCCACCACCCGATGATCGGCCCACCACCGGCGGAACTGTTCACTGCGCACAGACAGATCACCCACGAGTTGCGCGAGCAGTGGGTCGTCAGGGTGACGGCCGGCATCGAGACGCAGCGTCCCGACCATCGACGACACGACCTTCTCCCAATCGACGTAACGCTGCCGCGCTTCCTCGTCGAGAAGCGCCCACCGAAGCAAGTTGCGATCACGCGCCGGTTTCGCGGGAAAATCCGTGAGAAGGAGCGCGGCCAATTTGTTCATCGCCAGCACATCCGTACGCCGCCCACGGATGAACGCCGGATGCTCGGTGAAGGTATCGAGCAGCCGGTGCAGCGACGGCCGCACCCGCTGCACCGAGGCCGTCGGGAGCCGCCGCTGTGGTGCCGCAATAGCACGAGCGAGGTCGAGCAGATGCCTAGTGGCCAAATCGTCCAATTGCAGTGCTTCGGCCAGGGCGTACAACACCGTCTCGGAGGGACGTTTGTGCCGACCCTGTTCGAGGCGGGTGTAGTAGTCACAGCTGACTCCGGCCAGGGCCGCGACCTCTTCTCGCCGCAACCCCGGGACACGTCGACGCGTCCCACTCTCAGGCGGCGCCACCAGAGCACGTCTGACCTTGAGAAATTCACCGAGTTCGAGACCAGCATTCAATCGCGCGACCCTTCCGTTCACCACACCCCCATGATGCGCGCACCGAACGGCCCCGACCTCATGTGGTGCGGTGCAACTTGTGGATCGCGGCCTGCGCAAGCGGCTTGACCACGAGCCGGTCGATGTTCACATGGTGCGGCCGCTCAAGCGTCCACGCGATGCACTCGGCGACATCGTCACCGGTCAGCGGATCAGGCACCCCCGCATAGACCGCGTCCGCGGCGGCCTGGTCACCACCGAGCCGACGCAGCGAGAACTCCTCGGTATGCACAAGGCCAGGTGAGATCTCGACGACCCGGATCGGCTCCCCGTTCAACTCCAACCGCAAGGTCTCGGCGACCACCCGCTCGGCGCTCTTGGCTGCACAGTAACCACCGCCACCGGCATAGGCAGTCTCGGCGGCCAGGGAGGACACGACGACGATGGTGCCGCGACCGGACTCCCGCAGCGCCGGGATCAACGCCTTGGTCAGGCGCACCGTACCGAGCACGTTCACCTCGTACATCCATGCCCACTTGTCCAGATCGGCAGTATCGATCGACTCCGTGCCCCGCGCCCCGCCGGCATTGTTGACCAGGGCATGAACCGGACCGGCAGCGGCCACGATCCGCGCCACATCGTGATCGGAGGTGATGTCCGCGGCCAGCACATCGCACCCGATCTCCGCGGCCAGAGCGTCGAGGCGGTCCTGGCGCCGGGCCACCGCCAGCACGGACCAGCCGCAGCGGACCAGATGCCGTGCGGTGTCCGCACCGATACCGCTACTCGCACCGGTGACCACAGCGCGTCGGCGATCGGACGAGGGAACGAGGTTCGTGGAATGCGTCATGCGTCCATCTGAGCAACATGTCGGCTCGAGAAGAGTCGTCAACGGTGCCCAGTTGATCCTGGGTATGCCATACCCAGGATCAACTGGGCACCGCCCGCGGCTCGCACACGGGTGAAACGCTGGTGAACTGGATGGACCCATCCGCAGATCCGGAGCGAGCATGTCTGTCACCACCGATCCGTCACCGACCACCATCCGTGCGCGCAACTTCCTATTCGAGCGTCCTGGCATCCGTCCTGCAGGGGTGCGCGATGTCCTACGCGACGTGGGCGCACAGTACGCCGCCAACGGAGTGGTCGGGTTGGTCTTCTCCGCGTCCGGGCCGATTGCCGTGACGTTGGCCGTCGGTGCAGCCGCAGGCCTGACCGACGCCCAGCTCGCTTCGTGGGTGTTCGCAATTTTCCTCTCCGCCGGTCTTGCGACCGTGGTGATGTCGCTGGTGTACCGCCAGCCGCTCGGTTTCGCGTGGTCGATTCCCGGCACCGTGCTGCTGGGACCGTCACTGCAGCATCTGTCCTTTCCCGAAGTGGTCGGCGCGTTCTTCACCGCAGGACTCGTGATCTTGGGATTGGGGATGAGCGGGGTGGTGCGCCGAGCGATGGCCGCGATCCCGATGCCGATCGTGATGGCGATGGTCGCCGCAGTGTTCCTGCGTTTCGGCACCGACATCGTCACCGCCACCCGGGACAACACAATCGTGGCCGTTCCGATGGTGCTCGCCTTCCTCGTCCTATCTGCCGTCCCGTTACTGGGCAGGTTTCTCCCGCCGGTCCTGGGTGCCCTCGGCGTCGGCGTGGTCGCTGTCGTGGCCAGCGGCCAGTTCACGCTCGAGCCCGGTGGCGGGTCGTTCTTCGCCACACCGACATTCACGGTCCCCGAATTCACCTGGGCAGCCCAACTGGAACTGGTAGTGCCGCTAGCGATCACCGTGTTGATCGTTCAGAACGGTCAGGGCATCGCCGTGCTCAACGCGGCAGGCCACCGCCCACCGGTCAACGTCTTCGCTATGAGTTCCGGAATCTTCTCGGTGCTCAACGCGGGGTTCGGCGCAGTATCGGCATGCGTGACGGGCCCGACCAATGCGCTGCTGACGTCCTCGGGTGAAAAGCACCGGCAGTACACCGGGGCCCTCGTTTACGGCGTGCTCTCGCTGGTATGCGCGCTTGTTGCCCCGACCCTGGTTCGACTCATGCTGGCAACCCCGGAGGCGTTCGTCCTGGCGCTGGGCGGCATCGCGATGCTCAAAGCGCTTCAACAGGCCTTCGTGACGGCCTTCGCCACCACCTTCACCTTCGGCTCGCTGGTCACCTTCGTGGTGACGATCGCAGACCTGAACCTGTTCAATATTCACGCCGCGTTCTGGGGCATCCTGATCGGTTACCTCGTTTCGAGGGTGCTCGAACGCGGCCAGTACGCGGACCAGCGGCGTTAGGCGGCCTTCCTCGGCAAATGCAGGGCAGAGCGTTCGTCGTGAAGGGCGTTTCCAATGCAGGGGGTCGGTGTGTCGATCTTGGCTGCATCTCGACAAAGAAGAAGTGTAGGTTCTCGCCGAACTTGTCAGTGGTGCAACGCGTGGACCTGCGACGTTCCCAGTTCGTGTCAGTCCGAGATTCTCAGGATCGTGTCAGAACATCGAGTCCGCTCGGACCGCGGTCTACGGATCGGAACCGAGACTTCCCCAGTCGGGGGTGTCCAGCAGAACCACGTGGCGGCGTTGTTCCACAAGCCCCTACCGGTGAGCAGGCGCTCAGGGCGCCCGGGTCGCGAAATCCTCTCGTCCGATCTGACACTTGCCGAAGACAGTGGAAGGAGCAACTCACTCGATGCCTTCGCGTCCACGTCGTGGAGCGTACGTGAAGGCTTTTCGTTCGTGTTCGGTTGCTCCGCCCCACACGCCATGGTGCTCGCCGGTGGCCAGTGCGTGGTGCAGGCATTCGTGGCGCACCGGGCACGGTCGGCAGATGAGCTTGGCGGTGTGTTCACGTCGTGCGCGTTGCCCACGAGTTTCGTCATCGGGCGCGAAGAACGGAGCAGACCCGAAGAATCTGCATGCGGCAGCGTCCCACCAGTGCTCCGATGTTGTGGTCGTCGACCGCGCGGCGTCGATGCGGTGGTGTAGCAGGGGCATGGTCGAGGTCCGGTTCGTCACTGCGGTGTTTCGGGCGTGTAGGGGACGGTGGTGGCGCGGTTCTCGTCGATGTCCAGGGCCCGGCCGGCTTGCGGGAACGCGCGCTGGGCGCAGTCGGTTCGGTCGCAGACCTTGCAGCCGGCGCCGATCGGAACGGTCGTGGCGACATCGTCGAGGTTCAATCCTCGGGAATAGACGAGCTTGTGGGCGTGGGTCAGATCGCAGCCCAGGCCGATGGCGAAGCTGCGTGGCTGCGACAGATGCCCTCCGGTCGAGTGTTCGTCTGTGGTGCGTGCGATCCAGAGGTACTTTCGACCGTCGGGCATCTGCGCGACCTGGGTGCGGATTTTTCCTGGTGTGGCGAAGGTGTCGTGGACGATCCACAGTGGGCAGCTTCCGCCAACCCGGGAGAAGTGGAATGCTGTGGCGGACTGGCGTTTCGATATGTTTCCGGCCTTGTCCGTGCGGACGAAGAAGAACGGAACTCCGCGTTGTCCGGGACGTTGGAGGGTGGACAGGCGGTGGCAGACGGTTTCGAATCCGACCTCGAATGCGTTCCCGATCAGATCGATGTCGTAGTGCAGGCTTTCGGCCGTGCGCAGGAACTGCGTGTAGGGCAGGAGGAGTGCTCCGGCGAAATAGTTGGCCAGGCCGATTCGGGCGAGCGCCCCCGACTCGGGCGGCAGATCGGAGGCCGCAGTGACGAGCGCGTCGATCGTTTTCTTCTGGGTGAGGAACGCCAACTGGGTGGCCAGGTGGAAGGCGCGCTGGCCGTGGGTGAGTCGACGGGCCAGAGCGAGGGTCCTCGTGGTCGCGTCGTAGCTGCGTTTCGGGCCGGGTGTGCCCGGAGCGTCGGTGCGGATCCGCACGGTGACGGAATGTTCGTCGCGAAGCAGACGCGCGAGTTGCAGGTCGAGACCACCGAGGGACAGCTCCCGAGAGACGAACATCTCCTCGGCGGCATCGTCGAGTTCGGCGATGTGATTGCGGCGGTCGTAGAAGAAATCCCGCACGTCCTCGTAGGGCATGGCGGGTTGCGATTCGGCGGTGGTGCCGTCGTGTGTCGGTGACAGTCGTTCGACCTGTTCGGTGGCGCCACGCAGCCGCCGGTGCATGGCGACCAGAACCTGAGCCGCCGTCGGATGGCGGGTGACCAGCTCGTCGATCTCGGTCGCGCCGGTATCGACGGCGTCGGCATGGTCGGCGAAGACGTCCTGCAGATCGGCGATCAGGCGGGCGTCGCTGTCGACGGCAAAGAAACCCATATCGAGGTCGAAGGTCGAGTTCAGACGCAGCAGGACGGGGACGGTGAGCGGTCGCTGGTCGTTCTCGAGTTGGTTGACGTAGCTGGTGGACAATTGCAGCATCCGCGCCAGGGCTGTCTGGGTCAGTCCCCGTTCCTCACGCAGCCGGCGCAGTCGGGCGCCCGCGTACAGCTTCTGCATGGGCCGAACCTAACAGGAACGGTTTTCGCAACTTACGCAGATTCGGTGGTCGGCTTACACACAAATACTCCTGTGCAAGGTATTTCCACTCCGCTGCGGTGTGCATAGCGTGCGAATCGACAGCTGAGATCCTGTGGAAGGTCGTGTAGTGAAAACCCATCTCGTCCGTACCCATCGCTCTGCCGAAGAGTTCCCGAAGCACGAACACCTCGCCTGGAAGATCGCCGAGGTCGCCACCGATCCGGTCGAGGTCCCTGCCGACACCGCCGAGATGATCGTCAACCGCATCATCGACAACGCGGCGGTCGCGGCGGCGTCGGTGACGCGTCGTCCGGTGGCCAATGCGCGTGCCCAGGCGCTGACCCACCCGTACAGCCCCGGTTCCACGGTCTTCGGTGTCGGTGGCACGTTCTCTCCCGAGTGGGCAGCATGGGCCAACGGCGTCGCGGTGCGTGAACTCGACTTCCACGACACCTTCCTCGCGGCAGAGTACTCGCATCCGGGCGACAACATCCCGCCGATCCTGGCGGTCGCGCAGCACACCGGCCGCAGTGGTGCGGGCGTTCCCCCGGAGATATGGACACCAGTTCCTATGCGGCAGCGGCCAGCGTAGCCGATCGCTTCTCGAATTCGATCGGACAGCTCTGACCGAGAGCGGAATGTCTTCTTCTCGTGTTGTAGCGCGTGACCCAGCGGAACACGTCGACACGCGCTTCACCTGCACTGTTCCAACGCTTCCGACCCTGCAGCGTCTCCCGTTTCAACGTCGCGTTGAACGACTCCGCCGCGGCATTGTCCGCCGACGTTCCGACCGCACCTCGCGAGCGGGTCACCCCCAATTCACGACACACGTCGGCGAAGTCGGTCGAGGCGTATTGGCTCCCGTTGTCGCTGTGAAAAATTGCGCCGTCCAACCCACCGGCACCGCGCACCGACGCGGCCGCCCGCAGCGCATCGGTGACCAGCTCGGTGCGCATATGATCGGCGATCGACCACCCCGCCAAACGCTTGGAGTGTAGATCCAATACCGTTGCCAGATAAAGGAATTTGCCGTCACCTACCGGGAGGTACGTAATGTCCCCGACGTAGCGGGTGTTCGGTGTGCTCGCGGTGAAGTCCCGCTGAATCAAATCCGGGACCGCAGCCGCGTCCGGGTCGGGCACAGTGGTGCGCACCGGTTTGCGCAGGTGGACCCCAACGATCCCGTGCTCGCGCATCACCCGCTCGACCCGCTTGCGATTGACTTCGAGCCCGGCATCGCGCAGCTCGGCGGTCACCCGTGGGGACCCGTAGGTGCTGTCGGAGTCGGCGTGGATAACGCGAATCTGCTCGGCCAACTCCTGATCGGCGCGGGCGCGTTCGGCCCGGGCCGACGCTGCGGCCCGCCACCGGTAGAACCCGGAGCGGGACACCTCGAGGATCTGGCACAGCCACTTCACCGGGAAGGTGTTGCGGTGGTCGTCGACGAATTGGAAGCGGCTCACCAGTTCGTCTCGCCCGCGAAATATTTCGCGGCCCTGCGCAGGATCTCCCGTTCGGTCTCGAGCTTGCGGATCTGGGCTCTGAGCTGCTTGTTCTCTTCTTCCAACACGGACTCGGACGATACCTCGCGCTCCGACCTCAACGTCCGGGGCGCACGTGTGGCCTCGGATGTACCGGTTCGTTTACGTTCGGCGCGTACCCAGTTACGCAGGGTTTCTCGGCTGATCCCCAGGTCCTTGCCGATGCCCTCGTAGGTGTGGTTCGGGTCGGACAGGTACAGCGCGACGGCATCGGCCTTGAACTCTGCCGAGTATGCCTTCATCGCCATCAGTGACATCTCTTCCTCTGGATCCTCACGATCCAGTGTTCATGATGTCCTCACTTCAGGGGGAACCCCCGAGTGTCTCAACCGAAACTACTGGCCCACTCTGCTCGAGGCCCGGGTGGTGATCGAGGACTTCAAGGACGACCACAATCACCGGCACCGTCATTCGGCGCTGGGGTACCGAACTCCTGCCGAGTACGCTGCCGGATGCACTCACCGGCACCAGCCGGTGGCGTGTGAGATCGACTGATCGACTGCAAGTAGGAATCGGCTCTAGAACCGACCGGACCGACTATCGGGGACCTGCCACCACCAACCCATCGCCACCCTTGGGTGCGGCGCTGGCTCGACCCGACAGCACCGCCTCAGCGGCCGAATAGGCGTCGAAGGGATCGATCTTGCCGCGAATCCGGCGATCGAACCGGTTGGGGCGGTTGACCTCACTGACCGCGATGCCCGCGACCTGCATCGCACGACTGACCCCAGCCCCGTACGAGCCGGTGCACTCGATGCCTACCTTCACCAGCCCAGGCCAGGACCGCAGGAACCGCAACGCCGCCTGGTAGCCGGCCGCGGTCGCTGGGACCTGTACATCTGCCAGTCGTCGTCCGGTGGCATCGATCGCTGCGACGTGGTGGGTGTCGGCGTGGGTATCGATTCCGCCGTAGACCTCGAGGTGATCCTGATTCACCATGGGACTGCGCCCTTCCATCTTGTCGGGTGCGCAGTCCGGCCGGGCGTCAGTCAGTTCACTATCGGGGATCTCGCCAGACTCCTATCAGGACATGACGGCCCGCCGGGCTGCACTCAAACGAGTGAGCCGAGCCGGTCGACACGTCGCAGACAGGACAGCCACCAACCTGCAGTGGCGTCAGAAGAGCCGTGAGCCAGACCCGCCCACCAGACCCATCCTGCGTCCACCGAGCCGAGACCGTCACGCCCATCAAGGAGTCAGACCAACCGGTCCACGAGATCCATAGTGAAGAGCCCTCAAACGGCAGCCTCGCCTGTTCGCCCACTGGGCTTGGATGACCGAGTTCGAACGGATCGGATGAGACGAGCGGAGTGACGGGAGACTGTCACGCTCCGTTCTGTGGGAGCCCGGGGGTGAGATTCCCCCGGGCCACCCGGCGGGTTAGGCCAGTCCGGGCGTCAGTCCGTGTTGTGGCGTTGAAGACGTAGGCGCTGGGCAAGTGTGAGGGCATGCAGACGTGCCCCGATTCCGCTGAGAGCGCTCAGCGCGTTATCAGCGATTCCAATAACGCCTGAAAGGGGCTTAAGTGCGGGAAAAAGGTCGACGTGGCGTTGCTCGGCTTCAGGTGCTGCGGTGATAAGAACGGCTGCGGCGCGTAGAACTAGGGCCACGTGCTCCGGCCGAGGGTCACACAAGAACCCATGTGCGACCTCATTTCGGAGATTCAGCCCAATGGGGCCGAGCAGCAACCATCGGAGAAACCATGTCCAATCCTCATCCAAAGCAAGCTTTTCAAGCTCGGTGAACAGTGCATACATGCCCGGATAACCTCCGGGATCTTTGCTCACCTGGACACGGTAGATGCCTTCGTCGAGCGCGCGCAGCAAGTCACGCGCTGCGGCTTCGATCTTGGGGATGACGATCGAAATGGCTGCTTCGTAGTCACCAATCCAGAAGTAGTGGAATCCCTTAGCGAGACTTCTCGCCAGACGCGTGTCGCTGGCACCGCGGTCAACTATCAAGGCGGCGAGATCATCAACGTCAGGTATTCCATATTTCTCGGAAATCCGCATAAGCGCACCCACAAGTAGGTGCCCTTGAGTTTCAGCGTATATCCGGCTGGCAGTTGCGATCTCGTGGCGATCCTCATCTGCCTCCGTTACCAGGGTGGACCGCGGGAGACCACTGGGGCTGATGATAACTGTTTGTAGGACGCGGCGCAGGGCGTCACGGTTGCCGGTTGCGAAGGTGCGGTGTGAGGAAACGCGCCCGCTCGGTGGATCCTCCATCTCCATAAAAAGGGTGACGCCGGGACGCCAATCTGCATGCTGCGTGAACTGATCAAGGACGGCTTCGGCCACCCACGCAGGTAGCGTGATCGGCGTACGTATGGTGACCATTGCTAGGTCTTCGGAAGAGATTGACTGCATCCTGCTCGCAATTTCTCGGACTTTGTTTTGCAGTCCGCGGCGTGTGGCGATCTTGGCGGCCTGTTCGAGACGCATCATCTCGACCGACGGATGAGGAGATGCGTCCGCCTCGCGTATGTAGGCCTCGACCTCGTCGCTGTCGACAGCGACGCGCTCGTCATTGGTGGCGGACGATCCGAGCAGCTTGCGTCGCATGACGGCGATCTGGGTCGCGAGATGGCCTCGGGCCTCGCATGACGCGATAGTAGCGAGGACAGCTTGGGCACGACCCAGCGCGGGATCGCGTGGCTTCTCGCACCAAGCCTGCAGGAGCGGGTACAGGACGCCGGGGTGCTTGAGGCCGTCGCCATCAACGAGGGTGTCGATGCGTTTCTGAAGCTCAGTAAGTACAACGGGTTCCAACTCGTGAGCTTTGACCGATCGATAGACAGTCCAAGCTCGGAGCAAATAAATCGTAGTGTCCAGATCGCTGACGCGCCCGCGGATAGCGTCGAGGTAGGCGTTGGCCGCGCGCCGGCCGTGCTCGCCGACGTTGCCGGAACGTCGAACAACTAGCAGGTCGCTGAGGCGTGCAATCGCAGCTGGCGCAGTGACCTCCCCAATTAGAGCGTGTCTTGTATGGGTCGGATCCTGTGTACGGCATGATGCATGGCGTGGTCGATGCGTTGTCTACTCGGTTGGTGCCGGATGCGTTGTGGGAGATCGTCGAACCGCTGCTGCCTCGGTTCTCGCCGAGGCCGCAGGGCGGCGGCCGGGCGGCGCTCGATGATCGGGCGGTGTTCACCGCCGTCGTCTACGTGCTCACCAGTGGCTGCGCCTGGCGGCACCTGCCACCGTCGTTCGGGGTCAGCGTCCCGACCGCGCACCGCCGCTTCGCGGCCTGGGCAAAGGCCGGGGTGTTCGACGAGCTGCACCGCCAAATCCTCGACCGCCTCGGCGCCGGCGGGGACCTGGACTGGTCCGCGGCGATCCTGGACGCCGCGCACGTCCGGGCGAAAAGGGGGGCTCTCTGACCGGTCCCAGCCCGGTCGATCGAGGCAAGAACGGCTCGAAGATCCACATCCTCTCCGACGCCGATGGTATCCCACTGGTCACCGCGGTGACCTCGGCAAACACCCACGACAGTGTCATGCTGCAGCCGATGGTCACTGCGATTCCGGCGGTGCGATCGCGTCGTGGTCCGCGTCGCCGCCGGCCCGGCCGGTTGCGGGCGGACAAGGGTTACGACTATCCCGTACACCGCCGGTGGCTGCGGGCACGGGGCATCGTCCCGCGTATCGCCCGCCGCGGCGTCGACAGCAGCGAGCGCCTCGGCCGTTACCGGTGGAAGGTCGAACGCACCCTGGCGTGGCTGAGCGGCTATCGCCGGCTGACGATGCGCTACGAACGTCACGGTGAGCACTTCGCTGCCTTTCTCCAACTCGCTGCTGCGCTGACCTGCTTCAAGAAACTGGCCAAATGAGACATGCTCTTAGTGCGTTCCACAGTCTCACTTCCTCGTCGTCGACGTCGGGTATCGCTGGAAGCAGAATGCCGCCATCGGCTTTCAGCTCGGCGCCCGCACGTCCGTCGGCTTGGAGGCTGAGTCGGCGCGCGGCGATGTGACTGAGGACGCGAACAGACACTTTGTCCATAGCCGGATCGATCTCTCGAACTGCTCGGTCCACCGCGTCCCAACCATCCCAACCGGTAAGGAGGTCTGTGAAAGCTCGATCGAGGACCACGGCGGCGCCCAACACGTGCGCCGGGTCAAAAACATACGGCGTGGACGGCAGATGTGCCTCGTCGGATTCGGCAGGTTCGAACAGATCAACTGCGTCAGCTTCGTTCGCGTCGCTGTCCGCCGGCTCGGTGGCTGGCGAGCTGTGCCCGTCGGATGTGGGATCGCACCGAGAATCGTTCGAAACTGCGTCGGAGGCGGATTCCTGTGAGTGCTCGGTGCTCATCCCGTCATGATTGCAGAAGTTTGCCGGTGCCACGAAAGACTGCTTCTTCAGATGCGTTCCGGCGAAGAGTGACGATCGGCACTTGTTCTCAGTTGCCGGAGGTTCGGGGTTTGTCGGCGTCGTAGCGCAGACTTATCGGTATGCCGTCGAACCGCAGTCTGATGAATCCCGCCGTCGCAAGCCGTGCTTTTGGCATGAAGGCGGCTATCACGGCGGGCGAGGTCCTGGGGAGGGCGTTCGATCGCGATGACCGTGAGGGTGTCTGGCGCAGGGTGAACGTCTACGGTTCTCTGCAGGTGGTTACCGAACTGCTGGCCCGGCTGGATTCCGCGATCATCAGCGACACCCGGATGGACGTGGAGCGTGCCTGGGTCGGCGCCCTCGGTCTCGAACTGCGCGAGGAGCTCGAACCGCTGATCGCCGCTGATCACCGGGGCCTGATCTCCCCGCGGGCGCTGATGCAGTGCGCGCGCGAGGTCATCTTGTTGGCACCGGACGACGACACGTTCGACCCTGTGAGTTCAGATGACCTCACGCGTTGCCTTCTCGGGATAAATACCGAGCACGATCACGTCTCCGGCCAGCTCGAAATGCCCGAAATCACGAGATTCGATGCCGAGTCCGTGGCCCAGATCGAGTCCGTCCTCGACGGCTTGAGCGAGGAGGGTCTGCGCGAGCTCATGCGGACGTTCACCGTTGACGAGGTCGCGACTCTTGCGTACGAGAAGCCGGAAACGATTGAAACTTTGCTCCCGCATCTGCACGATGTGTGGCGGCGTCCATGGCCGCAGGGCACGAAGGTGGACCGGCTCGCGGGAGGGTCACCCGCGATGGTGTTCGAGGCCGCATTCGGGGTGCCGTTCGACGACGTGCTCGCGTTCGGCCGTCTGATCATCGACCGTGCAGCGACCGGACAGGTGCGCTTTACAACCGACGAAATCCGCGCGGCTGGTGTTCCCGACCGCGTCCTCGCCCACGTCGAGCGTCACATGGTCATTTCCCTGGGGGATCTGCGTCAGAGTTTCCGTAACCAACAAGCACAGGGACTGGTCACCGCGTGGTCCCGATTCACCGTGCAGCGCTACCCGTTCGTCCGGCTTGCTGACGGCGCGCTGGTGCTGCTTCGCGCCCAGATGGCCGCACAACGGATCTTCGGCGACCTCCCCTTTTTCGATCTCCGTGAAGAACTGCGCACAGGTACCCCGCGAGCGGGTAGGCAGTTCGAGCAGGCGATGAACGATATCTTCGAGGTCCGGGTCGGGGAGGGGATCCGCCGCATTGCCGCGCAGCCGCATCTGTGCGACGTGGTGGTGGCGACCGAATCGGTGATGCAGAAGGCGTGGACCCCTCCGGGGGCTTCCGGGCCGCCGTCCGTGTGCGACTTCGTGATGGTCCGCGGCCGGTACTGCGTCGTGGTCGACGCGAACAATCGACGCTTGATCGCATCGTTGTCCGAGGGACAGGGTGATCCGGATCTTCTCGACGGTGACATCGAGCGCAACCTCCTCGAGCACAAGTTCACGCAGTTGGCGTCGACGATCAAACTCCTCGCTGACAACGGCTGGCCCGGTGACGGCTCACGGATTACCCCGGACACGATCTTTGTCCCGTTGGTGGTCACTCCGGATGCCGGGTTGCCGTACTCGGAGTTCGTCGACTTCCAGGTCAGCGAACGCGCGCATCCACTCTTGAGCCCAGCGGCCCGGTATGTGGCTCCACCCGCACTGATTACGGTGATGGATCTGATGATCCTCGAGGGGCTTGCCGACCAAATGGGTGGTGACCCGGTGAAGATTCTCGCCGACTGGCGGGCCCTCGCCGGTCGAGGAATCCCGATTCGGCTACAGAACATGCTCGACCTGTTCGGCCTGCCGGCCCGCCCGATGCCCCGGCGGGCCGTGGGCCGGATGCGCCGGCTCAGCGATCAGCTGCGGGACCGACTCGTTCCCAATGCGTAGAGAACATTGGTACGCCGTGTCGGCGACCGACTGCGTCGCACGATCCGGGTGCGCACCAATTAGCAGCACATGCGTCCGCGTTCCCTCACATCTCAGCGACCCAACAATTGTGACAGGCCTCTGTGACGTGTCTGCGGTGCTTGACTCCCGAGCGAACGCCGATGCGCCATCCGGGAAGCGGCGCGGGGGCAACTCTAGGCCGGATATGTCTGGGCCATAGCTGCTCCCGCAATTTACTTCTCCGGCTGCCTGTATGGGGCAATCGATGATCACAAGAGGAAGACCATGAGCGCCAACGAGCACATCGAGTACGCCACCGTCACCACCGGACTCCGCGCACCCCGCGTCGCGGTGGTCTTTCCCGCCCAGGCGAACTGGGACTACTTTGCTCGGGCAGCGATGTACGCCGCCAGCAACACCTGGGGAGGAGCCGGCTTCGTACTCGTGCCCGCGACCGACGGAAATGTCGACCCACACGTGCGGGATGCCGTTGTCGCCTACGACCCTGACTACGTCGTGTCTTACAGCTACACCGTTGGGGACCTCGATAAACTAACCCCGGGAACCATCGAGAAGATGCTTGACGAGCAGAACATCGACGACCAAGAGAGCCGGTCCCGCCTACGAGACGATCTGCGTTCAATGAACGTTGATGATGACGTTCTGGCTCGAACACGTGATGCCGTGGTAGAAGCGTCTTCCTCGTACCGGATGGACAACAGCTCCGAACCAGGAGATGACTACCGCTGGCACGAGCGGGAGCTCAGTCTGTCCGCCCCGGTACCGACAGGGCCGGGTAGCCACCTAGGAGCTCTCACCCCGATCGAAAAGATCCGGCGCCCAGCTGATCCCACACCGGTCAGCGTCTCGCCCACGCTGACGGGTGATATCGGTGTAGCCGCTGTGATGCGGCTCGGCCTCCTCAGCGCCCCGACAGCCGAAGGGCAGACACTCGACCAAACACAACGGTCCGCGGTACAGCGTTGGCTTCTCGGTGTCCCGACAAGGTTTCCGAGTGCTACACCTCAGGCTGTTCTCGACCCCGATTACGGAACAGCTCGCGGACTGCCATCCGTCTGGGACGCGACAACCCTCGGATTGGCCTCCGTGACCAGTGTCTCCAGTCGCCGCAACCGGAAACTCTGTGTCATCGGCAGCACAGCAAACGACTTCGCACTGGCCATGATCTGGGATCGACTGTATGGGAACGGGCTGTGGATCCCCGATTCTTGGATCGGCGGCGAGGACCGCGCACACATCCTTCAACTCCTCAGAGATACCCTCACCCCGTTCTACGCCCGTGAAGAGCGAGCGTGGGCCGTCACCTCCGTCTCACATGACATCGATGCAGTTGCCAAGGTCCGGGACGACGTTATCGGCTCGCCGTCGACCTTCATGGTCAGCGATCCGAAAACAGCCGATGCCGCGAATGACCTACCGGTCATCGGACTCGATGACGACCTCCACTTCCCTGACCGGGGAAAATTACACTTTGGAATTGACGAACAGTTCAGCTCCACAACAACCATGCCCGTTCTCCGTGATCCAGACGGCTCTACCACTCTCGCTGCGACACCGGCACTGCCGATCGTTCAGCACGAGCTCCTCAGGACTGTGCCGGATCTGTCCTGGCAGGTCGACATCGATGTCCCCGACACGCCAATTCCGCCGTCTCGGCACGTCCCCGCCCACGTGATCCTCCACCCCGATGAATCGCCCCACAACACATGGATGCGCGTGGGTAGAGCGGGGCTGTCGTACGAAGCCCTCGCGTACGGCTTCGTCCCCGCAGGAGCATCAGCGGACTATCGGCTGGTGAAACCGCGGGTCAGAAGGCCGAGTATGCAGGCTTGGGCCACAGCGCGAGCGTCGCTGACCGGGCGGACCGTCGCCACGTCTGCAGCAGGCAGACACGGTGACGTCCTCCAGACGATGTTCGGATCGAGGAATCGCCTCATCGAGGCCATCTCCGGTGATCTTCTGCCCGTGTTCCGCAGCTTCATTCCACAGTTCAAAACGACGAGAGAACAATTCCCCGAGGACGAGGGCTGTCTCGTCAGAGGAACGGTGGCGTACCTCAACTTCTCTGGCGTCGTCTCGATCTCCGGCCTACCCATCGAGGAGGCACGAGCGCAGTGCGACGAGCTTCTGACCGAAAGGATCCTGTCGAGAGGTCTGCTCCTGAATTGCTCAGCCTGTGGGAATCTCGACTTCGTAGTGATTGATCGCCTTCGCCAGGTCAATGAGTGCCTCCGGTGTGGCCACCCCAACGACTTGTCCCTATCGCGCTGGAAGATGCCGACGGGAGAGCCGCAATGGTTCTACGACCTGCATCCCGTCGCAACCGCACTCATGGCCCAAAACGGTGACGTACCGATCCTTCTGGCTGCCCATCTGCGTGCCACAGCTAGTCAAAGCAACCGCTATGCCGACTGTGCTGAGCTTGAGGTGTCTGATTCGACGGGCAACAAGCTCGCCGAGGCGGACCTCCTTGCCCTCGTCGATGACAGGGTTGTCGTAGCGGAGGCGAAATCGACCGACCAGCTCGACAAAGGCTCAAATCAGAGAAAGGCTGCGAAGAAGCGAGTGCTACTCGCCGAAACCTTTGGTGCAGAAGAGATCGTCCTCGCAACAACTAGAGACGGCTGGACGACAGCGAGTCTCAACGCTATGCGGGCAGCGGTCAAGGGACACGACTGGAAGACAATGAGACGCCCTCGAATTCGCGAGGTTCTCGGTCTCGGTACCAAAACAGTGAAAGATCGGTACGTGGACGTCGATTGAGGTTGGGTTGGCCACCCGGCATGGCCGAACTCGGCCACGCCGATGTGGCCACCATGCCCGACTTGGTGGAGAAAGCCCGCCGGCAGGGCAGTGGTTGACGCCTGTCAGACCCGCGGCGTGCAGGCCAATCAGGATCAACTTCGTCGTCGGAAACAACGTGCCGAGATGCGGGAGAGCTGCGGCAGGCGTTCGTGGAGCTGATGAGTGCCCTCCAATCGGTGTGATCCGGCTGGACAAACGCTGACCGGTGTCAACGGCATCTGAATTTTGGTTCTGGCCCACTTTCCGTTGTCAACGGCAGCTGAAAACTGGTTCTGGCTCACTTTCCGTGATGGAGCATCAGAAATCCATGGAATAGCGCTGTGGCGACTTTCGGGGTGGCCGGTCAGGTGCGGTGTTGCTCGACCCGAGTCGCGCAGTACCGATAACCATCCTGGTTGGTGACCTGTTGCCATTCGAAGGTGACACCGGCACCAACGTCTACGGTCCGGAATCCCTCGGCGACGATGTGACTAAAGTGCGCCCAGCACCCACCAGGGGTCTGAGGCGAGTCGATTACTCCCCACCCGTCTTCGTCGTTCCAGATGCGGACGATGCCAGTCGTGGGCCCGCCCGAGGTGGCGACGGGCGAATCCTGACCGGGGGACGCGAGCGATACCTGCTCGGCGCTCCCGTCAGCGTGCATCCGCCACAGTCCGGCCCGGAACGGCCGGCGACCCCGGGTAACAGGTTGTTGCCCCACAGGCCATGCCCGGGTGCATTCGTAGGCGTAATCCGATTCCGGCCGGTCGAGCCGGTGCCACTCGAATTCGACGTGATCGCCCGGGTGCAGTGCAGGGAACCCGTCGACCGCCACCGCAGCGAACCGCACGAGACAGCCACCGGGGACGTCGTCACCGTCGATCACACCCTGCATACGCTCGATGTGCCAGCTGCGCACCACTCCTCGGCTTGTCACCGGCCCAGTATTTCTTATCTCCGCCGCCGCGGGTATCTCCGACGTCTCAGTAGCCGAGCAGGATTCGTTTACGAAGCAAGTCGAAGCCGGCACGCCCGTACATCTGCCGTTTGAGCATCTTGATGCGGTTGACGTGGCCTTCGACCGCACCGGAACTGTAGGGCAAGGTCAGACCGTTGCGGACCGCATCGTGATCGGCGTCCAGGCCCCGGACGAAGCGGTGCAGATGCGGTAGATCATCGGCGCGGACCGCGGCCATCCACGTGTTGAGGTTTTCACCGCGGCGTTCGGTGAGGATCTGCGCGGAAGCGGTGACGTGGGCGGCGGTGGCCTCGAGATGTCGACAGCCGGCGAGAACCTGTTTGAGTCCGATCCGATCCTCATCGGTGAGGTCACGGGGGTGGCGCAGCATCCAGGAGGTGATCTGCCGGACCTTCGGCACCGAGCCCCGCAGGGGAGCAGCTCCGGCATGACGCAGCAGCCGGACGTAACTGCGGACGGTGGTGTAGCTTCCGCGATATCCCATCGCTCGAAGTTCCTCGTAGAGGACTGCAGCGGAAGTCTGTCCGTCGCCCCACCTCACATGCAGGTAGTCGGTGAACCCATCCAACAGCCGCGGACGACCGGCCCGTGCAGATCCGAGCAGCTCGTCTACCTCGGTGGCGCGGTAGAAGCGGCGCACGGTGTTGCGTGCCAAACCGAGTTCCCGGCAGATCGCCGCAATGGACAATCCTTTGGTCTTGAGGGCCGCAACCTGCGCAAAGCGACGCTTGGTGCGTTCTGTGAGATGCGGACTCGCCTGGCGAGCAGCGAGCATCTCACCGGCGAGCTTGCGCTGTGTTTCGCAGGTTGTGGGGTCAGGGGACGACTGCGCTTCGAGCGCAGAACGCAGACAGTGGTGATGTGCGGCAACGGTTTTCTCGACAGTGGCGGCGAGGTTGTGCCATAGATGCCAGCGGTCGGCGACTTCGATCGCTTCGGGTGCACCGGTCCGGGCGGCCTCGGTGTAGGCGCCTGCGCGATCGCGGCAGATCACTGCGGTTCCGGGACGCGCAGCCAGCCATGCGGCCACGGTATCGGCACGCCGGTCGGGCAGGACATCGATCGGGCGGTGGGTGTTCATGTCCACCAGAACGGTTCCGTAGCGATGCCGTTTACGTAGGGCGAAGTCGTCGATCCCGAGTACCTCGACGGGGTGCACCGGTGGCTCCGGCAGGCTGCGCACCAGCCGCAACAAGGTCGAACGCCCCACCGGCATCCCCAAAGCGTCCGCCAGGCGTGCTCCGGCTCGTCCGGCCAACGCCAACCCGATCCGCTCGAAAATTGCGGTCAGCGACCGGGTGCGCCGAGCATATGCGAAGGTCAGTCCGTTGATCTGTTCGGCGAATGTCCGTCGGCTGCACTGCCCGTTGGGGCACAGGAATCGGCGCACCCGAAGAACCAGGCGGCTGGGGCGGTTACCGATCGCGGCGTCGGCGAGGGTGCGGTCGTAACGGCTGCGGACCCGCACCGACTTGTTCCCGCAGTCAGGACACGAGGCGTCCTGCATCGCCGCACATGCGCGGATACGGATCCCGGCAGCGGACTCGTCGATCGACTCGATGGTCACACCGGCCAGGTGTGGGAGCAGAACCCGCAGGTCACAACGATTCGCAGAACACCGACAAGATCATCGTCTGCGGATCGGCGGAACCCCTAATGGGCACCCACTTCCGTGATGATCCATTGCGAGGTCACCGTCACCGGTTATCGGGGTGAGACGGTCGCCTGGTCCCGATCCAGTGGATACCGTCGGGGCCAGGTAGGTGCGGTTGCGGCAGGTAGCAGGGGTAGAACTCACCGGTGTGCCAGGCGCCGGCAACTGTCTCCGGATCGTCGGGTTCGAATCCTGCTCGGACTGTAGGCAGGTGTTCACGCCAGCCGACCAGTCCGGAGTCGTCGCGACCCCATACCCGCACCACCAATGTCATGACCGAATCCACCCAGCTCAGCCGTTCTATCTCGTACACCCCGGTGTCCCAGGGTCGTACCGACAGATGTCTGGTGAGCGCGGACAAAAAACGCATGTCCCAGTCGGTTTGGTCGAAGTTACCGTGCCGGACGGTCGGCAATTCCTCACCGATATCGCTGGTGCTGGAAGACTCGTATCGATCGTTGTTTCCGGTGCCTCGGTTGCGATCCATGATCGAAGTCTGTCAGGCAGAATCTGCGGGATCCTGCGCTGAGACATGGTGTCGCGCCATCACGCAAAGTGAGCCAGAACCAAAATTCAGGTGCCGTTGACAGAGAGTGCCATTAGGTGCGTAAGCAGAGCAGCGCCAACTTAGCTAACTTGTGTGCTATCTGTTTGTCATGACGAATGGAATGAAGAAGTGGCAAGCAGTCCGTACGCACCAGGACGGCAGCAAGACTGTCGCGAACGACTTTCACACGAAAGAAGAGGCTGAAGCGTGGGTCGCCGAAAAGAGGGCACTGGGTACAGATGGACTAAGCGTTGAGGAATCCTGAGAGGACTAGAGCACGTCTCCTAATCGACGAGCTGCTTGAGCCAGGTGCACACCGCTGAGAGAAGTACGCCCGCTCGGTAGGTGAGGGCGAGCTTGTCATCGCGGATGGCCAATCCCCGCCACTGCTTAATTGCGGCGAACGAACGCTCGACGACATTGCGGCCCTTGTCGTTGTCGGCATCGAACCGGACCGAACGGCCACCACGACTGCCGCGGCGGACTCGGTTCCGCCTCTGGTCGTCCGGTTCGGCGATGACCGCTTCGATACCCCGCGATCGCAGCAGGGCCCGGTTGGATTTCGACGAGTAGGCCTTGTCGCCGAGAACTGCGTCCGGTCGGGTTCATGGTCGGCCGGGCCCTCTCCGCGGTACGGCCAATGCCTGCATCAGGATCGGAAACATCGGTAAGTCACCCGCCTGACCTGGGCCGATCAGCAACACCGAAGGGCGAACGTGCCCGTCGGAGACTTGATGAATCTTGGTGCCGAGTCCACCCTGGGAACGGCCTAGTGCATGGTCGGCGGGCTCAGTGAGCAGATTCGTGTAATTCGACAGATCCCCCCGGTGTCCCGCGTGAGGTTGGTGCCGTGCTGATGGGCTCGGCAGATCGTCGAGTCTACCGAGACCGCCCAATCGACGAGTCCGTTCGCATCGGCATGGGCAAGGAGTGCGGCCAGGATGGTGTCCCACGTTCCGTCGCCGTCGTATCGGCGGTGCCGCTTCCAGAGCGTCTGCCACGGGCCGAACTCCGCTGGCACGTCACGCCATGCGATGCCGGCCTGGTAGCGGTAGACGATCCTTTCAAAGACCCGTCGGTTGTCGCGGAACGGGCGGCCTCGCTGGCCGTCGGAGGAAGGTAGCAGCGGTTCGATCAACGACCACTGGGCATCGGTGAGGTGGGGGGTTCCCCCTGAAGTGAGGACATCATGAACACTGGATCGTGAGGATCCAGAGGAAGAGATGTCACTGATGGCGATGAAGGCATACTCGGCAGAGTTCAAGGCCGATGCCGTCGCGCTGTACCTGTCCGACCCGAACCACACCTACGAGGGCATCGGCAAGGACCTGGGGATCAGCCGAGAAACCCTGCGTAACTGGGTACGCGCCGAACGTAAACGAACCGGTACATCCGAGGCCACACGTGCGCCCCGGACGTTGAGGTCGGAGCGCGAGGTATCGTCCGAGTCCGTGTTGGAAGAAGAGAACAAGCAGCTCAGAGCCCAGATCCGCAAGCTCGAGACCGAACGGGAGATCCTGCGCAGGGCCGCGAAATATTTCGCGGGCGAGACGAACTGGTGAGCCGCTTCCAATTCGTCGACGACCACCGCAACACCTTCCCGGTGAAGTGGCTGTGCCAGATCCTCGAGGTGTCCCGCTCCGGGTTCTACCGGTGGCGGGCCGCAGCGTCGGCCCGGGCCGAACGCGCCCGCGCCGATCAGGAGTTGGCCGAGCAGATTCGCGTTATCCACGCCGACTCCGACAGCACCTACGGGTCCCCACGGGTGACCGCCGAGCTGCGCGATGCCGGGCTCGAAGTCAATCGCAAGCGGGTCGAGCGGGTGATGCGCGAGCACGGGATCGTTGGGGTCCACCTGCGCAAACCGGTGCGCACCACTGTGCCCGACCCGGACGCGGCTGCGGTCCCGGATTTGATTCAGCGGGACTTCACCGCGAGCACACCGAACACCCGCTACGTCGGGGACATTACGTACCTCCCGGTAGGTGACGGCAAATTCCTTTATCTGGCAACGGTATTGGATCTACACTCCAAGCGTTTGGCGGGGTGGTCGATCGCCGATCATATGCGCACCGAGCTGGTCACCGATGCGCTGCGGGCGGCCGCGTCGGTGCGCGGTGCCGGTGGGTTGGACGGCGCAATTTTTCACAGCGACAACGGGAGCCAATACGCCTCGACCGACTTCGCCGACGTGTGTCGTGAATTGGGGGTGACCCGCTCGCGAGGTGCGGTCGGAACGTCGGCGGACAATGCCGCGGCGGAGTCGTTCAACGCGACGTTGAAACGGGAGACGCTGCAGGGTCGGAAGCGTTGGAACAGTGCAGGTGAAGCGCGTGTCGACGTGTTCCGCTGGGTCACGCGCTACAACACGAGAAGAAGACATTCCGCTCTCGGTCAGAGCTGTCCGATCGAATTCGAGAAGCGATCGGCTACGCTGGCCGCTGCCGCATAGGAACTGGTGTCCATATCTCCGGGGGAACGCCCGTGCTCGGCACGGGACACGACGCCCAGTGTCGCAGATGCGGCCACCGCGATTTAGGAGACACGCTCTAGTCGATGCGGCTCGCCGGGATGGTAAGGGACCGGTAGCTGAGAGCGCGGTTCTCCTTCGACAGCGCGAAGAATTCACCCGACTCATCCCTATTAGGAAGAGATCCGCGCGTCTGTCGTGTCCCCAGAATTTTGTAGCGCTGCGTGCTGTTCCTGAACGGCGAAGCACTCGGATTTGAATCTTCTCAGGGGGTCTCAATCCATCGTGTGCAACACGCACCTGCAAATCTGAAGGCCGTGTTGTCATCGCCTTGATGTGCCAGGACGGCCCCGGATGGCGCCCACTGTTCGCCAAACGACGACGCTTCACGGAAATGCGCGCCTGTGGATGGGGCGTCCGCGCCGTCGCTCGGGAAGTCGGGGTCTCACCGGCGGCCGGACACAACTGGGCCAGAGGTTACACGCTCTACGGGACGGCAGCGATCAAGACCGTCGCCCCACTCGATTGCCTCGCGTCCGTGAGATCAGTCCCTGCGATCTGTTTGAAGACGAATAGATCCAGATCGCCGACCTCCGCCGAGACGGCCTCAGCGTTGCGAAGAACGCCGAACAGTTGAACTGGGCCCGGTCGACGATCTACCGCGAACCCAAACGCAACGTCGGCTCGTCCGGCGCATATCGACCGCACGAGGACTAGCGGTAGGCCGTTGCCCGGCATGCCCGCCATTCTCGGCGCCCGATCGGCGTCAACCTGGAGCTGGTCGAGGAGATCTCGGAGCTGTTCGCGCCGCACCGTCTCTCGCCACTGCGCACCGAACATAACCACCGCCGTGCCCAGGTTGTCCTAAGAGCGTGTCTTGTATGGGTCGGATCCTGTGTACGGCATGATGCATGGCGTGGTCGATGCGTTGTCTACTCGGTTGGTGCCGGATGCGTTGTGGGAGATCGTCGAACCGCTGCTGCCTCGGTTCTCGCCGAGGCCGCAGGGCGGCGGCCGGGCGGCGCTCGATGATCGGGCGGTGTTCACCGCCGTCGTCTACGTGCTCACCAGTGGCTGCGCCTGGCGGCACCTGCCACCGTCGTTCGGGGTCAGCGTCCCGACCGCGCACCGCCGCTTCGCGGCCTGGGCAAAGGCCGGGGTGTTCGACGAGCTGCACCGCCAAATCCTCGACCGACTCGGCGCCGGCGGGGACCTGGACTGGTCCGCGGCGATCCTGGACGCCGCGCACGTCCGGGCGAAAAGGGGGGCTCTCTGACCGGTCCCAGCCCGGTCGATCGAGGCAAGAACGGCTCGAAGATCCACATCCTCACCGACGCCGACGGGATCCCACTCGTCACCGCGGTGACCTCGGCAAACACCCACGACAGTGTCATGCTGCAGCCGATGGTCACTGCGATTCCGGCGGTGCGATCGCGTCGTGGTCCGCGGCGCCGCCGGCCCGGCCGGTTGCGGGCGGACAAGGGCTACGACTACCCCGTACACCGCCGGTGGCTGCGTCAGCGGGGCATCGTCCCGCGGATCGCCCGCCGCGGCGTCGACAGCAGCGAGCGCCTCGGCCGTTACCGGTGGAAGGTCGAACGCACCCTGGCGTGGCTGAGCGGCTACCGCCGGCTGACGATGCGCTACGAACGTCACGGTGAGCACTTCGCTGCCTTTCTCCAACTCGCTGCTGCGCTGACCTGCTTCAAGAAACTGGCCAAATGAGACATACTCTAAACCGTCGCTGGTGTCGACGGCACGTGAAAACTGACCACGGTATGGCATCTCAATTTTGACCCCCTGACCACCGATCCTGGCTGAAGTCGAGCCAGGAGGGACGAAGGGATGTTGTCCGTGGAAGATTGGGCCGAGATTCGTCGTCTGCATCGCAACGAGCGGTTGCCGATCAAGGCGATCGCCCGGGTAATGGGGATTTCCCGCAACACCGTCCGCTCGGCACTCGCCGCCGACGGTCCACCGAAATATCAACGCGCCAAGACCGGCTCGATCGTCGACCCGTTCGAACCCCGCATCCGGGAGTTGCTGCAGCAGTTCCCCACGATGCCGGCGACGGTGATCGCCGAACGGATCGGCTGGGAACACTCGATCCGGGTGCTCAGCGGCCGGGTCGCCGAACTGCGCCCGGTCTACCTGCCGCCGGATCCGGCCTCGCGCACCACCTACCAGCCCGGGGAGATCGCTCAATGCGATTTCTGGTTTCCACCGATCACTCTGCCGGTCGACCACGGCCAGTCCCGGACGTCGACGAAGCTGCCGGTGTTGACGATGAGCTGCGGATACTCGCGCTGGTTGTCGGCGAGGCTGGTGCCCACCCGCGGTGCCGAGGACCTGTTCGCGGGCTGGTGGCAGCTGATCGACCAGCTCGGGGCGGTGCCCCGGGTGCTGGTCTGGGACGGTGAAGGCGCGGTCGGACGATGGCGCCACCGCAGGTCGGAGCTGACCCAGGACTGCCAGGGTTTCCGCGGCACTCTGGGAGCGAAAGTACTCATCTGCAAGCCCGCCGATCCCGAGACCAAGGGCATCATCGAACGCAACCACGACTACCTGGAAACGTCCTTCCTGCCGGGTCGCTCGTTCACCGGTCCGGCCGACTTCAACCGGCAGTTGTCGGCCTGGTTGGCGGTGGCCAACACCCGCCGCAAACGGGTGCTCGGATGCGCCCCGGCCGACCGGATCGACGCCGACCGGCACGCGATGCTCACCCTTCCGCCGGTGCCTCCGACCACGGGATGGCGCTTTTCGACCCGGTTGGCCCGTGATCACTACATCCGGCTCGACGCCAACGACTATTCGGTGCATCCGGCGGTGATCGGCCGGCGCATCGAGGTGGCCGCCGACCTGGCACGGGTGCAGGTCCGCTGCGAGGGCGCCGTCGTTGCCGACCACACCCGGGCGTGGGCCAAACACCAGACCATCTCCGATCCCGAGCACGTCAAAGCTGCTGTGGCTCTGCGCCGAGACCGCATGAGCGTGGTGCACCGGCCGGCCGAGACCGAGGTGCAGATCCGGGCACTGAGCGACTACGACACCGCCCTGGGCATCGACGACTACGACGGAACGGTGGCGTGATGACGACCAACACCACACTCTCGGATCGGGACCTGACCGCGGAATTGAGTTTTCTCACCCGCGCCTTGAAGGCACCGACCCTGCGCGATGCGGCCGCACGGCTGATCGAGCGGGCTCGGTCCGAGAACTGGACCCACGAAGAGTTCCTCGTCGCATGCCTGCAGCGGGAGGTCTCGGCGCGGGAAAGCCACGGCGGTGAATCGCGGATCCGGTCGGCGCGGTTCCCGGCCCGCAAATCGTTGGAGGAGTTCGACTTCGACCACGCTCGCGGTCTCAAACGGGAGACGATCGCGCACCTGGGCACGTTGGACTTCGTCACCGCCAAGGACAATGTGGTCTTTCTGGGACCACCGGGCACCGGGAAAACCCATCTGGCGATCGGCATCGCGATCCGGGCCTGCCAGGGCGGGCATCGGGTGTTGTTCGCAACTGCCGCGCAGTGGGTTTCCCGACTGGCGGACGCCCACCACAGCGGCCGGCTCGAAGCCGAGCTGGTCAAGCTCGGTCGTTATCCGCTGCTCGTGGTCGACGAGGTCGGCTACATCCCGTTCGAGGCGGAGGCGGCGAATCTGTTCTTCCAACTGGTGTCGAGTCGCTACGAACGCGCCAGCTTGATCATCACCTCGAACAAGCCGTTCGGTCGATGGGGCGAGGTCTTCGGGGACGAGGTCGTCGCCGCCGCGATGATCGACCGTCTGGTCCACCATGCCGACGTGATCTCACTCAAGGGCGACAGTTACCGACTCAAAGGTCGCGACCTCGGCCGCACACCCACCGGACGCACCGCCGAGGACTAGCGACCACTACCGACCGCGAGGGGGTCAATTTTCGGATGCCGGAAAGGGGTCAAAATTCAGGTGCCGTTGACAGCTGGCCCCGATTCGAGCACCCGATGTCCACCATCCATGACCGTCCTGCTTTCTCCGACGATCGGATCGAGGCAGGCCACCACGGAGGGCGACCTCGTCATCAGAAATAAAGGGTCTTTCCTCGATCGAAACTATCGTTGAACGACGCACTCGTACGGTCCGCTTGCTGCATTTTCCGCGGCGCGACGAGGCGAGTGTGCGACTCGCATTGACCGAGCGGTCAAAGGATCTGCCGTCCGGGCTGCAGCAGTCGATCACCTGGGACCCGGGCACCGAGATGCCTCGCCCCAGCGAGGTGACCGCAATGCGGGACGTACCCGTGTATTTCTGCGATGCGCGCTCCCCATGGCACTGGGGTTCGAACGAAAACATGAATGGTGTATCACGGGACTACTTCCCCAAGGGAACCGATCTGAGTACTGCCACTCAAGCATCTGGTGGCCGTCGAAAACGAATTCAATCACCGACCGCGCCAGGTTCTCCAAGACCGCCCCTCCGCAACACTGTTCGATGCTCTGTTAGCTTCTCAGCCACCCCGGGTGTTGGAACGATGACTAGAACCCGCCCCGAACGAACTGCTCGCTTTTCCGAATTGCTCACTTTTCGACCGGACCTGAGTCAGTACAAGGAGGTGGCCAAGCGACCGAGGGCAGTTTCTGGTCGATCATCACGACCACCGAATGCGCTGCAGAGAGTCTCTATGACCATCCCCAGCCACCGCCACATCGCCACCGACCCGATCCGCATCCTGACTCCGCTGGGCTACAGACCCAATGAGCGGGGCACGATATCTCCGCAAGTCAGGTACCATCCCGTTCCTAGCGCAATCTTGAATAGGCGTACTCGAGACCCGGGATGTATGTCAATCCCAGTTCATTTTATTCACCCAACGCTTCACGGAGTGAATGGCTCGCCCTATTAGGTGAAGGGCAATTTTTGTCCGTGCTAGGGCGCTTTTCGTGCGCCCATGGGCTAGAGCGAAATCGGTAATCGAGGAAGAAATAGCGATGGACAAGGTGATGGCTAGACCAATCAATATTCCAGCAACTAAGTTGCGCCTTTGTTGTGCTTCGTAAGCCGCTACGTCGCGTACGATAACTCCTACGGCAGGGAAATCTATGGATGACGATCGGTGGGGCCAGAATACGGCCGAAGTGGTGTACATCGCCGCGAGCAAGTGCTCGGAATGCAGAGCGGAGTCCGCCTGGACTACAACGTCCGACTGACTCTTATGGGTCGAGTTTATAATCTCAGTATATAAAGATTGTCGAATTAGAATTCCGCGATTAGCCAGTGAAAATGCGTCTTCAGAATTGGCAAGGTCAAACCCATTTATAGTTATGCTCACAGATGGAAAGCCTAGCGCGCTGCTTACGCCGGTTCCACTGTCGGTTCGAACCCCCTTTGAAGGTAGTTTGCACTGTATCCTCGCCTCGGTCCGCGGACCATTTTCGAACTGAACGGACGTGGGAATTCTCAGGACCGAAAAGTGAGAACCTTCACCTGACCTAAGATTATTTTCGAAAGCGAGCCGAGCTTCCGGGGAAATCTGTTCCTCGGCGGTCAGTACGAAGTCCGGGTAGCGTCCCTGTACGCATAGACTTGTCTGCCTATCTGAATCATTTACTTCTTTCGCTATCGGGCCCGCCAAGGTGACTTTTACGGTCGACCCTTCAAAATTGCCCTCGCTATTAGCGAATACTCTTAATGATAAGTCAGAATTCGAAGGGTCGACTTCGAGGGCTACGGTTACGTTCGGAGCAGAGCCGCTGAAGCCGTCAGCTTCTACATGTATTACGCTTTGTGATATGGGCAAGGGAAGGGCCTCCTCTACGGCATATCTAAAAATGGGAACCCCTGCGATTGCTGAAATTGCAATTACGACTGCAAAAGCTCCGAATATTTTTACCCAGCGGACGGCATCGGGAGATAATGCACTCCGCTTCCTTCCTGCATGAAGGATTATCGATCCCTTCACCTCTCTCTGTCCGGCAATTCTCTTTTGCCGCGAAATGGAGCCACCTGCACGAGCAGGCCGGGGAATTCTTTTCACGGAGAGAATTTACATGAATGCGACGGAGTGCACTAGTACTGATGTTGAAGGCGGCCAGGCAATGATAAGGACCCGTGGGGTGGCTCTTGCCGGCGATCCAGGGCGGCTAGCTCCCGTAATTTGCTAGTTCGCATCCAGCCGTCATTCCCTCATCGGTCCTTATGTCAACGGCATGATGAACACGGACTCTTTGTCCGCTGACAGTGACGGGTCTGCCGACGGTGCGGTCGTAGTGGGACCGAGACCGACCGCCAGCAGCCATGTCCGCCCCACCTCGACCTGCCCGACGGTGGGCTGGGGGATCTGGCCGTCGAGGATGGCGTCCTGGCCTGCGAGCAGCCGCACCTGCCGGTGCGGACGCATCTGCGTGGGGTGGTCGGTCATCGGCATAGCTCCCGGGTACTCCGCCGCGTGAGACGAAGAGAGCCACCTTACCCGGAGCGGTATGAGACAGCGGGGGTCGAGTTACGCCGACGAAGCCCGGCTGTCGTTGAGTGATGTGGATTCGACGTCGATGATGGGCGCCTATTTCGATGACGAGTGTTCCTATCTCGCGTTGGTCAGTGACGTGCCGCTCGATGTCGCGCGGGTCGCCGATGCGCACACCGGATCGTGTTCGATGTACAGGATGAACTCGCGCACGATCACCACCTCGCGGCTGGACCTGCCGCCGGCGATCGCCGCCGAGGACGCGGCGATCCTCTACGAGGTCTCCGATCCCGATAATCCGGACTGGGCCGACGACGAGGTCTTCTACGGTTATGCCTCTGTCGACGGGTACACCGTTGCTGTCGTGAGCATGAACGGTGTGGAGTTCGAAGGCGAGTTCACCGAGTTCTTCACCAACGCCGTGCTGAAGGTACGCAATCGCTAGCTGCCAATGAGGAACCGAGCACGGTCCCCGGCCTGTGTTCTGTGCCGGCGGGGTGGCGGTGCGACGGGACGGATACTCACCGCGGTTGTGCGACAGTAGAGCTCGTGCCGATCTGGGATCCCGACGATGCGGAGCAGTTGACGTGGCGTTTCAAGGTCGTTGGTGACGTTGTCGAATTCTATGACACGCCCGGGGCGCAGCCCGACGCCCCGCAGGCGTGGGTCGAGGCGGTTGTGGCCACCGCGCGGGATTTGCGGTGTCTGCGCTACGGCCGGGATGTCGATCCTGACCGGCTGATGTGGGAACTGTCGATCGGCCGGACCTATGCCGTCACCATTGGATGGCACGGCACTGCGGGTATCAGTGGATTCGGATTGTGTCAGGGACTGTCGATGAACATCTCGTTCGCCGAAGCCGCAGTCTGGGTTGCCGATACCGCCCAGACTGAGCTGGCGGGCTACGACTTCGTGCAGTGGCCCTCGCGTGGTCGTCATCTGCTGCGGCCGCGGCAGGTCGACGACGCAGCGGTCTGGATCGACGCCCATAACGATCGGGTGGTGTCGTTGATCGGCGACTTGTGCTGC
The DNA here is from genome assembly GCF_025722975.1 of Rhodococcus aetherivorans. Lineage (NCBI taxonomy): Bacteria > Bacillati > Actinomycetota > Actinomycetes > Mycobacteriales > Nocardiaceae > Rhodococcus > Rhodococcus aetherivorans. The sequence continues at coordinate 7,134 of NZ_CP106984.1, read as the reverse complement.
CACGTCTCCTCGTAGGCGGGCTGACGCGCTGATGGTTCCCCCAAGGTCGTCACCTTCGAGGGCGCTTTCTAGCGGCTCGAGGGCTGCGATTCTCGGTGGTGGTTTCACCGCCACGCCGATGCAGCATGGGATCCGGCGTGGCAGGGTCCGGTACGCGATGATCGTCCGGTGCAGTCCGACGGCGTGGTCCAGGTCGACCATCACCAGTTCAGTTTCGGCGACCCTACGGTCGGTACCCTCGATCCGCTCGCGCACGGCACCTTGATCGATGTCGGTGACGGTGCCGTCTCGTTCTACACCGGCATTGCCTACGGTCCGGTCTGCGTCGGTGTCGAGCTGCTCGATCGGCCTCCGATCGATCTTGCGCAAGAAGGCTGGGAGGTCGTCGAGGAAACCACCGTGTCGGCGACCCAGGCGATGGTCGTCTCCGCCGCCGATGGCACCGTCTGCACCACCATCGATCCGGTACCGGCGGGCACCTATCAGGTGCGAGCACACGCTCGTGGCCGCGACACTCATTTCGGTCTCGACGTCGACGAGATCGTCGAGGATTATCTGATCTGCCTGTGGCCCACTACCACCCGCACCACGGATGCGCTGGTACGAACACTCCACAAAACCGACAGCGCATGGTCACCGCAGCCCCAGGTCGACCGCCCGGAACCGTCCCGGGAGTATGTCTACGTCCGGGACGACTCCGGGAAGGTGATCACCGTGCCGCCGCAGAGCCGCGAAGCCCTGGCCGTGCGCTCCGTCCTGCACACCTTCGGCGGAAAACCGCTCACGCCGGCTCTCGAGGCGATCTATGCCGCCCGGCACGTCGCCGGACTGGACCGCGACCTCATTGACCGCGTCGAAGCACTCGACGCCAACCGGCAACGAGCCTTCGCGCGCTGGTGCGTGCACCGGGCATGGGAACGCGCCGGACTCGTACGGTCCCCGTGGTTCCGCCAACGGCTCGCCGACATGGATGCAGGACAATCCGCCCACCCGGACTTCATCGCCAGCACCAACGCCCGCAACCGACTCGACACCGACCCGCGGATCCGGCTCACCCTCGTATCCGGGCTACCTGCGAGTGCGGAGCTCGTTCAGCAGTACGAGGCGATGCAGGCGTACGCACGGAGCATGTATTCCGAGGCGACACCGCTCGAATCGGCGATCGAAGCGCTGCGGCACACCGCGCAGACCTACGGGATGGACTATCCCGAGTTGTTCGCACGGGCTCGCAGCGACTTCTTCGGCGACCACAACACCCAGTGAGCGCGAACCGTGACGGGCAAGGCGCTGTGAATCACATGCTGTACGGCATGTTGTCGACCGAGTAGCCGAAGGCACACATAGCCAGTCCCGTGAACAGACAACCGATAGTGAACCCTCCCGCCGCAGGACGCGCACGGTGCCAGAGAGCGAACACCGTCGTACCGATAATCGCGACAGCACCGAGGGGTAGGGCCCACGCCAGCCAGTACGGTCCACCACCTGGCGGAAATCCGGGTACGTCCCACGCATCGCGCAGCGCGAATACCGAAGGCCAGTAGCCGAGGACGCACACGAGCATGCCGGCGAGCGCACCCCACCAGATCAGCGCCAACCGGGACTCGAACTGCTTATCGGACACCGTGACAACGTAACCGACACCGTGGCGAGTCCGGCCCGATCATCGATCGATGCCACCTCGGCGCGTGCGACAAAGAGTATGCGTATGGCGCTGGATCACGACGCCGACCCTGGTGCGTATCCGACCTCCGCAATACCGCATCGCTGTCACCGACAGTGGGCAGAACCTGAGAATTGACCCCCGGAGCGGCAGGGCGGATTCGTGTCGTCGTCGCGGCACTGCTGGTGATGGTGTCAGTCGCGAGCGTCTAGGGGTGAACATGAGCCGGGGGTTCGGGTTTCCTCTGCAGATCGCTGTTGTTGGCGTTGGTGTACGGGGCTGGGATGGGACACTGACCGAATGCCGATCGTGCAGGGACCTGTTCGACCGCACCGGGGATTGTCGGTGCTGGTGACCGAGCTTGCCATCGGCGATGGGGAGGTCGCGCCACCGCGGGTCGGCGACATCGGACGTTATGCATTGTTGTTCACGGAGACGCTGCCGGATGAGGCGGATCCGAGCATCGTCACCGTCGATGTCGATGTCGAGCCTCTCGATGACGGCATTCCGCTGTTGCAGCCCGCGGCTTCTGCGGGTTTCCGGGACGAGGAGCGGTGGTGGGAGTGGCGATTGTTCGTGCGCGGTGACGGGTGGACGGCCACCTGGTACAGCCGGTGCCCCGCTATCGGGCGGCAACGATTGACCGGTCGAGTCATCGGGGACCTCGGCTATGCCACCATCGGCTCGGTCACCGGCCGGATCCTGCGTGCCCGGATCGTCTCCGATACCTACCGGCTCGTCGAGTCGTCCCCGGCCGCGCCGCGGCGTCCTGCACGCTGGGTTCCGGTACCCGGCACCCGCCGCTTCCGGGAGGTGCAGGCGGCGACCGGGGTGTTCCGGGACGATATTCGTCCACCGGCGCACCTGGCTGCCGGCGAGGACCGGATCCGCGAATGCGGAGTCCTCGTCGATCTCGATCTCGACGACGTGCCGCCGCCACCGGTGCGGCCTGCTGTTGTTCCGGCCGCGGTGTCCGCGCACGGCCCGGATGTGTGGATCATCGATCGGGAACTGCCGGTGGTGCTCCGACTACACGAACAGCAGGTAGTGGGTGAGTACCGGTTTCCGGGCGCAATCCTCCCCGCACCGGCACACCGTCCGCGTTGGGTGCATGCCGACGCCGACGGTTGCTGGGTGGTCGGACGAGATGGAATCTTCCGCTGCACTCTCGACGGGGTGGCCGTACGGATCGACGAGCGCCGCGTCACCGGATCCGCCGTGTTCGACGGGGTGCTGCTGTGCTGGCATCACACCGAGGGGCGGAGCGCGCTGAACATGCGGTGGCCGGACGGGCGACACCACGACCTCGAGCCCGTCGACGGCCGCATCCGCACCGTGCACCCAGGCCCCGACAATTTCATCGGGCTATTGCGCATCGGTGCGAACTCCGACGACGCGCACACTCGACTGTTCACTCTCGACGCGAACGGGCACCTGCACCTCGGCTCGCCTCTGCCGGCAGGGACGGGCACATGCATCGTCGGAGGCGAACCTGCGTGGTTGGTCGATCCCCGAGGACAGTGGGTGCCGATCTGTCGGGATCTGACCGTGGGCGAGGTCGAATCCCCTGGGATCAGGGGAAGTTCGGTCGGAACGGTCGGGCCGTGGGTATGGATCGTGCATCCCGCAGGTGATGATCGGAGGATCGAGCCGAACCCGTACAGCGATTGGCACTGCCTACTGTCGATTCTCGATCCGGTGACCTTCACCCTGCAACGCCGTCTGGTGATTCATTCGCCGTACCCGGAGGTGTCCTACGACGGCGACGGGCGGATCTGGATCGTCGCCGGCGGCATCTGGAGCCTCGACCCACAATCGTCGGAGCCGGCACAGCAGCTGTCCCTCGACCGGCTCCTGGGAGAGTAAGCCCGCCTGATCATCTTAAGCAGCACCGGCCGGCCCTCGTCCTGATCGGCACTCAGCTGAACAACGCAGCCAGCCACGCCGCGGCGAGCAGCACGTCCGGTCCGCGAAGCCATTGCCGGAGCAGATCGACCGGGATTTGTCCCACGGCGGTTTCCAGGATCAACCCGTCATAGCTCATCGACGGCCGGGTGCGTACCCGGTACGCGGCCGCGCAGCCCCCGACCAGCCCGATCGCCAGCGTCGTCGTCATTGTGCCGCCGGTCAGGAGCGTCATGGATATCGCGGCCGGTACCGCGGCCACAGCCGGCACGACGGTCAGCGGCCACCGTATCCGCCGGTCGTCGATACCGAGCAAGGCACCGAAATCGCGGTCGATCGGGAAGGTTCGTCACGGGTGCTGCGTATAGCGAGCTCGTGCAATATTCCTGTGACCTGCGGTGATGTCGCGTCCCCGAAGCGTGTCGAGGAGCCGCTATGTGCTCGTCTCGGTTTTCGTGGTGTCGTTCATCCAGTCATCGATGAGCTTCCGAAGAACGTCCGGACGTTTCTTTCTGGCGGGCTCGATGGTTTCGATGTGGGTGCGGACTTTGTCGATCCATTCTTTGGGGAAGACGTAGGGCAGCGTGTCGGTCGTGCTGCGGGTAACCCTGTTCGGTGCGCGACGGAGCTCGTCACGAGGAAACTTGTCGAAAAGGTCGATCATCTGGCGTGTGGTGGGCGCGATGGGCTTTCCGGGTTCGAGCCAGCCGATTAGGGTGTTCTTGGCGCTGTCGGTGCAGATGCCGCGTTTGTGCGCGATGTCGTTGCGAATCAGCCGGATCTCGTTGAGGAATTCGGATCGGATGTCGTTCTTCGTCCACGGCACGCCGTCGTCGTCGGTGCCGTGAGCGGTCGCAAGGCGCGGTCGGTACACGTCTTCCCATGCTGCGTTGATCGTGGTGAACCATTGTGTGTAGGCCATGATCCCGATCGGCGGGGTGGTGCCACCGGATTGCATTTCCCGCGCAGCAGCAGCGAAGGTCTGCGGCGTGAAGACGACCGGAGCGGGAGTGCTTGCGGCGGAGAGAGCGGACATGGCGATGGTGCCGTTGCCGGACTGGTTTACGAAGTTCATGGTGCTCATGTCGAGGTGATCGCCGACTGAACGGCCCGACGCCTTCGATTCCTGCCAGCGGTTCACTGTTTGGGACAGTGCGTAGTTGGCGGTCAGTGCAAGGAGCAGGGAGGTGCGGTATTCCGTGGCGAAGTCATCGATGATCTCGTCGACGGTTTGGGTGGCCAGCTGATCATCGGTCGTGAGGGCCAGGTGGGCGGTGTGGGCGGTGTCCCGGATTCGGGTCAGTACGGTCCTCAGTTCGGTGTTTGAGGCCGGTGGCGTCGTGAGGTTGCGGAGCTCGTGCCACACGGTGAGAAGCGGTGTGACTGCTTCGGACAAGGCACTTCCGTCGGTGGGGATATCTGCTTCGCTGGGGTGGAAGTATTCGCCCAGTACCGTGCGAAGTTCGTCCAGGGTCGAGGGAAGAACTCGACTGGTGTCGTCCGGCATGCCGGGCAGGATCTGGTCGAGGATGTCGCGTACGTGTGCGGAGGATTGGGTCCACCGACCGAGCTGTGTATCGAGAGGCATCCGACGAGGGTACGAGGCCCGAGGTTCCTGCCGGACTTTCCATATCTGTGGGGTGTGTCGTCATCGCGATTCAGCAGGTAGGCGTGGCGTGACCATGGGTCGGTGCGCACGTCTGCTTGACCATGACGAGGTAACGGGGTTTGCGATGAGGGGCGTCGCGTTGTCCACATCGATGGAGACTGAGAAAACGTCCTCAGAGGATGGCTTGTCGGCGTGTGTCGTAGAGGGCGTCGGCGCGGTGGACGGTCCGTACGACGGTGTCGAGGACGGTGGCGAGGCTGTGGTAGCTGGGTGTGTAGTCGGCTTGGATGGTTCCGTTGCCGACGTCGCGGCGGTTGGACTCGGCGGCGAACATCTGGAAGGACCAGAGTTTGCCGTGGGACATTCCAGAGCAAGCCCGCCAGGCAAATTCGATGGACTTCACGGTGTTCGGGGCGTCGTCGATGTCTCGGACGATGGCGCTGTAGCTCTTCCACTGACAGTCCTTCAGCGAGAGACCGGCCTTGTCGAGTAGCGCGCTCATGCCGGTTTTCCAGCGGTCGGGGTCGTAGTCGTCGCTGCACCCAGCTGCGGCGATGGCTTTGGATGTTTCTTTCTCATTGTTGACGGCGATGGCGACGCGGCGTTGGAGGCGTGCGGTGCGGTCGTCGGGGTCGAGTAGCCAGACGGCCGTTGCCGCCGATTCGAGCGCGCCGCGAATGAGTAGGTAGGGGGCGTAGTGCTGGGGACCGGTCTTCTTGAGTAGTTGGTCGAGGCCCCATAGGCAGTCCAGCGAGTGGTGGAGCGCACGGTCGACGCTGTGTCCTACCTGTAGGCCGGGCATCCGCTGGTGGTCGAGGGCGAGGCTGCTGTGCGGGTGGATCGGGTAGCCGACGGTGGTTCGTTTGTGTTCGATCGGTCCGAGCGTGCCGAGTAGGCGAGATGTCGCGACTCGTCCGGCCTCGTTGGCGGCTTCTTGTGTGGGGGTTGTGGTCACGTAGGGAGCGTATTCGGGTGCTCTGACCGAAGTTGCTGGTCGGGTGTGTTCAGCGTTCCCAGCTGGCTTTGTATTCGGGGCAGTAGATGTCGATACCGAGGGCGGCGATTGTTGCGGCATCGTCTTCGGGGAGGTCGGTCCGGACTGCGATTCGTTGGGTGATGTTGTAGAGCTCGAAGGGGTCGACGTTGGCAGGGTCGTCGGTGGACTCGTCGAGGTCGGTGCAGGTGTTCTGGGCTTGTTGTCGGGCGAAGTCGACTTCGACATCGAGGTTTTCGGCGCTGAGTCGTTGGTTGAATTCGGAGTCTTGGTCGGCGCTTGAGGCATCGTTGTTTCCGCCGCAGGCACCGGCGAGCAGCACGACGGTGAGCGCAGTGGTTGCGACGAATGCTCGGGTGGGTGTAGGGGTGCAGATTTTCATCGTGTGTCCTATGACGTGTGGGTGTTGTTGTGTTTATCGCAGGTAGCGTGCGTGTTGTGTCGTCACGCTTTGGTGTCGATGTGCGAGGTTGGTATGTGTTGTGAGCTGGGGTGATGGCATGTCCTGGTGTGGGCAGGCGGTGGTGCCGGCGGGTGTGTAGGGGGTCGGCGTGGGGCGGTGGGGTGCTGTCTTGGTGTGTTTTTGAAATATGTTGTGGCACAGTAATTATTGTGAATCTTGTTGTTGTACATGATTTTATCGGTGTAATGCGCATGTCGGTTTGGTGATATCGGTTTACACACCTGTCGCATAACGGATTTGGTTATTGTATGTGTCTCTGTGCGTCTGGCGCCGTCTTGGTGTGTGGGGTAGGATGGGAGCATGATGTCGGGACGAGGAGTCAGCAGCGCGGCGGCGGTATGTGCGGCGCGCGCAGCGCGTCCCGGTCTGTCGTTGCTCTCCGGTATGGCATGTGAAGTGACGATGAAAAATGTTGGCGCACATGAAATATTGCTTTCGAGCGGAGCGCAGCGACGCGGGCGACGGCATCGTGACTGGACTCCCGTCGAGCCGCGCAGCGGCTC
>NZ_CP106982.1:4800000-6132881 GCF_025722975.1 Rhodococcus aetherivorans | reverse complement strand
GGCTGCCCTTCCTGCGAACGTGTGTAGCCAATCGATCGTTCGGTTAGCAGTCGATAAGTTATGTGACGCGCCGCACAAAGTCAAACGCACGCCGAGGGTGAGGTCGGCCTCGTGGGGACCTGCGGGCGAGGGGCCCGTGGGACCAGCCGTCCTCGAGCGTGGGTCGTTCACCGCCTGGAGCTGGTCGGATAGCAATGTGTGGTGCTGGAGACGTGGTGTATACGACTGCTCCTGTGCGTGCGGGCAGGAACGCCTGTCAGGCGGGGCGGGGGCGCCGTCGGGGCTGAGCTCTCTGCGTAATCGTCCGAGTTTCGAGCCGACCGACTGTTTACTCGGCCTGCATGGATGCGTCGGCCGGGGCGGCGCGGCGAGATGTCTCGGCGTCGGCGGTCGCTGTGCGGGCGAGGTCGCTTCCCGGTGGTGCATCACGCCGTTGTCGTCGTGGGTCAGGTCGCTGTGGTCAGGTGAAGGATCAGGGGCAGAGTTACTACGGACAGGACTGTCTGCGCTCCGGTGATGGACGCCATCAGTTGCGAGTCGCCGCCCATACGCCTGGCGAGAATGTACGCCGAGGGCGCGGTGGGGACGGCGCAGATGAGCACGACGGCGGTCAGGGCTGCGGCGGTCAATCCCAGTGCACTTGCGAGGGCGGCGGCCGACAGGGGAAGGGCGACCAGTTTGATCGTCGACGCGATGGTGATGTCGAGGCCGTCGCGGAGCCGCACCCGAAGGGTGATCGCCGCCCCTGCCACGAGTGTGCCGGTGACAAGTGCGGGTTCTGCCAACATCTCCACCGGTACCGCAATCGCCGGGGGCAATCCGATGCCGGTGAGGTTGAGCGTCAGACCCGCAACGCATCCCAGAATCAAGGGATTGGTGCCCAGGTGGCGCCACGTACTCGACATTGCAGCCGCGTGATCGCGGGCACCGTAGAACGACAGCGCGGTGACCGACACGACGTTGACCAACGGAACCATCACCGATGCCGCGAGTGCGAAGTCGGCTACTCCGCCGGTGCCTTCGAGCGCCGAGGCGAACACCAGCCCGATGTAGGTGTTGATGCGGATGCTTCCTTGCACCAGCGACGTGAGCTGCGGTCCTTCGGCCCGTAGTGGTCGACGAAGGGCGACGAGCAACACGGACACAGCCAGGACCGGGATGGACAAACTGAGAAGCAACGGGACCGGCGATACCTCCCGCAACGGGGTCCGTGCGATCGATTCGACGAACAGCGCAGGTGTGAACACGTGGTAGCTCAGCCACTCCATCCCGCGCCAGAAGCCGGCGTCGGTGACGACACGGCGACGGAGGACTGCGCCCAGGGCGAGGATGAGAACGATGGGGAGAACGGCGGTGGTGACCAGGTGCACGCGACCACCGTGGTGCAATCGGTCAGTGCAGTTCAACCATGACAACATGACCGGTGCGCTGCTGGCCGCGGACCTCGTGAACCTCGGGGAGAGGGGCGTGTGGACCGTCCCGGAGGTCCAGGCCGTGTTTCGCGAGCACGTGATCCGGTGGTCGGATGTCGACAAGAGCGACGTGCCGGCGCTGCGTCGGTGGACGACCCGGCTCCGGGCGGTGTTCGTGGCGCCGGACGAGGAGCAACGCTGCCGGTCGATCAACGCCCTCCTGCTCGACGGGGTAGCCAGCGTGTATCTCACCACGCACGACAACCACCGTCCTCATCTGCATTTCACGCCGGACGAGAACGACCTCGTCGGGCGTGTGATGGCGGTCACCGCGGGTGGGCTCGCGATCTTCACCGTCGAGGCCGAGGGGGGTCGTCTTGGCGCGTGCGCGAACGCGGGATGCGTTCGAGTGTTCGTCGACACCAGCCGCAACGGCCGCCGGGCGTATTGCAGTGCCCGTTGCGGCAATGCGGACGCGGTACGCCGCCACCGAGCCAGGAAGTCCCACTGAGTGCCCGTGCACGACTGCATCGTCACGCAATCGATCAACGCAGTACAGGCCTTACACGCCAACTTTCGGGCCCGACGGGGAACGTCGGGCCGTCCTGGCGAACCTGTGGGGGCGAGGGGCAGCGAGGGTGGACGAACGATGCCGAGGTCCGCCGTTGCTCGAGTCCGGCTGTGCCCCTCAGTCGGTGTGGCCCGCGAGTTGCTCGGAGAGGGCGAACAGCTCGGGGGAGTACTTCGGCGCCATCACATGGTCGAGGAACACGAGCAGGGGAACCGCCAGTGCCCGTACCGCTCTGCTCAACAAGGGAGTCTCCTTCCGGTGTAGCGGGTTCGGCTCACCGGTAGACCAGGCCGCCGTCGATCAACCCGGACTGGCCGGTCATGTAGTCGGAGTCCGGGCCGGCCAGGTAGGAGACGTAGGCCGCGACGTCCTCCGGCGTCTGCGCGCGGCCGAGCGCGATGCCGCCGACGAACTTCTCGAACGTCGCTCCCTTCGGTGCCCCGGTCAATGCCGCGAAGCGTTCGTCGATGGTGACCCACATGTCGGTGCCGACGACGCCGGGGCAGTAGGCATTGACGGTGATTCCGTCGGACGCGTATTCCTTGGCCGCGGCCTGGGTGAGCGCCCTTACGGCGAACTTGGTTGCGGAGTACACCCCGAGCATCGCGAAGCCCTCGTGGCCGGCGATCGAGGACGCATTGATGATCTTGCCGCCGTGCCCGCGCTCGCGGAACTTGGCGGCGGCGATCTGGATGCCCCAGAGGACGCCTTCGACGTTGACCGCCATGATCCGGGACACCTCCTCCGGTGTCACGTCGGCGATGGGGTTCACCTGTGCGATGCCGGCGTTGTTGACGATGATGTCGAACCCGCCCAGTTCGGTCTCCGTCCGGTCGACGGCGGCTCGGATCTGCTCGCGGTCGGTCACGTCCGCAACGACGGAGATCGCCTTCGAGCCGGCGGCCCGCACCTCGTCCTCGACCGCGGCGAGCTTGCCGCCGTCGACGTCGAGCAGTGCGATGTCCGCACCGTCCGCCGCCAGCCGCAGCGCGATCGCCCGTCCGATGCCCTGCCCGGCGCCGGTGACCAGCGCGACCTTGCCTTCGATGCTCATACCGGCTCCCGTCCATAGTGACCTGTGTCACTCGAAGGGAACCAGTGCGGCGGGGGGTGCTCAAGCGTTGCAATGCGCTGCATCGGGGGTGGCGCCCGCGCCGGTAGGGTCGGATCCGGCACGACGGACGGAGGAACCCATGAGCACGCTGCAGACCCTCGATCGTGGTCTGCGCGCGCTCGACATCATCTCCCGTTCGCCCGCCGGTATCACGGTCGCGGACCTCGCCAAGGAACTCGGGATCGCGCGGGCGATCTCCTACCGGATCGTCGCAACGCTCGAATCGCACTCGCTGGTGGTGCGGGCCGACGACGGCCGGATCCGGCTCGGCGCCGGTGCCGCCGTCCTTGCGTCGCGGTTCGTGCCCCAGTTTCAGCATGCGGCCGGTCCGGTGCTGCACGACCTGGCCGAGCGCACGCAGGCGACGGCTTTCGTGTCCGCCGCGCAGGGGGACGAGTGCATCGTCATCCTCGTCGCGGAGCCGGAAGGGGCGCTCCTGCACGTGGGATACCGGGTGGGCAACCGGCACCCGCTCGACCGCGGGGCGGCGGGGATCGCGATCCTCGCGCTGCGACCCGAGGACGCGCGGGACCCCGAAGCGGTGAAGCAGGCCCGGGCGCTCGGCTACAGCGTCACGCGCGGACAGCTCGAGCGCGGCGCCGTGGGTGTCGCCGCCGGGGTGCGCGCGCCGCGGGGGGCCGGCCTCGAGTGCAGCGTCGGGGTGGTGGCCATCGCCGGTCTCGACGTCGATGCCGCGGCCCTCGCGGTCGGTGACGCGGCGGCACGGCTGAGCGCTCTGCTCACCGACTGACACTCCCATCGTCGTTCACCCGGACGTCGGCCCGGGATGGACGGAACTGTGGTCGGCGCCGAGAAGGCAAAGGCAAGAAGGTCATCGGCTCCTTGCCACTTTCAACATATAGCGCGCGGGGGGCCTTGCCGCAAGACCCCGGTGGTGCTGCAGAATCGCCAGCCGAAGCCGGAACCTGCGGAAACGGGAGATTCGCGAGGTGGGCGTCCAACCGCCGGTAGGACTCGGGTGGTTGCGGGCACCCGGCGCCCGGGTGCGGGTGTGCGGGCCCGCCGGACTGTGTGGAGCAGCCGGCCGAAATACAACGTTGTCGAACGGGGGATTTTTCATGATCGATGTGATCGTTACCGGCGGCGGGCCGACCGGTTTGATGCTGGCCTCCGAGTTGCGGCTGCACGGCGTGCACACGCTCGTGCTCGAGAAGGCGACGGAGCCGACCGCGCAGTCCCGCGGACAGGGCCTGCACGCGCGCAGCGTCGAGATGATGGACCAACGCGGCCTGCTGGACCGGTTTCTCGCGGTCAGTGAGAAGTTCCGGGTCGGCGGTCTCTTCGGCGGCATCATGAAGCCGTGGCCGGACCGGGTGGACACGGCGCACCCGTACGGCCTCGCCACTCCGCAGCCGGTCACCGAACGGCTGCTCAACGAGCACGCCCTCGAACTCGGCGCCGAGCTCCGGCGCGGCTGCGAACTGGTCGGGCTGAGCCAGGACGACCACGGGGTGAGCGCCGAGCTGGCCGACGGTACCCGGCTGCGCTCGCGCTACCTCGTCGGCTGCGACGGCGGCCGCAGCACGGTGCGCAAGCTGCTCGGCGTCGGTTTCCCCGGCGAGCCCAGCAAGGTCGAGACGCTGCTCGGTGAGATGGAGCTGACCGAGGACCCGGCGACGGTGGCCGCCGTGGTCGCGGAAGTCCACAAGACCCATCTGCGGTTCGGCGCCGTACCCCTCGGGGACGGGGCGTACCGCGTCATCGTGCCCGCCGACGGGGTGGCCGAGGACCGGGCGGCCGCACCGACCCTCGACGAGTTCACCCAGCAGCTGCGGGCGATCGCCGGCACCGACTTCGGCGCGCACTCGCCGCGCTGGCTCTCCCGGTTCGGCGACGCCACCCGGCAGGCCGAGCGCTACCGGGTCGGGCGGGTGCTGCTGGCGGGCGACGCGGCACACATCCATCCGCCGACCGGCGGGCAGGGACTCAACCTCGGCATCCAGGACGCGTTCAACCTCGGCTGGAAACTGGCCGCCGAAGTGGGCGGCTGGGCTCCGGAGGGACTGCTGGACAGCTACCACGCCGAACGGCACCCGGTGGGCGCCCGCGTGCTCGAGAACACCCGCGCGCAGATCACGCTGATGGGAACCGATCCGGGTGTGATCGCGCTGCGGGAACTGTTCTCGAAGCTGATGGACTTCGAGGAGGTGAACCGGTACGTCACCGAGATGATCACCGCGGTCGGGGTCCGCTACGACTTCGGCGAGGGCCACGACCTGCTCGGCCGGCGGATGCGGGACGTGGGGCTGAAGCAGGGTCGCCTCTACGAACTGATGCACGGCGGCCGCGGACTGCTCCTCGACCAGACCGGACGGCTTTCCGTGGCGGGCTGGGCCGACCGGGTCGACCACGTCGTCGACGTCAGCGAGGAACTGGACGTGCCCGCGGTGCTGCTGCGGCCCGACGGCCACGTGGCGTGGGCCGGTGACGATCAACAGGATCTGCTCGGCCGGCTGACCCAGTGGTTCGGCGCTGCCGCCGGCTGAGCGCGCGGAGGTGCTCGAAGGGGCAGGACCTGCCTCGGGTACCGGCTCGTGACGTCCGGTCCTGATGCTCGGTGGCGGCGGCCGCGCGGGTGCCGGGGAGTCCTGCGGACGTGGGCCCGGCTGCTGTGACCGCGGATCCCACTTGACCTCTCCTGTGACGCCGCTTACTCTGCTGCATGTCCGTATATAGGACGAAACTGTTCGATAAAAGTAACAGTGCTGTTGGAGAGGTTTTCGGTGTCAGCATGAGTGCATCAGTTCCGGCGTCGGCGCCGGCGTGTCCCGTCGACCACGCGGCCCTGGCGGGCGGCTGCCCGGTGTCGGCGAACGCCGCGGCGTTCGATCCGTTCGGTTCCGCGTACCAGACCGATCCGGCCGAGTCGCTGCGCTGGTCCCGCGACGAGGAGCCGGTGTTCTACAGCCCCGAACTCGGCTACTGGGTCGTCACCCGGTACGAGGATGTGAAGGCGGTGTTCCGCGACAACATCCTGTTCTCGCCGGCGATCGCGCTGGAGAAGATCACTCCCGTCTCGGCGGAGGCCACCGCCACCCTCGCCCGGTACGACTACGCCATGGCCCGGACCCTCGTGAACGAGGACGAGCCCGCCCACATGCCGCGCCGCCGCGCGCTCATGGATCCGTTCACCCCGAAGGAACTGGCGCACCACGAGGCGATGGTGCGACGGCTCACGCGCGAATACGTCGACCGCTTCGTCGAATCCGGCAAGGCCGACCTGGTGGACGAGATGCTGTGGGAGGTTCCGCTCACCGTCGCCCTGCACTTCCTCGGCGTGCCGGAGGAGGACATGGCGACGATGCGCAAGTACTCGATCGCGCACACCGTGAACACCTGGGGCCGCCCCGCGCCCGAGGAGCAGGTGGCCGTCGCCGAGGCGGTCGGCAGGTTCTGGCAGTACGCGGGCACGGTGCTCGAGAAGATGCGGCAGGACCCGTCGGGACACGGCTGGATGCCCTACGGGATCCGCAAGCAGCGGGAGATGCCGGACGTCGTCACCGACTCCTACCTGCACTCGATGATGATGGCCGGCATCGTCGCCGCGCACGAGACCACGGCCAACGCGTCCGCGAACGCGTTCAAGCTGCTGCTCGAGAACCGCGCGGTGTGGGAGGAGATCTGCGCGGATCCGTCGCTGATCCCCAACGCAGTCGAGGAGTGCCTGCGCCACTCCGGGTCCGTGGCGGCGTGGCGACGGGTGGCCACCGCCGACACCCGCATCGGCGACGTCGACATCCCCGCCGGCGCCAAGCTGCTCGTCGTCAACGCGTCCGCCAACCACGACGAGCGCCACTTCGAGCGCCCCGACGAGTTCGACATCCGGCGCCCGAACTCGAGCGACCATCTCACCTTCGGGTACGGCAGCCACCAGTGCATGGGCAAGAACCTGGCCCGCATGGAGATGCAGATCTTCCTCGAGGAACTCACCACGCGGCTTCCCCACATGGAACTCGTACCCGACCAGGAGTTCACCTACCTGCCGAATACGTCCTTCCGCGGACCCGACCACGTGTGGGTGCAGTGGGATCCGCAGGCGAATCCCGAGCGCACCGATCCTGCTGTGCTGCACCGGCATCAACCGGTCACCATCGGAGAACCCGCCGCCCGGGCGGTGTCCCGCACCGTCACCGTCGAGCGCCTGGACCGGATCGCCGACGATGTGCTGCGCCTCGTCCTGCGCGACGCCGGCGGAAAGACATTGCCCACGTGGACTCCCGGCGCCCATATCGACCTCGACCTCGGCGCGCTGTCGCGCCAGTACTCCCTGTGCGGCGCGCCCGATGCGCCGAGCTACGAGATCGCCGTGCACCTGGATCCCGAGAGCCGCGGCGGTTCGCGCTACATCCACGAACAGCTCGAGGTGGGAAGCCCGCTCCGGATGCGCGGCCCTCGGAACCATTTCGCGCTCGACCCCGGCGCCGAGCACTACGTGTTCGTCGCCGGCGGCATCGGCATCACCCCAGTCCTGGCCATGGCCGACCACGCCCGCGCCCGGGGGTGGAGCTACGAACTGCACTACTGCGGCCGAAACCGTTCCGGCATGGCCTATCTCGAGCGTGTCGCCGGGCACGGTGACCGGGCCGCCCTGCACGTGTCCGAGGAAGGCACCCGGATCGACCTCGCCGCCCTCCTCGCCGAGCCCGCCCCCGGCGTCCAGATCTACGCGTGTGGGCCCGGGCGGCTGCTCGCCGGACTCGAGGACGCGAGCCGGAACTGGCCCGACGGGGCGCTGCACGTCGAGCACTTCACCTCGTCCCTCGCGGCGCTCGATCCGGACGTCGAGCACGCCTTCGACCTCGAACTGCGTGACTCGGGGCTGACCGTGCGGGTCGAGCCCACCCAGACCGTCCTCGACGCGTTGCGCGCCAACAACATCGACGTGCCCAGCGACTGCGAGGAAGGCCTCTGCGGCTCGTGCGAGGTCGCCGTCCTCGACGGCGAGGTCGACCACCGCGACACGGTGCTGACCAAGGCCGAGCGGGCGGCGAACCGGCAGATGATGACCTGCTGCTCGCGTGCCTGTGGCGACCGGCTGGCCCTGCGACTCTGAATCACCGACCTTCGAAAGGATCCGTCATGGGATCTACGCTCGACCCGATCGCCGTGCGCACCGCGCCCACCGCGCCGGACGTGCCACGCAGCAGCTTCAAACGGGTCCTCACCGGAAGCATGGCCGGTGCCGTGCTCGAGTGGTACGACTTCGCGATCTACGGCATTCTCGCCGCCACCGTCCTCGGCCCGCTGTTCTTCCCCGGATCCGACGGCATCACCAAGTTGCTTCTCGCCCTTGCCACCCAGGGCCTCGGCTTCATCGCCCGGCCGCTCGGCGGCATCGTCTTCGGCCATCTCGGCGACCGGTTCGGCCGCAAGCCGATGCTCGTGATCACCTTCGTGATGCTGGGCACCGCCACCGCGTCGATCGGGCTGCTGCCGACCTACGAGCAGATCGGCATCTGGGCCACCGTCCTGCTCGTCGCGCTGCGCATGATCCAGGGCTTCGCGCTCGGCGGTGAATTCGGCGCGGCCGTGCTGCTGGTGAGCGAGTACGGCGAGCCGAAGCGCCGCGGCTTCTGGGCGTCCTGGCCGCAGGCGGGCGCACCGTCGGGCACCGTGCTTGCCGCCGTGGTCGTCTCGGCCCTGGTGTTCCTGCTCCCGGCCGACTCGTTCGACGCATGGGGCTGGCGGATCGCGTTCCTGTTCGCGATTCCGCTCCTGATCATCGGCTTCTGGATCCGGCACGGCGTCGAGGAGTCCCCGGTGTTCCGGGCGGCGCAGGCCTCCGCGGCCGGCCGCACCGAGTCCCGGTCGAGCATCGTCGAGGCGCTGTCCCGTCCGCGCCCGGTGCTGCTCGGCATCGGCATGCGGCTCGGCGAGAACATCGCCTTCTACGTCTACACCGTCTTCGTCATCGCGTACGCCACCACCTACCACGGCTTCGCGCGGGGCGAGGTGATACTGGCCGTGACCTTCGCGTCGGTGTTCCAGTTCGTCGGCATGATCGGTGGCGGCCGGTGGTCCGACCGGGTCGGCCGCCGCATCGCGATGCTGGTGCCCGCCGTGGTGCTCGTGGTGTGGGCGCCCGTCTTCTTCTGGCTCGTGCAGATGCAGAGCGTGCCGCTGCTGTGGGTGGGTGTGTGCGTCGGTGCCTTCTTCCACGGTGCTCTCGCCGGCCCGGAGGCGGCCTGGATCACCGAACTGTTCCCGACCCGCTACCGGTACGCCGGCTCGTCGCTCGTGTTCCAGGGGTCGTCCATCATCGCCGGCGCGCCTGCGCCCTTCATCGCCGTCTGGCTCATCGACCGCTTCGGCGTCGGGACCGTCATCGCGTACCTGGTGGTGACCATGATGATCACCGTCGTCGCGGTGCTGAGCAGCCGCGAAACCAAGGGCATCGATCTCGACCGCATCGAGTGACCGGACACCGTTGCCGGGCGGCCGTGACGCCGCCCGGCAACGGCCGTCCCGGTTACCCCGTCCGGACGGCCGTCCCGCGGTACGGTCGGACCGGAGGTGATCGACATGGAAGAGATCGCAAAGATCGTCGGTATTGCTTTCGTCTACATCGTCGTCGCAGAGGTGATCATCGGTACGCTCGCCCTGCTGATCATTTCGACGATCAGTCCGCACTTTCTGCAGCGCAAGCCGAAGTACGGCGCGACCGGACCCCGTTACGGGTCCACTAGCCCCAGCCCAGCTCGTGCAGCCGAGCATCCTCGATTCCGAAGTAGTGAGCGATCTCGTGAATGACCGTCACCGCGACCTCGTGCACCACGTCGTCGTCGGAGTCGCAGATGTCGAGGATGGCGTCGCGATAGATGGTCACGGTGTCCGGTAGCGCGCCCGCATAGTGGCTGTCGCGCTCGGTGAGCGCGATCCCGTGGTAGAGCCCGAGCAGATCGGGCTCTTCCTCGTTTCTGGGCTCGACCAGCACCACCACGTTGTCGATGGCCCGCGCGAGTTCCGGTGGGATCAGATCCAGGGCCTCTCCGACGAGCTCGTCGAACCGCTCGTCGCCCATCCGTGCGGCCACCTCAGGCGCCCGGAACGGGCGCCGCCCCCGGCAGCGGGGTCGGCAGCGAGCGGCCCTCGGGCGCGGCGGGCGGCGGCACCGGCGGCTGGCCGTCGATGAGGATGTCGCCCGCGGCCGTGCCGGTGACCGACGCGAATCCGCCGCCCTCGACCTGCTTGCCCACCGAACAGTTGACCTTGCGGCTGCCCGCCAGCCAACTGTCGAAGTCCAGGTTGTCCCAGAACAGTGTGAGGGTCTTGTTGCGCAGCGCGTCGGGGCTGCCCAGGTAGGCGTTGGCGTTCTCGGTGCACGTCCCCTCGAGGTACTTGTCCTGGTCCTCGACACTCGGCAGACCGCCGGGGAACTGGCCGGACAGGTCCACCACGGAGATCACCTCGAAGGCGTGCGGCTGGGCGCAGTCCACCGGGTCCGCCGGCACCCCGTTGTTGATGCCGATGCACGTGCCCACGTCCCAGACCTTGGACTGGTCCTGGTCGGCGACCGTGCCCTTGATCGGCAGCAGGTTGCCTGTGGTGGAGGAGAACTGCAGGCCGCAGCGCAGCGTCCGCTCACCGGCCGCCCAGCCCGCCTCACCGGGGTTGATCAGGCCCACGCTGAACTTGCCGTGCGGGTCGAACCGGCCGTCGAGGTAGTTCATCGCGGCAGGTGCGCACAGTTCGTCGCGCAGTTCGGTGAAACGCAGCACCGACGGGAAGCGCGACCCGGGACCCCACTCGGCGCCCGGGTAGACGCTCAGGTCGATGTCCTTCACCACCTCGAACAGGTGCGACTCGGCGCAGTCCACCTTCGCGAGGTCGCTCGCATCGATCTCCGTCCAGGTCAGGCAGTCGCCTGCGACGGCTGTGCCGAAGGCCTCGCCGGCCACGGCGCCGGTGGTGACGACGGCACTCGTCGAACCGCCGGGCTCGTCGTCGGACCCGCCGAATCCCGCCACCACCGCGGTGACGAGCGCCGCGAGTACCGCGCCCGCCGCAACCAGCATCAAGGCGCGACGGGTCAGCTTCGCGGACGGGGCGCCCCGGACCCGCGACGCGGACGGTGTCGTCCGATCGGACTGCTGCTCACTCTCCTCGGCCATCACCGTCCATCATGCCTGTGCGCGGCGCCCCGGGTAACTTCGGTGCACATGACGGAGCCCATCGATCCCGAAGTCCAGGAGATCGCGCAGCGCCTGTTCGACGCCGCCCGCGCCGGGCACGTCGAGACGCTCGCCGCCTACGTCGACGCCGGGGTGCCGGTGAACCTGTGCAACGAGAAGGGCGACACCCTGCTGATGCTGGCGTCCTACCACGGTCACGCCGACGCGGTGCGGACCCTGATCGAACGGGGCGCCGACGTCGACCGGCTCAACGACCGCGGGCAGTCGCCGATCGCCGGCGCCGTGTTCAAAGGGGCGATCGACGTCGTGCGGGTGCTCACCGACGCCGGAGCCGACCCCTACGCCGGACATCCGAACGCCGTGGACTCGGCGAGGATGTTCCAACGCGAGGACTGCCTGCAACTGTGGGCACAGTAGGTCGGAATCGGCCGTAGACGGCGCCGAGTAGGCTGTGACCTCGTGATCGACCTCAAGTTCCTCCGCGAGAACCCCGACGCCGTCCGTGCCTCGCAGCGCACCCGAGGCGAGGACCCCGGTCTCGTCGACGCGCTGCTCGAGGCCGACGCGGCCCGCCGTGCCGCGGTGCTGGCCGGCGACAACATCCGCGCCGAGCAGAAGGCGCTGGGCAAGAAGGTCGGGCAGGCGTCCCCGGAGGAACGGCCCGCGCTGCTCGACGGTGCGAAGGAACTCGCCGCGAAGGTCAAGAAGCTCGAGGCCGAGCAGCAGGCCGCCGAGGAGGCGCTCGGGCGCGCGCACCTGGCGATCTCCAACATCGTGCAGGAGGGCGCCCCCGCCGGCGGGGAGGACGACTTCGTCACCCTCGAGACCGTCGGTGAGCTGCCCACCTTCGACTTCGAGCCGAAGGACCATCTGACCCTCGGCGAATCGCTCGGACTGATCGACATGGAGCGCGGCGCGAAGGTCTCCGGCGCCCGGTTCTACTTCCTCACCGGTTACGGCGCGCTGCTGCAGCTCGGCATGCTGCAGCTCGCCGCCCAGCGGGCCGTCGCCAACGGCTTCCAGATGATGATCCCCCCGGTGCTCGTGCGGCCGGAGATCATGCAGGGCACCGGCTTTCTCGGCGCCCACGCCGACGAGATCTACCACCTCGCCGACGACGACCTGTACCTCGTCGGCACGTCGGAGGTGCCGCTCGCCGGCTACCACTCCGGCGAGATCCTCGACCTGTCGGGCGGTCCGAAGCGGTACGCGGGCTGGTCGTCGTGCTTCCGCCGCGAGGCCGGCAGCTACGGCAAGGACACCCGCGGCATCATCCGGGTCCACCAGTTCGACAAGGTGGAGATGTTCGTCTACTGCAAGCCCGAGGACGCCACCGCCGAACACCAGCGGTTGCTCGCGTGGGAGCGCGACATGCTCGCCGCGATCGAGGTGCCGTACCGGGTCATCGACGTCGCGGGCGGTGACCTCGGCTCGTCGGCGGCCCGCAAGTTCGACTGCGAGGCGTGGGTGCCCACGCAGGAGCGCTACCGGGAACTGACGTCCACGTCGAACTGCACCACCTTCCAGGCTCGTCGCCTCGGCGTGCGCTACCGCGACGAGAACGGCAAGCCGCAGATCGCCGCCACCCTCAACGGCACGCTCGCCACCACCCGCTGGCTCGTCGCGATCCTCGAGAACCACCAGCAGGCCGACGGGTCCGTGCGCGTTCCGTCGGCGCTCGTGCCGTTCGTCGGGCGTGAGGTGCTCGAACCGCCGGCCTGAGGCGTTCCGCCGCGTGGGGTGGCGGCCGAATGTCACATGGGTTCGCTCGGATCGAACGCATGTGACATTCGGTCACCCCGCCCGGGAGGGCCGACGCCGTCAGCTGCCCGGGTCGCAGCCGACGGCCACGTACGCGTGCAGGCCGTCGGGGTCGTCGCGCAGCAGATACTCGTAGTCGCTGGTGGCCATCACGGCGTCGTTCGCGTCGCGGAACGACCAGCGCACCCGGGCCCGCACGATCTTGTCGGTGACCGGGGAGAGGTCGAGCAACTCGTGCCCCACACCGGCGAGGCCGTGCTTCCGGTAGGTCTCGTTGCTCTGCGTGAGCGCCTCGGTGATCTCCTTCCGGTTCGCCAGCGATCCGGCGAACGAATCCGTCAGGATCGTGCCCGGTTCACCCCACAGCGCGGCCGAGGCCTCGGCGTCGAACCCGGCGAGCGCCTCTCCGTACAGGGTGAAGAAGCGGTCCAGTGCGATGCGTTCCACGCTCATGCACTTCAGTGTGCGGGTCCGGCGACGGTTGTCAGCGCAGAATCAGGCAGGTGGTCGACGCGGTCGCGAGCAACCGGTCGTTCTCGTCGCGGGCCTCGCCGCGGGCGGTGGCGGTGCGACGGCCGCTGTACTCGCAGATGCCGTGCACGCGGACGACGCCGTTGCCGGCCTGGACCGGCCGCAGATACCGCACCTGCAGGTCCAGGGTCGTGTACCCGACACCGGCCTCGAGCGTGCTCGACACGCTGAACCCCATCGCGGTGTCGAACATCGTCGCGATCACGCCGCCGTGCACGCTGCCCACCGCGTTGGCGTGGAACTCCTGCGGTTCCATGCTCACCTCCACCCAGCCCTCGCGGGCGTCGGTTACCCGGAAGCCGAGCGTGCGCGACGTCGGATGGTGCGGGATGGAGCCGTCGATCAGGCCGCGCAGGAAGTCGAGGCCCTGCATGTCGCGGTTCGCGGCGGACGTCGGGGCGGGGTCGTCCCACGTGTAGGTGCGCTGGCGTTCGGTCACCCGCCGACCGTATCGCGCGGTGACAAACCCGTCCGCGCGTGCCACCCTGGAGCCATGCGCCACCGATGTTGATCCGGCTCCGCCTCTTCCCTGACCGTTCGTGTGGTGGCGTACGCGGCCACCCGCGAACTCGTGCCGCTCTACGGCCTGTACGCCCTGCTGTTCGAGGACCACGGCCTCGGTACGGGCGAAATCTCGTCGCTCTTCGTGCTGTGGTCCGTCGTGGCGTTCGTCGCGGAGGTGCCGTCGGGCGCGTGGGCCGACACGGTGTCCCGCCGGGGCCTGTTGCTGCTCAGCGCGGTCCTGTTCACCGCGGGCTTCGCCCTGTGGCTGCTGTTCCCGGGCTACTGGGGGTTCGCGGCGGGCTTCGTGGCGTGGGGGATCAGCGAGTCGCTGAAGTCCGGGACGTTCGAGGCCCTGGTGTACGACGAACTGTCCGCACGCGGGGCGGCGCACCGGTATCCGGCGGTACTGGGCTACGCGAACGCCGGCGAGACGCTGTGCGTCCTCGTCGCGACGCTGTCGGCCGCGCCGCTGTTCGCGGTGGGCGGCTACGCGACGGTGGGGTGGTTGTCGGTGGCGATCACCATCGGCAACGGGTTGCTCGTCCTCACCCTGCCGGCCGCCCCCCGTCACGCCTCGGCGGACGAGACAGGCGCCGTTCCAGGCGCTTTCGTGACCCGCTACCTGGCGGTGCTGCACGCCGGGACGAGCGAGGCGCGACGCAGCGCCGTGGTGCGCCGCGCGGTGCTGCTCGCGGCGCTGCTGTCGGCGTGCCTCGCGTTCGAGGAGTACTTCGCGTTGCTGGCGCGCGAGGGTGGCTCGAGCACGTCCGCGGCGCCGGTGCTGGTGGCGATCACCGTTGCGGGACAGGTGCTCGGCGCCGCGACGGCCGGCCGCACCGCGGCAATGACCGGTCGTGCCATGGGGGCGGTGATCGCCGCCGGGGGTGTGCTGCTGGCGGCGGGTGCCGCGCTCGGCGGCGCGGCGGGATTCGTGGCGATCGGCATCGGCTACGGCGCCCTGCACAACGCGATGATCGTCGCCGAGGCGCGGATGCAGGACGCGATGAGCGGGACCGCCCGCGCGACCGTGACGTCGGTGTCGGGCCTCGTCGGCGAGGTCGCGTCGGTGGCGGTCTACGCCGGCTTCGCGCTCGGAACGGTCTGGCTGCCGCTGGCGGCGGTGCTCGCCGCGTGGGCGGTGCCCCTGCTCGGCCTGGCCGTCGCGGCGGTGCGGTGGCTGCCGCCGTCTCAGTCCCCTCTTAATTCGCCGGACTAACGTCCTCCGCCATGCGTGCTCGTCTCGTTCCCGCCCTGTTCGTCGCCGCCGGTCTCGGCCTGATCGGTACCGGTTCCGCCTTCGCGTACGCCGACGCGCCCGCCGTCGCGACGCCGGCCGACGCACCGCCCGCCGCGACCGGCGACCCGCTTTCCGGCACCCGCAACAACCTTCAGCAGGCCGGGTTGCCGCTCGCGCTTCTCGGCGGTGGGGTCGGGCAGCTCACCGACGGCAGCCGCCAGCTCGACGACGGCGCCCACCAGCTCGCCGACGGGCTCGCGCAGGCCAGCGCGGGTGGGCAGCAGCTCGCCGACGGGCTCGGTCAGCTCCAGGGCGGGGTGGGCCTGCTCGGCGACGGTGCGACCCAGGTCAGCGATGGCGTCGACCAGGTCGTCGACCGGCTCACCGGCTTCGGGGAGATGCAGGCGGGCGTGACCGAGCAGCTGACCGTCGTCGCCGGCACCCTGCGGCAGTCGCCCGACCCGGTGTCCCAGGAGGCCGCCGCCCGGCTCGACGGGCTCGTCGGACGGCTGAACACCGAGGGGCTCGGCCCGGAGACGCTCGCGCAGCTCGAGCAGCTGCGCGGCGGCGCGCGGCAGCTCGCCTACGAATTGAGCGACCCGGACGCGCAGTTCGTCGCCGGCATGGTGCAGGCCGCCGACGGCTCGCGGCAGCTACGCGACGGACTGATGCTCCTCGACGACGGCGGCCGGCAGCTCGTCGACGGCACCGGACAGCTCGTGGACGGCGTCGGCCCGGTCACCGGGGTGATCGAGGGAGTCTCGGACAACGTGCGGGAAGCGACGGCCGCGCTGCCGAAGTCGCCGGCCCCGGCGTCGTCGGGCGACGTCGCGGCGGCGGCGGAGACGACCGCCGAGCGGCAGTGGTGGCCGTATGCGCTCGTCGCGCTGGGGGCGCTGGTGCTCGCCGTGCCGGCACTGTTGCCGAACGTGCTGCGGCCGAATGTCACACGCGTTCGATCGAACTGAACCCATGTGACATTCGGCCACACCCACGCGACGGGGGGTCAGAGCTTGCGGGAGCGCAGCTCGTGACCGCGGGAGGTCTTGCAGCGGCCGGTCACGAGGTCCCACTGCCAGCCGTGCAGGTTGCAGGTGAGGCTGGTGCCCTCGACGACACCGAACTTCGACAGGTCGGCCTTCAGGTGCGGGCAGCGGCGCTGGATCTCGAACCCGCCCAGCTCGATCGACGCGGAATCGTCGTGGGCCTCCGCGAACCAGCCGTCCGCGTAGGCGATCCGCTCGTCGGTGAGGCACTTGAAGAACGTGTAGAGGAATTCGTTGTAGCCGCCCACACGCCACGCCTCGAAGCGGGTGGACAGGAAGATGGTGTTCACCCAGTCCGGCTCGTCGTCGCGCAGGACCGTGCGCACCAGCTCCGGCGCGATGCGGAAACCGTAGCGGTACTTGCCTTCTCCCTCGATGGGTTCGCGGACGACCCGCTTGGGGAAGTCCAGCACGACCGTCTCCTCGCCCATCACCAGGCCGACGGGGTAGCCGATGCCGTCGCAGATCAGATCGGACTGCGCCATGATCGGCTCGAACTTCGCCTTGAGCGGGCCGAGCAGCGGCTCGCCCTCGGCGGGGGCCCACGTCGCCTTCTCGGCCTCGAGCACCGGGGCCAGGCGCTGCGCCATCTCCTCGATGTACGCGGCCTTGTCGGTGAAGATCCGCTCGACGTCGGCGTCCGGGATCGGGTGGGTCAGCGTCATCGACGTGCTGCCGTGCACCTCGAGCATCGAACCGGGGATCATCAGCACGCCGCCGTCGTTGCCGTGGAGGCGCATCTGCTCGAGGAAGACCATCTGGTCGGGGAAGATGTTGCCCTCGTCGCCGTGGTCGTCGTTGAGGTGGCGCAGCGCCGGATCGAGGAACACCGGCGGCCCGGCCGACGGGACCACCCACGTCGCGCCGACCTGGTCGATGTAGCTGCGGCAGCGGTCCATGCCGCGCTGGCGCTTCTGCTTGCCGAAGTTCGCCTTGGTGCGCTTGGGGATGTCGTAGACCATCGGGTACCAGATCGCGCCCGAGTACTGCAGCAGGTGGACGTCGATCCGACCGAACGCCTCGAGCATCGAGTCCATCTCGACCGGGCGGGCGTCGTTCATGTTGAACACCGTGGTCTCGCCGTCCGAGACGACGAGGCCGGAGTCGCCGATCGGCCCGTCCGCGGGCGCGCGCAGGGCGATGATCATGACGTCGAGGTCGCCCTTGGGGCCGCTGACGGTGTGCTTGACGGAATCGGTCGTCTCGAGGAACTTCGTGAACCCGAGCTGCTCGAGGTCGCGGCGCAGGTCCGGGACCGGGAAGTCGGGCAGCAGCACCGTCGCGTCCTTGTTGACGTGCTTGCTCAGGTTCTCCGGGTCGAAGTGGTCCTTGTGCAGGTGCGAGACGTACAGGTAGTCGACGTCGCCGAGCTTGTCCCAGTCCAACTGCGTGTTGTCCGGGAAGGGGAACCACGACGCGAAGTACGCGGGGTTGACCCACGGATCGCACAGGATCGATCCCGCTGCGGTCTGAATGTGGAACCCGGCGTGTCCGACGCTGGTGATCTGCACTTCGTTGCCTCCTGACGTGCTGACCGACGTACCACCCAGCGTAGGGGGACGCCGGTGCGGCGCCGCGCCCAGGCGGTGAACCCGGGCCGGATACGGGCCTTTGATCCCGAATCGGGCGGGCGGCGGACATCGGGCGGAGCCCGCAGCCGCCGATCCGGCTACTCTGACCGACTGTGGAACCCTTCTACCGGACCGTCATCGGCCTCGCCCGGACCGTCTTCGCCGCGCAGGGACTGAAGTTCACCGTCACCGGCGCCGAGAACATCCCCGCCGTCGGTGGCGCCGTGATCGCCATGAACCACGTCGGCTACATGGACTTCACCTACGCGGGCCTGCCCGCCCGCACCTCCAAGCGCTACATCCGGTTCATGGCGAAGAAGGAGGTCTTCGACCACAAGATCTCCGGTCCCCTGATGCGGGCCATGAAGCACATCCCCGTCGACCGGGCCGACGGCGCCGACTCCTACCGCGCGGCGGTGGCGGCGCTGCGTGCGGGCGAGCTGGTCGGGGTCTTCCCCGAGGCCACGATCAGCCGCAGCTTCGAGATCAAGGGCTTCAAGACGGGTGCCGCGCGGATGGCGCTGGAGGCGGACGTGCCGATCATCCCCGTGGTGATGTGGGGGTCCCAGCGGGTGTGGACGAAGGGGCACCCCAAGCGCCTCGGCCGCACGAAGACGCCGATCTCGATCGCCGTCGGCGAACCCATCGCGCCGAACGCGTCGGCGTCGGAGCTGACCGCGGAGCTGCACGAGACGATGGAGCGCATGCTGCGGGAACTGCAGGGCAGCTACGTCCACGAAGCCGGTGCGTACTGGGTGCCCGCCCGGCTCGGCGGCACCGCGCCCACGCTCGCGGAGGCCACGGCGCTCGACGACGCCGACACCGCCGCGCGCAAGGCCCGCCGGGCGCAGAAGGATGCCGGCACCGACCGGTGACGACGACAGCCGCGGTGAGGCCCGGGTCGTCCGGATGCGCCGTGTCGCGGCGGACCGGCACAATGGCGAAGTGAGCCGAGATCTGCCGAGCCTGGTTGCCACCGACGTCGACGGCACCCTCATCGACGACGAGGAGCGCGTCTCGGACCGTACCCGCGCGGCGGTGCAGGCCGTGGTGTCCTCCGGGACGCCGTTCGTCCTGGCCACCGGCCGTCCGCCGCGATGGATTCCGCCGGTGATCGAGCAACTCGGTTTCGCGCCCATGGCGGTGTGCGCCAACGGCGCGGTGCTCTACGACAGCGCCGCCGACCGGGTCCTGAGCGCCGCCGTGCTCTCCGCGGACGAGCTGGCCTGGGTTGCCGACGTCGCCAACAGCGTGCTGCCCGGCTGCGGTCTGGCCGCCGAGCGGATCGGGGCGAGCGCCCACGACGCCGCGACGCCGCAGTTCGTCAGCGCCCCCGGCTACGAGCATGCGTGGCTGAATCCGGACAACACCGAGCTCGCCGACCACGAGGTGATCGCCGAGCCGGCGGTGAAGCTGCTGATCCGGATGGCGTCGGCGACGAGCCACGAGATGGCCGAAGCGCTGGCCCCGCAGCTCTGCGGCCTGGTGGATGTCACCTATTCCACGGACAACGGCCTGATCGAGATCTCCGCCTCGGGGGTGACGAAGGCGTCGGGCCTGCAGCTGATGGCCGAGCACCTGGGGGTGGCGGCCGACGGGATCGTCGCGTTCGGGGACATGCCCAACGACATCCCGATGTTGTCGATGGCGCGCCACGGGGTCGCGATGGAGAACGCGCACCCGGACACGAAGGCGGCCGCGGACGAGGTCACCGCCACCAACACCGAGGACGGGGTAGCCCGCATCCTCGAGCGTTGGTGGCGGTGACGGCCCCGGCGAGGGGACCGGCGGCCGGCTAGGGCCCCGGCGAGGGGACCGGCGGCCGGCTAGGGCCCCGGCGAGGGGACCGGCGGCCGGCTAGGGCACCGGCGCCGGTGCCGGCGCTTCGGGGGCGGGTGCCGGTGCCGGGGCCTCGGGGGCGGGGGCCGGCGCGCCGGCGGGCTGCGGCGCCGCCTGTTCGTACGCGTCGTTGTAGGCGCGCAGCACCTTCGTCACCGCACCGGTGAGTTCGTTGAAGATCAGCGAGCCGAACTCGAAGTCCGAACGCCAGCCGTCCGGCACGCGGTACTCGTCGCTGGTCGGCAGGCCGAGCTCGCCCGCGTCGAGGCCGCTGCGCTGCCACGTCTTGTAGATCTCGCCGAGCACCGTCCACACGCCGCCGTTCGGCGAGGTGTAGATGGCGCCGTTGACGAACTCGGCGCGCTCGTAGCCCGCCTTGGCGGGCAGGATCCCGGACACGGCGGTCCCCAGGCGGCCGGTCTCGCCGCCCTCGGCGATCCACTTCTGCGCCAGCGGCGAGTTGTCGGTGAGCCGGATCAGCTCTCCGACCAGGTCCGCGACCTTCTCGGCCGAGCCGGTGTCGGGCAGGCGGTCCGCCGATCCGGTGGCCGGGGCCCCCGCGTCGACGTCGGGCAGCTGCGCGCGCGGACTGTCGGTGACGAGGTCGGACGAGTCGTCGCTCGGGGTGCTGGGCGTGGTGCTCTGTCCGGCCGCGGTGGCCGCCGCGATGTCACGGATCTCGTCCATCTTCGCGTAACCGGAGTCGCCGGGGCAGCTGGTGTTGCCGACGTCGCGGTGCGCGAAGATGATCGGCAGGTCCACGGCCGCGCCCTGCGGGTACGGGGTGAACGACGTGCCCTCCGAGTACATGGTGGTCTCGCCCTTGGGGTCGAGACCGGCCTTGGCGAGCCGCCAGCCGAGGAAGCGGCCCACCGCGTCGACCGTGGCCTTCGGCGGTTCGACGTTGGAGAAGTCGCCCATCATCGCGATGCCGACGGTGTTCTCGTTGAAGCCGCCGGCGTGCGCGCCCTGCACGGGCTTGTCCAGGCCGCCGGCGCGGCCCTCGAAGATCTGGCCGTAGCGGTCGACGAGCACGTTGTAGCCGACGTCGCACCAGCCCAGGGTCTGGGCGTGGTAGGCGTAGATGGCCCGCACGATCTCCGCCGATTCGGCCTTGGAGTAGTCGTTGCTGCCGGCGGTGTGGTGCACGGTGGCACCGCCGAGCTCGTCGTCGTAGGTGGCGTCCTGGCAGCGGATGGACTCGTCGGCGCCCCACTGCGCTCGGGTGATCACCTTCGGTCCGGACCCTCCGACCGGACCGGCGATGTCCTCGAGCGCGGCGTCGGCGCTGCTCGATCCCGGGTTGATGAGCACGGCGCTGACGTCGTCGGCGGCGGCCCGCGCGGGTTCCTGGGCGTGCAACGGCCGTGACGACGACGCCGGCGCATAGCCCAGCTCCGGCTGGGCCGGAGCGGGCGCCGGTGCAGGGGCGGGTGCGGTCGGCGGCGCGGCCGGGGCGGGAATCTCGGCGCCGGCGAGCGTCGGTTCGGGCGCCGGGCGCGGAGTGAGCAGCACCTGCACGGCCTTGGTGGCACCGACGTAGATCGGTTCGGTGCCGGCCCGCTCGTCGGGGGTCCGGTCGGAGCGGCTCGTGTCGATCGGTTCGGTGGCCGTCCACGGTCCCCAGCTGCCGTCGTCGCGCTGGGCCCGGATGCGTGCGTCGGTGTCGGCGACGTCCTTCGCGGCCAGCGCGATCATGCTGAACGGGGCGTCGCGGGTGAGCTGCTTGACGGTGGCGCCGATGCGATCGACGACGTCGGCGGCTGCGGGTGCGGGCGCCGGGATGGTCGACGGGGCGGGCGCGGTGATCTCCGGCAGGCCCGCGGCGAGTTCCTTCAGGCTCAGGTCCGGCAGGTTCAGGCCGGTGAGTTCGTGGATCGGGATCACGATGTCGGGCACCGAGGCGAGGACGACCTCGGCGATCTCGGGCGGTACGACGATGGGGACGGACTCGTTG
Source organism: Rhodococcus aetherivorans (assembly GCF_025722975.1). Lineage (NCBI taxonomy): Bacteria > Bacillati > Actinomycetota > Actinomycetes > Mycobacteriales > Nocardiaceae > Rhodococcus > Rhodococcus aetherivorans. Next base: position 6,111,185 of record NZ_CP106982.1, on the reverse strand, counting down.
GTGGAGCGGACGTCCGATGTGGTGCTCGTGACGCCGTAGACGGCGAATGGGCTGGCGACGGCCAGGGCGGCGACGGCACCCAGGACGATCGACGGCTTCGGTCGGCGATGCGGCACGGTGCTTCTCCCTGTCGGTGTTCGCGGCGGTCCTCGGCGGCCGGGCGGCGCTCGGCCGAGGCCGAGGAGCCGGCTCGAATCGAACCGAATCCTCCGTCATCCGGACGACCCGAAGTGCGGAACGGCCGAGAATCGTGTGCAACTTGTGATTCTGGTGTTACTGGTGTGGCTGTTGTTGCTTCATTCAGTCACTCTTGCCACACTAGTCGCAGACAACCTTAAGCCTCAACCTGAGCTTGAGGATCCGTCTCGAATGTCCGATACGCGCGGACCTGCGTCCGGGCGGCACACGGTGCGAGAACGAGGGAGTGCAGCGCATGCCACGAAAGTCCATCCGCCGGACCCATCGCCGGCGGCGTCTCGTCGTCGGACACCCCCTCCGCAACGGCTGGCGGCCCGCCACGGCCCGCGCCGCGGCGATCGGCCTCGCCCCCGCGCTGCTGGTCGGCGCCGCAATCGGCGGGGTGCTGCACGTGCACGCCGAACCCGACGTCGCCCAGGCCGTGGCCGCCGACACCCCCTTCACCTTCGTGGGCTTCGGTCACGGCCACGGTCGCGGCATGGGCCAGTGGGGCGCCTACGGCTACGCCACCGAGCACGGCTGGTCCGCCGACCGGATCCTCGGTCACTACTACGGCGGCACCACCCTCGGCGCCCTTCCCGAGAACATGATGATCGCGGTCCGGCTCGTCGGGCAGGACGACGCGCCCCTCGACGTGTACTCCGACACCGGGATGACCGTCGCCGGCCGGCAGACCGGGCCGGGCGAGGCCGCCCACCTGACGCCCACCGCGGACGGGGGAGCGGACGTCGTCGTCACCGCCGGTTGTTCCGGCGAGGTGCTATGGCAGGGCCGCGCCGACCTGCCGTGGGTGGACCCCGTCGACATGGGCGAGGCCCGGCCCGTCGCCGAACACCTCAAGCTCTGCGGCAACAGCGCGCCCTACCGCGGCTCCCTCGGTGTCGTCCTCGACGGCTCCGCGCCGCGCACCGTCAACCGGCTGTCGATGGAGGACTACCTGCTCAGTGTCGTCCCGGCCGAGTCGCTGCCCAGCTGGGCCGACACCGGCGGCGCCGAGGCGCTGCGCGCGCAGGCCATCGCCGCCCGCTCCTACGCCGCGGCGGAGAACCGCTCGCCGCTGTGGCAGACGTGCGACAGCCAGAACTGCCAGGTGTACGCAGGGTCCGCCAAGGAGGACCCGCGCACGAACGAGGCGGTGAACTCGACCCGCGGCACCGTCCTCATGAAGGACGGCAAGGTCGTCGCCAGCGAGTTCTCCGCTTCGACCGGCGGTTACTCCGCCGGCGGCGCCTTCCCGTCCGTCGAGGACCTCGGCGACGCCGTCGCCCCCAACCGGCAGTGGGCCCAGACGATGACCGCCGGCGAGATCGGCACGGCCTTCGGCGTCGGCGAACTGCAGGCCTTCGAGATCGTCGGCCGCAACAACCTCGGCGCCGACGGCGGCCGCGTCACCCACGTGCGCATCGTCGGTGCCGACCGCACGGTCGAGACCACCGGTGCCGAGGCGCGCGCCAAACTGGGCCTGCGCTCCGACTGGTTCACCGTCCAGGAGGGTGCCGACGCCACGGTTCCGCCGTCCACCCCCGCGCCCGAACCCGGCCCCGAGGTCGGCGACGAACCCTTCGAGACCGGGCAGGGCTCACCCATCGAGGAGAAGTACCTCGAGCTCGGCGGGCACGACGGCACCCTGGGCACCCCGGTCGGGCCGGAGCTCATGCTGCCCGACGAACGCGGCAAGTTCCGCGTCTTCACCGGCGGCATCATCGTCTGGACCCCCGACCTCGGCGCCCAGGTGATCGACGCGAGCATCATGCGCGAGTGGCTGCCGGGCACCGGCAGCGCCGAGTAGCGTCTCTTCCCCGGCTCACCGGCCGGCCAGCAGATCTGTGAGGGTGCGGCCGGTGAGTTCGACGATCCCCTCCTCGTGGCCGTTCGTCACGAGATTGACGATCAGTCGGTCGATGCCGTGCCGGAGCACCCGGTGATCGAACTCCTCGGCCACCTCCGCCGGTGTGCCCACGAAGTGCCGATCGGTGGCGGCCGCCGATTCGCGCTCCGTGAGCCGGCGGAGGTCGATTCCCCGGGCGAGCAGGAACTGCCGGTGCAGATCGCGGGCGCGATCGCCGTTCTCGTCGATCATCACGTAGCCGAGGTAACTGACGTCCAGGGACGCCGGGTCGCGGCCGAGCTCCGCGCATCGCGCCCGGACGGCCGCCAGCTTGCGCGGTATTTCGCGTGCGGCGCACAGGATATTGAGATGGTCGGCCCAACGAGCCGCGAAGGCGAACGTCCGTCGTTCGCCCCCGCCGCCGATCAGCACCGGCAGGTCGTTGCGCAGGCGGGGTTCGTTCCGGGCGTCCTCGGTGTGGTACCACCTGCCGTCCACCGAGGGGCGTTCGCCCCGCAGCATGGGCACGACGATCTCGAGCGATTCCCCCAGGCGTTCGAACCGCTCACGGAGCGAACCGAACTCGAAACCGTAGGCCCGGTGTTCGAACTCGTACCAGCCCGCCCCCAGCCCCAGCACGGCGCGGCCACCGCTGATCACATCGACCGTGGTGACCGTCTTGGCCAGCAGGGCCGGGTTGCGATACGTGTTGCCGGTGACCAACGCCGACAACCGGATCGACGTCGTCACCGCCGCGAGCGCCGCGAGCGTCGAGTACGCCTCGAGCATCGGTTCGTCGGGCGAACCGATCAGGGGCAGTGGATAGAAGTGGTCCATCACGAACACCGTGTCGAACCCGGATCTCTCGGCCGCGCGGGCCTGGGCGGCGACGGTGGGGAAGATGCCGGTGGCCGGTCCGGGATAGGTGAAGTTCGGGATCTGGTAACCGAGTCGGATGCTCACGGACCGCAACCGTAGCGCCTCCGAAGTGCCTGTGCGCCAACGAAAGGTGACGCGGATGCCGGCCGAACCGCGTCGGGGCCGGTCGCAGCGTGGTGGTGCCGACACCAGGATCGGCACACCCTGGCTGGGGCGGCGACGCCGGTTCACGATGGTGCCGGACACCGTGTTCGGACACCGATGTGATCTGGGGGTAGACACATGGCAGCGGCCGTGGCACAGGGCAGTTTCACGCTGGACTCACCGAGCCGATACCTCGGTCCGGCCGAGGACAGGTTCTTCGGGGCCGGCTATCGCCGAGTCCGGCAGAACCTCCGCTTCGCCGGTCTCCTCGACCATCCGGCGACCGGGATCAGGGCGAATGCCGGCGTGGAATGCCCGTCGGACTGGTCGACGAAGGGTACGACGGCGCAGCGCCCGCACCTGAGCACGATCGACGTTCTGCTCGTCGCCACGCGGGCGGCCGGCGCGGTGATCGGGGCCGCGTACGGTCTCGACGAGGCCGATCTGGCGGCGGCGTGGGTGCGGTCGGTGGTGATCCGCGCGGCCGCCGCGCCCGTCGAGCACGACCTCGGAAACCTGGACGTGACAGCCGAACACGTCCGATCCGAGGTGGAGCCCGGTCGTGCCGAGCACGCCGGACGGAGTGCGTGCGTGGACGCGGTGCGGGTGCGGGTCGCCGGCTTCGCGGTCGAGCTGGAGGTCGTCCACCCCGGAGTGGGGACGCCCGCGTCGCGACTCGACCCGGCCGTGGCCGACCGTCTGCTCGCCCACGCGGCCGGACCCTACGCCGACGGGTACCGCACCCACGAGATGCGCACGCAGGACATCCGCGTGGACGGTACCGTCGCGCACGCCCGGTCGAGGCTCGTCGCCGGCCCCGGCGACGGCATACCCGGCGCCGGACTGGCCGCGCGGTACGAGCCGCACGTGACGCTCGTCGACGCATTCGTGGAGACCCTGCAGCTCGGCCAGATCCTGATGTACGAACTCGACGGGATCGACCGCGCCACGAGCAACACGCTGTGGATGCGCCGCACGGTTCTGCACACCGCCGATCCGGCCGTGCAGACCGAGGCCGAGGTGCCCGTCACCGTGACGTTGGAGGCGCTCCGCTCCCTCGCCCGGGGCGGCGCGCTGTGGCGCGCGTGCGACATCGTCTCCGAGCGGAACGGCACCGCCGTGCGCTGCTCGGTCGCGCACGAACTGCCGGCGCCCGCCGCCGGATCGGACCTGCGGTGACCACCGCAGCGGGCGCCCGCGACCGGGGAACGCGCGCCGCCGTGATCGCGGGAATCGGCGGATACGTTCCCGGGGAGGCGATCCCCAATACGGCGTTCGAGCACCGCCTCGACACGAGCGACGAGTGGATCCGCCAGCGGACCGGAATCGGATTCCGGCACTTCGTGTCGGTGGCCGCGAGCCGGCGAGCCCTGGCGTCCGCGGGAGAACACGCGGTCGACATGGTGATCCTGGCGACGACCACCCCCGACCATCCCTGTCCCGCAACCGCACCCAGCGTCGCCAGCCGGCTGGGCCTCGGGCCGGTCCCGGCATTCGACGTCGCGGCCGTGTGCAGCGGCTTCCTCTACGCCCTGATGCTGGCGGAATCGACGATCCGCTCGGGCGGTGCCGAGCGGGTGCTCGTCGTCGGAGCCGACTCCTTCAGCACGATTCTCGATCCCGGGGACCGGAACACGGCGGTGATCTTCGGCGACGGAGCCGGCGCCATGGTGCTGCGGTCCGGACACCGCGACGAGGACGGTGCCGTACTCGCGACCCACCTGGGTTCCGACGGGGGACAGGCGGACTTGATCATGGTGCCCGGGGGCGGCTCCCGGGAACGAACCAGCGAATCCGCCTCGACCGGATGGAACCGCTACTTCACGATGCAGGGCAAGCGGGTGTTCGAGGCGGCCGTGGCGGCGATGTCGGAGTCCGCGGCCTCCGTCATGGGCCGGGTCGGCTGGACACCGGCGACGGTGGATCGCCTCGTGGCGCATCAGGCCAACCTCCGGATCCTCCGATCGGTGTCCTACCGGCTCGGGCTGCCCGCGGAACGCGCCCTCGTGCACCTGGACCGGGTCGGCAACACGAGCGCGGCGTCGATTCCCCTCGCCCTCGCCGACGCCGCCCAGCGGATCGGGGCGGGAGAACGCATGATCCTCACCGCATTCGGCGGTGGAACCACCTGGGGTGCGGCCGCGGTGACGTGGCCGCACCTCGTCTCTTCCCACTCTCACACAGGAGCGCAGGATGACTCTCTCGTATCGTGACATCGCGGCCGTCGTCGACGAGCACTTTCCCGAATTCTCCGGCCCCATCGACGAACACACCACCTTCGACGACCTCAGCTGCGACTCCCTGGTGCTCGTCGAGCTCGGGTCGATCCTGTCCGCCCGGTACGCGATCGACGTCGCGGAGGAGGACATGGTGGCGGCGCACACGTTCCAGGGCGTGGCGGACCTGGTCAACCGCCTGCGGGTGGACGACGTCGCGACGGCGTGACCGCACGGTGCGCGTTCGTCGACGTGGACGAGACGCTCGTCGCGCAGGTGACGCTGTTCTCGCTGCTGCTGTTCGACGGCGCCGAGCGTGGCGCCGGCGGGCAGGCGCGGGCGCACCTCGCCGGACTGCGGTCGCTGAGGGTGCGCGGGGTGCCGCGAGCGGTGACCAACCGGGCGTACTACACGTGGTGGCAGGGTCGTTCGCTCGCCGAGGTCGCGGCCGCGGGCCGACGGTGGTTCGCGCGACAACTGTCCTTGGGCGGGTTCTTCCACGAAGCTGTGCTCGCGGACCTCGCCGCGCGGACCTCGGACGGTTTCGCGATCGTTCTCGTCTCCGGGTCCTTCGCGCCGGCCCTGGATCCCATCGCCGAACACATCGGTGCGGCGGCCGTGCTGTGCACCGACCTGGAGTCGTCCGCGGGGCGATACACCGGCGTCGTGCGCGCCACGATGCTGGGCCCGGACAAGGCGCGCGCCGTGGCGGCGTATGCCCGTGCCCACGGAACGGATCTCGGCCGCTCGATCGCGTACGGGGACCACGTCTCGGATGCGCCGATGCTCGATCTGGCGGGGGAACGCGTCGTGGTGGGGGAGGGGATGCCCGGTTATCCCGCGACGCGTTCGATCCGCACCGGCGTGTCCGAACCGGTGGACCGATAGCCGGATTCGGGAATCTGTAGAACGAGGGCCCGGCTCGGATCGGACCCGAGTGGGAACGAGACGGTGCGGAAGTCGATGCGTCCGAACTCCTCGTGGCGGAAGGCGAGGAGTTCGGGCGGTTCCGCGCACACGGAGCGTTCGTCCCACAGCGCGGCGAACACCTCGCTCTCCCGGCAGAGCCGGCGCGCGGTCTCGGCGAACACGGGATCGTCGACGTAGCGCGCCACCTGGAGACGGTACCGGCCGACGAGACTGCGCGCCGTGGCCTCCGGATCACAGTACCGCTGTGCGCGACCGTCTTCCGTGAAGAACCGGACCAGGCAATTGGTGCCCGCCCGGACGTCGAGCAGGTCCCGGGCCGGGATGTTGGCCACGTCCACGCACCAGTGCCGGTTGACGATGTAGGCCGGCTCGCGGAAACCGTCGACGATGTACTGGAGCAGATCGTCGCGAACTGTGCTGCGCTGCTGCGTGTTCGGAGACCGGTCGGGCACACCCGCGAGCAGCCGCAGGTGGATCCGCTCCGCGTCGTCGAGGCGCAATGCGCGCGAGATCGCGTCGAGCACCTGGGATGAGACGTTGATGGGCCGGCCCTGCTCGAGCCAGGTGTACCAGGAGAGCCCGACGTTCGCCAGCGCCGCGACCTCCTCACGGCGAAGACCGGGCGTGCGCCGCCGGCCCGAGGCGACGAGGCCCACATCCGAGGGCGACAGCCGGGCCCGGTGTCGACGGAGGAAGATGCTCAGCTCGGTTCTGCGATTTTCCTTCGACGTCGCGTTCACAGGCGTGAATCCAATCGACGACGGTGCGGCAGGTCAATGCCGCCCGCCGTCGCGGGCGTCGACTGCGTTCGAAATCACAGGGAGTCGGTGCGGCGGACCACGTCACCCGGTGTTGCGGGTCGCGCGGTCGTACTCCTCGCGATGCACCAGGATGTCGGCGATGTTCGACTCCGCCCAGTCCTTGATCTCGGCGACGATCGGGACCAGGGACTCGCCGAGGGGCGTGAGGCGGTAGTCCACCCGCGGCGGGACCGACGGCGTCACCGTCCGCTCCACGACACCGTCACGCTCGAGGGTCCGCAGCGTGGTGGTGAGCATCTTCTGGCTCACGCCGGCGATCGTGCGGCGCAGTTCGCTGTGCCGCCGCGGGCCGTCCGTCAGGGCCGACAGGATCAGCGTCGCCCATTTGTTGCTCAAGGTCTCCAGCACCTGACGTGCCGGGCATCCGGCCAGGTAGATGCTGTACCGGGCCTTCTCCCGCTCGCGTCGTTCACCGGCGGTCGTCGTCATCGAATTCCCCCGTAACCGTTCCCCGCACCCGCGCCCCGCCGCAGCCCGGGAACCTCGAGGTGCCCGAGGCACTCGAAAGTGCCGTCTTGAGCTGCCGCGGCACGCGGATGATGCTGTCCCCTGCAGCCTAGCTGCGTGTGCGGGTGGCGGCCTGCTCGTCGGCACCCGCGGCCTGCGACGACATCTTCCGAGAGGATCCCGATGACCAAGCTCCTGCATGTGAACGCCTCTGCCCGTGGCGAACACAGCCAGTCCCTCGCCATCGCACGGGCCTTCGTCGAGGCGCTGGCGGATCGCCGGCCCGACCTCGAGGTCGACACCCTCGACCTGTTCTCCGCGGACCTGCCGGAGTTCGGCACGGTCGCCGCCGACGCCAAGATGGCCGTCTTCGGCGGTCAGGAACAGACCGCCGAGCAGAAGGCGGCGTGGGACGCGGCCCGGGCCGTGTTCGACCGGTTCGCGGCGGCCGACGTGTACGTGTTCAACGTGCCGATGTGGAACGCGGGTGTGCCGTACGTCCTCAAGCAGTGGATCGACATCGTCACGCAGCCCGGCTGGGCGTTCGGCTTCGACCCCGCCACCGGATACGAGGGGCTGCTGACCGGCAAGCGGGCTCTCGCCGTCTACACCAGCGGGGTCTACGCGCCGGGCGTGCCGCTCGAGTTCGGCGCGGACTTCGCCACCACCTTCTTCGACGACTGGCTGCGCTTCGTCGGCATCACCGACACCGAGGTCGTCCGGTTCGCCCCGACCGTTCTGACCGGCGCCCCCGACGAGGACCTGGCCGGCCACGTGGCGCACGCACAGAAGCTCGCGGCCAACTTCTGACCACCGCGAACACCGCCACGGAAAGGCACGCGCAATGCGCTTGGGAATCTCGGGAACCTATTCCTCCGGAAAGACACTGACCTCCATCGCGTTGTCCGAGTACACGGGCATCCCCCGTACCCGGGCGAAGACGATGCGGGAGATCCTCCCCGAGGCCGCCCCCGGCAAGACGCTCGAGGAATGCACGTCCGCGGAGCTGCTGCAGATGATCGTCGTCCGGCACGTCGATCGGGCGATCCACGAACGGAACCTGTGGGACGGGTTCATCTCCGACGGTTCGTCGCTGCAGGAATGGATCTACGGCTCCGTCCGGGTCACCTACGGCATCAACCCGAACGAGTCGGTGGGCCTGGGCGAAGGGGTACCCGTGCCGCGCACGCCCGAACTGACCTACTTCGAGGACGTCGTCGCCGAACTGGGCAAGGCGTTCAAGCGGCACGTGAAGGAGACGTTCGACGCCTTCGTGCACCTGCCCAACGAGCTGCCGCTCAGCGCGGACGGGCATCGTCCGGTCAACGAGCACTTCCGTGCCCGGGCCGACCGCATGCTCGAGGAGATCATGGCGGAACTGGCGATTCCGTTCCACGTGGTGGGCGGCGACCTGCCGGCCCGGTTGGAACGGATCACCGAGCTCTTCGGCTTCACCCCGGTGCTGCCGGTCGACGTCGCCGTTGCCCGGGCGCTCGACGAGTACGCCGCCCTCGACACCCGGATCGAGACCGCACGGGCGGGAGTCTGACGGTGCCGGACATGCTCGCGGCGGTGTACGAGCGCCTCGGCGCGGCCCGGGACGTGCTCGACGTTCGCCGGATGCCGCGACCGGAGCCCGGGCCCGGGGAGGTGCGCGTTCGCCTCCGGCTGTCCGCGGTCAACCCGTCCGACTGGCGGGCCCGGCTGCACGGCCGGGGGACGCCGCTGCAGTGGCAGATCCCGCACTCGGACGGCGTCGGAGTGGTCGACGCAGTGGGGCCGGGTGCCGATCCCGGCCGCATCGGTTCCCGGGTGTGGGTGTGGAACGCCGCGTGGCGGCGCCGGCACGGCACCGCAGCCCAGTGGACGTGTGTCCCCGATCGGCAGGCGGTGAACCTGCCCGAGCACGTCGGGGACGAGCTCGCCGCCGGGCTCGGCATCCCGTTCATGACCGCATGGCACGCCCTGTTCGCGGACGGTCCGCTCGACGGTGCGACCGTGCTGGTGGCGGGCGGGGCCGGCGCGGTGGGGAACGCGGCCGTGCAGCTGGCGAGCCGGGCCGGCGCCACGGTGCTGGCCACGGCGAGCACGGACGAGAAGGCACGGCTCGCGCGCGCGGCGGGGGCGTCCGTGGTGGTCGACTACCGCAGCTCCGAGGCCGCCGCGGCGCTGCGGGCCGCCGCGCCGGACGGCGTCGGGCGCATTCTGGAACTCGCCCTGGGACGCAACCTCGACCTCGACCTCGAGGTGCTCGCCGACCACGGCACCGTCGTCGTGTACGCCCCCGAACCCGAACCGCCGCCGATTCCCGTGCAGCGGTTGATGGCCCGGAACCTCCGAACCCATTTCCTGCTCGTCTACACCATCGGTCCGCGAGCCCAGGAGGACGCGGTGCGCGGCATCACGGCGGCACTCGAGGACGGCGCGCTCACCCCGTTGCCGACGGTGTGGTTCCCCCTGCACGAGGTGGCGGCGGCGCACGAGGCGGTCGAGGGTGGGGTGCTCGGGAAGGTCGTGCTGGGGCTGCCCGAATGACGGAGCCGGATCTCGCCTCGCCCCGGGACCGGTCGTCCGGCGAGGGGGATGCCGTGGCGGCGTTCCTCCCGGTCGTCGTACTGCTCGGACTCCTCGCGGTGCTCGTGCTGTCCCAGCTCTACGCCGTGATCCCCGTGTTCGGTGTCCTCGCCGACGACCTGGGCCTCGACGCGCAGCGGGTCACCGTGACCCACACCGCGTTCGGCATCGCCTATGCGGTGGGGTTCCTCGCCTGGGGCGCCGTCGTCGACCGCATCGGACCGCGGCGGACCCTGCTGACGGGTCTGGGTGCGCTCGTCCCGGCCACCGTGCTGGTCGCCACCGCCCGGGACGCGACGTGGATGATCGCCGCGCGGGTGCTGCAGGGCGCGGTGGCCGCGGCGTTCGCGCCTGCCGCCTTCGCGTACGTCGGCACCCGGATCGCGGTGGCTCGCCGGGCGACGGCACTGTCGGTGCTCACCGGGTCCTTCCTCGCGTCCGTCGTCCTCGGGCAGATCGCCGCCCAGGCCGTGTCCGCGATCGCCGGATGGCGGTGGTTCTTCGGGATCGGTGCTGTCCTGTTCGCCGTGGCGACGGTGGCGGTGCTCGCCGCGGTCGACGACGAACCACCGCCGCGACCCGGGCCGCAGCCGGTGACGGCGGCCGTCGCGCTGCTCGGATCGGCACGCACCGTCGCCGTGCTGGCGGTCACCGCCACGGTGCTGGCCGGTTTCGTGGCGCTCCACACCGGCGTCCAACGCTTCGCCGTGGTGGCGGATCCCGACGATCTGCTGGTCTTCCGGGCGTCGGCGCTGCCGGCGATCGTCGCGGCACCGCTGCTGTCGGGTCTGCTCGGCCGGATCCGGACCGGGCACCGCATCGTCGTCCTCCTCCTCGTGGCGGCGGCCTGCGCGACGGTGGCGCAGGACGCGCCGGTGGCCGCCTTCGCCGCGATCACGTTCTGCGTGGCGGTGATCGCCCCCGCTCTGATCGCCCTCGTGCTCGACCGTTCGGGCCCGCACCGTGGTGCCGGGACGGCGCTCTACACCTGCGCGCTGTTCGTCGGCGCGGGGCTGGGGCCTCAGATCGCCGCGACGGCCTCGTCGTTCTCCGCGACCGCCCTCGCCGCCGCCGGCGTGTGGACGGGTGGGGCTGCGCTGGCGGCGATCTCGTCCGGCCGGCCTACCGCGCGGTTCCGGCCGGGTGCCCGGGGTCGCCGAGGACCGCGAGCATCCTGTCCACCGACGTCGCCCACCCGAACTGCTCGGCGCGACGTCGCGCCGAGCGGCGCAGGAAAAGGTCTGGGGCGCTCAGCAATTCGTCGATCGCGTCGGCGAAGGCCGCGTCGCGGTCGGCGGACAGTACCCCGCACTGGGGGGTGAGGATCTCGGTGAGCGCCGACGACCGCGACGCCACCACCGGGGTGCCGGCGGCCAGCGATTCGAGCGCCGACAGGCAGAACGTCTCGTGCGGTCCCGGGGCCAGCGAGACGTCGGCGGTGGCGAACAGCGCGGCCAGCCGATCGGGGTCGCCGATGAATCCGGTGAACGTCACCGGGAGCCCTTTCGCCTTGTGCTCCAGGGCGTGACGTCGCGGCCCGTCGCCCGCGACGACCAGGTGGACGTCGTGCCCGCGCCGGTGCAGCAGGCGCGCCGCGTCGATGCTGCGCTCCGCCTTCTTCTCGACGGACAGCCGGCCGCAGTGCAGCAGCAGCCGGGACGAGTCCGGTAGGAGCCGCTCGCGCAGGCGGCGGTCGTGGCGGGCGGGGTGGAAGCGGTCCAGGTCCACGCCGAGCGGCACCCGCACCAGATTCGGCGTGCCGATGCGGGTGAACTCCGTGCTCGCGAATTCCGTCGTGCACACCACCGTGTCGTAGTCGGTGGCCATCCGCCGGTTGGCCAGGTCGGCGGCCCGCCGGGCGACTGGCGCCGGCAGCACCTGGCCGAGGAGGCGGTCGAGGCGCTCGTGGGAGACGACGACGCTGCGCACGTCGCGCCGGCGCGCCCACCGCCCGAATCCGCGCAGCGTCAGCCGGTCCGACACCTCCACCGCGTCGGGCCGCAGGCCGCGCAGCACGTCCGCGACGCGCCGCGGGTCGGCCACCCGGTACCCGCCGGTCCACGGGACGACCGGTGCCGGCACGGTGATCCGCAGGACCCCGTTGCCGAGCAGTTCCTCGCCGCGACGGGGTCCGGGCACGATCAGCGCGACGTCGTGCCCCCGCGCGGTGTACCCGCCGCCCCACTGGTGCAGCGCGGTGCGCAGGCCGCCCGACCGGGGGCCGTAGAAGTTGGCGAGCTGAACGATGCGCACCGTTCTCATTGAGCCGGGACGCGGCGACGGGGGTGGCAACGGCGCCGGGCGCCGCGGTGAACGCGCGTCGAATCTCTCCGTCAGTCGGCCGTCGCGGGGGGCACGCGGCCGGTCCACACGGCCTCGGCGCCGGACTCGCCGACCCGGACGGTCTGCACCGTCGCGCCCACCGCGGCGACGACGGCCAGCACCGCCGCGACGACGGTCAGGGCTCGTCGCCCGCCGCCGTCGCCGCGGCCGCGCAGCACGTGCGCCCCCGCGAACAGCGCCGTCGCGGCGAACAACAGCGCGACGACGAGGGTCATGGTCTCGCCGAGTTCCTCGTGGGCCTCGATCAGCGGGGTCTCGCCCAGGGCGCCGGCGAGCTGCTCGCCGGTCTCGGCGGTGAGCGGCGTCAGCACCAGCGCCGCGGCCGCCAGCACCACGACCGGCCACAGGAGGTGCCGGCGCGCGGCCGGCCACAGCGCGCACAGGATCAGCCCTGTCGACACCAGAGGCACCAGCACGACGACCGCGTGCACGAGCAGCGGGTGAGCGGGCAGTCCGCCGATCAGCGTCATACCGTTTCTCCTTCCGGCCGGAGCGTCCAGGGAAACCGTAGGCGCCGATCCGGACGAACGGGATCCGAACGGGCTTGACGTTGACGCGACGTCAAGACGCATCCTGGGCGTACCCGACGAGAGAGGCCCGCGATGAAAGGCGAATGGTCCATCCAGGAACTGGCCCGCGCGGCCGGCGTCACCAGTCGCACCCTGCGGCACTACGGCGACGTGGGCGTGCTCGAGCCCAGCCGCACCGGCCCGGGCGGCATGCGGTTCTACGACGCCGACGCCCTGGTCCGGCTGCAGCGCATCCTGCTGCTGCGCGACCTCGGCCTGGGACTGCCGGCCGTCGCCGAGGTGCTCGACGGCCATCGCGACGCCACCGCGGCGCTGCGCGTGCATCTGGAACTGCTCGAGCACGAGCAGCGGCGGCTGGCCCGGCAGATCGAGTCGGTGCGCACCACCATCCGCAGAACCGAGAGAGGAGAGGAACTGATGGCGAACGAAGTGTTCGACGGATTCGACCACACGCAGTACCGCGACGAGGTGATCGAACGCTGGGGCCAGGACGCCTACGACAGCAGTGACCGCTGGTGGCGTGGCATGAGCGAGGCCGAGCGCGACGACTGGAAGTCCGTCGCCGCCCGCCTGGGCGCGGACTGGACGGCCGCCGCGGCCGCCGGTCTCGATCCGGCCGGCCCGGAGGGGCAAGACCTGGCCCGTCGCCACGTCGCGTGGCTCGGCAGCATCCCCGGTACCCCGGGCCACGGGGAGGAGCCGAACCGGGAGTACGTCCTGGGGCTGGCAGAGATGTACGTCGCGGACGAGCGCTTCGCCGCGAACTACGGCGGCCCGGCGGGTGCGGAATTCGTCCGGTCCGCCCTGCGGGCCCACCTGGCCTGACCCGTGCGCGTTTCCGGTCGCTCCCGCTACCGGAAACGCGCACGGCCCCGCGGGTCGCCTACCCTGGTCTTCCGTGACTGCTGCACCCTCGCCCCAGCCTGCCACCCGTGAGTACGACCTGATCGTCGTCGGCTCCGGGTTCTTCGGACTGACGATCGCCGAGCGTGCCGCCACGCAACTCGGCAAACGCGTTCTCGTCGTCGAGCGCCGCCACCACCTCGGCGGCAACGCCTACTCGGAGCCCGAACCCGAGACGGGCATCGAGATCCACAAGTACGGCGCCCACCTGTTCCACACCTCCAACAAGCGGGTGTGGGACTACGTGAACCAGTTCACCGACTTCACGAACTACCAGCACCGCGTGTTCGCGATGCACAAGGGCCAGGCCTACCAGTTCCCGATGGGTCTCGGGCTGGTGTCCCAGTTCTTCGGCCGGTACTTCAGCCCCGAGGAGGCGCGTGCCCTGATCAAGGAGCAGGCCGCCGAGATCGACACCGCGGAGGCGCAGAACCTCGAGGAGAAGGCCATCTCCCTGATCGGCCGGCCGCTCTACGAGGCGTTCGTGCGCGACTACACCGCCAAGCAGTGGCAGACCGACCCGAAGGAACTGCCCGCCGGCAACATCACCCGCCTGCCGGTCCGCTACACCTTCGACAACCGGTACTTCAACGACACCTACGAGGGCCTGCCCGTCGACGGCTACACCGCGTGGCTCGAGAACATGGCGAAGGACGAGAAGATCGAGGTGCGGCTCGACACCGACTGGTTCGAGGTGCGCGACGAGATCCGCGCCGCGAGCCCCGGCGCCCCCGTCGTCTACACCGGGCCGCTCGACCGCTACTTCGACTACGCCGAGGGCCGCCTCGGCTGGCGCACCCTCGACTTCGAGACCGAGGTGCTGCCCACCGGCGACTTCCAGGGAACCCCGGTGATGAACTACAACGACGCCGACGTGCCCTACACCCGCATCCACGAGTTCCGGCACTTCCACCCCGAGCGGGACGGCTACCCCACGGACAAGACGGTGATCATGCGCGAGTACTCGCGCTTCGCCGGCAACGACGACGAGCCGTACTACCCGATCAACACCCCGGAGGACCGGGCCACGCTCTCGGCCTACCGGGAGCGGGCCAAGCGGGAGGCCGCGGAGAACAAGGTGCTGTTCGGCGGCCGGCTCGGCACCTACCAGTACCTCGACATGCACATGGCCATCGCGAGCGCGCTGAGCATGTTCGACAACGCCCTCCTCCCGTACTTCGAGTCGGGCACGCCGCTGGCGGGGGACGCCTCGTGAGCGCCCGGCACCAGCTGGCCGAGCCCGTCGCGCCGGAATCCGAGCTGCTCGGCAGGGCACTGCTGCAGCGGGTGATCCTGCCGCGCCCGGGTGAACCGCTCGACGTGCGCACCCTCTACCTGGAGGAATCGCCGACCAACGCACGGCGCGCGCACGCCGTCGGCCGGACGTCGCTGAACATCGGCGCCGAGTCCGAAGTGTCGATGTGCACCTACTTCAACGCCTTCCCGGCGAGCTACTGGCGACGGTGGAGCACGCTCACCTCCGTGGTGCTGCGCCTCGAGCTCACCGGCCACGGCCGGGCCGACGTGTACCGCTCGAAGGCCGACGCGAGCCGCATCCACGTCGAGGGCCGCGAGTTCTCCGGCGGCGCCCCCGCCGGGGACGACGCCGCGACGGTCGAGTTCGAGATCGATCTCGGCCCGTTCGAGGACGGTGGCTGGATCTGGTTCGACATCACCACCGACTCGGACGTCACGCTGCGCTCGGCGGGCTGGTACGCGCCGGTCGAGGCACCCGGCGAGGCGTCCGTCGCCGTGGGCATCCCCACCTTCAACCGCCCCACGGACTGCGTGAAAGCCCTCGTCGCCCTCGCCTCCGATCCGCTGGTCCTCGACGTCGTGGACGCCGTGATCATCCCGGACCAGGGCACCCGGAAGGTTCGCGACGAGCCCGGTTTCACCGCGGCGGCGGCCGCGCTCGGCGACCGGCTCGCCATCCACGACCAGGGCAACCTCGGCGGTTCGGGCGGCTACAGCCGCATCATGTACGAGGCGCTGAAGACCACCGACTGCCCGTACATCCTGTTCATGGACGACGACATCGAGCTGGAACCGGACTCGGTCCTGCGCGCGCTGGCGCTGTCCCGGTTCGCCAAGAGCCCGATGCTCGTGGGCGGCCAGATGCTCAACCTGCAGGAACGCAGCCACCTGCACACGATGGGCGAGGTGATCAACCGCGCCGACTTCATGTGGACGGCCGCGCCGAACGTCGAGTACGACCACGACTTCTCCACCAAGCCGCTGCGCGACCGCGAGCAGTCGCGGCTGCTGCACCGGCGCATCGACGTCGACTACAACGGCTGGTGGATGTGCATGATCCCGCGGCAGGTGGCCGAGGAGATCGGTCAGCCGCTGCCGCTGTTCATCAAGTGGGACGACGCCGAGTACGGGCTGCGGGCCCGCGCCGCCGGCTACCCGACCGTCACCATGCCGGGCGTCGCGATCTGGCACATGGCGTGGAGCGACAAGGACGACGCCATCGACTGGCAGGCGTACTTCCACCTGCGCAACCGCCTCGTCGTGGCGGCCCTGCACATGCCGGGCGACGGACGCGGCCTGGTGCTCGACACCGTCAAGGCCACGCTCAAGCACCTGCTGTGCCTCGAGTACTCGACGGTGGCGATCCAGAACAAGGCGATCGAGGACTTCCTCGCCGGCCCGGACCGCCTGTTCGAACTGCTGCCCACCGCGCTCGGGGAGGTGCACGCGCTGCGCAAGCGGTTCTCCGACGCCGTGGTGCTGCCGTCGTCGACCGAGCTGCCGCTGCCGTCCGGCGCCGAGGTCGGGGCGGTCGGCGAGCCGCGCGGGGCGGTGCGCAAGATGGTGCGGCTCGCCAAGGGCCTGGTGCACAACGTGCGGCCGGCGCATCCGGAACACCACCAGCGTCCGCAGCTGAACGTGCCGACCCTCGACGCCCGCTGGTTCCTGCTGTCGCAGGTGGACGGTGTGACCGTGACCACCGCGGACGGGCGCGGCGTCGTCTACCGTAAGCGCGACCCTCGGCAGGCACAGGCTCTGCTGTCCGAGGCCGTGCGGCTGCGCCGCGAGCTGGCACGCAGGTTCCCCGAGTTGAAGAACGAGTACCAGGCCGCGGTTCCCGCCCTGACGAGCAAGGAGGAGTGGGAGCGTGTCTTCGAGTCGTGAATGGCCGACCACCGAGGCGGAGATCCAGGTGCTGCAGGCCGTGCAGGCCACGGTCGGCTCCCGGCCGGGAGCGATCGCCGCGGCCCGTGGGCTGTCGCACTTCGGTGAGCACGCCCTCGGCTGGGCGGTGATCGGCGGCGTCGGCGCACTGGTCGACCGCCCGCGCCGGCGGCGGTGGGCCGGGGTCGCGGTCGGCGCCGTGGGCGCCCACGCCGCGTCCATCGTGGTCAAGCGGGTCGTGCGGCGTCCCCGGCCCGTGGACCCGACCATCCGGGTCAACGTGTCGACCCCGAGCCGGCTCAGCTTCCCGTCCTCGCACGCCACCTCGACGACGGCCGCTGCCGTGCTGCTCGGTCGGCTGACCGGGCTACCCTTACCGGCGGTGTTGGTCCCGCCGATGTTGCTGTCCCGCCTCGTGCTCGGCGTCCACTATCCGACGGACGTGCTGGCGGGCGCCGCGCTCGGCGCCGCGTCCGCCGCGGCCGTCGTGCGGGCCGAGAAGAAGTTTGGAGAGAGATGAGCGAGGAACCGGTAGCCGTCGCGGCGCCTCCGAAGAATCTGGCCGAGGGCATCGTCAAGGCGGTTCGCCCCCGGCAGTGGGTGAAGAACGTGCTGGTGCTGGCCGCGCCCCTCGCGGCCGGCTCGGCGACCGAGCTGGACGTCCTGATCCCGGTCGCCCTGGCCTTCGTGGTGTTCTGCATGGCCGCGTCGGGCATCTACCTGGTCAACGACGCGATGGACGTCGAGGCCGACCGCGCCCATCCCACGAAGCGGTTCCGCCCGATCGCCGCCGGCGTGCTGCCGGTGAACCTGGCCTACGGCATGGCGGTGGTGCTGCTCGTCGGCTCGATCGGCCTGTCGTTCCTGGCGAACTGGCAGCTCGCGGTGGTGATGGCGGTGTACATCACCGTCCAGCTGGCCTACTGCTTCGGGCTCAAGCACCAGCCGGTGCTGGACATCGCCATCGTCTCCTCCGGGTTCCTCATCCGGGCGATCGCCGGTGGCGTGGCCGCGGAGATCCTGCTGTCGCAGTGGTTCCTGCTGATCATGGCCTTCGGCTCGCTGTTCATGGCGGCCGGCAAGCGGTACGCGGAGCTGCGGCTCGCGGAGCGGACCGGCGCGAAGATCCGCAAGTCGCTCGAGTACTACACGGGCACCTACCTGCGGTTCGTGTGGACGCTGTCGGCGACGGCGGTCGTCATCTGTTACGGCCTGTGGGCGTTCGAGCGCGACCAGGCCAACGACACCAACTGGTTCGCGATCTCGATGATTCCGTTCGTGATCGCGATCCTGCGGTACGCGGTCGACGTGGACGGCGGGGAGGCCGGCGAACCGGAGGAGATCGCCCTGAAGGACCGGGTGCTGCAACTCCTCGCGCTGGCCTGGATCGGGGCGGTCGGCGGTGCTGTCTACCTCTTCTGACCTCGACGAGGATCTCGGCGCCCCGGCCCGCCGGCCCCGGCCGGCGGGCCGGGGCGGCATGCGGCCGTGGCTGCCGACCGCGGTGTTCTCCGGCGGAGTCGCGCTGACGGCCCTGCTGATGTTCTGGGGCGCGTGGGAGCGTCGCTGGATCGCCGACGACGGCCTGATCGTGCTGCGCACCGTACGCAACCTGCTGGCCGGCAACGGCCCGGTGTTCAACGCCGGCGACCGGGTCGAGGCGAACACGTCGACCCTGTGGACGTATCTCGTGTACGCGGCGGGCCGGCTCAGCGGGGTGCGGCTCGAGTACGTGGTGCTTGCCACGGCGCTCGTGCTGTCGACCGCGGCGGTGGTGCTGGCGATGCTCGGCACGGGCCGGCTGTACCGGGGGCGGCTGCGGGGCAGTGGTGCCACGTTCCTGCTGGTGCCCGCCGGCATGTTCGTCTACATCGCGGTGCCCCCGGCCCGGGACTTCGCCACCTCCGGACTCGAGAGCGGGCTGGTGATCTGCTGGATCGCCCTGCTGTGGCTGCTGCTCGTGCGGTGGGCGACGGTGCCGGGGTTGCCGTCGACCCCGTCGGTGCTGGCGACGGCGTTCGTCGCCGGTCTCGGGCCGCTCGTGCGCCCCGAACTGGCGCTTCTCGCTCTTCCGGCCCTGCTCATGCTGTTCCTCGCGGCCGGACTCACGTGGCGGGTGCGGGTCGCCATGGTGGCGGTGGCCGGTGCCGTGCCGGTGGGCTATCAGATCTGGCGGATGGGCTACTACGGTCTGCCCTATCCGAACACTGCGGTGGCCAAGGACGCGGGCGGGGCGAAGTGGGCGCAGGGCTTCGAGTACCTCGGAAACCTGGTGAGCCCGTACCTGCTGTGGCTGCCGCTGCTGCTCCTGCTGCTCGGTGCCGCGCTCGCGTGGCGGTACCGGGGACCCCGCGAACAGGACGCGCCGAAACGTGAATTCCGTCACAGGGACGGGTCCTTTCCGGCGCGCGCACAGCGCGCGCTGCGCACCCCCGCGGCCGTGGTCGTCTTCATGCTCGGCGCCGCATTGTTGCTCACGCTGTACGCCCTTCGCG
Organism: Rhodococcus aetherivorans; assembly: GCF_025722975.1. Taxonomy (NCBI): domain Bacteria; kingdom Bacillati; phylum Actinomycetota; class Actinomycetes; order Mycobacteriales; family Nocardiaceae; genus Rhodococcus; species Rhodococcus aetherivorans. The sequence goes on along the minus strand of NZ_CP106982.1, from coordinate 6,091,736 downwards.
TCGGCGGCGATTTCATGCACGGCCGGGTGTTGCTGCCGCCGTTGTTCTGTCTGCTCATTCCCGTCGCCGTGATTCCGTTGCGGGTTCCACAGCGGGCCGAGATCGGCCGCACTCGCGCGACGGCCGTCGCGGGGGCGGCGGGGGTGCTGTGGCTCGGTGTGGTGGTGTGGTCGGCGATCGCTGCGAACACCACCGGCATGCCCGAGGGTGCGGTGGTGGGCCGCTCCGGGATCGTCGACGAGCGGGCGTTCTACGCCCTCAACACGGGCCACCTGCATCCCGTCCGGGCCGAGGACTACCTCGACTACCCGCGCATGCGGGCGATGGTCGAGGCGATCTCCAACACCCCCGACGGCGGGCTGCTGCTACCGACACCGTCGTTCGACGCATGGGACGTCGTGCCGCCGCCGGGGCCGGTGCCGCCGGGCGGAGCCGGCCACACGGTCTACTTCCTCAACCTCGGCATGACCAGCATGAACGTCGGGCTCGACGTGCAGGTGCTCGACCAGATGGGGCTGGCGTACCCGCTGGCGGCGCACACCGAGCGGCTCGAGGACGGGCGCATCGGGCACGACAAGCTGCTCTACCCCGACTGGGTCGTCGCCGACACGGGAATGGTGGACGTGCACCCGTGGCTGCCGGCCTATCTGGACGAGGACTGGGTGGCGCAGGCGCAGGTGGCGCTGACGTGCCCGCAGACGCAGGAACTGCTCGCGTCCTCCCGCGCGGAACTGACGTGGCCACTGTTCAAGCGGAATTTCCGCAACGCGTTCGACTATGCGGACTACCGCTTCGACCGGGTGCCGAAATACGAGATCCAGCGCTGCGGCCTCGCGCTTCCGCCCCCGCGCGACGGGGGCTGACGCGGTCGTCCGGCCCGCGAATTACATCGATGTCGTTTTCGCCCCGGTGGGCCCGTGCGGTCCGCCGGGCGTATCTCGGTATGATCACAGTCGATAACGGATGTGTAACGCATCGGGGGTGCAGGCCGATATCGAAGCCGACACACGGTTCGTTGACCTGGGTTACCGGGGGTTTGTCAGAGCTCACGGTGTCCTTTACAGTCTTGACCGCAGTGTGACTTGTGACGGCCCGCTCGGTCGTCGCCGCCGGTATCCGACGGGGGACGCGCACGCGGACGCCGCAGATCGAGAAAGAGAGCATTGTTCATGCGTTTTGTCCCGAGGTTGTCGCAGCGCCTCCGCAGGCGCGTGCTCGGCGTGGGTGCCGCAGCCCTCGTTCTGCCGGTTGCCGCCGGCGTCGCCGGAAGCACCGCCGCGCTCGCCGCTCCCGCAGCCGCCGCCCCGATCTCGCATCGGGCACCAGCCGGCGGTTTCGAGGAAGTCTTCGTCGACTCCGACATGGGCCCGATCAAGGTGCAGATCCAGTGGGCCGCCCGCGGCGGTGACGCGGCGCTGTACCTGCTCGACGGCCTGCGTGCCCGCGACGACGCGAACGCCTGGAGCTTCGAGACCAACGCGCGCGACCAGTTCGCCAACGACAACGTCACCCTGGTGATGCCGGTCGGCGGCCAGTCGAGCTTCTACACGGACTGGTACGCGCCCAGCAATCTCAACGGCCAGGACGTCACCTACAAGTGGGAGACGTTCCTGACGGAGAAGCTGCCGGACTACCTCGCCACCCGCGGCGTCTCGCGCAGCAACAACGGCATCCTCGGCCTCTCGATGGGCGGCAGTGCCGCGCTGACCCTGGCGGCCTACCACCGCGACCAGTTCAAGTTCGCCTCGTCGCTCTCCGGCTACCTGAACCTGTCGGCCCCGGGCATGCGTGAGGCCATCCGCGTCGCGATGCTCGACGCCGGCCGCTTCAACGTCGACTCGATGTGGGGCCCGCCGTGGAGCCCGGCGTGGCTGCGCAACGACCCGTTCGTGTTCGCGCCGAAGCTCGCCGGCCTGTCGATGTACATCTCGGCCGCCAGCGGCCTGCCCGGCCAGCACGACAACCCGCAGGGCCTGGTCGGTGTCTACAACACGGCCAACGCCATGGGCCTCGAGGCGCTCGCGCTCGCCCAGACCCGCGCCTTCCAGATCAAGCTGGCCACCCTCGGCATCCAGGCCCGCTTCGACTTCCCGGCGCGCGGCACGCACTCCTGGAAGTACTGGGAAGAGGAGCTGTGGAAGGCTCGCCCCCAGATCCTCGAGGCACTGAACGCCTACTGATCGCGCCGAACTCCCCGGCGCACACTGACGGTACGCATGCCGCCCCACGACCCGCGAGGGACGAGGGGCGGCATGCGCCGTTTCGCGGATCGTTGACAAAAACCACACCCGTCACAGCGCGGCGCCCCCACCCGGCGCCCGTTCACGTGTAGAAACAGTCTTCGAGACGCGGGGCCCGGTCGCCCGCCGACGCCCCAGCAACGCAGAAAGTGAGCGATGCCGATGCGAACAGTGCTTGGCGGACGTCGAACCGTGCGCGCCCAGCAGCCGGCGCCGCGTGCCCGCCGGGGCCGGCGGGTCCTCGGGGCGGTCGCCGCCGCGCTCGTCGCGCCCCTCGTCGCCGGAACTCTCGCGGCCGGGGCCGCGTATGCGGAGCCGGTGGACCGCAGCGAGCCGACCGCCGTGCAGGCCCCGGCCGGGGTCACGGTGCAGCGCGTCGACTGGTTGACCGACCGGCGCGTGGCCCTGTGGGTGAACTCGCCGGCCATGGGCACCCCCATTCAGGTGCAGCTGCTGCTCGCCCGGGACTGGAACATCGAACCCGAGGCGCGGTTCCCCGCCGTCTACATGCTCGACGGCCTGCGCGCCCGCGACGACGAGAGCGGCTGGACGATCGAGACGGACGCCGAGGCCTTCTTCGCGGACAAGAACGTCAACGTGGTGCTGCCGGTGGGCGGGCAGTCCAGCTTCTACGCCGACTGGATGGACCAGAACAACGGGCGCAACTACCAGTGGGAGACGTTCCTGACCAAGGAGCTCCCGCCGATCCTCGAGGGCAACTGGCGCACCACGAAGGACCGCGGCGTCGTCGGCCTGTCGATGGGCGGCACCGCTGCGATGTTCCTGCCCGCGCGCAACCCCGGCTTCTTCAAGTTCGCGGGGTCGCTCTCCGGCATCCTCACCACCACCACCCTGGGCATGCCGCAGGCCATCCAGTACGCGATGCAGGACGCCGGCGGCTTCGATTCGTCGGCCATGTGGGGTACCCCCGGCGGCGAGCAGTGGGCCGCCCACGATCCGTACCTGCTGGCGGACAAGCTCGAGGGCGTGAGCCTGTACGTCTCCAGTGGCAGCGGCAGCACCGGCCCGTACGACCAGCCGTCGGGTATCCCGGGCGTGAGCACGAACTACGCCGGCATGGGCCTCGAGATCCTGTCGCGGCTCACCTCGCAGGCGTTCGCCACCAAGCTCAACAAGATCGGCATCCCTGCGCAGGTGGTCTACCGGCCGTCGGGCACCCACTCGTGGCCGTACTGGGAGTTCGAGCTGCACCAGCTGTGGCCGCAGCTGGCCAACGCCCTCGGAGTGGAGGTCACGAAGCCGAACTGCAGCGCCGCCGGCGCGATCGGCGCCGCAGCGGCCGCCGGTCCCTGGATCGGCGACTGCCTCACGCCGGAGTACGCCGTCGCGGGCGGGCGCGTCCAGGACTTCCGCTTCGGCCGGATCTTCTCCTCCACCGACGGCGGGGCCCGCCCGGTGGCGGGTGCGATCGGCGGGGCCTACCAGGCCGCGGGCGGCCCGGGGGGCCCGCTCGGCTACCCGACCACGGAGGAACGCGGCACCCCCGACGGCCGCGGCCGGTTCAACCACTTCCAGCAGGGCTCGATCTACTGGACCCCGCAGACCGGGGCGCACGCCGTGCGCGGCGCCATCCGCGACGAGTGGGCGCGGCAGGGCTGGGAGGGCGGCCCGCTGGGCTACCCGGTGGCCGACGAGGTCGCCACCCCCGGCAAGCCCGGCGTGGTGCAGGGCTTCGAGATCGGCGCCCTCTACTGGAGCGAGCCGTTCGGGGCCCACGCCGTACAGGGCATGATCATGGGCAAGTACGCCGAGCTCGGCTACGAGAACGGCTGGCTCGGGTTCCCGAAGACCAGCGAGATCCCCGTCAAGGACGGTGGCCGGTTCAACGAGTTCGAGGGCGGCAACATCTACTGGAGCCCACTGAGCGGGGCGTGGTCGGTCCGCACCGGGCCCGTCTTCGACGCGTGGAAGAGCGCCGGTTACGAGAACGGTCGCCTCGGCTTCCCCGTCGGCGACGAGTTCCCCATCCCCGGCGGTGTCCAGCAGAACTTCCAGGGCGGATTCGTCACGGTCGTCGACAACGTGGCCACCGTCCGCCCCTAGGATCGGCCCTCGCACACCCGGTGCCGCCACGGCGGCCCCGCGACCACCGGATCGGGCGGTGACCGCGACCCATGGGTCCGGTCACCGCCCGGTCCTCATCTGTAGCCTGGGCACTGCCCATTTCCGACGATTGGATGCGAGGACACCACCACATGCCTGCACGGACCCGTTCGAGCCTGACCCGCGTCCTGGGCGCCGGCGCCGCGGCGCTCGCCGCCGCCGCCCTCCTGGGCGCCTGCGGTAGCGACGATTCCACGGCGACGAGCACCCCGTCGACGTCCGTGTCGGCGACCACCTCGACATCCGCCGCGGAGACCACCTCCGGCGAAGCGACCACCACAGCCCCCGGCGACACGGCCACCACGAGCCCGGGCGAGGCCGCCACCGCGCCGCCGGCGCAGCCGGAGACCGAGCCCGGATTCCCGGGCCCGACCGAGGTGCCGGTGGACGACCGCGGCCAGGCGTTCCTGGACGGGCTGCGGAAGCAGGGCGTGGAGCCGGCCGCGGACGGCAGCATCGCGATCAACACCGCCAACTACATCTGCGCCGCGACCGCCCAGGGCAGCTCGCCCGAGGAGATCAAGACGATCGTGACCGCATCGGTGGGCAGCGAGGCCGCGGCCGCCGGCAAGGAGATCTCCGAGGCCGACGCCGCGACGACCGCCGACGTCTACATCACCGTCGCACGCGACACCTTCTGCTAGGAGCGGCAATGATGACGGCCCGAGCGAAGCAACGACGCCGGAGGCGGGGAATCCTCGTCCTCGGGATCCTGGTCGTCCTGGCGGCCGTGCTCGCGCTCTGGTACATCCTCGCGGGCCGGCTCCCGGTGCCCGGGCCGCCGGGGCCCCTCGGGCCCGAGAAGCCGGAGGCGCAGCCCGCATCGTGCCCGGACGTCCAGGTGGTGGCGGTACCGGGCACGTGGGAGTCGGCGGCCTGGGACGATCCGTACAACCCGACGTTCAATCCGCTGTCGCTGATGCTGAACGTCACGCGTCCGCTGCAGGAGCGCTTCGACGCGCAGCGTGCCGACGTGTACACCGTTCCGTACGTCGCCCAGTTCTCGAATCCGGTGGCGCTCCCGCCGGACGGGCAGCAGTCCTACAACAACAGCCGCACCGCCGGCACCGCGGCGACGGAGGACATCCTCGCGCGCCGCTTCGCCGAGTGCCCGCTGACCAACTACGTCCTGACCGGCTTCTCGCAGGGTGCGGTCATCGCGGGCGACGTCGCGGCGCGCATCGGCGCCGGTGACGGGCCGGTTCCGGCGGATCGGGTGCTCGGCGTGGCGCTCATCGCCGACGGCCGTCGCGACCCGGGCACGGCCGAGACGATCGGCCCGCCCGTCGCGGGCGTCGGCGCCGAGCTGTCCCTGGACGGACTGCGGCTGCCGGGGATCACCATGACCGGCGCGCGGCCCGGCGGGTTCGGGGAGCTCGAGGACAAGGTGGTGGACATCTGTGCACCGACGGACGGCATCTGCGACGCGCCGCCGAACGCGCTGAACCCCGGCAACTGGCTCGCCAGCGCGCCGCGGTTGCTCGAGTACGCGAACAACCCCGTGCACGCCCTGTACAACTCGTTCGTCGTGGACGATTCGGGTACGACGGCGACGCAGTGGGTGGCGAACTGGGCGATCGAGAAGATCGAGGAGGCGCCGAAACCACCGGAGGAGTGATCCCTCCCCGTTGTTACCGGTCGGTAGTGTCGGGGATCACCACCCGATACAATCGTTCCTCGGTCGGCGCTTAGACTCGACCTTCGGTCCTGACCCGGGAAGCTCTCCGGGTCGGTGACGCGCGACCACCGCCACACGAGAAGAGGTTCGATGAGCGCCACCGACGGCTCGGCTGCCACGCAACCGCGGAAGTTTCGTTTCGCCGCGGGTGGCGAGGGCAACGCCGAGGAGGGCGGCGCCCGGCGCTTCGTCAAGCTGGCGCAGAAGGCCGAGGAGCTCGGCTACGACAGCTTCATGATCCCGGACCACCTGGGCAACCAGGTCGGACCCATCGCCGCGCTCGGTGCGCTCGCCGTCGCCACCGACAAGATCCGCCTCGGCACCGCCGTCCTCGCGAACGGCTTCCGCCATCCCGCGATCCTGGCCAAGGACGCCGCGACCGTCGACGTCCTCTCGGGCGGCCGGCTCGAACTCGGGATCGGCGCGGGATGGATGAAGGAGGAGTTCGACAAGGCGGGCATCGCCTACGAGCGCCCCGGCGTCCGGATCGAGAAGCTCGAGGAGACGCTGCAGATCCTGGACGTGCTCCTGCGCGGCCAGGAGTGCAATTTCGAGGGCAAGCACTACCGCATCGACGGCCTCAAGGGCAGCCCGCGGCCGCGTCAGGGCCCGCGACCGCCCATCGCGGTCGGCGGCGGGGGACCGAAGATGCTCGCGCTGGCGGCGAAGTACGCCGACATCATCTCGGTGGCCACTCCCACGAACCGCGACGGCCGGTTGTTGCTGTCGGGGATCACGATGGACAAGACTGTGGAGCGGGTGGACGTGATCCGTCGCGCGGCGGGGGATCGGTTCGATGACATCGAGCTGAACTGGACCATCACGATGATTCTCGTCACGGACGATCGCGAGCAGACCGCCGAGATGGCGCTGGCCGCCCTCGACCAGGGATTCCCCCCGAACATCGAGGTGGACGTCAAGCTCACGGTGGACGAGATCCTCGAATCGCCATATCTCGCAATCGGTTCCTACGAGGAGATCGCCGAGCAGATCCGCAACGTGCGGGCGAAGACCGGGATGTCCTACGTGGGGGTCTTCCCCACCCAGATGGAGGCGTTCGCACCGGTGATTCCGCTGTTGGCGGGGGAATGACCGATGCGGATCTGTAACATAATCGTGATTTCGGATCGATGGACAGATTCGTGAGATGCACGGCCGGATGCTGTTGAGCTGTACAGGTACGACGATCCGCTAGCGCGAAGACAAGTGCGGGGCGCAACCATGTCGAGTGGTTGTGGGATCGCTTCGACAGGGAGAAGGAATGAGCGTCGGGTTCGAAGAGTTCATCGATGAGAACGGACAGATCGTGTTGCCCGAGGGCAACACTCTGCTCGACCACCTCGAGCAGCATTTCGCCGAGAACGGCGACGATCTTGCGTACCGTTACATCGATTACTCGCGGGAACGTGACGGCGAGGTCCACGAGCTGACCTGGCAGCAGTTCGGGGTGCGCCTGCGCGCGATCGCGGCCCGGCTGCAGCAGGTCACCAAGCCCGGTGACCGCGTCGCGATCCTCGCCCCGCAGGGCCTGGACTACGTCGTCTCCTTCTTCGCGGCCATCTATGCCGGCACCATCGCCGTCCCGCTGTTCGACCCCGACGAACCCGGCCATACCGACCGGCTGCACGCCGTGCTCGGCGACTGCACGCCCAGCGCCATCCTCACCGCCACCTCCTCGGCGGCCGGGGTCCGGCAGTTCTTCCGGCCGCTGCCCGCGGCGGAGCGGCCCCGCATCATCGCGGTCGACGCGATCCCCGACACTGTCGCCGGCTCGTGGACGCGGCCCCACATCGGCACCGACGACATCGCCTACCTGCAGTACACCTCCGGATCGACGCGCGTGCCCGCGGGCGTGGAGATCACCCACCGCGGTGTGCTCACCAACTGCATCCAGATGGCCGACTCCATCGAACTCAACGAGGGTTCGCGCGGCGTGACGTGGCTGCCGCTGTTCCACGACATGGGCCTGCTCACCGTCATCCTGCCGGCGATCGGTGGCAAGTACATCACCATCATGAGCCCGCGCGCCTTCGTGCAGCGGCCGGGCCGGTGGATCAAGGAACTCGCCGCCGTCTCCGACGGGGCCGGCACGTTCGCCGCCGCGCCGAACTTCGCGTTCGAGCACGCCGCCGCGCGGGGGCTGCCCAAGCCGGGCGAGACCCTCGATCTGAGCAACGTGATCGGCCTGATCAACGGCAGCGAGCCGGTGACCACGTCCTCGATGCGCAAGTTCAACGACGCGTTCGCGCCGTACGGCCTGCCGAAGACCGCGATCAAGCCGTCGTACGGCATGGCCGAGGCGACGCTGTTCGTCTCGTCCACGCGGCACACCGACGAGGCCCGGGTCATCTACGTCGACCGTCACGAGCTCAACGCCGGCCGCATCGTCAAGGTCGACAAGGAGGCGCCGAACGCCATCGCGCAGGTCTCCTGCGGTTACGTCGCGCGCAGCCAGTGGGCCGCGATCGTCGACGCGGAGACCGCCACCGAGGTGCCGGACGGGCACGTCGGCGAGATCTGGCTGCACGGCGAGAACATCGGCATCGGGTACTGGGGGCGCACCCAGGAGACCGACGAGACCTTCCACAACAAGCTCGTCGACCGCCTGCCCGCGAGCAGCCACGCCGAGGGCACGCCCGCGGACGCCCACTGGCTGCGCACCGGCGACTACGGCGTGTACGTCGACGGCGAGCTGTACATCACCGGCCGCGTCAAGGACCTGGTGATCGTGGACGGCCGCAACCACTACCCGCAGGACCTGGAGTTCTCGGCGCAGGAGGCCAGCTCCGCGCTGCGTCCCGGCTTCGTCGCCGCCTTCGCCGTGCCGGCCAACCAGCTGCCGCAGGTGGTGTTCGAGAATTCGCACTCGGGTCTGCAGTTCGATCCCGACGACGCCTCGGAGCAGCTGGTCATCGTCGCCGAGCGGGCGCCCGGCGCGGGCAAGGCGGATCCGCAACCCGTCGCGGACACCGTTCGCGCGGCGATCTCGGCACGGCACGGGGTGACCGCGCGCGACGTGCTGCTCGTGCCTGCCGGGTCGATCCCGCGCACGTCGAGTGGCAAGATCGCGCGGCGCGCCTGCAAGGCCGCCTACATCGAGGGAACCCTGCGCGGTGGTTACACCCAGCAGGCATTCCCCGATAGCGTATAAAAATTGTTCTCTTTCCCGGGTAGCGTGGTGGGTTGATGGCTGACACTGAAATGACCGTCGCGCAGCTGCGCGAGTGGCTGCGGAACTGGATCGCCGAGGCTACCGGGCAACCGGTGGCGCAGATCTCCGACGATCGCCCGATGGAGGAGTTCGGCCTCTCGTCCCGCGACGCCGTGGCGCTCAGCGGCGAGGTCGAGGAACTGCTCGGCGTCACCCTCACCGCCACGATCGCCTACCAGCACCCCACCATCGCGTCGCTGGCCACGCGCATCATCGAGGGCGAACCCGAGCTTCCGGAGGGCGACGACAGCGCCTTCTACGCCGCCGGTCCGGCCGGCAGGACGCACGATGTCGCGATCGTCGGTCTTGCCGCCCGGCTGCCCGGGCACGTGAGCACCCCCGCGGAGATGTGGGAGCTGCTTGCCCAGGGCCGCGACGGCATCACCGACCTCCCCGAGGGCCGCTGGTCCGAATTCGCCGACGATCCGCAGATCTCGTCGGCCATCGCCGCAGCCAACACCCGCGGCGGCTACCTCGACGACGTCAAGGGCTTCGACGCCGAGTTCTTCGCGATGTCGCCGCGCGAGGTCGAGATGGTCGACCCGCAGCAGCGCCTCGCCCTCGAACTCACCTGGGAGGCGCTCGAGCACGCCCACATCCCGGCCAGCGACCTCAAGGGCCGCCCGGTCGGTGTGTTCATCGGCAGCTCCGCCAACGACTACCAGCTCCTCGCGGTGAGCGACCCGTCCGCCGCACACCCGTACGCCCTGACCGGCACGGCCACGTCGATCGTGGCCAACCGGGTCTCGTACTTCTTCGACTTCCGTGGCCCGTCCGTCGCCCTGGACACCGCATGCTCGTCGTCGCTCGTGGCCGTGCACCAGGCGGTGCGCGCCCTGCGCGACGGCGACGCCGACGTGGCGCTGGCCGGTGGCGTGAACATGCTCGTCGCGCCCGCCGCGACCCTCGGCTTCGACCAGCTCGGTGTGCAGGCCCCCGACGGCCGCATCAAGGCGTTCTCGGCCGACGCCGACGGCATGGTCCGCGCCGAGGGCGGCGGCCTCGTCGTGCTCAAGCGGCTCGAGGACGCCGAACGCGACGGCGACACCGTGCTCGCCGTCATCGCCGGTTCCGCCGTCAACCAGGACGGCCGCTCCAACGGCCTGGCGGCCCCGAACCCGGAGGCCCAGGTCGACGTGCTGCGCCGCGCCTACCGGGACGCGCGCATCCTGCCGTCCGGCGTCGACTACATCGAGGCCCACGGCACCGGAACCGTGCTCGGCGACCCGATCGAGGCGGACGCCCTCGGCCGCGTCGTCGGCCGCGGCCGCGACGCCGACAAGCCGGTGCTGCTGGGCTCGGCGAAGACCAACTTCGGCCACCTCGAGGCGGCCGCCGGCGCGGCGGGCCTGATCAAGGTGGTCCTCGCCATGCAGGAGAACCACCTGCCGGCGACGCTGAACTACACCGCGCCGAACCCGTACATCCCGTTCGAGCAGGCCCGCCTGAAGGTCATCCCCGAGGGCGCCGAGTGGCCGCGCTACACCGGCAAGGCGATCGCCGGCGTCTCCGGCTTCGGCTTCGGCGGCACCAACGCGCACGTCGTGGTCCGCGAGTACACCGGACCCGAAGCGGACGCGGAGTCGAGCGAACGTATCGTTCCGTCGGCTGAAGGAGCTGAAGGGCACATTCGCTCGGAGCAGGGCGAGGAGCACCCGGTGCTGCTCGCGGTGTCCGCGGCGATGCCGTCGCGTCGTCGCCGGGCCGCCGCCGACCTCGCCGACTGGCTCGAGACCGAGGCCGGCAGCACCACGCCGCTCGCCGACGTCGCTCGCACCCTTTCCCGCCGCAACCACGGCCGCTCACGCGCCGTCGTGATCGCGAAGACGCGCGCCGAGGCCATCGCCGGGCTGCGCGCCGTCGCCGCCGGCAAGCCCGCGCAGGGCGTGTTCTCCGCCGACGCCCCCGCCGCCAACGGGCCGGTGTGGGTGCTGTCCGGTTTCGGCTCGCAGCACCGCAAGATGGCCAAGCAGCTGTACCTCGAGAACCCGGTGTTCGCCGCGGCCGTCGACGAGATCGACGAGCTGATCGAGGACGAGGCCGGCTACTCCATGAAGGAGAAGTTCCTCGACGACGGCCAGGACTACGACGTCGAGACCTCGCAGGTCGGCATCTTCACCATCCAGGTCGCCCTCGCGAAGCTGCTGCGCCACCACGGCGCCGAGCCGTCCGCCGTCGTCGGCCACTCCATGGGCGAGGCCGCGGCCGCGTACATCTCCGGCGGTCTGTCGCTCGAGGACTCCGTCCGCGTCATCTGCGCCCGCTCCCGCCTGATGGGCGAGGCCGAGGCGCTGCTCGAGGGCGACGACATCCGGCTCATGGCGCTCGTCGAGTACAGCGCCGCGGAGATCGAGCTGGTCCTCACCGACTACCCGCACCTCGAGGTCTGCGTCTACGCCGCGCCGACGCACACCGTCATCGGCGGCCCGCAGGACGAGGTCAACGCGATCGTCGCCCGGGCGGAGTCGGAGGAGAAGCTCGCCCGCGTCCTGCAGACCAAGGGCGCGAGCCACACCTCGCAGGTGGATCCGCTGCTCGGCGAGCTCGCCGCCGAACTCGCCGGCATCGAGCCGCACAAGCCGAAGGTCGACGTGTACTCGTCGGTCGACCAGGACACCCACTACCGCGCCGGCCACGACCCCATCCACCAGGTCGAGTACTGGACCAAGGGCCTGCGGCACAGCGTGTACTTCACCAACGCGGTCAAGCTCGCCGTCACCGACGGGCACACCACGTTCGTCGAGCTGGCACCCAACCCCGTCGCGCTGATGTCCGTGGCCGCGACGGCGTACGCCGCCGGCGTGATCGACACCCAGCTGATCCAGACCCTCAAGCGCAAGGAGGACGAGCCGCTCGGCGTGCTCACCGCCCTCGCCCAGCTGTACGTGCACGGACACGCCGTGGACCTGCGCAGCCTGCTTCCGGCCGGCGAGTACGCGGACCTGCCGCGGACGGTGTTCCTGCGCAAGCCGTTCTGGCTCGAGACCCGCATCGGGACCGGCGGCAACGCCCGCGTGCCCGGCGCGCACGTCGCGCTGCCCGACGGCCGGCACGTGTGGGAGGTGCGCGCCGACGCCGTCACCGACCTGGGCGAGCTCGTCGTCGCCGCCGCGTCGCAGACGCTCGCCGACGTCACCCTCACCGCGTCCGTCCCGCACGGCGACGTCCCCACCAGCGGCACCCTCACCACCACCCTGACCCGGCACCCCGGCGGCGCGTCGCTGCACGTGCACGGGCGCGATGCGGCGAGCGGCGAGTTCCGGTTGCTGTTCGACGCGGTCGTGGCCTCCGGCGAAGCGCTGCCCGCGCCCGCCGCGGCGCCCGCGCCGGCCGAGCGGTCCAGCGGGCCGGTCGAGACGCTTCCCGAGGTGGTCGAGACCTTCGGCGACAAGTGGAACCCGGCCGGGTCGCAGACCCTCGAGGATCGGCTGGCGCTGATCGTCGCCGAGTCGATGGGCTACGCGCCCGAGGACCTGCCCGTCGAGATCCCGCTGATCGAACTGGGTCTGGACTCGCTCATGGCGGTGCGGATCAAGAACCGCGTCGAGTACGAGTTCGACATCCCGCAGCTGCAGCTCGCCGCGGTGAAGGACGCCAGCCTGCGCGACGTCGCGAAGTACCTGCGGTACGCCGTGGAGAACCGCGAGGAGGTCGCCGCCCTCGCCGCACAGCAGGCCGCCGACCGCGAAACCGCGGAGCGGGAGGACACGACGCTCGAGCTGCCCCCGATCTCGGCCGTGGAGGACACCGGGGTGGTGCACGAGGCGGAGGCGATCCTCGAAGCAGCAGAGGCCGCTGAAGCCGCGGAGGCCGGTGCGAGCACCGAAGCCGACAAGGCCACCGACGTGACCGACCGGCAGGCGGTTGCGGAGGCATCCGGCACCGACGTGCCCCCGCGCGACGCGGCCGAGCGACTCACGTTCGCGACCTGGGCCGTGATCACCGGACAGTCCGCGAAGGGCATCTTCAACACCCTGCCGATCCTCGACGACGAGACGGCCGAGCGCCTCGCGGCCCGGCTGACCGAGCGGGCGAACGGCGAGATCACCGTCGACGACGTGCTCGACGCCGAGACCATCGAGCAGCTCGCCGAGAGCGTGCGCCGGCACCTGGAGTCCGCCGACCGCATCGACGGGCTCGTCCGTACGCTGCGCCCGCGCCCCGAGGGGTCGGACGCCGTCCCGGTGTTCGTGTTCCACCCGGCCGGCGGTTCCACCGTCGTGTACGAACCGCTGCTGCGCCGGCTGCCCGAGGGCACCCCGATGTACGGCTTCGAACGCACCGAGGGCCCGATCGAGAAGCGCGCCCAGGAATATCTGCCGCAGATCAAGGAGATCCAGGGCGACGGTCCGTACGTGCTGTACGGCTGGTCGCTGGGCGGTGTGCTCGCCTACGCGGTCGCCAAGCTGCTGCGCGCGGAGGGCAAGGACGTGCGGCTCGTCGGCCTCATCGACACGGTCATGGCCGGGGAGAAGGTCGAGGACACCCCGGAGGAGATCACCAAGCGCTGGCAGCGGTACGCGAGGTTCGCGAAGAAGACGTACGGGGTCGACGCACCGCTGCCGTACGACAAGCTCGCCGCGACGGACGACGAGGGCCAGGTGCGCATCCTCATGGACCTGCTCAGGATGAGCGGTACCAGGATCCCCGGCGGCATCATCGAGCACCAGCGCACGTCGTGGCTGGACAACCGGGCCATCCAGACCGCGAAGCTCGAGCCGTACGACGGCGACGTGGTGCTGTACATGGCGGACCGCTACCACGACGACGCCATCGAACTCGAGCCCGCGTTCGGAACCCGGCAGCCCGACGGCGGCTGGGGCGAGGCGGTCCGTAATCTGGAGGTCATCCATGTCGGCGGCGATCACCTCCAGGTGGTCGACGAGCCGTACATCGGGAAGGTGGGGGCCGACCTGACACGCAAGCTGGCCGACATCGAGGCCACGAGGAGCTGATCGAGTAGTGACCACGACGACGGCCGGGAAGCTGGCCGAGCTGCGCAAGAATCTCGCGATCGCGAAGGAACCGGCCGGGGAGGCCGCGCTCGCCAAGCGCGCCGCCAAGGGCATCCCCAGTGCCCGGCAGCGCATCGACATGCTGCTCGACCCGGGCAGCTTCGTCGAAATCGGTGCGCTGATGAAGACGCCCGGCCGCGACGACGCCCTCTACGGTGACGGTGTCGTCGTCGGTCACGGCACCGTCGAGGGCCGGCCCGTCGCGGTCTTCTCGCACGACCAGACCGTGTTCGGCGGCAGCGTCGGCGAGATGTTCGGCCGCAAGGTCGCCGCGATCCTCGACTTCGCGCTGAAGATCGGCTGCCCCGTCGTCGGCATCAACGACTCCGGCGGCGCCCGCGTGCAGGACGCCGTGACGTCGCTGGCGTGGTACGCCGAACTGGGCAAGCGGCACGAGCCGCTGTCCGGTCTGTGCCCGCAGGTGTCGATCATCCTCGGCAAGTGCGCCGGCGGCGCCGTGTACGCCCCCATCAACACCGACGTGGTCATCGCCACCGAGGAGGCGTACATGTTCGTCACCGGACCGGACGTCATCAAGTCCGTCACCGGTGAGGACGTCAGCCTCGAGGAACTCGGCAGCGCCCGCAAGCAGGCCGAGTACGGCAACGTGCACCACGTCGCGCCGGACGAGAAAGCCGCGTTCGAGTGGGCCCGCAAGTACCTGAGCTACATGCCGTCGAACGCGCAGGAGAAGCCCCCGATCGTCAACCCGGGGCTCGAGCCGGAGATCACGCAGGACGATCTCGAGCTCGACACGTTCATGCCCGACGCCGACAACTCCGGCTACGACATGCACGACATCCTGCTCAAGATCTTCGACGACGGCGACTTCTTCGAGATCCGCTCGCAGGTCGCGCCGAACATCATCACCGGATTCGCCCGCGTCGACGGCCGGCCCGTCGGTGTCGTCGCCAACCAGCCGCTGTACCTGTCGGGGGCGCTCGACGCCGCCAGCTCGGACAAGGCCGCCCACTTCGTGCGGGTGTGCGACGCGTACGACATCCCGCTCGTGTTCGTCGTCGACACCCCGGGCTTCCTGCCGGGTGTGGAGCAGGAGAAGATCGGCGTCATCAAGCGCGGCGGCCGGTTCCTGTTCTCGTTCGTCGAGGCGTCGGTACCGAAGGTGACCGTGGTGGTGCGCAAGTCCTACGGCGGTGGCTACGCGGTGATGGGGTCGAAGCAGCTCGGCGCCGACGTGAACTTCGCCTGGCCCACCGCCCGGATCGCGGTGATGGGTGCCGAGAGTGCCGTCGCGGTGATCGGTCGCCGCCAGATCGAGGCCGCCGGTGACAACGCTCCCGCGGTGCGCCAGCAGCTGATCAACTTCTACAACGAGCACATCGCGACGCCGTACATCGCCGCCGAGCGCGGCTACATCGACGCGGTGATCGAGCCGCACACCACGCGCCTCGAGATCCGCAAGGCGCTGACGTTGCTGCGCGACAAGACGGTGTTCAAGAACCCGCGCAAGCACCACCTGCTTCCGCTCTAGTTCGTAACACCCGAATTCTGTTCGGGTGGGCCGAATGTCACATGCATGCAATGGAAATGAATGCATGTGACATTCGGCCCACAGCGGTGTCCGGGGTCAGTCCGCGCGTGACCGCACCGGGGGACGTGGGCGCTGTGTGCCCTGGTGGTAGGCGGCCTCCAGGTCCGCGAGCACCGTGGCCGGGTCGTCGCGGATCTGCCTCGGTAGGTGCGACACCACGATGATGCCGTTGCGCTGCATCGCGGCCCGTCGGACGAGCGTCGTCTCGTGCGCCTTCGGTGAGAAGTGGTATTTCAGCGAATCGATCTCCCATGCCACTGCGACCGAATCGAGCCACCCGTCGGGGCGGGCGATCCACGTACCGTCGTCGGTCTCGACGTCGACGTTGTGGGCCATGGGTGGCAACCCGCTCGTCGCGTACAGCTTCTGTGCTGCGATCTCGGCCACGGAATGCGCGTCGTGCGAGAGCTCTCGAACTACGGTGCGCGGCACGGCGCTACCGCGGCAGCTGCCGGCGCGCAGTTCGTGTGCCAGGTCGTCGACGGTCACGTCTCCGCGCTGAATCCCCGACGCCAGCAGGGCACGGCACGGATCGAGCTGCGACATTCTGCGTGCCGCATCGAGCAGACAGCGGTCCACCGGAGCAATTCTCAGCGTGCCTTTGATGATGGGTTCGGGTATCCGCCAGCTCCGCTCGACGGCGACGAACGAGAAGTTGCGTCGATGCTGGGTATGCGGAATGAGTAGCAGCACCTCACTTTTCGTCGCCGAGTTGGTGTAGCCGTGTATCCCGAGCGCGGCATGACCTGAGATCAGCGCCGAATCGCCGCCGTACAGCAGCGCGGCCGTGTTGCGCTGCAACACGGACAGCGGCCCGTTGTGCAGCGCCACCACGCCCGGCAGGACGCGCTGCCACGGACCACCCTTACGGCATCGGCCGGCGATCGTGCCGCCGGCGACGCCGTGCCTCAACAGCGTTGCCGTCCGGATGACGCCGTTGGTGCTCAGTGCGAACAGCTCTTCGGGATCGTCTCCCCATGTCCCCCGTTTCATGGCTACAGCCTGCAGGGGGATCGTGTCCTACGAAAGACCGTCTCGTCGGCCTGTGGATAACCTTGTGGTGGCCGAATGTCACATGAGTTCAATGTAAGTGACGGTATGTGACATTCGGCCGGGAGACGTGAAGGCGCATGCGGGGGTATTGCGTGCGGGAGTGGGTCAGGGAACGACCCAGCTGCCCGACGCCGAGACCCAGGTCGTGCCGTCCGGGACGGTCACCGTCGCCCGCACCCGTCCGGGGCCGGTCTCGGCTCGACCGCTGAGGACCTGCTCCTCGCCGATCTCGGGGAAGTCCGGTAGTTCGTTCACGCCCGTCGTGCCCGTGTCCTCGTTCACCCACGTGACGAGGCAGAAGCACTTGACGCTCCCACCGAAGTGCGTGACGCCGGGCGTGTTGACGTTGGTGTAGACATTCACGTAGTCGTGGACGAGCGCCTCGGTGGGAGCGGCGGATCCGGTTCCCACGCCGGTCGATCCGACGACCGGTCCCAACGTCGCCGCGTGAACGGTCTGCGCCGATGCGGCCGGCGCGTTCAGCAGCGCCAGGACCACAGCGGATGCGGCCACGGCGGTGGTCCGGGCGGCGAACTTCCTCGACATTCAGGTCCTTTCGTTGCCGGCCGTGCCCGCCGGCCGGATGTCACGTTCGGTCGATCGAAGCGAACATATGTGACATTCGGCCGGAAGGCACGCGTGGCACGCGGACGGGGCTCGCCGACGGACCTACTCGTATACGCGCAGCGTGCCCGGATTCCACAGGCCGGAGCGCGTGATCGCCTCGGTCTGCGGCTCGGCCGGCACGGCGTTCGGGTAGAACCGCACGTACCGCTCGAGCGAGCCCCAGTCGCGGGCCCAGTCGTTCTCGAGGTACGTGGGGATCTGCTCGGGGCGGGCGAGGGCTTCGGTGAAGCCGAGAGGGCCGCCGTTGTCCGCGGATTGCCAAGTGTCGGTGGAGGATACGGCCAGCGGACGGTCCGGCAGGATGCGGTAGTCCGGCATCTCGGCGATGCCGTAGCGGTGGTCGAACGGGCGCTGGCACGGGAACTGCAGTCCGACCGCCCAGTCGAGCAGCACCGGCTGCTCCGAGCCGATCACGGTGTTGAGCGTGTCGAGCTTCGGCACGCGGGGCGGGGTGAACGCCAGCCACTGGTCGCCGGTGAGGTTGGGATCGTTGGCGACGATGCGGACGGCGTCGGTGTCGGCGGGGAGCTCGGACAGCGGGATCCGCAGGTTCCGCCACGACGGTGCGGGCCCGATGTCGCGCGGCAGGTAGGTGCCCTGCGGCTCCACGGTGCCGTCGGGCAGGCGCCTGCCGTACTCGACGAGCAGCGACTGGCCGTAGGTGGTGGCGCCGGTGTCGTCGACGGACCAGATGCGGCCGGCCGCCGAGATGACGACGAGCGGCGCGTCGTCGCTGCGCTCGGGCAGCCCGTACCAGCTCGACGTGAGCAGCGCCGGTTCCTGCACACCCTCCTGGTAGCTGCCGAGCACCGGGGTGACGGCCGGGTCGAGGCCGAAGGGCAGCTTGGCCTCGGAGCCGTTGACGGTGCGGGCGCCGGTGCCGCCCGTGGTGCCGCCGCCGGCGCCGGTCTCGAACGTCGGCCCGACGCTCTGGTTGTCGGTGTTGCCCTGGCCGGGCTTGACCTCCACGTAGTCGGCGGTGAGGTCCGACGGGATGCCGTTGGGGCTGAAGCCCTCGGGGGCGGCGCCGGCGAGGGCGTCGCCGTTCAGCGGCGGGTTGTCCGGGTCGACGATGGGCGCGAGCCGCCCGGAGTTCGGGTCCGATTCGACGAGTACGTCGTTCGCCAGGCCGCACGTCTGGCCGGCGAGCGCGCCGACGTTGGACCGGGCGAGCGAGTACGCCGGGTACTGCGACACCGCGCCCTTGAGCAGCGACAGCACCTCGAAGAGCACCATCGCTCCGGCGACGACGGTCAGGGGCGCCGCCGCGAACTTGCGGATCCGGCGGCCCTTGCGGGTCGTGGGCTTGGGCTGCGGCGGCGCGTAGCCCTCACGCAGGTACTGCCACGCGACGAGCCCGAGAGCGAGCCCGAAGAGGAGCAGGAACAGCGAGCTGGACTGGTTGCCGCTCAGCGAGACGGTCTTGTCGAACCACGGGATGCCGTAGCTCGACACGTACCACCAGCCGTTGATACCCGCGAACGACACGGCCAGCACGAACAGCAGCCCGGCGAGGAAGATGGTGCGGTTGCGCCGCGACCGCAGCGCGCTCGCGGAGACGATGACCGCGGTGAGCGCGGCGAGAGAACCCGCGATGCCCGCGTACGCCCCGAAGTGGTGGGTCCACTTCGTGGGGTTGAACATCATGAAGAAGATCGTGCCGAAGACGATGCCGATCAGCCGCCACGACGGGCCCGTCGCGACGCCGGGGATGCGGCGGCGGCGCAGCAGCACCAGCAGCGACGTGAACAGGCACAGCAGCATGACGAGGAACGCGAACCGGCGCGCGAGCGAGCCGTCGACGGTCTGCACGAACAGGTAGTAGTAGCGGAGGAAGTCGTTCCACCACTCCTCGTTCGGGCCGATGATGGTGCGCACGCGGGTGGCCTCGAGCACCGCGGCGAGGGTCTGGTCGGAGAACACGACGACGAGCACGAGGGTGCCCGCGGCGGCGATCGGTGCGAGCAGCGGCAGTGTCCCGACCTCGCGGTGGCGGCGGACGACGATGCGGGTCATGGGCCGGATGCCGGCGAGCAGCGCGGCCACACACATCAGGCCGGTCGGGGCGGCGGCGAGGGTGAACGCGCCGATCATGACCGCCGTCGCGGCCGGCAACAGGCGGCCGGTGGCGATCGCCCGTTCGATCGAGCACCAGGTCAGCAGCGCGCCGAGCGCGACGATCGGCTCGGGGCGCAGGCCGTTGTTGTAGGGCAGCCAGAAGGCCAGGAACACCAGGCCGCCGGTCCACAGGGCGACGGTGTTGTGCCGGACGGCGCGGCCGAGGCGGGGCACCACCTCGCGGCTGATGACCATCCAGCAGGTGATGCCGGCGAGCAGGGCGGGCAGCCGCATCCAGACGCTGGCGGTGGAGACCTCGGCGAACGCGGCGAGGACGTCGTAGTACCAGCCGAACGGGGCCTCGGGGACGCCGAACCAGCGGAAGTAGTTGGCCATGTAGCCGGAGTGCTCGGAGACCCGGGCCATGGTCAGCAGGTAGCCGTCGTCGGAGGTGTTCGCACCGAAGAAGTGCCAGCCGGCGAGGGTGCCGACGACGACGGCGTCGACGCCGGTGAACTTCCACCAGTGCGACGGCAGGAAGCGGCGGTGCCCGCGGCCGTCGGTGCCGTCGAGCTTGGCGAGCGCGGCGACCGCCAGCGCGGTCGACAGCGTCGCCAGGATCATCGCGAGGAGCTTGACCAGCGTCGGCGACGACGAGAACCGGGAGTCGACGTCGACGGTCACCGACATGCCGGGAACCGGGGTGTCGAGGTCGCTGAACACGCCGACGACGAGGGGACGCAGGTCGCCGGTCAGCTCACCGGCGCGCGGGTTGCCGTTCTCGTCGCTGAGGCCGACGAACTCCGCGGTGGTGCGGTCGACGTCGGAGAAGATGCTGATCTCGGTGCACGCGGCGGACTCGACGTCGCTGCGCGGGGCGGTGGCCACGACGACGTTGCGGTCGAGGACGTCGACGTTCTCGGCGCCCACTCGCACGAACATCGCGTTGAGCGCGGCGCCCTCACCGCTGGCCGGTGCGGTCGCGAGGAGCAGGCCGCCGCCCGGGGGCATGCCGGCGACGGCGGTGCACGGCACCGTCGCACTCAGCTGCCGCGGCACCTGCGACATGAGTGGCACCTCGACCGGCCCGGTCGAGCCGTTCTGCGGCCACGTGACGGTGGCCTCGGTGACCTTGACGGGCAGGAACGGGGTCGCGACGGCGAGGAGCACACCGAGCAGACCCGCCACCGCGGCGACGAGCCGGGCGGTGCGGTACTGCGCCCGCAGATCCCGGGCAACCGGCGGCCGGGGAACGGCTGCGGAGGGGGCGGGAACTGTGGTCACGTCGTCGGGCACGATTGTCGATGGTATCGGGCGCAGCTGAGTGGACGCACCGTCCCTACCACCGCGTAGGACCCTATTCACGCATTACGGGCACTCCGTCGCGGATCGGTCCGGGCGACCACCAGCCCCAGCGGACGACGTTCTCGGTGGCAATCTCCGCGGTCGTCGCGCCCGGGTCGATGGGCGTGTACCGCTCCAGCGAGCCCCAGTCGCGGTCCCAGTCGTGGTTCAGATAGGTGGGGATCGTCTCGGCGGTGAGCAGCAGCGGTATCCAGCCGAGCGGCCCGCCGCCGATGTCGTCCTGCCAGCCGTTGGTGGAGTCGGCGCCGACCCGGTCGGGCAGGATCCGGTACTCGGGGACCTCGGCGACGCCGTAGCGGTGATCGAACGGACGCTGGCAGGGGAACGCCAGGCCCACCGACCAGTCGAGCAGGACCGGGGCCGTGGAGCCGACGAGGGTGTTCAACGTCTCGAGGCGCGGCATCCGCGGCGGGGTGACGGCCACCCACTGGTCGGGTGCCAGGTTGCCGTCCGTCACCACCAGCCGGACCGCGTCGGCGTCGGCGGGGATCCGGTCGCTCGGCACCCGCAGGTTGCGCCACGACGGGGACGGCCCGATGTCGACGGGCGCGACGCGCGCCAGCGGTTCGACGTTCGAATCGCCGCCGGTTCGCCCGAACTCGAGCAGCACGTCCGCGCCCGGGGTGAGGACGCCGTCGGGGTCGACGTAGTGCACGCGGCCGGCGGCGGTGACGACCAGCAGCGGCGTGGCGTCGGTGCGTTCGGGCAGCGCGTACCAGCCGGACTCGAGGTCGGCTTCCTGCTGCGCCCCGGTGCGGTAGCTGCCGAGCACGGGGGTGCGGGCGGGGTCCAGGCCGAACGGCAGCGCGACGGTGCTGTCGTTGATGCCGGCGGCGCCGCGGCCGCCGCCGGTGCCGGCGCCCGTGGAGGTGGTGGTGCCGCCCCCGTCGGTGTCGACGGTGTTGGCGCCGCCCGTGGTGGAGATCTCCTCGTCGGCGGTGAGGTCGAGAGCGACGCCGTTCGGGGTGAAGCCGTCGGCGGCGCCGGCGCCGAGCGCCTCGGCGACGTCGCCGTCTAGGGGGGCCAGCGCGGTGGCGCTGGGGTCGGTCTCGACGAGGACGTCGTCGGCGAGGCCGCAGCTGCTGCCGGTGAGGGCGGCCGCGTTCGACCGGGCGATCGAGTACGCCGGGTACTGCGCGACCGCGCCCTTGACGAGCGAGAGCACCTCGAACAGGACGACGCCCGCGGCGACGACGGTCAGCGGCGCCGAGGCGATCGCCCTGACCCGGCCGTTGCGGTCGGGTTTCGGGGTGGCGAACGGTTCGCGCAGGTGGAACCACGCGGCGACGGCCAGCGCGACGAGGGCCAGCGCGAGCAGGGCGGTGGAGAAGGCGCGTCCGGAGATGGACGGCGGCTTGTCCCACCACGGGATCCCGTAGCTGGAGACGTACCACCAGCCGTTGGAGCCGGTGAACGCCAGCGCCAGCACGAACAGCACCCCGGCGGTGAAGAGGGCGCGGTTGCGCGCGGAGCGGATGCCGACGGCGCCGACGCCGACCGCGGCGAGCGCGGCGACGGACCCGGCCAGTCCGGCGTACACGCCGAAGTGGTGGGTCCACTTGGTCGGGGTGAGCATCATCAGCAGCAGCGACGCGAAGACGATGCCGAGGATGCGGCGCGACGGACCGAGGGCGGTGCCGGGGATGCGGCCCTTGCGCAGGATCAGCATCACGCACACCACCAGGCACAGCAGCATGACGAACACGCCGAAGCGGCGGCTGAGGGAGCCGTCGGGGGAGACGGTCAGCAGCGCGTCCCAGCGCAGCCGTTCGTCGAACCAGGGCACGTTGGGTCCGACGGCGGAACGCACCCGGGTCGCCTCGAGCACCGAGGCGAGGGTCTGGTCGGCGAAGACGACGACGAGGACGACGGTGCCCGCGGCGAGGATGGCAGCCACGGGCGGGAGGACCCCGACGAGCCGGCGGCGACCGGCCAGCCGGACGACGACGGGCCGGGCTCCGGCGACGAGCGCGGCGACCGCGATGAGCCCGGTGGGACCCGCGGCGAGGGAGAAGGCGGCGAGCAGCACGGCGATCGCGGCGGACAGCATGCGGCCGGTGGCGACGGCGCGTTCGATCGAGCACCAGGTGAGCAGGGCGCCGAGCGCGATGATGGGCTCGGGCCGCAGGCCGTTGTCGTAGGGCAGCCAGAAGGCGAGGAACACCAGGCCCGCCGTCCACAGCGCGATGCGGTTACGGCGGACGGCGACTCCGAGCCGGGGGATGACCTCGCGGCTGATGACCATCCAGCAGGCGACGGCGGCGAGCAGGGCGGGCAGCCGCATCCACACGCTGGCGGTGGAGACCTTCGCGAGCAGGACGAGCACGTCGTAGTACCAGCCGAACGGGGCCTCGGGGACGCCGAACCATCGGTAGTAGTTGGCCATGTAGCCGGCGCCGTCGGAGGCGCGGGCCATGGTGAGGATGTAGCCGTCGTCGGAGGTGTTGGCGCCGATGACGTGCCACAGCAGCAGCGTGCCGACGACGACCGCGTCCACCGCGGTGAACCGCCACCAGTGGGCGGGCAGGACCCGGCGGGCGCGGCGGTTGTCGACGCCGTCGAGCCGGTGCAGCGCCACGAGTGACAGCAGGGTCGCAAGGAGGCAGGCGACCATCGCGACGAGTTTGACCAGCGTCGGAGTGGAGGTGAACCGCGAGTCGAGGGCGGCGCGGACGGACAGCCGCTCGGCGTTCGGGCCGGAGTTGAGGGCCTCCACCGAGCCCTGCAGATCGGAGTAGACCCCGACCATCTGCGGCCGGTGATCGCCGTCGAGCATGGCGACGTGGTGCCCGTCGTCGTGTTGCTCGAGGCCGACGATCTCGGCGGCGGTGCGGTCGGCGTTGGTGGCGACGGTGACGGCTGTGCACCGGTGCTCGTCGTCGATCGGTGCCGACACGACCACCGAGTTGCGCAGCACCACCTCCACGGTGGCGGAGCCGCCGTCGGTGCCGGCGACGGTCCGGATCACGAGGGCGTTCTCGGTGGCGTCGGGGGCGCCCGGCGGCACGGTGGACACCAGGGTGCCGCCGTCGTCGCCGAGCAGGGGGAAGGCCGAGCACGGCACGCTCGCCCGCAGTTCGAGGGGGGTGTAGGAGACGAGGGGCGCCTCGATGTTGGTCAGGTCGGTGCCCTGCGGCCAGCTGACGGTGGCGGCCTCCTGCCGGACCGGCAGGAACGGCACGGCCAGGGCGAGCACCATGCCGAGCAGTCCGGTGACCGTCGCGACGATCCTGGCCGTGCGCACGCGGGCCTTCGTATCGGCGTAAGCGGGCGTTTCGGGCGAAAGGACATCGACGGGCACAAGGATCGATGCTAGGCGAGGGAGGGTGGTGCCGGGGGTGAGCACCTCCGGTCAGGAGGCGGCCCCGTGCTCGACGGGGTCGCCCGCCGGGTCGCCGGCCAGGTCGTCGAGGGAGAGCCCGAGGACCCGGGCGAGCGCGGTGACGGTGAAGAAGGCGGGCGTGGCGATGCGGCCGGTCTCGATCTTCCGGAGCGTCTCGACGGAGATGCCGGCGTCACCGGCGACCGTTGCCATGCTGGCGGTGCCGCGCGCCGCGCGCAGACGTTCGCCGAGCCGCCGGCCGCGTTCGAGTTGGACCGGGGTCAGCGGTTCGCGCACCATGCCCGTATAGTAATACCGGTATTTCTATTGGGAGGCGACATGGTCGAACTGAAGACGCCCGGCGAGATCGAGGCGATGCGGGCCGCCGGCGCCGTGGTCGCGGACGCGCTCGCGGCCGTGCGGGCCCACGCGGCGATCGGGGTGTCCCTGAAGGAACTCGACGACGTCGCCGCGGCGGTCGTCCGCGACGCCGGCGCGACCTCCCCGTTCCTCGGCTACCACCCCGAGTGGGCTCCGTCGCCGTTCCCCGGAGTCGTGTGCGCGAGCGTCGACGACGGCGTCGTCCACGGCATTCCCGGCGGCTACCGGTTGCGTGACGGCGATCTGGTGAGCATCGACTGCGGGGCCGTGCTCGACGGCTGGTGCGGGGACGCCGCCGTGAGCTTCACCGTCGGCGCCGCCGACCGCGAGGCCCTCGCCCTGATCGCCGCGACGGAGGAGGCCCTCGCGCGCGGCATCGCCGCGGCCGTGCCGGGCAACCGCCTCGGCGACATCGGCGCGGCGATCGGCGGCTACGTCCGCTCCCGCGGCTACGGCATGCTCGCCGACCACGGTGGCCACGGCATCGGCCGCCGCATGCACGAGGACCCGCACGTGCCCAACGAGGGCCGGGCCGGGCGCGGGATGCGGCTGCGGCCCGGGCTGGTGCTGGCCATCGAGCCGATGCTGCACGCCGGGGGCGGCGACGCCTACCGGCACGACCCGGACGGGTGGACGCTGCGCACCGCCGACGGCAGCCGGGCCGCGCACTGCGAGCACACCGTCGCGATCACCGAGGACGGACCGGTCGTCCTCACCCAGCGCTGAGGACGTATCGATCCGCGGGTGCGCCGGTCCGACCCGCGACGAAGCGACCCCGGTAGGCACTAGCATCGGCCTATGGCCAGGGCGACGGCGATCGGCGAGGCCCTGCGTGGCGCGGGCATCTCCGACGTGCTCGACGACACCACCACCCGGGCCCTGTACTCGTCCGACGCCTCCCTCTACCGGGTGCCCCCGCAGGCGGTGGTGCGGCCCCGTGAGATCGACGAGGTCGCCACCGTGCTCGAGGTGTGCCGCCGGCACGGCGTTCCGTTCACCTCGCGCGGCGGCGGAACGTCCGTCGCCGGCAACGCCGTCGGCCCCGGCGTCGTGCTCGACTTCAGCCGTCATCTCGGCCGTGTCCTGCAGATCGACCCCGAGGCCCGCACCGCGACGGTGCAGCCCGGCGTCGTCCAGTCCGAACTGCAGCGCGCGGCCGCCCCGTACGGACTGCGCTTCGGGCCCGACCCGTCCACCCACAACCGCTGCACCGTCGGCGGGATGATCGGCAACAACGCCTGCGGTGCCCGCACCCTCGGCTACGGTCGCACCTCCGACAACGTCCTCGGCCTCGAGGTGCTCACCGGCGCGGGCCGGCACCTGTCGCTGCCCGACGACGCCCCCGTCCTGGAATCGCTGCGCCGCCTCGTGCTCGACCACCTCGCCACCATCCGCACCGAGTTCGGCCGGTTCGGCCGGCAGGCGTCCGGCTACGCCCTCGAACACCTGTTGCCGGAGAACGGGTTCGACGTCCTGCGCTTCCTCGTCGGCAGCGAGGGCACGCTCGGCGTCGTCACCGAGGCGACGGTGCGGCTCGTCGCCGATCCCGCGGTGCGCGTCCTGGTGGCCCTCGGCTACCCCGACATCGCGACGGCCGGCGACGCCGCCCACGCGCTGCTCGGCTTCACCCCGACCGCGTGCGAGGGACTCGACTCGCGGATCGTGGACGTGGTGCGTGCGCGGCGCGGCCCGGCGGCGGTGCCGCCGCTGCCGCGCGGGGCGGCGTGGCTGTTCGTCGAACTGTCCGGCGACGACGCCGGCGAGGTGCTCGCCCGGGCGTCGTCTCTCGAACACGCCGTCTCGGCGGTGGATTCGCTGATCGTGACCGATCCGGGGAAGGCCGCGCAACTGTGGCGGATCCGGGAGGACGGGGCCGGGCTGTCCGGGCGCAGCCCCGCCGGGTTGCCCGCCCACTCCGGCTGGGAGGATGCCGCCGTCCCGCCGGAGCGGGTGGGGGAGTACCTGCGCGAGTTCGAGTCGCTGCTGACCCGCTACGGCGTCACCGGCTATCCGTACGGGCACTTCGCCGACGGCTGCATCCACATCCGCCTCGACGTGCCGCTCGAGATACCCGGGATATTCCGCGAATTCCTCTTCGCGGCAGGTGAACTCGTGGCCTCGTTCGGGGGCTCGATGTCCGGCGAACACGGCGACGGCCGGGCGCGCAGCGAACTGCTGCCCCTGATGTACTCGCCGACCGCGCTGCGGCTGTTCGGGGCGGTCAAGGCGGTGTTCGACCCCGAGGGCCTGCTCAATCCCGGCGTGCTCGTCGATCCCGTCCCCTCGGATCGGGACCTCAGAGTCCCGGCCGCGCAACGGGTCCAGGACGGCCTGGCGTTCCGGTATACCGGCGACGGCGGCGACTTCACGCAGGCCGTGCACCGCTGCACCGGCGTCGGCAAGTGCCGCGCCGACACCGCCGGCCTCGGTGGGGTGATGTGCCCGTCGTACCTGGCGACGCGGGAGGAGAAGGATTCCACCCGCGGCCGGGCCCGGGTCCTGCAGGAGATGCTCAACGGCACCCTCGTCACCGGATCCTGGCGCTCACCGGAGGTGCACGAGGCGCTCGAACTGTGCCTGGCGTGCAAGGGCTGCGCCTCCGACTGCCCGACCGGTGTGGACATGGCCACCTTCAAATCCGAAGTGCTGCACCAGAGTTACCAGGGCCGCGTGCGTCCCGTCACGCACTACACCCTCGGGCGGCTGCCGCGCTGGGCGGCGCTGGCGAGCCGGGCGCCGCGCGCGGTGAACGCGCTGGGCAAGGTGCCGGGGGTGGCGGCCGCCGGGCTGACCCTCGCCGGAGTGGACCGGCGCCGCCGCGTGCCCGAGTTCGCGCCGCGCACGTTCCGCCGCTGGTTCGCAGACACGGCCGCCGAGCGTCGCACGGACGGCGAGCCCGTCCTGCTGTTCGTCGACACCTTCACCGAGTACTTCACCCCGGAGGTGGCGATCGCCGCGGTGCGGGTGCTCGAGGCCGCAGGCCGACGGGTGTGCGTGACCGACCGGCAACAGTGCTGCGGCCTGACGTGGATCACCACCGGTCAGCTGGATGCCGCCCGGAAGATCTTGGGCCGCACCCTCTCCGCCCTGTTCCCGGCCGGCATGCCGATCGTGGGGCTCGAACCGTCGTGCACCGCGGTCCTGCGCTCCGACGCCGTCGAGCTGCTCGGGTTCGAGCCGGCGCGCGTCGTCGCCGAGTCGACGGTGACGCTGGCCGAGCTGCTCGGCGACTGGGAGCCGCCGTCGCTGTCCGGGACGACGGTGGTGGCCCAGCCGCACTGCCACCACCACGCCGTGATGGGGTGGGGCGCCGACGCCGCGCTGCTGCGCCGGGCCGGCGCGACGGTCACCCGGCTCGGCGGATGCTGCGGTCTCGCCGGCAACTTCGGCGTGGTGCCCGGGCACTACGACGTCTCCGTCGCCGTCGCCGGGCACCAGCTGCTGCCCGCGATCGCCGCCGCGGGCACGGACGACGTCGTGCTCGCCGACGGCTACTCCTGCCGCACCCAGATCGCCGACCTCACCGACCGGCGAGGGGTACACCTCGCGCAGCTGCTCGCGTCCAGGCTGTGAGCCGACGATCCACGGCGATGAGTTTTTCCGGGCCGGCCGGTCAGTCCGTAGCGAGACCACCCCGCGACCCCAGGAGCCCGTCATGATCTCGACCACCACCCGCCCCACCGAGCGCACGACCGACCGGAAGTTCCGCATCGCCGGCCTCGTGCTCACCGGCCTCGTCGTGCTGTTCCTGCTGTTCGACGTCACGATCCACATCCTCAACGTCGACCAGGCCCGGGAGGCGATGATCGATCTGGGCTTCGACCCGGACCTCAACTACGTCATCGGCGTCGTCCTGCTCGTGTGCCTGGCGCTGTACCTGGTCCCGGCCACGTCGATCCTCGGGGCGGTGCTGCTGACCGGTTACCTCGGCGGCGCCGTGGCGACGAACATGTTGAACGAGATGCCGCTCTTCAGCACCATCCTCTTCCCGGTGTACGTCGGTGTCCTCGTGTGGGCCGGGCTGTACCTGCGCGATCCGGTGGTGCGGTCGGTGATGCCGCTGCGCCGCGCCTGAGCCCCCTCGCAACCGTTGCCGGTCGTCCGCGAACACCGTCGGGTTCGCGGACGACTGCGGCTATCCGGTGCGGGTGACGACGACGAACGGCCCGATCTCCGAGATCGTGAAGCGCGGATCGTCGAACAGCGACTTCGGGTACGTCACCGTGTAGCGGCGCACATTGGGGTCGTTGGGGTACACGTCCTCGGCGAGCCGGAGCGTGTAACCCTCGGCGCCCTGCCGGAATACGATCGCGTCGGGGCCCCGCCACGGCGACTCGTCCCACGCCGCGAGCAGCTCGTCGGCCGTCTCGAGCGACGCCCAGTCCTCGATCGCGGCGGCGCGAGCCTCGAAGTCCGCCAATGGATTCGCGTAGTGCGACGTCAGCGCCTGGAATCCGAGGTAGGGGTGGTAGGCGAGGAAGGTGGTGTCGGCGGTGAGGACGACGATCTCGTCGCGGGGCCGGTCCAGCGCCGCGGTGATCGCCTCGTCCAGCTCGGCGTAGTAGGCGCCGGCGCCGGGCGGACGTTGGTCGGCGCGTTCACCGTCGCCGTCGGTGTCGGTGTAGGCGACGGTGATCTCGCTCGCGAGGACCTGCGGGATGTTCTGGGTGAACGCGACCGCGCCCAGCGCGCCGACCGCGATCAGGGACCACCGCACCCGCTGGTTCTCGCTGGTGGCCAGCACGATCCACCGGGTGAAGTCGACGAATGCGAACGTGCCGGCGGCCGCGAGCAGCACGAGCAGGATCACCTCGAGGCGGAAGGCGAGCAGGGTGTTGCCCAGCGCGGTCAGCGCCATCGACGCCAGGTACCACAGGTACACGGATACGACGCCGAGTCCGAGGGCCTGCGCGCGCCGCGACGACGTGGCCCGCCCGACCAGCCACACCGTGCCGAGCAGGCACAGCAGCCCGATCAGCGAACCGTGGAACATCGGCAGCGGCAGCCGGGCCCCGGTCTCGGGCAGATAGTGCGTCGCGGTGCCGGATCCGGCGGTGGACCCGCCCCGCAGCACCTCGAGCACGAACGGCGCCCACACGAGCAGCGCGACGAGTGCCGCGATCGCACCGATCACCACGAACCGCACGAGCACCGGGACCGCGGCGCGCCACGTGCCGGCCGCGCGTCGTGCCAGCACCGCCGCGACGACGGCCATCACGGTGACGGCGAACGCGGCGATGCCCAGGTAGAGCGTGTAGAACGTGGCCGCCAGCCCGAGGAACAGCCCGGTCCCGACGGCGGCTCCGCCGCCCGGTGCGCCCTTTGGGCTGCTCCAGCCGCCCGAAGGACGCACCGGGCGCGACAGTGCCCCCCACGCCATGACGAGGGCGGGCGCGAGCAGCAGCGCGATGACGGCGCCGTACGGCTCGGGGGAGCCGTAGGCGAGGACGACGGCGGTGGTCGCGGTGGTGACCAGCACGGCCAGATCGACCCGCACCAGCGCGGTCCACAACACGAGCGCGCCGACGGCGGCGACGGCCAGCGACACGATCGACCACGGCTTGAACGCCTCCCAGCCGTCCATGCCGAGCAGGTTCGCGAAGCGGCCGCCCACCCAGAACCAGCCGGCGGGATAGAACGGCGGCAGGTCCGCGTACGTCATGTCCCGCAGGGCCGGGGAGTCGGTGAGCCGTGTCAGGTACTCGGTGCGGAACTCCTGGTCGACGGAGATGCCGTGCAGATAGAGCTTCGTCGCGGCCAGCGGCATCCCGAGGGTGACGGTGACCAGGCCCGACAGGCCGGCCCACGACAGCACCCGCGCGAACGGCGTGCACCGTCGCCGCCGGTGCAGCACGACGGAGACGGCGAGCACGGCGAGCGCCCCCACCTGCAGCACCGTCGTGACGGCCTGCGTGACGTTCGACGAGTTGAAGGCGGGCCACTGCACGCGCGCGAACGCGAACAGGCCGACGGCGGCGACGATCGCGGCGACGAGAACCGCAGCGGCCCCCTCGCCGGCGGTGCGGAGCGCACGCCGGAAGGGGGCCACGTCGGAGGAGAGTACGGCTGGGTCGGACACCCCCGCAGCCTAGATCGGCAGCTTTCGGAAGATCGCGCGCGGGACGTGCCGCAGCACCATCATCACGTAGCGGAAGGCGCCCGGAGCCCACACGAGTTCCTTGCCCTTCTCGGACGCGGAGACGGCGAGCTTGGCGACGTCCTCCTTGTTCACCGTCAGCGGGGCTTCCTTCACCCCGGCGGACATGCGGGTGCGGACCTGCCCCGGCCGGATCACCAGGACACGGGGGCCGTACTCACGCAGCGCCTCGCCGAGCCCGAGGTAGAAGCCGTCGAGACCGGCCTTGGTGGAGCCGTACACGAAGTTGGAGCGGCGCACCCGCTCACCCGCGGCGGAGGACATGGCGATGATGCGGCCGTAGCCCTGCGCCTTCATCTTCTCGCCGACGAGCACGCCGACGGATACGGCCGCGGTGTAGTTGATCTCGGCGATCTGCACGGCCTTGGCCTGGTTCTGCCACAGCTCCTCGGCATCGCCGAGCAGTCCGAACGCGACGATCGCGACGTCGACGTCGCCGGCAGGAGCGGAGCCTGCGGAGCGACCGTTTCCGGCGAGGTCCCAGGCTCGGTCGATCACCTTCGGGTGGCTGCCGGTGTCGAGGGCGTCGAAGTCGATCACGTCGACCTTGGTGGCCCCGGCGGCCTTCACCTGCGCGACGGCGTCGTCGCGCAGCGGGTCGTTCGGCAGAGCCGCGAGGATCACGCGGGCCGGCGCCCTGCGCAGGTACTCCTCGACGATGGCGAGGCCGATCTCGGACGTGCCACCGAGGAGCAGCAGGGTCTGGGGGTTGCCGACGGCGTTGATCATCAGTGGAGTTCCAACCTTCTGGACATATCGGAGGCGAACACGTTGGTGGGATCGACCGAGCGGCGGATCTTGATCCATTCGCCGATGCGCGGGTACATCGCGTGGAACGTCTCGGCGGAGGTGCGCGAATCCTTGGCGGTGTAGAGGCGGCCGCCGAATTCGAGGACGCGGCGGTCGAGTTCGCGGACGAACTCGTTCAGGCCCGCCTTGATGGGGAAGTCGACGCAGATGTTCCACCCCGGGATCGGGAAGCTCAGCGGCGCCTTGTTGCCCGGGCCGAACAGCTTGAAGACGTTGAGGAACGAGTAGTGCCCCGACTTCTGGATGTCGACGATGATCCTCTTGAACTCCTCGACGGCCTCCGTGGGCACCACGAACTGGTACTGCAGGAAGCCGTTCGAACCGTAGGCGCGGTTCCACTCACCGAACATGTCGAGCGGGTGGTAGAACTGCGTCAGATTCTGGACCTTGCCGCGGTAGGTGCCGGACTTGCGGTACCACAGCTCGCCGACGGCGCTGAAGGTGTACTTGTTGGCCAGGCCGTTCGGGAAGATGTCCGGGAACGTCAGCAGCGTCGGCGCGTCGAACTTCAGCGGGTTCTTCTGCAGCTTCTTCGGCAGCTGGTCGAGCTTCGCGAGCGAACCGCGGGAGACCGCCGCGCGGCCGAGCTTCGGCGGCGGTGCGACCGCGTCGAACCAGGCGCTCGAGTAGTCGTAGTTCGCCTCGCTGCCGTCGCTGTGCAGCGCGATCGTCTCGTCGAGGGTGCTGGTGACGTCGCCGTCGGCGATGAAGTACGCCGTCTCGGTGGGCGTCATCTCGATCGTGGCGCGCAGGATGATGCCGGTCAGGCCCATGCCGCCGACCGTCGCCCAGAACAGCTTGGAGTTGCGGCCGTTCGGGGTGAGGGTGCGCACCTGGCCGTCGGCCGTGAGCAGGTCCATCGACCGGACGTGGTTGCCGAAGCTGCCGGCGCTGTGGTGGTTCTTGCCGTGGATGTCCGCGCCGATGGCGCCGCCCACGGTCACCTGCCGGG
This sequence comes from Rhodococcus aetherivorans, assembly GCF_025722975.1. NCBI lineage: Bacteria > Bacillati > Actinomycetota > Actinomycetes > Mycobacteriales > Nocardiaceae > Rhodococcus > Rhodococcus aetherivorans. The sequence continues at coordinate 6,059,191 of NZ_CP106982.1, read as the reverse complement.
TGCCCGGCAGCACCGGCACCCACAGGCCGAACGGCAGCGCCGCGCGCATCAACTGGTCCAGGTTGGCGCCCGCGTCGACGGTGACCAGACGCGATTCGCGGTCGATCGTGTGGATCCGGTCCAGCGCCGTCATGTCGACGACGAGCCCGCCCGCGTTCTGCGCCGGGTCACCGTACGAGCGGCCGAGGCCGCGGGCGATGACACCGCGGCGCAGATGCGACGGCTTGGACTCGTTCTGCTCCGCGACCCGGGCGACCGCCTGCGCGATCACCTCGACGTCGGGAGTGGACAGCACCTCCGCGGTGGTCGGGGCGGTGCGCCCCCAGCCGGTCAGAGTGCGGGTCTGGGTGGGGAGCGGCGCGGCGGCCGGCTCTGCAGCTGTCGTGGACATCGCCGTACAGGTTACCCGCCGGTCGCAGCAGCGAGAGTGTGTCGGTGGCGACGTCCCCGCCCCGGCGTCCGGATTGCCGGAACCGTCCCGGTGCGTTCCGTCGCGGAGCGGGAGCGCTCGCGCCGCTCGCATAGGCTGTCGCCGTGTCCGAGCACCCGCAGCACCCGCACTGGCAGACGCAACCGGAGCACCACGCCCCCCTGCCGGTGGAGATCCCCCTCACCGACAGCACCGCCGACGAGGCGCTCGACCTGAAGACGCAGATCGTGCGGTTCGTCCTCACCGGCGGGCTGTCCGCGATCGTGGACTTCGGTCTCTACGTGCTGCTGCTGGCCGTGGGGCTGCACGTCAACGTCGCGAAGTCGCTGTCGTTCGTCGCCGGCACCACCACCGCGTACCTGATCAACCGGCGCTGGACCTTCAGGGCGGAACCGAGCCGGGCCCGGTTCGTCGCGGTGGTGATCCTGTACGCCGTCACCTACGCCGTGCAGGTCGGCATCAACTACGTGCTGTACGACGCGCTGCCCGCCGAGTGGTGGCGCGTGCCGCTCGCATTCGTCGTCGCGCAGGGCACGGCCACCGTGATCAACTTCGTGGTGCAGCGCGCCGTGATCTTCCGCCTGCGCTGATCGGTCGGCCGTGGGGGGCGAGCGAATGTATCGCTCACCTCCGTGGTCCGACGAAATGGTCCATTCGCTCGGGTCGCTCAGTCGTGCTTGGCGCGGCGGAAGGAGAAGTCCCGGTAGCCGAAGAAGCTCGCCGTCGCGGTCACGAAGGTGATCACGATCTGCGCGGGGATCGGGGGGAATCCGAGGACGGACACCGCCAGCGTCATGAGCGCGAGGTTCAGCAGGAACGCGCTCAGGTTGACGGTCACGAACCGCCACAGGTCACGCAGGAAGTGACCGCGCACGCGGAACACGAGGTAGCGGTAGGTGGAGAAGGCGCACAGCACATTGGAGGCGTAGCCCGCCACGATCGCGACGTGGTAGCCGAGGGTGTCGCCGACGGCGAGCTGCCACACGATGAACCAAGCGGTGCCCAGCGCGGTGTTGAAGGCCCCCACCAGCAGGAACGCCACGGCCTGGTTCTTGAACAGGCGCATGAGCGGGCCCGGCGCCCCCGACATCCCGCCGGGTGCGCCGGCGGGTTCGGTGACGGGATCGGGGGAGGGCACCGGCTGCGCGCTCACCCGAGGTACCGCGGCAGCGACCCGGCCGCGACGGCGTCGGCCAGCGAGGGGGCCGCCCGGTCCTTGTCGGAGAGCTGGTAGTGCAGCAGTTGCCCGTCGCGGCCGGTGGTGGGCCAGTCGATGCCGATCTGCGGGTCGAGGGGGTCGATCTCGTGTTCGCGGTCGGGGTTGTAGCCGGTCGAGCACAGGTAGACGACGGTCGAGCCGTCGGCCAGGGAACAGAAGGCGTGGCCGAGGCCCTCGGGGAGGAAGATCGCGCGGCGGTCGACGTCGTCGAGCAGCACCGCGTCCCACTGCCCGAAGGTGGGGGAGCCGACGCGCAGGTCGACGACGACGTCGAGCACCGCGCCGGCCGGGCAGGTGACGTACTTGGCCTGCCCGGGTGGGACGTCGGCGTAGTGGATGCCGCGCAGCACCCCGGCGGCGGAGACCGAGCAGTTGGCCTGGGCGAGGTCGAGGGCGCGTCCGGCGGCGTCGGTGAAGGTGGGCTGTTTGAACCACTCGTAGAAGACGCCGCGGTCGTCGCCGAACTGTCGGGGGGTGATCTCGTAGGCGCCGGGGATCTTCAGTTCGCGGTAGTGCACCGTCAGTGTCCTTCCCGGTCGAGCAGGTCGAGCAGGTAGCTGCCGTAGCCGGATTTGACCAGCGGCGCGGCCAGGGCGCGCAGGTCGTCGTCGGTGATGAAGCCGCGCCGCCACGCGACCTCCTCGGGGGCGCCGATCTTCAGGCCCTGGCGTTGTTCGATGGTACGGACGTAGTTGCCGGCGTCGAGCAGCGAGTCGAAGGTGCCGGTGTCGAGCCAGGCGGTGCCGCGCGGCAGGACCTCGACCTGGAGCCGGCCGGCCTCGAGGTAGGTGCGGTTGATGTCGGTGATCTCGTATTCGCCGCGGTCCGACGGGCGCAGGCCGCGGGCGATGGCGACGACGTCGTTGTCGTAGAAGTACAACCCGGGCACCGCGAAGTTCGACTTCGGGGTGGCCGGCTTCTCCTCGAGCGAGAGCGCCCGGCCCTCGGAGTCGAACTCGATCACCCCGTAGGCCCTGGGATCGGAGACGCGGTAGGCGAACACCGCGCCGCCGTCGAGGTCGGCGAACCGGGTGAGCTGGGTGCCCAGGCGGGGGCCGTAGAAGATGTTGTCGCCGAGGACGAGGGCGACGCTGCCGGTGCCGATGTGCTCGGCGCCGAGCACGAACGCCTGGGCGAGCCCGTTCGGCTCCGGCTGGACCCGGTAGGTCAGGTTCACCCCGTAGCGCGACCCGTCGCCGAGCAGGCGCTGGAACTGTGGAGCATCCTCGGGCGTGGTGATGATCAGGATGTCGCGGATCCCGGCGAGCATGAGGGTCGAGAGCGGGTAGTAGATCATCGGCTTGTCGTAGACCGGTACGAGCTGCTTGCTCACTCCCAGGGTGATCGGGTGCAGGCGGGACCCGGTGCCGCCGGCGAGAATGATTCCGCGCATGACGGGCAGTCTCCCATCCGGGGTGGACGCGGACCAGCGAACGCACCGCCGGTAGGGTTGCCGCATGCGGCTGCTCGTCACCGGCGGTGCCGGTTTCATCGGTGCGAACTTCGTGCATCGGACCGTCGCCGACCGCCCCGAGGCGCGGGTGACCGTGCTCGACAAGCTCACCTACGCTGGCAACCTCGCCTCCCTCGACCCGGTCGCCGAGAAGATCCGCTTCGTCCGCGGCGACGTCGCCGACGCGGACCTGGTGGACGCGCTGGTGGCCGAGTCGGATCTGGTGGTGCACTTCGCCGCCGAGTCGCACAACGACAACTCCCTGGCCGATCCGTCGCCGTTCGTGCAGACCAACCTGATCGGCACGTTCACTCTGCTCGAGGCGGTGCGCCGGCATTCGGTGCGGTATCACCACATCTCCACCGACGAGGTGTACGGCGATCTCGAGCTCGACGATCCGGCCCGGTTCACCGAGGCCACCGCCTACAACCCGTCGAGCCCGTACTCGTCGACCAAGGCCGGCTCGGACCTGCTGGTGCGCGCGTGGGTGCGCTCGTTCGGGGTGGCCGCGACGATCTCGAACTGCTCGAACAACTACGGCCCCTATCAGCACGTGGAGAAGTTCATCCCGCGGCAGATCACCAACGTCCTCGACGGGATCCGGCCCAAGCTGTACGGCACCGGGGCGAACGTGCGGGACTGGATCCACGTCGACGACCACAACCGGGCGGTGTGGACGATCATCGACAAGGGCGAGATCGGCCAGACCTATCTGATCGGCGCGGACGGCGAGACGAACAACCGCACCGTCGTCGAGACCATCCTCGAGCTGTGCGGTAAGGATCGGGGCGACTTCGACTTCGTCACCGACCGCCCCGGCCACGACCTGCGCTACGCCATCGACGCCACCCGCCTGCGCACCGAGCTCGGCTGGGCCCCCCGCTACCGGGACTTCCGCGAGGGCCTGGCCGCGACCATCGACTGGTACCGCACCCACGAGCACTGGTGGCGACCGCAGAAGGACGCCACCGAGCAGGCCTACGCCCGTTCCGGGGAGCGGACACTCGGCCGAGCCGAATGACCCATCGTGCGCCGGGTCGCTTCCAGCGTGGCGGCGATGCCGGCCGGGAGGGGCCGATGGCTGCGGCGGTCCAGCTCGGTCCACACGAGCGACCGTAACCGCAGGTCCCGCCCTTGCACCGACGCGAGCGGTGAGGACGCGAGCACGACGTTGGGGCGGCGGCGGAAGACGGTCCGGCACGCGCCGAGGATCGCGCCGATCGTCACCGACCGGCCGGACGCGAAGATCTTGGTGCTCACCCCGCCCGATTCGGCTTCCGCCCGCGCCAGGGCGTCGGCAACCATCTCCGCCGCGTCGGAGATGTAGAGGTAGTCCCGCAGGGTGTCCATCGAGACGTAGATCGAGACCGGTGCCCCGGTGAGATAGCCGCGGCACAGGTGGGAGATGAGACCCTGCGGCTTGGCGAGATTCTGCCCCGGCCCGTAGAGGTTCGCGAAGCGGCCGATCACCGCGGTGGCGCCCGTCGCCCCGGCGAAGTCGGTGACGACGGCCTCGGCGGCCAGCTTGGCGTGTCCGTAGAGACCGAGCGGGGCCGTGGGGCTGTGCTCGGAGTGGGGTGCGCCCGGCGCGGCCGCGTACACACCGCCTGCCGACGAGGCGTGGAACACCGTCCCGTGCTCGGCGCTGCCGCCGGCTGCGTGCGCCAGTCCGTCGAGCACGTCGCGCAGCAGAGCGTTCTCGGCCGCGAATGCTTCCGCCGTCGTGCCGTTCACCCCGGCGCCGGCACACCACGCGACCCGCCACGGCCCACCACCGGTGGCGCGGACGAACCGGTCCGCGTCGGCCAGCAGCACGTCGCGGGCCTGCTCCGGCTCCTCCCAGGGCACCACGCTCGTCGCCACCGGGACGTCGCGGCGGTGCAGCTCCCGGGTCACCCACGAGCCGAGCAGTCCGCCACTTCCGACGACCCACGTCGGCGCCGGCACGGCTACCCGCTCCGGAACGATTCGAGGTCGGGATACCGCTGTGTGCGGGCCAGCGGACCGGAGCCGGGATCGCTGACGATCAGGTACGGCGGTTTGCCCATCGCCGTCTTCACCGCCACCCCCACGTACTCGGCGATGACTCCGAGGGAGAACAGGACGGCGCCGAATCCCAGCAGCAGAATGACCGTCGTCGAGGCCCAGCCCTGCACCGGGAAACGGTTGCCGAGGAACAAGTAGGACACCAGCACCCACACCGCCCACAGGATCCCGCCCACGGCCAGGACCACGCCCAGCAGGCTCACCATCCGCAGGCCCTTGGTTCCGCTCGACAGCACCATCCGCCAGAAATGCGACAGCAGAGTGCGCAGCCGGTAGCCGGACGCACGTCCCTGCTCCTCCCGCAGGGCGACCGGGCTCGTGCTCACCTTGCCTGCGATCCACCCCAGCGCGACGTCGAGGTAGACCTCGGAACCCGCGTAGGCGGCGAGGGAACGTCCCACCTCGCCCAGCACCAGACGGAAACTCTGGTAATCGGGGCTGTCGGGCACGGACAGCACCCGGGCCAGGAACCACTTGGATCCCTTGGAGGCCACGTTGCGCAGCAGGCCGTGCGGTGCCGCGTTCGTCGGTTTGGCGTATACGACGGTCGCGCCCTCGTCGAGCGCGGTGTCGAGCAGCCCGCCGATGGCGGCGGGATCGTGCTGACCGTCCTCGTCGAGGGTGACGATCCACTCGCCGCCACTCGACGCCATGCCCGCGAGCGTCGCCGGATGCTGGCCGAAGTTCCGGCTGAGCCACACCCCGGCGACGAAGGGGTACTTCGCGGCCAGCTCCCGGATGACGCGGGCCGAGTCGTCGGGGCCGTTGTCGTGGACGAGCAGGACCTCCTCGACCACCATGGGACGGCCACCGGGGGTCAGTGTCACCTCGGTCCACGGAACGATCTGCTCGAGCAGGTCACCCAGGGTGTGTTCGCCCTGATAGACCGGCACGACGACCGACACGCGGTGCGGCGTGCCCACCCCCGGCCGGTCGTCGCTGCTCACAAGTCGGGAGTGTATACGCCGGGTGGGGCTGTTTTCGGGTGCGGGCCGTGCCGATGTACGGTGGCGCCGTCAGTCGGCCCGCCACGAGCGCCGGGCGTGCGTTCGAGGACGGGATGAGCAGCAGTGACGAGGCCGAAACTGTCCGTGGTGATTCCGGCCTACAACAATGCGCCGTTCATCGAGGCGACGGTCGAGTCCGTGCTCGGACAGGACTTCGAGGATTTCGAACTGATCATCGCCGACCACAGTTCGACCGACGGCACCGCCGACCTGCTCGGCAAGTACGCCCGCGACCGGCGCGTGACCCTGTTGTCGACTCCGACGGGCGGTGGTGCGCCCCGGAACTGGCAGCGCGTGACGGCCGAGGCCGCGGGCGAGTACGTCAAGCTGGTGTGCGGCGACGACCTGCTGTATCCGGGGGCCCTGTCGGCCCAGGTGGCGGCCCTGGACGCGCACCCGTCGGCGGTGGCGGTGGCGTCGCAGCGGGACATTCTCGACGCGCGAGGCGCGAAGATGATCGGCGGACGCGGTCTCCAGGGACTGTCGGGCCTGGTGCCGGGCGGGGAGGCGATCCGGCGCACCGTGCGGCTGGGCACGAACGTGTTCGGTGAGCCGATGTGCGTGATGATGCGCCGCGATGCCCTCGAGCGGGCCGGCGGATGGGACGGTCGTTTCCCCTACCTGATCGACATGGCCTCCTACACGAAGGTGCTGTTCCACGGCGACCTGTATGCCCTGCGGCAGGTCGTCGGTGGTTTCCGGGTCAGTGCCGGTCAGTGGAGCGTGGCCCTCGTCGCCGAGCAGGCCCGGCAGGCGAAGGCCTATCACCGGTGGGTGTCCGAACAACTGCCCGGCGGGCTCCGGGCGGCCGACGTGTGGCAGGGGAATCGCCGCGCCGAACTCGCCGCGCTTCAGCGGCGGGTGTTCTACACCGTGTTCCGGTCGCGTCTCAGCCCACGGTAGCCGCCGGTACGGGCGCCGCGGCCTCCTCCGGATTCTCCCGTCGCGCCTTCCGCCGGTCTCTGAGGTACAGCAGCTGCATCGCCGTGGCGCCCGCGATGCCGAGGCCCAGGCCGGCGAACCCGGCTCCCTGGCCCGGCGGTGTCCAGCGCACGACGAGCTCGCCGTCCTCGGTGCCGGCGGGGATGTCCACCGCGAGGAACATGCCGTCCACCGAGCGCGGTTCCAGGGGCCGGCCGTCCAGCGTGGCCGAGTAGCCGGGCCAGTTCAGGCGTCCGAAGACGACGCGTCCGCCGTCCACCGAGTTCACGCGGACCCGGCTCGTCGCGTAGTCCTCGGAGACCGAGGTGGCGGTGACCCCTTCCGTGAAGGAGATGCGTCCGTTCCGGCCGCTGATCGGTCCGGCGAGCCGTTCGAGGATCACCGCGTCCACAGCGTCCGCGGACCCGGGCGGCGACTGCACCCACCGCCAGCCGGGCGGCGCCGGCTCCGAGTCGGCGTCCGGGTACTGCCGGCGCTGCAGCACCACCCGATCCACGAGCATCAGGTCCACGTACGTCCGGTCGGTGCTCGATTCGGTGGCGAACGCGGCGCCGAACGCGTCGGCGCAGCTCGAGCCGTCGTGCCGCATGCACAGGTGGAAGGCGAACTCCTCGAAGCCGATGGGGGTGTAGGCGTTGACGTACGTCTCGTCGAGGGACTTGGCGAAATTGCCGAACACGAGGGAGCGGTAGACGCCCTGCGGATTCGCGGTCCACGGCAGCACCAGTTCGCGGTCGGCGAGCTGCAGCGTGGTGCCCGGCCGGTCCGGGAAGTTCTCCTTCGCGACCGACTGCCGAGCCGGCAGATCCCACGCGAGCGGGTGCGGTGTCGTCGACGCCACCTGGAAGTACACGACGGGCAGCGCCGAGAGCAGCAGGATCGCCGCCACCGCCCGCTCACCGGCGCGGAGCGCGACCCACAGGACGGCGGCTCCGACGAGGAGGACGGCGCCCGCCCACAGCAGGTGACGGTTCATGAACTCGGGGGACGAGGACCCGGAGCGCAGGGTCATCAGCAGCACGAGCGTGGCCGCCGCGCCCGCCCGCACCCGCATCCTGCGGAGCGTGCCGTGGCGGCTGATCAGCACGCACACCACCACGAGTGTCGCGAGAGCGAACATCGGCAGCAGCCGCGCCGGCCAGCGCAACGGCCCCATCACGCTGGGGCCGGCCGTCGCCATGAGCATGGCGACGAGGAAGATCAGCGCGCCGGCGAGGCTGCGCACGGACCGGTGCACGGTCTTCCAGTCCACGAAGGCGAGCGCGGGGACGGCGAACCAGGCGATGTAGGTGACGGGGAACGGCTGCACCTCCCCGAACCAGGCTTCGATGCCCGGCAGCGCGGAGGGGATGCCGGAGTTGAGGGTGTCCGACCAAGGTGCCGTGAGGAAGTTGTCGTTCTGGAAGCCCTGGTCGGAGCGCCAGGTGACGGAGCTGGACAGCGCCCCGGGCAGGTAGGTGATCAACCCGCCCGCGGCGGCGCAGCTCGCGACCACCGCCAGCCGCAGCGAGGGCCGCCACGAGTGCCGATGGATCCGTTCGCCGATCATGAGGCAGCCCGTGAGGATCCCGGCGACGAGCGCGGGAAAGACGTAGCCGACGCTGACGGCGAGGTACAGGAACACGAACGCCGGCAGGGGACCGGAGCGTCCGCGCAGGTAGCGGAGCGAACTGGCCCACGCCTGGGCCACCCACGCCGAGCCGGTGAGGGCCGTGACCCAGGTCGCCTGGTCGAAGAAGAGCGCGAACCCGGTGAACGGGACGGCGGCGCCGGCCACCGCCGCCCACGTCGCGCGAGCGCCGTACTCCAGGCAGATCCGGTACACGCCCAGCGCCAGGACGACGGAGAACGCCCACTTCACGCCGGTCGAGAGCAGCACCATATTGTCGACGGACGGCGCGATCAGGTTGACGAGCAGCTGCGGCGGATTCCAGAGGCCGCCCTGCCCCTCGACCGGGTAGTTCCCGGCCATCCACTGTTCCGGCACGAGGCTCGGAAGCTGTCCGGTCCGCTGGATCCGGCCGAGGAAGATCCAGTTCGGTACCGCACCCGATTCCGTGTCGTCGGTGTAGAACCATCGATCGTCGGCCGCCAGGATCACCAGGTAGGTGACCGTCACCATCGCTGCCACTGCGGCACCCCACGTCCGGCGCTGCCGCCGCGTCGTCACCGCGGGCACGACGGCGGAGGTCACATGTGCTCCAGAGGTCGGGGACGGGGCTGGCCGGAGGCCAGGGACGAGGCTGGCCAGAGGCCAAGGATAACGGGGGTGGGCCGGGCGACGACCGGCCGGGCGCGGGGGTGGATCCGCGGGGACGTCGGCCGGTCCCCGGTCCGTTGGTAGCCTGGGACGAGTTGTGTCCTGGGGGGCAGCAAGGTTCCGAAAGGTGTTTCGACGGATGGACAAGGCCGAATTCGCTGCGATCGAACCGACGGGAGGGGTCGGCACCGCAGCTGACGGTTCGTCCGTCACGGGGCGCCCCGCGACCCGTCCGACCGCTCAGCGTGCGCTGTTCGCGGGGCCGTCTCCGCTGGTCAGCGACGACATGTACGTCACCGTCAAGGGGACCGTCGACCGTGAGCGGACCAGGGTGCGTCTCGGCCGCCGGAGCCGTGTCGAAACGGACACCTACTTCGGCAGATTCCCCGCCAGCTACTGGCAGCGCTGGACCGCCGTCACCGAGGTCGAGTTCGTCGCCGAGGTCGACGGAGACGGCCGCATCGAACTGGTCGCCACCGATGCCCGGGGCCGGCGACGGATCGTCGCCACGACCACCGTGTCGTCGAACGGCGCGCCCGCGACGGTGACGGTGTCCACCCCGATCGACCGGTTCGTCGACGGCGGTGCCCTGTTCGCACGGATCTCCACCGGCTCCGGCGAACTGGCCGTCGAGAACGCCCGGTGGACGGTGCCGGCACCGAAGTCCCTGCGGCCGGCCGCCGTCGTCATCTGCACCTTCAACCGCGCCGACGACTGCGCGGCGACGCTGGCCGCCATGGCGGACGACCCGATCGCGCTGGCCGACGTGCAATCGGTGTACGTGATCGATCAGGGCACCGACCGGGTGGAGACCCGGCAGGAGTTCCAGCGCGTCGCCTCCGAACTCGGCGACAAGCTCGTCTACATCACGCAGCCCAACCTGGGCGGCGCCGGCGGATTCACCCGCGGCCTGTACGAGGTCGCCGGCTACGCGCGGAACCCCGGAGCCAACATCGTGTTCATGGACGACGACGTCCTGTGCGAACCGGAGGCGGTGGTCCGGCTCAACATGTTCGCGAACTGCACCGTCGAGCCCGCGATCGTCGGCGCGCAGATGCTGTACCTGCTGCATCCCGACCGGGTCCACGTCGGGGCCGAGGTCGCAGACCTGCAGCGGCTCCAGGCCGGGCTGGAGGTGAAGAACGCGCTCGCGGACAAGAGCACGCTGAAGAAGCAGCAGGACATCCGGGTCGACGCCGGCTACAACGGGTGGTGGTCGTGCCTGATCCCGTCGGAGGTCGTGGAGAAGGTCGGTTATCCGCTGCCCCTGTTCTTCCAGTGGGACGACATCGAGTACGGCTACCGCTCGCGGGCGAACGGCGTCGCGACCGTCACGCTGCCCGGTGCCGCGGTGTGGCACGCGGATTTCGCGTGGAAGGACTGGGACGAGTGGCACCGCTACTTCAACCTCCGCAACGCCATGATCACCGCGGCCCTGCACACCGAACTCGACGGCAAGGCACTCGCCAAGCAGTTGCGGACCGACCTGTTCCGGTACCTCGTCTCGATGCAGTACGGGATGGCCTTCACCCTGATCAAGGCCGTCGAGGACTTCCTGCGGGGGCCCGAGTTCCTGCACGACGGCGGCATGGAGGCGGCGGCCGCCATCCGGCGCGAGCGCGCGGAATACGGTGAGACCATCCGCCACAACGCGAACAACGTGCCGGGCCTGCGTCCGGCCGACATGTTCATCACCCCGGCCGGCCCGTACCCGCGCAAGAGCCTCGAGTGGGCGGTACTGGCCAAGCGCACCCTCAACCAGTGGCGCGGTCGCCTCCCGGCGCATCCGGTCGCCATCCCGTCGTCGGATGCGCACTGGTGGCACGTGTCGCTGTTCTCGCACGCCGTGGTCACCGACGCGTCCCAGGAAGGGGTCCGCGTGCGCAAGCGGGACAAGGAGCGGGCCGTCGCGCTGCTCCGGCGCGGTGTGCGCGCGCTGCAGGCCTTGAAGAAGGAGACCCCCGCGGTGTCCTTGCAGTATCGCGAGGCCATGCCGCAGCTGACCAGCCGGGAGAACTGGGCCCGCCTGTACGGGAAGTAGCCGATGGCCGATCGGACCACGGCGTGCGCGCGGGATGCTGTCCTCATCGCACTGCTGGGTTCGATCGTCGCAGCGTTGGGTACCGGGCGGCCCTCCTTCTGGTACGACGAGCTGGCCACCCTCTCGGTGGCGCAGCGTTCCCGCGTCGACCTGGACCGGGTGCTCGGTAACGTCGACATCGTCCACGGCCTCTACTACGTGGCGATGCGGTACTGGTTCGCCGTCTTCGGGGCTTCGGAATTCTCGGCGCGGCTGCCGAGCGTCCTGGCCGTGGGCGCCGCGGCCGGGGGTGTGGTCGTGCTGGGCTGGAAACTCGCCGACCGGCGGCTGGGCGTGCTCGCGGGTGTCGTCTTCCTGCTGCTGCCGCGCGTGACGTGGGCTGCGGTCGAGGCCCGCAGCTATGCCCCGTCCGCGGCCGCCGCCGTATGGCTGACCGTGCTGCTGCTCGTGGCGTGCGAGTCGGGCCGGGTCCGATGGTGGCTGGCGTACGCCGCTGTGCTCGCACTGTCGGTGGTGCTGTTCCTGTACACGGTCGCGCTGATACCGGCCCATCTGATCACCGTGGCGTTGCGGGGTGACCTGCGGCGCCGCGGGCTCGCGTGGCTGGGGGCGGTCGTGGCGGGGTCGGCGGCGGCGAGCCCGCTCGTGCTGGAGGCGTTCGCCCAGGCGGGGCAGACCACGTGGATTCCGCCGCTCGACCGGAACCTGCCGCGGATCGTGTGGGAGTACCAGTGGTTCGTGGGCGCCCCCTGGTTCGCGGCGGCATTCACGGTCCTGGTCGTCGTGGGGCTCGTCGCGTCTGTGCGGCGACGCATGCGGGCGCAGCGGCACGGTGTTCTCGCGGTGGCCGTGCCGTGGATCGTCGTGCCGATGGCGATGCTCGTGGCGTACTCGCTCGTCGCGTCCCCGGTCTACCTGGACCGGTATCTGACGTTCACGACGCCGGCGGTAGCCCTCATCGGTGCGGTCTCCGTCGCCGCCGTGGCCGTGCGGCCGTGGGTGACGGTCGGTGTCACCGGTGCGCTGGTGCTGCTGACCGTGCCGTCGTTCGTCGCGCAGCGCTCCCCGTGGTCCGACCCCAGCGGCATGGACTTCAGCACGGTCAACCGCGACGTCGCCGGCCGGCTGGCGCCGGGCGACTGTGTGCTGTTCGGCGGCGCCGCATGGAACCCGGCGTCGCAGCGGCTGGTGCAGACCGCGCGCCCGGACACGTTCGCGGGGACCCGCGACCTGGGGCTCGGACGGACCGCGGCCGCCGAGGGCTGGCTGTGGGACGAGAATCTCCCGTTCCAGGCTGTCGCGGGGCAGTTGCCCACGTGCGAGGTGGTGTGGTTCTTCGCGGACGCCGAGCGGACGACCGAACAGCGGGTCTATCACACGTCGAATCAGTGGTGGACGCTTCCACCGCACCGGTTCGAGTCGACCCCGGAGTACGCCGGGCTCGTGCATGCCGGTTTCCGGATCGACGAGCGCCGGCAGTTCAACGTCAGCCAGGTGATCCGTTTCGTGCGGTGACGGTTCACCGCAGCTGCACGACGACCTGCTCGTTGTCGGCCGTGTACGCCAGGTACTCGAACGCGAGTCCGGTGCGCGCGACGAACTCGGTCCACGCCCTGTACTCGTGCCGCTGCCAGCCGGGATAGTTGAAGAACTCGTCGAACACCAGCACGGTGCCGGGCACCAGGCGGTCCTCGAGCAGGTCGAGCACCGTCGTCGTGGACGAGTAGAGGTCGGCGTCGAGGTGGACGAACGCGACGTCGCCGGGATGTGCGGCGAGGAAGCGGGGAAGGGTGTCGGCGAACAGGCCGGGCACCAGCTCGGCGCCGGGCACGTCGGGCGGGGTGTCCTGCGCGAACTCCCCGGCGGGGAACCCGCTGCGCCATGCCTCCGGCAGTCCGGTGAAGACGTCGAACCCGAACACCGGGTGGTCCGCGCCCAACACGTCGGCGACGATCCGCAACGTGGTGCCCGACGCGACCCCGAACTCGAGGGCCAGGCCGGGCCGGGACACCCGGTCGAGCGCGAACCGCAGGGTGTCGTGCGGGGTGTCGAGGACCGCGGCGGTGGGCATGTTCGCGACCGCGAACGCCGCGGCGGTGTCGGTCGCGGCGCGGTCCATCGCATAGCGCAGGTCGCGGCGCTGCCGGTGCTCGAGATCGGCGACGCGGTCCCGGAGCAGGCCCACCTCCGAACGGGTCTGTGCGAGCTCGGCCAGTACCTGCCGCAGCTCCGCGGTGGTCGCGGTCAGCTCGGCGAGAATCCGGTCGTGGTGGTTCTCCTGCAGCTCGCGGGTGCGTCGCGCCGAGAGGTCGACGACCTCGGCGACGGCACGCTGCAGCTTGCCCCGGGTCGTCGCCCGCCAACGCCCCAGCATCGCGCCCTCCCGTGCCCGTCGAGACCTAGCCCCGAACCTAGACAGTGGGCCGATAGGGCGCAATCGCGCCCTCCCACCCGGCCGAATGTCACATTGCGCCGGTTCCGGCTGACTCAGGTGGTCCATGCGACACGCTCCCTGACCAGGGGAGATGTCAGTGGGTCGAGCAGCACGAGAGGCGAAGAAGGCTAGGTTCTTCGCCATGCGCATGACGAAGGTGTCGATCGCCAAGGCCGCAGCCGCGGTCGGTGTCAGCCGACAAACCGGCTACCGGTGGGAGGACGAGGCCAACGGCACCGTCCGCCGTGCCCCGCACTGGGAGCACGGCGGACGGTCGTTGTCCCTGGGCGAGCGGGAGCTTGTCGCCCTCGGACTCGCCCGCAACGAGTCGGTCCAGACGATCGCCGCGCACCTGGGCCGGCACCGGTCGGTGATCTACCGGGAGATCGAACGCAACAGCAACCGCGACGGTAGCTACCGCGCCGTGTCGGCCCACGCGCGGGCCTGGACCCGAGCACTGCGACCGAAAGTCGCCAAGCTGATGGCCGCACCCGAGTTGCGCGCGTATGTCGTCGCCAAGCTGAAGCTGCGCTGGTCCCCGCAGCAGATCTCGGCCAGGCTGGTGGTCGACTTCCCCGACCGAGCGGAGATGCGGGTGTCCCACGAAACCATCTACCAGGCCGTGTATGTGCAACTGAAAGGCGAACTGCGAAAAGAGCTTTCGGAGTATCTGCGGCGCCGGCACACCCGTCGGGTGCCGCAGGGGCGAGTGCCGAGCAGTGCCCGCCATATTCCCGACAAGATCCTCATCTCCCAGCGGCCCGCCGAGGTCGAGGACCGGGCGGTGCCCGGGCACTGGGAGGGAGATCTGATCATGGGGGCGCGCAACCGCTCGGCGATCGGCACCCTGGTCGAGCGCACCACCCGGTACGTGGTGTTGCTGCACCTGCCGAAGGTCCGCGACGTGTCCGGCGTCCGCGATGCGATGATCGCCGCGATGCGGTCGTTGCCGGAGGTGATGCAGCGGTCGGTGACCTGGGATCAGGGCCACGAGATGCGTGCTCATGCCCAGATCACCATGGCCACCGACGTCGCTGTCTACTTCTGCGATCCGCACTCGCCGTGGCAGCGCGGCACCAACGAGAACACCAACGGTCTGCTCCGGCAGTACTTCCCCAAGGGCACCGACCTGTCGGTGTACACGCCCGAGGACCTGCAGCAGGTCCAGGACGAGTTCAACGGCCGCCCCCGGCAGACGCTACGCTGGCGCACGCCAACCGAAGCGTTCACCGAGCTTGTCGCATCGGCCGCCTGAAACCGCCTCCATCGACGCAATGTGACATTCGGCCCGATAGTCGGTCCCTCACACAGGCCGCTCGAACCGTTCCTGCCGGCCCAGCTTGCGCAGCCGCACCCATTCGCGGAGCGCGGCAGGGTCCCGGCGGCTGACGAGGAAGTACCAGCCGAACCGCACCCATTCCTGTGGCAGCAACCGGCGGAGACCGGGCTGTGAGAGCAGGTAGCCGCGGTTGCGGTAGGTGAAGAACCGCTTCGTGTCGTTGTCCGGGTACTGGGTGTGCATCCGGCCGCCGAGGATCGGCTTGAACTCGTCGGCGCCGTTGGGGTGCAGATAGGCGGTGCGCAGGCAGGTGCCGAACCGCAGACCCGAGCGGACCAGGCGACGGTGCACCTCCACCTCGTCGCCGCGCACGAACAGCCGCAGGTCCGGCACGCCCACCGCGTCGATCGCGGCGGCGGTGAACAGGGCGCCGTTGAACAGCGACGCGATGCCCGGCAACAGATCGTCGCTCTCGACGTCGCCGAGTTCGCTGCGGTGACGACGCCACGCCACGCCCCGGCGCAACGGGAACGCGAGACGGTCGGGGTCGTCGATGTCGCACACCACCGGCGACACCTCCGCCAGGCCGTGCCGCTGCGCGCACTCGAGCAATGTCGCGAGGACATCGGGGCCCTCCGGGCGGCCGTCGTCGTCGGCGAGCCACACCCGGTCCGCACCGAGCGACAGCGCGTACAGCATGCCCAGGGCGAAGCCACCGGCGCCGCCGAGGTTGTGCTTGGACCCGAGGTAGCTGGTGGGCAGGGGGCACGATTCGACGAGGTCGCGCACGGCCTCCTCGTCGGCGTTGTCGACGACCACCAGGTGGTCGAGCGGCCGGGTCTGGGCGCTCAGGACCTTCAGCGACTGTGCCAGCTGCTCGCGCCGCCGGTGGGTGACCACCACCCCGACGATGCGTTCGCTCACGCCGAGCGCTCCTGCGGCAGCCCCTGCTCGCGTTCCAGCTCGGCGATGACGTGATGCACATGGTCGGCCGCGTCGTCGCCCTCGTAGGCGCGCACGACCTCCTCGATGCCGCCCTCCATGCGGATCTGCCCGTGGTCGATCCACAGCGCGCGCTCGCACAGTTGCGCGAGGAACTCGTTGGAGTGGCTGGCGAAGACGAGGATGCCGGAGCGTTCCACGAGCTTCTGCAGGCGCACCCGCGCCTTCTTCATGAAGTCGGCGTCGACCGCGCCGATGCCCTCGTCGAGCAGCAGGATCTCGGGGTCGATGCTGGTGACCACGCCCATCGCGACGCGGACCCGCATGCCGGTCGAATACGTGCGCAGCGGCATGTTCAGGTACTCGCCGAGCTCGGTGAACTCGGCGATCTCGTCCATCTTCGCGAGCATCTGCTTGCGGGTCTGACCGAGGAACAGCCCGCGGATGATGATGTTCTCGTAGCCGGAGATCTCCGGGTCCATGCCCACGCCGAGGTCGAACACCGGCGCGACGCGGCCCCGAATCCGGGCGCTGCCGCGCGTGGGCTCGTAGATCCCCGCCAGCAGCCGCAGCAGTGTGGACTTGCCGGCGCCGTTGTGACCGACGAGGCCGATGCGGTCGCCTTCCTTCAGCGACAGGGTGATGTCGCGCAGCGCCTCCACCACCACCACGTCGGAGTTGTTGCGGCCGATCGAACCGCCGGCCTTGCCGAGGAACGCCTTCTTCAGCGACCGGGTCTTCGCGTCGAAGATCGGGAAGTCGACGCACGCGCCGCGCGTCTCGATGCTCACATGTTCGGTCATGATGACGGCCCCTTAGACCCAGTAGGGCACGCGGGCCCGGTACTTACGCAGCGCCAGCAGCGCCAGTCCCCAGCCGGCCACGGTGATCGCCAGCACGATGTACCAGTGGTAGGCCTGCTGGTCCTGGCCGATCATCGGCGCCCGGATGATGTCGAGGTAGTGGAACAGCGGGTTGATCTCGGCCAGCTTGACGCGCTGGGCGGCCTGCCCGCCCTGCGCCTCGAGGCTCTGCGTCGTCCACATGATCGGGGTGAGCACGAACAGCAGCAGTGTGAGGCTGGACAGGATCGGGGCGATGTCGCGGTAGCGGGTGGCGAAGATGCCGAACAGGATCGCCACCCAGACGGCGTTGAGCACGATCAGGCCCAGCGCCGGGATCGCCGCGAGGGACGTCCAGGTCAGGTCTCGCCACACTCCGAAGGCGAAGATCATGATCACGTAGATCACGAGATTGTGGGCGAAGAACAGCAACTGCCGCCACACGAGCCGGTAGATGTGCACGCTCAGCGCCGACGGCAACTGCTTGATCAGGCCCTCGTTGGCGATGAACACCTCCGAGCCCTCCAGGATGGAGGCGCTGATCATGTTCCAGACGATCAGTCCGACCGTCACGTACGGCAGGAACTCGTCGAGCGGAATGTCCAGCAGCGCGGCGTACAGGATGCCGATGGCGGTGGCCTGGACACCGGTGGCGATGGTGATCCAGAACGGACCGATGACCGAGCGCCGGTAGCGCTGCTTGATGTCCTGCCAGGCCAGGCTGAGCCACAGCTCGCGCTGGGCGAAGCCGTCGCGCAGATCCTTCAGGCCGCGCCGGAAGGTCTGCGAATCCGACACCACCGGAGAGTCCGCGGCGGTGGGCTCGGGATCGAGGGCAGAAGCTGACACGAGGTCCGAGCCTACCGGGGATCGTGGTCGGGCCGTCGCTACAGGTACTGACCGGTACCCGGGGCACCCGGTCCCGGGCCGTGCCGTTCGTCGGGGCGCGGTCCGCCCCCCAGCATGCCCGGCGGCAGCGCACCCTGACGCATCTGCTCGAGCTGCGCCCGCGCCGCCATCTGCTGCGCGAACAGTGCCGTCTGGATGCCGTGGAACAGGCCCTCGAGCCAACCGACGAGCTGAGCGTGCGCGATCCGCAGCTCCGCGTCGGACGGCACCTCGTCCTGACCGAAGGGCAACGCGAGCCGTTGGAGTTCCTCGCGCAGTTCCGGGGCGAGGCCCTCGCCGAGCTCCTGGATGGAGGACTGGTGGATCTCGCGCAGACGGGCACGGCTCGCATCGTCGAGCGGCGCGGCGCGGACCTCCTCGAGCAGCTGCTTGATCATGGTGCCGATCCGCATGACCTTCGCCGGCTGCTCGACCATGTCGGCGAGCGACTCGGCGTCATCCGGCTTCTCCTGGGGCTCGGCGGCGGACTCCCGCGGATCACCGGAGGCGGTACCGTCGCGCTGGACCGCGACGGGATTGCCGTCGGGTCCGATCACGAGGACGTGCTCATTCTCCGAATGCGTCATGGTTCCATCTTGTCCTCTCGCCGGTGCCGTTGCCGAGTCAGGTTCCCGATACGGGAGGTTTCACCCGACATTGCGCTCCGTACGTGCACCTTCGGAGGGCGTACGGGACCGACGTGGACGACACACGATTGACACCGGGATTTAGAGTGTCACGCATGGCTTACGACGTTGCCCGGATCCGGGGGTTGATTCCCTCGCTCGGCGACGGTTGGATCCATCTCGACCCACAGGCCGGAATGCAGATTCCCGACGCGGTCTCCCGCGCGGTGTCGACGGCATTCCGCAACGCCGCGGCGTCCCCGACGGGCCGGCACACCTCCAACCGTCGGAGCGCGTCGCTGCTGCAGGCGGCGCGCGTCGCCGTCGCCGATCTCGTCGGCGGTGACCCGGCGGGTGTGGTGCTCGGACCGGATCGGGCGGTCCTGCTGGCCTGGCTCGCGGAGTCGCTCAGTTCCCGGCTCGGGCTCGGCACCGGGCTCGTGCTGTCCCGGCTGGACGACGAGGCCAACGTGGCACCGTGGCTGCGCGTCGCGAGCCGCTACGGCGCCCAGGTCCGGTGGGCCGAGGTCGAGATCGAGACGTGCGAGCTGCCGAGCTGGCAGTTCGAGGAACTGATCACTCCCACCACCCGGCTCGTCGCGCTGACCGCCGCGTCGTCGCTCGTAGGTTCCGCGCCGGACGTGCGCGTCGCCGCCGACCGGCTCCACGAGGTCGGCGGGCTCATGGTGGTCGACGCGGCCGGGGCCGCGCCCTACGCGCACGTCGACATCCACGAACTCGGCGCCGACGTGCTCGCGGTCAACGCGTCCGCGTGGGGGGGACCGCAGGTCGGCGCCCTGGTGTTCCGCGACCCGGCGCAACTCGACCGGATCCCGGCGGTCTCCCTGGATCCGCACGCACGCGGCCCCGAGCGGCTCGAAGTCGGCGGCCATCAGTTCGCGATGCTCGCCGGGCTCGTCACGTCCGTCGACTTCCTCGCGGCCCTCGACGACGAGGCGACCGGCACGCGCCGCGAGCGTCTCGAAACGTCGATCAGTTCGCTGCAGGGCTACCAGGACCAGCTGTTCGAGCGGCTGATGCGCCTGCTCGACAACCTGCCCGACGTGATGGTGATCGGCCGTGCGTCGAGCCGCGTGCCGACGCTGAGCTTCACCGTCGCGGGGGTGCCCGCCGAGAAGGTCGCCGCGCATCTCGCCGACCGTCGCATCGCCACCGTCGCGGTCAGCCGCGGCACGAGCCGCCTGCTCGACTCGCTCGGCGTCAGCGACGAGGGCGGCGCGGTCACCATCGGCCTGGCCCCGTACACCACCCGCTACGAGCTCGACCAGCTGGTGCGCGAGCTGCGCAACCTCACCGCCTCCTGACCGGGCCGACCGGCCTAGTGCCGATCGATGCGCAGCACGACCTTGCCGACGGTGTCGGGGGAATCCAGCATCTCGTGGGCCCGCGCGGCCTCGGTGATCGGCACCTCTGCGTGTACGACGGGCCGGACCTGGGCCTCGGCGATCATCGGCCACACGTGCTCGCGAACCTGCGCGACGATCGTGCTCTTGCCGGAACGGCCGGTCTCCGGCCGCCCGCGCAGGCCCGTGGCGAGGACGTGCCCGCGCTTGGCGAGCAGCTTGCCGAGGTTGAGCTCGCCCTTCGCGCCGCCCTGCATACCGATCACCACGAGCCGGCCGTCGGGGGAGAGCACGTCGACGTTGCGGGACAGGTAGGCCGCGCCCATGTTGTCGAGCACCACGTCGGCGCCGCCGAACCGGCCTCGGACCTCGGCGACGAAGTCCTGCGAGCGGTAGTCGATCGCGAGGTCGGCGCCGAGCTCACGGCAGTAGTCGAGCTTGCCGGCCGACGCGGTCACCGCGACCTTCGCGCCCAGCGCCTTGCCGACCTGGATGGCGTGGGTGCCGATGCCGCCCCCACCGCCGTGCACGAGCAGCACCTCACCGCGGCGCAGGCCCGCCGCCATCACCACGTTCGACCACACGGTGCACGCCACCTCGGGCAGTGATGCCGCCACCGCGAGATCCACGCCCTCCGGCACGGGCAGGACCTGTCCGGCGGGGACGACGACCTGCTCGGCGTAGCCGCCGCCGGTCAGCAGCGCGCACACCCGGTCGCCGATCGACCAGCCGCTCACGCCCTCACCGAGTTCGGCGATCACCCCCGAGCATTCGAGACCCAGGACGTCGCTCGACCCGGGCGGCGGCGGGTACAGGCCGCGGCGCTGCAGCAGATCGGCACGGTTGACGGCCGTCGCGGCCACGTCGATCAGGACCTGTCCGGGACCGGGGGTGGGGTCGGGCTGCTCGGCCCACTGCATGACCCCGGAGCCGCCGGGTTCGGTGATCGTGATTGCGCGCATGGGTTCGACGCTATCGCGACACGCCGACGCAGGGGCGACACGCAGCGAACTGACCGGCGAGTAACACAGACGACGGCCTGCCTCTACACTGCCCGCGTGACAGCCGAACTGCATGCCGACCGTCCCGATCCGCGCTGGCTCGACACGGACGAGCAGCGGGCATGGCGGGCCTACATCGACGGCAATCACCGGCTCATGGATCGACTCAATCGCGACCTGCAGGAGGCGCACGGCCTGTCCCTGGCCGAGTACCGGATCCTGGTGCTGCTCTCCGAGGCTCCCGACGGGGCGCTGCGCATGAGCGACCTCGCCGACGGGGTGCTGTCGTCCCGCAGTCGCCTCACCCACCAGATCCGCCGCATGGAGGCCGCGTCGATGGTGGTGCGCAGTTCCTGCCTCGAGGACGGCCGCGGCGTCCTCGCCACCCTCACCGACGAGGGCCGCCGCCGGCTCACCGAGGCCGCGCCCACGCACGTCGCCGGTGTGCGCCGCAACCTCGTCGACCTGCTCACGAGGACGCAGATCCGGACCCTCTCCGAGATCTTCACCAAGGTGGAGGCGGCCGTCGACGACAGGTGTGGTTAGGATTTGGCACGGAAGCGTGGCAGAGCGGCCGAATGCACTCGCCTTGAAAGCGAGCGTCGTGAGAGCGACCGGGGGTTCAAATCCCTCCGCTTCCGCCGGAAGGAGAGCCCGTCACCTGCGGCGTGTGTGCAGGTGACGGGCTTCGTCGTCGGACGCGCGCAGGTGGCACCGGAGCGCCCGGATCCGACGGCGAGTGTCGCTCCAGGAACGTGTTTTCGCCTCCTACACTGACGGAATGGCCGGCACAGCAGCTCGGGCGGCGGCAGCGCTCGCGGTGGGCCTGCTGACCGCCTGCGCGGCGCCGCATCCGGCAGCGGAACCGGAGCGGACCGCGGTCGACGTGGCCACCGACGGCTACGTCTACGGCTACGCGCCCGTGACGCTCGCGCGGACCCGGGCGAACATGCTCTGCCTGCTGCCGGTGAACCGGCTCCACCACCAGTCCGCGACGGCCGATCCCACCTCGCGCGTCGTCGTCGCCCCCAACGTCGACACACTGTATTCGATTGCGTGGCTGGATCTTCGGGAAGGACCGGTGCTGCTCACGCACCCGGAGGCGGGGGATCGGTACTTCGACTTCCAATTTCTCGACATCTATACCGACGTCTTCGCCAACGTCGGCACCCGGGCGACGGGATCGGCCGCAGGCGCCCACGTCGTCGTCCCACCGGGATGGGACGGTCCGCTGCCGGCGGGAGCGGCCGTGATCGAGTCACCCACGTGGGACGCCTGGATGATCGGCCGGACTCTCGTCGAGGCGCAGACCGACCTCGAGGCCGCCCGGGCCGTGCAGCGGCAGTACTCGCTCACCGTGCTGACCGCCCCCGTCGCCGATGCGCCGCCACCGCTGCCGCCGACCGCGTGCGGAAGCAACCCCGACCCGCAGGCGCTCGCGGCGTCGGGGCCGCAGTTCTTCGACGAGCTGTCGGCGATCCTGGCCGCGAACCCACCACCGCCCGCCGACGGACCGTTGCTCGACGAACTCGCCGGCCTCGGGGTCGGGCCCGGCGCCCGGCCGAGTGCCGGGCCGGCGGACACCGTCGCCGCACTCGCCACCGGGGTGATCCGCGGCGAGCGACGCATCCGGGACCTCGTCGACTCGGGCGAGCAGTCCGGTGCGGTGTGGGGCTCGCTGGCGACCGCGGGCCGGTACGGCACCGACTACCTGCAGCGCGCGGTGGTCGCGACGATCGGGCTCGGCGCGAACGTGCCGGAGGAATCGACGTACCACGTGGCCCGCACCGCGGCGGACGGATCGGCGCTGCGGGGCGAGGCCGGTTACCTCCTGCGCTTCCCGCCCGAGGGGCCGCCGGTGGACGACCGCGGCTTCTGGTCCGTCACCGTGTACGGCCCCGACATGTTCCTCGTCGCCAACCCGGTCGACCGCTACGCCGTCGGCGACCGGACGCCCGGACTGGTCCGTGGTCCCGACGGTGCGCTCGACGTGTGGGTCTCGTCCCGGCCGCCGGTGTCGGGCGGCTCGAACTGGCTGCCGGCGCCGCCCGGGGAATTCGTGCTGATGTTCCGGTCGTACCTGCCGACGGACCGGGCGTGGACCCCGCCGGAACCGACCCCACAGCCGTAGCCGGCGACGCGGTGCCCCACCGTCACCAAGGGCGGCGATCCGCGTTGGTGACGAGCCCCACTTTCTTGACCCGCCCCGGTCCGTACTGTGGAATCGGATTTTCCGAAGTCGGGGGACGAAGGAAGTTGATGCTCAGAGCTGTGGTCGCGACGCTCGTCGCGGCGTTCGTTTTGCCACTGTCCGTGACGTCCGTCGTGTCCGCCGAGCCGGCGGCATCCGCGCGGGTGGATCGGGTGGAGTCCCTCACCGCTCGACGCTCGGCGGTGTTCGTGTACTCGCCGTCGATGCAGCGGGTCGTCCAGGTGCAGGTCCTGCACCCCGCCGGGGACGGGCAGCGCCCGTCCCTCTACCTGCTCGACGGCGTCAGCGCCGGCGCCGAGTCGGACTACCGCGAGAGCACGTGGACGCAGCGCACGGACCTCGTCGACTTCGTCGCCGACAAGAACGTGAACGTGGTGCTGCCGATCGGCGGTACCGCCAGCTACTACACGGACTGGCTCGCGCCGGACCCCGTTCTGGGGGTGAACGCGTGGGAGACCTTCCTGACGAAGGAACTGCCGCCGCTGATCGACGCCCGCTTCGCGGGCAACGGAGTGAACGCCATCGGCGGACTGTCGATGGGCGCGACGGGGGCGGCGAGCCTGATCGCCCGGAATCCGGACCTGTACCGGGGCGTGGCCGCGCTGAGCGGTTGCCTGGACACGTCGAAGGCGTCCGCGCAGGACGCGGTGCGCGGGACCGTCGCCTACAAGGGCGGCAATCCGGACAACATGTGGGGTGCACCGGGGGATCCGGCGTGGGCGGCACACGACCCGTACGCCCTGGCCGAGCGGCTGCGCGGCAAGGAGATCTTCATCAGCACCGGCAACGGCCTGCCCGGCCCGTACGACGTCGGCCCCGACGCGGAGGCTCTCGACGTGGGCGGACCGCTCGAGGTCGGCGCCTTCGTGTGCACGATCGGCTTCGACCGGCGGCTGCGGGAGCTGAGAATCCCCGCCACCATCGTCTACCGCCCGTACGGCACGCATTCGTGGCCCTACTGGCAGGACGACCTGCGCACCGCCTGGCCGACGCTCGAACGCGCCCTCGGTCTCGGCTGAGCGGTTCCGTCAGGGCAGCGCGATGCGGTCGGTGGCCGGCGGCGGGACGGGCGCGTGCTGCGCCAGGTAGTCGTTCAGGGCGTCGAGCTCGGCACCCGCCCCCGTCGCCCGTCGCGCCTGTGTGAACCCGGTGAATCCGTCGCCGCCCTCGGCGAGGAACCCGTTGACGACCACCCGGTAGGCCGCGGCCGCATCGAGCGGCCGATCGGCGATCGTGACATCCCGGATCCGGCTGCCGGGCGCCGCGGCCCGGTCGAGGACGTAGCGCAGGGTGTGCGACGGCGCGAGGATCCGTTCGCGGCCCGCGCCGGTTCCGTCCTGCTGGAACTGCTGCTCGAGGATCCCGACCAGTTCCGCACCGGTGAGCTCGAGCACCTGCAGCCGGTTCCCGAACGGCTGGGCTGCGTAGGCGTCGCCGTAGGTGACGACCCCGTCACCGGAATGCAGCAGGTCGGCGCGCACTCCACCGGGATTCGTGAGCGCGAGCTGCGCCCCGGCGGGTTTGGCGGCCGCCAGCTGCGCGTCCGCGACGAGGTTGCCGAGGGCCGACTCGCCGCTGGGCGCGGTATCGCGGGTCAGGTCGGCGGCGATGCGGCCGACGACGCGTTCGGCGACGTCGCGCGACTCGTCGACGGCCCGGTCCACGAACTGCTGCGTGCGCGGGTCGGGGGCGATGTCGTGCGTCACGATCTGATTGAACGCGTGGGTGCGGTCGCGCAGCACGTCGCGGCTCTCCCGGTCGATCGTCAGGTCCGCGACCGAGATGATGCGCCCGTGCGAGGCGCCCTGCAGCACGGTCCGGGGACTGCCCGCCGGGTCGGGGTAGCTGCAGTTGAAACTGTCGTCGCCGTCCGCGGTGACGATGACATCCACCTTCGGCGACACCCGGGTGGCGAGGCTGCGCGCGGGCCCGGCGGTGGCGTCGCACGGGTCGGTCCCGGCGGGCGGCGTCAACGCGCCCTTGTAGAGCAGGACGATCGAGCGGACGCCGAGGGCATCGAGCGCGTCGGCGGTGCGGTCGACGGCCGTGATCTCGTCGGTGAACTGCAGGCCGGCGATGTCGTCGCCGCGCACCACCTGCGGCGTGTCGTGGGGGGCGATGCCGATGACGCCGACCGGCACACCGTCGACGTAGTCCACGGTGAACGGCAGGGCCGCGGGGCTGCCGTCGGCGTCGGCGACGTTCGCCGCGATCAGCGGGAAGGTGGCTCCGGCGTACTCCTCGTCGTACCGGCAGCCCTCCGGGTGGCAGCCGCCGTCGCGCAGGCGCTGCAACTCGGCGTAGCCGTTGTCGAACTCGTGGTTGCCGAGGGCGGCCGCAGTCACGTCGAGGCCGTTGAGCAGGTCGACGGTGGGTTCGTCGTGGAACATCGCCGACTCGATCGGGGACGAGCCCCAGGTGTCGCCGACGGAGTAGAGCACCGAGTTGTCCGCCTGCGAGCGCAGCTGCCGGACGTAGGCGGCGAGATATGCGGCGCCGCCCGCCGGAACGGATGCGCCGTCGGAGCGGACGACCTCGCTGCGGGGGCCCTGGGGCGGGAGGAGGCTGCCGTGCAGGTCGCGGAAGGCGATGAGCCGCAGCGGCAGGGCGTCCGGGGGGATCGCGGTCGCGGGGGCCACGGCGAGCGACGTCCACAGCGCGCCGGTCAGCAGGGCCGCGGACAGGGTCCACCGGCGTGCCACGCCTGAACCCATCCGCACACTCCAACTTCCGTAGCCGACCGGACGAGTGTGCCAACGGATGGTCACGCGATCGCCACCCGGCGATAACGGTTGGGTCTCGTAGGCGTTCCTGCGCAGGTCAGGGCTTCGAGATTTCCGCGATCTCGACGCCCTTGCCGGTCGCAAATGCGAGGAACGCGTCGTTCTCGTGCGGATCGCCGATGGTCACCCGCACCCCGTCGTCCGCGTACTGGCGCACCAGCACACCGGCCTCCGCGCACGCCTCGGAGAACGCCGCCGACCGGTCACCGAGCGGCAACCACACGAAGTTGGCGTAGCTCTCCGGCACGGGATAGCCGGCGTCCACGAGCGCCGTCCGCACCCGGTCGCGCTCGGCGAGCACGCTGTCGGTGCGCTCGAGCAGTTCGTCGGCCGCCGCCAGGGACGCGATGGCCGCCTGCTGTGCGAGCGAGCTGACGCTGAACGGGGTGTGCACCTTGTTCAGGACCTTGATCACCGACGGGTCGCCGACGAGATAGCCGACCCGCAGGCCGGCCAGGCCGTAGGCCTTCGAGAAGGTCCGCAGCACCACGACGTTCGGCCGGCCGGCGGCGAGCGCGATCCCGTCCGCCTGCTCCTCGCCGGGCTTCGGGCGGGCGTATTCGAAGTAGGCCTCGTCGAGCGCGACGAGCACCTGCGGCGGCACCGCGTCGAGGAACCGTTCCAGCTCCGCTCTGCCCAGCAGCGCCCCGGTCGGGTTGTTGGGGTTGCAGACGAACACCACCCGGGTGCGGTCGGTGATCGCGGCGAGCATCGCGTCGAGGTCGTGGCCGTGCTCCGGGGTGTTGGGCACCGGCACCGACTTCGCGCCGGCCACCGCCGTCACCACCGGGTACGCCTCGAACGACCGCCAGGAGAACACGACCTCGTCGCCGTCGTTGCAGGTCGAGAGCACCAGTTCCTGGCACAGGCTCACCGAGCCGTTGCCCACGGCGATGTTCTCCGGCTTCACCCCCAGCCGCCCGGCCAGCGCGCCGATGAGCACGGCCGCCATGTTGTCCGGATACCGGTGGACCGTGTACGCCGCCTCGGCGATCGCGTCGCGCACGCTGGGCAGGGGACCGACGGTGGTCTCGTTGCTGGCGAGCTTGATCGCGCCCGGGAAACTGCGGCCGGGCACATAGGACGGGATCGAGGTGAGGTCGGGGCGGGTCCGTGGGGTCACCAGCCGATTATGCGCCCGGCGATTGCGTGCACGGTCGTGGTGGGTCGTGTCATCGTGGACGGTATGTCGGGAATCCACACTGCCGCGGCCCGGTTGCCGGACGGGTCGGGGCAGGTACCGCTGACCGTGTTTCGGCCGGAGGGTGCCATCCGCGGTGGCATCGTCGTGCTGCACGAATCCCGTGTGTTTCCGCCGGCCCTGCTGGCGTTCATGGAGGTTCTGGCTGCCGAGGGCTGGCTGGTCGTGGCTCCGTATCTGTTCCACCGCGAGTTCACCGAGGACGACGAGGTGTTCGGGCAGAACCTGTTCGACGACGTCGATGCCGCGATGGACTGGCTGGTACGCAGTGGGGTCTACCCGGACGCGGTCGGCGTGATCGGGTTCGACGACGCCGGGACGGCGGCGCTCATCGTCGCCGCCAATCGGCGGGTGGGTGCCGCGGTCACCGTCGCGGCGCACGGCATCGTGCAGCCGTTGCGGCCCGACGTTCCCGCACTCGTCGAGGCCGTGCGCAACCTGCAGGCGCCGTGGCTCGGTCTGTACGGCGAGGACGACCCGACCACCCCGACCGGCGACGTCGAGCAGCTGCGCGAGGCTGCCGGACAGGCCGACGCACCGACCCTGGTCATCGGTTACCCCGGCCTGGCGCATCGCCCCGACGAGCCGCCGGTCGAGCACGACACCGCCGATCCGGACACCGACCCGGCCGAGGCGGCGATCATCGACGCACGGCGCCGGATCTTCGACTGGTTCGACGCGCACCTGCGCTGACCAGGCGTTTTGCGTTTGCCGTCCGAACGTGTGTAATCTTTCGTCCCGGCGGTTCGAGAGAATCGAAACCCCCCAGGGAGGCGTGCCAGAGCGGCCGAATGGGACTCACTGCTAATGAGTTGTCCCCTTTACGGGGGACCGGAGGTTCAAATCCTCTCGCCTCCGCCACGTCGGTGCAGCGTCGCCGGCGACAACTGAATATGAGAAACAACTACATACACGCACTGCGCCCGTAGCTCAACGGATAGAGCATCTGACTACGGATCAGAAGGTTAGGGGTTCGAATCCCTTCGGGCGCACAACGAAGAGCCCCTCACCCATTGTGGTGAGGGGCTCTCGCGTCGTGGCGGCCCCCCGGCCCCGACGATGGGGCAGGACCTACGACGTGCCGATCAGACCCTGGTCGTACGCCTTCTCGAAGTCGTCGTTGACGAGGACGACGGTGCGGTCGATCCGGTCGATCATGGACGCGGCGACGGATGCCCGGTAGCCGGAGGCGCAGTGCACCCACACCTCCCCGCGGGGTACCTCGTCGAGCCGCTCGGCGAGGTCGTGCAGCGGGATGTTGACCGCTCCGCGCACGTGGCCGTCCTCGTACTCGTCCTTCTGGCGCACGTCGAGGACCCGGACCTGCTCGCTGTCGATCTCCCGGGTCAGCTCCGCGAAGTCCGAGACGCGGTACGACCGAAGTTCGTGTCCGTTGACCAGGGTGTGGATCTCGCCGACGGCCGCTCCGGCGAGTTCGTCGACGCCGATGCGGACCAGTTCGCGCTTGGCGTCGGCGATCTGCTCGTCGCTCTCGCCGATGAGGGTCAGTGGCGCACCCCACTTGTAGAGCCACCCCAGGTAGGTGACGAAGGAGGTGGACAGCTCGAAGCCGAGTGTGCCGCCCAGGTGTCCCGCGGCGAAGGCGGTGCGCTCGCGCAGATCGACGACCCACTCACCGGCGTCGATGCGCCGGCGCAGCTCGGCCGGGTCGACCGGCTCCGGCGCAGACAGGTCGAGCGGCGACGGACCCGCCCTGTTGATCACGCCCATGTGGGCGTAGTACGCGGGGTAGGTATTGAGTCCGGCGATGAGCTCGTCGACGTAGGCCTGCTCGTCGCGGGTCAGCGCCGGGTTGACGTCGCGTTGCTGCCC
Organism: Rhodococcus aetherivorans; assembly: GCF_025722975.1. NCBI lineage: Bacteria > Bacillati > Actinomycetota > Actinomycetes > Mycobacteriales > Nocardiaceae > Rhodococcus > Rhodococcus aetherivorans. The sequence goes on along the minus strand of NZ_CP106982.1, from coordinate 6,030,388 downwards.
GACGGTGGACGAGTCGCCGCTGGTGGGGGTCGCCGAGCAGAAGCTGCCGAAGCCGTGGGTGGGATACACCGGAGTGTCGGCCGGCACTTCGTCGGCGATCCGTCGCACGGAGCGGAACTGTGCGTGGGTCAGTTCCTCGGTGTACTGCGGGCCGACGAGATCGGTGCGGCCGGTCGAGCCGTACAGCATCGACCCGCCGGTGAAGATCCCGTGCGTGCCGCCGGTCGCGTCGAGCAGCACATAGCTGACGTGGTGGTGGGTGTGCCCGGGGGTGTGCATCACCCGCAGCCGGATGGGACCGGCGTCGATCAGGTCGCCGTCGTGGACGGCACGTCGCTCGTAGTCCACGTCGTCGCCGGCTGGAACGATGTACTCGGCCTCGACGGCGCGGGACAGTTCCAGCCCACCGGTGACGTAGTCGTTGTGGATGTGGGTCTCGAGGACATGGGTGATGCGCGCTCCGCGGTCGTTGGCGAGCGCGAGCACTCGATCGATGTCCCGCTGTGGATCCACGACGACGGCGACGTCCGCCTCGGTGACGAGATAGCTGCGATCGCCGAGGCTCGAGGTTTCGATGATCGATACGTCCATGTCGATGCCTTTCCACGGTACTTCCACTATGCCCCCGGATACCCCGGGGCGTACGAAGAATGCGTGGAGTGCGGGAAGAGTTTCGGCTCAGCGCAGGAACAGTGTGTCCACCAGCACGTACGCGGCCACGACGAAGACGAGATAGGCGAACCACCGCCGCAGCCGTCCGGTTTCCATGCGCGTGCCGAGGTGACCGGCGACAAGCGACGCGACGACCGCGGCCCCGGCGAACGCCGCCGTGATCGACCAGTCGATGTCGGCGTCCCCGAGATGCGCGATCAGCCCGGCCGCCGAGTTGGCGACGATGACGACGAGGGAGGTCCCGACGGCGACGCCCATCTCCAATCCGAGGAGCATCACCAGCGCGGGGATGATCAGGAAGCCGCCGCCGACGCCGAACAGGCCGGTCAAGAAGCCCACCCCCAGGCCGGCCGGGATCGCCCTCGGCGCGCATCGCTTCCAGTCGATGCCGAAGTCGCCGGTCTTGCACGCGGTCCCGGCGTCGTCGCTCTCGCGCAGCATCCGGATCCCCGCGACCACCATCACGACGGCGAAGCCCACCAGCAGCACCGGTTGCGGCAGCAGCGTGCCCACAGCCGTGCCGGCGAACGTCGCGGGGATGCCGGCCGCGGCGAACACCGCGGCCAGCCGCCAGTCGACCTGCCCGGCCCGAGCCTTGGGGATCGCCCCGGACAGGGCTGCGGCCCCGACGACGATCAGCGAGATCGGGATGGCCTGGCGGAAGTCGAGTCCGAGGCCGTACACCAGGGCGGGGACCGCCAGGATGGATCCGCCGCCCCCGAGGAGGCCGAGCAGGACCCCGATGACCGCTCCGAGAACGAGCGCGATCGCCGGTTGCACCGCTTCCTCCTTCGCCGGTCAGGAATCGGCAGTACCCGGTCCCGCCGCGAACAATGCGGCCTGCACCCGATCCGCGGCCTCCGCGGGGTCCTCGTGCTCCCAGATCCGCACCGCCGTCCATCCGGCCGCGGCGAGCGCCGCGTCGGTGTCCCGGTCCCGGGCCACGTTCCCGGCGAGCTTGGCGGCCCACCACTCGGCGTTGTTCTTCGGATCGGTGGCGTGCTGCGGGCAACGATGCCAGAAGCACCCGTCGACATACACCGCAACGCGGCGGCGCGGGAACACCAGGTCGGCGCGACGACGGATCCCCGGCAGGGGAGCACGATCGACGAAGTAGCGCACCCCGCGACGATGCAACTCCCGGCGCAGGGCCACCTCGGGGACGGTGTCCCTGCGCCGCTGCCGGCTCATCCGGGCGCTGGTCTGCGGATCGGTGGAGGGCACGGGGGTCGGCTCCGTCCTCAGGCCGCGGCCTCGGGGAAGCCGCCCATGCGGTCCAGGTGGGATTCGACGTCGTCGAGGAAGCCGGGCACGAATCTCAGGTTCCCGGACCGGGCCCGCCGCAGGAAACCGGCGGTGGCCCGCGCCGACAGCAGGCGCGCGTCCTCCAGGAATCCGGCGAGATCCTCGTACGGTTCCTGCACCGGCCAGTGCGACTCGTGCACCCGGAAAGCCCGCCGCCGCGCGCCCCAGGCGGCACTCGGCCAGGGGTCGCCGGGCCGCAGCGGGGTCTGGTGGTCGGGGGAGTAGTCGATCGGCCGCCCGAGCCGTCCACCGACCCACGCGGCCATGCGCACGCTCACTGCATTGCCGACGAGTCGCCACCGATGCCCGGTCCGCACACCGGGCGCCTGGATGGCGGGTGCGGTCCAGTCGGGGTCGAAGCCCTGCAGCCGTTCGGCGTCGATCAGACCGGGAGTGACGATCTCGCCCGACGGCAGCCGCACTGCCGGCGGACTCGCGATGCCCACCGTGGAGCCGCCCTTGAGCGTGGGCACGGCGTTGACCGCCCAGCCGAGACCGCGCACGCCTTCGGTCCAGTAGAACCCGCACGGGTGGGTGCCGGGATCGCCTTCCGCGGGGGCGCCGGCGTCCTCGCCGAACAACACCGTCCGGGGGTCGTCGGTGCGCGAGGCGAGCATGAGCACCCGCTGCCGGCGCTGCGGGAGTCCGAACGCGCGGGCATCGACGACCCGGTACGCCCACGCGTACCCGAGATCCTCGAGCGCATCGGTGATGTGACGCATCGCGGCGCCGCGTCCGAGTTGCAGCATGAAGGGGACGTTCTCGATGAGCAGCCATCGCGGGCCCTGCTTGCGCCGCACCAACCGGAACACCTCGTCGACGAGGCCCGACCGGGAGCCGGTGATGCCGGCGGTCCTGCCGGCCTGCGACAGGTCCTGGCACGGAAAGCCCGCGGTGACGACCTCGGTTGCCTGGGGCAGGGAACGGAGGCGGGTGACGTCGGTGTGCAGAGGTACATCGGCGAAGCGGGCGCGGAGCACGGCCTGGGCTCCGGCGTCGATCTCGCAGAGCAGTTCGGTGCGCCAGCCGTGCTCGGCCAGGCCGAGCTCGAGTCCGCCGATACCGGCGAACAAACCCACCATGTTCCCGGTCGACGTCACGGCACCCTTTCTCGCTTTGCTCACGGAGCACGTTACTCGAGAATTCGGGCGGCCCGTGCCGCGACGCGAGATGCAATGATCACGTCCGCCGAAAGAGCGAGACGTGTGCCTCGGGGGACGCGATCGACTCGAAGACGGCCTTCATCCGGACCACGGCCTCGATCCGGCGGGCCACGCTCGGTGCGACGTCACCCGCACAGTCGCCGGCCTCGCGGTCGCCGATCCCGAGGAGGAGCTCGTCGAGCGCGGCGAGGTAGTCCTGGCAGGCCGCCGCGCACGTCGCTGCCGCGGGGGACCCCGAGCCGGGTCCGTCCGCCCGGCCCGGCGGGACGATCTCTGCGGGAAAGCCACTCATGGGTCTCCTATGCCTGACGTGATCGGGGACGCGCGCCGCGGAACGACAACGACGGTGCCACGCAGTGCGCACGCCGGCTACGGTCCGCGCGGGGACTGCCACGAGGCGGACGCCTCGGAAGGTGAGACGCAGTGGCACAGGGGATGGTTCCGTGTCGCGGAAACAGCCGTCCTCGCGGGCAAACACCCGTCCTGACCTGGCGATTTGGCGCGGGGTCGAATGATCACGTAACTTATTCCAGGTCAGAGCGACACGGACACCGACCCGGCCCGCAGGGGCCCGGGAAAACGAGGTTGGACGAAGGCGCCTGATTAACCCGATTGAAAACCTTCTGGTAGGGTTTCCAATCGCTCCTGAGATCGGATCGGCCGCGGATTTTGATTCCGAAAGCCCCCGATGTTAGGCTGGAACGGTTGCCCCGGAGTGAAGCACTGAAAAGTGCGTAGCGATGGTGTGCGCGTGTTCTTTGAGAACTCAACAGTGTGCCGATGAATGTCAGTGCCAAATATTTTGTTTGGTGCGATCAGATCAGACGCCGACCATGGTGTCAAGCCGATGAGGTGTCGTGAGATGATCGTTGCTGGCTGCCGCATTCTTCCGTCTGTGGTGGTCAGTGTTTTTTGCTGGTTTGAGTTTTTTGCTGGTGATTTGGCTCGATGTCTATGACTGATCGGCCCTTCGGGGTTTGATTGTGAGTCTTCAACGGAGAGTTTGATCCTGGCTCAGGACGAACGCTGGCGGCGTGCTTAACACATGCAAGTCGAACGATGAAGCCCAGCTTGCTGGGTGGATTAGTGGCGAACGGGTGAGTAACACGTGGGTGATCTGCCCTGCACTTCGGGATAAGCCTGGGAAACTGGGTCTAATACCGGATAGGACCTCGGGATGCATGTTCCGGGGTGGAAAGGTTTTCCGGTGCAGGATGGGCCCGCGGCCTATCAGCTTGTTGGTGGGGTAACGGCCCACCAAGGCGACGACGGGTAGCCGGCCTGAGAGGGCGACCGGCCACACTGGGACTGAGACACGGCCCAGACTCCTACGGGAGGCAGCAGTGGGGAATATTGCACAATGGGCGCAAGCCTGATGCAGCGACGCCGCGTGAGGGATGACGGCCTTCGGGTTGTAAACCTCTTTCAGTACCGACGAAGCGCGAGTGACGGTAGGTACAGAAGAAGCACCGGCCAACTACGTGCCAGCAGCCGCGGTAATACGTAGGGTGCGAGCGTTGTCCGGAATTACTGGGCGTAAAGAGCTCGTAGGCGGTTTGTCGCGTCGTCTGTGAAAACCCGCAGCTCAACTGCGGGCTTGCAGGCGATACGGGCAGACTTGAGTACTGCAGGGGAGACTGGAATTCCTGGTGTAGCGGTGAAATGCGCAGATATCAGGAGGAACACCGGTGGCGAAGGCGGGTCTCTGGGCAGTAACTGACGCTGAGGAGCGAAAGCGTGGGTAGCGAACAGGATTAGATACCCTGGTAGTCCACGCCGTAAACGGTGGGCGCTAGGTGTGGGTTTCCTTCCACGGGATCCGTGCCGTAGCTAACGCATTAAGCGCCCCGCCTGGGGAGTACGGCCGCAAGGCTAAAACTCAAAGGAATTGACGGGGGCCCGCACAAGCGGCGGAGCATGTGGATTAATTCGATGCAACGCGAAGAACCTTACCTGGGTTTGACATACACCGGACCGCCCCAGAGATGGGGTTTCCCTTGTGGTCGGTGTACAGGTGGTGCATGGCTGTCGTCAGCTCGTGTCGTGAGATGTTGGGTTAAGTCCCGCAACGAGCGCAACCCTTGTCCTGTGTTGCCAGCAATTCGGTTGGGGACTCGCAGGAGACTGCCGGGGTCAACTCGGAGGAAGGTGGGGACGACGTCAAGTCATCATGCCCCTTATGTCCAGGGCTTCACACATGCTACAATGGCCGGTACAGAGGGCTGCGATACCGCGAGGTGGAGCGAATCCCTTAAAGCCGGTCTCAGTTCGGATCGGGGTCTGCAACTCGACCCCGTGAAGTCGGAGTCGCTAGTAATCGCAGATCAGCAACGCTGCGGTGAATACGTTCCCGGGCCTTGTACACACCGCCCGTCACGTCATGAAAGTCGGTAACACCCGAAGCCGGTGGCCTAACCCCTCGTGGGAGGGAGCCGTCGAAGGTGGGATCGGCGATTGGGACGAAGTCGTAACAAGGTAGCCGTACCGGAAGGTGCGGCTGGATCACCTCCTTTCTAAGGAGCAACTCCTTGCTCGGACCAGCACACAGGTGCCGGGGGAGCGAGGCAGAGCCATTTCGGATTCACACGTAATCCGGTGGTGCTCATGGGTGGAACGCTGACAGTCATCACCGCGCGGGAAGGACCCGAGTGTCCTTCTGCGGTGGTTATATCGGTGCACTGTTGGGTCCTGAGAGAACACGCGAGTGTTTTGTCAGCGACGATGATCCGCGAAACAAGAGGACATGGTTTTCTTGCGGTAGGGGTTGTTGTGTGTTGTTTGAGAACTGCACAGTGGACGCGAGCATCTTTGTTGTAAGTGTTTATGAGCGTACGGTGGATGCCTTGGCACCAGGAGCCGATGAAGGACGTGGGAGGCTGCGATATGCCTCGGGGAGCTGTCAACCGAGCTGTGATCCGAGGATTTCCGAATGGGGAAACCCAGCACGAGTGATGTCGTGTTACCCGCGCCTGAATATATAGGGCGTGTGGAGGGAACGTGGGGAAGTGAAACATCTCAGTACCCACAGGAAGAGAAAACAACATGTGATTCCGTGAGTAGTGGCGAGCGAAAACGGAAGAGGCTAAACCGGATACATGTGATACCCGGCAGGGGTTGTGTGTTCGGGGTTGTGGGGTTCGATGTGTCGGTGCTGCCGCGCCGGCCGACAGTGAGAAATCGCCTGTGTTAGTCGAAATGGTCTGGAACGGCCTGTCGTAGAGGGTGAGAATCCCGTAGACGAAAACGCGGTGACTGTCGATTCGAATACCCGAGTAGCAGCGGGCCCGTGAAATCTGCTGTGAATCCGTCGGGACCACCCGATAAGCCTGAATACTCCCTGGTGACCGATAGCGGACTAGTACCGTGAGGGAAAGGTGAAAAGTACCCCGGGAGGGGAGTGAAATAGTACCTGAAACCGTGCGCTTACAATCCGTCGGAGCCTTCGAGCAGTTTGGTCTGCTGGGGGTGACGGCGTGCCTTTTGAAGAATGAGCCTGCGAGTTAGTGGCATGTCGCGAGGTTAACCCGTGTGGGGTAGTCGTAGCGAAAGCGAGTCCGAACAGGGCGTCTGTAGTGGCATGTTCTAGACCCGAAGCGGAGTGATCTACCCATGGCCAGGGTGAAGCGACGGTAAGACGTCGTGGAGGCCCGAACCCACTTAGGTTGAAAACTGAGGGGATGAGCTGTGGGTAGGGGTGAAAGGCCAATCAAACTCCGTGATAGCTGGTTCTCCCCGAAATGCATTTAGGTGCAGCGTCGCGTGTTTCTCACCGGAGGTAGAGCTACTGGATGGTCTAGGGGGCCCACAAGCTTACCGAAATCAGCCAAACTCCGAATGCCGGTGAGTGAGAGCGCGGCAGTGAGACTGCGGGGGATAAGCTTCGTAGTCGAGAGGGAAACAGCCCAGATCGCCGGCTAAGGCCCCTAAGCGTGTACTAAGTGGAAAAGGATGTGGGATCGCTGAGACAACCAGGAGGTTGGCTTAGAAGCAGCCACCCTTGAAAGAGTGCGTAATAGCTCACTGGTCAAGTGGTTCTGCGCCGACAATGTAGCGGGGCTCAAGTACACCGCCGAAGCCGCGGCACTCGCACAACACCCCGGAGGGTCCACGGATCGTCCGGCAGTGGTGCGGGTGGGTAGGGGAGCGTCGTGCAGCCGGGGAAGCGCCGGAGTGATCCAGGTGTGGAGGCTGCGCGAGTGAGAATGCAGGCATGAGTAGCGAAAGACGAGTGAGAAACTCGTCCGCCGAATGACCAAGGGTTCCTGGGCCAGGTTAATCCGCCCAGGGTGAGTCGGGACCTAAGGCGAGGCCGACAGGCGTAGTCGATGGACAACGGGTTGATATTCCCGTACCCGTGTGAACGCGCCCCTGGTGAATCATCGGTACTAACCGTCCAAAGGGTGATCGAGTTCCTTCGGGAGCCGAGAGCCTGCTGCACGGGACCTTCGGTGGTAGTAGCCAAGCGATGGGGTGACGCAGGAAGGTAGTGGGGCCGGTCAGTGGTTGTACCGGTGTAAGCCCGTAGGGCGTGACACAGGCAAATCCGTGTCGCACACAGCCTGAGAGGTGATGCGTAGCCGAATGAGGCGAATTCCATGATCCTATGCTGCCGAGAAAAGCCTCTAGCGAGCTTTCACACGGCCCGTACCCCAAACCGACACAGGTGGTCAGGTAGAGAATACCGAGGCGATCGAGAGAACTGTGGTTAAGGAACTCGGCAAAATGCCCCCGTAACTTCGGGAGAAGGGGGACCAGTCCCGGTGACCGGACTTGCTCCGTGAGCCGGGGGTGGTCGCAGAGACCAGAGAGAAGCGACTGTTTACTAAAAACACAGGTCCGTGCGAAGTCGTAAGACGAGGTATACGGACTGACGCCTGCCCGGTGCTGGAAGGTTAAGAGGACCGGTCAGCGGAGTTCACTCCGCGAAGCTGAGAATTTAAGCCCCAGTAAACGGCGGTGGTAACTATAACCATCCTAAGGTAGCGAAATTCCTTGTCGGGTAAGTTCCGACCTGCACGAATGGCGTAACGACTTCTCTGCTGTCTCAACCACAGACTCGGCGAAATTGCACTACGAGTAAAGATGCTCGTTACGCGCGGCAGGACGAAAAGACCCCGGGACCTTCACTACAGCTTGGTATTGGTGTTCGGTTCGGTTTGTGTAGGATAGGTGGGAGACTGGGAAGCCCGCACGCCAGTGTGGGTGGAGTCGTTGTTGAAATACCACTCTGATCGTATTGGACCTCTAACCTCGGACCCTGATCGGGTTCAGGGACAGTGCCTGGTGGGTAGTTTAACTGGGGCGGTTGCCTCCCAAAATGTAACGGAGGCGCCCAAAGGTTCCCTCAGCCTGGTTGGCAATCAGGTGTCGAGTGCAAGTGCACAAGGGAGCTTGACTGTGAGACCGACAGGTCGAGCAGGGACGAAAGTCGGGACTAGTGATCCGGCACCGGCATGTGGAAGCGGTGTCGCTCAACGGATAAAAGGTACCCCGGGGATAACAGGCTGATCTTCCCCAAGAGTCCATATCGACGGGATGGTTTGGCACCTCGATGTCGGCTCGTCGCATCCTGGGGCTGGAGTAGGTCCCAAGGGTTGGGCTGTTCGCCCATTAAAGCGGCACGCGAGCTGGGTTTAGAACGTCGTGAGACAGTTCGGTCTCTATCCGCCGCGCGCGTTAGAAACTTGAGGAAGGCTGTCCCTAGTACGAGAGGACCGGGACGGACGAACCTCTGGTGTGCCAGTTGTCCCGCCAGGGGCACGGCTGGTTGGCTACGTTCGGAAGGGATAACCGCTGAAAGCATCTAAGCGGGAAGCCTGTTCCAAGATGAGGTTTCTCACCCCCTCGAGGGGGTAAGGCCCCCGGCAGACCACCGGGTTGATAGGCCGGAACTGGAAGTGCGGTAACGCATGCAGGTGACCGGTACTAATAGGCCGAGGACTTACCACAAAGAAGCTACGCGTCCACTGTGCGGTATCTGAAACAACACACCCGATTCACACGCTTTTCGTGAATCGAGTGAAGGCGAAGCCCCCGGAACAAGGGGGAACAGCGTTCACTCGATCGTTCACGAGCGAAGCGAGTGGGTATGGGTCGTTTCGCAGAGTTACGGCGGCCATAGCGGAGGGGAAACGCCCGGTCCCATTCCGAACCCGGAAGCTAAGCCCTCCAGCGCCGATGGTACTGCACCCGACAGGGTGTGGGAGAGTAGGACACCGCCGAACACCCGTTACCGGAAGCCCCCCAACATCGTTGGGGGGCTTCCGGCATTTCCGCATGTTCCGGTCCCGCTCCCTCTTGTCCGTGCTCCGGCCTGAGTTAGGACATTACTGGCGGGTAGAACACCTGCCGAGGCTTCCACCTGCGCATTCACGACGTCGACGAAGCGGATCGGGACACTAAGCAGGTAGGTTCGGGCCGTGGCATTCGTGCGGAAAGTGCGCACCGCATCCGGGGCGGTAGCGGTGCAGGTCGTGCGCAAACACCGCGGCCGGCACGAGATCCTCGCTCACGTCGGGTCCGCGCATACCGACGTCGAGCTGGGCATTCTGCTCGAACGAGCCCGACACCTGCTGCACGGCGATCAAGGCGTGCTGGAGCTGGATGTGCCGACGCCCGTCGAGCAGATCGCCGATGTTGCCGACTGGCGGACCGGCCAACTGCCCGGCCCGACGACGAGCAAGGGTGGCGAGCTCGCCGGGGCGGGACGAACCGTGCGCACCAGCGCCCGGTTGCTCTACGACGTGCTCACCTTCGTCTACGACGGGCTCGGCTTCGACATCATCGACGACGCGGTGTTCAAAGACCTGGTCATCGCCCGGATCGTCGAACCGACCTCGAAGATCGATGCCCTGCGCGTCCTCGACGATCTCGGCGCTGATCCGGTGTCGTACAAAACGATTCAACGCCACCTCGCGCAGATCATCACCGGCGACTACCGCGACCGGATCGCCCGCCGTTGCTTCGAGTACGCGGCCAGCACCGGCGGGTTGGGATTGCTGCTGTTCGATGTGACCACCTTGTACTTCGAGGCCGAGAAGGAAGACGACCTGCGCAAGGTCGGCTACTCCAAAGAGCGCCGGGTCGATCCACAAATCGTGGTCGGGTTGCTCGTCGACCGCACCGGGTTCCCACTGGAGATCGCCTGTTTCGAGGGCAACAAGGCCGAAACGCACACCCTGGTCCCCATGGTGCGTCAGTTCCAAGCCCGGCACGACCTCGAGGGCGTGGAGATGGTCATCGCCGCCGATGCCGGCATGCTGTCGGCGGCGAATCTCACCGCTCTCGACGAGGCCGGCCTGAAGTTCATCGTCGGCTCCCGGGTGACGAAGGCGCCCGCTGATCTGACGTCCCATTTCCATTGGCACGGTGATGTGTTCACCGATGGGCAGATCATCGACACCGTCACCCCCCGGCACGCCCGCAGCGTGGTCAACACCGTGAAAAGGCGGGCCGAACCGGTCTGGGATCCGGTTCGGCATCCCACCTCGTGGCGGGCGATCTGGCAGTACACCCGCAAACGTGCCGTGCGCGACAACCAGACTCTCAATGCCCAGGAGGCGAGGGCGCGGGCGGTGGTCGAGGGCACCCAGAAGTCGAAGGCGACGCGCTTCGTCAAGACCACCACCGCAGGTCAGCGACTCGATGATGCCGCGCTGGCACGAGCTCGATCGCTGGTCGGCTTGAAGGGATACGTCACCAATATCCCGGTCACGCTCATGGAACCGGGCGAGGTGATCGGCAAGTACCACGACCTGTGGCATGTCGAGCAGTCGTTTCGCATGTCGAAGACCGATCTGCGGGCACGGCCGATGTTCCACCGCACCCGCGACGCCATCGAGGCGCACCTGACCATCGTGTTCGCCGCTCTGGCCGTCGCCCGCTGCGCCCAGGACCACACCGGTGTGGCGATCGCGAGGCTGGTCAAGCAACTGCGGCCGCTACGAACCTCGACCATCGCCATCAACGGCGCCGTCCAGGACTTTCCGCCGCAGATCCCTGCTGCTGAACTGGAGATTCTCACCCGTCTCGGCTTCGAATCGGGACACTAAGCCAAATGTCCTAACTCAGGCGGAAGCCCCCCAACATCGTTGGGGGGCTTCCGGCATTTCCGCATGTTCCGGTCCCGCTCCCTCTTGTCCGTGCTCCGGCACAGGCGAATCATTGAATCTACGGTGGTCGCGATTGCCGGCCGTCGGGTGACGCCGACGGTGGACGGCAACGGGTCGGCCACGGAAGCCGTTGGGTGCGGGCTTGTCCCGCACGTGGAGGCGATAGTGATGTTCATTCAGGTCTGGCAGGGGACGGTTCGCGACGAGCAGGGACTGAAGGCCTGCCTGCAGCGGTGGACGGACGAGCTGCGCCCGGGCGCAGTGGGCTATCTGGGTAGCACGTCGGGATTCAGCGACGACGGCACCTTCGTGTCGGTGGCGCGGTTCGAGTCGGAGGAGGCGGCCCGCCGCAACAGCGAACGTCCGGAGCAGGGCGCGTGGTGGGCCGAGGCCGAGCAGTGCTTCGACGGGGAGATCACCGTCCACGACTGCCGTGACGTCGAGGTGTGGATGGAAGGTGGCTCGGACACTGCAGGATTCGTACAGGTCATGGAGGGGCACTGCCCCGATCTCGGGCGGATGAAGAGTCTGCTCGCCGAGGGTCAGGACCGGGTGCATGAGCTGCGGCCCGAGATCATCGGCGGCACGCTCGCCACCTACGGTGACGACGGGTACGTCGAGACGGTGTACTTCTCGTCCGAGGAGGAGGCACGGGCCCACGAACGGATGGAGATTCCCGACGATCTGCGGCCGCTTCTGGAGGAGGAGATGCGCCTGCTCGGCGACGTGCACTACTACGACCTGCACGAGCCCATTCTCACCCCGAGTGGCAGGTGAGCCGGCTCAACCGACAGTAGGGAAGCCCGGGCCGTGGTGGCACGGCCCGGACCGCCCCGCAGTGTCAACCGTTCCGCAGTGTCAGGGCCTCGGCCGGTGGGGCAGGGCCCGCGTGAGCCGCGGCGCCCAGCCGTGGGACGGCCAGCGCTTGAGTCCCAGCCGATCCGGCGTCAGACGGGTGTCGACGAAGAGCTTCTCGAGTTCGGGATCGGCGTCGCCGAGGAAGCGGTAGAGGATGGTGCCGCCGTTGTCCTCGGTGCGGGATGCCGCTTCCCAGCCGGTGGCCCGGTAGGCGCCGCGCACGATGTTGTCCGCCACCACCAGGATGGGCAGTCCGTCGACCCTGCGTGCCGCGGCTCCGGCCGGCCACGGACGGTCGGCGAGTCCTCGGACCTGTTCGGGGGAAGCCGATTTCGCATCCGTGATCCGCAGCACGACGCACGGGGTGGGCAGCTCGGGTGCGGCCTCCGCGGAGTACTGACGTATCAGCTCCTCGATGGGGTGGGCCACCCGGTCGGATTCCTCGGTCGCGCCGACGAGGTTGGTCAGCACGAGTTCGCCGTCGTGCGGTTCGAGCAGCCCCAGCACCGAGACCAGGGCCTGCGCGGTGAAGCCGGCGGCGTGGTCGGCGTCGACCGCCGGGGCCACCCGGTCGGCCACGACGTAGTGGCCCACGGAGTAGCCGGAGTCGTAGACGGCACGGATCCGGTGCACAGCCGCGTCGGCTTCGGGGGTGTGGGCGGGCGGGGCCTCGCCGCCGGCGGTGAGCTTGTGGTTTTCGCCGAGTGCCGTCCAGGTCAAGGCGAACAGGCGGTTTCCGCGGCCCTGTCCGACGTGCAGGACGGTGTGGTCGCGCGGATCGACGAGGGCGTACACATAGGCACCGAGCTGTTCGACGACCATCGCCGGCAGCGGGTCCGGGGTGGGGGTGCGGTCGTCGACGTCGGTGACGATCTCGCGCAGGACGGCGAGGCGCAAGGCGACCGGTACGGTGCCGGCGGAGCCGCCGAACAGTTCGCGGTTGGCGGCATCGACGGAGCCGAAGGCGCGTCCGGTGTGGCGGGCCAGGGCGGCGAGCGCACGAGTGAACTCGGCGAGGCGCTGACGAGGGTCCGCGGCGGTATCGGGCAGCTCGTTGCTGGTCAGGAACATCTGGATCTCGGGGGACTCCAGGAGGATCTGGGCGATGTTCTGAGGAACTGTCCACACGGTACGCATGAGGCGACTGTAGGCCAGTCTCTTGCGGGTAGCGGGTTGCGTGCTCAAACGCGCTGCACAACGCCGGTGGTCACCGCCCGGCAACCGCGTCTTGGTGCCGCGGACACGCGCCCGTGGTGTGACGATCGCCACGTTCGCCATAGTCGTCGGCTACACGAAGGGCACGATTCACGGCACCCCTGCTCCCTGGGGGTGGCTCGTCGCTTAACGTAGACACGTGAGCATCCCAGTCCCCGATGCCGCGCGGTCTGCGGCGAGCCCAGCATCGAACTGGCCCGCGATTCTGACGTGGCGGGCGTACGACGTTCCTCGGATGGAGTCGGTGCGTGTCCAACTGAGCGGCAGTCGCATCAAGGCGGCGGGTCGCATCGTCGGCGCGCAGTGCGCGGAGCACCCCGCGTTCAGCGCGTCGTACGACCTCGTGACCGACGAGAACGGTGTGACGCGCCGGTTGTCGGTGCGCACGACCGTGGCCGCCGGCGAGAGGCACATGTCGATCAGCCGGTCCGAGGAGGGCATCTGGATGGTCGACAACGGCACCCAGCACCAGCGTTCGGCGTTCGGCGGGGCACTCGACGTCGATGTCATCCTCAGCCCGTTCTTCAATGCGCTGCCGATCCGCCGCTACGGGCTGCAGTCCGGCGCGGACGAACTCGAGGTTCCGGTCGTCTACGTGAACCTGCTCGACCTCGGCATCGAGGAGGCCACCCTCGTCTACAGCAGCGCGGCCGACGGCATCCACGTCCTGTCCCCGGTCTCCAGCTCCTCGGTGACGGTGGACGGCGACGGTTTCGTCGTGGACTACCCCGGTCTGGCGGGGCGGATCTAGGCCGGGCTGTTTCAGGAGAGGGCGCTGCCCTCGCAGTTTCAGGAGAGGGCGCTGCCCTCCATTGCCATCGCCAGTGCGAGGGCCGTGGACTCTCCGGGGTGACTGCCGTGCCCGCCGGTCCCGGTGGTCAATCCGATCACCTGTACGCCGATGGGAAAGTCTCCGCCGCCCGGCGCGGGAACCGACACCGCAGGTACGCCGAGCACGCTGAACGGGATGCACATCTGCAATAGCGGCCCCCGGAGCGCGGCGGGGTCGCTGTCGAGTGCGGCCGATCGCAGCGGGGTGGTGACGGTGATCAGGGCGTCGAGCCCGTCGTCGCGGCGTAGCCGGCGCAGGACGTCGCGGCGCAGCCGGGCGGCCGTTCGCACGGCCCGCACGTAGTCCGTCGCCGGACGGTCCCGCTGAGCCGCGAGCAGCGCCGCGGTGGCCGGCTGGTAGAGGTCCGGGTCGTTCTCGAACCAGCGCTGATGGGTTTCGTACGCCTCCGAGCCGGTGACGACGGGATACACGGCGAGCAGGTCGTCGGTCTCCGGCAGCGTCACGTCCCGTACCTCCGCACCGAGGTGGGCGAGCGTGCGGCAGGCGTCGTCGAGCGCGGACTCGAATGTGGCGTCGGGCACGTCCCAGAGGCCGCCGCGCAGCCGCCCGACCCGCAGACCCGAGACGGGCGTGCGCAGGTGTGCGATTCCGGGCAGCGCACCCCACGCCAGTCCGGCGTCGAGGACGTCGCGGGCGAGCAGGCCCACGTGGTCGAAGGTGGTGGACAGGGGGAACACCCCGTCGACCGGCAACGCGCCGCGGGTGGGCTTGAGGCCGACGACGCCGCACAGTGCCGCCGGGGTCCGCACACTGCATCCGGTGTCGGTGCCCAGCGCCAGCGGCACGATGCCCTTGGCGACGAGCGCCGCCGACCCCGAGGACGAGCCGCCGGTGATCCGGGTGGGATCGTGCGGGTGCCGGGCCGGTCCGGACGCGTTGACCAGGCCACTCGGCCCGTACGCGAACTCGTGCAGGTGCGTCTTGGCCACCACGACGGCGCCGGCCTCGCGGAGCCGCTCGACGATCCTGGCGTCCCGTGCGGCCGGCGGTGCGTCGGCGAGGACGTTGCTGCCGCACCGCGTCGGCATCCCGGCGACGTCGATGTTGTCCTTGACGGCGACGGCGACACCGTGCAGCGGGCCGATCCAGTTGCCGGCCGCGAGTTCGGCGTCGGCGCGAGCGGCGGACTCGAGGGCGGCGGCGTCGTTGCGAGCGGCCACGAGGTTCGACCACGGTGTGCCGTCGAGGGCGTCGAGGTCGGCCAGCACCTGCCGGACGTGGCCGGTGGCGGTCAGTTCGCCTTTCGCGAGTGCCGCCGTGGTGTCGCGCAGTGTCACCGCGTCCACACCTCGCCGCGGCGGCCGGCCTCGCGCAGCCGGGCGATCCAGTCGGCATCGCCGGGGACGATGCCGGTGACGGGCCGCCGTGCGCGCTGCTCGAATCGTCGCCGGGCGGCGTGACCGGCGGCGGTCAGCTCGGCGGTGCTGCCGTCGGCGAGTCGCTCGCGGGCGAGGCGCAGCACCTCGAGGGTCTCGTCGAGGGTCGTGAGCAGCGCCGTGGCGTTGCCCTCGCACATCGCGTCGACCAGCGCGGGTGCCGTCCCGGCGACGCGGGTGCCGTCGCGGAACGAGCCGGCGGCCAGGCCCAGCGCCAGGTCGCCTCCGGCGGCCCCGGACAGCGCCAGTGCCTCGGCGAGCAGGTGCGGCAGGTGCGAGACGCGGGCGACCGCAGCGTCGTGCTCACCCGATTCGGCGGGCACGACGACGGAACCGCAGTCGAGGGCGAGATCGGCGACCTGCGTCCACACCACGGGGTCGGTGCCGTCGTCCACGGTGACCACCCACACCGCGTCGCGGAACAGTTCCGCGAATCCCGCCGACCAGCCGGACTCGGCGGTGCCGGCCATGGGATGGCCGCCGACGAAGCGGGCGGACAGCCCGTGGGCGGCGACAGCGGCGGCGACCTGCGACTTGACGCTGACCACGTCGGTCAGCGCGGCGTGCGGGGCGTGCTCGGCGACGGCGGCGAGCACCGCGTCCACCGCGGGCACGGGCACGGCGACGACGACGAGGGCGTCGGATTCCGCGGCGCGCCGCAGCGTGGCCGGCAGGTCGGTGGAGGCGTCGAATCCGTCGGCCCGCGCGGCCTCGACGGGCTCCGCCGACCTGTTGTATCCCCAGGCCTCGCGACCCGCGGCGACGGCCGCACGCAGCAACGATCCGCCGATCAGGCCGAGGCCGAGCACACACACGGGCGGGGTGGACGCGGAGGTGGGCACCCGAACAGGTTGGCACATCGCCCGCTGGACTTCATTCACGGGACTGCGCCGACTACCGTTGCGCCCATGGCTGCGCAGCGTGCGGGGAACAAGAGCCCTTCCGTGAGTTCGACTGAGGACCTCGACGGGTTCGGGGTCGCCGTGACGCGGGAGGACGGTCGCTGGAAGTGCAAGGCACTGTCGGCGGCGGTGTTGACGAGCCTCGAGGTGGCCGACCGGGAGCTGCGCGAGCTGCGCAGCACCGGCGCGATCTTCGGGTTGCTCAACGTGGACGACGAGTTCTTCGTCATCGTCCGGCCCGCCCCGTCGGGCACGCGTCTGCTGCTGTCCGACGCGACCATGGCCATCGACTACGACATCGCCGCCGACGTGCTCGACGCGTTGAACATCGAAATCCCGGATATCGACCCCGACGAGCTCGACGACATCGAGCCGTGGGAGGAGGGCGATCTGGGGATTCTCGCGGACTTGGGATTGCCGGAGCCGGTGCTGGCGGTGATCGCCGCCGAGTCCGATCTGTATCCGGACGAGCAGATCGAGGAGATCGCCCAGCGGCTGGGATTCGACGACGTCCTCGCCACGACGCTGGACAAGCTGCGCCCCTAGATGGGCCTGCGCGACGACGAGGCGATGATCCGGGCCGCGCTGGAGGCGGCCGCCGCGGCGCCGGCCGGCGACGTGCCGGTGGGTGCGGTGCTGTTCGATGCGGACGGGACCGAGCTGGCCCGTGCGGCGAATTCGCGGGAGGCCACGGGCGATCCGACGGCTCATGCGGAGGTGCTGGCGCTGCGCGCGGCGGCGAAGGTGCACGGCGACGGCTGGCGGCTCGAGGGCACGACGCTGGCCGTGACGCTGGAGCCGTGCACGATGTGTGCGGGCGCGCTGGTGCTGGCCAGGGTGCACCGCGTGGTATTCGGGGCATGGGAGCCGAAGACGGGTGCGGTCGGGTCGCTGTGGGACGTGGTGCGTGATCGTCGGCTCACCCACCGCCCCCAGGTGCGCGGCGGCGTGCTCGAGGACGAATGCGCGGCGGTGCTCGAAGGCTTCTTCCGGGCCCAGCGTCTCGCCGAACGCCGGTGACCTGCGGATTTCAACTCCGGGACCGAATCCGGTAAAGTCGTGGGCGGTGGCGTGTCCGAGCGGCCTAAGGAGCACGCCTCGAAAGCGTGTGACGGGTAACCCCCGTCCGAGGGTTCAAATCCCTCCGCCACCGCCAAGAACGGCCCCGATCCGGTTGACCGGATCGGGGCCGTTTTCGTTCGTCGAATGCGCAGTTCCGGTCGCTTCACCCGGCGTGTCGTGACGACAACTGCGCACTCGCGACGGTGGTCGGTCGCTGCGGCGCCCAGCCGGGCGGGCCGAACGTATAGCCGAGCTTGTCGCGCCACCTCGTGGCGGCCCGCCAGTCGCGGGCGATGGCCTGGTACTCGTGCGTCTGCAGCCGCCAGATGTTGTAGGTGCCGACGGGCTTGGTGAGTCCGTACGTGGGGCGGTGGGTCTCGCGGCGGAAGGTACCGAACAGGCGGTCCCACAGGATCAGGATGCCGCCGTAGTTGCGGTCGAGGTATTCGGGGTCGCACCCGTGGTGCACACGATGGTGTGAGGGGGTGTTGAACACGAACTCGACGGGCCGGGGCAGCGTGCCCACCCGCTCGGTGTGCACGAAGAACTGGTACACGAGCGAGACGGAGAATCCGACGAACACCATCCACGGCGGGATGCCGAGGAAGGGCAGCGGCAGCCACATGAGGATCTCGCCGCTGTTGTTCCATTTCTGGCGCAGGGCCGTGGCGAAGTTGAAGTACTCGCTCGAGTGGTGTGCCTGGTGGGTGGCCCACACGAGCCGCACCCGGTGCGCTGTCCGGTGGTACCAGTAGTAGAGCAGGTCGATGCCGAGGATCAGGATCGCCCACGTGTACCAGGCGTCCGCCGGCAGGTGCCACGGTGCGAGGTACACCCAGATCGCCGAGTAGCCGACGAGGGCCAGCACCTTCCAGGCGGCGCTGGTGCCGATGGAGACCAATCCCATGGAGATGCTCGTGCGCGCGTCGATGGCCTCGTAGCCGCCGCGCGGCGGACGGGTGTGCCCGTCGTCGCCGGGTTCGACGTGCTCGAGCGTGCGGGCGGCGGCCCATTCGAGGGCGAGGAAGAGCAGGAACGCCGGGATGGCCAACGCGACGGGGTCGTGCAGGGGCTCGAGCAGCGACGCCCAGGACGCCGTCAGGGTCTCCCACATTCGGTCCTCCGGGAGTGATGTGAACAGGCGTCCAATCTACCGGAATGTGGTGACGGTCACTACGGCGGGCGAGGGGCCGCCGGGCGGTCACTGCGGGAGCGGCCGCCCGTCCGGACGCAGGCCGGCGAGGTAGATCGCGATCATCCGGGGCACGAGGGCGGGCACGACGTCGTCGACGAACCGCACGTGGGGGCGGGTCAGCCGGGCCACCGCCATGATCACCTCGATCGGCTGGACGTCGTCGCGGACGAGGCCGGCCTGCTGTGCGGCGTGGACGAGCTCGGTGACGCGCGCCTTGGTGCCCTCCCGGATCTCGAGGACGTCGTCGGGCAGTTCCCGGTAGCTCTCGACGATGAGAGCCGGGATCAGGGCGCCGAGCCGCAGCCGGACGGCGGTGTCGACGAATTCGGCCCAGGCACGTTCGGGGTCCGACGTCATCGCGGCGAGGGCGCGATCCGCCGCCGCGCCCGCCTCGTCGAGGGTGCGACGGGCCACGGCGTGCGCGAGATCGTCGCGGGTGGGGAAGTTGCGGTAGAGGGTGGCGATGCCGACGCCGGCGCGCTCGGCGATGGCATCGAGGGGTGCGTCGTGCCCGCGTTCGGCGAGCACGTCGCGGGCCGCGAGGATCAGGGCCTCGCGGCGGCGGGCGGCATCGGCGCGCATGGGATCTCCTGTGTTCGGCGGGTTGACACCCCACTCCTACCGGAGGAATATACTCCACATAAACGGAGAACAATCCTCCACTTCAAGGAGCCGTCATGGTTGCCCCGACCTCCTCCCCGGACACCTCCACGGCGCGGCACGCCCCGCCGGACGCGGTACGCGTCGCCGGCGTCGTGCTCGCGCTCACCGCCGTCATCGCCCTGATGCTGTTCGCATTCGCCGCGCCCGCCGTGAACAGCGGCCCGCACGCGCTGAAGATCGGCATCGCCGGGCCGGACCAGGCCGTCGCCCAGATCGAGGCCGGCCTCTCCGGTGCCCGGCCCGGTGCGTTCGCGCCGCAACGGTACGCCGACGCGGAGGCGCTGCGCAGCGCCATCGAGCACCGCGAGGTCGTCGGTGGCCTCGCCGTCGGGCCGGACGGGCCCGCGATGTATGTCGCCGGGGCCGGCGGCGCCCCCGTCGCTCAGGTTCTCACCGCCACGGCCACCGGCCTGTCGGAGGCCGTCGGCCGACCCGTTCCCGTGCGCGACGTCGTGCCGCTGCCGGCCGACGACCCGGCGGGGGCCGGCCTGAACTCGCTGGCCCTGCCGCTGGTCCTGGGCGGTCTGGTGCCCGCGATCGCCCTCGTCCGGCTGTTCCCCCGGCGGGTCGGCCTGCGCGTGTTCGGCGCGGTCGGCTTCGCGGTGCTCGCGGGGCTGACCCTCACTGCCGTCCTGCAGTTCGGGTTCGGCAGCCTGACCGGGAACTACTGGGCCACCGCCGGAGCGCTCACGCTGGGCCTGGCCGCCGTCTCGCTGCCACTGCTCGGCCTCGAGTCGCTCTTCGGGCTGCCCGGTTTCGGTGCCGGGGCGGTCCTGATGATGTTCGTCGGCAACCCGCTGTCGGGCTTCGCGACCACCGCAGCGTGGCTGCCGCAGGGGTGGGGCACCTTCGGTCAGCTGCTGCCACCCGGCGCCGCCGGCACGCTGGTCCGTTCGGTGGCCTTCTTCGACGGGCACGGCGGCGGGACGGCGGTGCTGGTGCTGAGCGCATGGGTCGTCGCCGGGCTCGCACTGTGCGCGGCGTCGGCACGTCGTCGCACCGTCGTCGCATGACCGCAGTTGCACCGTCGTCGCATGACCGCGGCCGCGTCGCGCGCTTTCCCTCCGGTTTGGTAGGAATCGTGTGTCCGCCGGCGCCCGGCGGCCAGGCGCGAACCGAGGAGTGCGACGTGCATATCACCGCCCGGGTGGACTATGCCGTGCGCACCCTGCTCGAACTCGCGGCGGCCGGCGAGGCGCCCGCCAAGGCGGAGGGCCTGGCCCGGGCGCAGCGCATCCCGCACAAGTTCCTCGAGGCGGTCCTCGGGGATCTGCGCCGCGGCGGACTGGTGCACAGCCGTCGCGGCCCCGAAGGGGGGTACTGGCTGGCCCGCCCGGCCGACGAGATCTCCATCGCGGACATCATTCGCACCGTGGAAGGCCCGCTCGCGTCGGTGCGCGGCGAGCGGCCCGAGGATGTGGTCTACACCGGCCCGGCCGAACGCCTGCGCGACGTATGGATCGCGGTGCGGGTGAATCTGCGGGCCGTCCTCGAGGAGGTCACCCTCGCCGACGTCGTCGCGGACGATCTTCCGCGGTTCGTGGCCGACCTGACCGCCGATCCGGGCGCCTGGGAACGCCGGCGCACGTGAGCGCTGCCACAACGCCCGGGGCGGTGTGGGCAACCGCATATTCTTGCAGTTCTCTGCAAATTTGCAGGGCTCTGCAAGATGCGTACCGTGGAAGACGTGACCAATCCGCCCGGACTGCGTGACCGCAAGAAGGCCGCCACGCGGGCAGCGCTCGTTGCCGCCGCGGCCGACCTTGCCCGCGCCAAGGGCATCGACGGCGTCACCGCCGACGCCATCGCCGCGAAGGCGGGCGTGTCCACCCGCACCTTCCACAACTACTTCGCGAGCAAGGAGGAGGCCGTCCTCGCGCATCTCGAGGGGTTGGTGCACTCCTGGGTCGGGCGCCTGCACTCACGGCCCGCCGGGGAACCCGTATGGGACTCCATGGAAGCCGTCGCCCGGCAGATCGTTTCGGAGCCGGACGGCGACTTCGTCGAGCTGTGTTCGACCATGGAACTCGTCGATCAGAGCCCGGCACTGCTGGCGCGCCGCGTCGAGATGGAAGTGCGCGCCTCGCAACTGCTCGTCGAGGCCATCGCCGAGCGCACCGGCACCGATCCCCGGGTCGACCTGTACCCGAGCCTGGTCCGCTACGCCGCGGTCTCGGCCATGAAGTCGGCAGTCGAACTGTGGCTCGCCGGCACTTCGGGGGCGGCTTCCCCCGAGGAACTCGTCCGTGCCGCCTTCGGGCAGCTGCGGCAAGGCCTTTCCTAAGACACCTGCACGACACATCCGGAAGACGAGGTTCCCCGTGGCGACCTATCTCTATCGGATCGGCAAGTTCGCCTATCGGCGAAAAGGCACGGTCCTCTCCCTCTGGCTGGCGATCCTCGTCCTCTTCGGCGTGGGTGCGGCCACCCTGTCCGGGCCGACGACGGACTCGTTCTCCATCCCCGGCACTCCCGCGCAGCAGACGCAGGACCTGCTCGCCGAACGGTTCCCGAACGCCGCGGACCCGATGAACGCGCTCAGCGCGCGCTACGTGTTCGCCGCCCCCGACGGCGGGACCCTCGACGAACCACAGAACCTCGCGGCGATGAACGAGGTGCTGGCGGCGATCCGCGGGATCGACAAGGTGACCGCCGCCGCCAAGATCGACCCGGCCGTCGCCACCCCCGAGCAGCAGGCCGCCGTCCTCGTCGACCCCGTCACCGCGAACGCCGGTCTCGTCGAACAGATGAAGACCGCCGCGGAGCAACAGGCCAAGCCGGAGGAGACCGCGCTCGCCGACGCGGCCGCGCTGTCGCCACTGAGCCCGGACCGCACCGTCGGATTCGTCACCGTCCCGTTCGAGGGCGGCTTCGGCGACGTCGACGACACGATGCGCGAGCAGATCGCCGCGGCCGCGGAGATCGGCCGGGACGCGGGCCTGAACGTCCAGGTCAGCGGCACCGCCGCCGCGGAGGCCGAGATGCCCGGCGGCGTCACCGAACTCATCGGAATCGGCATCGCCGCCGTCGTCCTCGCCATCACCTTCGGCTCGCTCGTCGCCGCGGGCCTGCCCCTGATCACCGCCATCATCGGCATCGCCATCGGCAGCCTCGGCATCACCATCGCCACCGGTTTCGCCGACCTGAGCTCGATGACCCCGACGCTGGCGATCATGATCGGTCTCGCCGTCGCGATCGACTACTCGCTGTTCATCGTCTCCCGGTTCCGGCACGAGATCACCGTCACCGCCGACCGTGCCGAGGCGGCCGGACGTGCCGTGGGCACCGCCGGCTCCGCCGTCGTGTTCGCCGGCCTGACTGTGATCATCGCCCTGATGGCCCTCAGCGTGGTGGGGATCCCGTTCCTGTCCGCCATGGGCTACGCGGCCGCATTCACGGTGTTCATCGCCGTGCTCATCGCGATCACCCTGCTGCCGGCGATCCTCGGCCTGTTCGGCCGCAAGGCGTTCGCCGGCCGCATCCCGGGCCTGAAGGACCACGACCCGGAGGCCGACACCGACAGGCCGAGCGCCGCCCAGCGTTACATCCGCTGGGCCACCGGCAAGCCGCTGATCCCGCTCGTCGCCGGCGTGCTGCTGCTCGGCATCCTCGCGCTGCCCGGCGCGAACCTGCAGCTCGCCCTGCCCACCGAGGCCACCGGCGACCCGAAGACCAGCGCCCGTCAGGCCTACGACCTCGTGAACGAGGCGTTCGGTCCCGGCCGCAACGGCCCGCTGCTCGTCGTCGCCGACGCCCGCGAGGCCACCGTCGCGCCGCAGCAGGCGTTCGGGGAGGTCGTGCAGCGCCTGTACGAGCAGGACGAGGTGGTCAACGCCCAGATCGTGGCCGTCAACCAGGCCGGTGACACCGCGCAGATCATGGTCACCCCCCGGTCGGGCCCCAGCGAGCCGGCGACGATGGACCTCGTGTCGAGCATCCGCGACCAGGAGGCCCAGCTGCACGACGAGATCGGCGTCTCCTACGGCATCACCGGACAGACCGCCCTCGAAGGCGACGTGTCCGAGACCCTGCAGAGCGCGCTCGTCCCGTACCTCGCGGTGGTCGTCGGACTCGCGTTCATCCTGCTGATGCTCGTGTTCCGGTCGATCCTGGTGCCGCTGACCGCGACCCTCGGATTCCTGCTCAGCGTCCTGGCGACGTTCGGCGCGACCGTCGCGGTCTTCCAGGAGGGCTGGGGCGGGCTGGTCTCCAACCCGCAGCCGATCGTCAGCTTCATGCCGATCTTCCTCATCGGCGTGGTGTTCGGCCTGGCGATGGACTACCAGGTCTTCCTGGTGACCCGCATGCGGGAGGAGTTCGTCCACGGCGCGTCCGCGAAGGAGGCCGTGCGGATCGGATTCGCCCACGGTGCCCGGGTGGTCACCGCGGCGGCGGTCATCATGATCTCGGTGTTCGCCGCCTTCATCGCCGAGCCGAACTCGTTCATCAAGTCGATCGGCTTCGCGCTCGCCGCCGCCGTGTTCTTCGACGCGTTCGTCGTGCGCATGGTGATCATCCCCGCGGTGATGGCGCTGCTCGGCGACAAGGCCTGGTGGCTGCCGACGTGGCTGGACCGCATCCTGCCGAACGTGGACGTCGAGGGCGAGAAGCTCCGCCGCGAGCTGACCGTCCCCGAGCCCAGCCGCGAGCCGGCGCACACATGACCGGACCCGGGCGCCTTTTCCGTTCCCTCGCGGGCGGAAAAGGTGCCGGGAACCGGGCTGCTGCACCGGTAGCGTGGTGATCATGCTGGTCCGGTTGCTCCCGCGGTTCCTGCGCCCTCACCGGGGGGCGCTGATCGCGGTGGTGCTGCTGCAGATGGTGGCCACCGGCACCATGCTGATCCTGCCGGCGCTCAACGCCGACCTGATCGACTACGGCGTCGCCCGCGGCGACATCGGGTACATCCTCACCACCGGCGCGGTGATGCTGGCGATCAGCTCGGTGCAGATCGGCTGCTCGATCGGTTCGGTGTACTTCGCGGCGCGCACCGCCATGGCCGTCGGCCGCGACGTGCGGCTCGCCGTGCTCCGGCGCGTCGGCGGATTCTCCGCCCGCGAGTTCGGCCGGTTCGGCGCGCCGTCGCTCATCACCCGCAACACCAACGACGTGCAGCAGGTGCAGATGCTCGTGCTGATGAGCTGCACCATCGTGGTGATGGCCCCGATCATGGGTATCGGTGGCATCGTCATGGCGCTGCGCGAGGACGCCGGCACGTCGCTGGTGCTCGTCGCTGCCGTTCCCGTCCTCGCGGTCACCATGTTCGTCCTGATCGCGAGGATGGTGCCCGCCTTCCGGGTGATGCAGGTGCGCATCGACGCCGTCAACCGGGTACTGCGCGAACAGATCACCGGCATCCGCGTGGTGCGGGCGTTCGTGCGCGAGCGCACCGAACGGGACCGGTTCGAGGTCGCCAACGTGGAACTGACCGACACGGCCCTGCACGTCGGCCGCATCAACGCCCTGCTGTTCCCGCTCGTGATGCTCATCGCCAACGCCACGAGCGTGGCCGTGCTGTGGTTCGGCGGCCACCGGATCGACACCGGTGACATGCAGGTCGGATCCCTCACCGCGCTGCTGAGCTACATCATGCAGATCCTCATGGCGGTGATGATGACGTCGTTCGTGGCGATGATGGCGCCGCGCGCGGCGGTGTGTGCCGAGCGGATCCTCGACGTGCTCGACACCGAATCGTCGCTGCCGGCGCCGGCTCGGCCCGTCCGCACCCTCGCCACCCCCGTGACCCTCGAGCTGCGGGGTGCGGCCTTCGCGTATCCCGGCGCCGACGCGCCCGTCCTGCGCGACGTGACGTTCCGGGCCGAGCCCGGCAGCACGACCGCCGTGATCGGCGGTACCGGCTCCGGCAAGACGACCCTGCTGCGGCTGATCCCGCGGCTGATCGACGTCACCGCCGGCTCGGTCCTGGTGGGCGGCACCGATGTGCGTGACCTGGACCCGCAGGTGCTGCGCGCCGCGATCGGTCTCGTGCCGCAGCGGGCCTACCTGTTCTCCGGCACCGTCGCCGACAATCTGCGGTACGGCCGCGCCGACGCGACCGACGACGAGCTCTGGCACGCCCTCGAGGTCGCACAGGCCGCGGACTTCGTCCGGGCGATGCCGGAGGGGCTGAACACCCTCGTCGCCCAGGGCGGCACCACGGTCTCGGGCGGGCAGCGCCAGCGCCTGGCCATCGCCCGGGCTCTGGTCCGCCGGCCGTCGATCTACCTGTTCGACGATGCGTTCTCGGCCCTGGACCAGGCCACCGACGCGCGGCTGCGGGAGGCACTGTTCCCGGAGACCCGCGATGCGTGCGTCGTGGTCGTCGCGCAACGGGTGTCCACGGTGCTCGACGCCGACCGCATCGTCGTCCTCGACGGCGGGGCCGTCGTCGGCTCGGGCACGCATCTGGAACTGCTCGCGAGCTGCCCGACCTACGCCGAGATCGTCGAGTCGCAGCGCATGGTGACCGCATGACCGAGCGCAAGGAGGCGGGGCCGCGGCTCGGGGGTGTGGACCCGGGCGCGCCGGAGAACCGGGCACGGCAGAAGTGGCCGGCCACCAAACGGCTCGTCGGCCTGTTGCGGCCGCACCGGTGGGCCGCGGCCGTGGTGCTCGTCCTGGCCGTGCTCGGGGTGGTGGCGTCCTCGGTGGCGCCCCGCATTCTCGGCCACGCCACCGACCTGATCTTCAGCGGGGTGATCGGCCGTCAGCTGCCCGCCGGGCTGTCGAAGGAACAGGCGGTCGAGGCGCTGCGGGCGCAGGGACGCGACCAGTTCGCGGAGATGGTGTCGGCCATGTCGCTCGTGCCGGGCGCGGGCATCGACTTCGCCGCCCTCGGCCGCACCCTCGTGTTCGTGCTCGCGCTGTACCTGCTGTCGTCGGGCCTGATCTGGCTGGCGGCGTACGGGCTCAACGAGATCGTGCAGCGCGTCATCCGCGATCTGCGATCCCGGGTGGAACGCAAGGTGCACGCGCTGCCGTTGCGCTATTTCGACTCCCATTCCCGCGGTGATCTGCTCAGCCGCGTCACCAACGACATCGACAACATCTCGCAGGGCTTGCAGCAGTCGATCAGCCAGCTGGTGCTGTCGGTGCTCACCCTGCTCGGGCTCGTCGTGATGATGGTGTGGATCTCGCCGCTGCTCGCGCTCGTCGCGATCCTCATGGTGCCGGCGTCGGTGGTGGTGACCGCGGTGGTGGCGAAGCGGTCCAAACGGCACTTCGTGACCCAGTGGAAGGCCACCGGCAACCTCAACGGCCAGATCGAGGAGGCCTTCACCGGCCACGAACTCGTCACCGCCTTCGGCCGGACCGCCGAGGTCGAGCGTCGCTTCACCGAGACCAACGACGAATTGTTCCGGGCCGGGTTCCGCGCCCAGTTCGTCTCCGGTCTGGTGATGCCGCTGGTGATGTTCATGAGCAACCTCAGCTACGTCGCGATCGCCGTGCTCGGCGGGCTGCGGGTCGCGTCGGGCACCGTCAGCCTCGGCGAGGTGCAGGCCCTGATCCAGTACTCGCGGCAGCTCGGTCAGCCGCTCGGCCAGATCGGCGCGATGGTCAACCTGCTGCAGTCCGCGGCGGCGTCCGCCGAGCGGGTGTTCGAGATCCTCGACGAACCCGAACAGGAGCCCGACTCGCCTGCCCCCGTCACCCCGTGGGGGCGGCACGGCCTGGTCGAGTTCGAGGACGTCTCGTTCTCGTACCTGCCGGAGCGACCGCTGATCGAGCATCTCGACCTGCGCGTCGAGCCGGGGCAGATGGTCGCGATCGTCGGGCCCACCGGCGCGGGCAAGACCACCCTGGTGAACCTGATCCTGCGCTTCTACGAACTGGATTCGGGACGAATCCTCGTCGACGGCGTGGACATCACGACCATGAGCCGCGACGAGCTGCGCTCGCGTATCGGGATGGTGCTGCAGGACACCTGGCTCTTCGGGGGCACCATCCGCGACAACATCGCCTACGGCAGGCCGGACGCCACCGAGGACCAGATCCTCGAGGCCGCCCGCATCAGCTACGTCGACCGGTTCGTGCGTTCCCTGCCCGACGGCTACGACACCGTGATCGACGAGGACGCCGGCAACATCAGCGCGGGGGAGCGGCAGCTGATCACCACGGCCCGCGCCTTCCTCGCGCAGCCGTCCATCCTGATCCTCGACGAGGCCACCAGCTCGGTCGACACCCGCACCGAGCTGCTCGTGCAGCACGCGACGGCGGTGCTGCGCCGGGGCCGCACCAGTTTCGTGATCGCGCACCGGCTGTCGACCATCCGCGACGCGGACCGGATCGTGGTGATGGAGCACGGGCGCATCGTGGAACAGGGCACGCACGACGAGCTCCTCGAGGCCCGCGGCGCCTACTTCCGGTTGTACGACGCGCAGTTCCGCGCCCTCGTGGAATGACCGGGCGAGTACGGGCCGTCCGCGCTGCGACACCGTCCGCGCTGCGACACAGTATCGACCCGTCACCGGGGAGATCGGCGGCGCTCATCGATTCGACCGAGATGGTCCGCCAGAATCGGGCCGATGACCGAGGTCGCTTCGGGATTCATCATATGCAGGTGATCACCCGCGACGACGTGCTCGACGATCGAGCCCGTCACGGTCTTCCGCCACAGCCCCGGTGATGTCTCGCCCGAGTCGTCCAACGAGTTCGCGGCAGCGAAGAACAGCATGTCGCCGTCGAATACCTCCACCCCGAGTTCCGGTCCGGTGCGGTGCACCTCGGCGTACGCCCCCAGTATGCGCTCGAGATCGCTTGGTGTGAGACCTGTTTCGTGCCCGAGCATACGGTTCACCTGAGTGAGCGCGGTGTCGAACGAAATGTCCGTAGGCTCGGCGCTGTCGGCGTCGATACCCAAGCTGACGAGAACCTCCGCGAGAGTCAGCTCTTTTCGAGCGCGCTCGATCGGGTAGTAGTCGAGCATCACGAGATCGACGGCCTCTCCCGCGCTTCGCAGTTGGACCGCCATGTGGTGCGCGATCAGGCCGCCCTGCGACCAGCCGAGCAGGTGGTAGGGGCCGTGCGGTCGCACCGCCCGCAGCTCCTCGACGTAGCGATGGGCGAGGGCGTGGTGGGACGCATAGGCCGGCCCGCCGGAGAGGAGGGGGAGCTGAAGGCCGTACACGGCACGGTCGGGAAGGTACCGCAACAGTCCGGCGTACACCCAGGAGATGCCGATCGCGGGGTGCACGCAGAACAGTGGAGTACGGCTGCCCCCCGCCCGGAGCGGGATCAGCACTTCGAGCGCCTCGATCGTCGACGGCGTGCCCCCACCGGGACGGGTATCCAGGCGATGTGCCAGGCCTGCCGGTGTGGGTGCGAGGAAGATCAGCGGTAACGGGACGTCCCCGGAGAGTTTCGATTTCAGGATGGCGGCGACACGAACGGCGCTGAGAGAGTTTCCTCCGAGGTCGAAGAAGTTGTCGTCGATCCCGACGCGTTCCAGGTCGAGCCCAGACGCGAAGGCCTCCGCAACGATGCGCTCGGTGTCGGTGCGCGGGGACCGATACTCCGACCGGCTGAACTCCGGGGCCGGTAGCGCCGCCCGATCCACTTTCCCGGTGGGTGTCACCGGCATCGCCGGGAGCACTGTCAATGCCACCGGCACCATGTACGACGGCAGCACGGCTGCCAGGGAACGGAGGATCTCCGCCGGGTCGGCCGGTGCGTGTGCGGGCACGATGTAGGCGACCAATTGCTCGCCCCGCCCACCGTCGCGGACCACGGCCACGGCCTGGGCAACCGCGGGGTGCCGCACCAGCGCCGCCTCTACCTCTTCCAGTTCGATGCGCAATCCCCGCACCTTCACCTGGAAGTCGGAACGCCCCACATATTCCGGTTCGAGTCGCCCGGTCGTGTCCGTCCACCGCACCAGGTCACCGGTGCGGTACATCCGTCGTCCCGGCGCTCCGAACGGGTCGGCCACGAATCGGGTTGCCGTCGTTCCCGGTTGCCGGTGGTATCCGCGGGCCAGTCCCGGACCCGCCACGTACAGTTCCCCGCTCACCCCGACCGGCACCGGCTGTATCCGCCGATCCGTCACCACCTCGGCGAATCCGGGCATCGGTACGCCGAGCGTGATCGGTTCGTCCGCCGCCAATGGGTCGCGGACATTCGACATCACCGTCGTCTCGGTGGGTCCGTACCCGTTGACCATGCGTCTGCCGGTCGCCCATCGCTCGACGAGCCACGGTGGACACGTCTCACCGCCGACGCACACGAATGCGAGTTCGTCCAGCCCCGACGGATCGATGGTGGCCAGCACGGTGGGGGTGATGTACAGATGCGTGATCCGCGCGGTACGCAGAAGTGCCTTCATCTCGGCGCCTCCGTACACCGTGGGTGGCGCCACCACCAGCTGTCCGCCGGCCGCGACGGCCGTGAGGTACTCCAGCAGCGATGCGTCGAAACTGGGTGAGATTGCGTGCAGAACCCGGGATTCGGAGTCGGCGACACCCGCACACCACTGCGCCGGAGTTGTCAGCCCCCGGTGGGTCACCGTCACTCCCTTGGGTGTGCCCGTCGAGCCCGACGTGAAGATCACGTACGCGGTGTTGTCCGGCCGTACCGGCGCGAGCCGGTCGGTATCGGTGACGGGAGACGCAGGAAATCCGGACAGATCGAGGGCGTCCGTGCGTATTACAGGCACTGTTCCCGGCAGCTCGATCCCTTCCGAGGCCAGCACGCACATCGGCTGTGCAGTTTCGAGGACGTGTGCGATACGTTCAGCTGGGTGATCAGGGTCGATCGGCACGTACACGCCTCCGGCTTCGAGGATCGCGAGCGTCGCCACGAGCTGGTCGACGGATCGACGCATCGCCACGATCACGGGCGCCTCGGGACGGACGCCCCGGGAGATCAACCATCGCGCCAGCCGGCTGATCCGGGCTCCGAAGTCTGCATAGGTGAGTTGTTCTCCGTTCTCGACGACTGCGATCGCGTCCCGATGGCGGGCTACCTGTCCTGCGAGCATCTCGGTCCACGTCGCCTCGGATACCGGGACCGCCGGGGAACTCCCGACCGGAGCCAGACGCCGACGTTCGGCTTCGTCGAGCAGGTTCAACCGACCGAGCGTCGTCTCGGGTTCGTCGACGACGGCGTCGAGCACTCGGACGACCCGCCTCAGGGTCTGCTCGGCACTTCCGCGGTCGTACAGGTCGGGTCGGTAGCTGATACGCAGGTGCAGCAGGGGGTCGGTGTGTGCGATCAGTGCAACGGGGTAATGACCGGAGTCGCGGGCGGTCACATGAGTCACTCGCATGCCGGCGACATCGGTGGCCCGACTCAACGCGGCCCGGTCGACGGGATACGACTCGAACACCGTCAGCGTGTCGAAGACGGCGGCCGGCCCGGCTGCCCGTTGGATGTCCGCCAGCCCGACGTGGTGACTGTCGAGCAACTCGGTCTGTTCGGCGCGGACCCGTTCGAGCAACTCCGTGAGGGTCCTGTTCGGATCGACGCTGATGCGTACCGGCACGGTATTGATGAACAGCCCGACCATCTCCTCGATGCCGGGCACCGTCGCCTGTCGGCCGGAGACGGTGCTGCCGAACACGACGTCGCGAAGCGAGGTGAGCGTGGCCAGCACAATCCCCCACGCGACCTGCACGAGGGTGTTGAGCGTCAGGGAATGCGTGCGTGCGAATGCCTCGAGCTGTCGTGTCCGGTCCTCGCCGAGCGTCCGGGACGTTTCCTCGGAGACGGCACCCACCGGCTCACCTCGCCGGCCCGGGACGAGCAGAGTCGGGCCGTCGACTCCCCTCAGATAGCGGGACCATGCCGAGCATGCGGCGTCGGAATCCTGGCGGCCGAGCCAGATCAGATAGTCCCGGTAGGCGTGGGGTGGGGGCAGGACCGATGTGTCACCCGCACCGGCGTAGAGGACGAGCAGTTCCTTCAGTAGCAGCGGCGCAGACCACCCGTCGAGCAGGAGGTGGTGATTGGTGAACAGCAGCCGGAAGTCGTCGGGTCCCATCCGGATCAGGGTCAGTCGCAGCAGTGGCGCGACGGCGGTGTCGAAGCGCGCGAGCCGGTCCTCGGTCAGGATCCGGTCCAGCTCGGTGTCGCGGACGGCGACGTCGACGGCCGTCAGATCGATCTCGCGGAGCGGGAGTTCGATCCCACGCTGGACGACC
The DNA here is from genome assembly GCF_025722975.1 of Rhodococcus aetherivorans. Lineage (NCBI taxonomy): Bacteria > Bacillati > Actinomycetota > Actinomycetes > Mycobacteriales > Nocardiaceae > Rhodococcus > Rhodococcus aetherivorans. Next base: position 5,998,876 of record NZ_CP106982.1, on the reverse strand, counting down.
TGGACCGGGTTGCCCTCGTCGAGTACGAAGGCGACCCGCAGGTTCGGGTGTCGGACCACGACGGCCGCAGCCGCAGCCCGCAGGCGCCGCGGGTCGATCCGCCCCTGCAGATGCAGGGTGAGTTGCACCGTGTAGGCGTCGACGGAGTCCGCCTGGATGGCGTGGAACAGCAGGCCGCTCTGCAGGGGAGTCAACGGCCAGACGTCCTCGAGCCCCGGACAGCGGTGCTCGAGATCGTCGATCGCGCGCTGGGACAGCGGCACCAAGGACAGATCCGACGGTGTGTGGCCGCCGGCGCCGGGCACCGTGGTGTCGAGGGCCAGCGCGATCAGGGCCTGCCGCCACCGTTGTGCCAGATCGGTTACCTCGTCCGTCGCCAGCACGCCGGTCGGGAACGTGAACGATGTGCGCAGCATCGGCCCGGTGTCCGTGTCGACGACGACGGCGTTGACCGCCACCGCGGCGGCCGCCGGCTGAGCCGGATCTGTGCCGGGCCCGAGATCGATGTCGGCGATCGGTATCCATCCGGCCTCTCGGGCGCTTCCCGACGAGGTGGTCGCGACCCGGCCGAGATAGTTGAAGACGATCTGCGGTTCGGGACGGGACTCGAGCGTCGTGCGGTACTCGTCGTCGATCCAGCGCAGCATGCCGTACCCGATGCCGTGGTCGGGAACGGCGAGGAGTTGTTCCTTGACCGCTTTGACCGCATCGATACCTCTTCCGGTGCCCGTCGCGAACACCTCGGACGAATCGATTCCGGACAGATCGAGCCGCACCGGGAACATGGTGGTGAACCACCCGACCGTCCGGGACAGGTCGGCGCCGGGTACCACCTGTTCTTCCCGACCGTGGCCTTCGAGCCCGACCAGGACCCGATCGGTGTCCTGTCCGCGAGCGCGGCACCACGTGATCACCGCTGCGCCGAGGGCTGTGAGGAGGCCGTCGTTCACGCCGCCGTGGACGGCGGCCGGCAGTGCGGTGAGGAGGATCTCGGTGGTGACGGTCGGCACGTCGACGGTGATCGTGTCGAGGGTGGCACCGACATCCTTCGCAGTGTCGAGGAACCGCGAGCCCAGGGGAGGCTCCTCGACCGAGAGCATGTCCTGCCACAGATCCAGTTCTGCGCGCCGGTTTTCGCTGCGGGATTCCTCGCGCAGCCCGTGGGCCCATCGGCGCATCGAGGTGTGCTCGGCTTCGAGTTCGGGCTCGAGTCCTGCGACGGTCCTTCCCCACGCGGTGGCGAGGTCCGGCACCAGGATGCGCCACGACACGCCGTCGATCACCAGGTGATGGGCCACCAGCAGCAACCTGCCGATCGGTCCCGCATCGAACCACACCGCTTGCAGCACGATCCCGGACGCGGGGTCGAGCCGCCCGGTCGCGGCATCGAGTGCCGCCCCGACGGTGGAGGTGAAGTCCGGGCCGGTGACCGAGTCGACCGATATCCGAAGGAACAGCTTGTCCGCGTGTACCGTTCCGGCCGGCCGTGTTTCGAGGCCCCATCCGGATGCGGACTCCGAGGGGAGGTGCAGTCGTGCGCGGAGCATGTCGTGCGCATCCACGACCGCCTGCAGAGCGGCCGTCAGATTCGCCTCGTCCGCCTCGGCGGGGAGGGTGAGCAACACGGATTGGGAGAATCGGTCGAAGCCACCGCCGCGTTCGAACAGCCATCGGTGGATCGGGAGCGGGGTGATGTCGCCGATTCCTCCTCCGGGCAGTTCCGGAAGCGCCTCGTGGCCCTGTGCGAGGGAGGTGGCCACGGCGGCCAACGCCGAAACGGTCTTGTGTTCGAACACGTCTCGTGGCGAGATGAGCACACCCGCCGCCTTTGCCCGTGCGACGAGCTGGATCGACATGATCGAGTCCCCGCCGAGCGCGAAGAAGGAATCGTGCGCTCCGACCCGCCCGAGTCCCAGCACTTCGGCGAAGACGGCGGCCAGTGTCTCCTCGGTGGGTGTCGACGGCGCTTGGACGTCAGCGCCCGGGATCGCGAACTCCGGTGCCGGCAGGGCCCGATGGTCGAGCTTTCCGTGCGCGGTCAAGGGGAGAGCGGCCATGTGCACGAGTGCGGACGGAACCATGAAGTCCGGAAGTCGCTCGGAGACGAAGCGGCGGATCTCGTCGATGCGGGTACTCGCGGCGGGGTCGTTGACGTATCGAGCGAGTGGACCGATCGGTCCCGCCGGGAGATACACATCCGTGACGGCGGCGGGATAGGTGTCGTTCGTCTCCCCGGCGATGAAGACGGCGTCCATCCCGCCCGGCGTGGGGGACCAGGTCACCGCGACCGAGTATCCGAGTTCCTTTCCGACGGAATCCAAGTCGTGCGGCATCCAGCCGTCTTGCGTCGGAGCTCCGTCGAGCAGGTTCTGCACCGGCACGTCATCGGGTGCCTCGTCGAGCCGGTCGGCCAGCGCGACGGCACGCACCAGCCCGGCGTGCGGTACCCCGTCGACACGCAACATGTCCGGCCGATGTGCGCGGAGGTGGTCGCACAGGGCTGCCATCGTTCCCCACCGGTGCCACGGTTGCCTCGGGGCGTCTCCGAGGGAGCGGACCGGCGCCGGACCGGTACGCAGGATCACCTGATAGCGGTGGCAGCTGAGTTCGTTGACCGCGTGCATCCGGCCGAGCTGGATCTCTGTCCCCGTGATGCCGGTCAGGTGCTGCGGCAGTGAGGTGAAGAATTCGGGAGCGAGCAGCAATTCCCGCTCGGTGAGCATCGCTCGGCGGACCCGTTCGCGAACGACCGATGCGGTGTCTGTCACGCCGGCACGCGCGAGTTCCACTCCGGCCGCGAACTGTGGCAACGATGCCAGGTTCCGAACGTCGCCGAGGTACAGCGCCCCGCCGGGCGTGAGCAGTCGCAGTGCCTTTCCGAGTACCTCGAGCAGATACGCGGCGTCGGGGAAGTACTGGACCACCGAGTTGAGCACCACGGTGTCGAAGTGGCCTTCGGGAAGACCGTCGGTCACGTGAGCGGGCTGCGTCCGCAGCCGCACCCGCTGCGCCCACGGTTGTCCGGCCACCTTGACACGCAGCGACGCGATCGCCGATGCGGCGAAGTCCGTCGCCCAGTACTCGCCGCATTCGGGGGCGAGTTCGGCGAGCAGCAATCCCGAGCCCGCGCCGAGTTCGAGCAGCCGGTGCGGTCGCAGCGTCCGGATCGACTGCACGGCCGCGTCCCGCCACTGCCGCATCTCGTCGAGGGGCAGTGGTCGACCGGTGGCGCTGGCGTTCCAGCCGCCGAAGTCCTCGTCGAGCGACAGTGCCGGTGAGGCGGGGACGGCCGCCGCCGCGTCCGAGTACACGTCGTCGTACAGAGCCTGCCAGCGCTCGACCGCTTCCGACTCCCGGGCTGCCTCCGCCCGCAGGGTCAGGTCCCGGTCGAGGACGACATATCCGACCAGCTGCGTGCTCGCGATGTCACCCGGTACCGCGCGCGGGACCACCGCCGCCTGTGCGACTGCGGGATGGGAAGTCAGGACCGCCTCGACCTCACCGGGCTCGACCCGGAATCCACGGATCTCGAGCTGGTCGTCGACGCGGCCGACGAATTCGAGGTCTGCGGCTCTCACCCGCCCGGTTTCCGTGCGTTCGCGGGACCGCCATGCCACGAGATCCCCCGACCGGTACATCCGCTGCCCGGGCGCCCCGAACGGGCATGCGACGAACCGGCCCGCCGTCATCGCCGGCCGGCCGTGGTAGCCGCGTCCGACGCCCGCGCCGGCCAGGTACAGCTCCCCGGGCACCCCGACCGGTACCGGTTGCAGGCCGGCATCGAGCACGAACACCTGCACGCCCTCGATGGGTATTCCGATCGGCACCGAGCTGCTGCCCGGTTCGTGGGTGGTCGGCACCGGATACAGGGTGGCGCAGACGGTGGTCTCCGTCGGTCCGTATGCGTTGACCACGAGGGGGCCGGGATGCGCGGCGCGGAAGCGGTCGACGGCCGCCGGGAACAGCGCCGCACCAGCCGTGACCACCTGGTCCACGTGATCCCATACCCCGTCCGTGGCGATGCCGGGATCGGCAAGCAGATGGAACATCGGAGTCGAGACGAACACGGCTGTGACACCGTGGTCGAGCACCGTCTGCGCGATATCCATCGGATCTGCCGGCCCGGGCGGGGCGAGCACGAGCTCGGCGCCGGTGAGCAGGGCCGGCCAGATTTCGTACACGGACGCATCGAATCCCGGCGAGGACGTCATCGACATCCGCTCCCGCGGCCGGTTCGCGGGCCAGCCGTGCGAGACCAGGTGGACGAGATTGCGGTGGGTGATCGCCACGCCCTTCGGCACGCCGGTCGAGCCCGAGGTGTAGATGAGATATGCCGGATGCTCGGGACGCAGTGGCATTCGCCGATCGGAATCGGTGACGGGACCGACTCGCGTCGTCGGGTCGCCGACCGATGCTCCGCCGGGGTCGAGGAGCAGCACGGGGCATGCCGGGGACCGCAATCGACCGGCGACGACAGCGTCGCTCAGCACCAGGAGCGGGGCGGCGTCCTCGAGGATGAACCTGGTGCGTTCACCGGGATAGCCCGGGTCGATCGGCAGATACGCGCCGCCGGCCGTCGACACCGCCAGCAGGGCCACGATCGATGCCGCCGAACGATCCAGGGCGACCGCCACGACCGACTCCGGGCCCACCCCGAGGTCGATCAACCGGTGGGCCAATCGGGTCGCGCGAGCCGCCAACTCCCGGTACGTCCACTGTTCGGTACCGGACGTGAGCGCCACCGCATCCGGGTCGGCGGACACCTGCCGGGCGAACAGCATCGGTACCGTCGTGTCCGGGACGGTCACCGTCGTGCCGTTCCACTCCTGCAACACCTGCACGCGCTCGTGCGGTTCGAGCAGGTCCACCAGGACGAAGCGGCGTTGCGGACACGTCACCATCGACGTGAGAACCCGGACGAAGCGCGCCGCGATCTGCTGCACGGTGCTGCGATCGAACAGATCGCTCGCGTACTCGATCGTTCCCCGCATCCCTCCGGGCGAATGCGGTGTCGCCGGCACATCGGACAGGCTGAAGAACAGGTCGAATCGGGCCACGCCGGCCGTCACCGGCTCCATCGCGACCTGGAGCCCGGGATAGTCGAGCACAGGAAGCGGGTTGTTCTGCAACGCCATCGCGACCTGGAACAATGCGTGATGCGCGGTGGACCGGACCGGATTGAGCAGTTCGACGAGGCGTTCGAACGGCGCGTCCTGATTCTCGTACGCGGCCAGCGCCTTTGCCCGCACCTGGTCGAGAACCGCTGCGAAATCGTCGAGTCCGGACAGATCGACGCGCAGCACCCAGGAGTTGACGAAGAATCCCACCAGGTCGGCCAGCAGCTCATCGGTACGGCCCGCTACCGGACCGCCGATGAGGATGTCGGTTCCGGCGCCGAGCTTGTGCAGTAGCACGGCCAGTGCCGACTGCATCACCATCGATGTGGTCGCTCCGCGTGAGCGGGCCAGCTCGTCGACTGCTTCCCGCAGCGACGCATCGACGGTGAACTCGACCGTTCCGCCCTCGAACGACTGCACCGGAGGCCGGATTCGATCCGTCGGCAAGCGGAGCTGCTCCGGCGCATCCGCCAATTCTGCTCGCCAGTACTCGAACTGGCGATAGAGCATACTGTCCGGATCGGTCTCCGTACCGAGCATCTCCCGCTGCCACAGCGCGTAGTCCGCATACTGCACCGGCAGCGGATCCCAGTTCGGCGCCGATCCTGCGGCCCGGGCCGCGTATGCGGTCATGACGTCGCGCACCAGGGGGACCATGGAGGCGCCGTCGCCGGCGATGTGGTGGAGCACGAGCACCAGAACGTGCTCGTCGGGAGATTGCCGAAGCAGCGCCGCGCGTATGGGGATTTCGGTGGAGAGATCGAAGCGGTACGCGACCTCCGCCTCGACCGCGTCGGCCATGAGTTCGCCGGAAACCGTTGTCACGGGGAGCGACAGCGTGACCTCGTCGACCGGCAGGATCTGTTGGAAGGGAATGCCCTCTTCCTCCCCGAACACCGTGCGCAGGCTCTCGTGGCGGGTGACCACATCGGTGAAGGCCGCCACCATGGCCGCGACGTCCACTTCCCCGCGGAGCCGCGCCGCCATCGGAAGGTTGTACGTCGTCGACGGCCCCTCGTATCGGTGGATGAACCACAGTCGACTCTGGGCGTAGGACAACGGAATCCGCTTCGGCCGCCGCTGCGGGACGAGCGGCGGCCGCGCAACACCGCACTCCGCGAGCCGCGGTACCAGTCCGGCGACGGTCGGGGCCTCGAAGACGGTCCTGATCGGTACCTCGGCCCGTAGGGTCGCGCGGATCCGGGCGACGAGTCCCGTGGCCAGCAGCGAGTCCCCGCCGAGGTCGAAGAAGCCGTCGTCGAGGCCTACCCGGTCGGGAGCGACGCCGAGTACCTGGGCGAAGGCCCCAACCAGGGTCCGTTCCAGCGCCGTGCGCGGCGGCCGGTACGCCGATCCTCCGAACGTCGGGACCGGCAGTGCATTCCGGTCGATCTTGCCGTTGGCGGTGACGGGCATCGCGGCCAGCACCACCACTACCGCGGGCATCAGGAAGTCGGGCAGCGCGGTCGCCACCGACTTCTGTACCTCTGCCCCGTCGACGACCTCGCCCGGGCGGGGCACCACGTAGCCCACGAGATGCTCGATTCCACCGTCGACCCGGAGCACCGCCACTGCCTGACCCACCCGGTCGTGGCGGAGCAACGCCGCCTCCACCTCGCCGAGCTCGATTCGCCGGCCTCGCAGCTTCACCTGAAGATCCGCGCGTCCGACGTACTCGAGCCGCAGCAGCGAGGTTCCGCCGACCGGTGCGCTCGTCCCGGTCGACCAGCGCATCAGGTCTCCGGTGCGGTACATCCGCCGCCCCGGCGCCCCGAACGGATCCGCCACGAACCGCGTCGCGGTGGTCCCGGACCGGCGGTGGTACCCCCGCGCCAGAGCCGGTCCCGACAGGTAGAGTTCCCCGACGACGCCGACGGGTACGGGATGCAGGCGTGCGTCGAGCACGATCGCTTCGAATCCCGGCCCCGGATTCCCGAGTCCGACGCCGTCGCCGGGCAGAAGATCGTCGGTCGTCGCCTGCACCGTGGCCTCGCTGGGACCGTACCCGTTGACCATGCGCCGGCCCGGTGCCCACCGCTCCACGAGGCCCGGGGGACACGATTCGCCGCCGACGATCACGAAGACCAGGTCGTCCAGACTTCTCGGGTCGAGGGTGGACAGGACCGCCGGGGTGGTACACCAGTGCGTGACGTGCTCGGCGGCGAGCAGTCGTGCGAGTTCGGTGCCGCCGTACACCCCGGAGGGTGCTACGACCAGCTGAGCCCCGACACCGAACGCGAGGAGCATCTCGAGCACTGCCAGGTCGAAACTGGGCGACGCGCCGTGCCATACGCGCGCCCCCGGCTCGGCCGATGCCGCCGCAAAGGCCACGAGGTTCGCCAGTCCGCGATGCGTGATCACGACACCTTTCGGCGTCCCCGTCGACCCCGAGGTGTAGATCAGGTACGCCGGATGATCCGCCCTCAGCGGCATCACGCGGTCCGTATCGGCCACCGTCGTCCCGCGCCGGGCCGGCGGGTCGGCCATCCGGGGATCGTCGAGCACCACCCACCGCACGCGTTCCGGCATCCGAGCACGCTGGGAGAGCGTCGTCAGTCCCAGGACCGCGCCGCAGTCGTCCAGCATGAACTCGATCCGCTCGGCCGGGTAAGTCGGATCCACCGGCACGAACGCCGCGCCCGTCTTGGTTACCGCCCATACCGCCACCACCGAGTCGGCCGACCGCTCGATCCCGATCGCGACGAAGCGTTCCGGACCCGCACCGAGGTCGATCAGGCGCCGTGCCAGTCGGTTCGTCTGCTCGTCGAGTGTTCGGTAGGAGATCCGGACCGTCCCACACGACACCGCAACGGCCTCCGGGTCCGCGGACGCCGCAGCCGCGAGGATGTCCGGCAGACGTCGCACCGGGACTCCGGCCGGACCGCGCGCCGGTACCAGAGTCTCCCGTTCCTCCGGGCCGAGCAGATCGATGTCGCCGATCCGCACGGACGCATCCGCCGCGATCGCCGTCAGAATCCGCGTGAACCGGCTCGCGAACCCGCAGACGGTCCCCTCGGCGATCGGCTCGGTCGCATACCGCATGCTCACGCTCATGCCGGTGGTGATGCGGTTCCGCCGCTCGGTCACGGAGATCTGCAGGTCCGCCGTGCCGAAGCACATGCTGGCGTAGGTCGTTGCCGTGCCCGTAACCGGCTCGCCGGCGGAAGACTGTGCCTCGACGTGATGTTCGAGCGTCACCCGATACAACGGTGACCGAGTCCCGTCCTGACTCGGACCCAGTGCCTCGGCCAGGCGTCGCGGGGACACGTCGGCATGTTCGAAGGCCTCCCGGTCGGTTCGGCCGAGCTGCGCAACCAGGTCGTCGAATCTCGTCGCGGAACCGGCACGAGCACGCAGGACGAGGATGCCGATGGCATCGTCCACCTCGGCGTCGGATACTCCGGTGCGCGGAACCGGAGTGCCGATCGCGACGTCGTCGACACCGCCGAGGCGTGCCAACAGTACCGACACCGCGGCATGCAGAACGACGAACGAATCGACGTGCTGCTCGGCGGCCAGCGCGACCACGGCGCGGCACGAGTCGTCGTCGATCGGGAACCGAACTGTCGCAGGATCTTTCGTGCGGCGGATCGGCGAGGGGCCGATCGGCAGCTCCGGCGGCGTGGGCAGCCCCGCCAGCGTCGATGTCCAGTAGTCCACGAGCGATGCGTCCCGGAAGCGGCGTTCCGCCTCACGCGCGCTCGTGCGATGGATGGAGCCGAGGGGGGTTCCCGGATCCGCAGTGACGAATTCTTCGAGAAGTTCCGCGATCTGGGTGCACTGCCGGCGTATCTCGTCTTCTCGATACCGATTCGGATTGGCGCGGAATTCGATCGTGGTCGTCGCCGGTGAACCGCCGGGACAGACACTGATCATTCGATCGCCGACCGGTCCCCGGGACAGGACGTGGACCGTACCGGGGACCGCGCCCAGTCCCAGCTCCTGCTCGAAGAGCATCACATTGACGAGGGGCACCGAGAAGCGGGACACCGCGTTCCCCGTGGAGCGCCGGATGTCCTCGATCCCGCAGCCCTGATGGCGTAACGCTCCCAGCAGTTCGAGCTGCATCCGCCCGACCAGCTCACCGAGCGTGTCCTCGGCGTGAACCGCGATCCGCAGCGGGACGACGTTGACCAACATGCCGGCCGAATGTCGTAGCTGTGCGGTTGTGCGAGCGGAGACAGGGATGTTGACGAGTACGTCGCCGCTGCCGGACAGCCGCGAGAAGAAGCATGCGAAAGCCGCGAGAACGACCGCCGTCGGCGTTGCGTTCATCGTCTTGGCGGACCCCTGCAGGTGATCGGAGGCGGCTGGGGACAACTCCGCAGTCTCGACGAGGGACGTGACGGCCGGAGGCACTGCGGTGTCTCCGGTTCCTTTGGGCGCGGCCAGCATCCGCTGCGACCAGTAGTCACGATCGGCGGCGAACCTGCGCGATGCTCGATACTTCCGGTCCCGTTCGTACAGGGTGCGGAGGTCTGTCGACGGTCCGGCGTCCGCCGCGCGGCCCTCGAGTGCGGCGGCGTACAACTCCGCGCCCCGATTCATAAGGATCATTGCCCCGTAACCGTCCAGCACGATGTGATGGGCTTTGACGTAGACCAGGAAGTCGGAGTCGTCGATGCACAGGACCGCGATCTTGCACATCCGGTCGGCGAGCAGGTCGACGGGGCGTTCGACGTCTCGCCGGAGCCACTCCTCGGCGGCGGCCCTCGGCTCACGCCGGTCGCGGAAGTCCAGAATCTCCGTCCGGAAGTCGAGTTCCCGATCGACGATCTGGAACGGGCGCCCGTCGATCTCGATCAGGCGCAGGAAGACGGTCTCGAACTCGCGACCGGCGGTTTCGGACACGGCACGCAACAGATCGAGATCCAACGGCCCGGGAAATTCCACGTACTGGGCGATGGCGAAGGGGACCTGGGGGGCGAGCTGCTGCGCCAACCAGATCCCGTACTGAGCCGGTGACAAGGGGAACGCTTCGGGGGGGATCCGACCATCGGGGAATGGATGTGCGTGGTGGCGTAGGGATGGGGCGGCCATATCGGTCCCTTGTGTCCTGGAAAAGACGGTGGCGCATCCGATGCGGGACGCTGTGCGCGACGAACGAACGGGCGCACTGTCTCGGCCGGCGCTCGTGGGAGGTTTCAGGAACGGGCACAGCCCTTCACGGAATTGCCACCGACAATCGGTGGCAATTCAGGCGGGCGGGCTGATATCGGTGCAAGAGAAGATGCCGATGCGCAACCTTCTTTCCGCGTGCGCCCCGGTCCGGGCCGTCGCACCGGAAGCGGGGTGGCCCGTTCCCTGCGACGGCCGGGGTGATTCCCGCGGCTGTGTGAGCCGGCGTGCTTGCACAGCATAGGCTCCCGCCTGCTCGCGTCGCAATATTCGGGATTCCATATCGGCAAGGTGGGAAGAGTCCGGACCGTTCTGTCGTGATCGGTGCGCAGCCCGCCCTGCCTCTTTTGATACTCAGGGCACAACGTTGAGGAACGTATGGGAATTGTCGGACCCGGAGTGTGTGATTCCGGAAGTTACGCCAATTCGACTCCGTGATTCCGGGCGTACAACCGTCTTCCGGTCTGCTCTGCGTCGGTGCTCGGGTGCACGGGCGCGGAAAGGATTTTCGACCGAGTGGGGGCACGCGATTTCCTCACCGAATTCGATTCCGGAAGGTGAATGCAGAATTTCGCGAATCGGCGGAACAACTTCGATCGTCTCTTCGATTCGGGTCACACGGTTTCTCGCATTCGATTCCCCGGAAATCGGGGCCGTGAGAAATCGGCGATTCGAGGAATCGGCGCGCACCCCTCGGAATTCGGAGAAAAACGACGAACGACGATCGGCGGGCGGTGACGTCTCACGGTCCGCCCGGCTGCCCGGGCGGCGTCGGAGCCGGGTGGTCCCGGTTGCCCGCGGCCGCGTCGGTGGCCGAGTTCGCGACCGTGCCACCGAGCGCGAGGAGTTCGTCGAGTTTCTCCTGAGGGACCGGGATCGGTAGGAACGTCAGGAACTGGGCCATGCGCATCGATTCGACCATGCGCAGCAGCCCGGCGTGTTCCTGCGGATCCGGGGTGGGAGCGGAACCCGTCGCCCCGGCGAGGACCTCGAGGAACGCCGGTCCCACCGTCGGATGCGAGAACCATTCACCCACCGTCGATTCCATCGAGAGAGGGCGCGAGACCACATCGCCCGCGAGCGTGACGGTGCGCGCCTCGAGCACCGTGGCGGCGTCGGCGCACACCTGGATCGCGTATTCACCGGGCGCCACGACCCAGTCGTCGAGCTCGACGTCCCAGTACGCGAAAGCCCTTCGTTCCAAGGTCAACTCGACGTCGCGCGCCTCGCCGGGCGCCAGGTCGATCTTCTCGAACGCCCGCAGTTCGCGCACCGGGCGTCGCACCGGACCGGCGTCGGTGGCGACGTACATCTGCACCACGTGCTTGCCGGCACGGTCGCCGGCGTTGCGCACGCGCACGCGCACCGCGACGGTGCCGTCGCCCCCCAGCGCGACGTCGAGGGACTCGGTGACGAACGTCGTGTAGCTCAGGCCGTGTCCGAACGGGTAGCGGACGGCGCGGCGCAGGGTTTCGTAGCCGCGGTAGCCCACCATGACGCCCTCGCCGTAGCGGACGTGCCCCTGCTCGCCGGGGAAGTTGAGGTACGAGGGGGTGTCCTCGAGTCGCAGCGGGACGGTCTCGGCGAGGTGTCCGGACGGGTTGGCGACACCGAGCAGCAGATCCGCGATCGCCGACCCGCCGGCCTGCCCGAGCAGCCAGCCGTCGAGGATCGCATCGACCTCGTCGTGCCAGCCCTCGAGCGAGACCACGCCGCCGTGGGCGAGGACGACGACCGTGCGCGGTGCCGCCCGCGCGACGGCCCGCACGAGGGCGACCTGCACCGGCGGCAGGTCGAGCGTGTCGCGGTCGAAGCCCTCGGATTCCTCACGTTCGGTGAGGCCGGCGAACACGACGGCCACGTCGGCGGCGGCCGCCACGCGCACCGCCTCGTCGAGCAGGGCCCGGGCATCGCCGTCCGCTCCGAGCGGGAAGCCGTCGGCCGCGGACACCGTCAGGCCGTGGGCCGCGGCGAGCGCGCGGACGGCGTCGAGCGCCGGATCGACCCGGGTCGGCGCGATGTGCGAGCTTCCGCCGCCCTGGAATCGGGGGGTGGTGGCGAACGATCCCAGCACCGCGACGTGCTGCCCGCGGCGCAGCGGGAGGACGCCGTCGTCGTTCTTCAGCAACACCGCGCAGTCGGCGGCGAGCCGGCGCGCAAGCGCGTGCTGGCCGTCGAGGTCGAGGTCGAGGTCGAGGTCGCCGGTGGCGGGCCGCACGAGGTCCGACAGGGCCAGGACCCGGTAGGCGCTCGCCTCGACGAGACGCGGGTCGAGGCGGCCGTCGCGCACGGCGTCGACCACCTGCCGGTCGGTGCCGCCGCCGCTGCCCGGCATCTCGAGGTCGAGCCCGGCCGTGACCCCGGCCACCCGGTCGGCGACGGCGCCCCAGTCGGAGACGACGACCCCGGCGAATCCCCACTGCTCGCGGAGCACCTCGGTGAGCAGCCATCGGTTCTCGGCCGCAGATACGCCGTTGACCTTGTTGTAGGAGCACATGACCGCCGCGGGCCGGGCCTCGGCGACGACTCGTTCGAAGGCGGGCAGGTAGATCTCGCGCAGGGTCCGGTCGTCGACGTCCGCGCTGACCCGCATCCGGTCCGTTTCCTGGTTGTTGGCGGCGAAGTGCTTGACGCACGCCCCGACCCCCACGGACTGGAGACCCCGCACGTGCGCCGCACCGAGGACGCCGGAGAGCAGCGGGTCCTCCGAGTAGTACTCGAAGTTGCGTCCGCACAGCGGTGAGCGCTTGATGTTGACGCCCGGCCCGAGGACCACGTGCACGCCGAGGGCGCGCGCCTCCCGTCCCACGGCGCGGCCCACCTCCTCGGCGACGCTCCGGTCCCAGCTCGAGCCGACGGCGACGGCGAGCGGGAAGCACGTCGCGGGCAGGCTGGCGTGCAGGCCGAGGTGGTCGCTGTCGCCGGACTGACAGCGCACGCCGTGCGGGCCGTCGGTCAGGACGACACTCGGAATCCCGGCCTCCTCGATGGCCTCGGTGCTCCAGAAGTCGTGGCCGGACAGCAGGGCGGCCTGCTGTTCGAGGGTCAGGTCGGGGCGCGTGGTCATCGCCGGTGTCCTTCCGTCCGCGACGATTCGCCGGGGCTGCGCGGCGCGTCGACGGCGCGGGGGTGCTCGGCGACGGCCAGCCGGCGGGCCCGTACCAGCGCGACCGCGAACGCCGGGACGGCGAGCACGAACAGCGGCAGGCTCGCGCCGGTGGTGGGCTCGAACAGCACGAGCAGCAGCGGCAGCGCGAAGCCCAGGTAGGTGCCGACGTAGAAGACGCCGGTCAGCGTCCCGCGCGAGGTCTTCGGCGCGAGTGACTCCAGGTCGAGCAGGCCCTCGCGCAGGCACAGCCCGTAGGCCACCCCGAGCACGGGTGCCGCGACGGGCAGCAGCCACAGCGGCGGGTGCGCCCCGCCGGCGCCGACGAGGAGGAACCCGAGTCCGGCGAGGACGGCGCCGGCCGTCCCGGCCTGCGGGCCCCACTCCCGCCGACGGGCCACGGCCTGCGCGACGATCCCGGAGCCCAGGGCGAGCAGCGCCGCGGCCCCGGTCAGCGCCGGTCCCGCGTACGCGCTCGCGACCCGGGCCGGAAACGTCACGAAAGCGACTGTGACGCAGGCGAACACCCAGGGTGCCAGCGGCAGCGACCAGGACAGCGCACCGGCCACCGACCGGCCGTGTCCCGGCACGACCGGCTGCAGGTCCGCCGCCGCGTAGTGGGCCGGCCGGCTCCACACCGTCGCGGCGGTGACGGCCGCGGCCGACAACGCGGCCGAGAGCACGAACGGCAGGGACAGCGGCCGGGGGCCGAACTCGGCGAGCAGACCGGACACGAAAGGCCCCAGGGCGAATCCGGAGCTGAGCGCGACGCCGGCGAGCACCGTGCCGACCTTCCCGCGCAGGTCGGTGGCCCAGGCCGTGCCCGCACCGATGGCCAGGCCCGCGCCGATGCCCACGACGAGGCGGCCCGCGACGAGTCCGGCGGCGTCGTGCCGGACGAGCAGCAGCACGGTGCCGACGAGGGCGATCGTCGCACCGGGGAGGACGACCGCCGCACGGCCGGTCCGGTCCGAGAGTGCGCCGCCGCCGACGAGACCGGGCAGCAGCCCGAGCGCATAGATGCCGAACACCCCGTCGAGCAGCGCGCGCGAGAGGCCTTCGTGCTCGCGCAGGACGGGGATCATCGCGGCGAAGTGGTTCGCCGCCCACCCGGTGGTGACGAGGACGGCCAGCACGCCGGCCAGGGCCCGGCTCAGCTGTCGTGCCGGTGCAGGTGCTGCTGTGGTCATCGTTCGTCCTCTCGCCGGGGCCGGACCCGTCACGCTAACCGACCGGCCGCTCGGGACGCACCGGTGGATGCTCCGAGGGATGTCGAGCGGCTGCGGTCAGGGCCCGATGCTCGAACGTGTGAACGTGTGAACGTGTGAACGTGTGAACGTGTGCACTGCACAGGACGTGGTAGATCTCGACTCTCCGCCGAGCGAGTCGCGCACCATCGGAATGTCATGGGCGTCGAGCGCGAGCAGCTCGGTGGAACGGTGACGATCAGCAGGGCCGCGCCGGATCGAGGGCGCGGATCAGGAAGCTGAGCTGGTCACGCAGCATCCGTTGTTGCCAAGGACCGTCGTAGACGTCGAAGTGATCGACGGGGTACTCGCACAACAGTGCAGTGGCCCCTGCCCTCTTCGCGGTCCTGCGCGCGGCGACGGGCGGTGCGACACGGTCGTGTGTGCCCACCTGCACAAGGATTGGGCAGCCAAGGCGGCCGGCAGCGGTGATGGGCCGGTTCACGGCCACCTCCAGTGCTGTGCGCGCGCAGATTTCGTTGCGCCACGTCGGTCCGGCGATCGAGGTGTAGGCCTCCTCGGCGCCGGAGGCGCTGATGATCGCCACCTTTCCCGGCCGCGCCACCACCGGGATGTGGTGCGGCCGGCGTCCGGTAATCCGGCGAGCGAGGTCGCGCAACCCGTGGCCGGTGGTGCGCACCAGTTGACCGGCTCCGGCGTAGCGGGCGATCTGCATCGCGGCTGCCAGTCCGTCGGTCGCGGGGGTCATCGATACGATTGCCGCGACGCGCCTGTCCTGCGCGGCGACTGCGACGACATGACCACCGGAGTACGACGTTCCCCACAACGCGATTCGATCGGCGTCCACGCCGGGCAGGTGACGGGCGGCGGCGATCGCCGCGTGATAGTCCTGGCGCTGACGCCGGAAGGAAACATCCTGGCGCGGTGTTCCTTCCGAGGCGCCGAAGCCGCGGTAGTCGAAGACCAATACGTCGATGCCGTTGTCGGCGAACCCGTCGGCATAGCCGATCAGGCCGGTGTCTCGGGTGCCGCCGAAGCCGTGTGCCATCACCACACACGGCCGGCCGGCCGTGCCGGCCAGCACGTCGGAGGTAGCCGGAACATGCCAGGCGGCGCAGGCGACGCCGTGGCTGGGGAAGGTCAGGTCCTTCTTCATCTCGGTCGCTCCGTTCCTACGACGCGACGGCAGCCGTGCGGCTGGGCGCGAACTCGAGCGCCGGATCCTCGACCGGCCCGCGACGCAGCCGCTCGACGTCCTTCTCGTAGGCCATCTGTACCGTCCACGGGCCGCTGGTGCCGCCGCGCGGGAACTTCGCAACGGCCCGCTGGACATATCCCGAGCTCATCTCGACCACGGGGACACGGTCCATGTGCGGATCGTCGAGCACTGGTTCGACGGTGCCGTAGCCGTGGCTGTCCATGTAGTCGAGCAGTCGGCAGAAGTGCTCGCACACCAAGTCCACCTTGAGGGTCCAGGAGATGTTCGTGTAGCCCAGCGCGAACACGAGATTCGGCACACCGGACAACATCATCGCCTTGTAGACCGTCGTGTCGGGCAGGTTCACGCGCCGCCCGTCCACGCTCAGCGCGATCTTGCCGAACGGTGTCATGTTGAGTCCGGTCGCCGTGACGACGATGTCGGCGGCCAACTCCTGACCCGATTCCAGCAGAATCCCCTCCTCGGTGAACCGCTTGATCCGGTCGGTCACCACCGAGGCCTGCCCGGCGGATATCGCCTTGAACAGATCCCCGTCGGGGACCATGCACAGGCGCTGGTCCCATGGGTTGTAACGCGGGGTGAAGTGGGTGTCTACGTCGAAGCTCTTGGGCAGCTGCCGGCGCACATCGGCGATCAACAGCTTGCGCATGAGCTTGGGCGCGCGCTGGCAGGCCTTGTAGATCCCGCGGTTGAGCATGATGTTTTTGCGCCGGACGATCCGGTGCGCTCGGGTGGGACCGACCACCTTGTTCAGGGTGTTCGCGATCGCGTCCTCGGCCGGTATCGAGAACACGTAGCTCGGCGAGCGCTGCAGCATCGTGACATGACCGGCCTTGCCGGCCATCGACGGGATCAGCGTCACGGCGGTCGCGCCGGAGCCGATGACCACCACGCGCTTGCCGGCGTAGTCGAGGTCCTCGGGCCAGTGCTGCGGGTGGATCAGCCGGCCCGCGAACTCCTCCACACCCTCGATGTCGGGCGTGAAGCCTTCCTCGTAGTCGTAGTAGCCGGTGCCCAGGAACAGGAATCGCGCGGTGAAGTGCACGTGCTCGGCGCTGCCGGACGATTGCGCGGTGACGGTCCAGCGTTCGTCCGCCGAGGAGAACTCTGCGCCGATAACCCGGTAGCCGAAACGAATGTGCTGGTCGAGACGGTTCTCGGTGACGGTCTGCCTCAGGTAATCCATGATGATGTGCCCGTCTGCGATCGACTTCCGATGCGTCCACGGCTTGAACCCGTAGCCGAAACTCGGCATGTCCGAGTCCGAGCGAATGCCCGGGTAGCGGAACAGGCTCCACGTGCCGCCGATCGAATCCCGGCCCTCCAGGACTGCGAACGTCGTACCGGGACGGCGTGTCTGGAGGTGATACGCCGCGCCGATACCGGAAATGCCGGCGCCGACGATCAAGACGTCGAAATGCGTGCTTGCCGTATGGCGACCGGTCGGCTCGGTGGTCGTCGGGATGCTCATGGTCGGTCTCCTCGAGCGCTGCGCTGGGGCGTGACGGCGTTCACAGTAGGACCGCAACGGCACCCGTTGACATGTATGCCGGCACACTATTCGCGTCCTTATGTGTGCTGTGGCACACTTGGTACGTGCTCCGTGAGCCAGTGGCACCCGAAGTGGTTTCCCTCGTCGGTGACGTCGCCGAATTGATGCTGCGTGAACTCGATCAGCTCGTCGCCGAGATGGACGCCGCCGAGGTGGCGGTGGCCCCGATGCTGGGCGCGGACGCGGCGATCGTCGCGGAGATGTCGGCGAGCAACCGCGCCAATGCCGCGCGCCTGCTGACCACCCTCGCTCGGCGTGACGTCGGGGGCGCGCCGATCGACGTGCCGCCCGAAGCCCTCGACGTCGTCCGCACCGTCGTGCGCCGCGGCATCGACCTCGAGGTGATCTACCAGGCCTACCGCCGGGGCCAGAACGTCGCCTGGCAGCGGTTTCTGGCTCATGCCGGACGGATCGCCCCGCCGGGGCCACAATTCGTGGAGTTGTTGGAGGTCACCTCGCAGCTGATGTTCGATTACGTCGACCATGTCGTGAGCCGTGTCATCGCCGACGCCCAGCGGGAACGCGAGGAGGTGCTCGGCGGCGCGCTGGCCCGCCGCGCCGAGACCGTGCACCTGATCCTCGACGGCGCCCCGATCGACCCCCGCCGAGCCGGCGAACGCCTCAGATACCAGCTCGCTCGCCGCCACACCGCACTCGTCCTGTGGGCCGAACCGGCGGGCGGGACGCAGGGGGCACTGGAGTCTGCCGCGACGCTGCTGGCCCAGGCCGCCGGCGCCCGCACGCCCCTCACACTGCCCGCGGGCACCTCGACGCTGTGGGCGTGGTTGGGCACCGAATCCGAACCCGCGCTCGACACACTGCGCGGAGAAATCACCAAGGCGCAGTCGAACATTCGGGTCGCCGTCGGTCCCACCCGAGCGGGCATCACCGGCTTCCGCCGATCACACGACGCCGCGCTGGCCATTCAGCGCCTGGTCAGCGGGCAACGCGACGGCGACCGCGTCGCGCTCTACCGCGAGCTCGAGGTCGCCACGTTGGCCGCTCGCGACCTGGACCGGGCGGCCGAATTCGTCGCCACAACACTGGGCCCGCTCGCTGCGGACACACCCAGCGCGGCTCGTCTCCGCCAGACATTGCGGGTGTTCCTCGAGGAAGCCGAGAACGCCCCTCGCGCCGCCGCACGCCTGCACACCCACCGCAACACCATCCTGCAGCGTGTCAGCCGCGCAACCGAACTGCTCGGCCACCGCCCCGGCGAGCGCAGGCTTCCCGTCGAGCTCGCGCTGGAGTTGGCTCACCACATCGGGCCACGAGTCCTGGTCCGTGACTGAGGGACAACGCCCGCGGTCGGTGGGCAGGGACCGGTCTTGACGCCCGGCGGGTTCCCGCCTCCGTCCGCAGTGCTCGCGTCGGGCCGGTAGGGGCGCAGCGTCACGTCGCACTCGCCCGTATCGGGTGCTGGCAGCCAGTTGGATCACTCGCCCATCCTCACTGTCAGCGCAGCACCTCCCGGGCGGTCCGCCGGACGGCGTCGGTGAGCGCGTCGAGCACCGGCGACTCGAGCCGCCACCGCTGCCAGTACAGCGGTACGTCGAGCGGATCGTCCGAGTCGAGGAAGACGAGTCCTTCGGTGTCGGTGAGCATCGGTTCCGGCAGCATGCCCCAGCCGAGGCCGAGCCGTGCGGCCTCGACGAACTCGGCGGCGCCGGGCACGTAGTGCCGGGGCGGGTCGAGCCGGCGCCGGGTGCGGCGCCGCAGGAACCGGTCCTGCAGGTCGTCCTTGCGGTCGAAGCTCAGCATCGGGGCCTGCCGCAGCGACTCGGCGCCCGCGCCGCCGGGAAACCAGCGGTCCGCGAAGTCGACGCTCGCCATCGCGTGATACCGCATGGCGCCGAGCTTTTCGGAGACGCACCCCTGCACCGGCTCGGGCACCGACGTCACGGCGGCCATCGCGGTGCCGTCCCGCAGGCGCGCGGGGGCGTGGTACTCGTCCTCGCGGTGCAGTTCGAACAGCGCGCGATGACGCTCGGGCATGCGGGCCAGGGCGCGCAGCATCCACGTCGACATCGAGTCGGCGTTGACGACGAGGGGAACCGACACGTACTCGTCCCGGCCGGCGGTCAGCCCGAGCGCCTCGGCGGTGTCCTGCTCGAGCCGCGCCACCTGCCGTGCCAGCCGCATCACCGCCTCGCCCGCGGCGGTCGCGGACACCGGACGGGTGCGCCGCACCAGGACCCGGCCGGCCTGCTGCTCGAGGGCCTTGATCCGCTGGCTCACCGCGGAGGGGGTGACGCGCAGGACGGCGGCCGCGCCGTCGAAGGTGCCCTCGTCCAGCACCGCGGCGAAGGTCCGCAGCTGCGCGAAGTCCAGATCCATATGAAGCAACTCTAACGGTACTGAAGAAAAATCAACTGTTCTTCATCGAGGGCGGTTCCTAGCGTGGGTGTCATGCACCTCGTCGCCGTCGGATTCCTCACCGGACTGTCGCTCATCGTCGCGATCGGCGCGCAGAACGCCTTCGTGCTGCGCCTGGCCATCGCGCGACGCCACGTGCTGCCGGTGATCGCGGTGTGCGCGCTCTCCGACGCGGTTCTCATCGCCGCCGGCATCGCCGGCATCGCCACCGTGCTCGACCGGGTGCCCGGCGCGCTCGGGGTGATCCGCTGGGCGGGGGCGGCGTTCCTCGTGGGCTACGGCGTGCTCGCGGCGAGGCGGGCGCTGCGCCCGTCGGCCCTGACCGCCGCGGCGGGCGGCTCCCTCACCGTCGGCGCAGCCCTGGCCACCTGCCTGGCGTTGACCTGGCTCAACCCGCACGTCTACCTCGACACCGTGCTCATGCTCGGCTCCGTCGCCAACCACCACGGTGACCCGGGGCGCTGGTGGTTCGGCGCCGGCGCGGTCCTGGCCAGCGTCGTGTGGTTCCTCGGGCTCGGCTACGGGGCCCGCCTGCTGCGCGGAGTATTCGCGAAACCCGCGTCGTGGCGCGTGCTCGACGGCGGCATCGCCGTGCTCATGGTCGGGCTCGGCGTCGGCATGGTGGCGGGCTGACGCCGGGCCCGCGTCAGCCCTTGACCAGGGCGAACCGGCGGCCGCTGATCTCGCTCGCGGTGACCTCGACGAAGTTGTACTTCGGGGTGGGCACCCAGGCCTGCAGCCCCAGCTCCTCGGCCTCCTGGATCTCGTTGTAGTGCACGAGATTCCGGGCCCGTCCGTGCAGCACCACGCTCCAGGCCCGGTCCTGCTCCACGTGGTCGGCCTCGAAGGCGACCTCCGCGTGCACCGTCAGCTCGACCAGCTTGCTGCCCTCGGCGGTACGGAAGTACAGCTTCCTGTCCCGCACGGCGTAGTTGATCGGGAAGACGTCCGGCCGCCCGCCCGAGACCACCACGAGCCGGCCGATCCGCTCGGTGCCGAGCAGCTCCCAGCTCTCGTCGTCGTTCAGGACGACGACGGGGTTGTCGACGTTCGGCTCACTCATGGTTCCTCCGATCCGGCGGCGTCCGCCTCGATATCACCGCCTCCAGCACATCACGAATCCGCGCCCGGCACAGGCGGATCGTCCATCGAATCGCGCGGTGTCCGTCACATCGATAGCGTGGGAGCCGCCCGACCTCACCCCACCGAGGAGCGTGCGAGATGACGCTGGCCACCACGTGGCACACCCGCGACGCCGACGACGTCGCGGCGGCACTCGACGTCGACCCCGCGGCCGGGCTGCCCTCCGACGTCGTCGAGGAGCGCCGGCGTGAGCACGGGCCCAACGCCCTCGCCGAAACGGCAGCCGTCCCCGGCTGGCGCAAGGTGCTCGCCCTGCTCGCCGACCGGATGACCCTCGTACTCGTCGCCGCCGCCGTGGTCAGCGCCGTGGTCTCGCGCGAATGGGAGACCCCCGTCGTCATCCTCGCCGTCATCACCCTCAACACCGTCCTGAACTACGTGCAGGAGCGACGGGCCGAGAACAGCCTGCAGGCGCTGCGACAGATGGCGGTCGACACCGCCCGCGTCCGCCGCGACGGCCGTGAACAGCACCTGCCGCGTACCGAACTCGTGCCCGGCGACGTCGTGCTGCTCGAGGCCGGCGACTCCGTGCCCGCCGACGGACGGGTCGTCGGGGCCGCGCGGCTGCAGGTCGCCGAGTCCGCGCTCACCGGCGAGTCCCAGCCCGTCGACAAGACCGTCGAACCCGTCGTCGACGAGCAGGCCCCGCTGGGCGACCGTGCCGACATGCTGTTCATGAACACCGACGTCACCCGCGGGCGGGGCACGATGGTGGTCACGGCCACCGGGATGCAGACCGAGATCGGCGCGATCGCCACCCTGCTCGGTGCCGCCGGGGTGGAGAAGACCCCGCTGCAGCGCCGCATCGACCAGCTCGCCAAGACCCTCACCATCGTTGCGCTCACCGTCGTCGCCGTCGTGTTCGTCCTGGGTCTGCTGCGCGGGCAGTCGTGGTCCGACCTGCTGATCACCGCCGTCTCGCTCGCCGTCGCCACCATTCCCGAGGGGCTGACCGCGGTCGTCGCCTTCACCCTCGCGATGGGCGCGTCGCGGCTCGCCGCGCGCGGCGCCATCGTCAAACGGCTCGCCGCCGTCGAGACCCTCGGCAGCACCACCCACATCGCCACCGACAAGACCGGCACCCTCACCCTCAACCAGATGACGGTGCAGCGGCTGCTGGCCCGTGGCCGCAGCTTCCGCGTCACCGGCGCCGGGTACGAAACGGCCGGCAAGATCCTCGTCGGCGACGGGCTGCCGGCCCCGGACCTGACCGCGCCGCTGCTCGGGATGGCCCTGTGCAACGATGCCGTCGTCCGCGACGGGGTGCTCGTCGGCGATCCCACCGAGGGCGCACTGGTGGTGCTCGCCGAGAAGGGCGGCATCGACGTCGAGGGGGCGCGTCTCGCGGTGCCGCGGCTGGCGGAGGTGCCGTTCGACTCCGCCTACAAGTACATGGCGACCTTCCACGCCCTGCCCGACGGCGGCTACCGGTGCTTCGCCAAGGGCGCGCCCGGTGCGCTGCTCGACCGCGCCACCGCGATGCTCGACGGGGACGGCCCCGTCCCGCTCGACGACCGCCGCCGCGAGCGCCTCCGCTCGGCGGTGCAGTCGCTCGCCGCCGAGGGGCTGCGCACCCTGATGATCGCCGGCCGGGACCTGCACGCGGTGCCGCGGGGCGACGGGGAGGCGCTGCAGCGCGTGGTGTCCGACCTGACCCTCTACGCCGTGGTCGGCATCGTCGATCCGCCGCGGACGGAGGCCAAGCGGGCCATCGAGGTGGCCCACGCCGCCGGCATCGAGGTGCACATGATCACCGGCGACCACCTCGTGACCGCGTCGGCGATCGCCGCGGAACTGGGCATCGGCGGCGCCGCGGCCACCGGCGCCGACCTCGACGCCCTGGACGACGACGAGCTACGTTCCCGGGCAGCAGGTTTCGGTGTGCTGGCCCGCGTCGCGCCGGAGCACAAGATCCGGGTCGTCAAGGCGCTGCAGGCGAACGGCGAGGTGGTCGCCATGACCGGCGACGGCGTCAACGACGCGCCCGCCCTCGAACAGGCCGACATCGGTGTCGCCATGGGCATTACCGGCACCGACGTGTCCAAGAGCGCGGCCGACATGATCCTCACCGACGACAACTTCGCGACCATCGTCGCCGCGGTCGAGGAAGGCCGCGGCATCTACGCCAACATCGTCAAGTTCGTGAAGTTCCAGCTGACCACGGCGTGGGGGTTCGTGCTGATCTTCCTCGTCGCCGGGGCCCTCGGGCTCGCCGGCGGTGCGCCGTTCACGGCGCTGCAGATCCTATGGGTCAACATCATCATGGACGGCCCGCCGGCCCTCGCCCTCGGCGTCGACCCCACCGAGCCGGGCACCATGTCCCGGCCGCCGCGGCCGGCCCACGAGCGCCTGCTCAGCCGCGATCGGCTCCGCCGCATCCTCGGCCTGGGCATCGTCATGACCGCCGGAACCGTCGCAGTGCTGCACTACGCGCCGCAGTGGTTCCCCGAGAGCGCCGGCGACCCGCTGTTCGCCACCACCCTCGCGTTCACCACGTTCGTCTTCTTCCAGGTGTTCAATCTGCTCAACGTCCGCTCCGAACTCGGCTCGGTGTTCTCGTTGCAGACCCTCACCAACCACAGCATCTGGATCGCGCTCGTCGTGGTGGTCGTCCTGCAGGTGTGCGTGGTGCAGACGACTTTCCTGCAGGGCTTCTTCGACACCACCGCGCTCACCTCGCAGCAGTGGGCGCTCGCCGTCGGCGTCGGATCCTCGGTGCTGTGGGTGGACGAACTCGTCAAGGCCACCGGACGGAGCGTGCGGCGTCGGCGTGGTGACACGCCTGCTCGGGCGGGCGCATAGTGGAGGTGGTGTCGCCCTCCGACGAACACCGCAGGACGCGGAGGTGGGAACGATGGACATGGGCTTGATGCACATGCTGCACATGTTGATGATGCAGATGCACCACATGCTGATGCCGGGTATGCCGATGCATCACATGATGCCGATGTGACTGCATCACATGATGCCGATGTGACTGCATCACATGATGCCGATGTGACTGCATCACATGATGCCGATGTGACCGTCGGTGCCCCGGATCAGCCGTGCGAGTGCCCGCCCTCGTGCGGGTCCCTGTGCATGCTCTTGTAGAGGTGGTGGCTGTACACCTGCAGGCCGAGCATCGCCTCGGTGTACTCCCGCCGTTCGGCGGTCGTCACGGCGTCGGTCAGAGCGACGATCCGATCCAGCCGGGACTGCAGCTGCCGGTGCAGCTCGGCGGACAGGAACGCGTGGAGCTTCTCGACCGAGCCCGTTTCGATCGCGTCCTCGGCGAGCGGGATCACGGGCCCGACGTCGCCGCCGGCCGGCTTCACACCGGTGAACGGGGCGCCCTCGCCCGCGCGGTGCAGCCGGACCACCGTGTCGAAGAAGTAGAGATCGGCCACCTCGTGGGCGATCGGGCCCTCCGCCCGCGCCGCCGTCGCCCGCTCGAACGCCGTGCGCACCTCGTCCTCGGCGTCGGCGGGCACGAACGGCAGGATCAGCTCGACGTTGTCGTCGCCCAGCGCCGCCTCGGCGGCCTTGACGACGGGACCGTCCATGGAATCGCAGTGGGGAGGCACGGGGTGCTCCTTCCGGCGGTCGGCGGACACGCTCGGTCCCAGGCTAGTGCCGGGGTGCGTCCGGCGTCGAGCGAGCGCAGGGCGGATCGGTCGCGCCGGGGCCGCGTCGCTCGACGGCCCGGTTCGTCGCCTGGATGCGAGGACGGTTGACACGGCGGGCCGCGGCGGCGAACGTGGACGCATGAGGCGACGTCCCCGCGTCGACGTGCATCAACATGTGTGGCCGGCGTCCTTCGTCGACGCCCTCCGGGCGCGCAGCGCCGCGCCCCGGCTCGACGGCTGGACGCTGCACCTGCCCGGGGAACCGCCGTACCGGGTGGACCCCGCCGACCATTCGATCCCCGCGCGGACGGCCCTGGCGGTCCGGGACGGAATCGATCTGGCGCTGGTGTCGCTGTCGAGCCCCCTCGGGATCGAGGAACTGCCCGCCGAGGAGGCCCGGCCGCTGCTCGACGCCTATCACGAGGGGGCGCTGGGCCTGCCCGACCGGTTCGGCGTGTGGGCCGCCGCCGGCGTCACCGAGCCCGATCCGGAGACGCTGCGCGATGTCCTCGCGGCCGGGTGCGTGGGCCTGCAGTTGCCGGCGACCGCCCTGGCCGACCCGGCGGGCTTCGACCGGTGTGCGCCGCTGCTGTCGGAACTCGAGCGGGCGCGCAAGCCGCTGTTCGTGCATCCCGGCCCGGCGTCGGCGCCCGGCGCTCCGGCATGGTGGCCGGCGATGGTGTCGTACGTGACCCAGATGCACACCGCCTGGTTCGCCTGGCACGAGTTCGGGGCGCGCCGGTTCCCGGCGTTGCGGGTGTTGTTCGCGATGCTCGCCGGCCTGGCTCCGCTGCACGCCGATCGGATGGCGGTGCGCGGCGGGCCCGGCGATGTTCCCGGGCCGGGGGTCTACGTGGAGACGTCGTCGTACGGGCGGGAGGTCGTCGCGGCGGTGACCGCATGCCTGGGCGAGGACCGGGTGCTGCTCGGCTCCGATCGTCCCTACGCGCGTCCGCTGGTGCTCGGCGGTTCCGCCGGCATGCGCCTGCGGACGGACAATCCGGCCCGCTTCTTCGCGAAAGTGCCTGCGCAGAACCCTTGAGACGCGGACCCGGCCGGGGTGGCATGGTCGTCGTGACATTCTCGGTGAGCGCGCGGCAGCGCGGACTGTGCACGGCGTCGGCCCGTGCCGCCGAGTCGTGTCCCGGCTGTCGTCGCTGAATCCGTCTCCGCCCAGCCCGGCCCGGGCACGCCCGTGCCTCCTCATTCCAGGACTCTTCGATGCTCTCCACGTATGCCCTGCCGACGCGCGCCGACCTCACCTCCCTCGCCCTGCGGATCGCGAACGATCCCGGCCGCTGGATGCCGATCGTTCGATTCGACGAGCAGCAGCGCTGGTACACGCGACTGGCCGTTGCCGACAACCACGAAGTGTGGCTGCTTTCGTGGCTGCCCGGGCAGAGAACCGAAATCCACGATCACGGCGACAGCGCGGGCGCCTTCGCGGTGGCGCAGGGTGTGCTGACGGAGACCACCGTCTGCACCCCGGCGGTCGGGGGTCTCGATGGAGTCGAAGTAGCGTTGTCACGCAAGAGGATTCGTGCGGGTATGGCTCGCGGCTTCGACGCCGACCACGTCCACGAGGTGACGAACGACACGAATTCTCCGGCCGTCAGCATCCACGTGTACGCACCCGCCCTGACGACGATGAATCGGTACCGGATCGACGACGGGGTGCTCCGGCTGCACGCATCCGAACGGGCCGGCGCGGACTGGTGAACTCCGCCGCGGCTGCGCCGGTCGTAGCGGTATCCGAAACCTTTGTCGCAGAACGATATTGGATAACGTCGCTGCAGGTGCGGTAGCCGGCCCGCGGCGCGCGATCTGCTCACGCCGTCTCGGGCGCGGCGGGTCGTGGACCGATCCTTCGCAAGGCGCGACTCGTGCCGGGGGTGGCCGAACTCACGTCCGCTCGATTCGAGGTCGGGTCGGCGTGTGCAAGACAATGGAGACTCGGCTGGTTCGCACGCCGACAAGATCCAGCGCATCCCGCACTATTCGAAGGTTCCCGCTCATGACGACGACGGCATCCGCATGCCCACCCGACTCCGCAGTACCGGCGGACGCCCCCGCGGCCGCGCCGGCAGCAGACGCCCGGCCGGGGCGCGCCCGGGCGATGTGGGCGCTCGCCCTCGGCGGGTTCGGCATCGGCACCACCGAGTTCGTGGCGATGGGCCTGCTGCCCGACATCGCGACCGGTCTCGGAGTCTCCGAGCCCACCGCCGGGCACGTGGTGTCGGCGTACGCCGCCGGGGTCGTGGTCGGTGCGCCGCTGATCGCGGCGCTGACGGCCCGGCTCCCGCGCAAGACGTTGCTGATCGCCCTGATGATCGCGTTCACCGTCGGCAACGCGGCGACGGTGCTCGCGCCGAACTACGGACTGCTCGTCGCGTCCCGGTTCGTCGCCGGTCTGCCGCACGGCGCGTACTTCGGGGTCGCCGCGCTGGTGGCCGCGCATCTGGCCGGTCGCGGGCAGCGCGCCCGGGCGGTGGCGCTGGTGATGATGGGCCTGTCCGTCGCGAACGTGGTGGGGGTGCCCGTCGCGTCGTGGCTCGGCATGGCGCTGGGCTGGCGCTCCGCGTTCGCGCTGGTGGCGGTGATCGGCACGGTCACCGTCGCCGCGATCGCCGCCTGGGTGCCCGCCCTGGCGATCCGCACCACCAGCGTGAGCACCGAACTCGGTGCCCTGCGGCGCAAGCAGGTGTGGATGACGCTCGCGGTCGCGATGATCGGCTTCGGCGGCGTGTTCGCCGTGTACACCTACATCAGCACCACCCTGACCGACGTCGCCGGCGTCTCGAAGGGGCTGGTTCCGGTCGCCCTGATGCTCTTCGGCATCGGCATGGTCGTCGGCAACGTGGTCGGCGGCCGCGTCGCCGATCGGGCCCTGGTACCGGGCATCTTCACGACCATGACGACGCTGGCGGTGCTGCTGGCCGTGTTCGTCGCGGCGGCGCACAACCCGTACACGGCCCTGGCGATGGTGTTCCTGCTGGGAGCCGGGTGCGCCGCGGTCGGCCCGGGACTGCAGATCCGGCTCATGGACGTCGCCGAGGACGCACAGACCCTGGCCGCGTCCCTCAACCACGCGGCGTTCAACCTCGCCAACGCGTTCGGCGCCTGGATCGGGGGCGCGGTGATCGCCGCCGGCTTCGGCTACACCGCGCCGGCCGCCGTCGGCACGGTGCTCGCGCTGGCAGGTGTCGCCGTCTTCGCGCTCGCCGTGCGGCTGCCGTCGGCGCCCTGATCGGACATCGTGATTGGATACCGACGTGACCGACCCCAGTGCCACCGCTTCCGCCGTGCCCACCCCGCCCGACCCGTTCTTCACCGTCGGCACCCGGCTCGCCAACGGACTCGGACGCACCGGCACGATCCACACCCCGCACGGCGACATCCACACCCCGGCGTTCGTCGGCGTGGGCACCAAGGCGACGGTCAAGGCGGTCCTGCCCGAGGCGATGAAGGAACTCGGGGTGCAGGCCCTGCTTGCCAACGCGTACCACCTGTACCTGCAGCCCGGGTCGGACATCGTCGACGAGGCGGGCGGGCTCGGTAAGTTCATGAACTGGGACGGGCCCACCTTCACCGACAGCGGCGGATTCCAGGTGATGTCCCTCGGGGTCGGCTTCAAGAAGGTCCTGGCGATGGATGCCGTGGGCGTGCGGTCCGACGACGTCATCGCCGAAGGCAAGGAGCGGCTCGCGCACGTCGACGACGACGGGGTCACCTTCAAATCCCACCTCGACGGCTCCCGGCACCGGTTCACCCCGGAGGTGTCGATGCGCATCCAGCATCAGCTCGGCGCCGACATCATGTTCGCGTTCGACGAGCTGACCACCCTGATGAACACCCGCGGCTACCAGGAACAGTCCGTCGAACGGACTCAGGCGTGGGCGGTGCGGTGCATCGCCGAACACGAGAAGCTCACGGCGCAGCGCGCCCACCGTCCGTACCAGGCGCTGTTCGGGGTGGTGCAGGGCGCGCAGTACGAGGACCTGCGCCGGCAGGCGTGCCGCGGGCTCGAATCGATCGTCGGCGAGTCGGGCCGCGGCTTCGACGGCTACGGCATCGGCGGGGCGCTCGAGAAGCAGAACCTCGGCACCATCGTCCGCTGGTGCACCGAAGAACTGCCCGAGCACAAGCCCCGGCACCTGCTCGGCATCAGCGAGCCCGACGACATGTTCGTCGCGATCGAGCACGGCGTCGACACGTTCGACTGCGTGAACCCGTCGCGGGTGGCGCGCAACGCGGCGATCTACCACCCGGACGGGCGTTTCAACATCAACACCAGCCGGTTCCGCCGCGACTTCACCCCGATCGACGAGGACTGCGACTGCTACACCTGCCGGCACTACACGCGCGCGTACATCCACCACCTGTTCAAGGCGAAGGAGATGCTGGCGTCCACGTTGTGCACCATCCACAACGAGCGGTTCACGGTGCGCCTCGTCGACGAGATCCGCGCCGCCATCGACGGCGGGTACCTCGAGGAACACAAGGCCGAGACCCTGGGCCGGTTCTACGCGCGGCGGTGAGTGAGCGTCGGCGAACTCCACCGTCGTCCACGACGGCTGCCGCGGACGACCGGACCGGTCGCGGCGCTCACTCGGCGTAGGTCGGCTCGCGCCGCTTCACGTGCGCGATGACCGCGTAGGTGACCGGCATGACGGCGACCTCGACCAGCGTCTTCCACAGGAACCCGACCACCACGTAGTTCACGAAGTCCGCCCACGTGGTGATGCCGATGACGCCGGCGGCGATCGCACAGAAGATGAGCGTGTCGGCGAACTCGCCGACGACGGTGGAGCCGATCAGCCGCGCCCACAGGTGCTTCTCCTTGGTGACCTCCTTGATGCGCACCAGCACGTAGGAGTTGAGCAGCTGCCCGACGAGGTAGCCGGCGAGGCCGGCCAGCAGCAGCCGCGGCACCACCCCGAGGACCGCCTCGAATGCGGCCTGATTCTCGTAGAAGTCGGCGGGCGGCAGCTGCTGGGCGATCCAGAAGCACAACGCGGCCAGCGCCACCGCACCGAAGCCGTAGTAGACCGCGCGACGGGTCGCGGCGAAGCCGTACACCTCGCTCAGGACGTCACCGACGATGTAGGCGAGCGGGAACAGGAAGAACGCGCCGTCGGTGATGATCGGCAGGACCTGCAGCGGGCCGAGCGCCCACTCGGCGTCGCCGAAGAAGGCCACGCCCTTGCTGGCGGCGACGTTGGAGATGATGAGCACCGCCGTGAACAGGGCCACCAGCCCGGGGTAGTAGCTGCGGACCACGCGGGCGAAGTGCGCATGGTCGGATTGCTGGGTCTGCACGTGCTCTGTCACCCGGCCATCCAAGCACTCGGACCGGAGGAAGGCGAAGAACGGACGAAAAGGACGCGGGCCCCGACCCGGTTGGATCGGGGCCCGCGACGTGCCGTCAGGGGGCTCCGCGACGTGCCGTCAGGGGGCTACCCGTCCGCCCGTGACGACCCGGTACGCGTATGCGTAGGCGATGGTGGTGACGGGCACCGTGACCAGCAGGCCGACGTAGCACAGCAGCGCGCCGACGAAGTTGATCGCGGACAGCACCAGCCACAGCAGGATCAGCTGCCCCACGTTGGCCGCGGCGGCGGACGCGCTCGACTTGATCGCCGTGACCGCGTCCTGCCGCTGGTCGATGACGAAATGCAGCGCCCACACGGTCAGGAAGGCGACGATGATGCCGCCGACGATGACGAGCGAGCCGAGCAACGTGCCGACCGCGATGAGCAGGGAGACGAGCAGGATCGGACCGAGGCTGCCGACGCGGAAGAAGTCCTTCAGCGCCGGCTTGTGCCCGTCCAGCTCGTACAGGGCCCCGCGCACCGCGGCGGCCTGGACGACGAGCATGCCGATGACGAACGCGACGATCAGCACGATCATCACGACGATCCCGACGCCCGACATGCCCGTGCTGTAGCCGTAGCGGTCCGTCGTGGTCGAGGCCATCACGACGCCGAACATCAGGGCACCGAACACGAGGGCGGCCACGACGATCACACCGGCCAGGCTCAGCCAGCCGCCGACGTTCTCACTGAACTTGCGCCACCCGTAGTTCAGCGCGTCGCCGATGTTGATCTGCGCGCGGGGAGGGCCGAAGCCGGGTGGAGGCGGGTAGCCGCCGGGGGCGCCGTATCCGGGCGGCGGTCCGTACCCGGCCGGATTCCCGTACTGCGGCGGCCCGTACTGCGGGCCGGGCTGTTGCGGTGCGCCACCGTACTGGGCGCCACCGTACTGCGGAGCGCCGTACTGGGGAGCGCCGTACTGGGGAGCGCCGTACTGCGGCGGCGGGCCCTGCGGCGGGGCATAGCCGGGCGGGGGCCCGCCGTAGTTCGGTCCCTGCGCCGGGTAACCCTGGGGCGGGCCGTACCCGGGCGGTGGGCCGTACGGCTGCGCGCCCGGGTACTTGTTCGGATCCTGCGGATCGGGATTGGACTCGTAGCCCCCGGTGGTCATCTTGTTCCTCTTGTTCGTAACGTGCCGCGTCGTGGAACGCCCGGGTCCGTCAGGGCGCGACGCCGCGGCCGGTGGTCACCCGGTAGGCGTAGGTGGAGGCGATGATCGTCAGCGGAATCGTGACGAGCAGACCCAGGCCGCACGGGATGGCGCCGAGGATGTTGATGCCGACCAGAGCCAGCGCCAGCAGCAGCAGCGGTCCCACGTTGGACGAGATGGCCCGGAAGCTGGACTTGATCGCGTCCACCGGCTGCTGGTTCTGGTCGATGACGAACTGCAGCGTCCACCAGGTCAGGAAGATGACGATGAAGCCGGGGATGATCAGCAGGATGAAACCGACCACGGTCATGAGCGAGACGAGCAGGCTCGCGACCACCACGGCGCCGATGTTCTCGAACTGGAAGAACGAGCCGAACGACGGACGATTGCCGTCGGTTTCGTGCAGCGCGCCGCGCACGTAGGCGGCCTGGATCAGGATGCTGACGAACACGCTGACGATCGCGCCGATGATGCTGAGCGCCGTCAGTTCGTTCGTGTCGAAGCCGCCGAAGATCACGTTGATCACGAACTGGATCAGCGCCGCCGCGACGACGAACGCGATCCAGACGCCCGCGTTCTGGCTGAACTTCTTCCAGCCGTAACCGATCGCGTCACCCACGTTGAGCTGCGTGGGGGCGCCGAATCCGCCGTACTGGCTACCGCCCGAGGGGTAGTTGCCGGGCGGGGGCGGGTAGCTGCCGGGCGGGGGCGGGTAGCCGCCCTGAGGCGGGTAGTTGCCCGGCGGGGGCGGGTAGCCACCCTGAGGCGGGTAGTTGCCGGGCGGGGGCGGGTAGTTCCCGGGCGGGGGATAGTTGCCGGGGGGCGGGTAGTTGCCGGGAGGCGGGGGGTAGCCGCCCTGCGGGGGGTTGGGTTCGCCGCCCTGGTTGTTGGGCTCTTTGCTGGGGTCGTAACCGCCGGTCGTCATCGGATCCTTCTCGGTGGGAGGGTGGAGCCAATCGCGTTGTCGACTGCGCACACTACGTCCGACGCGCCCGAATTGCACGATCACCGGAACTTCCGCGAGCCGGACGACCGGCGCGAACCGGACTACGCGGCGGTGCCGGCCGCGCGGACCCCGTGGGGCTGTGGCGCTGCACCGATACCGGTCACCAGCTGCCGTCGTACACCCACGGCTCCCGCGGGAGCCGTGCCGGATCCCATCGTTCGAGCAGCAACTCCGGCGTGACGGGCTCGTCCTTGTCCGCCAGGTCGAGCGAGACCGCGATCCGGCTCAGGACGTCGGCCGCGGTGTGGCCCAGCGCCGCCTGGTCGGTGAGCGTGACGGCACCGTCGCGCTTGGCGAGGCGTTTGCCGTGCACGTTCAGCGCCAGCGGCACGTGCGCATAGGTGGGTACCGGAAGCCCGAGCAGCGCTGCGAGATAGGCCTGCCGCGGTGCCGAGGTGAGCAGGTCGTCGCCGCGTACCACCTGGTCGATGCCCTGCGCCGCGTCGTCGACGACGACGGCCAGGTTGTAGGCGGGGATGCCGTCGCCGCGGCGCAGCACGAGGTCGTCGACGACACCGGTGAAGCTGCCGTGCACCACGTCCGCCACGGTGAAGGTGGCGGCGCCGGACCGCAGGCGCAGCGCGGCGGGCCGCCCCGACGCCCGTTTCGCCTCCCGTTCGGCCTCGGTGAGGTTCCGGCACGTTCCCGGATAGGCGCCCTGCGGGGCGTGCGGCGCGGACGCCGCATGCTGGATCTCGCGTCTCGTGCAGAAGCACTCGTAGGTCAGGCCCGCGCGGGTGAGGCGGGCGATCGCGGCGTCGTAGAGGGGCAGCCGCCGCGACTGGTGGACCACCTCGTCGTCCCAGTCCAGGCCCAGCGCGGCGAGGTCGGCGAGCTGACGTTCCTGCGCGCCGGGCCGGACCCGGTCCAGATCCTCGACGCGGATCAGGAACCGCCGCCCGGTGCTCCGGGCGAACAGCCACGCGAGGACCGCCGTGCGCAGGTTCCCGAGGTGCAGGTCGCCCGACGGGCTCGGGGCGAACCGGCCGGCCCCAACCCGCGCGTCCCCGGCCGAATGTGACATTTGGTCAGACTATCGAGCGTGATGTCACATTCGGTCACCTGCACGCCGGTGGGTCACGCGACGGGCCGGCCGAGCAGGACGGAGCGCTGGGCGTGCACGGTCTCGCGGATCGCCGCGACGACGGCGGCGACCTCCGGCCGGCGCAGCGTCTCCGACCGCGCCACCATCCAGTAGTTCAGCCGCGCCTCCACCTCCCCGGGGAGGATCCGCACCAGGTCGGCGTGCCGGTCGGCCATGAAGCACGGCAGCAGCCCGAGCCCGGCCGCGGCGCGGGTCGCCTCGACGTGGACGAACACGTTGGTCGAGCTCACCGACTCGTGCATGTCCGGGGCGATGCGACGGGCCAGGTCCAGGTCGTCGACCTGCAGCATCGAGTCGATGAAGTACACCAGGGGGTGACGGCTCAGCTCACGCACCGTCGTCGGGGCACCGTGTTCGGCGACGTAGTCCCGCGCCGCGTACAGGCCGAGGGTGTAGTCGGCCAGCCGGTGCGCCTCGGCGCGGTGCACCTGGGGGCGTCCCACCACCACCTCGAGGTCGAGGCCGGACCGCTGCTGCGACGCGCGACGCGTGGCCGCGACGATCTCCACCGCCACGCCCGGGTGCCGTCGCCGCACCAGCGCACCGGCCGGGGCCGCGATGTAGGCGCTGAAGCCGTCGGTCGCCGAGACCCGGACGACGCCCTCGAGCCCGCGGTCCCCGTCGGGTCCGGCCAGCCCGGCGACGGCAGCCTCGATCCGCTCGGCCGCGGCGAGGGCCGAGCGGCCGAGCTCGGTGAGCTCCCATCCGCCCGACGCGCGGGCCAGCACGCGCCCGCCGAGGCTCTTCTCCAGCGCCGCGATACGACGGGCGATGGTCGTGTGGTTGACGCCGAGGTCGTCGGCGGCGGTTGTGAAGCGGCCCGTGCGGCCGACGGCCAGCAGAACCAGCAGGTCATCGGCCGACGGCGCGCTCATGTGTGCATTCTTGCAGATCCACTCTGCGGATCGCGTCATTGTGCATGCAGATCTGTGCATCAATACTCGGCACATGCGTTCAGAAGTGTTGCCCGTCACAGTCGAACCGAGGAGGACGAACCCATGAGCGTCGAACAGGCACGGCCCGACGGCCGTACACCGGACGAGACCCCCGCCTCGGGCCTGCGCAAGGTCGTCGGCGCGTCGATGGCCGGCACCGTCGTCGAGTGGTACGAGTTCTTCCTCTACGGCACCGCCGCCACCCTGGTGTTCTCCAAGGTCTTCTTCCCCGACAACGGCAACGAGCTCGACGCCATCATCGCCGCGTTCGTCACCTACGCCGTCGGCTTCGTCGCGCGGCCCCTCGGCGGCGTCGTGTTCGGCCACTTCGGCGACAAGTTCGGCCGCAAGAAGCTGCTGCAGACCAGCCTCGTGCTCGTCGGCGTCGCCACCTTCCTCATGGGCTGTCTGCCCACTTTCGGGGCCATCGGCTACTGGGCGCCCGCGCTGCTCGTCACGCTGCGTTTTGTCCAGGGCTTCGCCGTGGGCGGTGAGTGGGGCGGCGCGGTGCTGCTCGTCGCCGAGCACAGCCCCAACCGTTCGCGCGGCTTCTGGGCGTCGTGGCCGCAGGCCGGCGTGCCGATGGGCAATCTCGTCGCCACCGTCGTCCTGCTGATCCTGACCACCACGCTGTCCGACGCGGCGTTCCTCTCGTGGGGCTGGCGTATCGCGTTCTGGCTGTCGGCCGTCATCGTGCTGGTCGGCTACTACATCCGCACCAAGGTCACCGACGCGCCGATCTTCCTCGAGGCCCAGCGTGAGGCCGAGCAGATCAAGTCCAGCTCGTACAGCGTCGTCGAGGTCGTCAAGCGATACCCGCGCGGCGTGTTCACCGCCATGGGTCTGCGCTTCGCCGAGAACGTCATGTACTACCTCGTCGTCACGTTCTCGATCACCTATCTCAAGGTGGTCGTCGGTGCGAACACCTCCACCATCCTGTGGTGGATGCTCGCCGCGCACGCCGTGCACTTCGCGATCATCCCCGTCGTCGGGCGCCTGTCCGACACCTTCGGCCGCCGCCCGGTGTACATGGTCGGTGCCGTCACCGCCGGCACGTGGGGCTTCTTCGCCTTCCCGATGATGGACAGCGGGCACAATGCCCTCGTCATGTCCGCCATCGTCATCGGCCTGGTGTTCCACGCCTTCATGTACGCCGGCCAGCCCGCGATCATGGCCGAGATGTTCCCGACCCGCATGCGCTACGCGGGTGTCTCGCTCGGCTACCAGGTGACCTCCATCGTCGCCGGCTCGCTCGCGCCGATCATCGCGACCGCGCTGCTCAGCCGCTACGGCAGCGCTGTGCCCATCGCGATCTACCTGGCCGTGGCGTCCGTGGTGACGATCATCGCCGTCGTCGCCGCCCGCGAAACCAAGGGCATCAGCCTGCGCGACATCGATGCCGCGGATGCCCGCGCCGTCGGCGCCGAGAAGACGGCGGTGTCCGCATGAGTGCCCGCACCGCGCTGATCACCGGCGGCGCCGGCGGCATCGGGGCGGCGTGCGCCCGGGAACTGGCCGCCCGCGGCGTGCAGGTCACCGTCGCCGACGTCGACGAGGTCGCCGCCAAGAGCCTCGCCCACGAGATCGGCGGGCAGGCGTGGGCGGTGGACCTGCTCGACACCGACCAGCTCGACGGGCTCCGGCTCGAGGTCGACATCCTCGTCAACAACGCCGGCATCCAGGTCGTCCGCCCGATCGAGGAGTTCGCCCTCACCGACTTCCGCCGGATCCAGACCCTGATGGTGGAGGTGCCCTTCCTCCTCGTGAAGGCGGCCCTGCCGCACATGTACGACCGGGCATTCGGGCGCATCGTCAACGTGTCGTCGGTGCACGGCCTGCGGGCGTCGGCCTTCAAGTCCGCGTACGTCACCGCCAAGCACGGCCTCGAGGGGCTGTCGAAGGTCACGGCCCTCGAGGGCGGTCCGCGCGGCGTCACCAGCAACTGCGTCAACCCGGGCTATGTGCGAACGCCGTTGGTGGAGAAGCAGATCAGCGACCAGGCCCGGCTGCACGGCATCGACGAGGAGCGAGTGCTCGCCGACGTGCTGCTCACCGAGCCGGCGATCAAGCGGCTCGTCGAACCCGGGGAGGTGGCCTCCCTCGTCGCGTGGCTGGCCTCGGACGACGCCGGCATGGTCACCGGCGCCTCCTACACGATGGACGGCGGCTGGACCGCCCGCTGACCCACCCCCTGTGTGTGGGGCCGAATGTCACATCGCGTCGATCAGGGCTGACTCAGGTGGTCCATGCGACACGCTCCCTGACCAGGGGAGATGTCAGTGGGTCGAGCAGCACGAGAGGCGAAGAAGGCTAGGTTCTTCGCCATGCGCATGACGAAGGTGTCGATCGCCAAGGCCGCAGCCGCGGTCGGTGTCAGCCGACAAACCGGCTACCGGTGGGAGGACGAGGCCAACGGCACCGTCCGCCGTGCCCCGCACTGGGAGCACGGCGGACGGTCGTTGTCCCTGGGCGAGCGGGAGCTTGTCGCCCTCGGACTCGCCCGCAACGAGTCGGTCCAGACGATCGCCGCGCACCTGGGCCGGCACCGGTCGGTGATCTACCGGGAGATCGAACGCAACAGCAACCGCGACGGTAGCTACCGCGCCGTGTCGGCCCACGCGCGGGCCTGGACCCGAGCACTGCGACCGAAAGTCGCCAAGCTGATGGCCGCACCCGAGTTGCGCGCGTATGTCGTCGCCAAGCTGAAGCTGCGCTGGTCCCCGCAGCAGATCTCGGCCAGGCTGGTGGTCGACTTCCCCGACCGAGCGGAGATGCGGGTGTCCCACGAAACCATCTACCAGGCCGTGTATGTGCAACTGAAAGGCGAACTGCGAAAAGAGCTTTCGGAGTATCTGCGGCGCCGGCACACCCGTCGGGTGCCGCAGGGGCGAGTGCCGAGCAGTGCCCGCCATATTCCCGACAAGATCCTCATCTCCCAGCGGCCCGCCGAGGTCGAGGACCGGGCGGTGCCCGGGCACTGGGAGGGAGATCTGATCATGGGGGCGCGCAACCGCTCGGCGATCGGCACCCTGGTCGAGCGCACCACCCGGTACGTGGTGTTGCTGCACCTGCCGAAGGTCCGCGACGTGTCCGGCGTCCGCGATGCGATGATCGCCGCGATGCGGTCGTTGCCGGAGGTGATGCAGCGGTCGGTGACCTGGGATCAGGGCCACGAGATGCGTGCTCATGCCCAGATCACCATGGCCACCGACGTCGCTGTCTACTTCTGCGATCCGCACTCGCCGTGGCAGCGCGGCACCAACGAGAACACCAACGGTCTGCTCCGGCAGTACTTCCCCAAGGGCACCGACCTGTCGGTGTACACGCCCGAGGACCTGCAGCAGGTCCAGGACGAGTTCAACGGCCGCCCCCGGCAGACGCTACGCTGGCGCACGCCAACCGAAGCGTTCACCGAGCTTGTCGCATCGGCCGCCTGAAACCGCCCAGATCGAACGCGTGTGACATTCGGCCACAGGCATTTTCGAAGGCGATCAGTGGGCGTCGGCGCCGTCGAGCGACAGCTGGATCTGGGTGTGCAGCGCGTGGGTGAGGTACTCCGGCGGATACAGCTCCGGGCTGGCGACGGCGTCGAGGGCCAGGCCGTTGACCGCGGCCAGCAGGAGCGCCGCCCGGGTCTCGGGCTCCGCGGTGCCCATCCGGATCAGGACGGCGGAGACCGCGGTGCGCATCGTGAACAGCGTCGTGTGCCGGATCGTGCTCAACGACGGCGACGTCGCGGCCCGCACGGTGAATGCCGCCATCACATGCGCCTCGGCGGTGCGCTGGTCGTCGAGCGGCAGCAGCTGGCTCAGCGCCGCGAACAGGGTGCGCGCCGGATCGATGTCGGGGTCGACGGTGCTCAGCCGCGTCAGCACCCGTTCGGCGAGCGAGCGGAACGAGTAGGCGAGCATCTCGTCCTTGGTAGGGAAGTGGTGCTGCACGGCGCCGATCGATACACCTGCATGGCTGGCCACCTCGCGCACGCTGGCGCCGTCGAGCCCGATCCGCGCCGCGACCTCGAGCAGGGCCGCGGCGAGACGCGTGGGGCTGGTGGTGGCATAGGGGCGCGCGCGCATGGATGCACCGTACCTGCGCGCATCTCCATACGTCGGTATGGGGCATCGACCCCGCACCTCGGGGCGGTGTCGGCGACCGTCGCTGCACCACCTGCGGTGCCGCGTGCGGCCGGGCTGTTCCAGGACCGCCGGCGTTCGTCAGAAGTTCTCGTCGATGCAGGCCAGGCGATCACCGGCCATGCCGGCCTCGCCGGGACCGGTCCTGGTGCGCTGCGCGTGGAGTACCACGGATGCGGCCTCACCGTCGCGGACCGCCCAGTCGACCGTCGTCGACGTCTGGGCGTTGCCGTCGCCGTCGGTGGTGATGTCGAGCCAGATCTCGTTCCGGGGGTTCGCGTAGGCCGGATCCGTCGACGGAGATTGCGGGGTGGCCGCGGGGTCCACGTTGTTCTGATAGTGCGGCCCCGCATCCGACGGTTGTGGCCCGCACGGCTGCGTGTGTACGTGCACGCCGAAGTCGCGGGTGGGCGCAAGACCGGTTGCGTTGAGCGTGACCGTCGTGCGGCCGTCTTCCTCTTCGGATTCGACGGTCACGGTCGACCCCACCGGGACGGCGGCTTCGTCGTAGGTGTAGGCGTTGTCGTCGCCACCACCTTCCCCGGGCAGCTGGAAGGCCACTCCATCCGTGCCGGGCAGGGGGGTGGGCATGCCGGTGGTCGTCGTTTCCGAAGACGCGGGAGGCGTCTCGACGGTGGCCTGGTTGTCCGTCGAGGCGTCGTCGCCGCCGCATCCGGCGGCGACGAGTGCGGTCAGGGACACGCCTGCGATCAAGGTTGTACGTCGTGTGTTCATGATTCGGCGTTACCCCCTGGTGCGCCGCGTTGAACCTCCGGCGGAGCGCTCACCCGTGGCACGGTGAGACAGAGGCACACCTGCCGGACCTGCACCGCCGCGGTCCCGCTCGGTCAGGTCCTGCTCACCCCGCTGATGATCAGGGACAGGCCCGCCCCGAGGAGCCAGACGTCCTTGGCGATCGGCGTGCCCTGCTGGGTCGGGCGGAACGATCCGCCCTCGTGCATGCCGGGCATCCGCCAGTACATCGCGAGCAGACCCGAACTGAACGCGGTCAGCGCGGCGCCGGCCACGACGGGGGAGACGACGGGCGCCAGCAGCAGGGTGCCGACGCCGATCTCGGCGGTCGACAGGGCCTGGCCGAACGTCTCCGGCCGCATCTTCCCGAGCCGGGGGAGCGCCTTGCTCGCCATGTCCTGCAGCCCTGCGGCGGCCTCGGGCGGGAGATCGCGCTTGCCCAGCCCGGAATTGAGGATGAAAGCACCGGTGGCCAGCCGGAGCGGAACGTTGCTCAGTCGCACGGGAACCTCCGGAGGATCGAATGTGACCGATTATCCCGCATTCCCCGTGACGGTGGCGGCAAACTTCCCACGGCCGTCCGGATGCAGCACGATGAAGCGGTCGGCTCACCACCGGGAGGACGCCATGCCCGAGTACGGCCGGAAGCTCCTCTTCGGCAGCTTCCTCACGCCGGCCGCCGAGAACCCTGCCGCGGTCGTCGACCTCGCGGTCGCCTCCGAACGCGCCGGCCTGGACCTGGTCACCTTCCAGGACCACCCGTACCAGGCCCGTTTCCTCGACGCCTGGACCCTGCTGACCTGGGTCGCCGCGCGGACGACGCGGGTACTCGTGGCGCCGAACGTGGCGAACCTGCCGCTGCGCGGCCCGGCGATCCTCGCGCGCAGCGCGGCCTCCCTCGACCGCCTCAGCGGCGGACGCGTGGAGCTGGGCCTCGGCGCGGGCGCCTACTGGGACGCGATCGCCGCGAACGGCGGACCGCACCGCACCACGGGCGAAGCCGTCGACGCGCTGGAGGAGGCGATCACCGTCATCCGGGAGCTGTGGGCCGACCGCCGGGGTGGCGCCCGCGTCGACGGCACCCACTACCGTCTCGCCGGCGCCAAGCGCGGCCCGGCGCCCGCCCACGACATCGGAATCTGGCTCGGCGCCTACGGTCCCCGCATGCTCGCCCTCACCGGACGCGCCGCCGACGGGTGGCTGCCCAGCTCGTTCGCCGCTTCGCCGGACCGGCTCGCCGAGATGTCGAGGAGGGTCGACGAGGCGGCTGTGGACGCCGGCCGGGACCCGCGCGAGATCCGCCGGCTCTACAACATCAGCGGCCGATTCGACGGCGGTGCGGACGGCGGGTTCCTCGCCGGGCCGCCCGCCGTGTGGGCGGAGCAGCTCGCGGAGCTGACCCTGCGCCACGGCATCAGCGGCTTCGTGCTCGGCACCGATGCCCGCCCCGACATCGAGCGATTCGCGCAGGAGGTCGCGCCGCGCGTCCGCGAACTCGTCTCGGCGGCAAGGTGATCCGGACTCAGCCGGGGAGTACCGCACGTGGCACGCCGGCGCGCAGTTGCACGTCCACCACGAAGTCGCCGTCCTCCGGCGTGTAGCGGCGCCGCGGGTCGTGGTCCTCCACCCGGAAGCTGTCGAGCGCGGGGGAGTGGGTGGTGACGGCGACCGTGCCGTCGTCGAGATCGAACTGCAGCAACCGCTGGAACGCCGTCGCGCGTCGACCGTCGACGAGGAAGTACTGATAGTCGGCGAGCATCTCGACCACGCGCCGGTCGCTGTCGGGGATCGGGCGGTCGGTCACGGTCGTCTGCCCGTCCACGTGCCCGGACAGCACCATGAACACCGACTCGTGCGGCACGACGAGCCGGTTCCAGATCTGCTGGCCCGAACTGCCGCCGATGTCGCCGAATCCGCTCATCCGTAGGCGCCCGTCCTCGTCCAGGTAGTAGTGCGCGGCGACGATCGTGTTGCGGTCCGGATGGGCGGCCAGCACCTGCTCGGCCCAGCGCATCACGTGCTCCGCCGGGTTGTAGCCGATGTAGAGGACGAGGAACCGGGCGCCGGCGCTCTCGAACAGGTCGTAGTGCGCCGAGTTGTCGGTGTCGGTCACCGAGGCGCCCCACTGCGGCCGGTCCCGGAACCGCTGTGGCCCGAAGTACTCGTTGTACAGCGCGTGGTTGCGTTCGTGCTCGCCCGGCACGAGCCGGCCCGCGACGTTCCACAGGTTGTCGTGGTTGCCGGGCAGGACCCCGTAGGGCATCCCGGCCGCCTCGAGGATTCCCATCGCCTCCGACGCGACCTCGAACTCCGCGCGGGCGCGGGCGTCCGGGGCGCCCGGCCGGATCCACGACTGGATCAGGTCCCCGGTGTGCACGGTGTACGCGATCTTCCGGTCGCGGGCCTGCTGCGCCGTCCAGGTCGTCATGGCCCGGAAGGCGGCGGTGTCGTCGCGGGCGAGGTACTGGGTGTCGGTGAGGTGCTGGATAGCGAAGTCGTACTCCGCCGGATCGGCGAACGCCTGGTCCGGTACGGCGTTGGCGTCGCGGAAACCCCGGTCGCGACGGGGCCCGTCGATCACCAGGATCTCCACGGGGCCGGCGACGCCGGTGATCCGGGCCTCGAGCACGATCGGTCCGCCGGGCGCCGCGGGCCGGGCCACGGCGCGCGGCTCGCCCCACGATCGGCCCGTGCGCACGTGCAGGGCGAGGTCGTCGAGGTTGACGCTGCGGCCCTGCCACCGGAGCGTCACCACCTCGGTTCCGGCGGGGAATTCGAGTTCGTAACGGACATAGGGATATTCGTCGAACTTGTCGCCGACGGACACCGGGGCACCGCTCTCGGCGACGTCGCGCGGGAGCGGTGGGTCCGCCGAGTCGGTCACGCCCGCGTACATCGTCGCGGACGTCGCCGGGACGTCGGTGGTCAGTCCCGTCGCCGGGATGCCGACGGACGTGGCGGGCGCGGGCACCGACGGTGCCGCCCCGGCGGGGCCGGACAGGAGGGCGGCCACAGCCAGCAACGACACCGGAAGCCAGGAGCCCGGGGCGCGCATGCCCCGACGCTACCGCTGATCAGGCGCGACGCCACCGCCGATCAGGCGCGACGCCACCGCCGATCAGGCGCAACGCCACCGCCGATCAGGCGCAACGCCACCGCCGATCAGGCGCAACGCCACCGCCGATCAGGCGCGACGGCCGAGGTGCGCGAGCACCCGGGTCCGCCGGTCGGCGTCCGCGGGCACCTCGACGGCGGGCCCGCAGACCCCCTCCATACGGATCGAGTCGCCCAGGGCCTGCGCCGTCGTCTCCACGAAGTCGAGATCCTCGTCGTCGACGGAGTCGTCCAGGCCGGCGGCGCGGGCGATGTCCCAGCCGTGCACGACGAGGTCGAAGTTGTAGAACCGCGCGACGGTCGCGGCGAGGGTGGTGCGGCCGAAGTGGCCGTCGTACTCGAGGCCGGCGCGCTGCGGATCGTCGAGGATCGCCTGCATGCCGTCGCGGGTGGCGGCCCACGCGCCGGCCGGGTCGGTGTCCGGCGAGGGGCAGGCGGGCAGTTCCAGGCCGACGACGGTGACGATCTGCCGCTGCGTGTCGACGACGTGCCGCAGCACGTCGCGGGCGGTCCAGCCCTCGCAGGGCGACGGCGCGTCCCACCGGTCGGCCGGCACGGCCTCGACGCGTGTGGTGAACTTCGCCGCGAGTTCGCGGTAGTGACGGGCGGGGGAGAGGGTCTCGGTCATGCCGCGAATTCTTCCGCCCCGAGGTCGCCGAGGGATTGGATACTTCGGACATCGAGTGCCGAGCCCGGGCCGTGCCACCGTGGTGCCTCGCCGGCGAGCAGGGCGGTGGGCGTCAGGGTGGAGATTCTGCGGGCCTCACGGTTCAGGTGCGACTGGTCGCTGTAGCCGGCGACCGCGGCGAGTTCGGCCAGTCCGCGCCCGGGACCGGCGTCGGCGAGGGCCATGAACCGTTGCAGGCGAAGGATCGATCGCAACGTGGCGGGGCCGTACCCGAACGCCTCGTTGCAGCGGCGCTGCAGCTGACGCTCGGTGAGTGCGGCGGTGTCGGCGAGCGTGCCGACGCTCCACGAGTGCCCGGACAGTGCCTGCCGGAGGTGCCCGATCAGCGGGTCGGGGGCAAGGCCGTGCGCGAGCCAGCGCCGCACCGCGGATTGGAACACCTCGAGCCGTTCGGGGGCGGTCCGGGCGTTGTCGAGCCGGTCGGCGAGTGGTCTGGCCCCGGCCGAGCCGATCAGGTCGTCCAACCCGACGCGGGTATC
Organism: Rhodococcus aetherivorans; assembly: GCF_025722975.1. Taxonomy (NCBI): domain Bacteria; kingdom Bacillati; phylum Actinomycetota; class Actinomycetes; order Mycobacteriales; family Nocardiaceae; genus Rhodococcus; species Rhodococcus aetherivorans. Next base: position 5,955,694 of record NZ_CP106982.1, on the reverse strand, counting down.
GCGGAGTTGCGCGGCCGACGCGCGCAGGGCGAACGAGGCGAGACCGGGGCGGAACCGCACGCCGGCGGAGACGACGCCGGGCGGCAGGGTGAACGACCACGCGGACGTTTCCGGACCGCACACGCGAATGCCGACGCCGGCGATCCACAGGACGTCGACGCATCCGTCCGGAACGAGGAGGTGACTCTGCCCGTCGGAGACCGCCGACCACACGCACACCAGGTGCTCGGCGAGGTCCGCGCTGGGAGTGCTGGGCACATACCACCTCATGGCCCACGAGCGTAGGCGCAGGCTCCGACAATCGCTGCCTGCGTGGGGAACCGGCTTCCGTCACGGCCGGTACGGCAGGTGCCGCACCGCGACGGTGAGTGCGACGGCGACCGCGGTGGCGACCCACAGGGCGTGCAGTCCGAACGCCCGATGCGCGAGGGCACCGCCGACGGCGCCGGTCACCAGGCCCAGCCACAGGCCCAGGTACGGCAGCCAGCTCCAGCGGGGCCCGCCGAACAGCGCGGCCGCGAGCCGCTGCCCGATCTTGACGAGCGCCCCGGTCATGTACGTCAGGGCCACGCTCACCTCGCCGTCGCGCTGGAACACCGAGTTCTCCGCGCCCATGGCGAGGGTCATCGCCACCACCGCGACGGGCGTCCACCCCGCCGTGTGGGCGAGCGCACCGAGTAGCAGCAGCGCGGATACCGCGGCGAGGACGGCGGTCTTGCGGGCGCGCCGGCTGCGGTCGGACAGTTGCGCCACCACCCCGCCGAGGACGACACCGACGAGGAAGAGCCCGATGATGCCGGCGGTGAGGGCCGCCTGGCCCCAGGCGCCGTCGGCCAGGCCGACGCTCATGCGCGTGGAGTTGCCGCTCATGAACGACACGAACACGCCCCCGAGGGTGATGAAGCCGAGCGCGTCGACGAATCCGGCGAGGCCGGACAGCGCGATGGCGAGGGCCGTGAGTTGTCTGCCGTATCCGACCACGGACAAATCGTAATCACCTTGTGCTGTTACCTCTGGTAACGAAAGGGATGTCCGGTACGACGTCCGGGAGACGCCCTTTCGTTCCCCCGCGGAGGGTGCCGCCGTACCGCATCCCGCCCCCAGGAGTACCCAGCGTGTTCGCCTCACCGTCCCGCCAGTCCCCGAACCACCGCAGGCGGGGATGGAGCGCCGGACTCGCCGCGGCGGCCCTGCTGCTGACCGGATGCGCCGCAGCAACGGACACCGCCACCCCGGCGCACGCGCCCACCGTCGCCGCGACCCCGACGGTGACGACCACCCCGCCCCCGGCCCCCGCACCGACCCACGTTCCCGCGGACGCATCCGCCTCGTCGGCGCTGGCCACGCTCGCGACGCTGCCGGTCAAGGGGCGAGCGCCCAAGACCGGTTACGACCGCGAACTCTTCGGCCCGGCGTGGAGCGACGACGTCGACGTCGACGGCGGCCGCAACGGCTGCGACACCCGCAACGACATCCTGCGGCGCGACCTCGTCGACATCACCTACAAGACCGCCACCCGGGACTGCGTGGTCCTCTTCGGCACCCTCCACGACGCCTACACCGGCACGACCATCGAGTTCCGCCGTGGCCAGGACACCTCCGCCGACGTGCAGATCGACCATGTCGTCGCGCTGTCCGACGCGTGGCAGAAGGGTGCCCAGCAGCTCGACCAGCAGACCCGCGCGAACTTCGCCAACGATCCCCGCAACCTGCAGGCCGTCGACGGCGACGCCAACCAGCAGAAGGGCGACGGCGACGCCGCGACCTGGCTGCCGCCGAACCGGTCCTACCGGTGCACGTACGTCGCGCGGCAGATCGAGGTCAAGGCCCTCTATCAGCTGTGGGTGACCCAGGCCGAGCACGACGCGATGGTCCGCGTCCTCACCGAGTGCGGCGCCGCCGCCCCGGCGCCCGTGCCCGCCGCGCCTGCCGCGACCGTGGCGCCGGAACCGGCCCCGTCGGTGGCATCGCCGCCGGCCGCCGCCGCGACCTACCGCAACTGCGCCGAGGCGCGGGCCGCCGGCGCCGCGCCGCTGTACGCCGGTCAGCCCGGGTACAGCGAGGAGATGGACGGTGACCGGGACGGTGTCGCCTGCGAGTGAGCCGCCCGGCGCGTCAGCGCTCCGCGACCGTGATCGTCACCGTGTCGCCCACCTCGACCGACTCGGCGGCGCGCACCGACCTCTTCAACGCGAGGAAATGCCGGCCGTCGCCCCGCGGCTGCAGGGACGTGTCCCACTCGGTGCCGCCCATGCGGGCGCGTACCGGGATCAGTCCGCGTACGGCGACGCTCGTCACGGCCTCGACGATCCGGGCCGGCACGTCGACGTAGTGCCAGCCGCCCGGGCCGGGAAAGACCTCGACGATGCCGGAGAAGCGCATGCCGCGAGGCTAGAGGGTGGGGCCGACACGACAGGGAAGCGAAAAAGCCCCTGTGATCCGCGAAGCTGCGGATCACAGGGGCTTCCCCGTGGCGGAGGATAGGGGATTTGAACCCCTGAGGGCGTTAACCCAACCCGCGTTCCAGGCGAGCGCCATAGGCCACTAGGCGAATCCTCCGTGGGGAAGCATACCGAATATGACCTGGTGGTTGCCAAACGGGGAGGTCGCCGCGGGTTTCGGCGGGGTGTGGCGGTGCCGATTCACGGTTCGGGGCGATGTTTGTCTACACTGGCCGATGGATCCCGCGCGGCGCGCATCCTGTGAACTCCCCCAGGGCCGGAAGGCAGCAAGGGTCAACGGGCTCTGCCGGGTGCGCGGGGTCCCCTAGCTTCCGATGCCGATGCCCGTGCCGTTGGGCGCGGTGAAAGGTCCTTCCGCATGCCTACCCAAACCCAGATTGGGTTGATGAGCCATGAGGAACTCGTCGCAGAGCACGAGCGCCAGTCCCACAACTACGCGCGACTCGAAGCCGAGAAGCTGACGCTGGACCTGACTCGCGGCAAGCCGTCCCCCGAGCAGCTGGACCTCTCCGCGGAGTTGCTGTCGCTGCCCGGGGTCGACGACTACCGCGACGCGTCCGGCACGGACTGCCGTAACTACGGCGGCCTGCGCGGACTGCCCGAGCTGCGCGCCATCTTCGGGGAGCTCCTGGGCATCCCCACCGAGAACCTGATCGCCGGCAACAACGCCAGCCTCGAGATCATGCACGACCTGGTCGTGGCGTCGTTGCTGCACGGCACGGTGGATTCACCGCGCCCGTGGTCCCAGGAACCCGTCGTCAGGTTCCTGTGCCCCGCGCCCGGCTACGACCGGCACTTCGCGATCACCGAGTCGTACGGGATCGAGATGATCCCGGTGCCCATGCACGACGACGGGCCGGACCTGGCGAAGATCGCCGCGCTCGTCGGCTCGGACCCGCAGATCAAGGGCATGTGGGCGGTGCCCACCTACTCGAACCCGACCGGCGCCGTGTACTCCGAGCGCGCCGCCCGCGAACTGGCGTCGATGCCGACCGCCGCGCCGGACTTCCGGATCTTCTGGGACAACGCGTACGCCGTGCATCCCCTGGTCGAGGAGGCCGCCCCCGCCCTGGCCATCCTGGGCATGGCGGCCGAGGCCGGGCACCCGAACCGCGTGTTCGTCCTCGCCTCGACATCCAAGATCACCTTCGCCGGCGCCGGCGTCAGCTTCTTCGGCAGCTCGGCCGAGAACCTGGCGTGGTACGAGAAGTTCCTGGGTATCAAGACCATCGGCCCGGACAAGGTCAACCAGCTGCGTCATCTGCGCTTCTTCGGTGATGCCGACGGGGTGCGGGCCCACATGGCCAAGCATCGCGAGCTCCTCGCACCGAAGTTCGCGCTCGTGCTGAAGATCCTCGAGGACCGGCTCGGGCCGTCGAAGGTGGCGTCCTGGACCGAGCCGAAGGGCGGCTACTTCATCAGCCTCGACGTGGTGGAGGGCACCGCCAAGCGGGTCATCTCCCTCGCGAAGAACGCGGGGATCGCGCTGACCGCGGCCGGGTCGGCGTTCCCGTACAAGAACGACCCCGAGGACAAGAACATCCGGCTCGCCCCGAGCTTCCCGTCGCTGAACGAACTCGCCACCGCCATGGACGGCGTCGCGACGTGCGTGCTGCTCGCGGCGACCGAGAAGGCCCTGGGCAAGTAGCTCCTCCCCGTAGGCCCCGGTCGTCACGCGGCGACCGGGGCCTACGGGTGTTTCCCCCACCTGTGGACAACTCTGTGGACAAGCGGTGGACAACTCGGCTCGGTCGGGCCGCGGGCAATTCTCGCCGTCACGGCCCGGTCGTCCTGGGCCGAATGTCACATCGCTTCGGTCACGGCGGTTTCAGGCGGCCGATGCGACAAGCTCGGTGAACGCTTCGGTTGGCGTGCGCCAGCGTAGCGTCTGCCGGGGGCGGCCGTTGAACTCGTCCTGGACCTGCTGCAGGTCCTCGGGCGTGTACACCGACAGGTCGGTGCCCTTGGGGAAGTACTGCCGGAGCAGACCGTTGGTGTTCTCGTTGGTGCCGCGCTGCCACGGCGAGTGCGGATCGCAGAAGTAGACAGCGACGTCGGTGGCCATGGTGATCTGGGCATGAGCACGCATCTCGTGGCCCTGATCCCAGGTCACCGACCGCTGCATCACCTCCGGCAACGACCGCATCGCGGCGATCATCGCATCGCGGACGCCGGACACGTCGCGGACCTTCGGCAGGTGCAGCAACACCACGTACCGGGTGGTGCGCTCGACCAGGGTGCCGATCGCCGAGCGGTTGCGCGCCCCCATGATCAGATCTCCCTCCCAGTGCCCGGGCACCGCCCGGTCCTCGACCTCGGCGGGCCGCTGGGAGATGAGGATCTTGTCGGGAATATGGCGGGCACTGCTCGGCACTCGCCCCTGCGGCACCCGACGGGTGTGCCGGCGCCGCAGATACTCCGAAAGCTCTTTTCGCAGTTCGCCTTTCAGTTGCACATACACGGCCTGGTAGATGGTTTCGTGGGACACCCGCATCTCCGCTCGGTCGGGGAAGTCGACCACCAGCCTGGCCGAGATCTGCTGCGGGGACCAGCGCAGCTTCAGCTTGGCGACGACATACGCGCGCAACTCGGGTGCGGCCATCAGCTTGGCGACTTTCGGTCGCAGTGCTCGGGTCCAGGCCCGCGCGTGGGCCGACACGGCGCGGTAGCTACCGTCGCGGTTGCTGTTGCGTTCGATCTCCCGGTAGATCACCGACCGGTGCCGGCCCAGGTGCGCGGCGATCGTCTGGACCGACTCGTTGCGGGCGAGTCCGAGGGCGACAAGCTCCCGCTCGCCCAGGGACAACGACCGTCCGCCGTGCTCCCAGTGCGGGGCACGGCGGACGGTGCCGTTGGCCTCGTCCTCCCACCGGTAGCCGGTTTGTCGGCTGACACCGACCGCGGCTGCGGCCTTGGCGATCGACACCTTCGTCATGCGCATGGCGAAGAACCTAGCCTTCTTCGCCTCTCGTGCTGCTCGACCCACTGACATCTCCCCTGGTCAGGGAGCGTGTCGCATGGACCACCTGAGTCAGCCCACATCGAACGCGTGTGACATTCAGCCGGTGGCCGCGTCCTCGACGTAGCGGTCGATCTGCTCGTGCCAGAACTCCCGGACGCTGTCGGCCGAGTTCCCGGCACCGATCGCGTGTGCGACGAGGGCCTGAACGTCCTCGAGAACGCGGGTGTACTCGGATTCGTCACCGTGCAGTGCCATAGGCGAACGATACGCGCGCACATGGTGCGTCCGGCCTGCGTTCTGTGCCCGCCCGCACCCTTCAAGGGTTCCGCCGGTGGCGCGGATCCCACCGCTGCTCGATCACAGAGACCATCCCAACCGGAGATCGGGTACCGAAGGATCGCCGAGGCGCTCGAGTCGGCGTTCGCGTCACCGGATCCCACCCCAGGCGCACTGGTCGGGGGAGCCCCTGTCGACCGCGGACCGGGAGTAGCGCGCCGGGTACCGGGTATCCGGACGGCGTCCGTGAAGGACCGTCGACGGAGGGAGTCACCATCGCTATGTCGCAGGACTCGGAACGCGCGACGTGCCGGCACGAATTTCTCGCGCAGATCGCCGGCTCCTCGCAGACGAACCCTGCGGTCACCTGACGAACCGAGGACCTCGATGGCGCCACGTGAGGAGATGTATCCGGATCCCGACGACATGCAGGTCATCGCGAGCCTCGATCAGCTCGCCGCTCTCGTCGCGGGGGATCCGCTCATCTATCTGCGCTGTTCACCGGGACCGGCCGCGGACGCCGCGGACGGCCCCACGCGGGATGTCGAAGGCAATGTCACGCTGCCTGGTTGGTCGGTCCTGCCGGTCGCGCCGGAGCCGTGGTGGCGTCGGCCCGTCGAGGACTGGGTGGCACGGCGGGTCCACCGGTACGCCACGCGGGATGCGCCCGACGGATGCTTCCTCTGGCTGCTCAAGGGAACGATGGTCGGCCGCGGACCCGACCAGGAACCGTTGGTGATCGACATCCAGCCGCACGCGCGGCTCAGTCCCAGGGTGCTACGGGAGGCGGAGCAGCGGTATCACGAGCGGTTCGACGTGCAGGCGGAATCCCCAGGGCGGTGAGTCAACAAGGCGGTGAGGCGGGCGGCCGGCGTCGTCCGCCCGGCTTCACCGCTGCAGGACGAGGTGGGGCGTCTCGTGTTCCGGAAGAAGCACGTCCTGGACGATATCCGTTGTCCGCAGAGCCGAGAACGACACCAGCGCGATCGCCACGATCAGCGTCGCGGCGACCGTGCGAGCCCACGGAAGCCGAGGCGGATCGACCAGCGCGTGCACGCGTTCGACGACGTCACCGCCCGCCACCGAGAGCGTGGTCGACGAATGAGCCTCGAGGGAGCGGCTTCTCGCGACGGCTGCGGCGGCGACGGCCTGGGCGGCCGCGCGACGGCCACCGGCGGCGGCTTCCTCGTCGGCCCACCGCTCCGCGGCCCGGCGAACGACGTCGGGAACCGGCCGCAGCAGCGGGTGGAGTGCGGCCGCCGTCTCGGCGATCTGGATCCACCGGGAATGATGGTGCCGCAGGTGGGCGTGCTCGTGTGCGAGCAGTACGGTCAGTTCGCCCTCGGTGAGAGCCGACTTCATGGCGGTCGTCACAACGATCCCGCCCCCTCGCCCGGGGACGGAGTAGGCGTCGGCGACCGGGCTCCGGGCGAGGAGGTAGCCCTCCGTCCGGGGGAGACTTCGGCAGAATCGAGTTGCTGCGCAAAGGTTCTGCCGGACGTGCCAGAGGTGCCGCAGGCCCCCGGCTGTGGCACACAGAGCGGCGGTGAGGAGGATCGCCGCGACTGCGACGGATGTCGTGCCGGGCCGGTGGTGGATGAGCGTGAGGGCCACGGCAGTCGCCGACGAGAGCAATGTCAGGGCGCACAGAGCGGAGAGAACAGGTAGGAGCCGGACCGTTGTCGCCGGCCGGGCCTGTACCGCGATGCGCTCGGCTCCGATACCGAGCGCTGCTCCCACCGCGAGTGGAGCGAGGACAGCAGGCATTATCACGGCTCTCTCCCTTCGTCCGGCTCGCCGTCCTCGCGCCCGAGCAGCCTCAGCAGCATCCGCTCGTCGTCGGGTGTCAATTCCGCGACGAACCGGGCCAGCACGTCCGCGCGGCGGCCGTACTTGTCGAGAAGCCGATGCATGTCCCGGGCGGCCTGCGCAGCCGGGAGCGTCTCGATCGGTGCCGCGAGCCGATACGCGTAACCACGACCGGATGGCGTCCGGTCCAGAATTCCCTTGCCGTGCATGCGGGCCAGCGTCGTCATCACGGTGGTGTGGGCGAGTGCTCCTGGCAGCAACTCGTTCACCCTTGCCACGGTGAGCGGCTCTTCCGCGCCGGCAAGGACGTCGACGATCTCCTGCTCCAGGGTGCCGCGTAGGCGCCGCGCCATCGGTTTCAGGCTCCTCTCAGGACAGCTTACTACTATCGAGAAAGTAGTAGATGTCCGGTCATCCCTCTCCCGAGGAGCAGCATGTCCCAGATCAACGGACTCCCGGCGCACATACTGTTCGTGCACGCCATCGTAGTGTTGGTGCCGCTCGTGGCGGTCGGAGTCGTCCTTTCGGCCCTCTGGCCCGCCGCCCGGATGCGGCTCGTGTGGCCCACTGCGGTGCTGGCCACCGCACTGCTCGTCCTGACCCCGCCGACCGTCGAGGCCGGTGAGTCGCTGGAGCATCAGGTCGACCGCACCGCACTGCTGCACACCCATACCGAGCTCGGTGACACCATGCCGTTCGTCGCCGCTGGGCTGTTCGCCGCGGCGATGCTGGTCGGGGCCCTGCACGTGCTGCATTCGCGTGGGTCGATCCCGGCCGCGCGAATGCGGCTCCTGACCGTGGTCACCGCCCTCGTCGCGGTCCTCGTCGGGGTCGGCGCGACGGTTCAGGTGTATCGGGTGGGCGACTCCGGCGCGCAGGCCACCTGGCAGGACCGGGTGGGCGTCGCCGCGGGGGAGTCGCCGTGACCTGTCCGGCGCCACTCGCGTGCGCCCCGCACCGGCCGCGGCCCGCTTACGACACCGAACGCGCCTCGGCGGAAATCGATCCGATGGAACCGCGCGAGCCCATGGGGCGTGTTTCCCCGGAGACCGTCGTCGCGTGGCCGGCTCGTGCGCTCTGGATAGGTCGCCTCGCACGTGAGACACTCGTGTCACGGGATTGACGTCGTGCTCCCGGCCATCCCTTCCCGTGCCGGGCCGAGGAGCTGAAGATGGGCGGGCGTGCACCCAGGAGGTGGCCGTGATGTCAGAGGCTGCCCGCCGCCGATCGCCCACCCGGGCTGATGCCGCGGGTATCCGCGGGCGAGCGATCGGCCGGTCGACACACTCCCGTGCCGAAACGGACGTCCGGGGGAACGTCACCACTGCCGGGACGATGGGTCTCCGGTGATCGAGAGACGAACGGCCAGCGATCCCTCCGAGAAGGCAGCGGGCCCGCAGCGCCTGCTCGCCCTACTGCTGGCGATGGCGATGTTCGTGCTCGTCGTCGACACATCGCTGATGAACGTCTCGATCTCATCGGTGGTGCGCGACCTCGGCACGACGGTCAGCGGCGTGCAGGCTGCGATCGCGCTCGAGGCGTTGGTTTCTGCGGCATTCATCCTGATCGGTGGCAAGGTCGGTGATCTCATCGGACGCAAGCGTGCGTACGTGCTCGGCCTGCTCGGTTACGCAGTCGGTGCGTCGGCGATGGCGTTCGCGCAGAGCCTGACCGTGATCGTCGTCTTCTGGGCCGTACTCGGTGGGATCGGCGCGTCACTCCTGTTGCCCGCCATGCAGTCTCTCATCCACGGCAATTTCGAGGGGGAGGCGCAGAAGAAGGTCTACGCGCTGGTCGGGGCGGCGGCTGCGATTGCCGCTGCGGTCGGACCGCTGCTGGGAGGCTTCATCACCACCTACCTGTCGTGGCGCGTCGGGTTTGTGCTCGAGGTCGTCATCATCGGGGTCGTGCTGTCCGGTATCAGGCTCGTCCACGATGTGCCGTACACCGGACCTCGGGGCGTTGACCTGATTGGTGCGGTACTTTCCGTTCTGGGCATGGGCGGGATCGTGCTGGGAATCCTGGTGTGGCAGGAGGGCGGCGAAGCCGTTGGTGCGCTCCTGGTGGTCGGTGCGATTGCGCTGGCTGTGCTGGCCTACTGGCTCGTGCGGCGCAAACGTCGAGGCGAGCCGGCGCTGCTGGACCCGGATTTGTTCCGCTCCAAGATCTTCAAGCTGGGGATCTCCGGGCAGATGCTCCAGCAGATTGCGCTCGGCGGCACGATGATCGCGCTGCCGATCTACCTGCAGATGGTGCTCGAGTACAACGCGCTGCAGGCGGGCCTGTCCCTCGCACCGCTGTCGCTCAGCATGTTCGCAGTGGCGTTGCTCGCGGGGAAGAAGGCGAGTGATCGCCGCCCGAGCGGCATCATCCGGTGGGGATTCGTTCTCCTCACGCTCGGGATCGTGGCGCTGATCCCGATCGTGCCGCGGGCGGAGTTCGGCTGGGGCCTCGTGATCCCCCTGGTGATTGCCGGATCGGGATTGGGGTTGTTGGTCTCTCAACTCAACAACTACACACTCGCCCCGATCGAGGAGGAGCGGATCAGCGAAGCCGCCGGCGTCAATTCTGCGGCAGGATCGTTCGGGTTGTCGTTCGGGCTGGCGTTCGCCGGCGCCATCATGCTGGCAACGCTGTCCCTCACCTTCACCGCAATGGCGGAATCGAGCACCGTGCTCCCGCAGGCAGAGCAACAGCAGGTGGCGCAGGTCCTCGAGGACGACGCCGAAGTCATGAGCAACACCCAGCTCGAACAGCTGCTCGCCGGCGAACCCCCGGAGTTTCAAGACGAGATCATCCGTATCAACACCGACGCACGACCGCTCGCCCTACAGGTGGCACTGCTCATTCCCCTCCTCGCCGGTCTCATCGGGGTGTTCAACTCGTTCCGCATGATGCGCATACCGGAACCCACACCGAAGAGCCCCGGCGAAGGGCCTGATGGGGCAGAATGCGCGCCGTAGTCGGGTTTCCGGCGAAATGGTACGTAACCGTTGGTGTTCAACGGTTTTCGTGTCGGACGCGCCCACCCGGCGCCGGCCGGGCGGGCGCCACGTTCTGCCGTAGAGTGGCACGGTGCTGACAGCTTTCTGGTACGGCCTGGGTACCGCGGTGCCGCTGTTCGCCGGTGCCCTGATGGGGCTCCGGTACGACCTGCCCCGTCCGCTGCTTGCGGCCCTGATGGCGTTCGGTGCCGGAGCCATGGTCTCCGCGGTGTCCACCGAATTGTTCGCGCCCGCCTTCGCGGACCAGGGCCTGTGGTCCGCAGGCGGCGCGCTGCTGCTCGGTGCCGTGGTGTACGTCGTCGCCGACCGGTTGATCGAGCGCCGGCTCGGCGCCGCTGCATTGGGGTGGGCGCTGATGCTCGGGGCGTTGCTCGACGGGATCCCGGAGAACGCCGCCCTCGGGGTGACACTCGGCGGTGCCGGTGCCGGCGGGATGGTACTGCTGGTCGCCATCGCCGTCGGCAACGTGCCCGAGGCGGTCGCCGGTGCCGCGTCGATGCGCTCGAACTTCGACCGGCGGAAGGCCGTGCTCATCTGGGGCATCACGGCGGCGCTGCTGGTGGTCGTGGTGGTCGTCGCGACGGCGTATGCCGACTCGCTGCCCCCCGCGGGGATCTCGCTCATCCAGGCCTTCGCCGGTGGCGCGACGATCGCGGTCCTCGCCGATTCCCTGATGCCGGAGGCATACCGGGAAGGTGGCTGGTGGGTGGGAATATCCACCGCCCTCGGATTCCTCGTCGCGTCCGCTCTGGGCGGGTGACGTCGTCGCCGGCATCCGAACCCGTCCGTTTCACCGCCGGCGAGCAAGGTAGAGGAACGTGTGGCACGACGTCGGCGGTGGCCGTTGCGCGACGGCACGCACCTCGCGGCGGGCGGGCCGCCGGTCGCCGGGCTCACCGGCTGCCGCCGCACGCTGCCCGCCCCGACCCCGATGCTCGACTACCTCGACGCCGAACACGAGAGCATGCGTTGAGCCGCGGCGCGGAAGTGGAAGAACTCACTCGTAGAAGGCGTGCAGCCGGTGCAGGAGCTGCATCACGGAAATCCACACCGTCAGTTCGATAATCTCCGGCGGCGCAAGTTTCTTCGTGGCAGCGGCGACGACCTCCGGGGTGATCTGCGCGGGGCTGCTCGATGCGGCCTCGGCGTAGGCGAGGGCCGTGTCGGTGTGCACGTCGAGCCCGGCGCGGCTCCCGGCGAGCTGTGAAGTGGTTGCGCCAGCATATTCGGCCAGATTGCGCGCCGATTTCGCGAGCGCCTCGTCCTCGACTGCGTTCGCGTACACGAGACCGGCCAGGTGCTTCGCGCGCAACCCGAGCCGGCTCTGCTTCGGGTCGGTGTTGGCACCGAGGACGGCGGCGAGTGCGCGAATCGCCCGGCCGTGTGACAGGTGCGCCAGGATCGGGAAGTCGTGGCCCGTCCGCTGGCGGAGATGAATCCCGACTGCCGGCCAACTGTGTGGCACACCGGACGTCCAGTGCTTGTCGGCGCGGATCACCGACGGCAAGACCGGCAACAAGCCGAGCAGGTCCACAAACCTGTCCGGTTGCGGCTTGGTCGGCGTTACGGTGGCTGCCGGTATCGGCAGGTGTTTTCCGGCCGTCCAGCCCGTCGGACCGATCACCTCGTCGGCGAGGGCCAGCATGCTCTCTTCGAGCGGAATGCCCACAGTGTCATTGAATTTGTTCAAGAAGCCCATCACCGCGACTGCGAGCACCAACCACTCCGCGTCCGCCGGAGAAAAGGAATCGCGCAGCGCATCCCGCTGCGCCGGGGTCAGCGACCCGGGAACGCGTCCGAGTCCCTCCGCGACGTCGAGCGCGGACCGCTCGGCACTGCTGTAGCCACCCGACGCCGGCCCCCGGCCCACGATCCGCACAAGATCACCCTCGTCGGCCCCACGCCGGAGCGCGAACGCGCAGCAGTGTGATGCACAGTATGCGCACCCCGCTGCGCGGCTGGCCGTGTACATGGCGAGGCCGACCGTCGCCTTGGGGGGTCCGAAACCGAACAGCAGGAAGGGCAGGTTGAGGAAGTTGGGTACGAGCACGTTGTACGTGCGCATCCCGATCGGCCAGATCTCCAAATACGCGGCGGCATTCGGCGCTACGCCGAGAACCTTCCGGACCATTGCAAACTGCGCACCGTATCGGCGTTGCAGGGTCACCATGTCCACGGACGATCCGTGCAGCGCCTGAGCGATTGTCCCGGGCGAGGACGTCACGAGGCGAATCGTACCGCCGACACCGACCGCGGTACCAGGTCCGCGCACGCCGGCGAAGGTCGAGGAGTTCGTCGGCCCGGCGTTACGCCGCCGAACACCCCTCCGCCCCAGGCTGCGGCCTGACTCACATGACCGACCGGAGCGGAGTGCCTCCTCGGCCCATGCCCGCCGCGGATGCCATGATCGTGGCCATGGCACCGACGTTGAACCTCGTGGGCGATGCCGACGCCGATGCGTTGCTCGCCGCCGATCCGCTCGCCCTGCTCATCGGGATGCTCCTCGATCAGCAGGTTCCGATGGAGACCGCGTTCGCGGGACCGAAGAAGCTCGCCGACCGCCTCGGTGGTCTGGACGTGCACCGCATTGCCGACGCCGATCCGGACGAGTTCGCCGCGATCTGCGCCCGGCCGCCGGCCGTGCACCGGTTTCCCGGATCGATGGCCAAGCGGATCCAGGCGCTGTGCGCCGAGGTCACGGACCGCTACGACGGCGACGCGGCAGCACTGTGGACGAGCGGCGACCCCGACGGCAAGGAGGTGCTGAAGCGCCTGAAGGCCCTGCCCGGCTACGGCGACCAGAAGGCCCGGATCTTCCTGGCTCTGCTGGGCAAGCAGATCGGGGTGCGGCCGGAGGGCTGGCGGGAGGCCGCGGGGGAGTACGGCGAGGACGGGTCGCGGCGGTCCATCGCCGACGTCGTCGACGCGCAGACCCTGCAGGAGGTCCGGGAGTTCAAGAAGGCGTCGAAGGCGGCCGCGAAGAAGAAGTGAGCCGCGCTAGAGCGCGATCGGCGTCTATGGGGAGCGGCACCCACATGGACACCCACCATGTCGCGGCAACGACGAATGTGAGTGGCCAATTGGTAATGGCGGGTTCGTCGCACCGGCGCCGGTTACCGGAAGATCCGATTGTCTCCGTGGATTCCGCTTCGTCATCGCCGTGCCGGCCGTCCCAGCCTGCGGGACGAGTTCGCCGGATGTCTCCGTGCGTGGGCTCAACTACGGATAAGTCTCCACTTCTGCTGTCTCCGAGGAACGTCGGACATTGGAGTATCGCCGGAGCTGCGCCACCGTCCGCGACTACCTACGGCCACGGCGTAAGGTCGGAGCCGCCCCGCTCGGAAGGTCGGCGCCGAAGGTCCGGCGGATCGTGTCTTTCGAGGCTGCGCTCCGATGACCTGACCGCCGACGAGCAGAGCGGGCTCGAGCAGGTCCTCGCCGGCTGCCGGCATCTCGAGGTCACCGTCGCCCAGGTCACGCTGCCGCCGAGGTGCTTCATCGACGGCCGCGGCGAGAGTCTGGGGCATGTGGATGGCTGCGGTCTCCAGCGGATGACCTGCCGCAGTTGCACCACTTGGTCCGTGGCCTCGAAACTGATCACCACGGGTGTCGCACCGGGGCTGGGTCTCGTCTTGCAGTTCCGGAGCGGTCGAAGGCATCCGTCGACCGCATACGGCGATATCCTGAGGCCACGCCTCACGAGGTGTGGTCATGGAGGAACGTGCGCTGGTTGTGCCGTCGGGACCGGTGCGCGGGAGTAGCGAGTCGACGGAGTGAGTAGCTCGTACCGATGGGTGACCGGGATCGGTTCGATACGCAGCGGTACCCGCCGGCCCCGGCCGCGGAGTTGGCCGACGCCGGGTTCGACGAGGTCCGGGAGATCGGCCGCGGCGGGTTCGGCGTGGTCTACCGCTGCACCCAGGCGGACCTGGATCGCACGGTGGCGGTGAAGGTACTCACCGTCGACCTCGACGAGGAGAACCGGGCACGGTTCCTCCGGGAGCAGCGGGCGATGGGGCGGCTGACCGGGCACCCGAACATCGTCCCCATCCTGCAGGTCGGCACCACCGCCAGCGGCCGGCCCTACCTGGTGATGCCGTACCACCCGCAGGGTTCCCTCGACGCGCGAATCCACCGGCACGGGCCGCTGCCGCTGGATCAGGCCCTGCGGCTCGGGGTGAAGATGGCCGGGGCGCTCGAGACCGCGCACCGGCTCGGCATCGTGCACCGCGACGTCAAACCGGCGAACATCCTGCTCACCGAGTACGGCGAACCGCAACTGGCCGACTTCGGCATCGCGCACATCGCCGGGGGTTTCGAGACCGCCACCGGTGCCGTCACCGGATCGCCCGCCTACACCGCGCCGGAGGTGCTGGCCGGGGATCCACCGAGTCCGGCCGCCGACGTCTACGGTCTGGGCGCCACTGTGTTCAGTGCGCTGACCGGCCACGCCGCGTTCGAACGCCGCAGCGGGGAGCAGGTGGTCGCGCAGTTCCTGCGGATCACCACGCAACCGGTGCCGGATCTGCGCGAGCACGGGATCCCCGACGACGTGGCCGACACGATCGCCCGGGCGATGGCCCGCCAGCCCGGTCGGCGTCCGGCCACCGCCGCCGCCTTCGGGACCCAATTGCAGCAGCTGCAACGCAACCACGACCTCCCGGTCGACGACATGGCCCTACGCGCCGAACCCGACGCAGAGGCCGAGGTCGACTCGGAGGCCGGGGACCCCGGGCCGGTGCCGAGCGGCCGACGCCGGACCACGGCACCCGCCATACCGGGCACCACCGGCAGTCTGCCCTTGGAGCGGACCAGTTTCGTCGGCCGCCGGCACGAGCTCACCGAGGCGAAGAACCTCCTGACCGGCTCCCGGCTGGTGACGTTGACCGGAATCGGCGGAGTCGGCAAGACCCGCCTGGCGATGCGCGTCGCCGCGGCGGTGCAGCGCGACTACGCCCAAGGGGTGCGCCTGGTCGAACTCGGGGAGCTGCACGACCGCGCGTCGCTGCTCGACGCGGTGGCCGCCGCAGTGGGGCTGCGGGACCAGTCGGCGCGGCCGATGCAGGAAGTGCTGCTCGAATTCCTCGCCCCGCGGCAGGTGCTGGTGGTGCTCGACAACTGCGAGCACCTGATCGACGCGGTCGCCGACCTCGCCGACCTGCTGCTGCGAACGTGTCCTCGGCTGCGGATCCTGGCCACCAGCCGCGAACCCCTGGTCCTCGGCGGAGAGGCGGTGCTCGCCGTCCCCCCGCTGACGGTCCCGGATCCACAGCAGCCACCCTCGATGCGGACGTTGCCCCGATACGAGGCGGTGAAAATGTTCACCGAACGCGCCGCGGCCGCCGTGCCCGGTTTCGCGCTCACCGAGAACAACGCGGCGACGGTGGCACGGATCTGCCACCGGCTCGACGGGTTGCCCCTGCCGATCGAGCTGGCCGCGGCCCGGCTGCGGGCGCTCTCCCCCGAGCAGATCCTCGAGCGGCTCACCGACCGCTACACCCTGCTCACCCGCGGCAGCCGGGGTGCGCCGACGCGGCAACAGACGCTGCGGTGGTGTATCGACTGGAGTTTCGAGTTGTGCACCGCCGTCGAGCAACGGGTGTGGGGTCGGGTGGCGGTGTTCGCGGGCAGCTTCGACCTCGACGCCGCGGAGCAGGTGTGCGGTGCAGATATGGCCGCGGGCGAGGTGCTCGACACCCTGACCGCCCTGGTGGACAAGTCGATCCTGATCCGGGAGGAGGCCGGGTCGGTGGTGCGGTTCCGGATGCTCGAGACGCTGCGCGACTACGGCGTCGAGAAGCTCGAGCAGTCCGGCGAGGACATTGCCGTGCGTCGCCGCCACCGGGACTGGTACGAGGCGTTGGCGCGCGCCGCGGAGGCCGAGTGGATCAGCGCCCGCCAGCTCGACTGGATCGCCCGCCTGAAGCGGGAACAACCGAACATTCGCGAGGCACTGGACTTCTGCGTCAAGGACGATCCCGTCGCCGGACTGCGCATCGCTGCCGCACTGTTCTCGTTCTGGAGCTCTCAGAGCCTCTACAACGAGGGGCGGCGCTGGTACGACCAACTGCTCGCCCGCCAGGACGGCCCACCCATCCTCGAACGGGCCAGGGCGCTCTACTGTGCCAGCGTAATGGCCAACGTCCAGGGCGACTTCCACGCCGGGACCACACTCGTCGAGCACGCGCGCACGCTCGCCGCGCAGACCACCGACCCCCTGGTGCGCGCGTTGGTTTCCTTCGCCGACGGACGGCTCGGACTCCTCAGCGGTGATTTCGAACATGCCCGTTCTCACCTCGAATCCGCACTTGCACAGTTCAGTGAACGCGGCGATCGGACGCTCGAGGTGACTGCGCTGACGGCACTCGGGACGGCCTATGGGCTGTCCGGCCTGAGAGAGGAGGCACTCGAATGCCATGAGCGGGTCCTCGCGATCACGACAACGCACGACGAGACGGTGCATCGATCGTATGCGCTGTGGGCCTTGGGAATTATCCTGTGGCAGCAGGGTAATACAAGTCGTTCGGCGCAGTTTCTCGAGGAATCACTGGAGCTGTCCCGGCAGGTGCGCAGTCCCCACATCGTTGCAGCCTCCCTCGAGGCGCTGGCCTGGATCAGCGTCGACCAACGCGATGCACGTCGGGCTGCGGTTCTGATGGGAGCTGCGGACGGGTTGGCGCAGGCGATCGGCAGTTCCCCGATCATTCACTCCCATCTGGTTGCTTACCACGAAGAAGGTGCCCGCAAGACCCGGCAGAAGCTCGGGGGCGACGCCTTCAGCGCGGCCTACCGCCAAGGTGAGCAATTCGGCTTCGACGCGGCCATCGCCTACGCCTTGCGCGAGCACCCGCCAGTCGACTCCCCGCCCGGCACCGAGGCGTCGGCGCGACTGACCAAGAGGGAACGCCAAGTCGCCGACCTGATCGGCGAAGGCCTGACGAATCAGGCCATCGCCCGTCGCCTGGTGATCTCCCCTCGCACGGCACAAGGCCATGTGGAGCACATCCTGGCCAAACTCGGATTCACCTCCCGGGCCCAGGTCGCGGCTTGGGTCACCGAGCAGACGCACGACTAAGGAGAGCGCCACTGGCGCTGGTAGGAATCCTCGGCCTTCAGGCCGGGGAGGATGTCAAACGGTCCAGGATCGTTGGGGCGGGACAATTCGTCTTCAGGTCGGCGCGGGGTTTCGCCAGCGTGTAGGAGCGATGGCGGCGTGTGGTCCGCATGGCCTCGGTGAACAGGTCCGTCCAGCGCGAAGGAGCGCGGAGCCTCACACTGAAGTCGTTGATCACCACATACAACTTCTTTCCGGGTCGGAGTACTCGCACAGTCTCGAGGAAGTCGCGGAACTCGCAGGTGCGTTGCGTGGGCGGCACGGTAGTACCTGACAGTCCCGGACACCCCGCTTCCCAGCTTTTGTAAGGACCGATCGGTATGCACCGGCCTGTGCCGCGGAAGGGATGCGTGAGCGGCAACTTCTGCAGCATTCGACGGTGAACTTTGCACCCCACTGTCGTGAATGATTGCAATCGACACAGAATAGTGCTGTGAAATAATCGCTTTCGGTGTTGGTCATGTCGCGACAATCGTCACTTTGGCGGACACGGAGTCCGATGACTCCGCCCCTAGTGACGATCGGGCGGTGCGAAAAGGTATGTCGGGGTGCGGCCGTCGGCCTTCGTTTCGTACCGACCAGTTTCCTTCCTCTGAAAAAATAGGTATGTCGCTAGGTATTACGGCCGTCGCCTGGCCGCGACAGGCGGGCCATGGTGTGACATGTCTCACCAGCTCGACCGAAGGTCCATCCGATGCCCTACCGACACCGATCTCCGGTGACCCGAGCCCACGGTCACCACACAGCGATCCACTGGTCCACTGTTCGCGTCGACGACCGGGCGGAGGTGTGCGGCGTTCTCGGGCGGGGATCGCCGGTGGTCTTCGTGCCCGGATGGGGATTGACGCCCTGGATCTACCGTCACGCCTTGGCCCGGCTGGCCCGGAGCTGTCGGGTCTACGCCCCGGCGATCCCCGGGTTTGCCGGAGTGCCGGACCGTCCCCTCGACAAGCGGACCGTGGCGGACTGCGCCGCCTGGCTCGGACGGTTTCTCGGCGCTGCCGGACTCGGTCCGGTGACCTTGGTCGGGCACTCGTTCGGCGGGGCGCTGGCGATCCGGGCCGCCCATGATCTGCCGGATCGGGTAGCGCGACTGGTTCTCGTCAATTCCGTCGGGGCAGGAGCGTGGCCGGACGTCAATGGTGCGACGCCCCCGCTCGGTGACGGACCCCTGTGGGAGCGGGGCGCTGCGGCGCTGGGGGACGCGCTGTCGCTGCGGATGCTCGCCTCGACCACACGGACTCGTCCCACCACTACCAGTCGCCACGACGTCGGTGATCCGGGAAGCGTGGGGAGCACGGACCCCACCGCCCGGGGTGGGGACCTGACCGCTGAGCTGCACCGGCTCGCGCAACGACGTCTGCCGGTAGCGCTGGTGTGGAGCCGGGGCGACCGCCTGGTCCCGTGGGCGAGCGTCGAATCGCTCCGCGCGGGCCTGGGGGGACCGCCGGTGTTCACCGTCGCGGGCGGGCACGGGTGGCCGATCACCGACCCGGAGTGTTTCGGGCACACGATGCGCACCGCCTTGGACCGGCTCCCCACCGAGGTGGCGTCGTGAGCGCCGGTCTCGCCCGTCGCGGGCGCGAGACCACCCGATTCGGCAAACTCGTCATCTGGAAGTGCCAGGGCTGCGCCGCGGTGCTCGCACCCCTGACCGGGTGCTGTCCCTCGTGCGGCGCCCGCACTCTCGAACCCATCTCCTCGGCCGGCGCGGGAGTGATCGTCTCGTGCCGGGTCGTCGATCGCACCCCCGACCCGGTGTGCGGCGCGCCCTGCCCGTCGATCATCGCCATCGTCGCACTCGACGAGGGTCCCTGGGTCTATTCGTGGATCGACGGCGACGTTCCGGTCTCTTCCGATCGGCCGGTGCGGGTGCGGTTCCGGTACACGCAGCCAGGCGAGAGATTCCCGGTCTTCGCACCCCGCGATTGCTTGTGACGGCCGCTTCCTGTCAGCGGTCATGTAATTCCCCAGGTTGAGGGGTTCGTCCGTCACGTAATTCCCCACCCGGCCGTCACGTAATTCCCCACCCTGGGGCGTGTCGGCCGGGGTTCCGGCGCTGCTGCAGGTTCGCTCCTGACTGGGCCACCGACAAGGCCCGGGAAGGGGCCTGACGGTGGCAAGGAGAACGTGGACGATGATCGATCTGATGGAGTTGTTCCGGCATTGGCATGCCGGCCGGTCTCAGGTGCAGATCTCGACGGCCCTGGGGATCGACCGCAAGACGATCCGGAAATACCTGGCACCCGCGTTGGCGGCCGGGTTGGCGCCCGGCGAGGGCGGCAAGTTCGACGACGCGCTCTGGCGGGAGCTGATCTCGGGATGGTTTCCCGAGGTCGGCGACCCGGCAGCGCGGGCGGTGACGTGGCCGGCGATCGCCGCGCACCACGACTGGATCGACGCACAGTTGAAGGCGTCGGTGACGGTCGCGACGATCGCGCAACGCCTGCGGGACGACCACGGTACCGCGGTGTCCGAGTCGACGGTACGTCGTTATGTGGCAGCGCAATTCGCCGACCAGATCGCGGAGACGAAGGTGACGGTGCCTCGTGGCCCGGTCCCGCCGGGCGACGAGGCCCAGGTCGACTACGGCAAGCTCGGCATGTGGCGCGATCCCGCCACCGACCGGCGGGTGGCGGTGTGGGCGTTCGCGATGATCCTGACCTGCTCGCGGATGCTGTTCGTCCAGCCGGTGCTGCGGATGGACCAGTCCTCGTGGTGCGCCTCGCACGTCGCGGCGTTCGAGTTCTTCGGCGGTGTCCCGGCCCGGATGGTGTGCGACAACCTCAAAACCGGGGTGGACCGGCCGGACCTGTACGACCCGAAGATCAACCGCGCCTATGCCGAGCTCGCCCTGTTCTACGGGCTGTTGATCGATCCGGCCCGCGCCGGCAAGCCGAAGGACAAACCGCGGATCGAGCGTCCGATGCCCTATATCCGCGACTCGTTCTTCAAGGGCCGCGAGTTCACCGGCCTGGCGCAGATGCAGGACGCCGCCCTGACCTGGTGCACCGACGTCTACGGCCGGCACCAGCACCGCGGTCTCGACGGAGCACAACCGACAGCGGTGTTCGAAGCCGCCGAAAAGCACCGTCTCACAAAGCTGCCACCGCGACCATTCGAACCGGGTCTCTACCAGGTCGGGAAGGTCGCCCCGGACTGCCATGTCAAGGCCGGTAAGGCCCTGTATTCGGTGCCCTGGCGGCTGATCGGCCAGCAGGTGCTGGTCCGCACCAGCGGCGACGTGGTGCAGATCTTCCACGCCGAGCAGGTGGTCGCCACCCACGTGCTGCACCTGTCGGGGCGGTCGACGAACCCTGAGCACTATCCGCCGCACAAGATCGCCTACACGCTGCAGACCGTGTCCTGGTGCCGGGCGCAGGCCGAGCAGATCGGCCCGGCGGCGGTCGCAGTGGTCGCCGAGTTGTCGCAGGTCAACGCGTTGCACCGGCTACGGGCGATCCAGGGCATTGTCCGGCTGCGGGATCGCTACGAGGATCGGCGCCTGGATGCGGCGTGCGCCCGCGCCCTCGAGGTCGGTGACCCCAGCTACCGCACCGTCAAGGGCATCCTCGCCGCCGGCACCGAGCACGACGGACAGCCTGCCCCGGCCGCCGCGCCGACGTCGGCGTTCCTGCGCGGACCCGACGCCTTCGACGCCGAACGCACCGCCTGACCGTGACCCCGCCCCAAACTGTTCCTGCAATCACGTTGAACCAGTGAGGTTTCTGTGATGACCATTCATGATCCCAGCCTGCGGGCTGCGCTCAAGACGTTGAAGTTGACCGGGATGCTCGACACGCTCGACGCCCGGCTCGCCCAAACCCGGGACGGGAAGCTCGGACACCTCGAATTCCTCCAAGTGCTGTGTGAGGACGAGATCGCCCGCCGGGAAACGGCGGCGCTGGCCCGTCGGTTGCGGCGGGCGAGGTTCGAGCAACAGGCCACCTTCGAGGACTTCGATTTCAGCGCGAACCCGAAACTCCCGGCGGCGATGCTGCGGGATCTGGCCGCCCTGCGCTGGCTCGATGCCGGCGAGTCGGTCATCCTCTACGGACCCGTTGGCGTCGGCAAAACCCATGTGGCACAGGCGCTTGGCCATCATGTCGCCCGCCGCGGCGGGGACGTGCGGTTCGTCAAATGCTCCCGCATGCTCGCCGATCTCGCCGGCGGCCATGCAGACCGCACCATCGGCCAGCGGATGCGCGAATACACCCGGCCGCTGGTGTTGATCATCGATGACTTCGCCATGCGTGAGCACACCACCACTCAGTCCGACGACCTCTACGATCTGGTCTCGGACCGGGCGATCGCCGGCAAACCGCTGATTCTGACGAGCAACCGCGCCCCGAAGGACTGGTATCCACTGTTCCCGAACCCGATCGTCGCCGAGTCCCTCCTCGACCGGCTCATCAACACCAGCCATCAAGCCCTGATGGACGGACCGTCCTACCGACCCCGAAAACGACCCGGCAACCGGGCCGCCAACGCAACCTGATCCGCATGTCCGCCGCTCGGGCTACCCTCGACTCAGCACGCCCGAGCATGGGGAATTACGTGAAGGAAACCCCTGGGGAATTGCGTGACGGTCGACACTTCCGGCTCAGCCTGAAAACACTGCTGGAAAACAACAATGGGAGCAGGACCAAAGGTGGACATTTTTCGCCGAAGCCCGTGTCGTTGCTTCCCCTTTCCTGACTGGTGGTCGACCCGGATCGGACACGCATCGCCTCGGCCGTTGGTCGCAGCAATTCCCTTTTCCGGAGCGAAAAGCACACGCGGGTATGAAGGTACGAGCGCCGTGGGCGTGGTGCCGACAGTCCGGACATGGCGGCCGACCGATATTCGTTCTCATCGCCATCGTGGATGTTCCGGTGGAGTGGCCCTGCTCTGGAACCGAGATCCGGACTTGCCGAGCAGGTACGCCAACTACGCGAGATCCGAGCAATCGAACGCATCCGGCCCCGCGGTATCCCAGACGTACGGCGACCTCATCGTCAACTCTGCCGCGGCGAGAGTCCGTGCCGCGGCCGCGGAAGGCCCGTCAGGAATGTCGGTGACGCTCTGAACGGACTTCCGCGGGGCACTCGCCGGGTCTGCGAGGCATCCTCTGCGTGTCCTCCGTCTCGCTGACCTGATCCCGTCGCTCGGGCCGGCCGCAGTCCACGTCGCTTCATGGAGCGGCCCGTCGAAGCCGACCCTGGGGTGGCACAGCGATGCCGCATGGTGCTGGTTCATACGTCGATCTCGGGACGACGTACCTGGAGGCTCCCGGCCGGCGCGGTCCTGGCATCCGGAATAGTCCCGAACAGCTGCTAACATGACGGTGAAAGACGACGGTTTCGGTTGCTGGAGGGTCGGCGGAGCTGGGGGCAAGTACCCGGGGTGCACGTCGCCGTGGGATTCCTCGAGTGCAGCGCCTGGATGAGAGGAGCGGAGCATGACCGAGGTTGCCGTACAGCGTCGGCCACGAAACCGCAAGCAACTCATCGTTGCGGCTGCGGCGAAGCAGTTCGAGCGGCGGGGCTTTCATGATGCCGCGATTGCGGAAATCGCGGCCGATGTCGGTATTACCGGCCCGGCGTTGTATCGCCATTTCCGAGGTAAGCAGGATCTTCTTGCTGCTGCGGTGGAATTCGAGATCGAGGGACTCGAGGCGGCCTATGGTGCACCACAACCGGGGCTCCAGGAGTTGCTGGAGTACGCCGCGGGTAAGTCGCTGGCACAGAATCGCCCAAGCGCGCTGTGGGAACGAAATCAGGCGTACCTCGAACCGTCGGTGAGCGCTGAACTACGCGACCGCTACCAGAAGGCGATCGCCCCGCTGCACGAGGCGATACAGACGGCCAGGCCCGGTCTCGCCGGACCTGCGGTAGAGCTGCTGGTAGCGGGCGCTCATGCCGTACTGAGCAGCAATCGGTTGTTCAGCCGAAACAAACTCGATTCTGGTCGAGCACGAATGCTGATGACCAAGGCCGCTTCGGCGGTGTGCGAGATGACGGACCTAGGCGTTGTCGAACGAGCAACCGCGCGTGGTGGTGCGCGCGGTCGGATCATGCCGGCATCGCGCCGGGAAGCGATCCTCGAGGCGGCGGTGACCTTGTTCGCCGAACGTGGTTATCAGGCCGTGGGGATGGACGACATCGGCGCTGCGGCAGGGATTACCGGACCGACTCTCTACCATCATTTTTCCGGGAAGTCGGCGATCCTCGTCACGGTGATCACCCGTTGTCTCGACGCGCTGTACTTCGATGTCTCCGGGGCGTTGTCGGCTACGGATGATCCCGCCCGCGCCCTCGACTCTGCGCTGACGTCCTTCGTTCGGATCAACGTCGAACACGGAGACGCGTTGAGTGCATTGCTCACCGAAGTCGTCAACGTACCGGCGGACGAGCGTGCCGCTATCCGGCGCCTACAGCACGACTACGCCAGCGAATGGGTTGCGCTGTTGATCCGGGTTCGCCCCGATCTCGCGGCGGCGGAGGCCGAGGCTCTGGCACGGACCGCTCAGTCCGTCATCAACCGGATGCGGAGACAGCTTCGTGGGGAACCCGGGGATGTGGGGAACCAGCTGAACCGTGTGGGCCGGGCCGTCCTGGGGCTTGCCGGTCCGGCGGTTTCGTCGGGACACCAGTAGGCGACCCGCACCCACATGGTCGTTGGACAGATCAGTTGTCATAGGCCCTCACTCTGCGCACTGGGTTGACCGGCATCGCACCGGAACGACGAAACCGCTGACGGCACCGAGGTGACCCATCGTCACGGACTACATCGCACTCGAGTTCTGCGGGCCGGCGGACGAGCTCACCAGTCCGAGTCGGGGACATGATCGAACAGGTGAACAACCGTCGGCGTCATTCGAGCCGGGGGACGATCAGCCCACTGGAGTTCGAGCGTAAATTCACACAGGAGGCAGAAGCTGCCGGATGCCGGGCTCCTCCGATGAGTTCGACCCACGGGCACTCAGTCTGCGTCCCGTATGGAACCGTCCCGTATCAATGCGCACGTCCTGCGGCGGCCGTGGCCACGTGGGGGCGACGCCGCGCGGGGTCTGCCTTGACCTCGACAACCAGCGGATAGTTCCCCTTCTCGATCAGCGCCGCGACCTGTGCGAACTCGTCGACTTCGCGCACCGTCACCGCGCGGGCGCCGAGTGCGCGCGCCGTCTCCGCGAACCCCGGCCATTCGACCTCCGAGTGCGCGGGCTTCAAGCCGAGACCCGCGAGCTTGAGGTACTCGGCGCCGTAGCAATGATCGTCGAGCACGACGAGTACAACCGGCAGGTGATGCCGGACCGCAGTGCTCAACTCCGTCAGTCCCATCATCGCGCCGCCATCCCCGACCACGCAGACCGTCGGCACATCGCGGTGACTCGCCGCAGCGCCCACCGCAGTCGCGATACCCAGCCCGATCGAGCCGAACGCACCAGGAACGGTGAACCGCCCCGGCTCGACCGGCAGGTACTTCCACGCCGCGGTCGAGAACCGTCCGATATCGGTGACGACCTGCGACCCTGGCGGGAGTAGCGCGGCGAGTCGGGCCATCGCATCTCGCATGTCGACGGTGCCGCCCCCGGAGATGCTGTGGTAGCCCTTCTGCTCGAGGGCGCGCACGGCTTCGGCGAGCTGCGTGACGCGGCGACCGGACGGTGCCGGAGCGTCGGCCTCGGCCAGCCGCTTGCACAGTGCGTGCATCACCTTCGCGGCGTCACCCGTAATCGGCAGATCCACCGGCGCGAACCGCCCGAACGCATCGGACCGGTCGTCGATCTGGATGACGAATTTGCCGGCCAGCAGCGCCGTGTTGTCGGTCGTGAACGACGAGAGGGCGGCGCCGACGACAAGCACGCAGTCGATCCGGCCGAGCTCCTCGATCGCCACCGCGTGCGACAGCGAACCGTGTATACCGAGGTTCTCGGGTTCGCCGGCGAACAGGTCCTTCGCGAGTAGCGTTGTCATCACCGGCGCGTCGAGGGCCCGCGCCAGGCGCAGGATGTCGTCGCGGGCGCCGGAGCCGACCGCGCCGCGGCCCGCGAGGATGAGCGGGCGTGCGCTGCCGAGCAACGCGGCGAGCGCGTCGTCGACGAGGTCGGCGGCGGGCGCTCCGGGTACCGGCGGTGAGGGCACCGCGCGCGGCGACTCACCGGTTGCCGCGACCTCGAGCAGGTCGTAGGGCAGGTCGAGCACGAGGGGAGTCCGGGTGGTAGCGACGCGCGAAAGCGCTTCGGCGATATCCGCCCCGACCGCGGCGGCCTGGCGCACCCGGCGGTACTCGGCACCGGCGAGCCGGGCGAACCCTTCGAGGTCGAAGTCCTGGAAGTGGTCGCGCACGTCCGGGGTGCTGCCGGTCAGCAGCAGCACTGCGCTGCGCGAGCGCACCGCCTCGACCAGGGCGGTCGTGCAGTTCGTGACGGCCGGGCCGTGCGTGACCGACGCGACGCCGACACCACCGGTCATGCGGGCGTAGCCGTCTGCCATCGACACGGCACCACCTTCGGCCACGGCTGCGACGAACTCGCCGCCGTGGTTCTCCACGAAGTCACCGAGATACGCGAGGTTGGCGTCGCCCATGAGTCCGAAGACGGTGCCGACCCCGAGCTCGGACAGGGCCAGGGCCGCAAGTTGATAGGTCTTCATGGGGTTTCCTCCGAGATCGGTGTGTACTGGTCAGATGACGGGACGGAAGCCGTCGTCGATATGAACGGCCGTGCCCGTGAGGTCTCCGCGCTGTGCGACGTGGTTCGTGGAGGATCCCGAGGTGCAGTTGTCGACGTTGCGCGCTGGCCTCGGGGCCATGCCGACGCGATCGTCCGCTAGTCGATCTAATCCCCGTGCGGCGCGCCCAGTGCCGCCGGTCCGGCGGCTGCATGGGAGTACGCGGCACCGTACTCGCGTCAGATCAGGGGCGCACTGGGGTCCCGGCTGTGAAACGTGACCCCGGTCAGGAACCGCCGTGGCGATCTGAACGAGGGGGCGCAGGCGCGACAGATCGCCGTTGTCGGTGGGTGCCGGCTTCATGAGTGAAATAGGGAGATGTGGTTGGGGGCTGACGCCGGGCGGGCCGGCCACGAGTGGTCCGGCCCGCCCGGGCAGGGCAGGGTGTGGCCTCAGGGGCAGCCGTTGGTGACGATGGCGCCGTAATTCGGGTCGATCGTCGGGTCGACGTAGGCGACGTTGGCGTCCCAGAGCTCCTTGCTCAGGTCCATAGACCAGGTGTCGCGTTCGCTCTCCCAGACGGCGCGGGCGGCGTCCTCGGGCAGACCGGTCCAGTCGACGAGGATCTTGGTCGCCTCGTCGGCATTCTCCTCGTCGACGATCCACTCGATCGAGGACTTCATCGCCCGGCAGAACTTGCCGATCGTGTCGGGGTTCTCGCTCCAGAACTGCTTCGTAGTGGCGAACATGCCGGTCACGTCGTTCCTGCCGCGTTCGCCCATCGTGCCCTCGGCGGAATCGGCGATGATGCGGAGCTTGGAACCCTTGGCGAGTAGCGACTCGTAGGTCGTCAGGCCGAGGACGCTCGCGTCGGCCTGGCCGTTGGCAATGGCTGCGGCGGTTGTGGCTGGCGTACCGGTGCCGATGAAGGTGACTTCCTTGCCGTCGATGCCGTACTCCGCGAGCACGCTCAAGGTCCGTTGCTCGTTGGAGTCGCCGCGCTGCGGGACCGCGAATCTCTTGCCGGGAAGGTCGTTGAGCGAGGTGATGCCGGACTCCTCGGTCGCCACCATGACGACTCGGCCGCGCGAATAGGGGCCGAGGATCCTGAGCTCCTGGCCCTCGGCGCCGGCCGGGACGATGGCGCCGGGCTGGCCGAAGATGACTTGTGTGCTGCCGCCGATCATCGCGGACAAGATCTCCGGCCCGGACTTGCCCTCGATCAGTTTCACGTTCAGATCCTGGTCCGTGAAGAAACTCTTCTTCTCGGCGACGGAAAGTGGGTAGGTATAGATCGTGCCGGGGAACGAACCGACATTGATCACGTTCGGGTTGGCGCCCGCGGTCTCGTTCGAGCCGCACGCTGCGGCTCCGGCGAGCAGTGCGAGTGCGCCGCACAGAGACAGGAACTTCTTCTTCATCGGTGTGTAGATCTCCTGAATTCGCGGGGTCTGGAGGTGATTCAGAGGGATTTGCGGAATCGTTCGTACAGTTCCTGGTAGCGCGGGTGTGCAGCTACGCTCTCCAGGTCCCGCGGCCGTTCGATGCCGACCTCGACGTCGTCGAGGATCCGGCCCTCGCCGAGGAGAACGACGCGGTCGGCGAGGGCGATCGCCTCACCCAGGTCGTGGGTGACGAAGACGACCGTGCGCTGGGGTCCTGACTGCCACAGCTCGAGGAACTCCTGCTGGACCGCGATCCGGGTCCGGGCGTCGAGCGCTGCGAAGGGTTCGTCCATCAGTAGGACGTCGGGGTCGAGCGCCCATGTACGGGCGAGGGCGACGCGTTGGCGCATGCCCTGGGAGAGCTGCCACGGCCACAGCCGTTCGGAGCCGCCGAGGTGGACCCGGCTCAGCCAGTCGTGGGCGACCCGGCGGCGGGTGGCGCGGTCGACACCGCGCAGTTCGAGACCGTATTCGACGTTGCCCTGGGCGGAGCGCCACGGGAGCAGCGCGTCGCGGGCGAGCATGAAGCCCAGGTGGGGGCGGGCCTCGCGGGGGCTGGTGCCGTGGACCTCGATCTTGCCGGATGACGGCTCGACCAAGGCGGCGATCATGTTGAGCAGAGTGGTCTTGCCGCAGCCGCTGCGTCCGACCAGGGCGACGAACTGGCCGGGGGTGACGTCGAGGTCGATGTCGTGCAGGACCGTTCGCGTCCCGCCCTCCGGCTTGGTGAAGGTGACCTGTGCCCGGCGGAGACGGATCATCGTGTCGAAGGGCGGGACGTTCGCGGCGTCGGCGCTGAGAGTGGAGTGGGTCATGGCGGTCATCTCCTCGGGATCAGTGGTCGGCTGGGGGCTGCCAGCGGAGGAGTCGCCTCTCGGTGGCTCCCATGACTTGGTTCAGGACGACGGCGATGACGGCGAGCAGGATCAAGATCGCGTAAACCGCCTCTAGTTGGAACAGCGACGAGTACTGGGCGATCAGCTGGCCGAGGCCGTTTTCGGCGGCGATGAGTTCGGAGCCGACGACGCCCAGTAGCGCGTAGATCAGGCCGAGTCGGAGCGAGGCGATGATCGCGGGGGTTGCAACCGGCAGCATGACCTTCCAGAACAGGTGGCGCTTCTTTGCGCCGAGAACCGCCGACAGGCGCAGCCATTCGGCGTCGGCCGATCGGACACCGGCCCGAGAGGCCGACAGCACGATGAAGAACACGAGTGTGCTGGCCAGTGCCACCTTGGCCTGGGTGCCGATGCCGAAGGCGACGATGAAGAAGGGTGCGAGGGCGATGCGGGGCATCGCGTTGGCTGCGTCGAGGAACGGGGCGAGAATGCGCTCGAAAGTGGGCAGGAGGCCCAGCGTGATGCCGACGACGACGCCGACGCCGCTGGCGAGGGCCCAGGCGATGACGACGGCGAGCATCGTGGCTTGACCGTTGGACCAGAGCTCGCCGTTCTCGACGGCGTTGACGAAGTAGTCCCACGACTGTTTCGGCGACTTGGCAAGGACAGGGGTGATCCACTGGTTGCGCGCGGTCAGGTCCCACGCGCCGAGCCAGAGGACGACGAGCACGAGTTGTGCTCCTCGGACGAGCAGCATCGTCCTTGATGTACGTGCGCGTGGTCGCCGGCCTTTCATCGTTATGGGGGCGTCCGCGACCGGGGGCATGTCGTCCCGGCGATGTGTCGGCTGCTCGCTAGCAGTGATCTGCGACAAGACGGTCTCCTCAGCTATGGCGGGCCGGCGCTTCTGCGCCGGAGTGAGAATTCACTGGTGATCAAGTCGTCACTTACTTTGCCTGGGTGTGACGAAGTCGTCAATACTGGTTATGAGTACCGTGACTTGTGTACAGTCAGGTCACTTTTGCTGTCCTACAGGTAACTTTGTGGGATTTCCGTTGCGAACTTCAGTGGCTACGGGCAATGCATGCGTAGCCGACAACGTCATCGCATTTCGAACGATTGGTAACAATGTCGCTGCGCCGACCGGCGTTCCGTCAGGAGAGGGTCAGCAATGTCCGAAGGCGCTGCGCAGCGTCGCCCGCGCAATCGCAAGCAGCTGATCGTCGCGGCGGCCGCGCGATAGTTCGAGCACAAGGGCTTCCACGACACCTCGGTCACCGACATCGCGGCCGAAGTGAGCATTACCGGTCCGGCTCCCTACCGCCACTTCCGCGGAAAGTTGGAACTGCTGGTGCCGTCATCGAGCTCGAGATCGATCAGCGCGAATGGGTCTCCGGGGCGACGGAGCTGACGACGCTGCTCGACGGGGCGGCCAGGGCACTCTTGCGCCCCGGTCGTGTCGACCCCCTGTGGCAGCGCAGCAGTTCCTTCGTCGATCCGGAGACGCGGGCGAAGCTCACCGATCGCCATCTCGCCGCGCCACAGCCGTTGTGGTCCGCCCTGGCCAGGACTCGCACCGACCCGACCGAAGCCCAGGCCGACGCCCTGACCTGGGCTGTCCAGGCGGTGCTGCCCAGCGCCCGCGCCTTCGAGCGGGCCAAGCTGGACCGCGAGCACGGCCGGCAGCTCTTGTCGCTGCAGTCCTCACGGTGGCCGAGATTTCCCGCTTGTTCCCCGCGGCGTCGGTGCACCCGGCACCTGGCGGGCTGAGCGCTGTGTCACGGCGCGCGGCACCGCTGGCCGCCGCCGTACGTCTGCTCGCCGAGCGGGGCTGCCCGGCGTTGACGACCGAGATTGTCCACGTGCCGGGGGAGGAGGGCGCACCGATCCGACGGGCGCCGCAGGACTACGTCAACGAGTGGACGGTGCTGCTTGTCGCCGGCCGGGACGACTTGAGCCCGGCCGATGTGGAGGCCCTGGACCGCTCGGCGACACCGCCTACCGGTGGCGAACACTGAGCAGCGCGAACCGCTCCGGCGGCTCGGGCACGGCGTCCTGGGCATTCCGAAGCGGATCGATGCCGCGCACTTGCCGGTCTGAGCAGATGAGCGCCCGGAGCCGGGAAGAGCGCGAGCTCCCCGGCCTTTCGGCTTTTTCACCCGCGGCTCAGGCACCCTTCTTTGCCGTGTCGCGCTGGGCGAAGAACTGCTCGACCGCGCGGGCGTGGTCACCCGAGGCGAAGCACTCCTTTTCCACCGACAGCGCCAGGTCGAGCACAGTATGGGCGGTGTCGCGCAGGACCGCGTTGAGGACCTGCTTGGTGCCCTGGATGGCCCGAGTGTGCCCATTGGCCACCCGCTGCGCGAATGCGTGCGCGGCGTCGAGAAGTTCCTCGGGGTCGACGACGTGGTTGACCAGGCCGATCCGCTCGGCCTCGACGGCGTCGATCTTGTCGCCGGTGAGGAAGTACTCCTTGGTCCTGGCCATGCCGACCAGCCAGGGCCAGACGATCGCACCGCCGTCGCCGGCGACGACGCCCACGTTGACGTGGGGATCGGCGATGACGGCGGTGCGCGAGGCATAGGTGACGTCGCAGAGCAGGGCAATGGTTGCGCCCAGACCGATCGCCGGACCGTTGATGGCGGCGATGATCGGCTGCGGCACCTCGAACAGGTCTACGACGATCGAGCGTGCGTCGAGGAAGAAGTCGTCGAGCTCCTGGCCCGCCGACATCCGCGGCCCCTTGAGGTTGCCGCCGGCGGAGAAGGCCTTCCCGTTGCCCGTCAGGACAACGGCACGTACCGAGGTGTCGCGACGCAGCTCGCGCCACAGCCGGATCAGGTCGCGATGGGTGGCGTGGTTGATCGCGTTGAAGTCGTCGGGCCGGTTGATGCGGACCTCGAGGACCGCGCCGTGCCGGGTGGCGACAAGGTTGTCGAACGCGTAGTGGTGAAGCTTGTCCATGGCAGTGTTCTCCTTGTCGGTCGGGTTCAGAGGCGCTCGAGGATCGTGGCGTTGGCCATGCCGCCGCCCTCGCACATCGACTGGAGCCCGTAGCGGATGTTGTGGTCGACCATGTGGTGCACCATCGTGGTCATGAGCCGGGCGCCGGAGCCGCCGATCGGGTGACCGATGGCCATCGCGCCGCCGTTCGGGTTCATCAGCTCGTACGACGCCCCGGTCTCGCGCTGCCACGCGAGGGTGACGGGCGCGAAGGCCTCGTTGATCTCGAAGACACCGATGTCGTCGATGCTCAGGCCGGCCTTTGCCAGCGCACGACGGGTGGCGGGAATCGGGCCCTTGAGCATGGTGATCGGATCGGTGCCCGCGACCACAGCGGTGTGGATGCGCACGAGCGGACGCCAGCCGCGCTGCTTCGCGATCTCGCTGGTCGTGATGAGCAGCGCCGCCGAGCCGTCGGAGATCTGCGAAGCGTTGCCGGCGGTGATGACGCCGTCCTCCCCGAAGGCGGGCCTGAGTGCAGCGAGCTTCTCGAGCGTGGAGCCGCGGCGGACGCCCTCGTCGGTGTCGAAGAGCCGCGTCGTGCCGTCCTCGTCGAGGACCTCGACCGGGGCGATCTGGTTCTTGAATCGTCCCTCGTCGATCGCTCGCGCGGCCCGAGCGTGGGAGTCGAGCGCGTGCTGGTCGAGGTCGGTGCGGGTGAGGCCGTATTCGTCGGCGATCATCTGCGCCCCGACGCCCTGGTGGAAGCGGACGCCGTTGTAGCGCTTCAGCACCGAGGGGCCGAACGGCTCGCCGAACGAGCCGTCGCCGAGCGCCGCCTGTGCCGGCACGGCGCTCATGATCTCGACGCCACCGGCCACCGCGATGTCGTACTGTCCCGCGATGACGCCGGCCGCGGCTTGGTGCACGGCCTGTTGCGACGAGCCGCACTGGCGCTCGACCGTCACGGCCGGGACCGACTCGGGCCACCCTGCCGCGAGCACCGAGGCGCGGCCGATGCCTCCGCTCTGCATGCCGATCGGGATCGCGCAACCCCAGACCACGTCGTCCACGAGTTCGGGGTCGAGCCCTGTGCGCTCGGTCAGCGCGTCGAGGACATGGGCGGACAGATCCGCCGCGTGCTGTCGGGAGAGCGAGCCGTTGCGCTTCCCTACCGGCGTCCGGACGGCCTCGACGATGACCGCGTCGCGCATCATCGGGCACCCGCATCGACGGTGACGCACTGGCCGGAGACGTAGTTCATCTCCTGCAGGCACAGGGCGTAGATCGCACCGGCCGCCTCTTCGGGCGTGCCCGGGCGGCCGAGCGGACTGGTCTTCTTCACAGAGTCCATCGCGGCCTGGCTGACGCCGACCCGCATCTTGCGGCCCTCGATCTCGACCACCGTGTCCTCACTGGCGACGGCCTCGGTCATCCGGGTCAGGATGAATCCGAAGGCGACGGCGTTGACGTTGACCTTGTAGCGGCCCCACTCCTTGGCAAGGGTCTTGGTCAAGCCGATGACGCCGGACTTGGCGGCGGCGTAGTTGGCCTGGCCCACGTTGCCGAAGACCCCGGAGACCGACGAGACATTGACGACCTTGCGGTGGTAGTCGGTCGGGTTCGACTTGATGTACGGCGCGGCCGCCCGCAGGATCTTGAACGGCGCAGTCAGGTGCATCTCGATGACGCCGTCCCACTGTTCGTCGGTCATCCGCTGGATGACGTTGTCCCTGATATAGCCAGCGTTGTTGACGATGATGTCGAGTCCGCCGAAGCTCTCGATCGCCGTGTCGACGAAGCGCTGGGCGAAGTCGGGCGCGGTAACCGAGCCGACGCACGCGACGGCCTGGCCGCCCGCGCCGATGATGTCTTCGACGGTCTCCTTGGCGGGCGCCTCGTCCAGGTCGTTGACGACGATCTTCGCACCCTCGGCGGCAAGCTTGAGTGCGACGGCGCGACCGATACCGCGACCGGAGCCGGTGACGAGCGCGACCTTGTCCTGCAGTGTGGGCATGTCAGTTCTTCCTTGCGGGGAGTGGTATCTGGGGAATTCAGGCGAGCCGCACAACGGCCGCGCCGCGCAGCGTGACGGTCCCGTCGGGCAGGGCCACCGTGAGATGGAGGTGGGCCACGCCGTCCTCGACCTTGGTGATCGTGCCGGTGCACGTCGGCTCGCTGTTGACCGGGGTGATCGCGCTGAAGCGGACTTCGAAGGAGACGATCTGCTCCTGGGGCCAGTGGTCGGTGAGCAGCCGGCCGAGATAGGCCATCGACAGCATCCCGTGGGCGAAGACGTCGTCGATGCCGACGGCGCGGCAGGCGTCGATGTCGATGTGCACCGGGTTGTGGTCTCCGGACGCGCCTGCGTAGAGGGCGAGCGTGGTGCGGGTGATCCGCGGGCACGCGAGGGTCAGTTCCTGGCCGGGGGCGAGGTGGGTGGTCGGGGAGGTCATGACGCCGCCTTGGGGTCACGCACGACGATCGTGCTGGTGAGCGTTGCGACCGGTTCGCCGGCGCGGCTGACGTGGGTGTTGCGGACGATGAACTGCAGCGCACCGCCCTTCTTGCTCGACACGTCGGCGACCTCGGTCCAATAGGTCAGCACGTCGCCGGCGTGAGCGGGAGCGTGGTAGGTGAACTTCTGGCCGCCGTGGAGGATCGTGCGCACGTCGACGCCGAGGTTCGCGAGGAAGACGTGTCTGTTCGGGTTGTCCATCTCCAGGCAGAAGAAGAACGTCGGTGGGATCGGGAGATCCGGGTGGCCTGCTGCCTTCGCGGCGCTCAGGTCTGTGTAGACCGGGTCGCTCTGGGCCGTCGCTTCGGCGAAGAAGCGGAGCCGTCCACGCTCGGCGGACGTGGTGAACTCCTCGGTGCGGGAGCCGACGATGGAGCGGTCGATGATCTTCATGTCAGGAGAGCCTTTCGAGGATCGTCACGACGCCGGCCGTGCCGAGGCCCAGATTGTGCTGCAGGCCGAGTCGGGCACCCGGCACCTGCCGGTCGCCGGCGGAACCGCGCAACTGCCAAGTGATCTCGGCGATCTGGGCCAGGCCGGTCGCGCCGAGGGGATGGCCCTTGGAGAGCAACCCACCGGACGGGTTGGTGACCACCCGGCCGCCGTAGGTGTTGTCACCGTCCGCAATGAACTTCGCGGCACCACCGGGCTCGCAGAGGCCGAGCCCCTCATAGGTGAGTATCTCGTTGATGGTGAAGCAGTCGTGCAGCTCCACGACGTCGATGTCGGCGGGGTCGACACCGGCCTCGGCGTAGACGCGGTCGGCGGTACGACGGGTCACGCCCGACCCCACGAGAGCGATCGCGCTCGGACTGTCGAAGAGGCCCTCGTCGTCGGACTCCAGCGCCTGCGCTGTGATCGCGACCCGAGCATCGAGCCCGTGCTTGCGGGCGAACTCCTCGGTGCACACGACCGCGGCAGCCGCGCCGGAGGTGGGCGGGCAGCACTGCAGCCGTGTCAGCGTGCCGGCGACCGTGGGGGAGGAGAGCACGTCCTCGAGGGTGATCGGGTCACGGAAGACTGCGCGGGGGTTGGTGCGTGCGTGCGTGCGTGCCTTGACGGCGACGGCGGCCAGGGTCTCGACGGTGGAATCGGTGGTGTCGAGGTACTCCTGTGCTGCGGCCGCGAAGTACTGCGGTGTCATCGGCAGCGCGGGGTCGACAGGGTAGACGTCCTCGAGGGCGGACATGAACGCCGACAGCGGAGCCGGCCGATCGTTCCACTTGGCGGTAAGCGCGCCCGGGGGCATCTGCTCGAAGCCGATTGTGAGCGCACACTCGGTTGCGCCGTTGGCGACCGCCTGGCGGGCGAGCCACAGCGCCGAGGATCCGGACGCGCAGTTGTTGTTGACGTTGAGCACTGGGATGCGGGTCATGCCGAGCTGGTAGACGACTCGCTGGCCAGAAGTCGAGTCGCCGTACACATATCCGGCGTAGACCTGGCCGACCTGGTCGTAACTCAGCCCCGCGTCTTCGAGGGCCGCAGCCGCAGCAGCGGCGCCTATTTCGTCGTATTTGGCGCCAGCGCTGGGTTTGGTGAAAGGAACCATGCCCACGCCGGCGATGAGGACTCGAGAGTTCATCAGTCTCCTTATCTAACGTAGATTCACTTTCCAGTACGGTTCGCATACTGTCAAGCGAGGTCGGGGATGGGTCGGGCGACGTGGCTCCCGAGTCCGGCCGGCCGAGTTTCGATTTCGAGGGACGGTCTTGACATCCACACCATGAAGTGAACTATCGTTCGACCAGACCTGAGAGATGACGACGGCGGGTCGTCAGTGACGAGAAGAGGGGGTGCCGTGACCGAACAGGTTGTCCGGACGAAGGTGGTCGCGTCGGCTCCGATAGACGGCCCCGATGCGAACGAAGTCGTCGCGGTCGGTACGCCGCTGGCCGACCTCGTCGCGGTTCGGCCGCGTGGCACGGACATCTTCCACGGCTTCGGTCACGCGGGTGCTCCCCAGCGGGTGATGGGGGGACAGGTTGCCGCCCAGGCGCTTGCGGCCGCGGGCGCGACCGTCGACGCTGGTCGTGTCGCCCACTCGCTGCACGGCTACTTCCTGCGCGAGGGCCGGCCGGACCGGGTCATCGAGTACCACGTCAGCCGCAGCCGCGACGGCCGCAGCTACAGTGCGCGCCAGGTTGCCGCCGTCCAGGACGGCGCCGAGATCTTCGTGCTGACCGCATCGTTCGTCCGGCCGGGAGCCGGCCCCGAGCGGCAACTGGTCGCACCCGTCGTACCCGCGCCCGACACCGCCCCCGACGTGTA
Source organism: Rhodococcus aetherivorans (assembly GCF_025722975.1). Classification (NCBI taxonomy): domain Bacteria; kingdom Bacillati; phylum Actinomycetota; class Actinomycetes; order Mycobacteriales; family Nocardiaceae; genus Rhodococcus; species Rhodococcus aetherivorans. The sequence continues at coordinate 5,919,402 of NZ_CP106982.1, read as the reverse complement.
CGACGTGTGGAGCGCGCTGCACCCCGAGGCGCACGCCCAGGCGGTGTACGCCGGCGCGGTCGAGGTACGGATCGTGCCGCGACCGGCCGGGCCCACCGCGCCGGAGGCCGACGGCACCGTCCGCCAGGACGTCTGGCTGCGTTCGCGGGGCCCCCTCCCGGACGACCCACTCGTCCACGCCTGCGCGCTGACGTACCTCGCCGATGCCACGCTCGCGCAGTCTTCGGCGATCGAGCACGAGGTGATGTACCCCCTGCGTCGCGAGCACGGCCGGGTGGGATTGGCTTCGATCGACCACGCGGTCTGGTTCCACCGGCCGCTGCGTGCCGACGACTGGCTGCTGCTGCGTCAGACGAGCACCAGCATCGCGTCTTGCCGGGGGTTCAACCAGGGCACGTTCTGGAGTCCGGACGGGACCATGGTCGCCAGTGCTACTCAGGAGTCGGTGGTCAGGCTTCTTCCCGACAGTAACGACGAAAGGTGAATCAACACATGGGACAACTCGACGGCCGAGTCGCAATCGTGACCGGCGCAGGTGGCGGCATCGGACGTGAGCACGCGCTCCTCATGGCGCAGGAGGGGGCGCGGATCGTCGTCAACGACCTGTCCGACCCGGCCGACGTCGTGGCGGAGATCATCGCCGCCGGAGGCGAGGCGGTCGGCGTTGCCGGCAGCGTGGCAGAGATGGCGACCGGGGAGCGGCTGGTCGAGGCCGCGGTCCACGCATTCGGAGACCTGCACGCGATTGTGAACAATGCGGGTATCGTCCGCGACGCGATGGTCTGGAACATGTCCGAGGAGGACTTCGACCTCGTCGTCGACGTCCACCTCAAGGGCGCATTCTCGGTGACCCGGGCGGCGGCACGGCACTGGCGCGCGGAGGGCAAGGCGGGCCGTTCGGCCGACCGCTCGATCGTCAACACCACGTCGGCCGCGGGTCTGCACGGCAACGTCGGCCAGTGGAACTACGCTGCGGCCAAGGCGGGTCTCGCTGCGCAAGTGTTGCTCGCGGTCGCCGAGCTCGGCCGGTACGGCGTTCGCGCCAACGCGATCTCGCCCGCTGCCCGGACCGCGATGGTCACCTCCTCACCCGGCCTCGCCGCGGCGGTCGCCGCACCCGAGGACGAGGACGCGTTCGACAAGTTCCACCCGCGCAACACCTCTCCGCTGGTCGCCTACCTCACGAAGGCCGACTGTCCCTTCACCGGACAGATCTTCTCCGTCACCGGCGGGCATGTCGGTCTCTACCAAGGTTTCTCGCTCGGGCACGTTGTCAACGCTGACCACGGCTGGAGCGTCGCCGAGCTCGCCGAGGTGATGGAGAATCCTTCGTTCCCGCGCGCGTTGGACGTCGAACGACCGAAGATCATGAGCTGAAGGGACTGACCCCATGTACCTCACCCACGCCCTGCACCGCGCGGTCCGCTACTGGGGCGATGACATTCTGACCGTCGACGCCGACCGTGCGTTCACCTCGACGCAGTCGGCCACGAGGGTCGCCCGGCTCGCGGGCGCGCTGCGAACACTCGGCGTCGGTGACAACGACCGGGTCTCGATTGTCGCGCTCAACTCCGACCGGCACCACGAGGTGTTCTTCGCGAGCTGGTGGGCGGGTGCGGTACCGAGCCCGCTCAACACGCGCTGGTCCGCCACCGAGATCACCTACGCGCTCAACGACTCGGGCACCAAGGTCGTCTTCGTCGACGAGGCGTTCGCCGCTATGGTCCCGGTGCTGCGCGAGCAGGTGCCCGGCCTCGAAGCGATCGTGTACGTCGGCCGCGGCGAGGCGCCTCAGGGCACGCTGGTCCACGACGAGCTGATCGAGGGGGCCGAGCCGATTGCGGACGCGCACCGGTCGGGCGACGACCTCGCGTTCATCCTCTATACCGGCGGCACTACGGGCCACGCCAAGGGCGTGATGATCACCCATCGCTCGTTTCTCACCGGTCTGCTCAGCTACCAGATGTCCGGGGCGGCGGTCCGCGCAGGGGGCGTCACCATGCTGACCGGTCCGCTCTTCCACATCGGGGCTCTGCTCGGGTGGTACTCGCAGCAGCTGCTCGGTGGCAAGCTCGTCTTTGTGCCGACGTTCTCGCCCGAGAACGCGATGCGCACGATCCAGGAGCACCGGGTCACCGGCTGTGCGCTGGTGCCGACGATGATCCAGCGGATCTGCGAGCATCCCGACTTCGCGTCGTACGACCTCAGCAGCCTGGAGTTCATCGGGTACGGCGCCTCCGGGACCCCCGACAGCCTGCTCGAACTGGTCATGAAGAACCTTCCGCAGACCCAGCTCGTCCACGTCTACGGCATGACCGAGGCCGGGTGCCTCACCATGCTCAACGGGCCCGACCACCGGGCCGGCCGCAAGCTCGGGTCGGTCGGACGAGCGACCCCGATCGTCGAGCTCGACGTCGTGGACCCGGACGGGAACCCGGTGCCGCCGGGCACGGTCGGCCAGATCGTCACCCGGGGCGGACACCTGATGATCGGTTACTGGAACAAGCCCGACGAAACCGCCGCCGCGTTCAAGGACGGCTGGTTCCAAACCGGCGACGGCGGCTATCTCGACGAGGACGGCTATCTCTGGATCGCGGACCGGCTCAAGGACATGATCATCACCGGCGGCGAGAACGTGTACTCCGCCGAGGTCGAGAACGTGCTCGCCGACCATCCCGCCGTCGCTTCGTGCGCCGTGATCGGAATCCCCGACCCGGACTGGGGCGAGCGGGTGCACGCCGTCCTGGTGCTGCGCCCTGGGCACACGACCTCGATCGAGGAGGTCCGGGCCTTCGTCAAGGAGCGGATCGCCAGCTACAAGGCGCCACGCAGCATGTCGATCATCGGCGAGATGCCGATGAGCGGCGTCGGCAAGATCCTCAAGCGCGAGCTGCGCGCCACCATCGCGGCCGACTGAGCCGAACGACCCAGGAGAACTTCAGGTGCAACGCAAGATCTACGACGCCGACCACGAGGCGTTTCGTGTCATGATCCGCGACTTCATCGCGGCCGAGTTGTCGCCCTACTACATGGAGTGGGAACACGATCACATCGTGCCGCGGGACTTCTTCCGCAAACTGGGCGCGATCGGGGTCACCGGCTTCGGCATCCCCGAGGTGTACGGCGGCCCGGGGGAGGTGAGCTTCAAGTATCAGGCGATCATTTCCGAGGAGAATGCCCGCGCGAGCGTGCACATGGGCCACTACGGACTGAGCACCGGCATGGTGTTGCCGTACCTGCTGACCCTCGCCACCGACGAGCAGAAGCAGCGGTGGTTGCCGGGCATCGCGTCGGGCGACATCCTGCTGTGCATCGCCATGACCGAGCCGGGCACAGGCTCCGATCTCGCCGGCATCCGCACATCCGCACGGCTCTCCGACGACGGGCGCCACTACGTGCTCAATGGCGCGAAGACGTTCATCTCCGGCGCCCGCAACTCCGAATTGTGCGTCGTCGTGGCCCGCACCGCGGCGCCGAGCGAGACCGACCGCCGCAACGGACTGAGTCTGCTCGTGGTGCCCACCGACAGCGAGGGCTTCGAGTTCGGCCGCAACCTCGACAAGATCGGGCTCAAGTCCAGTGACACCAACGAGCTGTCGTTCGCCGACGTGCACGTCCCGGTCGAGAACCTCCTCGGTGAGGAGGGCATGGCCTTCAGTTACCTGGGGCAGAACCTGCCGCGGGAGAGGCTCATCGTCGGGGTCGACGCCGTGTCTCGCGCGCGCGCCGCCGTGGAGATGACGCGCGCCTACGTCCAGGAACGCAAGGTGTTCGGCAAGCCGGTGGCGGCCTTCCAGAACACCAAGTTCGTGCTCGCCGAGTGCGACGTCGAGGTCGAGACGAGCCAGGCGTTGGTCGACCGCGGCATCGAACTCGAGGACGCGCACGAGCTCACCCCTGCCGATGCGGCACGCATCAAGCTGCAGACCACGGAGATGGCCGGTCGGGTGGTCGACAAGTGTCTCCAGCTTCACGGCGGTTACGGCTACATGCGGGAGTACGCCATCGCCCGTATGTTCACCGACCTGCGGGTCAACCGCATCTACGGCGGATCCACCGAGGTCATGAAGACCATCATCGCGAAGGACATGGGCCTCTAGGCCCGGAGGGAAACCCATGACCGACACCGTTCTGTTCACGATCGAGGGCGGCATCGCCACTATCGCGATGAACCGTCCCGAGCGCCGCAATTCCTTCACCATCGAGATGGCCGACGGGCTGCTCGACGCCCTCGAGCGCTCCGAGGTGGACCCGTCCGTCCGGGTCGTCGTGCTCACCAGCGCTGGGGACCACTTCTGCGTGGGTCGTGACAACTCCGACACCGACCCGGCGCCGTACCCCCCAGGAGATCACCTCTTCGGCCGGGCCGGCCTGATGCGCTATACCCGCCTGATCACCCAGCTACACGACATGAACACTCCCGTGATCGCGGAGGTCAAAGGCGGCTGCGCCGGCGCGGGTATGTCGCTCGCCCTCAACGCCGACCTGCGGTACGTCGCGACCACGACCGTGATGAGCACGGCCTTCGTCAACGTCGCCTTCGGCGGCGACCTCGGCGGGCCGTGGCAGCTCTCCCGGCTGCTCGGCTCCGCCAAGGCCGCCGAGCTGCTGCTGCTGTCGCCGAAGATCCGCGGCGCGGAGATCGTCGAGTGGGGACTGGCCAACGAAGTGCTCCCGCCTGAACACCTTTCGGCACGGGTGCGCGACATCGCCGCCCAGATCGCCGCGAAGTCGCCGCGCGGGCTGACCGCCGTACGGCGGAACCTCAAGGCCGCCGCGACCATGTCGCTCGGCGACTACCTGCCGCTCGAGGCGGAGCAGTTCGCGACCTGCCTGGCGTCTCCGGACGCCGAGGAGGCACGGCTGGCGTTCGTCGAGAAGCGCGCTCCGAAGTTCGCGAGCTGAGCCGATGAACTGCGATCCCGCCGCCTCCCGCGGCCCGCTCACCGGCGTCCGGGTCCTCGAACTGGGCGGCATCGGTCCCGCGCCCTTCGCCGGCATGCTGCTCGGCGACATGGGGGCCGAGGTGATCCGCGTCGACCGTCCCGGCGAGGCCGGCCGGAACAACCCGTTCCCGGTGCTGCACCGTAATCGGCGTTCGATCACGGTCGACCTCAAGGACCGGCGCGGCGCCGGACTCGTGCTGGATCTCGCCCGCGGCGTCGATGCGGTCATCGAGGGCTTTCGCCCCGGGGTGGCCGAGCGGCTGGGTCTCGGGCCGGACAACCTGTTCGCCTGCAACCCCGCGCTCGTCTACGGCCGCATGACAGGCTGGGGGCAGGACGGACCGCTGGCCCAGGAGCCCGGTCACGACATCAACTTCATCGCGCTCACCGGCGTGCTCGAGGCGATCGGGACCCACGAGGAGCCGTTGCCGCCGCTCAACCTGGTCGGCGACATGGGTGGTGGGATGTTCCTGGCGCTCGGCGTGCTCGGCGCCGTGATGAACGCCCGCGCCGGCGGCTGCGGCCAGGTCGTCGACGCCGCCATGTGCGACGGCAGCGCCACGATGATGGCGATGGTGTACGACTTCTGGAACGCGGGCCGGTGGAACGTCGAGCGCGGTACCAACGGCATCGACGGCGGCAGCCCCTGCTACGGCGTCTACCGCTGTGTCGACGACCGCCACGTCGCCCTCGGCATCGGGGACGAGCGCTCCTACGCCGCGTTGCTCGACGTCCTCGGCCTCGCCGAGGACCCGACCTTCGCCGACCGGCAGGACAGTGCCGAGTGGCCGCGGATGCGCAAGACCCTCGCCGCCCTGTTCGCCCAGCGCGAGCGCGACACGTGGGCGCAGCTGTTCGCTGGTCGCGGCGCAAGCTTCTCGCCCGTCCTCGACCTGGTCGAGGCGCCCCACCACCCGCACAATCAGGCGCGCCAGACCTTCCTCGTAGGTCCTGGAGGGACCATCGAGCCGGCGCCGACGCCGCGGTTCTCCGGCACGCCGTTGCCGCGCCCGATCGCTGCCCCGGTCCTCGGTGCCGACACCGACGCGGTGCTTGTGGCCGCGGGTGTCCTACCGGAGCGGATCGACGAACTGCGGGCCGCCGGTGTCGTCGCCTGAGCTCGCCGCGGTACGGGGGACGTCCGTCCCCGTCGCAGTCCGGTACGACGATCTGGGTTCGACCGGCCATGTCGACAACGTCGCGTCGATGCGGATCATCGAAGAGGCGCGGCACACGTTCCTCGGACACCCGGTGACGCCGCACGCCCCAGGCGGGCTGCTCGACCTGGTGCCGAGCCACATTCAGCACCTGGTGCGCCGGCAGGACATCGAGTACCGCGACGAACTCTGGTACCAAGCCGAGCCGTTCCTCGTCGACGTGTGGGTGTCCGCGGTCGGCACGACGTCCTTCCGCCTCGGTAGCGCGATCCGCACCTCGGCCGACGCCGAGCCGGCGGTGACCCCCGAGGCGGTCATCGTGCTCGTCGACCTGGAGACCGGCAAACCGTGGCCGATCCCGTGTGAAATCGGCGGACAATTCACAGGTAGCGTCATTCCCCAGTAGCGACCGCCGTTGGCCTGGGGAGTGTTTCGAGAATGGCGCCGCAGCGAAGATGGAGTCTTGTCGGCGTGTGGTGACAATTGAAATGAGTGTGGTCTCCGGTACTCGCGTGAGCGATCAAGCAAACCTCGGGTACCGGAGACCTCGTAGGTCGTGAACCGGACCCTTCCGACCGGCGAGCGGCTCTATGGGTGCTCACTGAATTCGGCGAGGGTGTCGGGGAAGAGTTGCGTTGTCGTCTGGTGACTCGTATCGCGGACGCTCTCAGCACCGGGGTTCCGGGCGAAGCCCCGGACAGTCGCCGGTTGCCTGCACCGTTTCACCGAGGAACTGCTGTCGGAGCAGTAGGACCGCGATACGGCCGGCATGTTCATTGCTGCGAGGCAGGAGCTACGCCGTGACCGTCGACCACGCCTGTGACGTGGTCGACGGCCAAGGGTGTATGACTTTGTGCACGGTCGTCGACGGATCCGCCCGAACTCGCTACCTCGACACGTGGGCCGATGAGAAGGGTGTTGCTGCCGTGGTTTTCGTCAGCAGCGCGCCTCCGGGGCCGCAGTCAGCACCGGACAGCCTGCTGCTCGACGAGTTCCTGGCGCAGCGCGCGTAGCTGGCGCGGCATGTTCCATCCGGCGACAGCGGTGGTACGCCCGGACGCGTCGCGTTGCACGGCGGCAAAGGGTCCCTCGTCGAGCGAGCCCTCGACGGCGGTGAAGTCCGCGGCCGTGGGGCGGCCGTAAACCTGGATCCGCACGTCGTACTGGTCGCTCCAGAAGTATGGCACCGGTGCGAACGGTGTCCGCTTCCCCAGCAGGGTCCTCGCGGCCGCCATGCCCTGCTCGGTGGCGTTCATCCGGTGCTCGAGACGAAGCCGTCCGAGCGTCGGGTGAAGCCACGAGGCGACATCACCGGCGGCGACGACCCCCGGTGCGGCCTGGCAGAATTCGTCGCACTGGACTCCGTCGTCGATGGTGAGTCCGCTGCCGCGCAGCCAGTCGGTGACCGGCTCGGCGCCGATCGCGACGAGCAGTACGTCTGCGGCGACCTCCGCGCCGTCGTCCAGGACGACGCCGCTCACCCGGCCGTCGGTCTCCCGGACATCGGCGACGCCGCGTCCACAGAGCAGCTGCACACCGTGGTCACGGTGCAGTCGCGCGACCCGCTGGCCGATCCGCGGACCGAGTTGGCGCTGCAGCGGCAGCTCCAGCGGGTCGATGACGGTGACCCGGCAGCCGAGTTCGGCGGCCACCGAGGCTGCTTCCGTGCCGAGGAAGCCTGCGCCGACGACGACGACGGCTGCGCCGGGTACAACCTCCCGACGCAGCGCGAGGGCGTCCTCGATCGTGCGGAGCATGTGCACCCCGGGGCGGCCGACTGCGAAGGGCAGGGCCCGGGGACGCACGCCCGTCGCGACGACCAGTCCGTCGAAGGCGATGTCGGAACCGTCCGCGAGCGCGAGCCGGCCCGCCGCGAGGTCGAGCCGCTCGGCCCGTACTCCCAGCCGCCATTCGGCGTCGAGCCCTTCGAGCGCGGCGGGCGGGCGCAGGGTGAGTTTCTCCTCTTCCCACTCTCCGCGAAGCAGCTGCTTCGACAGTGGCGGTCGGTCGTACGGGGGCCGCTGGTCTCCGTCGACCAGGACCAGTCTGGCGGTGTACCCCTCGCGGCGCAGTGTCTCGGCCGCGGTCAGACCCGCGGCCGAGACACCGACGACCACGACCTGGTCGAGGCTCATTCCTCGACCACGATCGCGAGGGCCGGGCAGAGCAGCGCGGCCTCGTGCACTTGGGGGGCGAGGTCGGCCGGGGGTGAGTCCTCGAGCAGGATGACGATGCCGTCCTCGTCCCGCTGGTCGAACACCTCGGGCGCGGCAAGCACGCATTGCCCGCCGCCGACGCACTTGTCCTCGTCGATGTGGATCCTCATCAGGTCTGTCCTTTCGGTCACCAGGTCACAGGCAGGCGATGCAAGCCGTAGATGGACATGTCGGTCTTGTATTGGAGTTCCGTCACCGGCTCCGCCAGAGCGAGAGTGGGGATCCGCTTGAGGAGAGTCGAGTAGACGACCTGCAGCTCGACCCTGGCCAGCTGCTGCCCCAGGCACTGGTGGACCCCGAAGCTGAACGCGAGGTGGTGCCGTGCGGGCCGGGTGATGTCGAGGACGTCGGGTTCGGCGTGGCCCTCGCTGGCGAAGGCGGCCTTGTCGCGGTTGGCGGAGGGAAAGTCGAGGATCAGGCCGTCGCCGGCGCGGATCTGCGTGCCCGCAACCTCGAAGTCGCCGATGGCCACGCGCCGGGCACCGCTGTGGACGATCGTGAGGTAACGCAGCAGCTCCTCGACCGCACCTGCGGCCACCGCCGGGTCGTCGGCGTCACGGATCAGCGCGGCCTGCTCCGGGTTGGTCAGTAGTGCGGCGGTGCCGAGGGCGATCATGTTGGCGGAGGTCTCATGGCCGGCGGTCAGGAGCAGCAAGCCCATCCGGGCAACCTCTTCGCGGGTCATGAGACCGGGGTTGAGCTGTTCGACGACGAGGCGGCTCAGAGTGTCGTCAGTCGGTTTCTCGATCTTGGCGTCGATGACGTTTCCGATCATCGCGAGCATCTCCTCGGCCGCTGCCACGGTGTCCGCGGGTGTGGAGGTTGCCGCGGTGAATACCTTGGTGAGCTCCTGGAAGCGGTCGTGCTCGGAGTAGGGAACGCCCAGCAGCTCGCAGATCATGACCGACGGCACCGGCAGGGCGAGCGACTCGACGAGATCGACAGGCTTGGGGCCGGCGAGCATCTCGTCGATGCACCGGTCGGTGACGGCCTGGACGACGTCCCGCATGCTCTGCATGCGCTTGGCGGTGAAGTCCCGGGCCAGCGCGCGGCGCGGCTCGTCGTGGGCCGGGCCGTCCTCGGTGAAGAAGGTTTTCGCCCGCGCCCGGCGCGCCTTGATCGCGGCTGAGCTGTGCGGGTATGCCGGATTGTCGGTGTCCGCGCTGACCAGTGGACTCGCCATCACCGCGCGGATGTCGGTGTGCCGGGTCACCAGCCAGGGCTCACTGCCGTCCCAGATCCGCACCCGGCGCAAACCCTCTTCCTGCTGAATCTCGGCTAGGTCGCCCGCCGGGTCGAACGGGCATCGTGCGGTGTCACGCGGCATGGGGTACAGGGGGACATCGGCGGTGTGCAGCATGCGACCTCCAGAAGCGGAAGGGAGAGATGGAATACTCTAAATTGTATTCACTTACTCCTGGTAGTATCCACCTATTCTGCGTAAGGTCAAGATCTGCACCCAAACAGTCAATTACATGCTGTGCCGGCTGGGCTCTTGACAGAGCTCTCGCGGGCATCTAGAAGTGAATAATCGTTCGACTCAAGGAGGTATCTGTGCACCCCACAGCCCTGGTCACCGGCGCAGCTCGCGGCATCGGCCGGCAGATCGCCGTCTCCCTCGCCCGTGAGGGGTACGCCATCGCTGTCGTCGACACCGACTTCGACGGCTACCGTGAGTTCGACGAGGCCGCCGGCTCGGTTGTCGACGAGCTGCGCGAGATCGGCGTGCCGACCATCGCCGTCGAGGCCAGCACCACCGACGTCGAGGCCATGCAAGAGCTGGGCGCTCGGATCCACCAGGACTGGTCGCGGCTCGATGCGTTGGTCTGCAATGCAGGCGGCGGCAGCGGCGGCTTCGCCGACAACACGGCCGCCACCATCGATCTGAGCGCGTTGGACGACGTACTGCGCCGCAACCTGCACGGCACGATCACGACCGTGCAGGCCGCCCTCCCGGCCCTGCGGCAGGCGACCAATCCGGCGATCGTGACCATGGGTTCACTCACCGGCGTGGTCGCCAACCCGCAGGGCGGCTACGCCCACTACGGGATCACCAAGGCGGCCGTCATGCACTACACCCGCTACCTCGCCAACGAGCTGACACCCGAGGGCATCCGCGTCAATTGCGTGGCGCCGGGCCTGATCTCGACCGGCAGGCTGCGCGTGCGCCTCAGCGAGCAGCCGGAGCGCGAGAAGGAAATCGCCGACCGCCTCGGGACGCCGGACGAAGTCGCAGCGGCCGTACGCTACCTCCTCTCTCCCGCCACCACGCACATGTCGGGTCAGGTGCTTCAGCTCTGGCCGCCGGATGTCCGCTGAGTCCCGCTCCCCGAACCCCAGGAAGGCCAACGTGCCCACCCATCTGACGATGCAGCAGGTCGCCGAAGCTCAGAGCCTGTGCCACGTGTTCCAGTCCACCGTCGCCGCGCGCCCCGACCAGGTCGCGCTCCGTGCCTGGGAGGACGGTCGAACCTTCACCTGGCGCGAGTACGACCACCGAGTTCGCCGCATCGCCGCCGGCCTGGCGGGACTAGGCGTCCGACCCGGCGACACGGTTGCGATCATGCTGACGAACCGACCGGAGTTCCACATCGTCGACACCGCGGTGATGCACCTCGGCGCGACGTCGTACTCGATCTACAACACGTTCACCGCCGACCAGGTGTCGTCGCTGTTCGGTAGTGCCGGCAGCCGGGTGGTGATCTGCGAGGCGCGGTTCGGTGAGGTCATCCGCACAGCCGCACTGCAGCACCCGGACACCCGCGTGGTCTGCATCGACGATGCCGCCGACGACCAGCTCTCCCTGGACGCGCTCGTCGCGCTCGGTGACCCGGACTTCGACTTCGACGCGTCGTGGCGCGCGGTCGGGCGCGACGACCTGGTCGCCCTGATCTACACCTCGGGCACGACCGGTGAACCCAAGGGTGTCGAAATCACCCACGCCAACCTGCTCTACTCTTCGTCGGTCAGGGCGCGACAGCAGGCGGAGTTCACGACGCGCGATGCGGAAGAACGGGTGCTGTCGTACCTACCCGACGCCAACCTCGCCAACAGATTCGCCGCGCACTACCTGCCGATGGTGACCGGAGCCACGGTGACCGACGTGGTCGACGGCCGGTCGGTGCTGACGGCATTCCAGGAGGTCCACCCGTCGACCTTCATGGGCGTGCCGATGATCTGGTACAAGCTCGAGGCGCTGATCGAGAACGCAATTGCCGCCGAGCCGCCCGCCGAGCGGGCCGCGATCGAGCAAGCCCTCGCCGTCGGGCTGGAGAAGGTGCGCACAGAACTTGCCGGCGACCCGGTTCCCGAAACGCTCGCCACCCAGCACGCCACAGTGGACGCGGCGGTCCTGCACGCCTGGCGGCGTCGGTTCGGCTTGGACGGTCTGTACTACGCGACCTCGGGCGGTGCGCCGATCGCGCCGGAGACGCTGGAGTTCTTCTTGGCGCTCGGCGTGCCGGTCTGCGAGGTCTACGGGCTCACCGAGAGCGCTGCCTCGGGCATCGCCAACCACCCCCACCGGATCCGGGTGGGCACCGTGGGCCAGGCGCGTAACGGAGTCGAGGTGAGGCTCGCCGACGACGGTGAGCTGCTGCTCCGCAGCCCGGGCGTGATGCGCGGCTACCGCAACGACCCCGCGAAGACGGCGGAGGCCGTCGACTCGGAGGGCTGGCTCCACACCGGCGACATCGCCACCGTGGATGAGGACGGCTACGTCCGGATCGTCGACCGCAAGAAGGACATGATCATCAACTCGTCGGGCAAGAACCTCGCACCGGCGAACATCGAGAACGCAGTCCGTCTCGCCTGCCCCCTCGCCGGCTCGGTCGTCGCCGTCGGTGACGGGCGGCCGCACGTCGCGGCGCTCGTCGTCCTCGACCGCGAGCAGGCCGCGGCGTTCGCGGCCGCCCACGGCATCACCGACCTCCGCGCCGAGACGCTGTCCCAGGACCCGCGCGTGGTGCGGGAGGTGGCCGAAGGTATCGCGCGCGGCAACGAGCGGCTCTCGCGGGTGGAGCAGGTGCGTGCGCACACGGTGCTGCCGTCGTACTGGGATGTCAACAGTGACGAGCTCACCGCCACCACGAAGGTGCGTCGCAAGCTCGTGCACGAGAAGTACGCCGCCGAAATCGCCGCGCTCTATGCCTGACCTGACCGGGAATGTTCCTGCGCATGAGTGCGTGTAATCGGCGTCGATCTCGGCGGTGTCCAGGTGACCGCCGACCTCGGGACGCCGGTCGGCCGTGCCGCACTGGTCGAAACCGTTCGTGACCCGGCTCCGGAAGGAATCGCCGGCATCCTCGCCAACGGCGGTGTCCAGACCCTGATCGTCGACGGCGGTGGCGCGACTCTCATGGGCCACAAGGATGTTTGGTCGGGCGTCGCGCGTTGGCGACCTGAACTGTGAGCACGAGATGGATGGTCTCGGCGCGCGCCATCGTCGCGACCACAGCACCCTCGATGGGCCCGGCGGGGCGTGGGGGCTGAAAGCATGGACGTCACCGTGGTCTCGGTGGCCGAACTCGCCGCCGGGCTCATCCCGTGGATTGCCGAGGCGATCTGCATGCGTGAGCACATGAACTGGTGTCGGGTGCGCCCGCTATGCGCGGGCAGGATCCTGGGGGCGTGGTCGGGGAGCGTGTGGGGCGCTCATCTGCCCTAGCGCCTGCTCGAACCGGTCGCCGGGGTGACGGTCTGTTGTGCGGAATCCGGTTGGCGATTCCGGATCGCACCGACTCGGGGGGACCGACACGCGACACATGCAGTCACCGGGATCTGGGCGGTTTCATGGCGGCCAAGACCTCGCTCGGCGGGCTGCCGCCGGTACTCCTTTTCGATGTAGCGAGCCGAGGCCCCACTGACCTTCATTGCCGATCTTGTGGAGTATGTCGTTGTGGCTAGCACTTTTACGCCGGCATCCCTCTGTCGAGGGTGATGTCCGCAGGACATGGTGTGGGCACTCGTACCACTGGGTGTCATTGCTGCTCCAGTCGGCAATGCCGTCGGGCTGGAAGCGGCACGGCGCGTACCCACGACCGTCTTTCGGTCTGCGGTCATCGGCCTGGTGATCGTTGCCGGCACCGCAACCTTGATCTCATCCTGAATGTCTCGGGTGTCCATACCGGCCAGGTTCGCAGAACGCAGAACACAGCGTCGAGCGGGTCGTCGATCAGATCGGTGAGGTGTTGGCGCGCCTGGGCCCTCGTCGACAATGCCGCGGTCCGCGGAGGCTCGCTACTCGACGTCGAACTGCGGGTGTGGCATGGGGTGTTTGACGTCGATTGCGCCGGATGTCCACTGTGCACCTGGGCGTTCGGGCGGCGGATGCGTGAGTCGCGAGGGATCGATCGTCCCCGTCGCCTCGATCGGTTGTCGGTTGCCCGGACGGGCGGCAGGCCGGTCTGCTCGATCCGCAGCGTTCCCGGCACATGCACCGTACGCCACCCCTCGATTGTGACTCAATATTCGGAGTGCCTGGGTTCGTATGCAGGGTAATCGGCCTTAAAGTTAATCGCTGATAGTGACCGGGGGGCTTGTGCGACGGTGTCGAAAGTGGTTCACTTCACTCTATAGCGGGGTCTGTGATGTGCTTCTCGCAGCCGGGCCGGGCCGGGCCGGATTCCGAGCGGTGAGCCGATCGTCGATCACCTCCGCGAGACTCAACGACGTAGAGAAAGGCCACCCATGGCTGTCGATCACACATTTTCGGCAACGGTTTCGGCCGGGCCACACCGTTCGCCGACCAGGCGTCAGGCCTGGGTCACCGCGGCGATGCTCTTCGTGTTCATGCTCATCAACTTCGCCGACAAGGCCGTGCTCGGCCTCGTCGGCGTGGACCTTATCGACGACCTGGGCATCACCCCGAGCCAGTTCGGTCTCGTGCAGAGCGGCTTCTTCTGGTTCTTTGCAATCGGCGCCATCGTCGGCGGCATGCTGATCGGTCGAATTCCAGGCCGGTGGCTTCTCGCCGGCGTTGCACTGATATGGGCGCTGTGCCTTCTCCCGATGGTGTGGAGCACCAGTTTCACCGTGCTGCTGATCACGCGCATGATCCTCGGTTTCGCGGAGGGCCCGACGGCCGCCCTGGCCTTCGGAGTGACGCATAGCTGGTTCCGGGCCGAGAAGCGGGCTCTGCCCACATCCATTGTCGCGTCGGGAACATCGGTCGGTCCGCTCGTCGCCGCACCGATCATCACCGCACTCGTCATCCACTACTCGTGGCATGCGGCCTTCGCCGCCATGGCGATCGTGGGCCTGGTGTGGGTGGTCGGCTGGTTGATTGTCGGTCGCGACGGCCCCGAGGTCACAGGGCACGCGGTGTCGTCGTTTCCGATGCTTCCGGAGCGGGTCCCCTACCGTCGCCTGTTGACGTCCGGCACCATCGTCGGCATTACCCTGCTCTTCTTTGCCACCTACTGCAGCGTGGCGCTCAAGATCAGCTGGCTGCCGTTGGCGTTGCGTCAGGGGCTGGGTTACGACAAGGTCGCCACCGGCTGGCTGGTGTCCCTGCCGTACCTCTGCGGCGCGATCTTGATGATCGTCTTCGCGGCAGTGTCCCGCGCCATGACCCGGCGAGGGGCAAGCGTCCGCGCTGCTAGGGGACTGCTGCCCTGCGCGCTGGTGGCACTAGGCGGTTTGAGCACCATCGCATGGCCTCTCCTGGATCGCGGTGTGCTGCAAATTGTCCTGCTCGCGGTCGGAGCGTCCCTGGTGGTCGGCGCCCAGGGTATCGCCTGGACGCTGGTCTCGGACGTCGTCCCGGTCAAACAGCGCGGCACCGTCATGGGCGTGATGATCACCTGCTACAGCATGGGTGGCGTGATCGCGCCTTTGCTGCTGGGCAACCTGGTGAACGACGCTTCGAACCCGCTCCATGGTTACCAGCTCGGGTTCGCCGCCTTCGGTGTCGTCCTGGTGGGCGGAGCGCTGATCGCCGCTGCGCTCATCAACCCCGAACGCAACGTTGCGTGTTTCGTCGAGGCGCAGGAATTGTCGGCTGTGCGCGCGGACGATGCGGCATCGGCGGGGCAGATCGGACCGCGCTGAGTGCGCCTGCGGTCCTGTCGTGTCGATGACGGAGAAAGTCAACTACTACCGTGTCCGACTGTGGCTCACGCTAGGACCTGTTGCGTGCCTGAAGTGCAGTCAAGTCTGCACACACTCGAACGGTGGGCCGATTTGTCCGGCCGGCACATCTTCCTGGAAGAGGGGCATACACGGGGGAGAACAAGCACTACTCGGACTGCCGCCCCTGACATTTCACCGTGGCGGGCACGTGCTGGCGGTCGAGTTCAGCCGCCCCGAATTGTACAACGCGATCCGCCGTCCGATGCATGAGGAGCTCGCCCGGAAATCTGCCCAGATCCGGAAGGACGACACGATACGAGCCGTCGTGCTGACCGGTCAGGGCAAGGCATTCGCCACGGCGGGAAACCCTGGGGCGAGCAGCCGGAAGCCGGCCCAGTGCTCGACGCGCTCTTCCAGGAAGCCCGGAAGATCACTATGGACATCCTCGCACCGCCCCAGGCCATCATCTCGCCGGTCAACGCCTGCAGTCGATCTCGGCGCCACCATCGCGCTGCTGTGCGACATCATGCTCATCTCGAGCACGGCGATCATCTCCGATCCGCACGTGACCGTCACCGTCACCGCCGGCGACGACGGTGCTATTACCTGGTCATGGCTGGTCGGGATGACCCGCCCGAAAAAGTCCCTGATGACCGGCGACAAGGTCACCGCGTCGGAGTCGGAGCGGATCGGCCTGATGAACCGTGTCGTCGAGCGCGAGCATCTGCTCGACCAGGCCGCACGCGCTCACGGAATGATCTGCCGTCGGCCCGGTGAAGGCGGTGCAGGGCAAGGCCGTGCTCAACCAGATCCTGCGCGATACTGCCGATCTGGTGCTCGACGACGTGTTCACCACCGAAAAGGAGCGCTTCGGCTGCGGCGAACACCGCCGGGTAGGCGAGTTGTTTCCCCGGTCGCGAGTCGAACGCCACCGCAGGGAGCGGCTCAGCGCACCACGACACGCGGCCGAATTGCCGCTCCCCCTGGATCGCCGTACCCGCCACGAGCCGAACGGCTGGGCCTCGTTCTACAACACCTTACCGCCGATCAGCCGCCTACCTCGTCGACAGCATCGACAAGCGGGTTGTGTTGTACGAGAAGCAATCTCTCGACAAGATTCGTATGGGGGCCGCGGACACCGGGGTCCGTACCGTCGTCTGTGTCGACAGCTACGCAGACGGGACCGTCGGCCTCGACGACCTCGAGTCGCGTGACGTCCCGGATTTCGACTTCGACCGCGTCTGGCGTTCGGTGTCCCGCGACGGCCTGCTCGCACTGATCTTCCCTTCTCGAACCACCGGTGCACCCCAGGGCGTGAAGCTCACTCACGGCGACATTCTTTTCTCGGTTGCCACGAACGTGGCCATCCAGGCCGAGTGCGCGCGGGCCGACGCGCAAGCGGGACCCCGAACCTTCCCGACGCCAACCTCGCGAACCGCTGGTCGGGCCACAACGTGCCGATGCCGTCACGAGCGACGATCACCACCGTCCTCGTCGACCAGCACGACAAGTCGATCGAGGCCGCAGGTCACTGCGGGGTCCGTTCACCTGACTCGAGGGCTCGAAGCGTCTCGCTGATGACCGCCATCGTGCTGTGTGGGGCGTGACGTCGATGCCACCGCGTGGAGTGCGTCGCACTGCCTGCCCCCTTCCTCCCGCGAGTGTCACATCGGCACGTGGAGCGGCTACGTCGAATGCGACCAGTTCGACGGCCAGAGCACAGACGCCGCCGGCGAGCCCGGGGGAGGGGTAGGGGCTGGTCGAGTGGAGGGCTCGTTCTTGGCGCCGCCATGACCGCACGGCTGCCACCGCGAGTACGCTGCCGGTACCGCAGGCGACGAACGCGACCTTGTCCCGAGATAGATCGTGGTCTGTGACAGACCCGTCAGGGTGGTCATCGGGGTGGCCTCACCGGCGACCGGGGTCGGACTGTTCGGACGCAGGCTCGTGCGGTGCATTCATTGGCGAGCGAGAAGCGGGTGTCCGGCTGCTCGCCCACCGAGTACACCGCCACGGGAGGCCGGTGCTGCTGGTCATCCTCTTTCGTCTGTGGCTTCACCCCTGATCTGTACCCCGACGGATCTTCGACAGAAGTAGGTTGTCAGAGCAGCTCGAGAATCGTGGCGTTGGCCATGCCGCCGCCCTCGCACATCGTCTGCAGGCCGTACCGGATCTTTCGGTCTCGCATGTGATGCACCAGCCGGGTCGCCAGGATCGCGCCGGAACCGCCGAGTGGGTGCCCGACCGCAATCGCGCCGCCCAGCGGATTCACCAGGGTCGGGTCGGCTCCGGTCTCGCCGAGCCATGCGAGCGGAACCGAGGCAAACGCCTCGTTGACCTCGAATGCGCCGATATCGGCGATCGAGAGGCCGGATCGTTCGAGCGCCTTTGCGGTTGCCGGGATGGGCCCCGTCAGCATCATTACCGGATCGTCGCCTGCCATCACGGCGGTATGGACTCGTGCGATCGGGGTCAGACCGAGTTGGTGTGCCTTTTCGCTGGTAGTGACCAGCAGTGCTCCGGCACCGTCGGAGATTTGGGAGGCGTTGCCGGCGTGGATGACGCCGTCCTTCTTGAACGAGGTTTTCAGTTCGGCGAGCTTGTCGACAGTGGTGCCCCGGCGAATACCCTCGTCCATGTCCAACACACCGGGAAGAGGGGCGATCTGGCCCACCAGTGCTTCTGAATCGACTGCCGCGGCCGCCTTCTCATGTGACATCACCGCGAAGTGATCGAGCTGGCGACGGGTGAGCCCCCACTTCGCGGCGATCATTTCGGCGCCGACTCCCTGGTTGAAGGTCTCGACCCCGAATCGGTCCAGAACAGTCTGCCCGAACGGTTGTCCGGATTGGCGGCTGGAACCCATCGGGACCCGAGACATCGACTCCACACCGCCGGCAACGGCAACGTCATAGTGGCCGGCGATCACCCCGGCGGCGGCGAAGTGCAGCGCCTGCTGGCTCGAACCACACTGCCGGTCTACCGTGGTGGCCGGAACCGACTCGGGCCAGCCCGCCGCGAGGACGCCGCTCCGGCCGATGTTGTTCGCCTGGTCTCCGATCTGGCCGACACAACCCCACACAACGTCGTCGACGACCGCGGGATCGATACCAGTCCGCGCCGCCAGAGCGGTCAATACGTGGGCCGACAGGTCTGCGGGATGGATCCCGGCCAGTGATCCATTGCGCTTGCCGACCGGGGTTCGTACCGCGTCGACTATGACTGCATCTCGCATGATGTGCTCCTGGTGTCCTCGGTTCGATGCACCCTCGAATCAATCAGGGCAGCGCATCGGGCACAAAGAGGCGAATGCGAACACGGCGATTCGATCCACCTATGAATGACCATCGCGACGAATCGATGCAGATCGGGTAGCGACTTCTGTTCGGGCGGTTGCTCGCTGGTGAATGACACCGGAGGAGATGAGAGTCTCGAACTTCGCAGCCCGACCCGGCGCGCAGAGCACTGCCTCCGTGTCCTCACCCAGCTCCGGCGCCGAGGCAGTGAGCGAGACGCCCCACTCGTCGATCGTGACAATCAGTTCGATGCCGCGTTTTCCCCCGTCGCGACGAACTATGGGGAAGATAGCGACTTACGATTGAGCAGTTCCGTATTCGCTATTGGACTTCGCTCGCGGAACTGGTTTAGGTGGGAAGCGAGTTGTTGCTCGGATGTCCGGCGGTCACATGCCCTCCTCGACGAATGTGGTCGACTCGCGCCGTGACCGGCATGACAGTCGGTCCTGAGCGCATCCGTAGAAACCGCCGGACGAAGTGATGAGGACCGTCATCCCGAACCCTGTGGGGTGTGAAGTGAAGGAACGAGATGCCCGAGTTGTTGGACGTGGACATGGTCGGTCCAGACGAGTTTCGCGGCCTGTGCTGTGAGGGTTCGCCCGGTCGGGCATTCGGTGGGCACATCGCTGCACAGGCATTGGCTGCGGTGCAGCGCACGATCCGGGAGGACCGGTCGGTGCACTCTCTGCACGGCTACTTCCCGAGCCGTGGCTGCCCGGACCGTGAGGTCCGATACGTCGTGCAGCGACTCAAGGACGGGAACTCCTACGATCTTCGTGCGGTCACTGCCTGGCAGGGGTCGGGTGCCATCTTCACGATGACCGCATCGTTCAAAGTTCCCGAGAGCGATTCGTCCCGGCACACGGTGATGCCGGACGTGCCCGCGCCGGAGCTGCTCGAAGAGCTCGGAGGCGAGTGGGATCGAACATGGGCAAACCTGGACAGGACTTCACCGGTCGGACGGGCCGTCGAGATACGACCCGTTCGTGCGAAACCCCATCAGGGGGGCGAACCCGGCGAGTCCCGTCGCTCGTTGTGGATCCGTTTCGCGGGGCATCTGCCCGCTTCTCCCGCCCGCCACGATTGCGCGCTCACCTTCTTGTCGGACCTGGCGCTCGCCCGGACAGCGGTAGTCGGCCATTCCCCGTCGACCGCGCAGGACCCGTCGACCGTCTTCACCACGTCGCTCGATCACTCGATCTGGTTTCACCAGCAGTGTCACGCCGACCGGTGGATGCTCTACACCCAGCGCAGTCGGGTCTCCGGGGACGGGCGCGGAC
Organism: Rhodococcus aetherivorans; assembly: GCF_025722975.1. Taxonomy (NCBI): domain Bacteria; kingdom Bacillati; phylum Actinomycetota; class Actinomycetes; order Mycobacteriales; family Nocardiaceae; genus Rhodococcus; species Rhodococcus aetherivorans. The sequence goes on along the minus strand of NZ_CP106982.1, from coordinate 5,899,436 downwards.
ATACCTTCGGCGAAATCTGGAGCCGACGGGGAGAATTGATCGCAACAACCACACAGGAGGTGGTCCTCCGCTCGCTACGTGAATCGACACCGGTTCCCGCCGGGCCGGGCTGAGCGAGTCCAGTTCGGCAGACGTGACGGCTTCCCGCCCCGCTGCGGACCCGGGGGCAGTGTGTCGGTTCGGCGGTTCCGACGGCGTGTGCGCGGTCCGAGAGTATTGCCACGACCGCAAGTGCGAATGTCGATACGCCCAAGCAAATACATCCGGCAGTGGAAGCGACCTGCACCGCTCGCCGGGATCATATGGGTGACCGGTGCGGCGACCACCACGATTGAACCTCGACGATCGCGGATGCTACGCCATATTTGAACGGTGTTTCCCGGTATGTCGGGATATCTGCCACCCTCGCCGCGCCGAGACGGACACGGACATCTCCGAAACCAACGCACTCAGGTCGCCCGCTGAGGGCACCGTCTGGTGGAGGGAATTCGGGCGAATGCACATCGTGATCCCGGCCGGTCCTCTTGCGCAGAAGTGCCAGTCGCGCGTGACATGGTGACGTCCCCTAGCAGTTCGCTTGCGGCTGTGACGCTTTGCGGCGCACGTATCACCGACCGGCACCACGGTGTGCATCTGCGGCGATCCGATTACGAGGGTGCAATGTCGGCGGTACGTCCTGCGCGTGCCGAACATGCGAGGTATGTCACGGAAAGGCTGGAGGCGAAAAACGATCCCGTGAGGTGGTGAGCCGGCCACGCCCTCTTGGTCCGCCTCCTCACCTCGCCTCTCGATCGAGACAACAGCAGCAGCGCGTCCGGATCACATCGCCGATTCACCTCCGCCCGATGGTCGGGACCGATGGGTATTTCCTATGGGTTGTGTCGAAATCCGCTCTTGGACAGCCACCCCCGAAGACGGTTGCATCGACCTCGGCGCGGATTCCCCGCGCCGACGTCGAGGAAGGACGCACATCGATGACACCGTCGTTGGAGGGACTTACCTGCCTGGTGACCGGTGGGGGCCGAGGTATTGGGCGCGCCGGTGCGCTCTCGTTGGCACGTGCCGGTGCCGCCGTTGCCGTGGCTGCCCGCACGGCCGACCAGGTCGAATCCGTGGCCCGAGCGATTCGGAACGAGGGCGGTCGCGCGATCGCGATATCGGCCGACGTCACTGTTGCCGACCAGGTGGCCGCGATGGTTGCCCGTACCGTCGACGAATTCGGTGGCCTGCACGTGCTGCTCTGCAACGCGGGCGGTGGCCTGACCTCGGGCCGGCTGGTCGACAGCGCACCGGACGACTGGGAACGGACCATCGCCCTGAACCTCACCAGTGTCTTCCATTGCGCACAGGCTGCACTACCGCAGATGGCCGCTCAAGGAATGGGCAAGATCATCGTCATCGGATCGGGTACCGGTCACGTCGCCGGTGCCGGTGGATCGGCGTACGCCGCTGCAAAAGCAGGGGTCGCACATCTGGTGCGGGTCCTGGCCAAGGAGGTGTGGCGCCACGGCGTCGACGTCAACGAGATCGTACCGGGGCCGGTCGCGACTGATTTGACCCGGGACGATTTTCGCCTTGGCGAGGTTCCTGCGTTGTCCAAGACGGAGCGGGTGAAGCACCCGGACGAGGTGGCCGAATTGATTGTCTGGCTCGCTGGCCGGCCCGTCGAGGGGCCGACCGGCCAGACATTCAGCCTCGCGCGTAGGCCGCTGTGACAGGGCGGGACGTGGAAAGCGCTCCCGATCACATCGATCGGCCCAGCCTATCCGTCACATCACCGAGACAGTCTTGCTCGTCTCGACTGTCCGAGGTCTGATTCATAGGGCAGTAAGCTCTCGGCGCTCTCGAGCGTCGGCGGTCGGCCCGCCGCCGGACCGGTCGGAGATCGGATCGCCGCGCCACCGCATTCCCCGAAACACCACCGATCATTGGAGAACGAAGTATGGACTTTTCGTTGACAGTCGAAGAGCGCGACATCCAGATGTGGGTTCGCACCTTCGTCGACCGTGAGATCAAGCCGCTGGAGGAGCAAGCACTACGCAACGAACGCGCAGGCCAGGTCGGTGTCGAGCCCGACACCATCCGGTCCCTGCAGCTCAAGGCCCGAGAAGCCGGATTCTGGGGCGTGCAGACACCGGAGGAGCTCGGCGGCATGGGCCTGAGCGCGGTGATGGCAGCGGTGATCGAGATGGAACTGGGGCGCAGCTTCATCCGATTCAGGTTCGGCGGCAGCGCCGACAACATTCTGTACGGATGCAACGACGATCAGCGTGCGCGGTACCTGCTTCCCACCATCGAAGGCGATCGGATCTCGTGCTTCGCGCTTACGGAACCGGGAGCGGGATCCGATGCGACGGCGATCCGCACATCAGCTCGCCGGGACGGCGACGACTGGGTGATCAATGGTGAGAAGGTGTTTATCACGCAGGGCAACGAGGCCGATTTCGCGATGGTCTTCGCGGTCACCGACCGGGACCGCGGTGCAAACGGCGGCATCACCTGCTTCCTGGTCGACCGGGACATGGGATGGAAGTCCGAGCCCATTCACACTATGGGCCAGTGGGGTCCGGCCTCCCTGGTGTTCGAGGATGTCCGCGTCCCTGCCAAAAATGTCCTCGGGCAACCGGGTTTCGGATTCGCTCTGGCGATGGAGTGGATCGGAAAGGCCCGATGGGGAGTACCGGCGCGGGCGATCGGCGCCTGCGATCGGCTGATCCAGATGGGTGTGGACTACGCCAACACAAGGCAGACCTTCGGAAAGCCGATCGGTGAGCGGCAGGCGATCCAGTGGATGCTCGCCGATTCGGCGGTGGAGGTCGATGCGGCCCGGCTGCTGACGCTGCGTGCAGCGTGGGTCGGCGATCAGGGCGGGGATGCACGGCATGCCAATTCACAGGCCAAGCTCTACGGAGCCACCATTGCAAACGAGGTCGTCGACCGCATTCTGCAAATTCACGGCGGCATGGGCTACACCCGCGAGTTGCCGATCGAGCGGTGGTACCGGGAACTGCGTCTGGCCCGGATCTACGACGGCACCGACGAGATCCAGCGCAAGACGATCGCACGGAACCTTCTTCGTGGGCACGTGATCATGGGCGAGCTTGACTGAACGGTATGACGACCCCCGGACCCCCGCTACGCGGACGAATCGAACACATTCCGCGGGCCGCGCTCGAGGACGGCGCACCCGCAAACCCTGCGCGAAGGGGAAGCGCGATCTTCCCCGGTGAGGAGTTGGCATGATCGCGGCACCCGTCTACGAGCTGTCCTTCGACGATTACCTCGACCGGATCCGCCGGTTCACCGACGAGGAGCTGATCATCCGCGAGGCGGAGATGGTGTCCAAGGGCGAGGTGCCGCCGGACCTCGTTGAGAAGATGGCGTCGCTCGGACTGTTCGGGATCACCCTGCCCAGACGCTGGGAGGGCCTGGAATGGTCGGTCGAGCAGCAGGTGCTGCTCACGTTCGAGTTCACCCGGGCATCGTGCGTGTACCGGTCGCGGTTCTCGACCACCATCGGACTGTCGTCACAAATCTTGCTCGACTATGGCACCGACGCGCAACGTGAACTCTATCTGCCGCCGATGGCACGGGGCGAATGCGTCACTGCGTTCGCACTCACTGAGCGGGGTGCAGGCTCGGACGCCGCAGCGATATGCACGACCGCCGTGCGCGAGGGCGACCATTTCGTCATCAATGGCAGCAAGCGGTACATCACCAACGGCGCATGGGCCGATCTGCTGGTGGTTTTCGCCCGCACCGGCGGTGCCGGCGCTGAGGGGGTGTCCGCTTTCCTGGTGCGGGCGGACACGCCCGGAGTCAGCGCGAGCCTGCCCGATCGGATGAATGGGCATGCCGAGGCGCCGGTCGCCGAGCTGCGGTTCGACCAGGTGGTCGTGCCGGCCACCGCGTTGATCGGCGGGCTCGAGGGGGCGGGTCTGCGGTTGGCGATGCGCGGGATCAACCATGCCCGGATCCACGTCGCCGCGACTGCGGTCGGGCAGGCGACGCGGATCCTGGACGAGGCGGCACGCCATGCTGCTACCCGAACCCAGTTCGGTCGCCCTATCGGCGAATTCGGCAGCATCGAGGCGATGCTCGGATCGAGCTACGCGGAGTTGGAGGCCGGCCGAGCTCTCGTACTCGACTGCGCCCGTCAGTTTCACGGACAGTCCATTCCCCGGCACCGCATCGCGGCCGCCAAGTATTTCTGCACGGAGATGGCCAGCCGGGTGGCCGACCGGGCGGTGCAGATCCTGGGCGGCGAGGGGATCGTCGGAGACAGTCCGGTGCCCCGGATGTGGCGCGACGTCCGGGCACTCCGGATCTATGAGGGAGCATCCCAAATTCACGAGCGCAACCTGGGCCGCCATGTCCGCGCCGCGGCGGGCACCGACACCGAACGGAAACTGTGATGGAATTCCACACGATTCGACTCGAGATCGCAGATGGCATCGCCGTCATCACCTTGCATCGCCCGGACAAACTCAACGCCTTCACCCGGCAAATGAGCGCCGAGATCGTCGCGGCCTTCGCCAGGACAGACGCCGATGACGGCGTCAAGGTCGTCATCGTCACCGGCTCGGGCCGTGCGTTCTGTGCCGGTGCCGACCTCTCCGGCGGCGGTGCACGATTCGACTACGGCGATTTCGGGGACGACGTCCCACGTGACGGCGGCGGCGTAGCTACCCTGCGAATTTTCGACTCCGTGAAGCCGGTGATCGCCGCGATCAACGGCGCCGCGGTGGGCGTCGGTACCACGATCACGCTGCCAATGGACATTCGACTGGCATCTGAGGACGCGCGATTTGCGATGCCTTTCACCCGCCGGGGTGTCATCCCGGAGAGCTGCTCGAGCTGGTTCCTGCCGCGCTTGGTCGGGGTACAGCGCTCACTCGAGTGGTTGTACACCGGACGGATGTTCTCGGCAGGGGAGGCACTGGAGGCGGGGCTGGTCTCGGCGGTCCACCCGAGAGATCGGCTGCTCGATGAGGCGCGCGCAATCGCCGCCGAGATCATCGACAACACCGCCCCGGTGTCGGTTGCGCTGACGCGGCAGCTGATCTGGCGGATGCTCGGAGCCGCACACCCGATGGAGGCACACATTGCCGAATCGCGGGGCATGGCCGTGCAGGGCGGGAGCAGCGACGCCCACGAGGGCATCACCTCATTTCTCGAGAAGCGGCCGGCCAAGTTCGTGCGGACGGTCGAAGCCGACCTGCCCGCCATCTTCCCGCATTGGCGCGAGCCGGAGTTCAGGTGAATAAGGCCGGACAAGGTCGACCGGAGCGGTCCCAAAGCAGCCTCCGGACCAACACAGAGAGCGGGAATAGCCATGCTGAGCACTAGATTCACCGACCTGTTCGGAATCGAACACCCGATTGTGCAGGGCGGGATGCAGTGGGTGGGACGAGCCGAACTCGTGGCTGCCACTGCGAACGCGGGTGCACTGGCGTTTCTCACGGCATTGACGCAGCCGACCCCGGAGGCGTTGGCCGCGGAAATCGCCCGCTGCCGGGAGATGACCGATCGTCCCTTCGGGGTCAATCTCACCATTCTCCCAGCGATCACTCCGCCCCCGTACGCAGAGTACCGGCAGGTGATCATCGAATCCGGGGTACGCATCGTCGAGACGGCGGGCAACAACCCGGCCGAGCACATGCCAGCGTTCAAGGCGGCCGGAGTCAAGGTGCTCCACAAGTGCACGAGTGTGCGACACGCTCTCAAGGCGGAGGCATTGGGTGTCGACGCGCTGAGCATCGACGGCTTCGAATGCGCGGGCCATCCCGGCGAGGACGACGTTCCGGGTCTGATCCTGATCCCGGCCGCGGCCCGAGCGCTGCGGATCCCGTTCATCGCGTCGGGTGGGTTCGCGGACGGGCGTGGGCTCGTTGCCGCCCTCGCCCTGGGCGCGGACGGTATCAATATGGGCACCCGTTTCATGTGCACGGTCGAGTCGCCGGTGCATGAGCGGGTCAAGCAGTGGGTGGTCGACGCCTCCGAGCTCGACACCGAACTGATCTTTCGGCCGCTGCGCAACACCTCGCGGGTGGCAGGCAATGCAGTCAGCCGACGGGTTGTCCAAATCCTGGCAGAGGGAGGGAATTTCGACGACGTACGCGAGCTCGTGGCAGGAGCGCGAGGGCGACTGGTGCACGAAGAGGGCGATCTCGATCTCGGTATCTGGGCGAGCGGCCTGTCCCAGGGCCTGATCCACGACATTCCCACGGTTGTGGAGATGGTCACGCGGATCGTTTGCGAGGCGGAGGAACTCGTTCGCGGTCGCCTGGCTCGACTGTGTGTCAACCCGGTCGGTGCGCACGCCAGCTTCTGATCGGCGTCAGCCCCCACCAGGTTCGTCCCGGGTGGTGAGGTCCCGGATCTTCAAGTGAGACGGGTGTATCGTGAGCGCTGAATGAGCGAGGTCTCCGGTCAAGGGGTTTGACGGCGAAGAAAACCCTGAAGACCTTCGGGCGTCGTGCCCAGCGTTGCGGTGACGGGCCGGACGGACCTGACCGACTCGCAGTGGGCGGTACTCGAAGCACTGCTCCCCACCCCCGGCCAGGTCCGGATGGCCCTGCGTGGACGGAACACCCAGCTCATCGACGGTATCCGCTGGCGTACCCGCATCGCGCACTCTGGCGCGAAGTCACCGACCCGGTACGGACCCCTGGCAGAGGCGTGGACGGACTGTTCCGTCGCTGACAACCGGCCGCCAGGGTGCGGGCACAGATTTGACCGCGTTGCACGCGTTGGCCGACGCCGCGGGCCGGATCGTGTGAGACGTCGGCGTCGACTCGACCATCGTGCGGGCCCACCGGCACGCTACCGGTGCCTGCCGATTGCTGCAGCTCGCATCACGCGGCGGGATCGACGCGAGCCCGACGTCGTCGCCCTGGGGGGTTCTCCCGGCGGGTGGACCACCAAGCTGCACCTCGGCGGTGGGCAGAACCGGCGGCCCGCCGGCGGTGTTGCTCACCCTGGGTCAGGACGGCGGCAGTCCGCAGTTCACCGCGGTGTTCGAGCGGCTCTTCGGTACCGCGCCCTGGTCGTGGCCAGGTGCGTACCCGGTCGGTGCGGGCTGGCGGACGAGGGCGTACAGTTCCCGCGCCAATCGCGTCCAACTGCTCGAGGCGGCATCCGAGCGACGATCACGATCCCGTCCGATCAACTCGCACACCGCCGCACACGAGGCAAATGACCGTCGGCCCTCGACCATCGGATATGCCAGCAGCGGCACGCGGTCGAGTGGCATCAGCCGACTCGAGCCGCACCGGGCGGTGGCCATCCGCTTCGACAAGCTCGCCGTGTGTCGTCTGACCACCGTCCACGTCGCCACCATCAACTAGCGGCTCTGAACGAGCCGATATGGGGCGCGGCATAACGCCGCCGTGCTCCCGCCCCCGGAGGTGGGCCGGCCGCAGTAGCAGTGCTCCAGGCTGCACAACTGTTGACGTCGGTCGCACGTGGTGTTCGGTCCCCGGGCCTGAGCCATCGGCCAAGCGACGCGGCCGGATGGTCAGTCGCTGCTCCGGTCGCGGAAGTGCTCAACCGCCATCTCGAAAAACGCGGCGGCCGAAGGCGATAGGTGACCGGCCCGGCGCACCAGACCGTAGGGGAGGAGGATGGGTGGGTCGAGGTCGCGCACCACGGCGCCGGTGCGTACTGCCTGGTTCACCTGTCCCTCGGGACTGAACGCCATGCCTATGCCGCGCAGGACGAGTGAGCAATGCGTTGACCTGTGCGCCGTGACGACTCCGAGCCGCGTGTGCAATCCGGCGCGGCGAAGGGCCTTCTCGACCGCATCCCTGCCCTGCGCGCCGAAAGGAGCCGCCGTGGTCGGAAGATCGGGTAGCTGCCCGATCGGTAAGGGGTCAGGCAAGGCGGTGCCGATTCCGGGGGGCATCACCAGCTTCATCCGCTCGACGCCGAGCTGGACAAGCTCGAGCCGCCCCCGAACTGCCTCGCTGTGGATGTCCGCTTCGTCTTGGAACGGTAGAAAGCCCAACTCGCTCCTGCCTTCCCGGACCTGGTGCAGGATGTCGGACTCCATCGCTGGCGTCTCGATACTGATGAACACGTCGGGGTGACGGCGACGGAACGCTCCGACGGCCGGAAGAATGAACTCGAGTGGGCTGCCCATTGCGGCGATGTCGAGGCGACCGGTGCGTATCCCTGCGACCTCTGCGACCGACGCGCGCGCCGTCGCCACGTCCCGGATCAACTGGCGCGCTGGACCGATGAGTGCCTCACCGGCCGCCGTCAGAACGACTCCGTGACCGACCCGGTGAAATAGCGGAGTCTTGAGTTCACGTTCGAGCGCGCGGATGGTCTGCGACAGTGAGGGCTGCGAAATGTGGAGTGCGGTTGCGGCGCGTACGAGGCCGCCGTGCTCGACGACCGCGAGAAATTGGGCCAGCTGCCTGAACTCCACCGCGCCTCCCGGGCACCTGATGACGTCGCAATCGATTCACTGCATTCTGCCTGTTCCGACAATGATCGGGAGCGGGGGCTCGTCGATGGGTCAAAGCGAACTACCCCGGTGCGCCTGCGATATCGTCGGAGCATGGATGCCCGGCAGCTACGCTATTTCCTCAGCGTAGTAGATCACGGCGGCATGACTCGAGCCGCGGAGGCGCTGTACATCGCCCAGCCGTCGTTGTCGCAGGCGATCCGGGCCCTCGAACGGGAACTGGACGTCGAACTTTTCCATCGACTCGGCCGCGGGCTCGAGTTGTCGGCCGCCGGCAGGGCGCTGGTCGGTCCCGCCCGGCAGGTCCTCGGTGGAGTTCTGGAGACGTCGGACGCGGTGCGGCGCATCCAGCAGTTGGAAGAAGGGCGGCTCGATGTCGCCGTGACCAGCGACCTCGCCGTCGAACCCCTGGCCGACTTTATCCGCGTCTTCCGTGACCTCCACCCCGGGGTGTGGATCAATGTGCTGCGAGCGTCCGATTCCGACGAAGCCGTGGAACTGGTCAAACGGGCGACCTGCGAGATCGCGTTGTGCTCCCTGCCCGTGCGCGTCGCCACCGGAACGCAGGCCCTCCCGTTGGGGCAGCACATGTTGGTCCTCGCGGTGCCGCCCGGGCATCGGCTGGCCTGCCACGATTTAGTCCCGTTGTCGGAACTCGAGGAGGTCGATCTGGTCGCGGGGCCACTCGGGGACGTTGTTCGAGATTTGCTCGAGGAAGCCTGCCGGACCGCCCACGTGCAGGCGCGAGTGGCGGTCGAAATAGGGATGTTGCCCGTCCACCCGCGTCTGGTCGCCAGCGGTGCGGGCGCCGCGATCCTGCCGCCGGCCCAGGCTCGGGAAGCGGCCGATCTCGGCGCTCACCTGTGCCGCATCGACCCCCCGATGGTCCAAAAATTTGGTTTCGTCCACAGGAACGACAGCCTCGACGCGGCTTCACAAGCCTTCATGATGATCGCGCGACGGTTCGTTGGGCAATCGTAGCCGCACCGCCTGCCTTGGTGGCTGTCGACGACAGGAAGTTTCAAGGATTCTGCGCAGACTGTCGATGGCAGGTGAAGGCTCGTTCTGGCCCCATTTTCCTTGACCACCTACCGGTCGGCGCGTCACTGTGGAAAGACGCCAGGTGTGCACCACGCGGACGGCGGCCACCCTCGTCGAGGATGCCGGCAGGCCTCCGGGCTGTGCCGGGTGGTCTCGGCCGTGACCGGACGCGGTATCGGCATCGGCCGGGGCGCGCGGAACCGACGATCGGGAGGGGCATCGCGATCGGAGGTGAACGCATGCACAAAATGACGAAAAATATTAGCAGTCAGGGTATGTCAGTTTCGGTGGGGATGTTCCCGACGGGCACGCGCGTGCTCCTGGTGGTGGATCCCGTCGAGTGCGACTTCCCACCGAACGAGCGCAGTACCGATATCCCTGAGCGCCCCGCAGGGAGGGAAGGTCCGGCGCAAGGCGCGGATCGACGCGTTGTCCCGCCGGATCGTGGACTGGGGGGCCGGCTCACCCCAGGTCTCATCGCTGGTTCTCGATGCGCCACCGATCGCCACCGCGGCCGCACGCGGACCCACCACGGCGTTCGGGCACACCCGACGATCGCCTCTGCACCCTGTGAGCATGGCTCACGGGCTGTGCACCGGATCGGAGTTTCGTCGGGCCCCGGGACCCGTTCACCCCTCGTACCGGCTGATTCTCGGCAGGCACCCGGGGCGGCCGAGCCTAGTACCGGCGGGCCGCGTAGAACGGCATCGAGTCCAGTGGTGCCTGTTTCACCGACTGCCCGGCGGTGGGGGCGTGGACGACCGTGCCGTTCCCGGCGTAGAGCCCGACATGCTGCGCTCCGTTGAACAGCACGAGATCGCCGGGCTGCAGGTGTGCCCGATCCACCGGTTGTCCCCCGTCGAGCTGGTCGTAGGTGGTGCGCGGCACGACGACGCCGACCTGCTGGTACGCCCACTGGACCAGACCCGAGCAATCGAACGCATCCGGCCCCGCCGCAGCCCAGACGTACGGTGCGCCGATCTTCGACTCGGCCGCGGCGAGCGCCCGCGCACCGTGGGTCGACGGCGACGGCGGCAGTGAGGGTGCCGTGTCGGGGAGGGGCGCAGGGTGGGGAACCGGGAGGGGTGCAGGGGTAGGCGCCGGAGGAAGCGCCGGCGTGTGGGGGAGGTCGAACGTTCCGATCCCGGGAATCGTGATCGGCTCCGCTGCGGCAGGAGACGCCGGAAGCAGGCATGCTGCCACCGTCACACCCCCGGCGATCAGCAGTCCTGTGGTCGAGACCTGCTGGCGGTTGCCCCGACGCACTCTGTGCTTGGCCATGAAATGGAGTCCTTCGTGTCATACGGTGTCCGAGGGATCCAGGTGCCGCTCGGACGGAACACTCCATAACATTCCGGTCACGAACGAGGCGGACAACGGCCGATCGGCCCATACACCTACCTGGTTCGGTGATGCGGGTAGATCACAAACGGGCCTCCCTTCCGGCACCGGCGGCCGGGTCACCCACGCGGAGGCGTGTCGCCGCCCCGGAACTCGTCACGCCGGAATCGGTCGGTGAGTCGGCGGGCGCGGGTCCCACTCCGGTCCCGAAACCTGATGCTATGCGGGGCATCCCGGTGTCTTCTGGGGGCGTACCGCACCGGGTGCCCGGGCCGGGACCATGGACCGGATGAAGTGGCCGATCTCGGCGATGGCCCGCCGGGATTCGGGCAGCAGATCGGCCGCGGCCTGGAACACGTGCACCTGGCGGTCCCAGATCTGCAGCTCGCAGTAGCTGCCGGCCTCGGTGAGCCGGTGGGCCATGGTTTCGGCGTCCGGCAGCAGCAGCTCGTCCGACCCCACCTGGATCAGCGTCGGGGGCATGCCGCGCAGATCGTGCTCGATCGGGCACAGCCGGGCCCGGGTGTAGGGGCTGGTCGCCCGGTGGGCTTCGAGGCGTCGGGCGAGTCGGGACAGTTCCGCCGCGGCGGTGGCGGGCAGGAGGGCGCACCGGTCCGCGTTGGGGTGTGCCAGTTTGCGGGCCGGATCCAACTCGGTCAGTGGGGAGAGCGCCACAACGGCTGCGGGGGCGGGCAGGCCCTCGTCACGGAGCCGCAGCGGCACCATGAACGACAGGTACCCGCCGGCGGAGTCGCCGGCGATCACGATCTGCTCGGGCCGGTAGCCGGTGGCCAGGAGCAGCCGGTACCCGTCGATGCTGTCGTCGATGGCGTCGTCGATCGTATGGGTGGGCAGCATCCGGTAGTCGACCATCAGCACCGGTGCCTGTGCCTCGGCGGAGATGCGCGAGACGAGGCGCCGGTGCGTGCGCAGGCCACAGCACAGAAACGCGCCGCCGTGCAGGTAGAGGACGACGCGGTCGGCACCGACGTCGCGGGCCTGGACCCAGAGCGCGCCGCAGTGCGGGAGCGTCGCGGGTCGGCACCGGGTGCCCTCGATCGGCGGCAGCAGGTTTCCGACGGATTCGATCAGGTTGGTCGGCCACGGCAGCCCGGACGCGCGCGCCCACAGTGAGAGCACAGGGCGCAGGGTCAGCTGGAGCGATCGCGCCAGCAGTTGCGCCTGCACGCTGGCTCCGGGGAAGTGCCGCCCACGCACCTGGGTGGGGCGAAGGGGGACTCCTGGCCCGTGCGGTGCGGCGCATCCGTCGAGATCGCCGGGTTCCGACGGTGGGGTGGTCGTCACGATGGTCCTCACATCAGTTCGTTCTTGCGCCCCCGGACGGGTCGGGCACGCGTGGGCCGGGGGACTATGCACGCTGCCGAGGTGGAGTCCGAGTCGGCGTGCACATATCTCCTGAGGCGTCGGCACACCGGCGGTGCCGACGTCGGGGTCTGGACACGGTGCCGGTCCGGGGGGCGCACGCACCGACAAAGACTGCCGGGGCGATCGCGGCAGCTGCCCGATCGGCGCCCAGCGAGACCGGACGTACTGTTTCGGAGCATGGCGGTCTCGCCGGCCGGTGGGTCCGCTCGCGGCGTGGGCGTGCTGCAGACCGCTCGACCGCCGGAAGCGCTCATGCATACCGGGCAGCGGCCCGGACGGAGCCGTCGTGTGCAGCAGTTCGGTCCAGTGCGTTCCACGCGGTCCGGTAGCGCTTGTCGGTCATCTCGTCCGCGTCCGCGAGCAGGGCGTCCAACAGGGAGGAGGGATTGTTCTGCCAGCAGCGCACCGCCTCGGCGACGGCGCGGTTGGTGAACAGACCCGAGCGGGCCAGCGCAACCCGCCACTCGTCGAAGACGCCGCGATGGATCTGTTCGACGGTGTCGTAGTCGAATCCCTCGGCGACGAAATCGCGGGAGAACGCCGCCGTGACATAGTCCCCCCAGCCGGACGATTCTGCCGTCATCGGTGCGGGCCCCTTTCGTGCAGTCCACGCGACGGGTCCATTTCCGAAGGGCGACGGCGAACGGTGTCGGCGCCACCAGGGAACCCGGCCTGCGCAGTGTGTGTCAGGGCGTATCGTTGCCCGCCGTGGGGCCCGAGGGCATCGGCCGAACGACCCGGAGGGATACCTGTTTCTCGCCGACGGAACTCTCGACCGGGGTGGGCGGCGGATCGTTCGCCCGCCCGAGGCCGGTTGGGTGCGCCCGCGGACCCGGAGGGAGCAGACAGGTGACACCGCCATCGACGGCCTGGGGGCGACAGCTGTCCCTGCCCCCCGTTCATCACCATGGGCGGTCGCGATGAGGTGGGTGCTCCCGGCATTCCGCGGTGTGCACGTGCCGAAACCTCTCGAGGACCACCGGTTTCGGCTCGACGCCAGGCTTGCGCCACGCGGACGGCGGCCACCCTCGTCGAGGATGCCGGCAGGCCTCCGGGCGGTGCCCGGTGGTCTCGGCCGTGACCGGACACGGTATCGGCATCGGCCGGGGCGAGCAGACCTGACCGACGCGCAGTGGTCGTGGTTGGCCCGCTGCTGCCCCGGGGGAGAAGGCGGGCCGCCCGCCGAAATGGACGAAACGCCAGCCCATCGACGGCATCCGGTGGCGGACCCGCACGGGTACCCCCTGGCGGGACGTCCCGGCCCCGGTACGGACCGTGGCAGACGGTGTACGGGGCTGTTCCGGCGCCGGCAGCGCGGCGGAGTGTGGGCACAGATCCTGACGGCGTTGCAGGCACTCGCCGACGCTGCCGGCGCGATCGTGTGGGACGTCGGCGTCGACTCGACCATCGCGCGGGCGCACCAGCATGCGGCCGGGGCCCGCGGGGACGGCGATCAGCAGATCGAGAGCCACCCGGCGGGGTGGTGACCGAACCGGAGGATCACGCGTGGGGACGGTCGCGTGGTGGGTGGCCCACCAAGACCCATCTGGCCTGCGAGCAGGGCAGCAAACCGTTGTCGAGCGTGGTCACCGCCGGTCAGCGGGGGCAGTTCGCAGTTCACCGCGGTTCTCGACGGGATCGGTGTGCCGCGGACCGGCCGCGGTCGGCCGCGTACCCGGCCGGATCGTGTGCTGGCCGACAAGGCATACAGCAGCACCGGAAATCGCGCCTACCTGCGTAAACGCGGTATCCGCGCGACCATTCCGGTCAAGTCCGATCAGGCTGCCCACCGGACGCGGAAGGGGTCGTCCGGTGGACGTCCGCCGGAGTTCGACACCGAGCACTACAAGCAGCGTCATGCTGTCGAGTGCGGTATCAACAAGCTCGAGCAGAACCGCTCGGTGGCAACCAGATTCGACAAACTTGCGGTCCGCTATACCGCCACCGTCCGAATCGCCGCCATCAATCAGTGGCTCCGGCCCGACCGCTGATGAAACACACCCTAGCGCTCTTCGTCGCCGGGCACGGCGTCTTCCCGTGCCTGGGACGGGAAGACCGAGTGCAGCGGATTGACCCCGCCCATCGCCCCGTGCCCGGGCACGCCATGTTCGTAGGCGGATTCGGCGTGCAGGGCCAGGTCGATACCGGACGCCTCGTCCTCCTTGCTGACCCGGAAGCCGAAGGTGCGGTCGATCAGCTTGCCGAGGCCGAAGGTCACGCCGAAGGCGTAGAGCCCCACCACCAGTACCGCGAGGACCTGCTTGCCGAGCTGCGCGAAGCCGCCGCCGTACAGCAATCCTTCCGGACCGTCGGTCATCACGGCGGTCGCGAGCACGCCGACGAGAACGGTGCCGACGATGCCGCCCATCAGGTGCACGCCGACGACGTCGAGCGAATCGTCGTAGCCCAGGCGGAACTTCCAGCCCACGGCGTACGAACAGACGATGCCGGCCACCGCGCCGACGACGAGCGCACCGAGAACATCGACGGTGCCGCACGCGGGGGTGATCGCCACCAGGCCGGCGACCACGCCCGAGGCGGCGCCGAACGTGGTGGGGTGCCCGTCGCGGCGCTGTTCGACGAACAGCCACCCGAGCATGCCGGTGCACCCGGCGACGAGCGTGTTGAGGAAGACCGCGGCGGCCTTGCCGTCGGCGGCCAGGGCGGAGCCGGCGTTGAATCCGAACCAGCCGAACCACAGCAGGCCCACGCCGAGCAGGACGATCGGGAGGTTGTGCGGCCGCATGGACTCGGAACGGAATCCCAGCCTTGGTCCGAGCACCAGTGCCAGGGCCAGACCGGACGCTCCGGAGACGGTTTCGACGACGAGTCCACCCGCGTAGTCGAGCACGCCGAGCCGTGCGATCCAGCCGTCGGGTCCCCAGACCCAGTGGGCGACAGGGACATACACGAGCAGTGCCCAGACAGGCACGAACAGCATCCAGGCGGAGAACTTGGCCCGGTCGGCGATCGCCCCGCTGACGAGGGCGGCGGTGATGATCGCGAAGGTCAATTGGAAGGTGGCGAACAGGAGTTCCGGTACCTGGCCGTGGACGGTGTCGGGCCCGATACCGCTCATCCCCAGGTGTGCGAATCCGCCGAGCACTCCGCCGCCGAGATCGTCGTCGAAGCTGAGCGTGTAGCCCGCGACGAGCCACGTGACCGTGACGAGCGGGATCGACACGAAGCTCATCATGATCATGTTGAGGACGCCGGTGGAGCGGACCATCCCGCCGTAGAACAGGGCGAGACCCGGGGTCATCAGCAGGACGAGGGCGGTGCTGGCCAGCAGCCACGCGGTGGCCCCGGCGTCGATCGTGGGTGACACGGCAGATTCTCCTCACGCGCACGGTTCTCGGTGCGCCGGGTATCCACGATGTGCCGGTCCGGTTTCTGCCACGCGGCGCGGGTGTTGCGAGCGAGTTACGGAAACGGTCATTTCGGACAAGTGGCCGCGAGGGTGTCCCGGTAGCCGCGCACGGGCGGTGCCGCGGAGCGGTGTTCGCGAGGTTCGCCCGCTACGGGACCGACGAGGTCGGCGGCCGGGGGCTCAGGTCTTCTTGCGGGGCGATCGGCGTCGTTTCGGGGCCGGCTCGGACTCCGGGATGTCTGCCGGACGGCCGGTCAGCGCCTCCACGACGGCGGCGAGATCCTCCGAGGACAGCTCGGGGGTCTCCTGCGGGGTGCGGCCCGCCGTGGCGGAGCGTGCCCTCGTTGCTGCGGTGTCGTCCATCGGTGTCCCTCTCGTCGCTCGGCGGCGTTCCCCGGATGACCGCCACGCTCACCGCACGCGCCATCCACCCGGCCAGCATGCCGGAAAGGTCCCGTTTTCGCAGCGGATGACGGCCGACACGCCCGGCGCGGATTCGGCCCGTGCAGCGCAGCGGCCTCCCGTGCCCCGGAACGGGGCGACGGGAGGCCGCTGCGCGTGTGGTGACTGGTCGGCGAGATTACCGGTGGTGGACCGTGCGGCGGCCGGTGACAGCCTTGACCAGGAACAGCAGGATCACCGCACCGAGGAGGCAGGTGAGGAAGCTGAAGATCAGGCCGCCGCCCGCCACATCGACACCGAAGAGCTTGAGCAGGAAGCCGCCGAGCAGACCGCCGATGACACCCACGACGATGTTCAGCAGGATGCCCTGTTGCTCGTCGGTCTTCATGATCTTGCTACCGATCCAGCCGGCGAGGCCGCCGATGATGATCCACCCGATGATTCCGAGTCCGAGCACGCTCCACTTCCCTTCGTTCGGGAATCTCGTCGATCCCCTCCGGTCTTCACCCGCCGTCGCCGGCGTGGTCACGACTTCGGTTACCCCGTAGGGCGAGGGACTACACCTCGGCGGAAAATTGTTCTCGTTCTGCGCCTTCCGCCGAGGTCCGTCAGCTGCAGTCCCGGCAGCGTGTCGTGCCGTCGTCGGACGGCGCGAGCCTGCTGTGGTGGTGGACCAGGAAACAGCTGTCGCACACGAACTCGTCGTTCCGCCGGGGGACGACCGGGGCGGTGAGCTCCTCCCCGGACAGGTCGGCGCCGGGGAGTTCGAAGAACTCGGCGATGTCGCCGTCGTCCGGCTCCACGGTCTCGCTCACCGCCGGAAGCGTCGGGGCGGTCAGCTCGTCCGTGTCGAGCTCTTTACGGGTGTCGTAGTCGAGTGTCATGACCCTCCTCAGTCCTGGTCGCCGCCCGGCGACGGCACCAGCCGCGCGGTGCGATGTCTTCTTCGTGTCACCTTCCGGCGGGTGCCGGTGAGGGCGACGCCGGGCCGTGATCGCCCTCCTGTACCCGGACCGGGGAGATACCAAACCACTGTGCCGGAACCGGTGGGCGATCCAGGCCGGCCGTCCGACCGGACGGGTGGTCTCGCCGCGCGCGGGCCCCGGCTATCCGGTGTTCGGGATGGGCCCGACGGATGCGACCGAGGTTCCGAATTCCTCGATCACGTACCACAATTCGTCGTCTGGTCCGATGTCGTAGGTGCAGGAGTCCGGCCGGGGATCGGGGACGAAGGCCCAGAGGAGCGCCCCGGCGGTGCCGGCCGTCTTCTGTCCCTCGATTTTCGTCGCGATGTGCTCGGCGCGGTCGGCCGTGGCCCCGCACCAGCCCGCCGGCTCGCCGATCTCGGCCACCAGCAGCGGCTTGTCGATCTGCTGGGCCTGGGCGATGCGGCGCGCCAGGCCGTTCCACTGGTCGCCGGGCAACGGGATCCCGTCGGCGCCGTAGTCGTGGTACTGGACGACGTCCACGAAGGGGGACGACCCGACCAGCGCGTACTCGTCGCCCTGCGTGCCGCACTGCCCGCCGCCGGTGAGCCCCGCGGTGATCAGGGTGCGGGGATCGATCGCGCGGACCTGCGCCCCCGCCGTGTCGAAGAACCCGCGCAGGACGGCGGCCGCGTCCGGCGGGCACTGCCGCAGCCACCACGAGCACGCCGCGTCGGTGCACATGCTGGTCTCGGGTTCGCCGACGAGTTCCCATGCAGCCAGCGCCGGGGAGTCCTTCCACCGCGTCACCGCCGTCGTCACCCAGTCCCGGAAACTCAGCACGGCACGCTCGTGATCGACCGGCTCCGTCCATCCGTCGACATACCACTGCCGGTCCTTGAACGCCTCGTCCTCGCACGCGCCGTCCTGGGCGGCAAGGACCGGGATCACGAGTTGACCGTGGGCCTCCGCCGCGGCGAACACGGCGTCGAGCGGGCCGAAGTCGAGTTCGCCGGTGAACCGGTCGACGGCCAGGGCCTGGAAGGCGTTGAAGCGGGTGAGCGAATGCGATGGCAGCGCGCCGAAGTACGCATCCAGATCGACCATGGCGCCGCAGCCCCAGTTCACCGCCCAGTTCGTGCCCAGCTGGTAGGCGTTGAAGCCGGTCGGCCACCAGGGCTGCCCGTCGAGCCGCAGCGCCGTGCCGTCGGTGGTGACCCGCGCGCCCGGATCCGGATCGGCGGCGGCGGTGCCGGCCGTGCCGATCGTCGCCGCGGCGACGATCGAGAGACCCACCGCCCACGCCTTTGCCGTGCTCCCCGATCCCATGGAGGAACTGTACTGGCGCGGAGCCGGATCGGCTGCGCATGCGAACCGCGCGACACCGCCGAGTTAGCACTCAGGCTCGGTGAGTGCTAATCTGTGCTGCGTAGCAGCCGGGCCGACGAGTGAGGTTGATCCAGGAGTAGATGCCGTGTCCCGTATCTGTTCCCGGTCGCATCGAGCGGTGGTCGCCGGACCGTTCACCCATCCCGGAATTCTTGTCCTGCAGAAGGTTCCGTACGACCCCGCCACCGGATGCTGCGCACCGTTCCGCCATCGCCGACGAGGATCCGAAAGACCATGTCCGTCCTGCAGACTCCCTTCCGCTCCGGACCGCACCGTTCCCGCCTCGACCTACCCGCGCTGTCGACGCTGCGTGAGGCGGTCGAGGAGAAGGGGGCCGATCTGGCGCTGATGCTCGGCGCCCTGTCGATCGTGACCTTCTGGACGTTCGGCTTCGGGATTCTGCTCGGTGCGGCGGCCATCGGGACCGGCATCGCCGCCACCCGCCGGCCCGCCGTGTTCACCGACGAGGAGAAGTCCCTCGACGCTCTCGTCGGCATGCTCACCGGCATCTTCGGCATCCTCGCGGGCGTGGTGTTCCTCAGCTGGGCGCTGCCCAACCTCTGAGGCACCTGCCTCGGTCAGCGAGGCGCGGACGCCGGCGCGGCCATGAAGCGGTGGAGGAAGGCCTTCACCGAATCCGGTGTCACCGTCGACGCCGCCGCCATCGCCTTGGACATGGGGGAGCTGGCCACCACCTTCCGTTTGCCCTTCAGCATCGCCTCGTAGCCCTTGCGGGCGACCTTCGCAGGGTCGTCCTTGGGGCCGCGGGCGATCGGCGCGTCCGCCATCCCGGCCTTGCGGAAGAACGGGGTGTCGGTCGCTCCGGGCATCAGCGCGGTGACGGTGACCCCGGTCCCGCGCAGCTCCTCGTGCAGCCCCTCGGAGAACGACTGCAGGAACGACTTGGAGGCGTTGTAGACGACCTGGTACGGGCCGGGCATCTCCGAGACCACCGACGACGTGATCAGCACGCGCCCGGTGCCGCGCCCGGCCATGCCGTCGAGGACGTACTTGGCCAGATGCACGGTCGAGCGCACATTGACGTCCACCACCTCGAGCTGGTCGTCGAGGCCGGTGTCCACGAACAGGCCACCCTGCCCGGTGCCGGCGTTGAGCGCAGCGGCGGCCAGCGGCCGGCCGGTCGCCGTCACGGCGGTGCACACCTCCTCCACGCCCGTCGCCGTCCGGAGGTCGGCGCGCACCGGAATCACGGCGGCGCCGGTGGCGGCGAGAGCGCGGGTGGCGTCGTCGAGGGCATCGGAGCGGGCCACCAGGATGAGGTCGTATCCGTCCCGGCCGAACAGTCGGGCGAGTTCCAGGCCGATGCCGCTCGACGCTCCGGTCACCAGGGCCAACGGTCGTGTTTCGGTCATGGCCCCGGATACCCGCATCACTCCGCCGCAACCACGCGACCGGGGTGTCGGTCGGCGCCGGTAGTCTCGGCGCGTGGCCCTCTACCGTAAGTACCGACCGGCGACCTTTGCCGAGGTGGTGGGTCAGGAGCACGTCACCGAGCCCCTGAGCATCGCCCTCGACGCAGGTCGCATCAATCACGCGTATCTGTTCTCGGGCCCGCGCGGCTGTGGCAAGACCTCCTCGGCCCGGATCCTGGCCCGCTCCCTGAACTGCGCGGAGGGCCCCACGTCGGCCCCGTGCGGGACGTGCCGGTCCTGCGTGGCGCTCGGCCCCGGCGGTGGCGGCAACCTCGACGTCATCGAGCTCGACGCCGCCAGCCACGGCGGCGTCGACGACACCCGCGAACTACGCGACCGTGCCTTCTACGCGCCGGCCGAGTCGCGGTACCGCATCTTCATCGTCGACGAGGCCCACATGGTCACCACGCAGGGCTTCAACGCCCTGCTCAAGATCGTCGAGGAGCCGCCGGAGCACCTGATCTTCGTGTTCGCCACCACCGAACCGGAGAAGGTGCTGCCGACGATCCGCTCGCGCACCCACCACTACCCGTTCCGGTTGCTGCCGCCCCCCGTCATGCGCGGGCTGCTCGAGAAGATCTGCACGCAGGAGAACGTGCCGGTCGAGGACGCCGTCTACCCCCTGGTGATCCGTGCGGGCGGCGGTTCGCCGCGCGACTCGCTGTCGGTGATGGACCAGCTCCTCGCCGGCGCCGGCGAGGAGGGCGTGACCTACAGCCGTGCACTCTCGCTGCTCGGCGTCACCGACGTCGCCCTCATCGACGAGGCCGTGGATGCCCTCGCCGCCGGCGACGGTGCGGGTCTGTTCGGAACCGTCGAGAAGGTGATGGATGCCGGCCACGACCCGCGACGGTTCGCGGTCGACCTGCTCGAGCGGCTCCGGGATCTCATCCTGATGCGATCGGTGCCCGACGCCGCCGATCGCGGTCTCGTCGACGCCCCGGGCGACGTGCTGGAGCGGATGCGGGAGGAAGCCGACCGGATCGGTCCCGCCACCCTGACCCGGTACGCGGAGATCGTGCACTCCGGTCTGGGAGAGATGCGCGGTGCCACGGCCCCGCGCCTGCTCCTCGAGGTGATGTGCGCGCGGATGCTGCTGCCCGCCGCCTCGGGTTCGGAATCGGCTGTGCTGCAACGCCTCGAGCGTCTCGAAAGTGGGATCGCGGCCCCGCAGGGCGCCGCCCCGCGGGCCGTCGCTCCGGCGCCGGCCGCGCCCACGCCGCCGATCGCCCCCGACGAGCCGGCCGCCCGTTTCCAGCGACCCTCGCAGCGACGAGCCGCACCGTCCTCGGTCGCGCCCGTCCCCGAGCCTGCGGCCGAGCCGGCCCCCGTTCCACCGGCGGAGTCACGACCGGCCGCCGCGGCGCCGGCGCCCGTGCCACCGCCGACGCCCGCCCCACCGCCGACGCCCGTCCCACCGGCGCGCGAACCGGAGCCTGCACCGCGCCCCGTCGTGCAGGAACCGGAGCCTGCACCGCGCCCCGTCGTGCAGGAACACGAGCCGCCCGCACCGCGACCCGCGCCGGAACCCCAGCCGGAGCCGGCGCCCGCCCCCGCCCCCGGGCCCGCCCCCGCCGCCGGGCCCGACGCCGCCGCCGTCCGCGCGGTATGGTCCGAGGTCCGTACCAAGGTCCGCGAGCGCAGCCGCACCGTCGAGGTCATGCTGTCCGGCGCCACGGTCCGCAGCATCGAAGCGGGCCGCATCGTGCTCGGTCACGATTCGGCCCCCCTGGTCAAGAGGCTCGTCGAACCGCGCAACGCCGCGGTGATCGCCGACGCCCTGCGGGCGGTGTTCGGGGTGGACTTCGAGGTGACCTGCGTGCAGGGCGCTGCGACACCCCCCACCGCCGCGAAACCGGCCCCGGCGCAGGCGGGGTCGCGCCCTTCCGGTCAGCCTCGGTTCTCCCGGCCCAGCCAGGCCCGGCAGGCCCAGCCCGCCCCGCAAACGCGCGTGACGTCCCCCGGCGCGCCCCCGGTTCCGTCGCGTCCCGAGGTCGACGACATCCCGCCGCCCGAGGCGCCGGACTACCCGGACGACCCCGGTCCCGAGCCGGACTACGAGCCGCCGCGGATCAGCCCCGCCGACGTCACCCCCGAGGACGAGGAAGAGATGTTCGCCGAGGCCGCCACCCCGGGCGACCCGTCGACGCGGCGCGAACCGGAGGACGTGGCGATCGAGTTGCTGCAGGACATCCTGGGCGCGAAGAAGATCAGCGAGTGAGCACGAAAGATCGGTAAGTTGACCGATTGTCGGCGTGATCGCCGGGTTCCTATGGTCGAGCCACCTCAACCGGAACCCCGCGATTCACGGAGACAACCATGACCGATACCCTTTCCTGGCTCAGTGCAGCCGAACTCGCGACCGACGTTCGCCGAGGACAGATCAGCGCGAGCGAAGTCGCGGCGCACTTCGTGCGGCGCGTGGACAATGTCAACCCGGCGATCAACGCGATCGTCGACTTCGATCGCGAACAGGTCCTGGCGGACGCGCGCGCACTGGATGCGAAACTGGTCGGCGGCGAGTCCGTCGGACCTCTGCACGGAGTGCCGTTCACGATCAAGGATCTGACGGCCGTGGCGGGCCGGCCCCTGACGTTCGGCATGGTGCCGATGAAGGACAACATCGCCGAGCACGACGCGGTGATCGTTCGGCGGCTGAAGGCCGCAGGCGGTCTCTACCTGGGCAAGACCAACACACCGGAGAGCGGGTACTACGGCGGCACGGACAACCACCTGTTCGGTCCTACCCACAATCCGTGGAAGCGCGGATACAGCGCGGGAGGTTCCAGCGGCGGAGCCGCCGCCGCCGTCGCGGCCGGTCTCGGCCCGCTGGCCGAAGGCAGCGACGGGGCGGGG
Source organism: Rhodococcus aetherivorans (assembly GCF_025722975.1). Classification (NCBI taxonomy): domain Bacteria; kingdom Bacillati; phylum Actinomycetota; class Actinomycetes; order Mycobacteriales; family Nocardiaceae; genus Rhodococcus; species Rhodococcus aetherivorans. Next base: position 5,876,819 of record NZ_CP106982.1, on the reverse strand, counting down.
TCGGTGCGCATTCCTGCGTCGCTCTGTGGCGTGGTCGGGCTCAAGCCCTCGACCGGGCGGGTGCCGCAGACCATTCTGGGTGGTCGCTTCTACCATTGGGCCTACCACGGTCCGATCACCCGCACGGTCGAAGACAATGCCCTCATGCTCGGTGTCGTCGCCGGACCCGACGAATCCGATCCGCTCAGTCTGCCGGCCTCGGACACCGACTACGTCGCCGAGACGAAGAAGGACATCGCCGGGTGGCGCATCGCGTGGTCACCGGATCTCGGCTTCGCAGAGGTCGATCCGGAGGTGGCGGCGATCTGCGCGCAGGCCGTTCGGGCGTTCGAGGACCTCGGTGCTCGGGTCGAGGAGGCGACGCCCGGCTGGGGAGACCCGGAAGAAGCGATGTGGCACGGCATCTGGGTTCCCGGTTTCGCGGCCGAACACGACATGATCGACTGGGACGAGTGGCAGGGCCAGGTCGACGATAATCTCGTCGAATTGATGCGTGAAGGAGAGCGTCTCACAGGTGTCGATGTCGGGCGGGCGGACCTGTTCCGTGGCCGGATGTGGGATACGTTCTCGTCGTTCATGCAGGACTACGACCTGCTGGTCTCGCCCACGCTGTGTGAAGCGGCCCATCCGCTGGGACAGTTCGCTCCCGGCCGGCTGGCGGGCGCGTCTCTGCGCACCCAGCTGCTCGGCTGGCTGATGACCTATCCGTACAACATGCTGACGACCCCGGCCGTCACCGTCCCTGCCGGATTCACGTCGGACGGACGTCCGGTCGGACTGCAGATCGCGGGACGGCTCCACGCCGACGCTGCGGTACTGCGCGCAGCGGCGAATTTCGAACGCGCTCGCCCCTGGGCGGACCGCATCCCGGAACTGTGACCGGGCGGGGAAACGGGCACACGAGAGGGAATATATCTGCCCGGTAACAGGATTCGACTCCACTGGACACGGGGTTCGACTATCGTCGAGCAATGGTCGTACCCGTGTTCAGTGGACTGGTCTCGGTGTTGCTGGGAGAGAACGCCGTCGCCCGCATGGCCGGACTCACCCGGTACATGACCGATCAGCTCGACTGCGCGGCGGCTGCCGTGACACGCGTGGCGGGCGGTCGGCACGCGGTGGTGGCCAGCCGTGGCTACGACGACCGGACCCTGGACTACCTCGTCACCGATTTCGTCGACAAGGATCCGGGCATGCAGGCGGTTCGGGCCGAGTCCTCCGCGATACTGACCTGGCGGGACATCCCGTCGTATCGTCAGACCTACTCGGTGCGCGAAGTGTTCGTCCCTGCCGGATTCTCCGAAGGCACCTCCGTCGTTCTGACGTCCCCCACCGGCGTGGCGGTGGGGGCTCTGCACGTCAGCGTGGCGCGCGATTCGGTCCCCCACGGGGTCAAGACGACGCTGAGCGATGCCCGGGAGTACGCCGCCTGGTCGGTGGACACGCTCACGCGGCAGGAAGAGGTGGCTCTCACCCCACGAGAACACGAAGTTCTCGAACTGGTGATCGCCGGCCTGTCCAACCGCGAGATCGCGCAGCGAATGCAGCTGTCGCGCAGCACGGTCAACACTCATGTGGAGCATCTGCTGCGCAAATTGAAGGCCCCCAACCGGGTCGGTGCGGTGGTGCGCGCGGTCCGGCTCGGTCTGGTGTCGAATCGGGATCCGTGGGCGCAGCCCACGTAGCAGCCCGCTCCGGGCCGGCGGCGGGACCCCGATATGGACGTCCCGTTCAGGTCAGCAGGGGCACGAGTTGCTGCGCGTGCTCTCGGAGTGAGTCGAGGTGGCGCAGCAGCAGGTGCTGATGGTCGATGCTGCCGGACAGGACCAGGCCCGCGACGAGGGTGCCGGTGGCGGAGCGGACGGGAACGGCGAGGCACGCGGAGTCGTCGCGCAGTTCGCCGAACTGGGTGGCGAAGCCCCGGTCGCGGATCTCCCCGAGGTGACGGAGCAGGTCGCTGCGCACGACGATCGTGCGGCCGGTGAGGGCATGGGGTTCCCACCGGGGGAGGACGGTGTCGAGGTCGATCTTCTCGGCGAGCAGCAGCTTGCCGACGGCGCTCGCCTGGAGGTGCCGATTGAGGAGGGCCTCGTCGGCGCGGGGTGGATATTCGGGGTCGGCGTCGGCAAGGCGGAGCGCCGTGTCGGTGTAGTAGAACAGGTGGACGCCGAAGCGGACGGTCAGCCGAAGTTCGGTGAGAAGGTTACGTGCGGCTGTGCAGACGGTGGGGACGACGGCCGCGTCGACCAGTATGCCGATCTTGCGCCCGAGTGCGAAGCCGGACAGATCGGGTAGCCGGACGACGTAGCCTTCTCCGGCGAGCAGGTTCAGGAGCCGATAGGTGGTCGCCGGCGGCAGGGAGAGGTGTGCGGCGATGTCCTTGGCGGTGACCCCGGCCCCGGCCCGGGCGACTTCCTCGAGGACACGCAGGGCGCTGATCACCGCTTTCGGCTGCCGCCCCGACAGGGTTCCGTCCACGGGGCTCACCGCCGCACCTGCCAGGGGCGGTGCCGGCCGAGCAGATCGGCGGCGACGGTCTCGTCGTAGACGCCTATCCGGTCCGCGACGTCCGGGGCGCGCCGCACCCGGACCGCGAGCAGCGCGCCTCCGAGGAGCATCAGGACCGCGTACACGGCGGTCATTGCGCCCGCCACGTAGATCCCCGACGCAGCCGCCCACACGATCAGCGCCACCAGGCACGTGGCGGTGAGCGCGCCGATGACCAGCGGCAGGCGGGTCAGCTCGCCGATCCGGCGCAGGAACGCGGGCGTAGCGACGCAGAGGAGGATGTAGGCGAGGACGTACCCGTGCGCCGAGAGGGCCAGCAGCCCGATCAGGACGTCGCGGTTCGAGCCGGTCGCCGCCAGAAAGACGACGGGCACGACAACGACGACAGGCATCGCGACGGCCAGGGCGACGTGCGGCGTGTGGAACCGGGCGTGGGCACGGCCGACGACCGCCGGGGCGACGCCCTCGCGGCCCATCGCGAACAGGGTGCGCGACAGCGCGGTGGTGGAGCCCATGACGCACGCGAACCACGACGCGGTGATTCCGAGCTCCATCAGGACCGACAGCACCGCCGAGCCGCTCCCGGCGGTGTCCGGGAGGGTGAGCACGATCCGGAGCGAACCGACTCCTTCCCTGGCGGACTCCGGCAGCTGCATCGTCGCGGCGAACACGTAGAGCGCCGCGAGCACGACCGGCGTCCACCTGATCGCGCGGGGCACGCTGATCAGCGGGCTGTGGGCTTCACGTGCCACCGTTCCGGCGCTCTCGAAGCCGACGAACGAGGTGATCGCCAGCAGGAGCGCGAAGCCGATCGCGGATTCCGAACCGGTTCCGGTCGGCGCCGAGGGCGGGTCGCCGTCCCGGACGGACACGGCGAACGCGATCACCAGGACGACCGATGCGGCGACGATGGCGAACGCCTCGACGCCCAGCATGATGCGGGCGGAGAGCTGGACGCCGCGGACCATCAGCAGCAGCGCGACGGCGCCGACGACGCCGACGAGCACTGCACTCGTCGCCGCCCCGGCCGGCAACCCGATCCGTTCGAGCAGCGACGCCAGATAGCTCGCTGCCCCCACCGTGCTGGCCATGGCGGCGGCCGCGTAGCCGATCAGCAGCGACCATCCCCCGGCGAAGCCGAGGCGGGGGCCGAGACCCTTCACCGTGTAGCTGTACAAGCCGCTGACCGCGACCATGCGGGTGGCGAACTGCCCGATGCAGTATCCGACGGCAGCCATCAGGACGGCCGCCGCGACGAACACCGGGATCGCCGCCCGCCCGGCTTCGGGGATGACGAGAGCCGGCAGGGTGACCATCACCGCGGACGGGGCGACGGCCGAGACGGACTGTGCGAGCACCTCGAAGAACGTGAGGCGTCCGCGCTCGAGGCCGGCCACCGGCGAACTACTTCGGATCTGTGGTGTACCGGACACCTTGCACCTGCTTCCACACTCGCCAGGGGACGTCGAGCGTCTGCCGCCGGACGATCCCGTGGGGTGCACGGTAGCGCAGGCACGCAGTGCGCTGCACCGATCGCACATCAATTTTCGGTCACTCGAATGAGAACGACGGGCCGTCCGGCGCCCGATCGGGCGGGGCCGGCGGTGCTCGTGCGGCCGTCACCTGGGCTGCGGTCGAGAAGTCGAACGAGAATCGGGAAACGGTCTGGGCCGCAGTCGAATGAGAATCGGACACCGCGTAATTTCCATCCGGAATCGGGGGTGACTCCCGCCACATCGTGTGGTTATCGTGGGTTCGGGTCACAGCGACGGAAACCGGCGGTTCTGCGTCGAAACGACTGTACCCGAGTCTTTTTCGCTATCTCTCACGAGTCGGAGACATCATGACTGCAGTTGCGCAATCCGCCACCGGCCTGCTTCCGGAGGTGGTCGACTTCCTCTCGTCGCCGAAGCAGATGCTGATCGGTGGCCGGTGGGTCGAGTCGGCCTCGGGCCGGCGGTTCGACACGGTCGACCCCGCCACCGGGCAGGTGCTGACCACGGTGCCGCACGGCGGCGCCGAGGACGTCGACCGGGCCGTCGCCGCTGCCCGCCGGGCGTTCGAGGAGGGACCGTGGCGGCGCCTGACCCCGGCCGAGCGCCAGCGCATCCTGTGGCGGATCGGCGAGGGCATCCTGGCCCGGGCGGACCAGTTCGCCCAGCTCGAGTCCCTGGACAACGGCAAGTCGGTGGTCGTCGCGAAGGCGGTCGACGTCACCTGGGCGGCCGAGATCTTCTTCTACTACGCCGGTTGGGCGACCAAGATCGAGGGCCGCACCGTCCCGGTGTCGGTTCCGTGGGCTCCGGGCGCTCGTTTCCACGCGTTCACCAGCCGCGAGCCGGTGGGGGTGTGCGCCCAGATCGTGCCGTGGAACTTTCCGCTGGTGATGGCCGCCTTCAAGCTCGCCCCTGCGCTGGCGTGCGCGAACACGCTGGTGCTCAAGCCTGCGGAGCAGACCCCGCTCACCGCCCTGCTGCTCGCCGAAGTCGCCGCCGAGGCCGGGGTGCCCGACGGCGTCGTCAACGTGGTCACGGGCTTCGGGGACGCGGGTGCGGCCCTGTCGGCCCATCACGACGTCGACAAGGTCGCCTTCACCGGCTCGACCGAGGTCGGCAAGAAGATCGTGGGCGCCGCCGCCGGGAACCTGAAGAAGGTCTCGCTCGAACTCGGCGGCAAGAGCCCCCAGGTCGTCTTCGCGGACGCCGACCTCGAGGCCGCGATCCCCGGTGTCGCCGGCGGATTCCTGTTCAACCACGGCCAGGCGTGCACCGCCGGGACGCGGTTGCTGGTGGAGGATCGCATCTTCGACGAATTCACCCAGGGCGTAGCGGAATTCGCCCGGTCGCAGAAGATCGGTCCAGGACTCGATCCCGCCAGCGATATCGGTCCGCTGATCTCCGAGGAGCAACTCGGCAAGGTGACCGGTTACCTCCGCGCCGGCCTCGAGGACGGGGCTCGTGCCCTGACCGGAGGAAAGCGCCACGGCGACAGTGGCTTCTACGTCGAGCCGACGCTCCTCGTCGACGTGCGCAGCGACTTCGGTGTGTACCGGGAGGAGATCTTCGGCCCGGTCGCCGTCGCGGTGCCCTTCAACCGGGAGGAGGGAGTTCGTGCCGCCGCCAACGACACCCCCTACGGGCTCGCGGCGAGCGTCTGGACGCGGGACGTCTCCCGGGCCCACGAGGTCGCCGCCGAGATCAAGGCGGGCACGGTCTGGATCAACTGCCACAACGCGTTCGACACCGCACTGCCCTTCGGGGGATACAAGCAGTCGGGCTGGGGGCGGGAACTCGGTGAGGGGGCCCTGGCGGAGTACACCCAGACCAAGTCGGTCAACATCGCACTGTGACCGGTCGGGGCGGTGCCCGGCACTGTGTGGGCACCGCCGTCCGTACCCCTGCCGGGCCGAACGAGAACCCGGCCCCCCGCCCTTCTCGTTTGCCGTCGACGAACCGTGACGCCGCGGTGACCGCACCGACAACGTCCGGGCGCACGCTTCTTCCGGCGGTCGGCACCGACATCGCCGGCGCACTCCCTCTCCCGAAAGTCGAAGCACCGATGACCCTCAACGCTCGCGCACACGAACCCCCCACCCACCGGTTGTCCGGAAGCCTCGGCCCCGGCGCCGTCGTCTTCATGGTGGTCGCGGCCGCGGCCCCGCTGACCGTGATCGCCGGCACGGTCCCACTCGGTATCTCCGCCGGAAACGGGGCCGCGTACCCCGCCTCGTACATCGTCTGCACGGTGGTCCTGCTCTTCTTCGCCGTCGGCTTCACCGCGATGGCGAAGCACGTGCCCGGGGCGGGGGCGTTCTACACCTTCGTCACCCACGGACTCGGCCGGCACGTCGGACTGGGTTCCGCCTTCCTGGCGCTGCTGTCCTACACCGCGGTCCAGGGTGCCGTCTACGGATACCTCGGCGCGGCCCTCGGCGACTTCGTGACCTCGCACGGCGGTCCCGAGTTGCCCTGGTATCTCTGGGCTCTGATCGTTCTGGCGGCGGTCGCGATTCTCGGCTACCGCCACATCGACCTGTCCGGAAAGGTCCTCGGGGTCCTGCTGCTCTGCGAGGTCGGCATCGTACTGGTGATCGATGCAGCGGTGATCGCCCGCGGCGGAGCGGAGGGTCTTTCCACCGCCGCGCTACGCCCCTCCGAGTTCTTCTCGGGCGCACCGGGAATCGCCCTGATCTTCGCTGTCGCCGGCTACATCGGCTTCGAGGCGACCGCGGTCTTCCGCGACGAGGTGCGCGATCCGGCCCGGACCATTCCGCGGGCCACCTATCTCGCCCTGGTGGTCATCGGTGGCTTCTATGCGCTGTCGAGCTGGGCGCTGGTCAGCGCGTGGGGCGACGAGGGCGCCGTCGTCCTGGCCACCGAGAACCCGGAGGGCATGATCATCGAGACCGCGACCCGCTACGTGGGAGCGGCGGCGGGGGATGTCGTGCAGGTGCTCCTCGTCACCAGTCTCTTCGCGGCGCTGCTGTCCTTCCACAACGTGCTCTCGCGCTACATCTTCTCGCTCGGCAACAGCGCGGCACTGCCGGCGCGATGCGGCCGCTCGCACGTACGCCATGCCTCGCCCTACGTGGCCTCGGTCGTGCAGACGGTCTCGGCCCTGGTTCTCGTCGTGGCCTCGGCCGTCGGCGGACTCGATCCCGTCACCGAGGTCTTCGCCTGGTTCGCCGGTGTCGCGTCCGTCGGCGTGCTCGCCCTGATGGCGCTGACGTCGATCGCCGTCCTCGTCTTCTTCCGGCGATCCCGGGCCGACACCCGGCCGTGGCCCACGCTGATCGCGCCGGCGCTGGGTCTGGCGGGGCTGAGCGCTCTGCTCGCGATGACGATCGCGAACCTGCCGCTGCTCGTGGGCGGATCCGGCACCCTCGCCGCCGTCGTCGGCGTGCTTCTCGCCGGGGCGTTCGCGGGCGGAACGGCCGTGGCCGTTCTCCGCCCCGACGCTGCACGACATCACCACCATTCCGGCGGCGTCGCGCCCGCCGCCACGACCGAAACCGAGATCGACAAGGAGATCGCCCGATGAGCACTGCCACCACGAAGTTCACCGAAGCGGCATCGACGCCCGCACCGGACCACCCGCTCACCCCTCTGACCGCCGACGAGATCACCGCCGTCAAGGAAACGGTATCGGCGGCGGGGCTGGTAACCGAGCACGTCCGGTTCGTCTACGTCGGGCTCGAGGAACCGCACAAGTCGACGGTCCTGGCGTTCAGGCCGGGGGAGCACATCGAGCGCCGTGCCCGCGTCCTTCTCCTCGACCGTGCGACCGGGGCGGGCTCCGATCACGTCATGTCCGTCACCGAACGCAGGATCCTCAGCACCGTCGCCGTCGACGCCGCCACCGAGGGGCATGTCCCGATCCTCGACGAGGAGTTCGAGGACATCGAATCGTTCCTCCTGTCCAGCTTCGACTGGATTGCGGCGATGGCTGCGCGCGGCATCGATCCGGAGAAGGTGCGCGCGGTTCCGCTGTCGGCCGGGGTGTTCGGGCACGAGGACGAGGTGGGGCACCGGATCGTCCGCGTGCTCGCGTTCCACCAGGAGGACGAGGCCGACCTGCCCTGGGCACATCCGATCGACGGGGTGGTCGCCTACGTCGACCTCACCGAGCAGCGCGTGGTGAAGGTCGTCGACGAGATCACCCTTCCCGTGCCGGCCGAACGCGGCGAATGGGACGCCGCTCCGCATGCGAGGCCGGCCCGCACCGACCTCAAGCCGATCGAGATCACCCAACCCGAGGGGCCCAGCTTCTCGGTCGAGGGCAATCGGATCACCTGGGCGGACTGGACGTTCCGGTTCGGGTTCGACGTACGCGAGGGCCTGACCCTGCACCAGTTGTCGTTCTCCGACGACGGCGTGCAGCGGCCGGTGATCTACCGCGCATCCATCGCCGAGATGGTCGTGCCCTACGCCGACCCGTCGCCGGTGCGGTACTGGCAGAACTACTTCGACCAGGGCGAATACCTGTTCGGCCGCTACACCAACTCGCTGGAACTCGGGTGCGACTGCCTCGGCGAGATCCGGTACTTCGACGTCACCATCGCCGACGAGAAGGGCGACCCGCGGGTGATGAAGAACGCGATCTGCCTCCACGAGGAGGACTACGGCGTCCTCTGGAAGCATACGGACATGTTCAACGGCATGACCGAGACCCGTCGGTCGCGCCGGCTCGTGATCTCCTTCTTCCTCACCATCGGCAACTACGACTACGGCTTCTACTGGTACCTCTACCTGGACGGCACCATCGAACTCGAAGCCAAGGCCACCGGCATCGTCTTCACCTCCGCCTACCGCGGCGAGGACGGGTTCGCCACCGAGATGGCGCCCGGGCTCGGTGCGCCGTTCCACCAGCACCTCTTCTCCGCCCGCCTGGACATGGCGGTCGACGGCAACGTCAACACGGTCGAGGAGGTCGACGCCGTGCCCGAACCGATGGGACCGGACAACCCGTGGGGTAACGCGTTCCGCTGCCGCAAGACCACCCTCACCACGGAGGCCGACGGGCAGAGGCTGGCCGACAATACCAAGGCGAGGGTCTGGCACATCACCAACCCGACCAAGCAGAACCGGCTCGGGCGGAACGTCGGATACGCACTGCACCCGGAAGGTCAGCCCGTGCTGCTGGCGGATCCGTCGAGTTCCATCGCCGCCCGCGCCGCGTTCGCCACCAAGCATCTGTGGGTCACGCGGTACGACCCGGCGCAGCGTTATCCGGCCGGTGACTTCGTCAACCAGCATCCGGGACAGGCGGGACTGCCGACATTCGTCGCCGGCAACCGGAACATCGAGGGCGAGGACCTGGTGCTGTGGCACACCTTCGGGCTCACCCACTTCCCGCGCCCGGAGGACTGGCCCGTGATGCCCGTCGACTACGCCGGGTTCACGCTGAAGCCGGTCGGGTTCTTCGACCGGAACCCGGCCCTCGACGTTCCGGCCGGCACGTCGAAGCACTGCTGCACGGACTGACGGGCATGTCCACCACGGTTCCGGAAGCCGCCCGCCGCACCACCACCACGTGGTGCGGCCGGGCGGCCGCCGCCCTCGCCGTGTCGGCGGCCGTCCTGCACGCCGGCTCGCTCGCGGAGCACACCCCGTCGCCCGGGTCGGCGGCCCTGACCCTCGTCATGGTCGCCGGATGCCTCTACTGCGCCCGTCACCTGTGGATGCGCGGAGACCAGCGGGACTGGATCCTGGTCACCGTCATGAACGTCGCGATGATCATGGTGCACCTGACCACCATGAGCCCGGGCCGGGCCGCGGGCGGCCACCACGGGCACGCTGTGCCTCCGGTCGCCGGTGCAGCGGCGGGCGCCTCGATTCCCCCTCTCATGGCGGCCGCGCTGGCGGTCGCGGCCGCGGAGGTCCTCCTTGCCGTGAGCGTCGTGTTCCACCGCACCCGGCGGGGGATGGACCCGGCGACCGCAGCGGCGCGGCCGAGGTGGAGCGGCACACTGTCCACATGAACATCCGGTTCCGGCGCGGATCGCTCGTCGTCGCGGCGTCGATCCTGGTCGTGACGGCCTGTGGTTCCGGCCCGCCCGACGAGCCGCCCGAAGCCACCGCGACGAGCAGTCCGACGTCGGAACCGGCGACCACGCCGCCCGGGCCCCCGTCCCCGGCTCCGGGGCCCTCCGCGACCGTCCCCGTTCCGCCGTCCGGTCCGGAGCCGACGCCGGTGCCTCCGGCCGGTGTACCTGCCGCCCTGCGCGGCATCGACCTCGAACGGATTCCCACCGAGGAGAAGGTGGTGGCGTTGACCTTCGACGGTGGAGCCTCCGACACCGCGGTCTCCCGCATTCTCGCCACGCTCGCCCGCTACGCCGTCCCGGCGACGTTCTTCGTCACCGGTGATTTCGCGCGGACGTATCCGGACCGGGTCCGCGCCGTCGCCGCCGCCGGGCACGCGGTGGGAAACCACAGCAACACCCACCCCTCCTATCCGGATCTGACCGACGAGCAGATCAGGGCCGACCTCGCGGCGGCCGAGAACGCGATCACGGCACTGACGGGTCGCCCGGCCGTGCCGTTGTTCCGGTTTCCCTTCGGTGCTCGCACCGACGCCGACATCCGCGTCGTCAACGGTGCCGGCTACGTGCCCGTGCGCTGGACCGTGGATTCGCTCGCCTGGAAAGGCACGAGCGGTGGTCTCGACGCCGCGGCGGTGACCGAGCGGGTCCTCGCCGCGGCCGCGCCCGGCCAGATCGTTCTGATGCACGTGGGCGCGAACCCCGACGACGGCACGACCCTGGACGCCGATGCGCTGCCGGCGATCATCGACGGTCTGCGGACGCGGGGTTACGGTTTCGTGGATCTGGCCGATGTCGTCCGCTAGGCCCCCCGAGTTGCACCGCATCCGCGTGTTCGATTTGCGGACTTCACGATCACTGTGCTTACTTATGAACGCGGTCGGGAATCGTTGGGGTGGATCCCATGGCTGAAGGACGGTTTCGATGATCCTTTCCGCTGTCCGGGTCGCGATCGTCGGCGCGCTGACCATCGGCTCGATGCTCGGTGCCGTCTCGATCGCCCATGCCGACCCGTCCCCGGCCTCGTACTGTGCGCCGACCGTGGTGCTCGCCGTCGACGGCACGAAGGGCCCCGAAACGCCGGATTCGATCGATCCCGAGAGCCCGCTCAACTCCTACACAGATCAGTACCGCAACAGCCCCGACTTCGCGGTGCGGCACGTGCGGTATCCGGCGGGCATGGTCGCCGGGGTGTTCGGCTGGGACACGTTCATGGACCAGTCGGTGCAGATCGGCGTGCAGAATCTCTGGGCGGAGATCGGCCGGACCGAGGCCGCCTGCGGGCCGCGCACGCGCTACGAGCTGTACGGCTACTCGCAGGGAGCGATCGTCGTGCGCAGGGTCGCGATGGAGATCGACGCGGCGGCGCCCGTGCACGACGACGGCACCGACCTGCAGGACCGGGTGCGGGTGCACCTGATCGCCGACCCGGCGCAGGGCCGGCCCGCGCAGTACGCCGGCCCGCTCGTCCCCGGCATCACGCTGCCCCAGCCGGCGGGCGAGTTGCGGCACATCCCGGTCACCACCGAGTGCCTCGAGGGCGACATGATCTGCGACCCGGAGGGCAACGTCACCGGGTACATCCGCGAGCACGCGACGTATCACCCGTGACGTTCGCGCTGGGCGTCGTGCTCTTCGCGCTGGGGGTCGCGGTGTCCGTCGCCCTGCACGAGGCGGGCCACCTGTGGGCGGCGCGGCGTCTCGGGATGAAGGTGCGCCGCTTCTCCCTCGGGCGTGGCCCGATGCTCTTCTCCGTCCGGCGCGGTGAGACCGACTACGGGCTGGGACTGATCCCGGTGGGCGGGTTCTGCGAGATCGCCGGCACGACCGCGCTCGACGAACTGACCCCCGACGAGTACGACCGCGCCCTGTATCGGCAGAAGACCTGGAAGCGGCTGGTCGTGATGTCCGGCGGCATCGGCATGAACTTCCTGCTCGCCGGGGTCCTCGTCCTCGTGCTCGCCGTCGGGTGGGGGCTGCCGGAGCTGCATCCGAAGGTGGTCGTCGAGTCCGTCGGATGCGTCCCGTCGTCGCAGCGGCCCGGCCCGGGATACGGCCTCGCCGCGTGCGACGGCCCGGGACCGGCCGGGGCCGCGGGGATACTCCCCGGCGACGCGATCCTCGCCGTCGACGGCGAGGGCGTCACCCGGTTCGGCGACCTGGTCGGAAAGATCTGGGACAGCGCAGGAGTCGACGAACTGACGATCGAACGGCACGGCCGCCGGCTGGTGCTGCCCGTCGCGACCGAGCAGGTGCAGCGATGGGTGGTCGACCCTCGGACGGGGGACGAGCGCTCGACGGCCGTCGGTGCGATCGGAGTATCCGCGCGCCCGCCCGCCGGTCCCGTGCGGTACGACGTGGTGACCGCGGTGCCCGCCGCCCTCGCATTCACCGGCGACCTCGCCGCGCTCACGGCGCGCACGGTGGTGGACATGCCGACGAAGGCGGCGTCGCTGTGGCGGTCGGTGACCGGCGGCGAACGCGACGCGGACACCCCGATCAGCGTGGTGGGGGCCGGATCGCTCGGGGGCCGGGCCGTCGAGCGGGGCGCCTGGGAGTCGTTCGTGCTGCTGCTGGTGAGCCTGAACCTCTTCGTCGGCCTGTTCAATCTGCTGCCGCTGCTCCCTCTCGACGGCGGGCACATGGCCGTGGCGATCTACGAGGGTCTGCGGAACCGGGTGCGCGCCCGGCTGGGCCGGCCCGGCGGAGCGCCGGTCGACTTCGTGAAGCTGCTGCCGGTGACGTACGCGTTCGTCGTCGTCGGCGGGGCCTTCATGCTGCTCACCCTCGCGGCGGACATCGTCGCCCCGGTTCGTCCGGCCTGATCCCGGCAAACTTCGTGGAACTTCCCGCAATTCGACCGAATCGGTCTCGCCCCGTTGCGCATGCGGGGGCGAACCGCTTCCATGGAGTGATGCCGCGGTGGTGTTGGGACGAGGACGAACCGTTGTTCGGAGACGTCGAGTCGCCGGTCGGAGGCGCGACCATAGCGGGCCTGTCCGCGCTGATCGCGCTCGTCGCGCTGGCCGTGATCGGGCCGGCCCTGGTCTGATCCGCGGTCGTCAGTGCGCGCCGGGTCCGTCCCCGACGTGCGCGGTGAGGGCCACCTCGACCGGCGCGTTGCCGGGAAGCAGATAGACCCCGATCGCGCTGCGGGCGGGCAGTGACGCCGGGCCCAGCGCGCGTTCGACGACCTCCGATGCGCCGTCGGCGACCGCCGAGAGCTCGGTGAAGCCGTCGGCACACGCGATGTACACCACCATCTCGACGCACCGGAACATCGCACCCGGCGGCAGCACCGACCGGACCGCGGCCAGGGCGTTGCCGGCCGCGAGGCCCGCCGCCTCCCGGGCGACGGCCGGGTCCACTTCGCCGCCGACGCGGCCGGTGACGGTCAGCCGGCCGTCACGGCGCGGGGTCATCCCCGCCGTGTGGACGGTCGAGCCGGACAGCACCGCGGGTACGTAGCGGCCGCGCGGCCGCGGCGGCTGCGCGCCGAGCGCTGCCCGGCCGATCGCCTGTTCATTCGACACCGAGAGCCACTCCTTCCTGACGGGGATCGCTGCCGCCGCTGAGCACGCCGCGGGGATCGAGAGAGATGATCTGGGCGCTGCCCTCGGCGCCGAGCGGTTCGAGGGTGCGCACGTCGTGCCCCATCTCGGACAGGGCGGTGCGGACCTCGGGCGGGACGTCGGCCTCGATGCGCAGCTCGGCGGGGTCGCCGAGCACGTTCGCGTCGGAGCCGGGGAACACCGTGAACCGGGGCGCCGACACCGCCTCCTGCGGATCGAGCCCGTGGTCGAGGAGGTGCGAGAGCAGCTGCATGTTCCATTGCACCTGCCCGTCCCCGCCGGGGGTGTTGCCGACGTGGAGCAGCGCTCCCGCCGCGTCCGTGACGATCCAGGCATTGAGGGTGTGCAGCGGCTTGCGGCGGGGCCGCACCTCGTTCGGATGCCCGTCGATCAGATACGCGCCCCGCCCCAGCCGGTTGTTCAGGACGATCCCCGTGCCGGGCACGGTGAACTTGGCCCCGAAGGTGAACGCCAGCGAATGGATGAAGCTCACCGCGCGTCCGTCCCGGTCGACCGTCACCAGCGAGGTGGTGTCTCCGCCGGCCACCGTGAACGCTCCGGCGGGCGCGGTCGCCGACAGCCGGTCGCGGCCGGCGCGAATGTGGCCGGGATCGAGGATGCGCGCGGCACCGTCGTTGTCGGCGCCGCACCAGCGCAGCCGGTCCTCGAACGCCGTCCGCGCGGCCCGGGCCATGCGGTCGATCGCCGCCGCGCTCAGGAGCGGGGAGAACCCGACGACGCCCTCGCACAGCGCCGCCTGGTGCAACACCATCCACCCGGGGGTCGGCAGTGGGGTCTGATGGATCACCGCGCCGGCGTACCGGCCGGACAGCGCCTGCTCCGGCGTCACCGTCCCGGTTGCGACCCATTCGTCTCCCGAGAACGGGGCGCCCGCGTCGCGCAGCGCGGCGACGCACCGCTCGGCGAGCGACCCGGTGTAGAACGACGCCGGGTCGTGCGCGAGTTCACGGATGGTGCGCGCCAGGTCGGGTTGCGGCAGCCGGTCACCGACGAGCGGTACGAGACCGCCGTCGACGTACACGGAGGCCAGCCCGGGATCGGTGCGGACGGCGTCCAGCGCCGACCGCACGTCGTCGCGGGTCTTGGCCGAGCAGGGCAACCCGTGCTCGGCGAGGCGCGCGGCCGGTTCCCACAGCTCGGCAAGGCTGCGGGTGGCGCCGCGCCGGTGCAGCGCCGCGAGCGCGGCCGGAGCGCCCGGCACGGCCACCGCGAGGGCGCCGTCCAGCGGGATCGCGGCCAGCCCGCGGTCCCGGTAGAAGTCCGGTGTGCCGCCGTCGGGGCCGTAACCGCTCCCCCCGACCGTCCAGACTGTGCCGTCCGGTTCCCGCACCACGGCGAATGCGTCCCCGCCGAGGCCACACTGGCCGGGCAGGGTCAGCCACGTGGTCGCGGCCATCGCCAGCGCGGCGTCGACCGCGTTGCCGCCGTCGGCGAGCACCCGCGCCCCGGCCTGGCCGGCCAGCGGGTGGCTCGAGGACACCATGCCGCCGGTCGACAACGTCGCCGGACGGACCCGCCGCGCTGTCATGCCTGCCGGAGCCGGCGCCGGCGCGGGCCCTCCGGCGGCTCGGCGGGATCGATGCCGACGAAGATCTCGCCGCCGCGCTCCTCGACGGGATAGGTCCTGATCGGCTCCGTGGCGGGAGGGCAGATGGGTTCACCGGTTGCGAGATCGAAAGCGCTTCCGTGGCAAGAGCATCCGATTCCATCCTGCACGAGCTTGCCGGACGAGAGCAGGCAGTCCAGGTGTGAGCAGTAGTTGGATGTCGCGTAGGCCTTCCCGTCCAGCCGCGAGATCGCGAACTCGTAGTCGCCGGCGTAGAAGCGGCGGACGATGCCCTCCGGCACCTGCCCGGAACGGGCCACTCTCTTGAACTCCATGGTCATCCTCCAGGCATTGGGATCTGCTCCGACCGCGGGCGGTCAGGCGACGGGGTCGATGTAGACGGTCTTCTCGGATTGGTAGAACTGCATCAGCGTCGGCCCGGCCTGTTCCTTGAACGTCTGGGTGCTCGACGCCTTGTACCCACCGAACGGAGCGTTCATCGCCATGCCGTTCGTCGGCTGGTTCACCTTGACCAGGCCGGTGCGGGAACGGGCGACGAACTGCCCGACCCGGTCGAGATCGCGCGTGACGATCGCCGCGCTCAGGCCGAACGCCGTGTCGTTGGCCAACGTGACGGCCTCGTCGAACGACGACGCCCGCTGGAACGCCAGCACCGGACCGAAGATCTCCTCGGTCAGGATGCGCATGCCCGGCGCGGTGTCGGCGAACACCGTCGGGCGCACGAAGAACCCGTCTCCGAAACCGTTGTCGTCGCAGCGGGTTCCGCCGCACACCAGACGGGCCCCTTCGTCCTGCCCGACGGCGACGTACTCGAGGAACTTGTCCAGCTGGCCGCGGCTGGCGAGCGGACCCATCGACGCCCCCGCCCGCAGGCCCGGTCCGACGGTGAGGGCCTCGGCGCGGGCGACGACCCGCTCGAGCAGGGCGTCGTGGATGTCGTCGATCGCGACGACCCGGCTGGTGCCGGTGCAGGCCTGTCCGGAGAGCCCGAAAGCGCCCTTGACGATCAACGCGGCGGCGGCGTCGAGGTCGGCGTCGGCGAGGACGACGACGGGGTTCTTGCCGCCCATCTCGAGCTGTACCCGCCGGTCCGGGCCGACGCCACGATGGATGGCCCGGCCCACCTCCGTCGATCCGGTGAAGGTGACGGCCGCGACGCGTTCGTCGGCGACCACCGCGGCCCCGGCCCGCCCGCCGCCCTGCACCAGCGCGATCGCCGCCGGGGGCAGTCCGCCGGCGAGCAGCGCCTCGACCAGCCGCTGCCCCATGAGCGGGGTGATCTCGGACGGCTTGAACAGCACCGGATCTCCCGCGGCGAGCGCCGGCCCGAGCTTGCGGGACGGGATGTTCAGCGGAAAGTTCCAGGGGGTGATGGCCCCGACGATGCCGATGGGTTCGCGGACGGTGTAGATCATGGTGCGGCCGGCGGCCGGGTACGTCGCGCCGGTCGCGCGCAGCGCCTCGCCCGCGTAGAAGCGCAGGTTCATGGGGGTGCGGCTCACCTCGACGGTGGCCTCGGCGCGCGTCTTGCCCTCCTCGCGGACCAGTTCCCCGACGAGCGATTCCCGTCGCTCCTCGAGGTGCCGGGCGGCGGCCTCCAGGACGGCGGCCCGGCGCTCCGGTGGGGTGGCGGCCCATTCGGGGGCCGCCTTGTCGAGTGCGTCGACGGCGATGCGCACGTCGGTGGCGTCGGAATCGGGGAACGTTCCGATCAGGTCGGTGGAATCGGCGGGGTTGCGTCGTTCGAAGGTGGCGCCGGAGACGGCCGGCACCCACGCACCGTCGATGAAGTTCAGTCCTGTCACGGCCACCTCAGCTCACCACCTGTTCGCCCAGTTCCCACAGGTCCACGTCCGCGTCGGCGAGCTGGTGCGCGCCGACCGTCCGGCCGACGAGTTCGCGGGCGGCCATGATGTCCTCGCCGCGGTCCATGGCGAACGCCGCGGTGAGCACGTCGCCGGCGAGATAGAAGACGGTGAACTCACCCGAGCGGGCGTCGCCGCGCACGACGAGTTCCGTCGTCCCGGAAGGTGTTCCGGTGAACTGGATGTTCGTGTCGTACTGGTCCGACCAGAACCAGTGGGCGTCGTCGGCGAGCGAGGTGCGACCGACGATCGTGTCCGCGACGACCGCGGCCTGCCGGTTGGCGTTGTCGAAGTGCTCCACCCGGACTCGGCGGCCGGCGCGGTCGGAGAAGCGGTTCGCGACGTCGCCGGCGGCGTGGATTCCGGGTACGGCGGTGCGGCCCACGGCGTCGACGACGATGCCGTTGTCGGTGTGGAGTCCGCTCGCGGCGGCCACGTCGACGTTCGGCGTGATGCCGATGCCGACCACGACCACGTCGGCCTCGATCGTGTCGCCGGTCGTGGTGCGGACCCGCACCCCGGCCTCGGAGGTCGCGACGGAGTCCACGCCGACGCCGGTGCGCAGATCGACGCCGTTGCGGCGGTGCAGGTCGGCGCAGAACCCGCCGACCGTGGCGCCCAGGACGGAACCCAGCAGGGCGTCGGCGTATTCGAGGACGACCACGTCGACACCGAGATCGCGTGCCGTTGCGGCGATCTCGAGGCCGACGAATCCGCCGCCGACGACGACCAGGCGCGCACCGGGGGTCAGCCGCGGGGCGAGGGCGACGGCGTCGTCGAGCGTCCGCAGGTAGTGCACGAGATCGGGGCGCGTCCCGGAGGTGGGGATCGTGCGCGGGCGTCCCCCGGTCGCGAGGATCACCGCGTCGGCGGCGACGGACCCACCGTCGAATTCCAGGCTGCGCGAGGCGGTGTCGACGCGCCGTACCGTGACACCGGTCCGGATGTCGATATCGTTGTCGGCCAGCCACTTCGGTGTGAGCAGGGAAAGGGAGGCGACGGGTTCCCGGCCGGCGAGGAACTCCTTCGACAGTGGCGGCCGCTGGTAGGGCGCGTGCGGTTCGTCGCCGAGCAGGACGATGCGGCCGTCGAATCCGCGGCGGCGCAACGTGCGTGCGGCGACCGCGGCGACCTGGCCGGCGCCGACGGTGACAACGGTGCGTACGGTCATGACGAACTCTCCTCTTGCGAGCCGGGAACGACTCGGCGCGGGGCCGGATCGAGATAGACGGTGTCGCCCTCGACGGTCACGGGATAGGTCGGCTGGCAGAGATCTTGGTCCTCCTCGTAGCCGGTTTCGAGGTCGAACCGCCACTGGTGGCCGGGGCAGATGACCCGCCCGTGCAACAGGGTGCCCTTGGCGAGCGAGCGGTCCTGGTGGATGCACAGGTCGGCGAACGCGTACACCCGGTCGTTCGCGTGGAACAACGCGATGCCGACGCCGTCGACCTCGACGCGCAGCTTGCGCCGGCGGGTCAGCTCCTTGACGGTGGCGACGGCGACCCTGTCGCGGGTCGACCCGGGCGGGGCCGAGGCGGCGTCGGTGGACATGATTCTCCTTCGATCGGGGATGGCCGCCGGGACCGGTGCGGGAGGGCCGAGCGGTGGACCCTCCCGCGGTCCGGTCACGTCGGTCAGGCCGGAGCCAGCTCGAGGTCGGGAGCGACGTACGTGTCGTACAGGCCCTTGGTGTACGAGAAACGCATCTCCGCGCCCCAGCGCACGAGCTGCAGGCAGCGCTGCTGCAACTGCGGGGTGTCGGCGCAGTCCAGCACGATCTGGTACCCGCGTTCGCCGTGGACGACATCCGAGGTGATGTGCAGGTCGAAGAACTCGATCTCGTCCTCGGTGAACCCGTACACCTCGCGCAGCGGCACGATCTGCTTCTTGTAGATGCTCGGCACCTGCGACTCGAGACCGACGACCAAGGCCGCGGTGGCGACCACGAAGTGCTCGCGCTGCGAGACCGCGTAGCACCACGCCTGCAGGCCGCGGGTGACGGCGTTCATGTTGTTCGGATCCTCGACGCGCTCGCGGGTGGTGCCGCACGCCTCGGCGAACTTGATGAGCAGGTCGGTGTGCCGGATGTCGGCCAGCTCCTCCTCGTACATGTTCTGCAGGGTGAAGTCCTTGGCGTCGGTGAACGTGTCGGGCGTGTTGGAGTAGATGTTCGCGAGGTAGTCCGCGAACGGGCCCACGTAGTGGTAGTGGTTCTCGGCCCACCGGGCGAAGTGGTGCTTCTCGAGCTTGCCCTCGGCCCAGGCCTTGCTGAACGAGGCGTCCTTGGCCTCGCGGCCCTTGATCGCGTTCTCGAGTGCGGCGCGGAACTCGTCGCGTCCGAGCAGTTCGGTCATGGTGGTTTCCCTTTCACGCTGTGTCGTGCGGTCGGGCTGGGGTTGATCCGCGACGTTGCGGAGAACGATCGAAATCGGCTGAGTGAAAGCCTGTTCCGGTCGGTTTCGAAACTAGTGCCGGCGTCGGGGTGCGGCCACGGCCACACTGACCGGAATGCGGCGCCGGCGGGGGTCGAAGTGCACAGTCAGTGCGCCACCGACGCGGTGATCGCCTCGAACTCCGCGAGCATCGCCGCGCCGACGGCCTTGTCCTGCTCGCCGTTTCCGCCGCTGATGCCGACGGCGCCGACGATCTGGCCGTCGAACACCAGCGGGAAGCCGCCGACGAAGATCGCGAACTTGCCCGGCAGCATGTGGCTGATGCCGAAGGCCTCGTTGCCGGGCAGGGCCGGCCCGTTGGGCGGTTCGTTGAACAGGTGCGTGGCGCGTTCGTGGCCCGCCGCGGTGAACGCCTTGGCCATCGCGATCTCGACACCCGTCAGCCGTGCACCGGGGAGGCGGTGCAGGGCGATGACGTTGGCGCTCTCGTCGCAGACGCACAGGGTCTGCTTGACGCCGATCTCCTCCGCCTTCGCGCGGCCGGCGGCGAGGAGGGGGAGCGCGTCGTCGAGGGTGATGCGATGAATTCGATGCATGGGTCTCCACTTTCGGTCTGCGGGAGTACCGGCCTGGCGGAGCGGGAAGCGAGGGTCCGGCCGGTGGATGCGTTTTCGCCAGTGGGCTATTTCTAACAGGGATGCGGCCACGGAGGGACGGTCAGAATCACCCGTACCCGACACAATTCGTGTACAAGTTGCACATCGCCTGCGGACCTTCGACTCTGGTACTTGATGAAAAAGGTGCACGTCGTCCCTCGCGCCGGCGCCCCGCTCGCAGAAAGCAGGTCGACATGGAACCGAGCCCGCGCCTGACCGTCCGGGGTCTGCTCGACGAGTCGCTGATGACCGGGGCGCGGATCGCGTCCGGGCACACCGCCCTCGACCGCGCCCTCACCTGGGCACTGCCGTTCAGCGAGGTCATGGGCCGATTCGACGACCTCGATGCCGTCGCCGTGTACGCCCGTCCGGAGGCGCTCGCCGGCAACGTACACGCCGTCGCGGCGTTGGCCGCGCGCGGCGCCGCCGCCCTCGTCGTGGACGGCTCGCTGCCCGCGACGACCGCGGAGTCGCCGCTGCCCGCGGGACTCGTCGTCCTCGAGCTGAGCTTCCCGATCGGCTTCGCGGCGCTCAACCGCCTCCTGGCCGAGCGTGCCCTGACGCAGGAGGTGCACGTGATGCGCTACTCGTCGCACGTCCACACCACCCTGGCGGGGCTGCTGCACCGGGGCGCGGGCATGACCCTGCTCCTCCGCGAGGTCTCGGCCCTCGCGCACCATCCCGCCGTCGCGCTCGACGCGCGCGGGCACGTCGTCGCGGTCCACGGCCTGGACTCCGCCACCACGGACCTCGTCTCCGACCGGCTTCCGCGGGCGCTGGCCGAACGGCAGGGCGCGGAGACCACGAGTGGATCCGGACACGGCCACGACACCCGGGTGGTGGAGCTGTCCGGCGATTCGGGACGCTGGACGTGCACCGCCAGCCCCATCCGCCTGGGCAAGCGGTTCGAGGGCTGGGTCGCGGTGCTTGCCGCCGGTCCCGGCCCGGGCCCGCACGAACTGGCTCAGCACGCGGTCGTCACCGAACAGGCGACGGCGATCATCGGCTCGGAGATGTTGCGGCAGCGCAGTGTCGACGAAGCGGAGGAACGCGCCCGCGGGGACTTCGTGCAGGCGCTCGTGCACGGCAGCTTCACCAGCCAGCACGACATGCAGGCGCGGGCCGGGTATCACGACATCGATCTGACCTCGACGTTCGCGGTGTTCGTCGCGGCCGGGCACGCCCCGGACGCCGGGGGTGCGGGCGTCGAGGGCTCGGGGAGCCTGCTGCGGCTCGCGCGGTACGCGGCGAGCGTGCTGCCGCACCCGGCGGTGCGGTCCTACGTCACCGTGATCGGGGACGTCCTCGTCGTCGTCCGTTCGCTCCGGTCGCACGACCGGCGCGACGTCGAGGCGGAGATCGAGAAGTATGCCGAGGCCATGGCCCTGGACCTGGAGGACCGGCGCGGCCGGCCGGTGCCGGTCGCGCACGGCGCGCCCGCCGTCGGCGCGGACGAGATCCGGGAGAGCTACCGTCAGGCCCGGGTCGCCCTGGGAATCGGGCAGCGGCTGGGCTTGTCCGGCGCCGTCTCCTACCGCGACCTGCGCGGCTACGGCGTGCTCGAACTCGTCGCCGAGACCGACCGCAGCCGCCGCCTGGTCCGCGACGTGCTCGGCCCGATCCGCGCCGGAACCGACCTGCACGACACGCTCGTCGCGTACCTGAGCGCGGGTGGCAACGTCAACGCCGCGGCGCGGGAGCTCAACGTGCACCGGAACACGATGCTGTCCAAGCTCGATCGCATCTCCCGTGCGCTGTCGATGGACGTGCGCCTGCCGGAGAACCAGTTCACGGCGTGGCTCGCGATCCGCCTCGAGCTGCTGGACCAGGTCCACACCGCCGTGGACCGCGAGATCAACTACCGCTGAACAACGTTCACACGCCTGCCAGTTCGGGGTCGCGGCCGAGGAAGGACGCGGCCAGCCCCGCCGCGACGACGACGGCGCACACGACGAACAGCACGGGGTACGACCACGAGTCCACCGCGATGGCCACCCACGCGGCGCCAACCGCCGATCCGCCGAAACGGATCAGGTTGAACAACCCCAGCCCGGTGCCCTGGGCTCCGGCGGGCGAGCGCGTCGACCCGGCCGCGGCCGGGGTCTGTACGAGCGCGCTGCCCACCCCGGTGACCGCGAGCACCGCGACGACCGCCCAGTGGTTCGTCGCCGCGGTCGCCAGGACGGCGGCCAGGGCCGACTGGGCGACGATCAGCACCGCCAGCCCCGCCCGCAGCACCCTCCGGGCGCCCAGCCTGTCGGCCGTGCGGCCCACGATCGGGGCCAGGACGACCATCACGGCGGGCAGCGCGAACAGGATCGTCCCCGCCAGGGCTGTGGACACCCCCGCGCCGGTCAGGTACAGCGGCACCGCGAGCAGGGTCGCACCGAGGCAGAACATCTGACCGAACGCCGCGATCGCGCTGCGGGCGAACCGCGGTTCGGCCACGAGGCGGACGTCGACGAACGGCACCTGCGTGCGCAGGCAGTGCAGCACGAACCACACGAGCACGACGGCCGCGCCCCCGATCAGCGCGAGGGCGACGGGCAGCGCCACGCCGGGCTGCGGGACCAGCGTCAGCCCGAGCACCAGCACCGCCGCGCCGAGCGTCAACGCGGCCGCGCCCGGGCCGTCGAGGCGCATGCGCCGGCCCTCGAACGCGGGAATCCAGCGCAGGGTCCCCGCGAAGCCGATCAGCGCCACCGGCACGAGCGGGACGAACACCCAGCGCCACCCCCAGTGGTCGGCGATCAGGCCGCCCATCGACGGTCCGAGGGCCTGACCGGCACCGTTGACCGCCGCCCAGGCCCCGACGGCCCGCGCCCGCCGCTCGGGCCCGAACAACCACGCGATCAGGCCCATCACGGCGGGCGCGAACGCGGCGGCGGCGACACCGCCCAGCGAGCGCCACGCGACGAGCACCGCCAGGTTGGGGGCCGTCGCGGCGCCGGCCGAGCACACCGCCGTCGCCAGGAGCGCGCCGCAGTACACGCGCCGGCGGCCGAAGCGATCACCGATCCAGCCGGCCAGCGGCATCGACGCCGCGAACGTCAACAGGAAACCGGCGACGACGAGCACCCCGCTCTCGAGCGAGGTGCCGAAATCCGACAGGATCTCCGCCAACGGGACATTCACGACGTTGTTGCTGATCGTGCCGACCAGGGTTCCCGCCAGCAGGGCGGACAGCGCGAGCGGGGTTCCGGAATCGGCGTGCGCCGGGGCCGGAGTCGGCGCGGCAGTACGGGTGGTCATCTGTCTCCTGTGGCTCGCGAGCGATACGGCGGGGGCCGTGGCCTCACTGTCTCACCGCGCCCGGTACCGCCGCATCGGCGTCGAATTCGTAAACAGCACAGGCGGACGCGCCCGGAGTGTGCACCCTGCCCAAGGAATCGGGGTTCGCCCGGCGGAAACAGCGGAAGACACAAGTTCGTAGCAATTGTTCACGATCGCGCTACCGGAGGACACGGAAACGCAAAACAGGAACACACTGCACATCTACAGTTCGGGGCACTGTGCAAGGTTTGCGTTGACCAGGCATGAACGAGCGCGGAAAGTTCCACGAACACAGCCCCTCACTTGTTCTGCTCCTGACTTAGGACTCGAATTGGACGTACAACTCACAGCCGCCCACTGGGTCTACGTGGCCGGCATCGTCGTCATCCTGGCCACCATGGCCCTGCGGAAGAACATCGTGGTTCCCGCAGTCATCGGAACGTTCCTGACCGCCTTCGTGTTCTCCGGCAGCATCGTCACCGGACTGTCCTCGATCTTCAACGCCAGCCTCGTGGCCGCGAAGGAGCTGTTCAACATCTTCCTGATCATCGCGCTGGTGACCGCGATGCTCGGCGCGCTGCGGCAACTCGGCGCCGACCGGCTGATGGTCGCGCCGTTCCGCAGGGTCATGCGTACCGGCACCAGCAGCTTCGTCGTGCTGGCCGTCGTGACGTACGTGATCTCCCTGTTCTTCTGGCCCACCCCGGCCGTCCCGCTCGTCGGTGCCGTGCTGATCCCCGTCGCCATCCGGGCCGGCCTGTCGCCGCTGTCGGTCGGCATGGTCATCGCCATCTGTGGCCAGGGCATGGCCCTGTCGTCGGACTACATCATCAAGGTCGCACCGGGCATCTCCGCCACGGCGGCCGGTGCCGACGTCGACGCCGTGGCGGACAAGTCGCTCGTGCTGTCGCTCGTCGTCGGCGTGACCGCGCTGGCGATCACGTTCGTCGCGCAGCGCCGGACGTGGCGGGCGCCGTCGCCGGACCTGCTCGTCGAGTGGGAGGCCGAGGCCGACCGCGGCGCCGACGGCCCGGCCGGCGGCGGATCCGCCCCGAGCCGGCAGCCTGTGCGGCCCGAGCCCGTGGGCGGCGGCCCCGCCGGTGGCCCCGACGGTGCCGCGAGCACGGCGACGGCCGTGATCGTCGCCGAGCGCGACCCCGGCAGCTACGAACTCGCCGAGAGCAGGGGCACCGCGAAGGCGTTCGCGATGCTCGTTCCGCTCGCCTACCTCGCCTTCATCGTGTATCTGCTGCTGGGCAAGTTCACCCAGGTGGTGCCGCCCCTGCAGGGTGGGGACGCCGCGGCCATCGTCGGTGGAATCGCGGCGCTCATCCTGTTCGCGGCCGCCGCGTCCAACGACGGGGGCGGCTTCCTCGAGACCACCTCCGAGCACCTCGTCGACGGTCTGGTGTTCGCCTTCAAGGCGATGGGCGTCGTGCTGCCGATCGCCGGCTTCTTCCTCATCGGCAACCCCGACTTCTCCGGTGCCATCCTCGGCTACGCGGACGGCGAGACGGGTCCGGGAATCCTGTTCGATCTCGTCAACGCGGCACAGTCGCACCTGCCGCAGAACCCGTTCGTCACGTCGTTCGGCATCCTGCTCATCGGCGTGGTGGCCGGGCTGGACGGGTCCGGCTTCAGCGGTCTGCCGCTGACCGGTTCGCTGTCCGGCGCGCTGGGCCCGGCGGTCGGCATGGATCCGTCGACCCTCGCCGCGATCGGGCAGATGGGCAACATCTGGTCCGGCGGCGGGGTGATCGTCGCGTGGTCGTCGCTCGTCGCCGTGGCCGGATTCGCCCGCGTCCCCGTCCTCGACCTGGCCCGCAAGTGCTTCCTGCCGGTGATGGCGGGGCTCGTGCTCAGCACGCTGTTCGCCGTCCTGGTCTACTGATTCGCCTGCAGCGCGGTCACTCTCGCGCGGAACGGTGCTTGCCGCGCGCGTCCTCACGCGCGCGGCAAGCACCGACGCGCGCGAGGACCGGTCCGGCATCCCGCCGGAGGAATTCCCACCGGGACGGGACGGGTGTCCCTGGCGACCGGGACGCCGGGCGCAGCAGCCTCTCCGTCAGGCGCAGAGCGCGCCGGTACGACGGGAGGGACACCGAACCGATGAGCACAGTGAGCGTGACGGAGGACGGACGCACGGCCGCACGGCGCGCGTCGTCGAGCGCCTGGGCATGGTCGGGGGCCGTTGCCGGGCTCGCCGGGGTCGTCGCCATCCAGGCGAGCATGGGTATGGGCGCCGCCTACGACGAATCCACGGCCGGCAACGCGCCCGCGATCGCCGAGGCGTTCGCGGGCGAACGAACCCCACTGCTGGTGATGCACCTGTCGCTCATGGTGTCGACGGTGCTGCTGCTGATCTTCGCCGCCGGCCTGCAGCGCCGCCTGCGGATCGCCCTGCCCGAGGACAGCCTGCTGCCGTCGGTCGCGGCGTTCGGTCTGCTGCTCACGGCGACCGCCGGACTGCTCGGCGCCGGCCTGGACACCGAGCTGCTGTTCGGGCTGGGCGAGCCGGGACAGATGGTCGCCGAGTTCGCCGTCGTCGGCGCGCACTGGGTCGGCACGATCCCGTGGCTGTGGGTCGGCGCGGGGGTCAGCGGCCTGGCGGTGGCGGCCGCGTCGCTGCGCCACGGCGCGACGCCGCGGTGGCTGGGCTGGGCGAGCGTGGTGCTCGGCGGCCTGACCGCGCTGCTCGGGATCTCCCCGCTGCAATACATGGCCGGCTTCGTCGGTCCCGTGTGGGTGCTCGTCGCCGGCATCGGATTCGCCGTCTCCGACCGGGCGCGCCGATAGGCTGCCGCGCGACGGATCCGGCCGCGGGGCATACTCACCGCATCATGGCTGTTGCGGACGCATCCGAGACGGCGGCGGGCACCGGTGGCGCACCGGTGCCCGCCGCCGTCGTCGCCGTGCTCTCGGGGGGCCTGGCCGTCGCGGCCCTCGTGGTCTTCGCCACCGCCCGCCCGGACCTCGACTCCGATCAGCTGTTCTTCCTCGTCGACGCCGTGGGTGCCGCGGTGTACGGCACCGTCGCCGGCGTGGTGCTGGCGCGCCGGGTGCATCCGGTGCCGATCCTGCTGTCGCTCGCATCGATCGGCGTCGGGCTCTCGGCCCTGAGCTACGCCTGGACGAAGCTCGCGGAGGTGCGGCCCGGGCTGCCGTTCGCCGGGGTCCTCGCGCCGCTGCAGAGCACCGCGTGGATCCCCGGCACCCTGGCGTTGTTCCTGGTGGTGCCCTGGCTGGTCCGCGACACGCCGCTCGACCGGCGCGCCCGCCTCGGCGTGCTCGCCGGTGCCGTGGTCACTGCGTGGTTCTTCTGGGCCCGTACCTTCACCGGCACCGCCGTCGGCTGGCTCGTGCTGCCCGTCGTCACGCTCGGCCTGCTCGCCGCTGCGGACATCACCTACCGGTGGCGGTGCGGCCCGGTCTCCGATCGCATCGGCCTGGGCTGGCTCGCGCTCGGCACCGCCCTGATGGCGGTGTCCTACATCCCGCTGGCGGTGCCCGGCCTGCCGTGGATGCTCACGCCGCTGCTGCACCTGGCCACGCAGGCGTTCTACCCGGTCGCGATCCTCGTGGTGGTGCTGCGGCAACGGCTGTGGGGGCTCGACCTCGCGGTCGGCCGCGCCGCCGTCGCCGGCAGCCTCGTCGCGGTACTCGCCACCGGCTACCTCGCCGTGACCGCCACCGTCGCCCTGATCCTGCCGACGGACGGATCCGTCGTCGCCCAGGCCATCGCCGCGGTCGCGGTGGCCCTGGCCGTGCAACCGGTGCGGGCCTGGCTGACCCGGCGCGTGCACACCCTCGTCTACGGCGAGGGCGACGACCCGGCGAGCGCGGTGCGCCGGCTCGGCCGGCACTTCGCGGGGGCGCAGACGCCGCGGCGGCTGCTCGAGGACCTCGCCGCCGGAGTCGGTGTGGCGCTGCGCCTCGAGTCGGTGACGGTGCGCCGCGGCGACGAGGCGCTCGCCCGATGGGGCACCCCCACCGGGCCCACCGAGCAGGTCGTCCTGCGCGACGGCCGGCTCGAGGTGACCGCCCCGCCCGGTGAGACGCTGGGGCCCCGCAGCTTCCGCGCGCTCGGCGAACTCGCCTCCGTGGTGGAGGCCGGGCTCGTGGTGCTGCGGTCCTCGGAGGAGCTCGACGCGGCGCGCGACCGGCTCACCGAGGCCCGGCTCGCCGAGCGCCGCACCATCCGCCGGGAACTGCACGACGGGCTCGGTCCGTCCCTCGCCGGTATCCGGCTCGGGCTGCAGGGCGCCCGCAACCTCATCGACAGCGACTCCGCCGGCGCCGCTCCGCTGATCGACTCGCTGCTGCGCGAACTCGACCACCAGGTCGAGGGCGTGCGCGAACTCTCCCGGGGGCTGCTGCCGCCCGTCCTGGACGAGCTGGGTCTTGCCGCCGCGCTGGAGGAGATGTCGGCGGTCCACTCGCGCAGTGGATTCCGCGTCGACGTGGACGCCGATGTGCCACCGGGCCGGGGCGGGGCGGTCGTCGCCGCGGCGTACGGCATCGCCGCCGAGGCGGTCACCAACGCGCGTCGGCACAGCGGTGCCGACGGGTGCCGGGTGCTCGTGCGGGCGGCGGCGGACCGGCTCACCCTCGAGGTACGCGACGCGGGCCGCGGGCTGGACCGGAACGCGCGACGGGGCGTGGGGACGCACAGCATGCGCGAACGCGCCGAGGACGTCGGCGGCACCGTCGAGATCGCCGCGGCGCAGCCGCACGGCACCGTCGTCACGGCGGACCTCCCGTGGGGGCCGTCGTGAACGCCCCCGCGGCGATCGCCGTCGCCGTCGTCGACGACCATCCGGTGTTCCGGCTCGGGCTCGTCGCGCTGCTGGGCACCCTCGACGGCATCGAGGTGGTGGCCCAGGCCAGTTCGGTCGCCGAGGCGCTCGAGGCGATCACCGCGGACGTCGACGTCGTGCTCATGGACCTCGAACTCGGGGACGGCTCGGGCATCGAGGCGACCCGGCAGCTGCTCGGGCGGTTCCCCGAGCTGCGGGTGCTGGTGGTGACGATGCACGAGGACGAGGAGTCGCTCGTCGCCTCGGTGCGCGCCGGGGCGCGCGGCTACCTCGTCAAGGGTGCCGACCCGTCGGGTGTCGAGCGGGCGATCCGCGCCGTCGCGGACGGCGAGGTCATCGTCGGTGCCGCCGTCGCCGCCAAGGCCATCGGGGCGATGGCCGCCTCCCGCACCCTGGCGCCGGCGGTGTTCCCGGAACTCACCGATCGCGAACGCGAGGTGCTGGACCTGATGGCGCGCGGGCACGACAACGCGACCATCGCCCGCCGGCTGGTGCTGAGCCCGAAAACGGTGCGCAACCACGTGTCGAACGTGCTCGGCAAGCTCGGCGCGGCCGACCGGTCGACCGCGATCGTGCGGGCCCGCGAGGCCGGTCTCGGGGCGTGAACGTCCGCTCGGTTCGGTCACGGACTCCGCTCGGTTCGGTCCTTCAGTCCGGGGCGCCCCGGCTCCTAGGGTGAACGAGGTCGGGCGTGACGGCTGTCACGAGCCGCCGCCCCTCGCATCCGCAAAGCACGGGAAGGAACCCTGCACTGTGACCTCCGAGGCATTCATCTACGAAGCCATCCGAACTCCGCGCGGCCGCGGCAAGAAGACCGGGTCGCTGCATTCGGTCAAGCCGATCTCCCTGGTCACCGGCCTGATCGACGAACTGCGCGTGCGGTTCCCGGACCTGGACGAGAACCGCATCTCGGACCTGATCCTCGGCGTCGTCGGACCGGTGGGCGACCAGGGTGCCGACATCGCCCGCACCGCCGTCACCGCGGCGGGCATGCCCGACACCGTGGGCGGCGTGCAGATCAACCGCTTCTGCGCCTCCGGCCTCGAGGCCGTGAACATGGCCGCGCAGAAGGTCCGCTCCGGCTGGGACGAGCTCGTCGTCGCCGGTGGCGTCGAGTCGATGTCGCGGGTGCCGATGGGCTCGGACGGTGGCCCGTGGGCCCTCGACCCGGCCACCAACTACGACACCTACTTCGTGCCGCAGGGTGTGAGCGCCGACCTGATCGCCACCATGGAAGGCTTCAGCCGCGAGGACGTCGACGCGTACGCGCTGCGTTCGCAGCAGCTGGCCGCGGCGGCGTGGTCCGGCGGGTACTTCGCCAAGTCCGTGGTGCCGGTCAAGGACCAGAACGGCCTGACCGTCCTCGACCACGACGAACACATGCGTCCCGACACCACCCTCGCGGGCCTGGCCGGGTTGCAGCCGTCGTTCGCGATGGTCGGCGAGATGGGCGGTTTCGACGCCGTCGCGCTGCAGAAGTTCCACTTCGTCGAGAAGATCGACCACGTCCACCACGGCGGCAACAGCTCCGGCATCGTCGACGGCGCCGCGCTGGTGCTCGTCGGCTCCGAGCAGGCCGGCAAGGACATGGGCCTGACCCCGCGCGCCCGCATCGTCGCCACCGCCACCTCGGGTGCGGACTCGACGATCATGCTCACCGGCCCCACCCCGGCCGCGCACAAGGTCCTCGCCGCCGCCGGCCTGACCGTGGACGACATCGACCTGTTCGAGATCAACGAGGCGTTCGCGTCGGTCGTGCTCAAGTTCCAGAAGGACCTGAAGATCCCGGACGAGAAGCTCAACGTCAACGGCGGCGCCATCGCGATGGGGCACCCGCTCGGCGCCACCGGCGCCATGATCACGGGAACGATGGTCGACGAGCTCGAGCGCCGCGGTGCCCGCCGCGCCCTCGTCACCCTCTGCATCGGTGGCGGCATGGGCGTGGCCACGATCATCGAGCGTGTCTGAAACTTCGGAAGGGACTGGGGAATTCACAGTGACTGAGAACAACATGATCGGCTGGGAGCGCGACGCCGACGGCATCGTGGTGCTGACCCTCGACGACCCGAACCAGGGCGCGAACACCATGAACGAGCTCTACAAGGCGTCGATGAAGGCCACCGTCGACCGCCTGGTCGCCGAGAAGGACGACATCACCGGTGTCGTGATCACCTCCGCGAAGAAGACCTTCTTCGCCGGCGGCGACCTGAAGAACATGATCAAGGTCGGCCCCGAGGACGCGCAGCGGATCTTCGACGAGGTCGAGGGCATCAAGGCGGACCTGCGCCGGCTCGAAACCCTCGGCAAGCCCGTCGTCGCCGCGATCAACGGCGCGGCCCTCGGCGGCGGTCTCGAGATCGCCCTGGCCACCCACCACCGCATCGCGGCCGACGTCAAGGGTGTGCAGATCGGCCTGCCCGAGGCCAGCCTGGGCCTGCTGCCCGGCGGCGGCGGCGTCACCCGCACCGTGCGCATGCTCGGCATCCAGACCGCGCTGATGCAGGTGCTGCTGCAGGGCAACAAGTACAACCCGGTCAAGGCCAAGGAACTCGGCCTGATCGACGAGGTCGTCGGCTCGATCGACGAACTCGTCCCCGCCGCGAAGGCGTGGATCAAGGCCAATCCCGAAGGTGGCGTGCAGCCCTGGGACAAGAAGGGCTTCAAGATCCCCGGCGGCACCCCCGCGTCGCCGTCGTTCGCGGCGAACCTGCCGGCGTTCCCCGCGAACCTGCGCAAGCAGCTCAAGGGCGCCCCGATGCCCGCCCCGCGGGCCATCATGGCCGCCGCCGTCGAGGGCTCGCAGGTCGACTTCGACAACGCGTCGAAGATCGAGGGCCGCTACTTCACCGAGCTGGTCACCGGCCAGGTCGCGAAGAACATGATCCAGGCGTTCTTCTTCGACATGCAGGCCATCAACTCCGGGGCGTCGCGCCCCAAGCAGGCCGACGGCACGCCGTTCCCGAAGACCACCTTCCGGAAGGTCGCCGTGCTCGGCGCCGGCATGATGGGCGCGGGCATCGCCTACGTGTGCGCCAAGGCCGGTATGGACGTGATCCTCAAGGACGTCTCGATCGAGTCGGCGCAGAAGGGCAAGGCCTACTCGGAGGGCCTCGAGGCCAAGGCGCTCGCCCGCGGCAAGACCACGGAGGAGAAGTCCGCGGCGCTGCTCGCCCGCATCACGCCGACGGCCGACGCCGCCGACCTGGCCGGCGCGGACCTGGTCATCGAGGCCGTGTTCGAGAACACCGGCCTCAAGCACAAGGTGTTCCAGGAGATCGAGGACGTCGTCGCGCCGGACGCGGTGCTCGGGTCGAACACCTCGACCCTGCCGATCACCGGCCTCGCCGAGGGAGTGAAGCGCCAGGAGGACTTCATCGGCCTGCACTTCTTCTCCCCGGTCGACAAGATGCCGCTGCTCGAGATCATCGCGGGGGAGAAGACCTCCGACGCGACGCTGGCCAAGGCGTTCGATCTCGCCCAGCAGATCCGCAAGACCCCGATCGTCGTCAACGACTCGCGGGGATTCTTCACCTCCCGCGTCATCGGCACGTTCGTCAACGAGGCGATCCGCATGGTCGGCGAGGGCATCGAGCCGGCCACGATCGAGCAGGCCGGTTCGCAGGCCGGCTACCCGGCTCCGCCGCTGCAGCTGTCGGACGAGCTGAACCTGACGCTGATGCAGAAGATCCGCAAGGAGACCGAGGCTGCCGCCGAGGCGTCGGGTCTGAAGGTGCCGCAGGACGATTCGACCACCGTCGTCGACTTCCTCGTCGACGAGGGCCGCCCGGGCCGCGCCGGTGGCGGCGGCTTCTACGAGTACGCCGACGGCAAGCGCACCCGCATCTGGCCGGGCCTGCGCGAGAAGTTCAGCAGCGCGCCCACCGACATCCCGATCCAGGACCTGATCGAGCGGATGCTGTTCATCGAGGCCATCGAGACCCAGAAGTGCTTCGACGAGGGCGTGCTGCGTACCACCGCCGACGCCAACATCGGCTCGATCCTCGGCATCGGCTTCCCGGCCTGGACCGGTGGCGTCGCGCAGTACATCGCCGGCTACCCGGGCGGTAAGGAGGGCTTCGTCAAGCGCGCCGAGGAACTCGCCGCCAAGTACGGCGAGCGCTTCACCCCGCCGGCGTCCCTGCGCTGACGCGCCCGTGCGTGGTTTTGGTAGCAATCGCTGCCAGAACCACACACGAGTTGTCCACAGGCAAGGGCTCCCGACCACGGTCGGGAGCCCTTGCCCGTCGCCGGGTCGGCCATCATCGACGGCATGGGGGACGACTTCGGGAAGAGCGAGATTCAGAAGCTGGTCGACGATCGGGCCGGCCTGGTCACACAGGCGGAGCTGACTGCGCTGGGGGTGGGCCGTGGAGCGGTCCGGCATCTGCTCGATACGGGACGGTGGCAACGTGTCCTGCAGGGCGTGTATGCCGTCAGCAGCGGACCGTTGACGCGGACCATGGTGCTCGAGGCGGCCCTGCTGTATGGGGGCGGAGCGGCGATGCTCAGTCACCGGACCGCGGCCGAGGTGTGGGGCATGCTTCCGGTCGACGACACCGCACCGGTTCACCTCACCGTTCCCGTGGGGAAGTCTGCGCTGCCGCAGCGAGCCACGGTGCGGGCACCAGGACGGAAAGCGAAGCTGCCGGTGTCGAAGCCGACTGCCGTTCTCCATCCGGGGGTAGTCGTGCACCGGTCACGGGCACACGCACACATCGGCGTCGATCGGTACTTGCCGCGCACGACCAAGGTCGACACCGCACTGGATCTGGCCACCGCGCAACCGTCGCCGCGGGAGGCGTACCTGTCGCTGATCGCCACCGTGACGAACGCCGGCATCCGACTGGCCGATGTGCGTCTGCGACTCGAGGAACGACCGCCGTATCGATATCGGAGTTCGCTGGCAGAGGCGGTGACGTTGCTCGCAGACGGGGTGCAGTCCGTGCTCGAATACCACTACGCGATCGACGTCGAGCGTGCACACGCTCTGCCCGTGGCGCGCCGGCAGAGTCCGGTCGTCGTGGACGGCAGGACCCTGTACGAGGACTGCACGTACGACGGCGCCGGATGCCCGCTCACGGTGCGGTTGGACGGCAGGTGGGTCCATTCGATGCGCGAAGTCGCCTTCCGTGACCGGCGCCGCGACAACGCCGCCGAGCTGGCCCGCCGGTCGCGACTGGTTTTCGGCTATCGGGAGGTGGCGTCGTCGCCGTGCGACGTCGCGCGGGAGGTCGAGACGGTACTGACCCGGCTGGGCTGGGTGCGGGACGAGCCGAACCCCTGCAGCTGCCGTGCGCGGTTCTGGTAGCGGGCACTACCAGAACCACGCACGGGCGGCGGAGCCGCCTAGGCCACCCACCAAGGGCGCAGCGGGACGTTCGGCTCCTGGTCCGGGCCCAGCTTGACGGCCAGGACGTGGTGCAGCTGAACGACGTTGCGTTCGAAGCCGAGGCGGGAGCCGGCCATGTACAGGCCCCAGACGCGGGCGGTGCCCTCGCCGACCTCGGCGACGCAGGCGTCCCAGTCGGCGACGAGGTTCTCGCACCAGCCCTTCAGGGTCAGCGCGTAGTGCTGGCGCAGATTCTCCTCGTGCAGCACCTCGAAGCCCACGTCCTGGACCTCGGTGATGATGCGGCCCGAGCCGGTGAGCTCGCCGTCGGGGAAGACGTACCGGTCGATGAAGCCCCCGGCCTTCACGGGACCGCGGTTGACCGGGCGGGTGATGCAGTGGTTGAGCAGCAGCCCACCCTCGCGCAGCTTCTCGTGCAGCCGCCGGAAGTACGCCGGGTAGTTCTGCACGCCGATGTGCTCGGTCAGCCCGATCGACGAGATCGCGTCGAAGCCGGTCTCGGGCACGTCGCGGTAGTCGGAGAAGCGGACCTCGGCGAGGTCGGTGAGCCCCTCCTCGGCGATGGCCTTCTGCGCCCACTCGGCCTGCTCACTCGACAGGGTGACGCCGAGCACCTTGACGCCGCGCCGCGCCGCGTACCGGACCATCCCGCCCCAGCCGCAGCCGATGTCGAGAAGCCGGTCCCCGGGCTGCAGCCGCAGCTTCTCGAAGACGAGGCGGTACTTGTTCTCCTGCGCGTCCTCGAGGCTCTGCGTCTCCGAGTCGAACAGGGCGCACGTGTACGTCATGGAGGGGCCGAGGACGCGCTCGTAGAACGCGTTGGAGACGTCGTAGTGGTGGTGGATCACCTCGGCGTCGCGGCTGCGCGAGTGCCGCAGGCCCTCGGCGAACCGGCGCCAGCGCGGCAGGTGCTCCTGCGGGGGCGGCGCGATGGGCTTGAGCGTCTCCAAGCCCAGCGAGCGCGCGATCTGGGCGAGCGTCAGTGCCGGCGGGCGCTGGAAGTGCAGGTCGCCCAGGGCCTTCAGGAGCTCGTACGGGTTGCCGGGGTGGACGCCCTCGGCCTCGAGGTCACCGGAGACGTAGGCGCGTGCCATGCCGAGGTCGCCGGGGGCCGTCGCCAGGTAGGTCGTGCCGCGCGTCGAGGTCAACCGCAGGCCGTACGGGGCGTCCGTGGGGCCGGCGCTGGAGCCGTCGTACGCGGTGAACCGCACCGGCAGCTCGCCGCCGGTCACGGTCTCGAGGATCTGGGCGAGGGTGAGCCGGCCGTCGTTCGTGCGTGGTTCTCGCAACGTGGTCATCTGTTGTGCACCGCCTTCGAGAAGAGGTCCAGCAAACGGGATTCGGGATCGTACCGCTTCTTCAGGGCGGGATAGTCCCCGCCGCCGTAGTAGAGCTGCTCGAACTCCGCGCGTGAATAGTACGAGTCGGAGTACAGCGATTTGTGCCCGTCGAGCTCGGCGACCTTGTGTTCGATGCGACGGTTCGCCGCGCCTTCGATCTCGCCGGGAACGGTCGGCACCGACGACCAGAAGCCGATGTTGACGTAGGTGCGCTTCGGCTCGAGCGGGTACAGGGGCCACGGGCGCTGGACATCGCCCGCTGCGGGTCCGTTCTCGCGTAACCGCAAGGGGCACAACCACACCGGATCGATCGGTATCTCGTCGAGGAACCAGCGCAGGAACTCCGCGGTCCGCTCGATCGGCACCTCGATGTCCTGCACGACGCGTTCGCGCGGCAGGTTGCCCTTGCGTCGCTCGATGCGGTCGGCGATACCGTAGCGGTGGTCGAGGGCGATCAGCTTCCAATAGAAGCTGCTGCGGAGCAGGTGCTTCGGCCACAGCCGCCGGATCCGGGGGTTCTGGGCGCCGAAGGCGCGCGAGCACCAGAACCAGTCGGTGTCCCACCGCCACAGGTAGTCCCGGATGGTGAGACGGTCGGTCCTGGGATGGTTGACGGACGCGTGCTGGATGGAGCGGTAGTAGATGTGCTCGCCGGTGTAGTCGCTGACCGGGCCGGGTGCGTCGGTCTGCGTGCCGACGGTCAGGTAGGACTCGGTCGCGGAGAACATCACTCCGTCGAGATAGTCGACCGGCACCCCGGCGTGCACCCGTTCGGTGGCGATGCGGTCGAGGGCGGACTGCATCTCGTCGAGCGAGTCGAACCGCAGGTGCCGCAGCGCCACGTACGGTTTCACCGGCTCGAGCTCGATGCGCAGGCGCGTCGCGTATCCGAGGGTGCCGTAGGAATTGGGGAAGCCGTGGAACAGATCCGCGTGCTCGCCGTCGGGAGTGGCGGTGACGATCTCGCCGGCCCCGGTGAGAATGTCCATCTCGAGCACCGACTCGTGCGGCAGGCCGTTGCGGAAGGAGGTCGACTCGATGCCGAGTCCGGTGACCGCCCCGCCGAGGGTGATCGTCTTCAGCTGCGGCACCACGAGGGGCGCGAGGCCGTGGGGGAGCGTCGCGTCGACCAGATCCTCGTAGGTGCACATGCCGGCGACGTCGGCGGTGCGCGCGGCGGGGTCGACGGAGACGACCCCGCCGAGGCCGGACACGTCGAGGCCCGGCGCGTCCACCCGGGCCCGGGCCCGGAACAGGTTGGAGGTCTTCTTGGCCAGGCGCACAGGGGCGTCGGCTGGGATGGCGCGGTAGGAGCGCAACAGGCGCTCGACACCGGCCCGGTGGGCGGATTCTCCGCTCGGGGCTACGACTGACTTCGGCTTCTGCATACGACTCCCTGGGGCGACGCGCCGGTGGCGATCTTCACAATAGCCCCGCGGGCCCGGCCGGGCGCGACGATGAAGCAGGCAGGATGGGACTCGGTGACGGCCGCGACGTGAGCGGCCCACGAGACACAGGAGGAACAGTGGGACAGGTAAGCGCCAGCAGTTCGATTCAGCTCGCCGCAGCGCCGGAGCGGGTGCTCGAGGCCCTCGCGGACTACGAGTCGGTGCGTCCGCGCATCCTCACCGAGCAGTACCGCGACTACCGGGTGCTCTCGGGTGGCCGCGGCGACGGCACGGTCGTGCACTGGATCCTGCAGGCGACGAAGAAGCGGGCCCGCGACGTCGAGGCGCGAGTGGCGGTGTCGGGTAGCACGATCACCGAGCGGGACGCGAACTCGTCCCTGGTGACCACGTGGAGCGTGGTGCCCAACGGCACCGGTTCGACCGTGGTGACGTTGACTGAGTGGAAGGGCGCGGGTGGCATCGGCGGCTTCTTCGAGAAGACCTTCGCCCCGCTCGGGCTGCGCAAGATCCAGGAGCAGGTGCTGGCGAACCTGAAGCGCGAGCTGGACTAGAGAGCCTCGGCCGGTTCGCCGGCGAACGCGACGATCCCGGCGACGACGGCGGTGGCGTAGCGCTGCCGCCCTTCGGGGCCGGTCATCGTCGCGGCGTCCGCCGCGTTGCGCATGTTGCCGAACTCGACCAGCACGGACGGCCGTCGGGCCAGGTTGAGCCCGGCCAGGTCGTCGCGGCCGAGCAGGCCGTCGGTGCCGAGGTAGGTGGACGGGGACAGGCCCGCATCGACGAGGGCGTCGCGCACGGCGGTGGCGAGGGCGACGGACGGGCCGGCCTGCACCTCGTTGAGCGGGGGCGCCGAGTAGTTGACGTGGAAGCCGTGGCCGTCGGCCGGCCCGCCGTCGGCGTGCAGGCTGACCACGACGTCCGCGCCGGAGGCGTTGGCCTCCTCGGCGCGACGGTCCACGCAGGCGGCGACGGACGTGTCGTCGGGCCGGCTGAGCAGCACGTGCGCGCCGAGCCGCTCGAGTTCGGCGCGCACGAGCGTGGCCACGTCCCAGTTGAAGGTGTGCTCCGCGTAGCCGGAGTCGGTGCTGGTGCCGGTGGTCTGGCAGTTCTTGGTGCCGCCGCGACCGGTGGGCACCTGGGTGGTGATGCTCGCGTCGTTGGCGCCGTTGTGGCCGGGATCGAGGAAGACGGTGCGACCGGCCAGCGGCAGGTCCTGGTTCGCGGTCGCGGGCAGTCCCGGCAGGGACAGGGCCAGCACGCAGGTGGCGGCGACGGTGATCCGGCGGGACAGTCCACGCACGCGCATGCCGTCACGGTACCGGGGACGGACTACCCTGAGTTGCGAAATCCCGCGGAAAGGACATGCCTTGGAACCCGGTGGAATGCCCGACATGCAGCAGCTCCTCGCGCAGGCGCAGCAGATGCAGCAGCAGCTGATGGCCGCCCAGGCGGAGATGGCGCAGGCGGAGGTGACCGGCCAGGCCGGTGGCGGCCTGGTGACGGCGACGGTGAAGGGGACCGGCGAGGTCGTCGGCCTGCACATCGACCCGAAGGTCGTGGACCCCGAGGACGTGGAGACGCTGCAGGACCTGGTGATCGGCGCGATCGCCGACGCGTCGGCGAAGGCGCAGGAGATCGCCTCCGAGAAGCTCGGCCCACTGGCCGGCGGGCTGGGCGGCGGCATCCCCGGTCTGCCCGGCTTCTAGAGGAGTCACGTGTACGAGGGACCGGTCCAGGACCTGATCGACGAGCTCGGCAAGCTGCCGGGCATCGGTCCGAAGAGCGCCCAGCGCATCGCGTTCCACCTGTTGTCGCTCGAGCCGCCGGAGATCGACCGGCTGCAGGCGGCCCTGCAGCAGGTGCGCGACGGCGTCCGGTTCTGCGAGGTGTGCGGCACGGTGTCGGATCAGGAGCGTTGCCGGATCTGTTCCGATCCGCGCCGGGACCGCACCCAGATCTGTGTGGTCGAGGAGCCGAAGGACGTGCAGGCCATCGAGCGCACCCGCGAGTTCCGGGGCCGCTACCACGTGCTCGGCGGCGCGCTCGATCCGCTCAGCGGCATCGGGCCGGACCAGCTGCGGATCCGCGAGCTGCTCACCCGCATCGGCAACCAGGAGGACGGCGTCGACGTCGCCGAGGTGATCATCGCGACGGACCCCAACACGGAGGGCGAGGCCACCGCGACGTACCTCGTGCGGATGCTGCGGGACTTCCCCGGCCTGACGGTGACGCGGCTGGCGTCCGGTCTGCCCATGGGGGGCGACCTCGAGTTCGCCGACGAGCTGACCCTCGGCCGGGCGCTCTCGGGCCGACGCACACTGTGACGGCGCCGAGGCGCACCGGGGAGCAGACGCGCCGCCGGATCCTCGACGCGGCGGGCATGGCGTTCGCGACGCGCCCGTACCGCGAGATCACCCTCAAGGACATCGCCGAGGACGCCGGGGTCAGCGCGCCGCTGATCATCAAGTACTTCGGCTCCAAGGAGCAGCTGTTCGACGCCCTGGTCGACTTCCAGGAGGCGGCGCGGGTGCTGTTCGACGGCCCGCTCGGGGAGCTGGGGGAGCGGATGGTCTCGATGCTGGCCCGGCCGCTCGAGCCGTACAAGCCGCTCTCGATGAACATCCTGTTCATGAGCGGGGCGAGCGAGGAGAGCAACCGCACGCTCCGGGAGAACTACTCGAAGCAGATGATCGACGCGCTCGCCGCGCGGTTGCCCGGTCCGGACGCGCGGCTGCGCGCGGAGCTGGCGATGTCGATGGTGATGGGGCTGGCGATCATGCGGCGCCGGATGCTGGGGGAGCGGGCCACCGGTTCGGTGCCGGACGTGGTGGCGCGGTACGCGCCGCTGGTGCAGGAGCTGCTCGACGGGGCGGAGTGACAGACGGTCCGGGGTGAGACGCGGGTCACCTCTGTTGCGGGGTAAACGGCTATTCACTTAGCCTAGTAAACAATTATTCACCCCACGCGGAGGAGGACCGATGGCGTACGTGTCCACCCACCCCCTCCGGCTGCGCGGGTCCCGGCCGGACCGGCCCCTCGCCGCGGCGTCCGCCGGCGGGTCGGGAACGGCCGCCGCGCCCCGGCCGTCGCGTTTCGTCTTCCCGATCCTCGCGGTCGGGGCGATCTTCCAGGCGATCATGCAGACGGTCATGGTGCCGCTGCTGCCGAGCATGCCGGCCCTGACGGGTGCCGGCACCACGGCCGTGTCGTGGCTGGTGACGACCACGCTGCTCGTCGGGGCCGTGATGACCCCGATCTTCGGGCGGCTCGCCGACATGATCGGCAAGAAGCGCATGCTGCTCGTCGCCCTGGTCCTGATGACCGTCGGGTCGCTGCTCTGCGCGATCAGTTCGAACATCGCGGTGCTCATCACCGCCCGCGGCCTGCAGGGCGCGGGCGCCGCGATCATCCCGATCGGCATGTCTATCCTGCGCGAGGAACTGCCCAGGGAACGAATCGGACGGGCGATCGCCCTGCTCAGCTCCACGCTCGGCCTGGGCACCGCCCTGGGCATCCCGTTCGCCGCGGCCATCGTCCAGTTCGCGGACTGGCACGTGCTGTTCTGGGTCACCACCGCGATCGGCGCGGCGGTGATGACCGCGGCCGCGATGTTCATCCGGGAGTCCCGCACCCGCACCGGCGGCCGGTTCGACGGAGTCGGCGCGGTCGGCCTGACCGCCGCGCTGGTGAGCCTGCTCGTCCCGATCACACAGGGCAGCACCTGGGGCTGGACCAGCCCGGCCGTGCTGTCGATGTTCGCCGCCGCCGTGGTCCTGTTCGGACTGTGGGGCTTCCAGCAGTTGCGCAACCGCAACCCCCTCGTGGACCTGCGGGTCTCGGCGCGACGCACCGTCCTGATGCCGCACCTGGCCGCCCTGCTGGTCGGGTTCGCGTTCTACGGCAACACCCTCATCACCACGCAGCTGCTGCAGGCCGACCCGGACCGCGGCGCCGGTTACGGGCTGCCGATCCTGCTCGCGGCCCTGTGCCAGCTGCCGGCGAGCTTCGCGATGATGTCGTTCTCCCTCGTCGCGGCGCGGTTGTCCGACCGGTGGGGAACGAAGGTCCCCATGCTGGCCGGTGCACTGTTCCTGCTGTGCGGATACTCGCTGCATGCGGTGCCGGACAAGCCGCTGTGGTCGGTGGTGGTGGCGCTCGGCGTCGCCGCCATCGGCACCACCCTCGTGTACTGCACGCTGCCGGTGCTGATCATGGGCGCGGTCCCGCTGGAGCAGACCGCCGCGGCGAACGGTGTCAACGTGCTGCTGCGCACCACGGGCAGCACCGTGTGCAGCGCGGTGGTCGCGACCGTTCTCGCGGCGCATCTGTCGAACGGGGGCATCACCACGGCGGGATTCTCGATCGCCTACCTGGTGTGCGCGACGTGCGCGGTGGTGGTGTTCGTCGCCGCGCTCGCCCTGCCGGCGGCGAACCGGCGTCCCGCCGAGCACGTCGCCGAGGTGCCCGCCGGGTGACGCACGCCGGCCCGCCGCCCCTCCCGGGCGGGCAGGCCGGCGCCCTCCCCTCCCCCCGGATCAGTACCCCACGCCGAGATCCCGGGGGCGGTAGCCCTCCGGATACCCCGGATAGGTGCGGTTGTTGGGGTTGCTCGCCGCCCGCGAGAGCCGTCGCTTGGGCAGCCGGCGCACCACCGCGGACCGGGCGCGCAGCGCGGCCTCCGCGACCGCCCGGACCCGCGCAGAGCCCTGCGGGAACCCGAACGCCGCGGCCATCCGCTCGTCGATCAGCGCGTACACCGCGGTGGCGACGGCGGGTGCGAGCGCCTTCGGATACCACGACTGGAACAGCCGCAGGGTGTAGGTGCCGATGCGGTGGTTGTCGTCGCTGTAGGTGAAGTGCTCGTCCTCGTAGTCCAGCTTGAACCGCTGGAACTCCTGGTAGGACTCCGGAATGTCCTTGATGCCCATCCGGATTCCCACCTGCCGGTAGAAATGGAACGAGGCGAGGCGCTCGTGCGGGTGCAGCCGCCGCCAGCCGTAGCGGTCGATCCAGTCGATCGGGTCGTAGACGAACGTCGAGAGCACGTAGAGCATGTCGTCGTTGTCGATCGAGTACCTGCCGTGCATCCGGTTGACGTTGCGCAGCGACTCGCGGCCCCGATCGGAGTCGTAGCCGTGCTCGACGAGCTCGGACATCAGGATCGCGGTGTCGTCGTAGCGCTTCTGCGGGCGGTGCTCGAACTCGCCGGTGCGGGCCAGCAGCGCGGAGATGCTCGGCACGCAGTAGGTACGGAACAGCGCGAACTCGAGCGACCGCTGGTAGTCCCACGGGAACTCGTAGCCCGCGGTGATCCGCAGGATGTCCTGATGGTGGGTCACCGGGTCCAGGCCCTCGATCACCTTCAGCCAGCCGAACCGGCCGAGCCCGGCGTGCGGGTCCCGGTTCGGCGCCGGGAAGGTGGTGGCCTTCTCCGTCCGGGCGTCGGGGCGGGCGGCGACGGACGCGCCGCGCGTGCGTTCCTGGGTGCGGTCGGGGGAGGTCGACGTCATCGGTGTCACCGCCCGTGCCGGGTCTTGAGCATCCACGCGGCGATCTTCATGTCCCGCGCGGTGCGCTCGAGCGTGAGCAGGTTCAGCGGGGCCCGGAACCTCTCGACGGTCACCGACTTGGGCCGGCTGAATTCGCGCAGGCCGTCGGCGCCGTGGATGCGGCCGAACCCGGATTCGCCGATGCCGCCGAACGGCAGCGACGGAATGCCCGCGAAGCCGAGCACCGAGTTCACCGACACCATGCCGGTGCGCAATCGGTCGGCGATCTTGCGGCCGCGGGAGCGGTCCTTGGTGAACACCGACGCGCCGAGGCCGTAGTCGGTGGCGTTGGCGCGCTCGACGGCCTCGTCGAGATCGCGCACCTTGTTGACCACCACCGTCGGGCCGAAGGTCTCCTCGCACACGGCGGAGGACCGCTCCGGCACGTCGGTGAGGATCACCGGGTCGACGTAGCGGTCGTGCACCGACTCGCGACCGCCGACGACGGCCTCGGCGCCGTGATCGAGGGCGTCGTCGATCTGGCCGCGCACGATGTCGATCTGCCGGGGCAGCGTCATCGGGCCGTAGCTGGCGTCGTCGGTGCCGCCGGGGCGCACCCGCTCGATGGTGGCGGTGAGCTTGTCGAGGAACTGCCGGTAGACCGGCTCGACGACGTAGATGCGTTCGACGCCGGCGCAGGTCTGGCCCGCATTCCCGAACGCGCCGAACGCGGCCATCTCCACGGCCTTGTCGAGGTCGGCGTCCTCGGCGACGATCATCGCGTCCTTGCCGCCGCACTCGGCGACGAGCGGGGTGAGGGTCTCGGCGCACACGGCCATGACCTTGCGGGCGGTGGCGCCGGAGCCGGTGAAGGCGATCTTGTCGACACCGGAGCGGGCGAGTGCCGCGCCGGTCTCGCCGAGGCCGGTGACCACCTGGAACACCGGCTGCGTGGGAGCGAGCGCGTTCCACTTCTGCTCGAGCCACCTGCCCACGCCCGGGGTCAGTTCGGACGGCTTGAACACGACGGCGTTGCCGGCGGCGAGGGCGTAGGAGATCGAGCCCATCGGGGTGTAGACCGGGTAGTTCCACGGCCCGATGACGCCGATCACGCCGAGCGGCTGGTACTCGAGGGTGGCGTGCTGGTTGGCGCTGGCGAGGCCGGACGGCACCCTGCGGGGGCGCAGCACCTTCTTGGCGTTGCGGGCGGCCCAGTCGAGGTGCTCGATCGCGAGCATCACCTCGAGGAAGGCGTCGCCGCGCGGCTTGCCGGTCTCGGCGGAGACGACGGCCGCGAGGGCCTCGGCGTCGGCGGCGACGGCCTTCTTGAACTCGAGCAGCCAGTCCCGGCGGCCGCGGAAGCCCTG
Source organism: Rhodococcus aetherivorans (assembly GCF_025722975.1). Classification (NCBI taxonomy): domain Bacteria; kingdom Bacillati; phylum Actinomycetota; class Actinomycetes; order Mycobacteriales; family Nocardiaceae; genus Rhodococcus; species Rhodococcus aetherivorans. The sequence goes on along the minus strand of NZ_CP106982.1, from coordinate 5,833,649 downwards.
GGCGGCCCACCAGCGGGCGGCCGACCGGGCGCGGTCGACGGCGGCGGCCACGTCGGTGGCGTCGGCGATCGGGTACTCCGCGAGGACGGAACCGTCGCGCGGGTCGAGGCTGGTGAACGTGGCGGACGGGGGAGCGGGCGACGGCGTGCCGGGGGTGCTGAGGTCCTGGGTCATGGAGTGACGCTTCCTTCACTGGGTCGCATCAAATATATTTGATGTGATTCACTGTCGTGGATCTCACACTAGGCGGCGCGCCCGGCGTCGACAACCCCCCACTACTTGTCCAGGCCAGGAGGCCGATCCCATGCACACCAACCTCACCGAGTTCACTCCGGAGCAGCAGGACTTCGCGGCGGCCGTCGCCGACTTCTGCCGCCGTGAGGTGGGCACCCGCGCCCAGCGCGACGCCCTCACCGACCACGGCACGCACAGCCACAGCCAGGAGCTGTACCGGAAGATGGCCGACCTCGGCTGGCTCGGCGTGACCGTCCCCGAGGAGTTCGGCGGGTCCGCCGGCAGCACGGTCGACCTGTGCATCCTGCTCGAGCAGAGCACGCGCGGCATGGCCCCCATCGGCGGCATCGGCCCCACCCTCATCACCGGCGCCGCCTACGAGAAGTTCGGCACGCAAGCGCAGAAGGAGACCGTGCTCGGGGGCATCGTCGAGGGCCGGTCCCAGTCCATCTCCATGTCCGAGCCCGAGGCCGGTTCCGACGTCGGCTCCCTGACCTGCCGCGCCGAGAAGGTCGACGACGGTTGGCTGATCAACGGCCAGAAGACCTGGTGCTCCAACGCGCACTTCGCCGACAACATCCTGCTCGTCGCCCGCACCGACCGCAGCGGCGCCAAGCACCAGGGCCTGACCATGTTCCATCTGCCGGCCGGCACGCCGGGCCTGAAGATCAGCGGCATCGACACCATGGGCGGCAAGGAGGTCAACGACCTCTACCTCACCGACGTGCGCCTGCCGGAGGACGCCGTCGTCGGCGAGGTCGGCAACGGCTGGACCCAGCTGATGGCCGGGCTGAACACCGAGCGGCTCATCCTGGCCGCGATGATGCTCGGCACCGCGCAGCGCGCCTTCGACGACGCCCTGCAGTTCGTCACCGAACGCAAGCAGTTCGGCCGCCCGGTCGGCACGTTCCAGGCGATCCGTCACCGGGTCGCGGACCTGGCCACCGAGATCGAGGCGACCCGGCTGCTGGTGTACCGCGTCGCGCGCCTCGTCGATGCCAACCCGGGCACGCTGTTTCCGCGCGAGGCGTCCATGGTCAAGCTCAAGGCCACCGAGGTGGCGAAGAAGACCGCCCTCGAAGGCATGCAGATGATGGGTGGCTACGGGTACGCCACCGAATTCGACATGGAACACCACGTGCGCAGGACGATCGTGTCGACGATCTTCGGCGGCACCAACGAGATCCAGCGCGACATCATCGGCAAGAGCTACGGGCTGTAGACCGATGACGGCACCGGCCCGAGCGTCGCGCGGACTACGACGACGGCCCCAGCTCTCCGAGGAGGTCGCGACCCACCTGCGCGGACTCATCATCTCCGGTGCGCTGCGGCCCGGCGACTTCGTGCGGCTCGACGAGACCGCCGCCGAACTCGGGGTCAGCGTCACCCCGGTCCGGGAGGCGCTGCTGACGCTGCGCGGCGAGGGCTTGGTGCAGTCGGTACCCAACCGCGGCTACGTCGTCTCGCCGCTCGACCGGGGCGACGTGGCCGACATCTTCTGGCTGCAGAAGCAGATCGCAGTGGAACTGGCTCTGCGCGCGCTGCGCTCCGCGGAACCCGCGGACCTCGAGCGGTTGAGCGCCCTGAACGATGCGCTGTGCCTGGCCGTCGAGTCCGGAGAGGCACAGCGGATCGCCGACGCGGAGTTCGAGTTCCACCGGGACCTGAACCGGATCGCGGCCAGTCCGAAGCTCGCCTGGTTTCTCTACTGTGCGGCGCGCTACACCCCGTACCGGCTCTACGCGGCGGATCCGGGTTGGGGCCGGCTCGCTGTCGCGTCGCACGCCCGGCTGATCGACGCGTTCCGCAGGGGGGACCGCGCCGAGGTGATCGCGCAGACCGAGGTGCAGTTCGACGACGCGGTGGCCCGGTTGCTGGCCCACCTGGACCGGATCGCACCTCGCAGCTGACCCGCACCCGGGTGGCGGTGGTTGCGGTGGTGGTGAGGGCCGAATGTCACATTCCTTCGATCAGACCGAAGTGATGTGACATTCGGCCACTGCCAACAGGATTGGGCGCTACAGCGCGACGTCGCGTTCGAGGCCGAACCAGTAGTGTTCGCCCGCGTCGAAGACGAGGTTGCCCTTGCCGTTCATGACCCCGACGAGCGTGTCGTCGTCGGCCTTCTTGAAGTGGTCGAACACGGGCATGCCGTCGTAGACCATCGTGGCGGTGACCTCGCCGCGGAACCGGATCTCCCACAGGCTCGCCTCGCCGCGCCCGGTGTCGACGTCGGAGAAGAGTTCCCCGTTCGCGTCGTAGCACAGCAGCGGCTGCACGTCGTCGGCAGCGGCGAACTGCTTGCCGTACCACCGGGCCCGGCCGAGGAGGGTGTGGGTCCGGTGGCCGGTGTCGAAACTGAATCCGCGCCAGCGATATCCGATGAGATCGCCGAGGCGGGCGGGCTCCAGACGCGCCCACAGGACATCGAGTTCGCGCGGGGAGATCACGTCGGTCCGGCTGCGCAGTGCGGCCAGCTCGTCGGCCACGGTCATGGTCACTCCTGAGGGTCGAAGGTGAGTACTGCCTTGACGACGTCGCCCGCCCGGACGGCGGCGAGCGCCTCGTCGAATCGTTCGAACGGGAAGGTGCGGATCAGTTTCTCCACCGGGAACGAGCCCTGCTGCCACAGGCGGACGAGTTCGGGGAGGAACACGTGCGGGTCGGCGTCCCCCTCGATCACCCCGGTGAGAGTGCGCCCGTTGAGCAGATGCGTCTGGTCGACGGTGACCGGATTCCGGCCGGCGCGCAGTCCCAGCGTGGCACAGGTGCCGGGGATCGTGAGCGAGGCCAGTGCCTGCCGGATCACCGCTTCGGTACCGACGGCTTCGACGGCGTGATCGACGCCCCCACCGGTGATCTCGCGGATCCGCCGGCCGGGGTCGGTGTGCTCGTCGGGGTTCAGTGTCTCCGTCGCACCGAGTTCGCGGGCGAGCGCGTGCCGCCGCGGGTTCGGGTCGACGCCGACGACGGTGCCGCACCCGGCGATCCGGGCGGCCATGACGGCGGCCATGCCGACCGCGCCGAGACCGAACACGGCGATCGACGAGCCGGGTTCGGGCCGCAGGACCCGCAGCACCGCTCCGGCGCCGGTCTGCAACCCGCAGCCCAGCGGTCCGGCCGGGACGAGCGGAACGTCGTCCGGCAGGCGCACGGCGTTGCGTTCGGTGGCAATCGCGAGGGATGCGAACGACGACTGTCCGAACCAGTTCCCGTGCAGGGGCGCCCCCGACGCGTCGCGCAGGGTGGTCGAGCCGTCCGCGCGACGGCCGCCGTAGTTGAGCGGGGCGAAGCGGGTGCAGTAGGCCGGCCGGCCGCGCGCGCAGTTGCGGCACGTGCGGCACGAGTCGAATCCGAGCACCACCGGGTCGCCGACGTCGAGATCGGTGACGTCGGGGCCGATCTCGACGACGGTGCCCGCACCCTCGTGTCCGAGGACGGCCGGCAGCGGGATCGGGACCCCGCCGGCGGCGGCGGTGAGATCGGTGTGGCAGATGCCGACGCCACCGATCCGGACGAGGACCTCGTCGGGCCGCAGCGGCGGCAACTCGATCGGCTCCGCCCGCGGCGTCGTCCCGTAGTCGCGCAGTACCGCCGCGGTGGCCGTGTGCATCACGAGTTCGTCTCCCGCGGGGCGCTGTTGCCGAGGAGGGTGACCAGCATCAGTTGCTGCACCCGGCTCTCGTTGGACGGGGTGGGTTCGAAGTGCATCAGCCGGCCTATGTCGAGCACGAGGTTCAGCGCGGCATGGACCAGGAATCGACACTCGACCGCGGACAGGCCCGGCCGGACGTCGGCGAGCAGACGGGCCCATTCCTCGACGTTGAGCCGCTGGATGTTGCGCAGGTCGGTGCGGTGGGCGGCGGGCAGGCTGCCGATCTCCGTGAAGTACACCGACATCAGCTCGCTCTGGGCGAAGGACAACCGGACGTACACGTCGGTGAGGGCGCGCAGCGCCTCGGCCGGAGACGTGGAGTCGGCCAGCGCGGTGTTCACGGCGACGGAGAGCCGGTCCGCGGCGCGGTGGAAGGCCGCGGCGAGCAGGTCGGACTTGCTCGCGAAGTGCCGGTAGACCCCGGAGGCGTTGATGCCGGCCGCGGCGCCGATCTCCTCGATGCTCACGTCGTGGTACCCGCGGGCGTGGAACAGCAGGATCGCCTCGTGCAGCAGCACCTCGCGTTTGTTGGCGACGGCGAGGCCGGGGGTCCGGACGGCCGCGGCGCGCGACGGGCCGGCCGCCTCGAGCCGGACCGCGGCCACCGACCGGCACGCGTCCAGCAGCAACCGCTCGATCCGGCGGTTGGACAGCGGCGCCCGATGGGCGGTGATGCTGCCGACGACGCTGAGCATGGCGGCGCTGAGCAACACGTTGTCCGGCTCCGGCAGGTCCGGGCGCAGGGCGGCCAGGGCGGCGCCGACACGGCGGTTGACGCCCCAGATCACGCTGCGGACCTCGCTGCGGTCCTCGGCCGTCAGGTAGCGGTTCTCCCACCGGTAGAGCCCGGCGGTGCGACGGCACTCGACGGTGGTGCGGATCGCGGCGAGCAGCAGCCGGTCGAGCCACTCGGCGGGGTCGTCCACCGCGTCCTCGTCCGCCTCGGCGACGGCCGTGCCGAGCGTCGTGCCCAGGCTCAGCGCGGCGTCCCGGAACAGCGCGTACTTGTTGGGGAAGTGCCGATAGAGGGCGGGGCCGGAAATGCCGACCGCGGCGGCGATCTCGTCGATCCCGACGCCGTGGTAACCGCGTTCGCTGAACGCTTCCGCCGCGACCGCGGCGATCTGTGCCTTGCGGTTCTTCGGCCGCCGTCGCGGAGCCGGTGCCGCCTCGGTCGACGTGCCGGCGGTCGACCGTGTCCGCGTCCCCCGCGAACCGGTCCGGGTCTGCTCCGCCACCGTACCTCCATCCATGCCGGGCGTGGTCCCGGCAGCCTATCGCAAACGTTAGCGCCCAGCACCATATCTGCGGCGGTGAATTCCCTCGGGCCGCTCCGTGGAAAGGCCTGCGGAGAGCCCTTGACAAACAAGGCCGCACACCGCGAAAGTTAACGGGAATTCTTGAAGTCATCGCGGTACCGGCGCTGCGCCGGACGTGTCCGTCCCCTGCGCTCGCGGCGCAGGTCCAGGATCCGAGGAGGTCCAGTGAGAACCCGATTCACCGAGGCATTCGGGGTCGAGCACCCCATCGTCCAGGGCGGGATGATGTGGGTCGGTCGCGCCGAGCTCGTCGCCGCCGTGGCCGAATCCGGCGCCCTGGGATTCCTGACCGCGCTCACCCAGCCGACGCCCGAGGACCTCGTGAAGGAGATCGCCCGGACCCGCGAGCTCACCGACAAGCCCTTCGGCGTCAATCTGACGATCCTGCCGTCGATCACCCCGCCGCCGTACGCCGAGTACCGGCAGGCCATCATCGAGTCGGGCATCAAGATCGTCGAGACCGCCGGCTCCAACCCGGTCGACCATCTGCCCCACCTGAAGGACGCCGGCGTCAAGGTCGTCCACAAGTGCACGAGCGTGCGGCACGCGCTCAAGGCGGAGCGGGTCGGCGTCGACGCCGTCAGCATCGACGGGTTCGAGTGCGCCGGTCATCCCGGCGAGGACGACGTGCCCGGCCTCGTCCTGATCCCCGCGGCCACCCGGCAACTGCAGATCCCGGTGATCGCCTCGGGCGGCATCGCCGACGCGCGCGGTCTCGTCGCGGCGCTCGCCCTGGGCGCGGACGGGATCAACATGGGGACCCGGTTCATGTGCACCGTCGAGTCGCCCGTCGCACACGCGGTCAAGGAACAGATCGTCGCCAACACCGAACGCGACACCAGGCTCATCTTCCGCACCCTCCACAACACCGCCCGCGTGGCGGCGAACTCGATCAGCGCGGAGGTCGTCGAGATCGAATCGCGCGGAGCCGAGTTCGGCGACATTGCGCACCTCGTCGCCGGGGCGCGTGGCCGAAAGGTGTTCGAGGACGGCGATCTCGAGGCGGGCATCTGGACGGCCGGGCAGAGCCAGGGCCTGATCGACGACATCCCGACCGTGGCCGAACTCGTCGACCGCATGGTGACCGAGGCGGAGTCGATCATCGAGGACCGGCTCCGCGGATTCGTCGGACAGGGGGTCCGGGCATGAGTACGCCGACCGTCGAGGGGCTGCGGTCGGAACTCGCCGACGGCATCCTGCGTCTGACCATCGACCGGCCGAAGCGGATGAACGCCGTGGACCTGCCGACCATGCGGGCGCTCGGCGCCGCGCTGGACGAGGCCGGCGCCGATCCCCGGGTTCGCACCGTCGTCCTCACCGGCGAGGGGAGCGCGTTCTGTACCGGAGCCGATATCGCTGCGGCGGCGACGAACCCGGCCGACCCGTCCGAGGTCATGGACGCCGCGAACGCGGTGATCCGATCCATCGCGACGGTTCCGGTGCCGGTGATCGCCGCCGTCAACGGCCCGGCCGCGGGGGTGGGTGTGTCGATGGCTGTCGCGGCGGACCTCACCTACGCCACGGAGAGCGCCTACTTCCTGCTGTCGTTCGTGAACATGGGGCTGATGCCCGACGGCGGCGCGAGCCTGCTCGTTCCTGCCGCGGTCGGACGTGCGCGGGCCGCGGAGATGGCGTTGCTCGGCGAGCGGGTCTCGGCCGCGGACGCCGACCGGTTCGGCCTCGTCGCGCGCACGCTGCCCGACGCGGAGTTCGCCGCGCACGTCGACGCCGTGGCGGCCCGGACGGCGACCACGCCGCGGCGCGCCGTCGCGCTGACCAAGCGGGCCCTCGCCGCCGCGACGCTCGGCCGGCTCGACGACGCGCTGGCACGGGAGAAGAGCGGCCAGACGGAGCTGCTCGCCTCGGCGGACTTCGCCGAGGCGGCCATGGCCATGCTCGAGAAGCGCCCACCCCGATTCTCCTGACGATCGCTCGCATACTTCCAGGCCCGGCTGCCCGGGCCGCCGAGGGGCGGGTCTGCACCGATGATCTCTGTTATACCCCTGGGCAGCAGTAACATTCATGCCGGAGAGCGGTCCCGTGCTGCGTGCACCCGCCCCTGCATCGACGGTCAGATCGAATGAGAATTTCGATTAACAAAGTGGTGGCCGAATGTGGCCGATGCCTGTAATGTGCCTCACATCGAGAACCGGGATCGCGTCCCGTCGGCACCCCCGTCACGCCCCGAGAGGAACCCTCATGGTCACCCCGTCAGCCCTCGCCGAGACCCAGCGCCTGCGCCGCAACAACTGGAACAACCACGTCGCTCGGCACGCTCTGATGATCCCGGACCGCACTGCGCTGCGGTTCCAGGGCCGGTCGATCACGTGGGCGGAGTTGCACGAGCGGGTCGAGCGGCTCGCCGACGCCCTCGCGCGGCGCGGCGTCGGTTTCGGCGACCGGGTCGTCGTCCTCATGCTCAACCGCCCCGAGTATCTCGAGACCGTGCTCGCCGCCAACGCCCTCGGTGCGATCGCCGTCCCGGTCAACTTCCGCCTCACCGCACCCGAGGTGGCATTCCTGCTGCGGGACAGCGGATCCAAGGCGATCGTCGTGGAAGCGCCGCTCGCTCCGCTGGCCGCCGCGGCCCGTGCGGAGAGCGAAGGCCTGGAACTGTCCGTCACCGTCGGCGGCATCCCCGAGGGCGACGGCCTCGCCTACGAGGATCTGATCGCCGAGGCGGGCGACCCCCACCCGGCGGTCGACGTCCCGGACGACACCCCGGCCCTGATCATGTATACCTCCGGCACCACGGGCCGGCCCAAGGGCGCGGTGCTCTCCCACAGCAACATGTCCGCGCAGGCGCTCACGTGCATCCGCGCGTTCCACCTGTTCGACGAGTCCGGCGTCGGGTTCTGCGCCTCCCCGATGTTCCACATCGCCGCGCTCGGCGCGATGGCGCCCAACCTGATGCTGGGCGTTACCACCGTGATCCATCCGGTCGGGGCGTTCGACCCGAACGACCTGCTCGACGTCCTCGAGGCCGAGCAGGTCACCAACCTGTTCCTCGTGCCGGTGCAGTGGCAGGCGGTGTGCGCCGCCCAGCAGGCGAATCCGCGGAAGCTGGCCCTGACCAACATTTCCTGGGGCGCGGCGCCGTCGTCCGACACCATCCTGCGCGCCATGGCCGAGACGTTCCCCGACGCGTCGAACGTCGCGGTGTTCGGCCAGACCGAGATGTCGCCCATCACCTGCGTGCTGGACGGCGCGGACGCGCTGCGCAAGCTCGGTTCCGTCGGCCGCGTCATCCCGACGATCCAGGCGCGCGTCGTCGACGACGAGATGAACGACGTGGCGCCCGGTCAGGTCGGCGAGATCGTCTACCGCGGGCCCACCATGATGAGCGAGTACTGGAACAACCCGGCTGCGACGGCGGATGCGTTCCACGGCGGCTGGTTCCACTCCGGCGACCTCGTGCGCGTCGACGCGGAGGGATTCGTCTACGTCGTCGACCGCAAGAAGGACATGATCATCTCCGGGGGTGAGAACATCTACTGCGCCGAGGTCGAGAACGTGCTGTTCTCGCATCCGAAGATCCTCGAGGCGGCCGTGATCGGGCGTCCGGACGCGAAGTGGGGCGAGGTGCCGGTCGCGGTGATCGCGTTGCGGCCCGGCCACGACGATCTCACGCTCGACGAGTTGCAGCCGTTCTTCGACGCGCAGCTCGCGCGCTACAAGCATCCGAAGGAGGTCGTGATCGTCGAGGCCCTGCCGCGCAACGCCAGCGGCAAGGTCGTCAAGCACCAGCTGCGCGGCGGCCTGTCGGCGGTCGTGCAGGGCTGAAGACCGCAGGGGCCGAAGGGGTTCCATCGGGGGACGGGGGACGCCGCGATGACGCGTACGGGAGTGTGGGAGTGACGTTCGAGCTGCCCAAGGCGAGGGGGCCGGTGCACGACCTGGCGATCCAGGTGGGTGCGCTGGTGGGGTTCTCGGTGGAGACCCTCGCCACGACCGTGCGCGTCGTCGTCGGCCGTCGCCTCTCGCTCCGCGAGACGATCACGCAGTCGCTGTTCATCGCCAAGGTGTGCAGCGGTCCGGCCCTGCTGCTGATGCTGCCCGTGGGGGTGCTCATCGCGGTCTCCGTCGGATCCCTGGCGGGCCAGCTCGGAGCCGGCGCCTACTCCGGCGCGATCGTCGCCTTCGTCGTGGTCGGACAGGCGGCCGCACTCGTGTGCGCCCTCATGCTGGCCGGCGTGGGCGGCTCCGCGATCTGCGCCGATCTCGGCGCACGCACCATCCGCGAGGAGATCGAGGCGATGGAGGTGATGGGGCTGAACGTCATCGAGCGCCTCGTCGTGCCGCGGCTGCTCGCCGCGGTCCTGGTGTCGGTGATGCTCTGCGCGCTCGTCACGCTCGTCGGGGTGGGCGCCTGCTATCTGTACGAGATCTACCTCAACGATGCCTCCGGCGGCGGATTCCTCCGCACCCTGGGCGAATACGGCCGGTTGTCGGATTTCGCGACGGCGATGGTCAAGTCGGCGTTCTTCGGGATCACCTCCGCCCTCATCGCCGCGTTCAAGGGCCTGCACGCCAAGGGCGGTCCCAGCGGCGTGGCCGACGCCGTCAACGAGGCGGTCGTGCTGGCATTCGTCATGGTGTTCGTCGTCAACACCGTTCTGTCCCAGATGTACACCGTGATGGTGCCGGCCGTGGGGACGTACTGATGCTCTCCTGTTCGGCGGTGACACAGGCCCGGGCCGTCCATCGGTCGCTGACCGGGGTCGTGGGCGCGTTCGCCACGGTGGGCCGGCACGTGGTGTTCGCGGTCGAGGCGATCGCCGGTGTCCCCACGGCGCTGCGCCGCTACTTCAAGCACGTGATGTACCACGTGGGGGAGGTCAGCTTCGGCTACGCCTCCCTGCTCGCCGGGGGCGGCACCATCGGCATCGTGTTCGCGATGTCCGCCGTCGCCGCGATGATGGTCGGAGTCGAAACCCAGCGGGGTCTCGAACTGATCGGGATGACCTCGCTGTCGGGCATGCTCTCCGCTCTGGCCAACACCCGCGAACTGGCGCCGGTGGTCGCGTCCATAGCCCTGGCCGCGAAGGTGGGTACCGGCTTCACCGCGCAGCTCGGCGCCATGCGGATCTCCGACGAGATCGACGCCCTCGACGCCATGGCCGTGAAGTCGGTGCCCTTCCTGGCCAGCACCCGGCTCATCGCCACGGCCGTGTGCGTGGTCCCGATCTACATGGTGGGCCTGCTGTCCGCGTTCGTCGCGACGCGCCTCGTGGTCGTCACCTTCCAGGGCAACTCGGCCGGCACCTACGACTACTACTTCCACCTCGCGCTCTCCCCGGCCGACCTGTGGTACTCGCTGACCAAGGCCGTCGTGTTCGCGGTGATCGTCGGCATCGTGCACTGCTCGTACGGCTACCACGCCACGGGCGGCCCGGAGGGCGTCGGCCGGGCCGCCGGGCGCGCACTGCGCACCAGCATCCTGGCCATCGGCATCACCGACGTGGTCCTGACCTTCGCGTTGTGGGGTCTCGTGCCCACCGTGCCGGGGGTGGGGCTGGCGTGACGACCCAACGCGACCGGACGACTCCGTCCGGCACGGGCATCCCGCCGAACGGCCGGACCCGGTCCGCGGCGCCCCGCCGCAGTCGCCGGCTCGGACTGCGCACCGGCACGCTGGCCGTCGTCGGTGCGCTCGCCGTCGCGGTGCTCACCGTCACCGGCGGACTGCTCGTCGTCTCCGGATCCGGTGGGCTGTCCAGGGATCCGGAGATCACCGCCGTCGTCCCGGCCGGCGCCGGGGTGATCTTCGGCGCCGCGGGTGTGCAGTACCAGGGCGTGCACGTCGGCCGGCTCGCCCACCTGGACGCGGGCGTCACCGGCTCGCGTATCACGATGCAGCTCGACCCGGACGCGATCCGGAACATCCCGGCAGCCGTGCGGGTGCGGATCGTGCCGCGCACCCTGTTCGGTGACGTCTTCCTCGAACTGGTGCCGCCCCACGACCCCGCCGCCGGGCCGCGCCTGCGCGACGGTGCGCAGGTCACCGCGGACACCTCGGCCGAGGCCGTGCAACTGGCCGGCCTGTACTACACCACCACGGAGCTGCTGCAGGAACTGCGCCCGGACCGGCTCGCGGTCGCGCTCGACGCGATGATCCAGGCGCTCGCCGGCCGCGGTGAGACCCTCGGCCGGACCCTCGACCGCACCGCCGCGCTCACCGAGCAGCTCGGTCCCCGGATCGACGCAGGCCTGGCGGCGTCGCCGCAGCTGGCGGCGGTGACCGAGGCCCTGGCCGCAGCGACGGACGACATGATCGGCACGATGCAGAACGCGGCCACGCTCTCCGAGATCGTCCTCGAGCGCCGGGACGGCATCGCGCGGCTGCTGCGCGGCGGCGCCGGCCTGGCCGCCGAGGGCTCCGCGCTGATGTCGGAGAACACCGACCGGATCATCTCGGTCGTCCGCAACGGCGGCCCGGTGCTCGGTACGTTCGCCGCGGACACCACCGGCCTCGACGACACCCTGCGCTACCTCACGACCTTCGGCGACGCCGGCGCGCGGGTCTTCGCCACCGGTCGGTTCGACATCACCGCGGTCGTGGATTTCTCCGATCCGATGCCGTATACCGCGGCGGACTGCCCGCGCTATCCCGGCCTCGACGGCGCGAACTGCGGTGACCCGGTCGACGGCCGGCCGGTCCTCTCGGCCGCAACCGAACGCGACACCCTCGGCTACCTGGAGCAGATCGCGGGCGGTGTGGATCCGTCCGACCCGAAGGCGACGGAGGTGGACCCGTCCACCGCGGCCTCGGTTCTGCTGGCACCCCTGGTCCGCGGCACGGAGGTGGCGGTCTCGTGAACACGCTGCTCCGGCCGGCGCTGCGCCTGGCGGCGTTCTGCACGGTGGGGGTCCTCGCCGCGGTCGTCGTCGGCAACACCCTCGACAGGACCGTCACCGGGCCCACCCGCGACTACGCCGCCGAGTTCACCGACGTCGAGGGGCTGAGCCCCGGCAGCGACGTCACGCTCGCCGGCGTGCGCGTCGGGCGCGTCTCGGACGTGAGGTTCGCCCCCCGGGACGACGGGACCTCGCGGGCAGTGGTGGATTTCGAGATCGACTCGGAATTCGAGCTCACCACCGATGTCACCGCCGACATCAACTACGGCGACATGATCGGCGTCCGGTACGTCGCGCTGACACTGCCGGAGCGCAGCACCGGCACGGTACTGCCGGAGGGCGCGACGATCCCGATCGAGCAGACCGCACCCGCCCTGGATCTCACCGCGCTCGTCAACGGATTCGAGCCGCTGTTCGAGTCGATCGATCCGGCGCAGATCAATGCGCTCGCCACCGCGGTGATCGAGGCGTTCCAGGGGCAGGGCGGCACCCTCGATTCCCTGCTGCTGCACATCGCCGCGGTCAGCAGCGACATCGCCGACCACGAGCAGGTCTTCGACAGTCTGGTCGGCAATCTCGAGACGCTCGTCGCCGTGGCGGACCGGCGCAGCGAGGACATCAGCCGGCTGCTCTCCGGGCTGGCCGTCGTCGGTGACGCACTCGCCGGGGACGGTGAGCAACTCGCCACGCTCGTCGACCGTGGCAGCACCTCGGTGCGTTCGACGGCGGTGCTCATGGCCGGCGCGATGGCGCCCCTCGACCGGTCCGTCACCGATCTGCGGGTGATGACCGACGCCTGGATCCCGCAGACGGAGAACTTCGAGCAGGCGGTGCGCCGGCTGCCGGAACTGGCCGACAGCCTCAACCGCATCAGCGACTACGGCGGCTGGCTGAACCTCTACATGTGCAACTTCACCATCAAGGCAGGCGATTTCGAAACCAACATCTTCGGTTCGACGTACTCGGAGGTGTGCCGATGAGGCGCGCGCAGCAGATTCGCGACGCGCTGCGGGCCGTGTTCGCGGGCCGCCGCGGCCGCGCCGGCAACCCGCTCGTCGTCGGGGCCGTGGGCATCGTCCTCGTCGCCCTGGTGATGACCGTCGCCCTGGCCGCGCCCCGGGCCACGTACCTGCTCCGGACGAACGGCTACACCGCGGAATTCGCCAACGCCGCCGGTCTGCAACCCAACGATCCGGTGTACGTGGCGGGTGTGCCCGCCGGACGGGTGGAGAGCCTCGAGCTCGCGGCGGACCGGGTGATCGTGACGTTCCGCGTCGACGGCGGCCAGCCGCTCGGCGACCGGACGACCGCCGAGGTGCGGCTCAGGACCATCCTCGGGAAGATCTACCTGGCGGTGACGCCCGCCGGTGCCGGAGAACTGCCCGGCGGGCGTATCCCCCTGGCGCGGACCTCCGTTCCGTACAGCCTCGACGACCTCGCGTCCGAGGCGCAGCACGTGGCCCGGGAACTCGACGTGCCCGCCCTCGAGGCGATGATGCACACCCTGGCCGAGGCCGTGCCGTCCGACCCGGGCCGGATCGCCGATGCGCTCGCCGGAGCCACCGCCGCAGCGGAGATGCTGTCCCGCAACGACGCCCGCATCCACTCCCTGCTGCAGGCGTCGAAGTCGCTCACGTCCATCGTGGCGGGCCAGAGCCGGGACGTCGAGCTGCTCGTGCAGAACGCCACGACCGTGGTGTCGATCCTCGAAGCCCGTAAGGAATCCCTCGTGCAACTCGTCGAGGATCTGCGGCTGCTCACCGAGCACACCGCGACGTTCCTGACCGACAACTCCGGCGAAATGGACGCGTTGCTGGGGAACATGCGGTCGGTGACCGACACGCTGAACCGCAACGCCGAGCAGATCGACGTGCTGATGACCCGGCTTCCGCCCGCCCTGCGCGCCGCGGCCGACGCCTCGGGCAACGGCAACTGGGTCGACGTCCACGCCCCGGCCGGGCCGATCCCGGACAACCTGCTGTGTGCCCTCGGAGTGATGGAGGGTTGCCGGTGACCACCGTCGGAACCACGCGGAAGACCCGGCTGCTGCGCGGTATCGGGATCGTCGTCGTCGCGGCGCTGTGTGCTGCCGCTGCCTGGTACGTGTTCGTCGGGACCGACCGCACCCGCACCGTGACCGCCGAGTTCGCGTCCGTCGGAGGCATCTACCCGGGGAGCAAGGTCGCGGTCCTCGGCCTGCCCGTCGGCACCGTCGAAGCCGTGGAACCGGCCGGAACGGTGGTCGAGGTGACGATGCGGATCCCCGACGACATCACGCTGCCGGCCGACGTGTCGGCGTTCGTGATGAACCCGTCGATCATCAGCGACCGGTTCGTGGAACTGAGCCCGGTGTACACCGCCGGACCGCGGTTCGAGGGCGACGATGTCATTCCGCCCGAACGCAGTCACGCGCCGATCAACTGGGACGAACTGCTCGAGAGCGTCGATACGATCGCCGCGGCGCTGGGACCGGAATCCGGGTCGCTCGGATCCACCCTCGACCTCGCCGCCGACGCCACCGCAGGTCTCGGGCCGGAGATCAACCGGGCGTTGCGCGCGCTCGGGGCGGCCGGCTCGGTGCTCGGTGCCCGGTCCGAGGACATCGGTGCCCTCGTCGACGACCTCGGCGTCGCGGTTGCCGCCGTCGACGCCCGGCAGGGCTCCCTGTCCGAGCTCGCCGGGGGGCTGTCCGAACTCGGCGCCGAGATGCAACGACAGAACCTCGACGTCGCCGGGCCGATCGGTCAGCTGACGACCATCCTCGATCGGCTCGACGTCCTGCTCGGCTCCCGCGGCGAGGACATCGCCGCCGTCGTCTCGAACGCCCAGGTCCTCACCGGGCAGCTCGCACAGCACGAGGTCGACTTCGCCGAGTTCATGGACGTGCTGCCGCTGGCGATGCAGAACATCGACAACACGATCGGCGCCGACACCACCGCGCGTATCCGCCTGAACATCTCCACCCAGGTCGGCCAGTTTCCCCGCGCGAGGGAACTCTGCGAGCGCGAGCGCCTTCCCCTGTGCACGGGCGCCGGCTTCACCAACCCGATCACCGTTCCCTTCGACCTGTCCGATCCGTTCCAGGACCTCGTGCCGGAGTCGCTCGACCGGGCGCTGAACGAGGGAGGCGTCCGGTGAGCCGTTGGCGGAGAACAGGATTCGTCGCTGCGCTGACCGCGGTGGCCGTCTCGGTGACCGGCTGCGGACTGGGTCTGCATCAGTTGCCGACGGGACGCAGCGGCGCCGGCGAGACCTACCGCGTGATCGCCGTGTTCGACGGAGCCGATCGGATCGATCCCGGCACCGAGGTGCGGGCAGGTCAGGCTGTGGTCGGCCGGGTCCACGGGATC
Organism: Rhodococcus aetherivorans; assembly: GCF_025722975.1. Taxonomy (NCBI): domain Bacteria; kingdom Bacillati; phylum Actinomycetota; class Actinomycetes; order Mycobacteriales; family Nocardiaceae; genus Rhodococcus; species Rhodococcus aetherivorans. The sequence continues at coordinate 5,818,233 of NZ_CP106982.1, read as the reverse complement.
TCGACGGACGGGCACCGGGCCTTCCTCGAACTGAGTTTGAGTGAATGGGCCGCGCTTCCGTCGAACGTCGGTGTCTCCGTGCGGCTCCCGTCCGCGCTGGGCAACCCGTTCGTCCAGATCGATCTGCCGGAGCAGCCGTCGCCGGAGTTGCTCGCCGACGGCGACGTCATCGACCGGACGGAGATGGGGCCGGAACTCGAGGCCACGTTCGCGATGCTCGGACAGGTGATCAACGGCAGCGGTCTGGACCAGCTGCACACGATCACCACCGAGCTGAACGCCGCCTTCGGCGGCCGGGGGCAGACCGTTCGGGAATTGCTCGAGCGGACGGACCGGACGATGGCGCTGGCCGCCGAGAACGGCGACGACATCTCGCGGGCGCTGCGGGCCACCGACGCGGTGGCCGCGCGGCTGGCGCAGCAGCAACAGCTGATCGACGACGGTCTGGCGAGCAGCGCGGAGGTCGTGGACCTGCTCGCCGCTCAGGAGCAGGACCTCCGGTCGCTGGTCTCGAGCACCTCGTCGGTGCTCACCTCGCTGGACACGGTGCTGGCGGACTCCGGCCGGATCGGCGGAGCGGTCGACGACCTGGACGAAATACTGTCCGGGATAAGGGACTTCAACAACACCGTGGGGTCGGCGCTGACCAACATGAACGCCTTCATGGACGGCTTCGCGCGGTCCGTGCACGGCGACTACCTGTTGTTCGACGGCGCCCTGGACGTGCCGGGAGCGATCGACATGCTGCTCACCGGCGGCGTTCCGGTGACGATGCTCGGCGAGTCGCCGCCGGTCACCGTCCCGGCGGGGCTGCCGGACCTGCTTCGGGGTGGTGTTCGATGAAACGCCCGGTGCTGGTGCAGGTTTCACTGTTCGTTGTGGTAGGCCTGCTGGCCACCGCCTTCGGCGTCCGTTACGTCCTCGGCCCGCAGAGCTTCGGTGGCGGCATCGAGGTGCGAGCGCACCTGGTCGACGCCCGCGGTATCGGCCCCGGAACGACGGTGACCTACCGCGGGGTCGCGGTAGGGGAGATCGAATCGGTGACGATCGACGACGGCGGTCGCGGCTCGACGGCGGTGCTCGTGCTGGATCCGGACACCCGCATCCCGGTGGGCAGCACCGGACGGATCGCCACCGCGACCGCGATCGGCATCCTCACCCTCGACATCGAACCGCAGACCGCCGACGGCCCCTACCTGACGGACGGCGACACCGTCGAGGTCCCGGCGGACGAGCAGGGACTGCGCCTCGATCAGATGCTCGTGCGGATGAGCGCACTGGTCGAGAGCATCGATCCGCAGTCCGTCGCCACGCTCGGCGAGACGTGGGGCACCGCCCTCGCCGGGACCGGAGCGGACCTGCAGTCGATGATCGAGAACGCCGACGCCCTCTCCACGATGGCATCCGAACGGGCGCCGGCCCTGGCGGCACTCCTCGAACAGGGTGTCGATCTGGTGAACACGCTCGCCGAGGACGCCGGCACCTTCCCGGGTGCGATGCGCGCCGTCCGGGACGTCTCCGATCAGCTCGTGGGCAGCCGGGACGCGCTCGTGTACCTGCTGGACCGGTCGCCGGACACGCTGGCGAAGACGGAGGAGCTGTTCGCCGAGACCCGCGACGACTACGGGCTGCTGTTGACGAACCTGGTGACCGTGGGCGACGTGCTCGCCTCGCGGACCCCGGCGCTGGCGGCCGGCCTCGACTCGATCCCTGCGGCACTCGGCGATCTGACCTCGGTGGTCAAGGGCGACCGCGGCGACTTCTCGCTCGTCGCCACGCAGGGTCCGGTCTGCTATTACGACACACAGCGCCGCACGGTCGGCGACGAAAGCCCCCGCACGCCGAACCTGTCGCTCTACTGCCCGCCGGGCGAAGACCTCGCCCAGCGCGGCGCCCGCGTCGCGCCGCGGCCCGACGACCTCGGACTGCAACACCAGAGCACCCCGGGAAGGGTGACCGGGCCGGACATGGCGCAGGACCCGCTGCTCGTCCCGACCGGAGTCGAGGTGCTGCAGTACTGGCAGAAGCTGTTGGAAGGACTGGGAAACTGATGCCGACCACGGACCATACTGTCGACGACACCCCCGCGACCGCGCCGCCGCATCCGCCGGCCCCGCGCTCCCGGGTGCGGCGATGGCTGACGCCCGCACTGATCGTGCTGCTCGCCGCGGCCGCCGGCTTCTGTGGATTCCGGTGGTGGCAGGCCGAGCAGGCCGAGGGCCTGCGCGCCGACGCGCTGGACCGGGCGCGGGAGTACGCGATCGCCCTCGGCACCTACGACTACCAGCATTTCGACGATGCGCTGGCCGCGGTCACCGACGTCTCCACCGGGGAGTTCGCCGAGAAGTACCGCTCGGTGGCGGGGGACCTGCGCGGGCTCGTCGAGAACGGGCACGGTGTGTCCGTCGCGACCGTGTCGCACGCCGCGGTCGAGACACTGGACGCGGATCGCGCGACGGTGCTCGTGTTCCTCGACCAGGACGTGAAGAACGTCGCGGTGCCGGACGGGCGGGTCGACGCGACGCGGTTCCTGATCACCCTCGCTCGGGTGGACGACCGGTGGCTGCTGCAGGGAGCGGATGCGAAATGACGGCGTGCGGGGCGGTGACATGCCGCGGGGCGGTGACATGCCGCGGGGCGGTGACATGCCGCGGGGCGGTGACATGGCGCGGCGCGGTGACATGGCGCGGCGCGGTGACATGGCGGACCTGACCGGACCCGGCGACGGTACGTCGGGACGGATCAGGAGGCTGACACAGGCCGCGCTCAACGCGGACGTGACGATCGCCCGGATCGAGGGCGTGGCCGACGGGATCGGCGTCTCGCTCGCGAACTTCGACCGGGTGCTGGGGCGGTTCGACGAGCAGCTCGGGGACTTCGCCGTGGCGGTGGACCGGCTCGGCGCGTCGATCGACCGGGTGGACCTCACTCTCCGGAAGATCGAACGGATCGTGGACACCGCCGATTGGCTGCTCACCCCGGTGTCGGCGACCCGCCGGCAGCTGACCCGGTTGCCGGCGGAGATACTGCCGGTCCTGCACGGACCGTGGCGCGACGTGTCGGGACTGGCCCGCACGGTGCTCCGAGGGCTGGGCCGTCCGGGCCCGGGCTGAGAAGTCCCGCCCGGGAGAGGAGTCTCCCGGGCGGGTGCCGTCTCGTCAGTACCGGGGCCGGGGGCCCAGGTCGTCGGACAGGTGCGGATGCTCGGAATCCGATCGCACCAGGTAGGCCTTGAAGGCCGCGGTGCCGCCCAGTGCGGCACCGAGCAGTAGCAGTAGCTGGACCACGTTCACGTTCATTTCGGTTCTCCTCTCGACGTGTGGCCCGAGTTGCCGAGGGTCAGTCGGCCGTCGGGTGCTCCTGCTGGTCGTGTTCCGCGAACATGGCCTCGATGCGGGCCTTGATCTCCTCGGTGCTCATGGAGCGACGGGCCGCGGCGACAGCGGAGGTGTGCATCTGTGGTGTTGTTCCTGTCTGTGGTGTCGGAATGGACGGGGCTCGGTCGACCGGGACGATCAGTTCGTCCGGAGGAAGGACACGAGACCCGTGACGGTGGTGGTGGTGCCGATCGCCGTCAGGCCGGTGACCATGAGGGCCGCGGCGCTGACGGAGACGGCGGTGCCGAGTGCGTGCCCGAGGGCGGAGCGCCACCCCGACGTCGATGCGCCGGTGGTGGACGTGAGCACCAACGGGGTGCTCCGGGCGTCCTCGTCGTGTGCTGTGTGGCGGCGCGTTGCCGTGCCTGTCATATTCGGTTTATCCCCCTGCAAACAAATCGTGACTTGGTTCACAAAACCAATGCCGATGTGTTGTACCGCATCACAGCGACCGGCGCCACTCGAACGGATGTCCAACTCGTGCCGCGGCACCGCCGGACCGCCCCGAATTCGCATGTAGGAAGCGAATTCGCCGTCCGGGCGAATAGGGGGGTGTTCCGGCGTCTCTGGTTGAATGGCGATCCGACGCCCCGCACGGAAGGGCGCGGCGAAGAGGTCGAGGAGCGCTCATGCAGAACGGACAGTCCGCGGCTGATCCGGCGACGGTGTTCGCCGCACTGGCCGAGATCGTCTATGGCGGCGCCGAGCCCTCGGAGGCGTACGCGGCGATCTGCGTGGCCGCCACGATGCTGGTTCCCGGCTGCGACCATGCGAGCCTCATGCTGCGGGAAGGCAGGGCGTACGTCACCGTCGGCGCCTCCGACGCCGTCGCGCGGCACGTCGACGACCTCGAGCGCGCCACCGGCGAGGGGCCGTGCCTGGATGCGATCGAGGAGGAGGCCGCCCAGATCGAGCCGGACCTGAGCGTCTCCGAGCAGTGGCCGCACCTGGCTCCCGGCGTCGTGAAGCAGACGCCCGTGCGGGGGGCGATGGGATTCCGGTTGCGGGTCGACGACCGCAAGGTCGGGTCGCTGAACCTGTTCTCCGACACGCCTGGGGCCTTCGACCTCGCGGCCGCCGCGAACGGCACCGTCCTGGCCGCCTTCGCGGCCGTCTGCGTCGCCGCCGTCTCCCGCGGCGAGGACGTCGCCTCGCTCCGCAACGGCATCGAGAGCAATCGGGAGATCGGTAAGGCGATCGGGCTCCTCATGGCGCTGAACAAGATCTCCGACGACGAGGCTTTCGATCTCCTCCGCCGGACGTCGCAGCAGGTCAACGTCAAGGTTGCGGAGCTGGCCCGCACCGTCGTCGACCAGCATCGCCGCGAGATCAAGGGGAGTAGCTGAACCCCGGATCCCACCCCTTGCCATCGGGGTGTGATGCAGGTAACATCAGTAGTGCGAATCGAGCAGACGTCCGAGGACGACAGAGGCTCGTGAAGCAGAGATCCGGCCCGGAGGTTGCGAAAGCGATTCCCGGGCCGAACCCCTGTCCGGGGGTGGTCTCGTCCGAGCGGCGGGTCAGGCGAGCCGCTCGCGGCGCAGCTGCTCGACCTCCGGCAGGTCCAGCGGCGGCAGCGAGTCCACACCGAGCGCGCGGGTCAGCAGCAGGTCCGCCAGCTCGGGATTGCGGGCCAGCACCGGGCCGTGCATGTACGTGCCGACCACCGAGCCCTGGACGACCCCTTCGACGCCGTCGCCAACGCCGTTGCCGACGCCCCGGGTGACCCGGCCCAGTGCGCGGGCGGCGGGGCCGAGAGTCGTTCCGCCGCGGTGGTTCTCGAATCCGGTCAGCGGCAGGCGCAGGCCCTCGACGAGGGGAGTGGTGACCACCTCGCCGATGGCCCGGGTCTGCTGCGGAGCGGTGGTCACGTCGAGCAGGCCGACGCCGTCGACGCGCTCGCCCGCCGACGTCTGGTACCAGTTGCCGAGCACCTGGATCGCCGCGCAGATCGCCAGCACCGGCGCCCCGCGTTCGACCGCCCGTTGCAGGCCCGGATGGCGCTGCAGGTGCCGAGTGGCGAGGCGCTGCGCCGAGTCCTCGGCCCCGCCGAGGGTGTACAGGTCCAGGGACTCGGGCACCGGGTCCGTCAGGTTGATCGACACGACCTCGGCGTCCTGCCCGCGCATCCGCAGGCGCTGCCGCAGGACCAGCGCGTTGCCGCCGTCGCCGTAGGTGCCCATCACGTCGGGCAGCACGAGCCCGATCCGCACGGTGGACTCAGACATGCGCGGCTCCCTTCGCCAGGGCGGTGTTCAGATCCCGGAACGCGGTGTAGTTGGCCAGGACCTCGACCCGTCCCGGCGGGCACGACGCGATGGCCCGGATCGGATCCGCCACCAGCGTGTGCTCGACCCCGGCGTAGGTCAGCCGTACGGCCAGGTCGGTGCCGCGCTCGCCGGACGCCACGACGTGCACGCCCTCGAAGTGCTCGAACCGCACGTCCCACAGCCACGACAGGTCCTCCCCGTCCGGCACCTGCCCGTTGACCGCGATGACGAGACCGTCGACCGTCGGGTCGATCATCGACAGGGCCTCCTGCCACCCGGCCGGGTTCTTCGCGAGCAGCATGTGCACCGAATGCGGACCCACCTGCACGGTCTTGTACCGGCCGGCGACCTCCTCGACGACACCCGCGGCCGCGACGGCCGCGGCCGGATCGGCGCCGAGGGCGACCGCCGCGGCCACCGCCTGAGCGGCGTTACCGCGGTTGGCGCGCCCGGGCAGGGTCAGCGTCATCGGCAGCACCAGACCGTCCGGCCCGTAGAGATTCTCGTCGTCGACCCACCAATCCGGTTCGGGCCGTGCGAAATCCGAGCCCGTACTGTGCCAGCGCCCGTCTTCCCAGAGGATCGGCTCACCGGTGCGGGGGCAGCTGACCGAGTCGCCCGACCAGCCGGCACCGGCCGCCACCCAGACCACGTTCGGGTGGTCGTAGGCGACGGAGGTGACGAGCACGTCGTCGCAGTTGGCGACGACCACCGCGTCCGGGTGGCGTTCGAGGCCCGCACGCAGCTTGCGTTCGATCATGTTGATCTCGCCCACGCGGTCGAGCTGATCGCGGCTGAGGTTGAGCAGCACGATCGCTTCGGGGTCGAGGGCGTCCGCGACGTGCGGGGTGTGCAGCTCGTCGACCTCGATCGCGGCGAGCGGCGCCTCCTGGTGGGCGACCAGCGCGGCGACGATGCCGGCGTCCATGTTCGCCCCGTCGGCCTGCGTGGCGACGGCGTCCATCGTCTCCAGGGCCGCCGCCGTCATCCGGGTGGTGGTGGACTTGCCGTTGGTGCCGGTGACCAGGACGGTGCGACGGCCGCGGCCGAGCTGTTCCATCAGGCGCGGATCGATCTTCAGCGCGACGAGGCCGCCGATCATCGACCCCTTGCCGCGCCCCGCCTTCTGCGACGCCCACGAGGCGGCCTTCGCCGCGCGCAGCGCCAGCCGCCCGCGCCCGGTGATTCGAGTGCTTGTACCCACGTCGCGAGTTTTCCACAGCGGCGCCTCCACCGCCGCGGCGCGGCCGTGTCCACCGCCGCGGCGCGGCCGTGTCCACCGCCGCGGCGCGGCCGTGTCCGCACGGTCACACGCCGCTACGCTGCGGGAATCGCTCACAGCGACCGCGCCGCCGGATGCGCCGCCGCAGGTTGCGTGGTCCCCTGAGGCGGGGAGGTGGTCGCCGTGGCGGAGGCGGATACAACCGGCGGGAACACCGGGACGTACGTCGTGGTGGGCGACACCACCGTCGCGCGCCGGGTCTGCGCCTCGCTCGTCGACCTCGGCTGCGCGGTGCGGCACGCGCCCCGGCCCGACGACGAGGAGCTGCGGGCCCTCCTGGACCGGCCGCCGGTCGCCGGGATCGCGGTGCTCCTGCAGGACGACGTGGTCGCGCTGCGGTATGCGCTCGCCGCGGCGCACCTGCAGCCGGACGCACCGATGGTCGCGACGATCTTCGACCGCACGATCGGCGATCAGCTCGCACGGTTCCTGCCGCAGTGCGACGTGACGTCGCCGGCGGATCTCGCCGTGGCCTCCCTGGCCGGGCCGTGCGTGGCACCCGGCCTGCTGGCCGTGACCTCCACCCGCGAACCGCGCGGCATCCGCGTGGCCGGCGACGTGCTCGACGAGGTGCCCGTCGCGGTACCGCGACGGATGGTGTGGCAGCGGTGGGCCGGGCAGCTCACCGCGGTGCTGCGCACCCACGAGACCGGCACCCGCATCCTGCTGGCCGGGCTGCTCGGCCTGGCGGCGGTGCTGTTCGGCGACTGGGCCTGGCTGACCTTCGGGGAGGGCAAGGGGGCGATCGACGCGTTCCACGAGGCGGTCCGCGTGGTTACGACGGTGGGCCCGGCGGCCGATCCGCACGGCAACGAGGCGTACGCCGCGATCGCGTCGACCGCGATGCTGGCGACGATCGTGTTCACCGCCATGTTCACCGCCGGGGTGGTGGACCGGCTGCTGGGCCCCCGCCTGACCGCGCTGCTCGGCCCCCGGTCGCTGCCCCGCTCCGGGCACGTGATCGTGGTGGGCCTCGGGCAGGTGGGCCTGCGGCTGTGCCGGGAGCTGCGGGACCTCGGCATCCCGGTGGTGGGCGTCGAGCGGGACACCAATGCCCGCAACCTGCGGCTCGTGCGCGACCTGAACATCCCCGCCGTGGTCGGCGACGGCGGCGACCGGCGGCTGCTCGAACGCGTCGGGGTGCATCGCGCGGCGGCGCTCGCCGCGGTCGGCTCCGACGACCGGGACAACGTCGCGGTCTCGCTCGCCGTCCAGGGCGTCGCGCCGGGCCTGCGGCTGGTGTTGCGCGCGGGCGAGCGCGAGGTGCTCGCCGAGACGGGCTCGCTGCTGCCGCTGGGCGTGATCCGCGACGTGACCAGCCTGAGCGCGACGTACGTGCTCGCGCGCCTGCTGGGTCGCGAGCCGCTGGGGGTGGTCGCCGGTGCGGTGCACGTACACCTGCGCTTCCCGGACGGCCGGTTCGAGGAGCTGCCGATCGCGTCGCCGGGTGGATGCCGGCACACGTCGGCTGCAGGCGTGGGGACGAGCCTGCGGTAGCCGTCGGTGGTATGCCGGAGAGAACCGATCTGAGGGAAGGATCATCGAGGTGTTGCTCTCCGTGGGTCACGGACGGCTGGACCGGGCGCAGCTGACCGAGCTGCTGCGATCCGCCGGCGTGGAGTCGCTCGTCGACGTCCGGCGCTTCCCGGGCAGCCGGCGCAACCCGGACCTCGCCGGCGACGCGATGACGGAATGGCTGACCGATGCCGGCATCGGCTATCGGCTCGAGCGGCGGCTCGGGGGCCGGCGACGGCTACCCGCCGGGACGGCGCCCGAGGATTCGTGGTGGCGGGTCGAGCAGTTCGCTGCCTACGCCGCCCACACGCGCACCGAGGAGTTCGCCGACGCGCTCGACGGCCTGCTCGTGGAGTCCGCGCGGCGCCGGACCGCGATGATGTGCAGCGAGAGCGTGTGGTGGCGCTGCCACCGCCGCCTCGTCGCGGACATCGTCGTGTTGCGTTTCGGCCGCGACGTCGAACACCTCATGCACGACGGCCGCCTCGTCGCGCACGAGGCGGCCCCCGGAGCCCGCGTGCGGGCCGACGGCCATGTGGTGTGGGACGGCTCCGGCTAGCTGCCGGATTCGCCGAAGCTGCCGTGCCGCCCGGCGCCGGCGGCGAACCGGGAGGCGCCGTCGAGCGTGTCGTGGGCGAGGGAGACCGTGCCGTGCCGGAACTCGTTGAGCAACGCCTGGTCCTCGTCGAGACCGTGCTGTTCGAGCAGGGAGAGACGATCCCGGCGCAGGCAGGTCTGGGGGAAGGCGGCGATCTCGGCGGCGAGCGTGCGGGCCGCGGCGAGCGCCTGCCCGGCGGGCACGAGCCGGTTGACCAGCCCGATGCGCAGCGCCTCGTCGGCTTCGACGGGACGGCCGGTCAGGACGAGATCCATCGCGCGGCTCTCGCCGATGAGCCGCGGCAACCGCACCGTGCCGCCGTCGATCAGCGGCACGCCCCAGCGGCGGCAGAACACGCCCAGCACCGCCCCCTCCTCGGCGACGCGCAGATCGGCCCACAGCGCCAGCTCGAGCCCGCCCGCGACGGCGTGGCCCGAGATCGCGGCGATGACGGGCTTGGACAGCCGCATCCGCGACACGCCCATCGGCCCGTCACCGTCCGGGGCGACCCGGTTCGCGCGTCCCTCACTGATCGCCTTCAGGTCGGCGCCGGAGCAGAAGGTGCCTCCCTCGCCGTGCAGGACGGCGACCGCCGCCTCGTCGTCGGCGTCGAAGGCGCGGAAGGCGTCGGCGAGCGCCTGCGCCGTCTCCCGGTCGACCGCGTTGCGGACCTCGGGACGGTTGATCCCGATGGTGGTGACGGGCCCGTCGCGGCGGACCCGAACCGGATCGGACGTCATCGTCGTGATCCCCCCGGGGGCGGCGTCAGGCCAGCGCCTTGGCCTTGAGGGCCTGGTATTCGGCCTCGGTGATGGTGCCCGCGTCGAGCAGGGCCTTGGCGTCGGCGATGTGCTCGGCGGGGGACTTGCCGGCGACCTCGCGGATGTAACTGTCCTGGGCCTGCTTGACCTGGGCGTACTCCCGCGCGGAGCGCTCGGCCATGCCCTTGCCGTTGACGATCAGATAGATCAGGGCGGTCAGGAACGGCAGGAAGATCAGGAAGACGATCCAGATCGCCTTGATCCAGCCGGACTGCTGGTGGTTGCGGAACAGGTCCCCGATGATGGAGAAGAGCACCATCAGGTACGCGATGAACGCGAAGCTGACGATGATGAACCAGATGATGTCCCAGAAATCCATGTGACGCTCCCTTTCGTGGGGCACGTGCGGAGACGGATCCGAACCGAGATTCGCCCGGCCGACAAACGGACACGCGGCGGCACTCCTGCGAAAGAGTACCGCCGCGTTCGTCCGAATTCGCGCCGTTTGCCGCGGTGTTCGCGGGACCGGAGGGCTCAGTGGGCCCGGTTCACCGCCGAGACCACCGCGCGCAGCGACGCCGTCGTGATGGACGGCGCGATTCCGACACCCCAGACCAGGGCCGAGACCCCGTCGGGCCGGGTCACGTCCGCCTCGACGTACGCGGCCGCGAGGGCGTCGTCACCGGCCGACATGGCGTGCTCGGCGTAGCCGCGGACCGCCACCTGGTAGCCCAGGGTCTCCAGGGCGTCGACGAAGGCGGCGAGCGGGCCGTTGCCGGACCCGGTGATCTCCTGTTCCTTGCCGTGATACTTCACGACCGCGGTGACGGTGTCGGTGCCGTCGTCGGTCTCGGCCGCGGCGACCTTCTGCCGGATCCGCTCGAGCGGGGTGATCGGGGTCAGGTACTCCTCGTGGAAGATGTCCCACATCTCCTTGGGGCTGACCTCGCCGCCCTCACCGTCGGTGACGCGCTGCACCGCCTGCGAGAACTCGATCTGCAGCCGCCGCGGCAGGTTCAGGCCGTGGTCGTGCTTCATGATGTACGCCACGCCGCCCTTGCCGGACTGCGAGTTCACCCGGATCACGGCCTCGTAGCTGCGGCCGACGTCCTTCGGGTCGATCGGCAGGTACGGAACCGCCCAGGTCAGGTCGTCGACGTCGGTGCCCGCCGCGTCGGCGTCGGCCTTCATCATGTCCATGCCCTTGTTGATGGCGTCCTGGTGGCTGCCCGAGAAGGCCGTGTACACCAGGTCGCCGCCGTAGGGGTGCCGCTCGGGCACGGGCAGCTGGTTGCAGTACTCGACGGTGCGGCGGATCTCGTCGATGTTGGAGAAGTCGATCTGCGGGTCCACGCCGCGGCTGAACATGTTCAGGCCGAGGGTGACCAGGCACACGTTGCCGGTGCGCTCGCCGTTGCCGAACAGGCAGCCCTCGATGCGGTCGGCGCCGGCCTGGTAGCCCAGTTCGGCCGCCGCGACGCCGGTGCCGCGGTCGTTGTGCGGGTGCAGCGACAGGATGATCGAGTCGCGCTTGGCCAGGTTGCGGTGCATCCACTCGATCGAGTCGGCGTACACGTTCGGCGTGGCCATCTCGACCGTCGCCGGCAGGTTGATGATCACGGGGTTCTCGGGGGTCGCGCCCAGGGTGTCGACGACCGCGTCGCACACCTCCTTGGCGTACGACAGTTCCGTGCCGGTGTACGACTCGGGGGAGTACTCCCACCGCCAGTTCGTGTCGGGGTGGTTCTTCGCCTCCTCGAGTACCAGTTCGGCCGCGTCGGTGGCGATCTTCTTGACCGTGTCCTTGTCCGCCTTGAACACCACGCGGCGCTGCAGGATCGACGTCGAGTTGTAGAAGTGGACGATGGCCGTGTGGGCCCCGGCGCACGCCTCGAAGGTGCGCTTGATCAGCTCGGGGCGGGCCTGCGTCAGCACCTGGATGGTGACGTCGTCGGGAATCGCGTTGTCCTCGATGATCTCTCGGACGAAGTCGAAATCGGTCTGGCTCGCCGACGGGAAGCCGACCTCGATCTCCTTGTAGCCCATGCGTACCAGCAGGTCGAACATGCGCCGCTTGCGGGCGGGGCTCATGGGGTCGATGAGCGCCTGGTTGCCGTCACGCAGGTCCACGGCGCACCAGGCGGGGGCCCGGTCGATGACCTTGTCCGGCCAGGTGCGGTCCGGCAGCGTGACCGGCTCGACCTCCTCGGCGAACGGCCGGTACCGGTAGGTCGGCATCGAGGAGTTCTTCTGCGTGTTCCACGCCGGCTGATCGGCGGGGGCGGGCTTGCTCGGCGGCGTGATAGTGCGCGAGCCGGAGGTGAATGCGTCGGCGGGTGACATGACGTAACTCCAAAAAAAGGGGACCGGTGAGCCCGGATGAGGATACGACCGGCGCGACCACACCCCGCGACGGGAAGCCGGTCTGGTCAGATCCCGCCGCGGCGGCCGAGGAGAAGCGCGCGCTGCATGCCAGGCAGTGTACTCGCTCGCCCCCGCCGGAGCCCACCCGGGATGCGAGGATTTCGCTGCCGGGGCCGGGCGGAGCAGGCCGTACGAACGTGACCCGATCGATACGGAGGGCGCTGTCGCGAGCCCCGCCGATCCAATACGTTGACCTCATTCGTCACACGGACACCATTGGTCACAGGAGTATCAGGGAAGACGCGTTTCGGTCACCCGGCCGGGAGGAGGGCTCATGAGGGCGGTCCGGTCGGCGACGACGTTCTCCTCGGCGCTGCTGCTCGCGCTCGGCTGCGCGGTGCCGTTTGCCGCTACTGCTCAAGCGGAACCGTGCGGGGGCTCCGGGTCCGGAAGCAGCGGCTTCGGCAGCAGCAACCCCGGTGCCGGGACGCCGCAGGGACCGCTGCCGACGATCACCTCCGGGCCCACCCGCACCGTCGCCTGGGTCACGGGACCGCGCAGCCCGAACCGGACCGACACCCGCTTCTCCGTCTCGGGCACCGACCTGGGAATCATGTGGGACAACGGCGGGACCGGCCCCGGCCGGCAGGTGCTCGCGGCCTTCGGAGACACCTTCGGCGACTGCTCGGTCGAGGGCGACGAATGGCGCCGCAACATCCTCATGCGCAGCGGCGACACCGAGCTGTCGGACGGCATCGCCGTGCCCGACCCCCGACCCGGGGATCGCTACTCCGGGGCGCCGGTGCTCTCCTCCGACCCGAACTTCGCCCGCGAGGTCCTCGGCAGCGTCGGCATCGACGGGGTCGAGACCACCGTCGTGCCCACCGCCGGCATCTCGGTCGGCGGCACGCAGTACATCAACTTCATGTCGGTGCGCGCCTGGGGCGATCCGGGCGAGTGGTGGACCAACGCCTCGGCCGTCGCGTACTCGACCGACAACGGTGAGACATGGACCGTCGACCCGGCCACCGCGCGAGTGAACACCCCCGTCGAGGTCCCCGGCGTCCAGCAGCTGGCGACGGGCAACGGCAACTTCCAACAGCACGCGTACGTGAAGCACGAGGGCTACGTCTACGACTTCGGCACCCCCAACGGCCGCTTCGGCCCGGCCTACGTCTCGCGCGTGCCCGAGGCGCAGATCCGCGACCTCACCGCCTACGAGTTCTGGACCGGCACCCACTGGGTCCTCGGCGGGATCGATGCGGCGGTCCCCGTCGTCGACGCCCCGGTCGGCGAGATGTCGGTGCACTGGACCGGCAGCACCTTCGTCCTCCTCTACGGCAACGAGGAACGCGGGCAGATCGAGATGCGCACGAGCGCGCGGCCGGAGGGCCCGTGGAGCGCGCCGCGGGCGGTCGTCACCAGCGCCCAGATCGGCGGCCTGTACGCGCCGTACATCCACCCGTGGTCCAGCGGCGACGACCTGTACTTCGTCGCGTCACGCTGGAGCGACTACAACGTCATGCTGCTGCGCACGACCGTCGCGGGATGAGCCGCCCGTCCGGGCTCAGCCCCCGTGACGGATCGTCTCGCGCGGCTCGGCGTAACGGACGGTCTCGTACCCGATGAGGACGAGCAGCACCGCCACCAGGATGCCGAGGGTCGCCAGCGCCGGGACGTGCCCCACCACGGGAAGGAGTGCGAGCAGGACGACCGCCGTCGTCGCCCGGGGAACCTCGACGCGACCGGTCGCGTAGGCGCGGAAGAACACCAGGGCGAGGAGATAGAGCGCGGCCCCGCCGTACAGGCCGGCCAGCGGCCAGCCCTGGAGGGGATCGGTGAGCCGATGATGGTTCCCGTCCCCGACGTAGGCGAGGATCTTCTTCAGGCCCAGCGAGAGCATGACGATTCCGATCACCATCGGCAGGTGGGCGTAGCTGTAGCAACGCTGGGCGATCCGGATCAGCCGGGTCCCGGTCGCCGCGTCGAAGACCTTCTCGACGGCCAGGGACGTGACGTCGAAATACGCCCACCACAGCAGCGCCGAGACGGACAGACCCAGCAGTGACGCGACGATGATCGCCCAGGAGATCGGCAGCGCCGCGACGCCGATCCCGATCGAGACGATCGACTCACCGAGGGCGACGATCACCATGAGTCCGTGCCGCTCCGCGAAGTGGCTCACCGAGCGGAGCCGCCACCCGGTGCCCCCGGCCAGGGTGCCGAGGTAGTCGCCCGCCAGGGCGAGGATCCACAGCACCGTCTGCGCGGGTCCGGACAGCTGCGAGGCGATCAGCAGGAACGCCGTTCCCGCCAGCATGCTCGGAAGGAATCGGAGCACCTGCCGCCGCAGCTGCGGATCGTCCCGGCTCAGGACGAGGAACGTCGACAGGTGGATCAGGCGCACGGTGAAGTAGCCGACCGCGAAGATCACCGGTCCGTCGAGGCCACCCGGCATGTCGTCGAACGCCTCGGGAATCGTCAGGGCGACGACGAACACGGCCCCCATCGCGGCGAACATCACCACTCGCATGAGGCCCTCGTCGGCGCGGGCGAGATTGCCCAGCCACGAGTAGCCGACCCACACCCACCACAGCACCGCCATGACGAGGGCGGCGCGCAGCACGTCGACGCCGCTGGTGTCCACCGCCATGAGGTCGGTGACCCGGGTCAGGGCGAAGACGAACACGAGATCGAAGAACAACTCGATGGGGGAGGCGGAGGAACGTTCGTCCAACGCTCGGACCTGCAGGCGTCTGCCGATGCTCACGCCGGAGATGCTGTCACCACCCGAGACCGCTGTCACGCCCGACGGTTCCGGCCCTCGCCGCGGGCCGGGAGCGGACGGCTGCCGGGTGCCGGGGCAGGTCGAGCCCCGTCCCTCCAGGCCGCATCGGTAAGCTGATCCCCTGGACTTGCACCCAAGACCCCGGAGGTTCGCCAGCGTGGCACTCGTCGTCCAGAAGTACGGAGGATCCTCGGTCGCGACGGCCGAGCGGATCCGGCGCGTCGCTGAACGGATCGTCGAGACCAAGAAGGCGGGCAACGACGTCGTCGTCGTGGTCTCGGCGATGGGCGACACCACCGACGAGCTGCTCGACCTCGCCCAGCAGGTGTGCCCGGCGCCGCCGGCGCGGGAGATGGACATGCTCCTCACCTCCGGTGAGCGGATCTCCAACGCCCTGGTCGCGATGGCGATCCACTCGCTCGGCGCCGAGGCGCGGTCGTTCACCGGCTCGCAGGCCGGCGTGATCACCACGAGCAGCCACGGCAACGCGAAGATCATCGACGTCACCCCCGGCCGCGTCCGGGCCGCGCTGGACGAGGGCAGCATCGTCCTCGTCGCCGGCTTCCAGGGCGTGAGCCAGGACAGCAAGGACATCACCACCCTCGGCCGCGGCGGCTCCGACACGACCGCCGTCGCCCTGGCCGCGGCGCTGAACGCCGATGTCTGCGAGATCTACACCGACGTCGACGGCGTCTTCACCGCCGACCCGCGCATCGTCAAGGACGCGCAGCGGCTCGAGAAGGTCTCCTTCGAGGAGATGCTCGAGCTCGCGGCGTGCGGCGCGAAGGTGCTCATGCTGCGCTGCGTCGAGTACGCCCGCCGCTACAACGTGCCCGTGCACGTTCGTTCGTCGTACACCACCAAGCCCGGCACCATCGTGTCCGGATCGATGGAGGACATCCCCGTGGAAGAGGCTCTGATCACCGGCGTCGCGCACGATCGCGGCGAGGCCAAGGTCACCGTCGTCGGCCTGCCCGATACCCCCGGTTACGCCGCGAAGGTGTTCCGCGCCGTCGCCGACGCCGAGATCAACATCGACATGGTGTTGCAGAACATCTCCAAGGTGGAGACGGGCAAGACCGACATCACCTTCACCCTGCCCAAGGGCGACGGCCCGCGCGCCGTGGAGCTGCTGAGCAAGCAGCAGGAGGAGATCGGCTTCACCCAGGTGCTGTTCGACGACCACATCGGCAAGGTCTCGCTCGTCGGCGCCGGCATGAAGAGCCACCCGGGTGTCACGGCGAAGTTCTGCGAGGCCCTCGCGGGTGCGGGCATCAACATCGACCTCATCTCCACGTCGGAGATCCGTATCTCGGTCCTCGTCGACGACACGGAACTCGACGACGCGGTGCGCGCCCTGCACGCCGCGTTCGAACTCGGCGGCGAGGAAGAAGCCGTCGTCCACGCCGGAACGGGACGGTAATCGCTGTGACCACTCTCGCTGTCGTCGGTGCCACCGGACAGGTCGGCATCGTCATGCGCACCCTGCTCGAAGAGCGCAACTTCCCCGCCGACCGGGTGCGGTTCTTCGCCTCGGCCCGCTCGGCCGGCAAGAAGCTGCCGTTCCGCGGTGAGGAGATCGTCGTGGAGGACGCAGCGGCGACCTCCGACGAGGATCTGAAGGGCATCGACATCGCCCTGTTCTCGGCCGGAGCGACCCTCTCGCGCGCGCAGGCGCCGCGGTTCGCCGCCGCCGGCGCGACCGTCGTCGACAACTCCTCGGCCTGGCGCAAGGATCCCGAGGTTCCCCTGGTCGTGAGCGAGGTGAACCCGCAGGAGGCGAAGAACCCGCCCAAGGGCATCATCGCCAACCCGAACTGCACCACCATGGCCGCGATGCCGGTGCTCAAGGTCCTGCACGACGAGGCCGGACTGCAGCGGCTGATCGTCTCGAGCTACCAGGCCGTCTCCGGCAGCGGCATCGCCGGCGTCGACGAACTGCTCGGCCAGGCGCGCGCCGTCATCGGCGACGCCGAGAAGCTGGTGCACGACGGCAGCGCCGTCGACTTCCCGGCCCCGGACAAGTACGTCGCGCCCATCGCGTTCAACGTGCTGCCGCTGGCCGGCTCCCTCGTCGACGACGGCAGCGGCGAGACCGACGAGGACCAGAAGCTGCGCAACGAGTCCCGCAAGATCCTCGGACTGCCGGACCTGCTGGTGTCGGGTACCTGCGTGCGCGTGCCGGTGATCACCGGCCACTCGCTGTCGATCAACGCCGAGTTCGAACGCCCGCTGTCGGTGGAGCGCGCGAAGGAACTGCTCGCGAACGCCCCCGGCGTGCGGCTCGTGGACGTTCCGACGCCGCTGCAGGCCGCGGGCCAGGATCCGTCGCTGGTGGGCCGGGTCCGTCAGGATCCGGGTGTGCCGGAGGGCCGCGGTCTCGCGCTGTTCGTCTCGGGGGACAACCTCCGGAAGGGCGCCGCCCTCAACACCATTCAGATCGCCGAGCTGCTGGTGTAGGTTCTTCGCTCCCGAGGGGGAGGTTGCCGCGACACGTCGCCGGCAACCTCCCCCTCGTCGTTCTCGGTGGGGCGTCGACGCATGGGCGCGGCGTTCCTCGTGCCGATTTCGCCGGCAGAGACGATCAGGACGCGTGTGTGTCCTCTGACGAGACCGGATGATCGGATTCGTCGAACGACGGCCGGTTCCCCTGAGCGAGCATGAGGTGGTCGTTGCTGGCGCCCGCTGCGATCATCGGCCAGACCAGGGCTGTGTCGTCGACGATGAGGTCGACGACGACGGGACGGTCTTCGATGGCGCGTGCGCGATGGTGTCCTCGAGATCCGCCTCGTGTTCGCAACGCAGCCGAGCGCTTCGGCGAGGAGGGCCAGTCCGGGATGCGCCGCGAATGGGTGGCGAGGTCGACGCTCGAATAGCGGCCCTGGTAGTGGATTTGCTGGAGTTGCCGGACCATGCCGAGGTTGCCGTTGTTGATGATCGCGACCTTGACGGGGATGCCTTCGACGGCGTCGGTGGCCAGTTCCTGGTTGGTCATCTGGAGACATCCGTCACCGTCGATCGCCCAGACCTTGCGATCCGGGGTGCCGAGTCTGGCGCCGAGTGCGGCGGGAACGGCGTAGCCCATGGTGCCGAAGCCGCCGGAGTTGAGCCAGGTGCGGGGCTTGTCGTAGGTGATGAAGTGTGCGGCCCACATCTGGTGCTGTCCGACTCCGGAGACGTAGATCGCGTCCGGGCCCGCCGCGCGTCCGATCGCATCGATGACGCGTTCGGGCGCCAGAGCGCCGGTGGGCGGGCGGGTGTAGCCGAGGGGGAAGGTGTCGCGTAATCGGTCCAGATCGGCGTACCAGCCGGTCGGATCGGGTGCGGGAGGGCAGGCTGGGCGGGCGCGGATGTGGCGTATCAGGGAGCTGATCGTTGTCTTGCAGTCGCCGACGATCGGTACGTCGGCGAAGCGGTTCTTGCCGATCTCGGCCGGGTCGATATCGACGTGGATGACCCGGGCGTGCGGGGCGAACGAGGCGGGGTCGCCGGTGACCCGGTCGTCGAACCGTGCGCCGAGTGCGATCAGCCGGTTCCTGCGTTGCAGGGCGGCGACGGTGCCGTGCATGCAGGGCATGCCGTAGTGCAGTCGGTGACTGTCGGGGATCGCGCCGCGGGCCATGTGGGTGGTCACGACGGGGATGCCGGTCAGCTCGGCGAGTTCACGCAGTTCGTTCGAGGCGTCGGCTTTGATCACTCCGCCGCGGACGTAGAGCACCGGGCGTTCCGCTGTGGCGATCAGGTCGGCTGCGGCCCGGAGGTGCTTGTCGTGGGGTTGCGTGATGACGTGGTACCCCGGTAGCTGTCGTTCCGGGGGCCAGGTGCAGGTGGTGCGGGCTTGCAGGACGTCCTTGGGAATGTCGACGAGCACCACGCCGGGTCGGCCGCTGGAGGCGATGTGGAAGGCGTCGGCGAGGGCTCGGGGGATCTCGGCCGGGTCGGTGAGCAGGACGTTCGGGACAGCTTCGAGACGCAGAACTGTCGTAGGAACGTACGGGTCGCGAAATCCACTTCATCGATCGGAGTGGTGGTCACCATCGCCAGAAGGCGTTGGTAGAACACCGCGGGGGTGAGGCCGAATTCGGGAAGGATGTACTCGTCTCCTCCGCCGAAGGGGGACCATTTGACGGCCAATGCCAGCAGGGTGCGATCGTCCGGGCTCACGCTTGCTCCTTCCGGGTGTGGTGGGCGGTCAGGTCAGGTCGGTTGTGGTGAAGCCGCATTCGAGGGTGTTCTTGACTGTGGTGAGGAAGCGGGCGGCGTCGGCGCCGTCGACGATGCGGTGGTCGTAGGTGATCGACAGGTAGGCCATCGAGCGCACGTCGATGCGGAGTTCACCGTCGGCTCGGATGGGGATCAGTCGTTCGACCACGGCACCGACGCCGAGGATGCCGGTCTGGGGCTGGTTGAGGATCGGGGTGTCGAACAGGGCGCCGCGGCTTCCTGTGTTGGTGAGGGTGAAGGTGCCGCCGGTCAGTTCGTCCGGGGAGATGGTGCCGGTGCGGACGCGTTCGGCCTTGCCGGCGATGGCCCGGGCGAGCCCTTCGATCCCGAGATTCTGGGCATCGCGGATGACCGGCACCATCAGCCCTTTGTCGCTGTCGACGGCGATGCCCAGGTGGCAATGGTCGAAATAGGTCACCTGGGTGACCTCGCTGTTCAGCGAAGCGTTCAGAATCCGGTGCTGCGCGAGCGCGTCGACGGCGGCCTTGGCGAAGAACGGCAGGAACGAGAGCTTGATCCCGGTGCGGTCGTAGAACTCGTCCTTGTGGGTGGTGCGCAACCGGGCGATGGCGGTGACGTCCACCTCGAACACCGTAGTCAGCTGGGCGGCGGTTTGCAGCGACTCGACCATTCGCCGGGCGATGGTGCGGCGGATGCGGGGCAGCTTTTCCACCGTGGTGTCGCCGGTCCCGGGGTCCTTCGGTTGTGGGGCAGCGTCTTTCGGTGTGGGGGGCGGTGCCGGGGGCGACGGCCGCAGGGGAGGAGCCGCAGCCACCGGCGCCACCGGCGCCGCCGCGGCCGGGGGTGCCGGATTCGCAGCAGGCGCCGGGATGGGTGGCTCAGAGGGTGTATCCACCGATCCGGTGTCCGGTTCGGCGATGACGGCCAGGTCGGCGCCGACGGCGACGACGTCGTTCTCCTCGGCGAGGATGCGTTGCAGGACACCGGTGACGGGGGAGGGGATCTCGGTGTCGACCTTGTCGGTGGCGACCTCGAGCAACGGTTCTTCGGCGGTGACGTGGTCGCCGGGTCGTTTGAGCCAGCGGGTGACGGTGCCCTCGTCGACGCTCTCGCCGAGGGCCGGCATGCGCACGGTGGTGCCGGTGAGTTGTCCGGTGGTCATGGGGTCTCTTCTGTTTCCGGTGATGCGTGAACGGTGCCAGGTCAGGGGAGGAGGTCGAGGGCGGCGGCGACGATGCTGTCGGTGTCGATGCCGTGGTAGCGGTAGACGTCGTCGAGCCCGCCGACCTGCCCGAACTTGCTGACGCCGAGGCAGGTGCTGCGCACCCGGTTGATGCCGGCGAGGAAGGCGAGGGTGTGGGGGTGGCCGTCGAGGACGGTGACCATCGGGGTGGCGCGGTCGGCGGGGAAGAGCTGATCGAGGATCCAGCTCTGACCCGAGGCTCGGCCCTGGCGGGCCTGCCAGGCCTCGAACAGCAGTCCGGGGCTGGTGATGCACAGCACGTCGGCCGGCGCACCGGAGGCCTCGAGCCGGTCGGCGGCGGCGAGCGCCTCGGTGATCATCGCGCCCATCGCCACGATCGTGACCTGCGCGTCGTCGCGGCGCCGGATCGGGTAGCCACCGGCGACGACCTGGCGGCGGCGGCGTTCGCGCGCGGCCGGGTCGGTGGGCACGGCGGCAAGGGTCTGATCGACCGGGCGGGTGGACAGCCGCAGGTACGCGGAGGTGCCGTCGGGGCGGCCGAGCCGGGCGAGGGAGGCGAGCAGGGTCCATTCGACGTCGATCGCGAAGGCCGGTTCGTAGCTGATGCAGCCGGGTTGTTCGAGACCGATCGAGGGGGTCTTGATCGACTGGTGCGCACCGCCTTCGGCGGCGAGGGTGACCCCGGAGGGGGTGCCGACGAGGATGGACTGTCCGCCGGCGTAGATGCCGTACGACCAGGGCTCGAGGGCGCGTTCGACGAACGGGTCGTAGAGCACCCCGATGGGCAGCAGCGGCTGGCCCCAGCGGCTCCAGGTGGCGCCGAGTTCGCCGATCAGTCCGACCAGGTTGGTTTCGGCGATGCCGAGTTCCATGTGCTGGCCGGTGGGGCGTTCGTTCCAGTGCATGATCGTTTCGGCGTCGTCGGCGAACCAGTTGTGCCGCTCGGCCGCCGACCACACGCCGACCTTGTTCACCCAGCCGCCGAGGTTGGTGGTGGAGCTGACGTCGGGGCTGACGGTGACCACCCGCCCGGCGGCCTCGGGGGCTTCGCGGGTCAGGTCCAGCAGTACCCGGCCGAGGGCGGCTTGGGTGGTGGCGGTGCCCTTGGGGGTGCGGCCGATATCGGTGGGAATCGTCAGGTTCGGCAGCGCCGGGGTCGCGTCGCGCCGCAGCCGATCGGCGGTGCTCTGGCACAGCTGTCCCGCTGAGGTGTCGGCCGCGAACCGGCCCCACGGGTGCTGCGGGTCCATTCCCAAGGCCGAGGCCAGTTGCGTGTATTCGTCGACGGTCAGCAGCGCGGAGTGGTTCTGCGGGTGGCCTTCGGTGGGCAGGCCGTAGCCCTTGATGGTGTAGGCGATGATCACCGTGGGGCGGGTGTCGTCGATCTGCCGGTACGCCTCCGAGAGGGCTCGAAGATCGTGTCCGCCGAGGTTGCGGACCGCGGCGGTGAGTGTCGCATCGTCGAGGGTGGCGATCAGCTCGGCGATCTGCGTGCTGCCGGGGCCGTCGCCGGGCAGCCGGTCGCGGACCTCGGCCGGGGTGCAGCGCAGCAGCCGCTGGTATTCCGGATTCGGCATGTCCAGGATGCGGGTGCGCAGCGCATCCCCGCCGGGTCGGGCGAACAGTTCTTCGAGCAGCGTGCCGAATTTGACGGTGACGACCTGCCAGCCGGCGGCGTCGAACATCTTCTCCAGGCGGCGGGCGGCGATGTGGGGCACCACCCGGTCCAGGGACTGGCGGTTCAGATCGACGATCCACACCACCTCACCGAGGTCGGTGATACCGGGATCGAGGATGGCCTCCCAGACCGCGCCCTCGTCGAGTTCGGCGTCGCCGACCAGTGAGTACTGCCGGCCCCGGCCGGTGTCGCCGAGGTGGGTGTCGACGTAGCGGCGGGACATCGCACCCCAGATCGGGGCGGTGGCGCCGATCCCGACCGACCCGGTGGAGTAGTCGACCGTGTCCGGGTCCTTCGACCGGCTCGGATACGACTGCAGGCCCCCGAACTCGCGCAGGGTGGTCAGGTACTTCTCGTCCAGTTCGCCGAGCAGATAGTTGATGCTGTGCAGCACCGGGGAGGCGTGGGGTTTGACCGAGACCCGGTCCCCGGGCTGCAGGTGCTCGAACCACAGGGTGGTCATGATCGAGACCATCGACGCGCAGGACGCCTGATGGCCACCGACTTTCAGGCCGGTGGGGTTGGGGCGGACCCGGTTCGCGTGGTGGATCATCGAGGTCGACAGCCACAACACCCGCTGCCGGATCGCCTCGAGGGCGGCAAGGTCCTCGGACGCACCGGTGTGGTCGGTGGGGTGCGGGGTCACGGAGTCGAGGGACACGGGCAGGGACATCGGAATTCTCCTTGAAGACAACAACGCGGAACCGGGCAGGACTACTGCATCAGGTGCCGAGGGGAGCCGGCTCGGCCGGCGACGGATGAGACGCGGCCGAGCGGCGAAGGAATGGGGATGCCAACCGGATTGTGTCTGGGAGGCTGCCCGACCTGCGGGGTGTTACAACAGTCCACCAGCGGGTGTCTGTTTGCGCAATACTGGAACCGAAAATTGAGCATTATGCACCCCGCTGGCGGGTGTGGACGAAAGGGAGGTGGGCACTGTGCCAAGCACACACCGAGCCGACCGGATCGACGCGCGAATCCTGACCGCCCTGTCCGACGACCCCCGCGCCACCGTCCTGGCGGTGGCCGAGCGAACAGGTCTGTCCCGCAACACCGTTCAAGCACGTTTGAGCAAGCTCGACGAGGCGGGGGCGCTGCGCTCGTTCGAACGCCGCATCGACCCGGCAATCCTCGGGTATCCGCTGCAGGCGTATGTGCTCACCAACGTCACCCAGCGCAAACTCGACCGGGTCGGGGCCGCACTCGACGCGATACCCGAAGTTCTGGAAGTGCACGGCCTCAGCGGCGTCGCCGATCTGCTCGTCCACGTCGCAGCCCGGGACGCGGACGATCTGTATCGCGTCGCCGGGGACATCCTGAACATCAAGGGCGTCAAACGCACCACGACGGCCTTGGTGATGCGCGAAATGGTGGACTACCGGGTCCGACCACTGCTCGACACGCTCGCGGAGTAAGTAACCCACGATCACTCCCAGCGGAGGCACTCGGTGTGCTCGAGGCGCGGAAGCCGCTCGAACCACGGATTCTGCCCCGGGTAGCCGATGTTGACGACCAGCAGCGACCGCCACTGCCCGTCGGGGAAGAAGTCGGCATCGAGTGCGGCGGCGTCGAAGCCGCTCATCGGCCCGGCCGCCAGACCGCGGGCCCGGACGGCGAGGATGAAGTAGCCGGCCTGCAGCGCCGCGTTCAGCTGGGCGGTGGCCGACCGGACTGCCTCGTTCGATTCGTAGAGCGGCCCGAGTTCGGGCTTGAACGGCAGCAGCGTGCCCATATGGTCGTGGAACCGGGTGTCGACGGCCAGGATCGCCGCGGCCGGAGCCGAAGCGGTCTTGGCCTTGTTGCCGTCGTTCATGTGGGCGACCAGACGATGACGCCCGGACTCGGTGCGTACGAACACCACTCGCAGCGGCTGAGTATTGGCCCCGGTCGGTGCCCAGCGTGCCAGCTCCCAGATCTCGGTGAGGTGTTCGTCGGACACCGGGATGGGTGCGAAGGTGTTCGCGGTCCGCGCCGCGGTGAACAACGCCTCGAGCGCCCGGTCTTCGACAGGCTCGAGCCGGTGGGGTGCAGGGTTCTCGACGGTGTCGGTCACGGCAGTCCTCACTGATCCTGTGTCTGGCGAGAGCGGTGAAAGGCGTTGGCATAGTCGATGTACCAGTCCAGAGCGTCGGTATCGGCGACGGTGGACCGGTTCAGTGCAGTCTCCGGCGGGGCCCCTTGGATGAGCTTCTTGATCGGCACCTCGAGGCGCTTGCCGGTGCGGGTGGTGGGTACGGCCGGGACGTCGACGATCTCGTCGGGCACGTGGCGGGGGGAGACCTCGGTGCGGATGGTGGTGCGGATCTTGTCGACGAGAGCGTCGTCGAGGTCGTATCCGGGGTGGAGTACCACGAACAGGGGCATGTGGTAGCCGCCGTCGGGGAGTTCGGCGCCGATGACCAGGGCGTCGGCGATCTCGGGGAGGGCTTCGACGGCCTGGTAGATGTCGGCCGAGCCCATCCGCACACCGCCGCGGTTGATGGTCGAATCGGAGCGGCCGTGGATCAGGCAGCTGCCGCGGCCGGTGACGGTGATCCAGTCGCCGTGCCGCCACACTCCGGGAAAGGTGTCGAAGTACGCGTCGTGGTAGCGGTGACCGTCGGGGTCGTTCCAGAAGTAGATCGGCATCGACGGCATCGGCGCGGTGATCACCATCTCCCCGACCTCGTCGATCAGCGGGTGTCCCTCGGTATCCCAGGCCTCGACGGCGACGCCGAGGCACGGTCCCTGCAGCTCGCCCGTGTACACCGGCTGGAGGGGATTGGCCCCGACGAACGCGGTGGCCACATCCGTCCCTCCGCTGTCGGAACCGAGGTGCACATCGGTCTTGACTGCCTGATAGACCCAGGCCCAGGTGGAGTCGGGCAGCGGCGAGCCGGTGCTCATGATCGACCGCAGGGAGCCGAGGTCGAAGTGCTCACCCGGTGTGGCGCCGGCCTTTTCGCACAGGGTCAGGTAGGCGGCTCCGGTGCCGAAACGGGTGACGCGTTCCTTACCGCAGATACGGAACAGGGTGTCGGGGCCGTCGGCGGTGGGGCTGCCGTCGTAGGTGACGATGGTCGCGCCGGTGACCATGGCGTCGACGAGCATGTTCCACACCACCCACGCGGTGCTGGCGGCGATGAACACCCGATCGGTGGGGCCGAGGTCGTAGTGCAGGGCGTTGGCCTTGAGGGATTCGAGCAGGATGCCGCCGTGCGAGTGCACGATGCCCTTGGGCAGCCCGGTGGTGCCGGAGCTGTAGAGGATCCACAGGGGATGCTCGAACGGCACCTGCTCGTACCGAGGTTCGGCGTCACCGGTGATCAGCTCGGCGAAATCGAGGACACCGTCGGGAAGCGGTGCCGTGCTGTCGAGGTGGCGGACCATGATGGTGTTTTCGACGGTGGGCAGGTGGGCCTGCAGCTCGGCGAGCAGGGCGCGGCGGTCGACGGTCTTGTGGTTGAACCGGTAGCCGTCGACGCCGATGAGCACGGTCGGTTCGATCTGGGTGAACCGGTCCAGCAGTCCCTTGAGACCGAAGTCCGGTGCGCAGCAGGACCACACCGCGCCGACGCTGGCCGCGGCGAGCACCGCGACCACCGTCGGCGCGATGTTCGGCAGCACCGCCGCGATCCGGTCGCCGGGGCGCACCCCCATGGCGCGGAACTGTGCGGCGAGAGTGGCGACCTGGGACACCAGCTGCGCCCGCCCGATCTCGGATCGGTGGCCGTCCTCGTCGAGCGAAATGATTGCCGGGCCGTCGGCGTCGATGTGCCGTAGCAGGTTCTCCGCCCAGTTCAGCCGCGCCCCGGGGAACCACTGCGCCCCGGGCATCTTGTCTGCGGCCAGCGCGGTGGAAGCGGGAACCGAGGCGAGGACGTCGAAGTACTCCCAGATCGAGGACCAGAATCCCTCCGGATCGGTCACCGACCATTGCCACAGCGACCGGTAATCGGTGGTGCTCACGTTCTTTTCGGTGGCGAGCCAGCGCTGGTACTGCGACATCCGGCAGGAGGCGACCCGCTCGGCAGCGGGAGACCACAACAGTTCGGGCTCGGGACCGGACATCGGTGGGGGGTTTCCTTTCGACTGGTATGCCACCCCGGCGACCGACCGAGGTATGCGCTGGTGCGTGCGCGGGGAGTCGGTCGCCGGGACGGCGAGTGCGGCGTCGGCTCAGCGGGACAGGAGGGTGCCGACGGTGCGTGCGAGCTCGTCGGCCGGAGCGGTGGCGCGTTCGGCGCTGCGCCAGGCGACGTGGTTGTCGGGGCGGACCAGGATCGCCCCGTCTTCTGCGATCTCGCGCAGTTCGTTCCAGCGGCCGGTGGGATCGGTGTAGTCGGCGCCGTCGGCGATCGTGACGACCTTGATGCGGATCCCGAACTTCTTCTCGACCGTGTCGGCCGCGCTCACCCAGGCCTCGCTCTCGGCGCCGGTGACGAGCACGAAGGCGGTATCGGTGCCGGTGAGATCGTGGGTGGAGACCCGGCGGCCGTGGTGCTCGATCCAGGCGTGGGGAAGGCGGTGTCCGGGACGGGTGGTGGGGAAGTACACGCTGCCCATCGGGTCCCGCGGCGGAGCGTCGCTGCCGTCGGGCACCAGGGCGCCGTCCTGGTAGGCGAAGCCGATCTCGAGGTCGTGCGCCTGGAACTCGGTGCGCTGGGTGTTGGCGACCTCGAACGCCCGCGCCCGGCGGGTTTCGCCCATCGGGGTGTCGGAGAAGAAGTCGCGGAACACCTGGGTGCGAAGCTCGAGAGGCTGATCGGGGCTCAGCCCGAGGCCGGCGTCGATGACCATGTGGTTGAGGAAGGTGAACATGGCCCAGTCGACGTTGCGCATGCCCACCAGGCGCCGTTCCGGCTCGTAGCTGTCGAGGAGGGCGGGCGAGGCGTCCCCCCGCAGGACCGCGGCGAGTTTCCACACCAGGTTGTGGGCGTCCTGGATCGCGGTGTTGAGCCCGAGACCGGTGGTCGGGGGGTGCCGGTGGGCGGCGTCCCCGGCGAGGAAGATCCGCCCGACCTGGTACTTGTCGGCGAGCACCCCTTCGAGGATCCAGTGGCTGACCTTGTGCACCTTCGGTTCGAGGTCGGGCAGCTTGAGCAGTTCCCGCAGCCGGGGAACGATGGCCTCTTCGTCGAAGCGGTTGGGGTCGTCCGGGCGGAAGGTGAAGTGGATGACGAACTCTTCCGAATGCTTGCCCCAGGTCGGTCCCATCGCGGCCATGGCGCCGCTGTGCCACGAGCCGGCCCCTTCCGGGTTGACCAGCCAGGTGATCAGCACGTCGTCTTCCCAGTACTGCGACAGATCCGCGGTGAAATGGGTGCTGACCATGTCCAGGATCCCGGTCGGGCCCTCCAGCGTCACCCCCAGTTCGGGGCCCACGGTCTTGCCGCCGTCGGCGGCGACCAGGTACTGGGCGTGGACGGTGTAGGTCTGCTGCGTGTCCCGGTCGAGGATGACCGCATCGACGCCGTCGTCGTCCTGGGTGAACGAGACCAGTTCCCGGTGGAAGTGGATCGAGCCCGGTGCGCGCTGCTCGGCGTGCGCGCGCAGCAGCGGCTCGAGCCGCACCTGCGGGTAGTTGCTCGACAGACACGGGCTGTCGTCGGCGTACTTGTTCTCGAGGCCGCCGCCTCCGAAGGAGTCGAGGGTGAACAGGGTGCGGCCGTCGAGTTCGCCGTCGCCGCCCAGGGAGGTCACCCAGCGGGTCTTGCCCATGTTCTTCGGCGGCGTGCCGACCTCGTAGATCGAGTCCGCGACACCGTACTGCCGGAGCACCTCCATGGTGCGCTGGTTGAGGTAGTGGGCCTTCGGCAGCGGCGAGGTGCCGGTGTGCCGCTCGACGAGATGGTGGTCGATGCCGTGCTCGGAGAGCAGGATCGAGGTGGTCAGGCCGCAGCCGCCGCCGCCGACGACGAGTACGGGAACGGTGATGTCAGACATGGTGCGTGCTCCTGGAAACGGTGGTGAGGGGGTGGGGGCGGCCGGTGGCGACGAAGCGGTGGCGCATCTCGCCGATGCCCTCGGCCCGGCTCACGAGTTCGTCGTCGGTGCCGATGAGGCGTTTGGGCTCGCGGGTGAAGCCGATGCCCGCGGGGGTGCCGGTGAAGATCAGATCGCCGGGACGCAGCGGCACGATCGACGACAGGTAGGACACCAGCACGGGGATCGGGAAGATCAGATGCCGGGTGCGGGATTTCTGCATGAGTTCACCCGAGAGCACAGTGCTCACCTCGACGTCGTCACGATCGGCGAACTCGTCGGGGGTGACCAGCACGGGTCCGATCGGCGCGAAGCCGGTGAAGGACTTGCCGAGGGCGAACTGCTGCGGCGGTGGTCCGGACAGCTGCAGCTCGCGTTCGGAGAGGTCCTGACCGAGGGTGAGGCCGGCGACGTGGTCCCAGCCTTGCGAGACGGGGACGTGGCGGGCGTGTTTGCCGATGACCGCGACGAGTTCGACCTCGAAGTCCACCGAGCCGCCGGGGTGTTCGATGGTGTCGTACGGTCCGGCAATCGCGGCGGGGAACTTCGTGAACACGAAGGGCGCATCGGGCAATTCGAGACCGGATTCTTCGACGTGATCGGCGTAGTTCACGCCGACGGCGAAGATCTGGCCCGGCCGGGGAACCGGAGCGTGCAGCTCCGATTCGATCACCGAAGCAGCATTGGAGAAGTCCACTGTCCGGGCCCACGAGACGAACTCGTCCCAGCGCTCGAAAATCTGCTGGGGATCCGCAGGGAAGCGCCCGGCGCTGACGGTTTCGACGTCGACGCCGCGTCCGTCCGCGACGAGGACGAGCCGGCCGGATTGATTTGCCACACGCATGAGAACGAGTCCTTCGAGAGACGATCGAGTGTCGGTATCGGTAGAGGCCGTCGGGTCAGCTGGTGAGCGCGACCATCGGATCGGGCAGATGGGGGCTGGTCTCGAGAGCCCAGGCATGGGTGGTGATCTCCGAGACCGGGGTGCCCATCGCGAGCGCCTCGCGCATCAACTCGGGGACGAACGACACACCGACGGGGTTGTTGCCGTATTCCGGCCCGTGCATGTACTCGGTCGCCTCCTCCGGTGTGGCGAAGTTGTCGATCTGCAGTTCGACGAAATTCCCGTCCGGGTCCTGGTAGTACAGCGACGTGGTCACCCCGTGCTGGATCGGCACCTTCGGTTCGATGCCCTTGTCCTTGAGCCTGTCGTACCGGTCGAGCAGATCCTGCAGGGTGTCGAAGGTGTAGGCGGTGTGGTGCATGCCGGCGGCTCCGGGGTTGCGCGGCGCCAGTTCGACGGGGGCGCCGAGCAGAGCAACGCGGTGATGCTCCTCGTCGAAGGTGATGAAGCACAGGCCGTGGCCCTCGTAGACCACGTGAGCGTCGAGGACGGTGCAGTACCAGTCCCGCATCTCGTCGAAACGACTGGTCTGCAGCACAACGTGAGCGAACTTGGGGGTGGAGGTCATCGGTGTCTCCTTCGGAGCTGAACGTGGTCGTCGGTGCGAGACCTCGAGCGAATCCGGGCGGACCTCCACGTGGGCCGCTCGGGCAACAGCGTGCTCAGGACGGGAACGCTGCTGTCTGTGGAAGCGACGGCGCTGCCGGGACGGATTCTTGATGTGGTCTCTGTCACGTGATCTGTTGCACAATTCCATCCGATGTCGCCTTGTGCGGCTACGGGCTGGAAGCCAAGAAATCCGGACAGAGTTGGTCTGGAGCCCAATAGAGTCGTCTACTCACCGTGCCCGGGGGCGAATCGGAAGGACACCGCAGTGCCGCATTGGACATATGAGCTCTCGGGAGCACGTGCACCCCAGGCCGAGGACGAGTGGCTGAGCCCGGATGCCGAGCGCGTCAGGGAGGCTCTCGGGGGCGGGGCGGTGACCTGGGCGGTCGAGGTCGGTCAGGACATCGCCGCCAGGATTGCCCAGAAGATACCGGCCCTGGCGGACGAGGCGGCTGCCAGGGAGGCGGTGCGTCGTGCCACCACCTCCACCACGCTGCGCGCACTGATGTTGGTGGCCGGTCTCGGCGAGCCCGACACCACGCTGGCCAGTGCCGAGGTGGGCGAGATCGCCCGGGACTTCGCTCGTCGAGGTATGGCCCTCGACGATCTGCTGCGTGCCATTCGCGTGGGGTACGCCGTGCTGGCCGCGGCCCTGCTCGACGCGGCGCGCCTTGTGCTCCCGCCCACGGAGAGCAGTGCCGAACTTCGGCGGATCTCGGTGTTGCTCTTCGAAGTGCACGACGACTTCACGGCCGTGGCTGCCTCGGCTTTCATCGAGGAGCAGAGTGTCTGGGCCGCGGGGGTGTCTGCAGCCCGATTCGATCTGGTGAACCAGATCCTGGGCGCCGAGGACGTCGATCGGGTCCACGCCGAGAAGGTTCTCGGCTATGCGCTCGCCGGCCCCCACATTGCACTCGTCGCGTGGAGCGGACCGCACTCCACCCGGGATCTGCGTGCCGTCGTCGACACCGTCCTGCGGCAGCGAGGCGTCCCGTCGGCCTCGTTGGTACTACCGGTCGGGCTCCAGACGGTATGGGCATGGGGAACCATGACCTCCGGGAGTTCGCCGCACCGGTATGCGCTACCCACGTTCGACGACGCGTTCGTCGTGGTAGGGGAGACGGGCGTCGGGGTGGAGGGCTTCCGTCGAAGCCATGCCGAAGCCAAGGCGGTCGAACGGCTGATCCGCCTTCGCCCGGGTCAGGGTCCCTGCACCGTGGCCCACGAACACGTCGCACTCGAGGTGTTGCTCCTGTCGGATCCGGACGCGGCAGAACAGTTCGCATCGCGGCTGCTGGGCCCACTCGCGCAGCGCGAACCTCGCATGGCAGAGCTTCGGTCGACGCTGCGCCGCTATCTCGACATGGATCACAGTCTGTCCAAGGTGGCTGCGGCAGAGCATATCTCGAAGAACACGGTGACCTATCGCGTGCACAAGGCGTTGAATCTGTGTGGTCATTCGGGGGAGACGACCACCGACCTGCGTGCCGCGCTCCGCATTCACGAGTGGCTTCGCGGAGATCCGCTCGCCCGAGAATAGCGCTCGGCGGTACCGGCATCCTGCGTCCGCAGGTTGGTCTGGAAACCAAGGTTGGTGCGCAACCTTAGGCTGCGCACCAATGCGCAAGGCGCAACCCGTGCGGTCTACTTGTGTCCTAGAACACAGCCGGCCACCGCGGTGAGAGCAGTCGAAGCGGGTCCCGGCGCCCCATCCTCCAGACCCGCGGCATGTCCCGCGGTCGATCGAAGGACACGTCCGTTGACCTCGCTCCAGGAAACATTCAAGAACGTGATGGCGCACGTAGCCACCCCCGTCGCCGTCGCAACCTCCATGGACGGCGGGCTGCCTGTCGGCACCACCGTCAGCGCCTTCCTCTCGCTGTCGATGAACCCTCCGATGGTCCTCGTCTCCCTCGACAGGGGGTCCGAAACCCTCGAACTCGTCACCGAGTCGCGCAAGTTCGGCCTGAACATCCTGTCCAGTGACCAACACAGCGCCGCCCTGAAATTCGCCACCAAGAACGGCCTCGGCAAGTTCCACGGGGTCCGCTGGGACATCGACCACGACCTGCCCCGGATCACCGGTGCGGCCGGATGGGTAGCGTGCACCGTCGAACGGATCCTCGAAGGCGGCGACCACATGATCGTGCTGGGCACTGTCGTCGCCGCCGAGCAGCGCGACAGTGACCCCCTCACCTATCACCGCCGCACCTTCGGCACCCACTGCGCGCTGGAAATGGTGTAACCGGACAGTGCCGGTCGGCAGCGTCTGTCGCTTCTGCCCCTGTTCCCCAGCGCCGAACACCCTCGAAGAGAGGAAAGTCATGACCACCTCCGTTGCATATGCCGCTCTCCCGCGGACACCGTGGTCGACTGCAGCCGAGGGCATGCGCGCCCTGGCACGAGGCGAACTGATCATCCTGCGGCACGGTGCTCGTCTCGTGCTCGTCGGATGTGCAGGCACCGTGACCACCGAGCAGATGGCCTTCGTCATTCGACACAGCACGGGATTCGTCCAAGTGGCCCTCCACGAGCGGGACTGCGACCGGCTCGGTCTGCCCGAAGCCACTCCGAGTTCGCGTGCACCGTCGGTATGCGCATACGGCCAATGTGTTGCCGTCGACGCTTCGGCCGGAGTCACCACCGGTATCTCCGGGGCAGATCGGGCTCTCACCGCCCGGGTGCTCGCGGATCCCCGCTCGAGCGTCGACGACCTCAGCAGGCCCGGGCACCTCGTCCCCGTGCGGGTCGATCCGCGAGTCCTGTGCGAACGACAGACAGTCGCCGCCTGCGCGCTCGCGCTGACCGATCTGGCACGGCCGGAATACTCCGGTGCGGTCTTCGCCGAACTCGACGGCATCAGCGACCCGGTGAACACCGCCGGCCCCCACGACGCCGAGGCACTGGCCGACAGCTACGACCTCACCCTCGTAGCACCCGACGAGCATCACGAACGCTCCCGCTGACCGCCACCCTTTTCCGAATCTCTTCCGATCCAGCCGATGTCGCGCACCCGAGGTGTGCGGTGCCGGCGTGGGTCAGCTCTCTGCGATCAGTTCGACCCCCCCATCCCGAAGCGAGGAAACCATGGACATCACCGCCGATCAACTGATGAGCCGCGTCAACGACCTGGTGCCGGCCTTGGCCGAACGCGCCCAGAAAACCGAGGAGAACCGAGCGCCGCTCGACGAAACGATCACCGACCTGATCGACTCGGGGATCCTGGCGACGCTGACACCGAAAGCGTACGGCGGGCTCGAACTCGGTCTCGACGTCGCAGCCGACATCGTTCGCGCCATCAGCGCGGTGTGCCCGTCGACGGGGTGGGTCACCTCCTTCTACATCGGCGCGGCATGGCGCGTGAACATCTTCCCCGAGCAGGCACAGCGGGAGATGTTCGCGGACAAGCCCTACACCCTCACCGCCGGCACTGCCGCCCCGCTGCGCGGAGTGCAGAAGGTCGAGGGCGGCTACCGGATCACCGGCCAGACCGCCTGGAACTCCGGTTCCGCCCACGCCGAATGGTTCACCTTCGCAGGAGTTTCCATCGAGGAGGGGCGCCCGCCGGCGCCTTTGTGGTTCCTCGTTCCTCGCAGTGAGGTCAAGATCCACGACACCTGGTACATCTCCGGCATGGCCGGGACCGCCAGCAACGACGTCTCCGTCGAGGACGTGTTCGTCCCCGACTACCGGACCGGCCCGTTCGACCTCGCCCTCGCCGGCACGGCCCCCGGCATGCTGATCCACGAGAACCCGATGTACCACCTGCCGTTCCTGCCCTTCGCGATGGCGGAGGTGACCCCCGTCGTCGTCGGCGCCATGCGGGGGGCGACGAACGCCTTCGTCGACCGCACCCGTCAACGGCAGGGAACCTTGAGCCAGGAGAAGGCCGCCGGCAAGCAGGCCGCCCAGATGCGGCTCGGCCGTGCCCTTGCCGCGGCGGACGCCGCAGAGACTCTCCTGCACGCCTTCTTCGAACGCCTCACCGCACAGCGTCCCGAGCAGTCGGATCCGCAGGATCGGGCCGAAATGAAACTGAAGGCGGCGTACATGACCGACCTGTGCCGCAATGCACTCAACGACATGGTGCGCGGCATCGGCGGCGACGGATTCCGCACCGCCTCGCCGATCCAGCGCTTCCATCGCGACCTCAATGTCCTGGCGGTACACGCCTTCCTCGACATCGACACCGCATCGGAAACGATGGGTCGCTTCACCCTCGACCTCCCCGTCGCCGACCCGCTGCTCTGACACACCCCGAATCGGTCCACTGACACGCCCTCCAGGTGCGCGACGTACGAGCACCTTCACCGCAACGGAAGTGAACGCCATGACCTCTAACCCGACCTCACCCGATGTCACCGCCCTCGAGATCACTCGTAGCCTTCTTTATGCCGCGGACACCGATATCGCCCGATTCTTCGGGTATTTCTCTCCGGACTGCATCTTCCGCATGGGGAACAACGACACGGTCGAAGGAAGCGAGGCGATCCAGGAGTGGGTGGCGTCCTACCTGGGATCGGTCGCCGGAATGCGGCACGTCATCCTCGAAGAATGGTCCGACGGGAACGTCACCGCCTTGCATGTGAACGTCACGTACACGATGAACGACGGCACCACGTTCACCCTTCCCGCGGTCACCCGCACCCGCATCGAGGACGGGAAAGTGACCGAGTATCTGATCTTCATGGATCCCAGCCCGGTCGTCGCCGCGCGCTGACACCGAGAGGCGGCTGCCGCCGCAGACCTACCGGTGGCAGCCGCCCGACTCGGTGACGCCACCTCGCCCACCCTCCGCCCACCTGCGCATCCCCCACGCCCCGTCGCACTCCACGATCGCGTACGGGGTGGAACACCTCGAAAGGAACCACCATGAACCATCCCACCAGTCGGGAGCCGGAACAGGACTCGGTCGGCCCCGGGCCGTCGTCGACGAACGCCGCCACGGCGATCGATGTGTCGTCGCGGCGACCGGTGGTGATTTCCGGCGCGGGCCCGGTAGGGATGATTCTCGCGCTCGAACTCAGCCTGCACGGGATCCGCAGCACCCTCGTCGAACAGGCTCCGCAGACGACCCGCTTTCCGAAGATGGATCTGACGAATGCGCGCAGCATGGAGCTTCTCGACCGGCTCGGTCTCGTCGACGACATCCGGTCGGTCGGCGTCGCCCCGGAGCACTCGCACGATGTCGTCTTCTGCACCTCGATGGCAGGCCGGCAGGTAGGCCGCTGGAAGTACCCCAGCGTCGACGAGATGTCCGAGTGGATCGCGTCCAGGAACGACGGCACCACGCCGGCGCACGCCTGGCAGCGGGTCACCCAGATCGAGGTCGAAAAGCTGCTCATGCGCCGCTGTCTCGCAGACGAGAACATCGAGGTTCTCCGGCCCTGGCGCGTCACCGCCGTCACCCAGGACGACAGCGGCGTCCGGATCGAGATCACCTCCCCGGTCGACGGCACCGTCCACACACTCGCGGCGGACTACGTCGTCGGATGTGACGGCGCCGCCTCGGTCGTGCGCCGCGCCATGGGGCTGACCATGGAGGGCGAGCGTGGCGTCATCACGTTCTGCCAGGTGCATTTCAAGTCCCGGGATCTCGAGACCCTGCACGCGCACGGCCAGTTCTGGCACACCTTCTTCGTCGGCGGCGGCGTCGGCGCGATCATCGCCCAGGACGAACGCGACACGTGGACGCTGCAGACCAGCGCCATCACCGACGGTGTGCGGACCGAAGACATCGACAAGCAGGAACTGCTGGACGCGGTCTGCGGCCGGCACCTCGACGTCGACGAGGTCCTGCAGAGCAGTGTGTGGCACGCGAACGTACTCGTCGCCGACCGGTACCGCCTCGGTCGGCTGTTCGTCGCAGGCGACGCCGCCCACGAGGTCATCCCGACCGGCGGATACGGACTGAACACCGGCATCGCCGATGCCGTCAACCTCGGATGGAAGCTCGCCGCAGTCATCCAGGGATACGGCGGCAACGATCTTCTCGACAGCTACGAAACCGAGCGTCGTCCGGTCGCGGTCATGGCCCGGGACTGGTCGTTCCGCCATCTCGGCGTCCACGTCGAAGCCCAGCAGCTCGTCGACCGCGAACTCGTCGAAGCCGACACCGCCGAAGCAGACGAGCACCGGCACGCCCTGGAGGAGTACTTCGCTTCCCACACCGGTGAGCACGAGAGCTTCGGCGTGGAAATGGGGTATGTGTACGCCTCGCCGGTGATCGTCCGGGACGACAGTCCTGTCCCCGACAACGACGGTTCGACCTACATCCCCACCACTCTTCCCGGCGCACGCGCACCGCACGTGCGGCTGCCGGACGGCCGGTCCATGCTCGACGCCTACCGCGACACGTTCACGATCGTCAGCTTCGTCGGCAAGGACGCCGCGACGGAACTGGTCGATGCTGCAGCCGCCGCGAACATGCCCATTCGAGTGCTCGCGGTGGACGACGCCACGGTGCGCGCCGTCTACGAGGCCGATCTCGTACTCGTGCGGCCGGACGGTCACGTGGCGTGGCGCGGAAACAGCATTCCCGAGGATGTGTCCGCGCTGATCGGGGCGGTCACCGGTCGAGTCGACACATCCGCGTGCTTGGCCATTACTTCTGTTCGAGGACCACAGTTTTCGTGATCGGGGACCGTCCCTGGGTCGACGCCGTGACGTCGGCGAACTCGTCGGCGAGGTAGGCGCTGCTGCCGACGAGCATGATGAGCGCGCCCGCGATCCACGCGGTCCAGGCCGCGCCGTCGCCGGCGAACTGCCCGATCCACGGCGAGATGAACAAGATCAGGCCGACGACGGACAGGGACCAGTGGTCCTTGGTCGGATCCCGGGCGATCAGCGACCACAGGGCGTAGATCGCGGCGATGGCGCCCAGTCCGAGAGTGACCCCGGAGCCGACGGGGGTGGTGTCGAACCATACCGATGCGGTCATGGTGACGATGCCCAGGATCAGGGCGATCGCTCCGGCCGACGAGTTCGAGATCTTCATGTGCGTCCCTCTCTTCGAATCGCTACATGTTGCGTAGCTACATATAGTGTAGCGCTATTGTAGGATTGTCGTAAGTCGAGACAGCGGACAGGAGGGGGCGCATGCGGCAAGGTGAGGGGACTGCCACGCCGGAGGAACGCATCGCCGACGCCGTGCTCGAGCTGCTGCGTCGCAAGGGGCCCAAGGCGGTGACGATCGAGGCCGTGGCCGCACACACGGGCATGGCCCGCACCACCATCTACCGCCGCTACCGCGACCGGGACGAGATGCTCACCGCGGTGATGGAGCCGATCGCGCAGCCCGCGCCTCCCGCGCCGGATGCCACCGCGCACCAGGTGCTGACGTGGCTGGCCGAGCAGTCCCTCCGTTCGGTCGACGGGGGCGTCGGATTCGGCGGCCTTGCTGCGCTGGTGACCGATGCGGATCCCGCGTTCACCGGTCTCATCCGCTCGGTGCTCGTGCGCCACCGCAGCACCTTGACCGAGGTCGTGCGACACCACATCTCGCGGGGACTGGTGCGAGCCGACCTCGACGTCGAAACATTTCTGGACTGCATCGTCGGTGCCTACTTCGCGGAACGGGCCCGGAGCGGTGACATCGACGCCAACTGGAACGAACGGGTCGCGCAGACGCTGCTGCCCGCGTTCGTGCAACCGTGAGCCGTCCTGGAACGAGCGAATGTACCCTTCCCCCTTGTAGATCGACGGAAGGGTACATTCGCTCGGCTGCAGGCGGCGGCCGCTAA
Organism: Rhodococcus aetherivorans; assembly: GCF_025722975.1. NCBI lineage: Bacteria > Bacillati > Actinomycetota > Actinomycetes > Mycobacteriales > Nocardiaceae > Rhodococcus > Rhodococcus aetherivorans. The sequence continues at coordinate 5,780,992 of NZ_CP106982.1, read as the reverse complement.
TCGAACATGCGGTAGACCGCCTCGACGACGACGGCGGGCCGCTCGCTGCCCTCGAGCTCGATCATGCCGTCGATCGTGATCTGCACGCCGCCCTTCGGCAGCTTCTCGAGCGACTTCAGCGTGGCGTTGAGGCGGACCTTGCCGCCGGCCGGAACGGGGTTGGTGAAGCGGACCTTGTTCAGGCCGTAGTTGACGGCCATGGTCACGCTGTCGACCTTCAGCACCTCGCTCCACATCGGGATGATCAGCGAGAGCGTGAGGTAGCCGTGGGCGATGGGGCCGCCGAAGGGGCTTTCCTTCTTCGCCCGTTCGACGTCGAGGTGGATCCACTGGTGGTCGTCGGTGGCGTCGGCGAAGGTCTGGATGCGGTCCTGCTCGACGGGCAGCCACGAGCTGACACCGAGCGGTTGCCCGACGAGTGCCTCGAGATCGTCCAGGGTGGCGACGTGGGTGGTGGCGGTGGCGGGAATGGTCATGGGAACTCCTCGGTTCGCAGGTACCGACGTCAGCGCTCGATGCCGAGAACGCGCAGCGCGTTCTGCTTGAAGATCATCGGGGCTACGTCGGGTTTGATGTCGAGAGTGGCGAAATCGTTGCGCCATCGATCCACTTGGATGACCGGGAAGTCGGATCCGAACAGCACCTTGCGGCGCAGCATCGTGTTCGCGGCCTTGACCAGTTGCGGCGGAAAGTACTTCGGCGACCAGCCGGACAGGTCGAGGTAGACGTTCGCCTTGTGGGTGGCGATGGAGATCTGCGCGTCGACCCACGGTACAGCGGGGTGGGCCATGACGATGGTCAGATCGGGGAAGTCGGCGGCGACGTCGTCGAGCAGCATCGGGTCGGAGTAGCGCAGCTTGATGCCGTGCCCGCCGGGCAGCCCCGCGCCGATGCCGGTCTGCCCGGTGTGGAACAGGGCCGGCACCTGTGCCTCGACGAGGGCCTCGTACAGCGGGTAGAAGCGCCGGTCGTTGGGCTCGAAGCCCTGCATGCTCGGGTGGAACTTGAAGCCCTTGACGCCGTACTCGTCGACCAGGCGGCGCAACCGCTGGACGGCGGCCTTGCCCTGCAGGGGGTCGACGGAGCCGAAGGGGATGAGCACATCGTTGTTCTCGGCGGCGAACTCGGCGATCTCCTCGACCGAGTTCGGGGCGTGCCCGGTGGCCGACTGCGCGTCGACGGTGAACACGACCGCGGCCATGTTCCGCTCGCGGTAGTGCTCGGCGATGGACTTGATGGTCGGGGTGCGTTCCTCGCCGGACTTGAAGTACTTCTCCGACGCGGCCATCAGTTCGTCGTCCATGGACCGGTGGCCGCAGCCGTCGATCTCGACGTGGGTGTGGATATCGAGGGCGTCGATCTTGTCGAAGTCGATGCCGTACTCGTAACGGCTCACTTGGCGAGCACCTCCTCGGGGAATTCCTCGCCGACGGACTCGACGCGGTCGGCGAACACGATGGGCCACTGGGCGGCGACGTCGTCGGCGGAGAAGCCGCCGTCGTGGAAGGCGGTGGCGGTCAGCTGCGGGTGCGACCACAGTGCGAGGCGATCCCCGCCGACGGAGAACGCCTGACCGGTGATGGCGGCGGCGTCGTCGGAGGCGAGGAAGGCGATCAGGCCCGCGACGTCCTCGGGGGTGCCCATGCCGACCTCGCGGCGGATGACCGCGGGCAGCTCGCCGGTCTGCTTCATCTGTTCGATGTAGGGCGCGAAGATCGGCACGGTCTCGGTCATCGCCGTGACGGCGACGGGGCACACGGCGTTGGCGGTGATGCCGGCGCGCTGCAGTTCCATCGCCCAGGTGCGGACCATGCCGACGACGGCGGCCTTGGCGCCGGCGTAGTTGGTCTGGCCGAAGTTGCCGCGCTGGCCGGCGGGGGAGCCGATGGCGATGATGCGCCCGCCCTCGCCCTGCTCGCGGAAGCGCAGCACGGCCTCGCGCACGCACGTGAAGGTGCCGCGCAGGTGCACGTCGATCACGGCGTCGAAGTCGTCGTCGGTCATCTTCCACAGCACCTTGTCGCGCAGGATGCCGGCGTTGGTCACCATCACGTCGAGGCGGCCGAAGTGCTCGACCGCGGCCGCGACGAGCTTCCTCGCCGTCTCTGTGGGGCCGACGGGGGCGACCACGGCGACGGCGCGTCCGCCCGCGGCGGTGATCGTCGCGACGGCGGCATCGGCGGTGGCCCGGTCGACGTCGTTGATCACGACCGCGGCGCCGTGACGGGCCAGCTCGGTGGCGTAGGCGAGGCCGAGGCCCTGTCCGCTACCGGTGACGACGGCGACTTTGTTGCTGAGGTCCACGAGATCCTCCGTTGCTCGAGCTGATGTACTCCCAATCACATAGGAACATCTATTATTGAAAAAGTCAACGATTGAGGAACTGTTACCCTGAGGGTCACGACGAAAGGCTGTCGGAATGGAACGTCGACGCGTCCTCGAGGACGACCTGGGATTTCTGCTGACGCGTGCCAGCGCGATGGTGGTGCGATCGGTGAACGAGGCCCTCGCCCCGCTCGGGCTGCGGGTGCGCCCGTACACGGTGCTCTCCCTCGCGTGCGACGAACCCGCCGGTGTGGCGCAGCGCCGCATCGCCGCGGACATGGGACTGGATCCCAGTCAGATCGTCGCGATCGTCGACGAACTCGAGAGCCGTGGCCTCGTCGCGCGCACCGCGGATCCGGGCGACCGGCGCAACAAGCTCATCGTCGCCACCGACGAGGGGCGAAAGCTGTGCGACGAGGCGCGCCGGCTCAGCGAGGAGGTGTCGGACCGGCACTTCGCCGGCGTGAACCCGGCTCTTCTCACCGAAATGCGCAATGTGCTCGGCCGCATGGTTTTTCCCGAGTCGGTGAACTCGGTCTCCTGAACGGCCGCAAGCCGCCTCGCCGACGGCGCTGGGTGCATGTCAGCCTTGCCGGGCAGGAGTCGACGCATCGATCGATGCCGGACGGGTGACCAGCCACAGCGCCGCCACTACGGTGCCTCCGAGTGCGGTCGCGGCAAGAGCGGCGGCGGAATCGATCCACAGTCCGGCAAGTGCGAGGCCTGCCGGAACAGCCGCGGTCAGCACCCCCTCCGTGATCGCCACGGCACCGGTGAAGCGGGTGAGTTCGGTGCGGCCGAGAGCCAGGACCAGAAAGAAGAGCAACCAAAGCCCGGCCCAGGCCAGCCAGAATACGACGAAGAGCCGGCCGCCGTCGTACCAGGTGCGGGCGGCAAACCCGACCGCGGCCACCGCAACGAAGAGGGAGAACCAGCCCAACCCTTCCGGAGGCCATCCCGTCGCAGCGTTGATCCCGACCCACAGGTACGTGAAGCCGAACAGGTAGAGACCGGCTGCCCCGGCGATTGCGGCGCCGCCACCGTCCGTGGTGACGATCAGGGCGGTCGGGATCACCACCTGGAGGGTGCCGACGCACAGGTTCAGCGGCGCAGCGGCGCGGGCGGAGATCCGCCCGAGAAGCATGATGCCGTTCACGATCAGGACGGCACCGACGTAGAACAATCCGACATCGGTCATCTGCGGTCGCTTTCCGCCGAGGCGCCCGCGGTGCCGGGGTGTCCGAGCATCCCGGCACCGCGGACCCGTCGACTTACTGGGGGAGGATGTCCTTGTCGAAGATGTCGAGCGGAATCTTCAGCGTGACAGCCGCGTTCGGAATGTCGACGATGCCGCCGACGTGCATCTCGCACGGTGCGACGCTGATGATCGTGTACGCCTGCTCGGGCGCGTAACCGAACTTACCGAGGTAGTCGATCGCCTGTTCGACGGCGTCGACCGCGGCCATGGTGGTATCGATGTACTTCTGCTCCCGGCCGCGCGCGGACAAACCGGTGAACGACAGGTACCGGGTACCGAAGTTCGGGTCGACAGGAGAGGGTCGCAGCATCGGGTTCCGCACCCCGTACTTCGCCATGCCACCCTTGATCAGGTTGAACCGCAGCCACGTGGACCCATCCATTTCGATGGCGTTCCAGGTGATTTCACCATCGCCCTCGGCGAAGTGAAGGTCGCCGCACGAGAAGAGCGCCCCCTCGACGAAAACCGGGAAGTACACCCGCGAGCCGCGGGAGAGGTTCTTGATGTCGAGGTTGCCGCCGTTCTCTCGGGGCGGCACCGTGCGCGCCGCCGTGGCGGCGACCCGCGCCCATTCGTCGCCCTCCAGGGTGCGCAGCACCGACGTCGCGATCGCGTCCTCCCGCGGGCCGGCCAGGCCGTCGGCGATCAGCGGATCCTCCCGCTCGTTCCAGATCTGCAGCAGCTCGTGCGACGGCGCCACGCCGATCACACCGGGGTGGCTGATCGCGGGGATCTCCACGCCCGGGATCTGCCGGCTCGTCGCGAACAGACCGTGCAGGTCCCACACCGTCTTGAAGCCTCGAGGGAACCAGCTCGCCAGTGGTCCGCCCATTCCGGGCAGGATGTTCGAGTATCCGATACCCGAGAGCGGCTGCACGTCCAGAACATCGACCACCAGTAGGTCGCCGGGCTCGGCGCCGTTGACGTAGACCGGTCCGGCGATCGGATGGGTACGGGTCAGGTCCAGATCCCGGATGTCCTGGTCCTCGTCGGCATCCTGGAGCTGGTAGTCGTCGTAGCCGGGGGTTTCGAGGATCACCTCGTCACCCGGATCCAGTTCGTGCAGCGGCGGAATGTCGGGATGCCAGCGGTTGTGCCCGAGCTCCTTCTGCTCGGCAAGGGGGACGCCCACCTCGCAGCAGAATCTCGGAACGCCGAGATCGCGGTTGGGGAAACGGGATACGCCCGAGCGCGTGAAGTCCACGTCGGCTCCGAGCGAACGGGGGAGAGCAACATCGCTTGACATCTGTCCGACCTCCAATGGGGGATGTGCGTGGTGCGGCTCACAATTTACTTCCATTTGGAACTGTGTCAAGTGGAAATAATCTCGGAGCGGACGCCGCTACCTCCGTGCGCAGGGGTGCGTGGCGCGCGAGGAAAGCTGCCGCGCGGCACGCGGCAGCATCCGTGAGTCACACGGGGGCGACGGTCAGCGAGTGGTGAGCTTCTCCAGAAGCGTTCCCAGTTCACGCAGCTCCGCAGGCGCGAGCGGGGCGAACGCGTCCGCGAGCGCGGCGGTCACCGCCGGGGCGAGTGCACGATGACGAGCGATGCCGCGGGCACTGAGGCGGACCATCATGCGTCGCCGATCGTAGGAATCCAAGGTCCGGTACGCCAGCGCGGCGTCGACGAGCCGATCGACCGTCCGGGTCAGGCTCGGCCCCGGGATGAGGGTGACGGCGGAGATCGCACTCATCGTGGCCTCTTCCACGGAGGCGAGGTGGTCGACCACCCGCCACTGGTCGAGGGTGAGATCCGACCCGGTGAGGGCGCCCCGCACGGCCGCGCGGACCAGGGCGGCCGCCCGATCGACCGCCAGCGTATCCACCATGACCGCGTCGTCCCGATCAGCCTGCACCATGGGCACCCCTTGCTGAGACATCGTTCCGAACGCAATACTTCCAGATGAATATTCCACCGCGCGTGCAGCGGCCGCAAGGAGGCTCGATGATGTCGAGGAGCTATCGCATCGGACTGGTCATTCCACTGCGCGGGCCGGGCGGAATCTACGGTCCGTCGTGTGAGGCCGTCGCGAACCTCGCCGCCGCGACCCTCAACGACAACGGCGGCATCCTCGCCCGCGAGGTGGAAATCGAGGTGATCGACGCGAGCCTGCCCGCGCCGGAGCTTCGCGCCGAGATCGCTCGACTGCTGGCCGCAGACCGCATCCACGCGGTGACCGGCTGGCACATCTCGACGGTACGCGAGCAGCTCTCCTCGGTCCTGGCCCATCGGATCCCGTACGTGTACACCTCCCTCTACGAGGGCGGCGAGTCGCGTCCGGGCATCATCTGTTCCGGTGAAACCCCGGGCCTGCAAATCGGTCCCGCGTTGCGATGGCTGCGGGAGCACGCCGGCATCCGGCGCTGGACGGTCGTCGGCGCCAACTACGTGTGGCCGCGACGGACCGTCCCCGCCATCCGCGCCTACTGTCACGAGCTCGATCTGCAGGTCGTCGAGGAGATCTACGTCGACTACGGCACCACCGACTTCTCCCGGGTGCTGCCGCGTATCGAAAAGAGCGGCGCCGAGGGCACCGTCATGTTGCTCGTGGGTCGTGACGCAGTCGCGTTCAACCGGGCGTTCTGCGGACGGGGTCTGCATCAGCGGCTGTTGCGGTTCAGTCCGCTGATGGAGGAGAACATGCTACTGGCAAGCGGGGCGGACGCTACCGAAAACCTGTTCGTCGCCGCGAGCTACTTCACATCACTCGTCACCGCGTGTGCGCAGGATTTCATGTCCGCCTATGTCCGTCGGTTCGGTCCGGGCGCACCACCGCTGAACAACGCCGCCGAATCGTGTTACGAGGGCGTGACCACTCTCGCCGCGCTCACCGCCGCGGCCGGATCCAACACGATCGACGAGATCCTCCGTCACTCGGGCACATTGAGCTACGACGGCCCCCGCGGGTCGGTGCACGCCAGCGCCGGGTTGATGCACCAGGACGTGCACATGGCCGTGGCCGACGGGTACGAATTCGACGTCGTGGCCACGCTCTGACGCTCCTGCTCCGGGCGCAGGACTCCCGATGGTCATCAGCACAGGAGACCAGCCGGACAGATGCCATGCCTCGGTTCGAACAGGACTGGAAGCACATGCATTTCCGCGGGGATCCCGGGGCGGAGCAGGAACACACCGGCCGGTCCCACGGCGCCTCGGCGAGGATCGGACTCAGCGAGGCCATGGGCCGTGGTCACGACGCCGGCGCGTTGCCGGCGAGGACTGGCGGCGCGGCGCGGTCGACGAGCCGCAGCTTCCACTCGGCAGCACGCACGGCTGCAACCGTGCGGTTGGCGGCGCCCGTCTTGCGCAGCACGTGCTCCAAGTGGGTGGACACCGTCGACGGGCGGATTCCCAGCTCCCGACCGATAGCGGTATTCGACGCGCCGTCACGCACCAGGCCGAGCACCTGCAGTTCCCGCACGGTCAGACCGTCGGGCGGTGGCACGACACGCGCCCGCACGAGGACCCCTCCGCCGCGGGCGGGCGCTAGGTGGGCGTCGTAGACAATGCCGGTGGCGATGAGCAGGTAGTCGGCGGCGCGCCCGCGGCGACGCACCTCGGCCGCGACCGCACGCAGCCCGTCGCCCGCGGCTACGAGCGCGGCGGCGGCGGGCTCCGGGGGCGCGTCGAGGGGGCGGTCGATCGCGCCGGATGCGGCGACAACGAGCACGATCCCGCGCCCCGGATCTCGGTCAGCGGGGCCGGGCGCGGCAGCCGGGTCGACGACGCAGGCGAGGTCGGCGGCGAGCAGCGCCACCATGACCAGGTCTTCCCGATCGAACACCCGTCCACCGGCAGCGCTCAGGTTCAACATCCCCACATAGCGCCCGTCGGGGGCAAACAGGCATTGGCTGAGGCCGTCGGTGTACTGCTGCGGCACGATGACCTCGTCGAAGACGGGACCGTGGCGCAGCCGCGGGGGCACCGTGCACAGCTGCTGCGGCAGGCGCCGGCCGAGCATGTCGTCGAACAGCGGGTGGCGGGGCAGAAAGCGATTGATCGCGTCGACGATCGGCCGCGGGTAGCCGAGGCTGGAGGCGGTGCGGTGGCACCCGCGCGCCGCGTCCCAGCGAGAGATGGCGCCATGCGCGAACGGCACGCACGCGGACAGCTCGAACAGGACGCGAGCTGGGTCGGTCGGGTTGTCGTCGCGGGCGAGGCGTGCACTCAGTGCCAGCGCGGCCGCGAGGCGTTCCGTGTCGGCGCGGGACATGAGGTGATCATCCCCGGCGCGTCGCGCGTTGGCCAGGGGCATCGTTTCGGCGTTCGCGCATCGGTCGTTCGGCCGATGTTGTGTTACGGGCGTCACCCTACTGTCGGGCCGTTCGTTCCCCCGAATGGAGATCACCGTGGACATCAACGACTACACCGCGCACGACGCAACCGGCCTGGCCCGCCTCATTGCTGACAGGCAGGTGAGCCCGGCCGAGGTGCACGACGTCGCGGCGCGGGCGATAGACGCCGTCGATCCGGTTCTCGGCGCAGTCGCCGGCGAACGGTTCGCCACCCCGCTCGATCACAGCAGCGACGGCCCGTTCGCGGGCGTACCGTTCGCGATCAAGGACCTCATCGCGCACGCGGCCGGCGTCCCGCAGCGCAACGGAAGCCGGCTGTTCGGCGACGGTCTCGTGCCCGCGGAGGACACCTATCTGATGGCGCGTTTCCGCCGCGCGGGCCTGGCCACCATGGCCGTGACCACCACGCCGGAGCTGGGGTTCAACGCGTCGACGGAGGCGGCCGCCGCGTACGGGCGCCCCACTCGCAACCCGTGGGACACCGACCGCAGCCCGGGCGGGTCGAGCGGCGGGTCGGCGGCGCTGGTGGCGGCGGGTGCACTACCGATGGCACACGCCAATGACGGGGGCGGGTCGATCCGGATCCCCGCCGCCGCGTGCGGGCTGGTAGGCCTGAAGCCGACCCAGGGCCGCACCACCCCCGGACCCGAATACGCCGACCCGCTCATGGGCCTGGGCATCGAATTCGCGGTGACGCGCACCGTCCGCGACAGTGCCGGGCTGCTCGACGCGGTGCACGGCAGTGAGCCGGGCGATCGGTATCTGCTCCCGGCGCCCGAGCGCCCGTTCGCCGAGCTGGTCGGGCAGGACGTGCGGCCGTTGCGGATCGCGGTGTGCACCACCCCGTATGACCCGTCCCGCGCGGTCGACCCGCAGTCCGTCGCCACGGTGCAGGAGGTGGCGGCAGTACTCGAGCGACTCGGCCACCACGTCGAAGAGGCGGCCCCGCGTATCGACGCGCAGACCTTCGACGACGCGAACTTCACCGCCTGGTGCAGCTTCCTCGCCGACGGCGTCTACGCAACCGCAGAATTGCTGGGCGTCACCCCCAGCCGCGAGCACCTGGAGGCGACGACGCTCGAGTGCGCCCGGTACGGCGCGACGCTCACCGCGCGCGATCTGTACGCCGCCGACCGGGTGTTCAACACGGTGCGCCGCGAGGTGGCACGCTTCCTCGGCGAGTACGACGTGCTCCTCACACCGACGACCGCGCAACCGACCGTCCCGCTCGGGCACCTCGACGCCGACAACCCGGAGCTGGACGCGCGCGGATGGTACGACCGCATCTTCGACTACGGAGCGTTCACCTCGGTGTTCAACACCACTGGGCATCCGGCGATCTCGCTGCCGCTCGGGCAGTCCGACGAGGGCTGGCCGGTCGGGGTGCAGTTCGCCGGGCGCTACGGAGACGAGGCGACCCTGCTGCAACTGGCGGGCACGATGGAGCGGGCGATGCCGTGGGCGCATCGCCGTCCTCGCGTCCACGCCTGACCGGCGGCGGCCCCGGCGTCGAGGCGCGAACCGGGGCCGCCGCTCGCACGCCGCGAGTCCGAGCCGGCGAAAGACCTGGGTGCGACGGTGCCGGGCCGATTCCACGCGTCTCTTTCGGTGAACCGCCCTCGATCCGCCCGTAGCCCCCCATAGTCGTGGGTGCGCCGTTCGGGCATGCCCTGACGGCGCACCAGCGCTGACCCCGGCTCGTTGGTGGAATGGGCAGGGCGGGGCGAAGGTGCAGGGCGTAGCGAGACCGCTTGTGCCGCTGCCGAGGCGAGCAGGACCTCCGGCAGGGAACATGCCGGCTTGCTCCTGTCGGCGCGCCGATTCTGGACGTTCATCGCGTGCTCGGAGTTCGGTGCCCGAGCATTTCGTGCGCTGGCACTATCGACCTTGTGGTTGCTGTAGCGGTGGCGATGCTCGCCGGGGTGCTCGTCTTCGCCGTGATGCGTCCGTGGGGACTGCCGGAGGTGTTCGTGGCACTGCCGGCCGCGGCCGCAGTCGTCGCATTCGGCGTCGTAACCCCGCACGAAGTAGAGCAGCAGCTGCGCACGCTGTTCCCGACCGTTGCGTTCCTCGCCGTCATACTCGTGCTCGGGCATCTCGCCGACGCGCTCGGCGTGTTCGCGTGGGTGGCGTCGGTTCTCGTCCGGCGCGCGAATCACGACCCGCGACGTCTGCTCAACGCTGTGTTCGTCACCAGCGCCGTCGTGACCGCCGTGCTCAGTCTCGACGCCACCGTGGTCCTGCTGACGCCGATCGTCCTGCGGGCCGCGACGGCGCTGCGGATGTCGCCCCGACCGCACGTCTACGCCACCGGGCACCTGGCGAACTCGGCGTCGCTGCTGATGCCCGTCTCCAACTTGACGAACCTGCTGGCCTTCACCGCTACCGGACTCACATTCCTGCACTTCACTGTCCTCATGACGCTGCCGTGGCTCGCGGTGGTGCTCGTCGAGGGTCTCGTCTTCCGGTGGTTCTTCGCGCGCGACCTCGCCTCGTTGCCACCGCTGCAACCCGACCCGATACCGCCCGTGCACGCGCCGCGTTACGCGCTCGGGATCGTCGCCGCCACCCTCGTCGGATTCGCGGCGACGGGGCCGCTGGGGATCGAACCCGTGTGGGCGGCGGCGATGGGCGCGGCGGCCCTTGCCGTCCCGGCCCTGCGGCGGCATCGCACCACCCCTCGGCGAGTTCTCGCCGCCGCCGATCTGTGGTTCTGCGTGTTCGTCTTCGCGCTGGCCGTCGTTGTCGCCGGCGTCTCGTCCGGCCCCGTCGGCGACGCGTTGGCGAACGTGCTGCCCACCGAGCCGAGCCTCGGGGCGCTGCTCGGGGTGGCGGCCGCAGCCGCGGTGGCCGCCAACGTCGTCAACAACATTCCCGCGACGTTGATGCTCCTCACCGCTCTGGGCCCCGGGGCCCCGCCCGCTCTGATCCTTGCTGCGCTGCTCGGTGTAAACCTCGGTCCGAATCTCACCTACGTCGGTTCCCTCGCCACGATGCTGTGGCGACGTCTGCTCGAAGGCTCCGCCGGCCGTCCGGACCTTTACACCTACACCCGGCTCGGCGTGATCACGACGCCGCTCACCCTGGTCGTCGCGGTTCTGGCGCTGTGGATCGTCACCTGACTCCGCGTCGGACCTGACCGACCACCTCGGCGCAACCTCCGGGTCGAACTCGTTGCACGGTGCAGCGTCCCGGCTCCGGCGACCAGCCCTCAGCGGTGAACCGGCGGCACGTCCCGTTGCTCCAGCCGCAGACGGGCGGCGGGAATGACCCCGGGAAAGTAGTAGTGGCCCTCCGGAGACTCGACCAGATCCTCGGCATCGATACCGTGGACCTCCCACACGTCGACCGCGCCGCCGGTGTTGTTCATCTGCACGAACCAGTCCCGCTCCCACTCGCCGGCGCAGAGGAAGCAGCCCTGCTGCTCGGGCCGTCGGCTACCGGCGATACCGGGCGCGGCATCCATCCGATTCCAGTCCAGGCCGTATCGCGAGATGGAAGCACGGTTGAGCACGGAGGTGACGTGGTAGCGGACAGCCATCCGCCGACGGTATCAACGACGAACTATCCCCGGATAGTAGATTTTTTCGGAACCCCTGGATATGGAACGCCGCATACCGGACTCGGCTGAGGTGACTTCAATGCGAGAGAAGTCCGTGCCCGGGTGTCACCTTCGCCAGAACAGGTGGTGCGTCACGCCGCTCGGGCTGGGCACGACCTCGAGATGGAACCGGTCGAGTAGCTCATCGGGTGACTCCCAGAGTCGTACTCCGGATCCGAGCTGCACCTGCGAGACTGCCACGTGCATGGTGTCGACGAGGTCGGCCTCGAGAAACTGCCGGATGGTGGTAGCCCCGCCACCGAGTCGGACATCCTTGCCCCGCGCCGCCTCTCGCGCCCGCTCGAGGACCGTGGCCGGGTCGCCGTCGACGAAGTGGAAGGTGGTGTCGGAGAGGGTGAACGACGGGCGCGGGTGGTGGGTCAGCACGAACACCGGGGTGCGGAACGGGGGTTCGTCGCCCCACCATCCGCGCCACTCGTGGTCGTGCCAAGGCCCGCGTTGGGGACCGAACTTGTTGCGGCCCATGATCTCGGCACCGATATTGCGGGCGTAGTCCCGCGTGAAGTAGTCGTCGAGGCCACGGCTGCCGCCAGGGTCTGTGCGCATGGGCCAGCTCGCCGTCGCGCCGGCCCACGCGAACATCTCGCCAGGGTCGGCGTGTCCGAACGGCCTCTCGAGGCTCTGGTGTACACCGGCCCCGAAGCCGTCACACGAGACGGTGAAGTTCTGGATTCTCAGCAGCTGATTCACTCGGTTCCTCCCGCACTCTCGATGAGGATGATACGGAGATTGAGACTCCATGGGGTGGACAAACTCATCGGTGGGGTGGCAATCATCCGAAATTCGGATCACTTCGAGAGACGACGGGAGGAACTACCGGGGAACAGAGTTCCTTGTCGGGGCGTCGGCCGCCCGGCCATGGTGATCGCAGGTGACCCCGGGTCCGTGGCCGTCGTGCCGCGGTTCGTCGAGTGCTCGAGGCATGAGATGCACAGGTTCACCGAACCGATCCCCATCCCTCCTGCGGCATTCATCGCAGCCCGACGTGGTTCACCCGCGACCTCGACACCACGGGACGGATCGAGACCGGTGTACTGATGGAGGTGGCGGTGCCGCGCTGATGGGAACCGACTCGTCGATCCTCGCCGACAGCACGCCATCGCCACCGTCGGCCAACTCTTGGACGGCATCGCCTGCCGGGACCGAGGGTCGATCGCCCGGCGGTCGACCGGCCCACTCCTCGATGAGCTGCTGCCGGGCAGCAGCCAGCCCTTGTCCACAGGTCAGCACAGCCGGTACCACCCCGGTCTCGGCGGGGCGCCCATTGCCGTCGTCGAGGACGACGTTGCCGTGGTGCTCGGCGCCACCGACGAATCCGCCGAGCGTGCACCGAGGCCGGTCCCGGCCGTGCTGGTCGCATCCTCCTCCGCGCCTCGAACGTGACGCTGGGACGATCCCACCGTGATCCTTGGACCGACGCGCGGACAACACGGTCGCGGACGCGGTCGCCGAACCGGCCGAGTGGGACCGGAATGCCTGGCCGTGGATCGCCGACGACTGCGCGCTGTGGTGCGGTCTGCATCTGCGAGCTCGCCATCCCGAACTCGTCCGCCGGTACTGGGTGCTGTCTCCGTTGTCATGACACCCACCGCCGCTGAGTGCTGCCGACTGGGTTCTCGTCACGCCTGTCCCATTATCCTCACGATCGAGCGAAGACGGAGGCGAGGCGGTGGATCGCTCGGGCTCGGGCCAGCCGGGGGATGTCGCTACCGTCTCTGACGCGGGTGCCGTCCGCGCCGAGTTGGTCGATGACGTCGCGGGCCCAGTCGATGTCGGTCGGGGTAGGGCTCAGGGCGCGGTTGATGACGGGGGCCTGCTCGGGGTGCATGCACAGCTTGCCCGACAAACCCATGGTGCGGGTCACGGCGAGCGCGTCGGTGAGCGCGTCCTCGGCGGTGGTGAGTGTGGGGCCGTCGATGGGGCCGGGCAGTCCCGCTGCTCGGCTCGCTACCACCAGTCGTCCCCGCGCGTAGGACAGGGCCGGTGCTAGATCGGCTGCCCCGGTGTCGCGGCGGAAGTCGCCGCTACCGAAGGCGAGCCGGAAAGTTGGTTCTGCGGAAGCGATGTCGTAGGCGCGTTCGATGCCGAGTGCCGACTCGACGAGTGCCAGGACGGGGGTGCCGGCAGGTAATCGTATGAAGGTCTCGGTGACCTGTTCTGCCGATTCGCATTTGGCGAGCATCACGCCCAGCAGTCCGGGTGCTCCATCGAGTGCGTCGAGGTCGTGGTTCCAGTCCTCGCTTCCGGCGGGGTTGATTCGGACCCAGCCGGTGCCGCCGCGAGTGAGCCACAGGTAGAGGGCTTCTCGTGCCGCGGGTCTCGCGGAGGGGACGACACCGTCTTCGAGGTCGTAGATGACGGCGTCCGCCGCTCCGGTGCACGTGTCACCGAGATGCCGGCTGTGGGCTGCGGATACGAGCAACCACGATCGGGCATCGGTGGCGGGGACGACGGGATGGTCCGGGGGCATCGGTGCCATGGGCGGTCCTCCAGGTAGTCGCTGTTTGTTATCGGGACAGCCATCCACCGTCGACGGACAGGGCGGTGCCGGTGACGTAGGCGGACGCGGCCGAGGCGAGGAAGACGACCGCGCCGGCGAGGTCTTCCGGCCGTCCCCAGGTGCCGGTGGGGATGCGACGCAGCATGTTCTCGGCCCGGGTGGGGTCGTCGCGGTGGGCGGCGGTGAATTCGGTTTCCATGTAGCCCGGGGCGATCGCGTTGACGCGGATGTGGTGGGCCGCCCACTCGTTTGCCAAAGCGCGCGTCAAGCCGAGGATTCCGTGTTTGGAGGCGGCGTAGGACGGGACCTCCATCCCGCCCTGGAACGAGTTGACCGATGCGATGTTGATGATGCTGGCGGCGGCGTTGTCGTCGAGGGCGGACCGCGCGAAGGCCTGGCTGAGTAGGAAGGGGGTAGTGAGGTTGAGGTCGAGCACCGCCGACCAGTCCGAGGGTGTGGTTTCGGTCGCGGGACCACGGCGGATGATGCCGGCGTTGTTGACCAGGATCGTCGGGTGCGGGAACTCGGTCTTGGCCCAGGAGAAGAGTTCTGCCGCCGATTCGGGGGTCAGGCCGCTGAGGTCGGCGGTGCGGGTCGCGCAGCGGACTCCCCGGGCGCGCACTTCCTTGGCGACCTGATCGAGTTCCCCGATGTCGACGGCGACGATGTCGGCTCCGGCCTCCGCGAGTGCGATGGCGAGCGCGCGGCCCAAACCGCGCGATGCCCCGGTCACGATGGCCGCGTTGCCGTCGAGTCGGAACAGGTCCAGGACCGGGGTGTGGACGGGTGCGTTCATGCGAGAGCTCTTTCTGCTCGGATCGGGAGACGAGACCTTTTGGCCGGGCCGGTGTGCGGGTGAGCGCCGCACACCGGCCCGGCGGCGTTGTCAGTTCCGGGTGGCCTCGTCGAGGACCCGGTCGTGGACGAGGGAGGTGCGGGCGGTTTCCTTCGCGGCGATCACGGCGATGATGGTGATCACGGCCAGGATGGCGAGGTAGATGCTGACCGCGATCGTGTTCTTCTCCTCGACGGTTCCCAGCAGTGAGACTGCGATGACGGGGGCCAGACCGCCGGCGAACACCGAGGCGAGTTGGTAGCCGAGGGAGGCGCCGCTGTATCGGACGCTGGTGCCGAACAACTCGGAGAACATCGCCGCCTGTGGCGCGTACATCAGTGTGGTGAAGATCAGGCCGATGAAGATGGCCGCCGCGATGATGGTCTGGTTGCCGGTGTCGATGAGGGGGAAGAACACGAATCCCCATATGCCGGCGCCGAGTGCGCCGGTGAAGTAGAGGGGTCGACGGCCGACTCGGTCGGACAGGGCGCCGATGAGCGGCGTGAGGAAGAACTGGGCGACGGAGGCGATGAGCACACCGGCGATCGCGGCACTCTTGGGCATATCCAGGTAGGTGACCATGTAGGTCATCACCACGACGGTGAAGATGTAGTACGAGGTGTTCTCCACCAGTCTCAGTCCCATGGCGATGAGCACCTCGCGCGGGTACTTGCGCAGGACTTCGATGATGGGGGCGTGTTCGCTCTTGTGGTTTTCGAGGGCCCTCTTGTTTTCGGCGAAGACGGGGGATTCCTCGATGCTCAGACGGATCCAGAGACCGATCAGGACCAGTACTGCACTGAGCAGGAAGGGAACTCGCCATCCCCAGGAATCGAAGGTTTCGTCGCTCTGGACCAACGCCAGCACCCAGAGAACCACCGCGGAGAGGAGGTTTCCGAGAGGAACGCCGGCCTGGGTCCACGAGGTCCAGAATCCGCGACGATCGTTGTCGCCGTGTTCGGCGGCCATGAGCACTGCTCCGCCCCATTCGCCTCCGACGGCGAAGCCCTGCAGTAGCCGGCAGCCGATGAGCAGCATCGGCGCGGCGATGCCGATGCTCGCGAAGGTCGGCAGCAATCCGATGGCGAAGGTCGCGGCGCCCATCATGAGCAGGCTGACGACCAGCATCTTCTTGCGGCCGAGTTTGTCGCCGTAGTGACCGAAGACGATGCCGCCGAGCGGTCGGGCGAAGAATCCCACCGCGAAGGTCGCGAACGCGAGCAGGGTGGCCGTGGCAGGTTCGCTGTCGGGGAAGAACAGGGGCCCGAAGACGAGCGCGGCGGCAGAGCCGTAGAGGAAGAAGTCGTACCATTCGACGGCTGTGCCGATCATGCTGGCGAAGGCGACCTTGACGATCGACGTGCGCCCGGCCGCGTGAGTAGCTGGTTCGACAGCGACATCGGAACTGGACATGGCGTGGCCTTTCGGGACAGGGGTGGGGTCCGGTGTGGTCATGGGACGAGCACGACCTTCATGTCGTGGCCGGCCGCGGCACGTTCGAGTGCCGAAGCCGCGTCAGTGAGGGGAATCTCGGTCACCAGCTGCGGCCACGGTGTCGGGTCGACGGCCATGGCGGTGGCAGCGGCCCGGTAGTCGACCTTGGTCGATCCGTAGCTGCCTTGCAGGCGAATCTCCTTGCGGGTGACGGCGTTGAAGTCGACCGGTCCGGTGCGGGCGAACAGGCCGACGACGGAGATGGGGCTGCCGGGGAGGACGGCAGCGATGGCGGCGTCGAGTGCCGCGGTCGAACCGGAGGCGTCGACCCAGGCGGTAGGGGTGAACGGCAGCTCGTCCCGTCCGGCGATCACGGTGCGCAGACCGAGGGAACGGGCGAGCGGCAATCGCCCGTTCTCGTCGTTGTCGACTCCTGAAAGTACGACATCGTGGCCTCGCTGGGCGAGGACGAGAGCAGCCATCGTGCCGATCGGTCCGGGTCCGGAGACCACCACCTGGGTGGGGCCCTCGCCGGCGTTCTCGATGTGCGCTACAGCGCGGCAGGCGACCGAGAGTGGTTCGGTCAGGGCCAGTGTCGACGCCGGCAGGTCGCGGTCCACCTCGACCAGGCGGACCTCGGAGACGACGAACGATTCGGCGGCGGCGCCGTCGAAGGACAGCCCGAGGACAGTGCGTTGGGGACAGATCTGGCGGAAGCCGCGCTCGCACAGCGTGCATACCCCACAGCCGTCGATCGCCACGGGCACCACTCGCTTGCCGAGCCAGTTCGGGTCGACACCATCACCGAGAGCTTCGACGCATCCGACCGCCTCGTGTCCGAGCACTACCGGGGGGCGGATCCATTCATAGCCGGTGTCGTGACGCCAGGCGTGCACGTCGCTGCCGCACAGGCCGCAGGCCTCGGTGCGAACCCGCACCTGTCCCGGGCCCGGTTCGGGCTTGGGTAAATTCTGCACGCGGACGTCGCAGGGGATGGCACTTTTCTTGGTGAGAGCTCGCATGGGGAACCTGTACTTTCGCCCGCGGGCGGGCTCAGGGCTGAAAGAGGGTGAGATGCCGGCGGACACCGCCCCCGCGTGCGTAGAGCACTCGGTGTGGTTGCACCAGGCCGGGCGGTGTCCGCCGGAGCGGCGTCAGCGGATGAAGCGGTCGACGTAGTCGGCGCCGAGACCGACCGTCTCGTAGTGGGCGCGGGCCTTGTCGATCTTGCTGAAGACGTCCTCGATGCCGACGGTGTTGCCGTCGACGTCGACGTAGATGTAGGCGCCGCTCACGTGGAACAGGGTGGCCATCTCGGTCACGTCTTCGGGGACCTCGAGGGTGTGGATGTCGCCGGGCGGCTCGAAGGCGTAGGTGCCCTCTTCGGCCCACCAGTCGTATTCGAGGTAGTGCCAACGGCCGCGCAGGGTGAACGCGTGCACCGCGCCGGCGTGCCGGTGGCGGGACAGGATTCCCGAGCGGCGTACTCGCAGGATGTTCACGAAGTAGCCCTGGCTCGCCGACAGCACCAGCGGGCGGAACTCGACGTCCTGGGACTGGGGGACCCACAGCCGTTCGTCGCAGTCGAGGTCCAGGGCACCCGGAACGATCAGGTCGTCACTCATGCCATACGGCTTGGGCCCCGTGTACGCGACCGCGGCCTCGTCCCTCATCTCAACGGTGGAACTCATGATGCTCTCCTTTCGCTTAATCGCATAAGTTACGGTACAGCCCTGTGTTCCAGCGCACAAGCCCCAAAGATGTCAGGGAGGTATTACGCGTCCACCTGGTCATATGCGGGCGGCGTCGCGTTCGTATGGGGCGACTCGAGTCCGCCATGCCGGTAAGTCAATCTGATTAACCGAATCAGTCGGACCTGGGCGCACGCCGTGGCAGGAAGTCCCGGCCTGTGCCGAGTGCTTAACCGACTAAGCTTTCGGTATGGCTGATGTCTCCCACCCCCAGAGCGGGGACCGTCCCCGCGGAGGGCGTCCTCGCCGAGTGACGATGAGCGATGTCGCTCGTCGGGCAGGGGTGTCCTCGGCAGCAGTCTCCTACGCGCTCAGTGGGGCGCCGGGGGTGAGCGAGGAGCGACGTCAACGGATCCTCGCCATCGCCGAAGAAATGGGATTTCGGCCCAGCAGAATCGCCCGGGAGCTTCGCGCCGGTACCACGAAAGCCATCGGACTGCTCCTCGCCGACATCGCCAACCCCTTCTACACCGAGGTCGCCGGCGGTGTGGTCGCTGCCGCCGCCGAAGAAGGCTACGAGGTGTTCGTCTCCCATGTCGGCGTGGATGGCTCCCGCCAGGCCGATGTCGCACTGGCCCAGGTCGATCGAAACTGCAGCGGCCTGATCTTCACCTCGCTCGTCGCCGACGACAAGCCGCTCCTCGACAAGCTCCGGCACGAGAACATCCCCGTGGTGCAGCTCTATCGCAAGGTCGAGGACGAGCCCTCCGACTGGGTCGGCATCGACGACTATTCCGCCTCGTTCGAAATGGCTTCCCACGCCGTCGCCACCGGCCGACGCAAAGTCGCGATCCTCGGCGGTCCCGACACGTCCAGTGTGTCCGTCAACCGCATGGCGGGATACCGCGACGCCCTCACCAAAGCAGGCCTGCAGGCGATCAACGAACCAGACCTGTGGGGCGAACTCACCCGCGCCTCCGGGGCGCTGCGCGCACGGGCGCTGTTCGCCGAACACCCCGAAACCGATGCGATCGTCTGCGGCAACGACCTGATCGCCCTCGGCGTTCTCGACGTCTGCCGAGAAATCGGCAAGCGCGTACCCGAGGATGTGGCCTTGACCGGTTTCGACGACATGAGTTTCTCGAGCGCAGGCCCGTTGCAGCTGAGCACCGTGACGGTGCCGCGGGACCTGATGGGGCAACGAGCCGCCCGCATGCTCATCCAACGGATCACCGGCGACGAGAGTCCCCCACGAAACGAACTACTGCCCTACAGCATTCAGGTACGGGAAACGACCGCCCGCCGCGGATAGTTCGCTCAACCGGAGCGTCGTAGCGATCCGGTTGAGCGCTGCGCACCGCCGAATGGGCGAACCGATGCGCAGGCATGGCCGAACGAGGGCGAGGCGTGCTCGATACGTCGTTGGAAGGGCATCCGTCCCGGTACGGGCATGGTGGCTGCACCTGCGCACAACCCCCTTTCCACAGGGACCGGAGAAGATCGCGTGCCTGTGCCGTCCCCACCGGATGGCTGAGGCGACTACCCTTCGTCGATGATCGGTACTCCGAGGAGTGACTCGTGACAGGCGCGATCGGGCAGTCCCTACCGATTGCGGTCGGCCTGCTGCTGGCCGCGATGCCGATGGTGATGCTGTCGGTGCTCCTGGTCACCAAGCGGCCGGTGAGCGTGTCGTACGCCTTCGTCGGTGGCTGGGTTGCGGGCCTGCTCGTCGTGGGCGCCGTGGTGCTCGCGGTGGCGGATGTGATCATGCTGGCCGACGAGCCCACCTGGTGGGCCGGTGCTGTGAAACTCGCGCTCGGGATCGTGCTGGTCCTGATGGCTGTCCGGAAGTGGCGGGCGCGGCCGCAGGCCGGAGAGGAGTCCACCGTGCCAGGGTGGATGGCGGCCGCACAGACCATGACCGCTCGACGGGCTCTGCGGCTGGGGTTTCTGTTTGCGGCGGCGAATCCGAAGAACCTCGCCCTGGTCGCGGCGGGCGCAGCGGTCATCGCGGACGCGACTGCGCGGGTACTCGAGCAGGTCGTGGCGCTGGTTGTCTTCACGGTCGTGGCGAGCCTGGGCGTGGCCGCCCCGGCCGTGGTTCGGGGCGTGTTCACCGACCGCGCTGATCGCGCGCTCGCCGTGGCCGATGAGTGGATGACCCGGCACCACGCGGCGATCATGGCGGCGGTCCTGCTGATTCTGGGCGTGCTTCTGATCGGCAACGGGATCGCCGGGCTGTAGACGCCTGCCCTGAAGCTCCGTCGTCGGCAGGCTTGTTGCCGCCGGATCGATGCAACGACGTCGGCAATTCTGCACTGCGGTGGTGGTCTCCACGGTGGCGAGTTACGGGTTTGCGCTAGACGGTTTGGATGAGACGCAGGAGCGGAAGTACGCGATCGGTGCGGCGAAGATACCTGGCATAGTCGGGGGCGGTCTGCAGTATCCGCGGCCAGAACGCGGCTGCCTGCTGGGGTGTCAGCTCTTCGGCGCGAACCTGTTTCGTCTCGCCGTCGACCTCGACCTGGGCCTGGGGGTCGGCTTTGAGGTTGAAATACCAGCCCGGATGGGTTGGCAGCCCGCTGTTCGCTGCGACGACTATCAGGTCTGGGCCGTCCGGGAAGTACTGCAGTAGTACCGTGCGCGGCAGGCCGGAGCGTCGCCCACGGGTGGTGAGGATGAGCGCTCGGCGGTGCCACGGACGCACGATCCGGCCCCGGGTCCGTCGGATGAGCCATGCCCCGATCCCGACCGAACGGGTGTCGACGACGTGTTCGATGCGTGTCTCGAGCCGTTCGACGCGCCGGGCAGCACTGTTCGTGTGGTCGTTCGAATCGGAGTTGCGCAGCTCGGTGGCGAGCAGCCGTAAGGCGCTCCGGCGGATCAGGCCGCTGAAGGGACCGACGACGGTCCAATAGCGGCCGAACCGCCGTCTGCTCTCCGCATCGGTCACGGCGACGCGCGTTTCTACTGTGAGAATCGACGACTCGGCGCCGTATGGGGCGACTCTGAGGTTGAGCACGATCTTGGCAAAGCCCGGCTCTTCGAAGGTGGCGAAGCCATCCGGGCTGACGTTCGGACCGGACGAGGCGTCGGCAGCCGCCCACGGGCGACCGATCTGGCCGAGGACCATCTCGAGATTCGGTGCTTCTGCGAGCAGAACCCAGCCATGGTCGGTCATGTCCGTGAGCCGGAAGGTCGGTGCAGCGGCGGCAGCTACTCCCGGGCCGGTCCGGTGCGCGATGAGGCGTTGGGGGAGGGCGCGCAGACCGATGAGCGTCCGGATCAGCGGGGCCTGGAACAGGTCGAGCTGACGCGCGGCGCGGTAGCACGATCGGGGGTGGGCGCGGACGATGTCGGCGTGTGCGATGGAGTAGTCGTAGTGCGGTAGGAACTCATCGATCAGCATCGCTGACGCGGTCGTCGGGGCGGGCGCGGGGTGCGGCCGCGGGGCCGATTGCTCACCGGTCACCACGATGCCTTCGGCATCCCGGGTACCGGCGGCTGCGACGGGGACGTCACTGTGCAGCGGAAGCGGGTGCCGACACCGATCAGCCCATCGATGAGCTTGTTCGCACGTAGCATCCGCGGGGTGTAGGCAGGTTCGTTGCGCTTGTCTATGACGACGTCGAACACTTCCTCAACCGGCCGGTGGATGAGGATCTCCCCGGTGATGGTCGCCATGGTGCTCTCCTGTCGACCTTCTCGGATGCTTGGGAAACTACCTCGAATGATACGGCCGGCAACTCCAGTAGTTCGCAGAAGAACTCAGCGAACTACTGGGGCGCAGCGGTGTGGTCGCGGGTTCATATCCTCCGAATCGGTACTGTTCGCCGGCGAGGCGCAGCTTGCGGTCCTCGACCATCGGAGTCGCACGCCCCGAGGTGGCAGCCGTGACCGGCGCGCCGGCGTGGACGCGGCGACATGTCGGTCCAGCACCCGCACGCACGCCGCGTCCCGCGGTGGATCCACATTAACGGCATACCGACTGTGGATGCGGCTATCGGCCGAGCCGGCAACACCTGCCGACTGATAGCCGGCGACCCACCGCTCGAGTGTGCTCACCGACACGTGCAGCTCCTCGGCTTGGTGGCCATGGCGCCGATCGGAACATTCCGGCGTCGTCGCGACGGGACTACCGGTGTCCTGCACGTATCCGACCTCGACTTCGCCGGTCCGGGCACGATTCCTGTGTTGACCCCGAGGGACATCGAACCGCATCGAACTCGGTCCGGTTTCATTCAGCTGCCTGATCGGTCGACGACAAGCGGGCGAGGTGTCGAGTGTCAGTCCAGCATTTCCTTGAGATAGGCGGTGATCATGGCCGTCAGCTGGTCCGCGATGACGTCCGGCTCGATGGGCGGCTGATCGAGCACGTAGCCGACCGCGACGTTCTCGACGGTCCGGACGAGCATCCACGCGATGGCCTCGGGATGCTCGATCGGGCGCCGGCCGGGATTGAAGCGCAGCCACATGGCCAGCAGCGCGTCGATGCGGTGTTCGAACGCGACCAGCCGGCTGTCCGGCGTGCGGGGGAGTTGCTCGATGAGCACGCGCAGCAGGCGGGGGTTCTCGCCGAGAGCCTCGAGCAGCACCCGCATGTTGGTTCGCACCGATTCGGTCCAGGTGGGGGCGTCGAGCGCACCGGTGAACACGTGCGAAATGCGAGCTTGCACCTCCTCGGTCCAGCGGTCGACGACTTCGGCCACGATGGCGTCCTTGCCGGGGAAGTACTGGTACAGCGATCCGGGGCTGATGCCCGCCGCGGCGGCGATCCGATTGGTGGAGGCGCTCTCGTATCCGTCGGTGAGCAGGACCTCCCGGCCGGCGGCGACGATGCGTTCGACCATCTCCTGCGAGCGGCGCTGCTGCGGTACCCGGCGCATTCGGCCCTGCTCCGCCGGCCTCACCGGCACCGTCCGGATGCGAATTGAACGCGAGTATTTGCTCGTGTAAGCATCGGCCCATGGTGGCACAGGAGATTCGACAGGACTCGCCGGCGGTGCGTTACCCGCACCGATACGCCGGCATCCGACCCAGAAACGAGCGCATCGGGCGTCCTCTGCGCGCCTACGCGCGGATCGGTGCCGTCGACGAGGAACTGCTCGACCGGATCGGCCGCCGGATGGTCGCCCGCGACGAGGTGGGCGCGGACCTGGTGCGCGCGATGCGCCGCCCCCGGACGGACGCCGAGCGGGTGACCATGGCGCAGTTCCAGCGGGCGCTCGAGCACGGCATCGACGCGGTGCCGGACGCGCCGGACGCACTGCGACGGTTCTTCGCCGTGGTCGATCACGTCCCCGAATGGGTGGACTTCGGCCTGGTGGAGAAGGGTGCCCGGGCCTTCCGCCGGATGGGCCGCAGCCGCATCGACGTGCTGCTCCAGCTGTCGCTCATCGGCGGTTACCGGTTCGGTGGGCCGCCGGATCTGCTGGTCGAGACCGGGGGCCTGACCGGTTCGACCGCGATGCGACGCCTCGGCGAAACCCAGAAGTGGGGTACGGCGGTCGGCGAGCCCGGTGGGATGCGCCGGGACGGTGAGGGATTCAAGCTCACCGTGCACGTGCGCGCCATGCACGCGCTGATCAACCACCAGTTCGAGACCAACGGTCGATGGGACATCGAACGCTGGGGGCTGCCGATCAACCAGACCGACCAGGCGGCAACCCTGGGGCTGTTCAACGGCACGCTGCTGCTCGGCATGCGGGCGCTCGGCTACTTCGTCACCCGTGAGGAGTCCCGGGCGGTGATGCACCTGTGGAAATACGTCGGATGGCTCATGGGCATCGACGAGGACTGGCTGTTCGACACCGAACGCGAGCAGCACGTGTTCAACTACCACGTGCTGTTGGTGCAGGACGACGTCACGCCCGCGGGGGCCGCGCTGTCCGGGGCCCTCGTGGAGGGCCAGCGCACCCTCGACTACGGCCGGTTCGGCGACGTGCGCGGCCGGTACGAGCGGCAGCGCCTGCTGAGCATGCTCCGGTACTTCCTCGGCACGCAGAGCCTGCGGGAGCTGGGTCTGCCCGTCACCCCGGCATGGGCGGTTCCGCCGGTGGTGGTCAAGAACATCGTCATCTCCACAGTGCTCGCGCGCACGCGCACCGGGAGGCGGTTCCTCGAGCGGCTCGGCGACCGGGCCGCACGGCGCGAACTCGCCTCGAAGTTCGGGGCGTCGAGGCCCGCCGTCGGCGCGCTGCCCGGCTGAGCTTTTCCCGGCCGCCCACCGGGGAGCCCGATCGGTCGCGTCGTCCCGGTCGCTAGGCTTGTCCCGGCAAGCCGGACCGCCGGTCTACAGGAGCTGCGGGCGGCGGTCGTCGAGTGGAGCGGGTGAAAGACGTTGACGGACTCCGGAGAGCTGAGCATCGGGCCCCTTGTGCGCCCGTCCGACGGCAGTGACGACACGGCGAAGGTGGTCGCCGACCTCGTCAATGCCGTCTATGCGGTCGCCGAGGAAGGCATGTGGCCGGAGGGAGCCACCCGGACCTCGGCGAGCGAGATCGCCGAATTGGCCGGTGCCGGCCGGCTCTTCGTCGCCTCGCTCGGCGACCGGATCGTGGGCTGCGTGAAGGTGGTGCAGCTCGACGCCCGCGTCGCCGAGTTCGGGATGCTCGCTGCCGATCCGGAGGTGCGGGGCGCCGGCATCGGCCGTGCCCTCGTGCGGTTCGCCGAGGCCCACGCGGCACGGCTCGGGAGCGAGATCATGCAGCTCGAGGTCATCCAGCCGAGAGACTTCGAGCACGCGTCGAAGGTGTTCCTGTCGCAGTGGTATCCGCGAATGGGGTACGTGCCGGTGCGGACGGACGGGCCCGAGGTCATGTACTCCGAACTGGTCCCGCTGCTCGCGGTCCCGTGCGACGTCGTCGTCTACCACAAGCGGCTCGGCTGACCGGTCCGTCTCCGCGTGGCGCCCGGCGCGGGCGGCGGCGACGTGCTTCCATGGTCGGACGAGTTCCGCGAGGAGGCGAGATGACGAGCAACCGTATCGGCCGCCATGCCCGGCGCGCGGGAGCCACGCTGCTGCTGACGGCCGCGGCCGTCCTCGGTGCGTCCGGTCCGGCAGCGGCCCAGGACGAGTGGCCCGAGATTCCGTCCTATCCGACACCGATGGTGCCGTTCGAGACCAAGGACTTCCTCACCCCGGCGGACCTCGACTACTGGAATCCGCTGGTGAACCGGAATCGGCTCACGTCACCGTTCGGCACCGGCACCCGGATCGTCTGCGTCGGATTCCACGGCGTGACCACCGACTGCTGGCAGGCCGATCAGAACGGGCAGCCGCACAAGCTGATCCGGCTGCCGGCCAACCTGCCGAACGTCACGGGTTCGAGTCTGCCGGGCGGCGGGCCGGGACACTTCGTCTACCCGATCCTCTGAATCCGCACCGCGGGCATATCAGCCGGTGAACAACACCGCTGCCTGAGCCGGCAACCGCGCGCCGTCCTTGCGGCGGAACAGTTCCGCCGGCCGGCCGGCGCCCGGACTCGACATGCGCCCGGTGCTGACGAGAGCGTCGACCACGTGGCGGCGGAACGAATCCTTCTGCAGCGGAACGCCGAATATCACCTCGTACAACCGCCGCAGCTCGAGGACGGTGAACTCGTCGCCGAGCAGTCCGTCGGGATCCACGCGCTGCGCGTAGCGGGTTCGCAGATCCGCGACGGCCGCCGCCACCATCTCGGCATGGTCGAAGGCCAACGGCTGCTCGGCTTTTCCGTCGCGCACGCACACGAGGTGGGCGTCGCCCGGAAGGTCCTTGCGAGGCAACGCCGCGGCGTGGGCGATCGAGATCACCCATCCGCGCGGGTCCCGGTCGGGAGCGTCGAACACGCCGATCTGATGGAACCGGATGCCGGTGAGGCTCGTCTTGTCACGCAGTGCACGTCGGGCGGCGTCGGCGGCGCGTTCGCGTTCGTGGAGGAAGGTGCCGGGCAGGGCCAGGCCTCCGAGACTGTGCTCGACCACCAGCACTCGCAGTTCGCCGTCGGAGTAGGTCAGCACGGCGATGTCCACCGCGGTCGAGGGGTGCGGGTACTCGGCCAGCTTCCGGCCCGCCCCGTCCGTCCCGTCGCTCACGGTTGCACTTTAGCGTGATCTTGATCTAAATTGATAGCGCAGATTTGATCGAAATGGTCGGCGGAGGGAGCGGGAAATGGCGTTGACGGCGCAGCAGTGTGACCGGGCGGTGGGGGTGCTTCTCGCGACGGGGGCGGGGGACGCCCTCGGTGCCGGCTACGAGTTCACTCATCCCACCGCCGACGCGGTGATCGACATGATCGGCGGGGCGTGTTCGGCTGGGAACCGGGGGAGTGGACCGACGACACCGCGATGGCCGTCGCCGTCGCCGAGGTCGCGGCCACCGGCGCCGACCTCGGCGGCGCAGCAGGTCTCGACGCGGTGGCCGCGCAGTTCGTGCGGTGGTTCGACTCCGGCCCGAAGGACATCGGCAACCAGACCCGCGCCGTGCTCTCGCATCGCCCCGCCGGCGCCGCGGCGATGCAGGCCCGCGCCCGCGCGCTGACCGGTCGCAAGGGCGGCAACGGCGCCCTCATGCGGACCGCCCCGGTCGCCCTGTCCTATCTCGGCTCGGGCGACGCGGACGCTGCCGTCGCCGCCGCCGGGGAGGTGGCGCTGCTGACCCACGACGACCCGCAGGCGGTTCAGGCCTGCCGGCTGTGGACGTTTGCGATCCGCCACGCCGTCCTGCACGGCACCTTCGACGGTGTCCGCGGCTACCTGCAGGTCTGCCCCGCCGATGTCGCCGGTTACTGGGCTCCGCTGCTCGACCGGGCCGAGCACGGCACGCCCGGCGACTTCGCGAACAACGGATGGACCGTCCACGCCCTGCAGACCGCGTGGTGGGCGATCAGCACCACCGACGATTCCGACGCCGGGCACCTGCAGCGTGCCCTCGAGGCCGCGGTCCGCGCCGGCGGTGACACCGACACCACCGCCGCCATCGCGGGCGGACTGCTCGGCGCCCGCTGGGGAGCCTCGGCGGTCCCCGATCGGTGGCGGCGCATCCTGCACGGCTGGCCCGGGCACACCGCGCACGACCTGAACCACCTGGCCACGGACGCCGCGCGGAAGGGATACGACCGCCGCGCCGCCGTCTCCGCTCACCCCACCGAACTCCAGGAGCAATCGTGACCCTGATCGACGTCGTCCACGGCGACATCACCACCCAGCGCGTCGACGCGATCGTCAACGCCGCCAAGTCCTCCCTCCTCGGCGGCGGCGGCGTCGACGGCGCCATCCATCACGCCGGCGGTCCGGAGATCCTCGCCGCCTGCAAGGCCCTGCGCGCGACGACGCTGCCCAACGGTCTGGACGTGGGCGCGGCGGTGGCCACCACCGCAGGAAAGCTCCCGGCGCGCTGGGTGATCCACACCGTCGGGCCGGTCTACTCGCCTCACGAGGACCGCTCGCACCTGCTGCGGTCGGCGTACACCCGCAGCCTTGCCGTCGCCGACACCCTCGGTGCCCGGACCGTCGCGTTCCCGTTGATCTCCGCCGGTGCCTACGGCTGGCCGAAGGAAGACGCGATCCGGCAGGCGGTCACCGCCCTCACCGCCGCCCGGACCGCGGTCGAGATCGTCACGCTCGTCGCGTACGACCGGAGCGTCGCCGAACTGATGCGCCGCACCCTGGCGTAAGGCGCTGGAGCCGGCGGCCGAATGTCACACGCGTTCAATTGGATCGAATGCGTGTGACATTCGGCCGCGGCGATCCTGCGGCGCTCAGGACATCGACGGTTCCTGCGACGGCAGGGTGAACACACAACTCTCCCCGGCCCCGAGTTCGCACACCTGGCCGTCGAGACCCACCCGGACGGGGCCGTGGAACCCTTCGGGCTGAGCGAGCACCGTCAACTCGTTGCCGACGATGCGCACCCGCAGTGGCGTGCCCCGGAACCGGATCGAGAAGGACACGCCGTCGAGCCGGTCCACCAGCCGGGGCCGGAACAGCAGCACGCCCTTGTAGACCCGGGCCCCGACGAAGCTGCTCTGGAGCAGGTCCAGCGTGCCGGACATGACCCCCATGTGGATGCCTTCCTTGGTGGTTCCGCCCTGGATGTCACTGACGTCGCTCTCGAGAGCCACCATGAAGCGCTCCCACGAACTGGGCGGGTGGATGTCGGCGAGCACGCCGGCGAACGTGACGTGGCTGAGCGTCGACCCGTGCGAGGTCCGTTGGTCGTAGTACTCGATGGTGCGCCGGGCCAATTCCTGGTCGTACGGATAACCCAGCCGCTCGAACGTCGCGTGCAACTCGTCGTCGTCGAACAGGAAGAACAGCATCACCGTGTCGGCCTGCTTGGCCATCTTGAACCGGTTCGGATCCTCGCCCTCCGCCCGGAGGATGCGATCGAGCCGCTGGATGTTGGGGTAGGCGGCACGGTAGTGCTCCCAATCGAGCTCCTCGAGCTCGTCGTAGCCCTCGAACTGGCTGATGACCCCCTCGTGGAAGGGCACGAACATCCGCCGGCTCATGTCGTCCCACGTGTGCAGCTCCTCGTCGGTCACCGCGAGCTGGGCGAGCAGGGCGCTGCGGCGGCTGGCCGAGAGCGAGTCGAGCACCGACGGCACCGTCGCCATGATCCAGGCCACCATGACGTTGGTGTAGGCGTTGTTGCGCAGTCCGTCCTCGGACGCGCCGGGATGGCGCTCGTGGAACTCGTCCGGCCCCATCACGCCGTGGATCTCGTAGCGTTCGCGCTCGGGGTTGAAGTGGGCGGTCGACGCCCAGAAGCGGGCGATCTCGAGCATGAGCTCGGCGCCGTAGTCGGCCAGGAACTCCGTGTCGTCGGTCGCCTGCAGGAAGCGCCACACGTTGTAGAAGATCGCCGCGTTGACGTGCCGCTGATTGCGGCTGAGGTCTGGATCCCACTGTCCGGAAAGGGGATTGAGATGGACGGCCTGGGTCTCCTCGGTGCCGTCGCTGCCGCTCTGCCAGGGGAACATCGCACCGCGGTACCCGGCCTCCTCGGCCGCGGCCTGGGCCTCCGACAACCGTCGGTACCGGTAGAGCAGCAGGCTTCGGGTCACCTCCGGCATCCGCAGGTTCAGGAAGGGGTAGATGTACATCTCGTCCCAGAACACGTGCCCCCGGTAGGCCTCCCCGTTGAGGCCCCGCGCCGGCACCCCGACGTCGTGCCGCGCCGTGTGCCGGGAACAGACCTGCAGCACGTGCGCCACGTGGAGCCGCAGCAGCAGGTGGGCGCGCGGCTCGCTGGGCAGCCGGACGTCGCAGATGTCCCACAGCTCGTCCCACGCCGCCTCGTGCTCGGCGTACGCGGCGGCGAAGTCGGGGTACCGCAGCACGTGCCGGCCGGACGCGGCCAGCGCCTCGGTGATCGCATTGTCCCGGGAGGTGAACAACGAGACCATCTTCTCCACGCGTGTCGGCCGGCCCTCCTCGACATCGAAGCAGAGCACCTGCTGGATGTAGTCCTCCATCTGGTACAGCGAGCGGTCCACCTCCACGGGTCCGTCGTCGTAACCTTCCCCGCGGAAGACCCGGGTGCGTGCGGCCTCGGCGACGTAGATGTCGGACTGGCGGGTCTGCACCCGCAGGGCGATCGTCTCGGTGCCGAACGTGCGCGGGGACACCGGATCCAGATGGCGGCCTTCGAGCTGCCGGTAGCGGGCGACGATCTGGTTCGTGACGCGACCGTCCAGCGCGGAGACCACCTCGATCTGTCCCGACCAGTTCTCCGGGACGAGCGTCCACTCGATCCCGGCCTGGTGGCTGTGGGCCATGCTCACGAAGCGGCGGCTCCGCAGGGTCGTCTCCCGCCCGAAGCGGTCCCGGAACCGCAGCTCGCGCATCACCGTGGCGAGCCGGATGTCGTAGGTGTGCCGGTAGGACAGCACGTCGACGTTGTCGAGCCGGACCGCGTCCTGGCCCTCGATGCGCAGCTTGAGGACGAGCCAGTTGGACACGTTGACCAGGTCCTCGTTGAGCACCGGGCGTCCGCCCATGATCGTGGTCTCGCGGTTGTAGATCCCGTGCACGTAGGTGCCGGGATAGTGGATGGGGCTCATGTCCTCCCACTCGGCGGTGCCGCGCGTGCAGAAGTAGCCGTTCCCGGTGGAGGTCAGCGCCTCCCGCAGTCCCTCCGACGCGCTGTCGAACCGGTCGTAGTCGAGCTCGAACTTCGGCTCCTGCACGACGTTCCCTCCCGGACTCCCGTGGCGTGGTCCGCGATCACCGCGCCAGTGCGGTCAGAAAGCGCTCCACCTCGTCGACGGAGGAGAGCACGAACTCGGCGGCCGTGGTCCGGCCTGCCATCTCCGGATCGTCCGCCCGGCCGACGAGGATGCCGATCCCACGTCCGCGCAGCGCCCGGAAGGCGTCCTCGTCGGTGATGTCGTCGCCCAGGTACACCGGTACGGTGCCGGCGGAGTCGAGGTCGAGCACCTCGATCAGGTACAGCACGGCTCGGCCCTTGTCCCAGTCGACGGCGGGCGCGAGCTCGTACACCATCTTCCCCGGGGTGACCTTCAGCTCGCCGCGGTACTCGGCGAGCAGCCCCTGCACGACCGTCGCGATCCGGTTCCGGTCGGCGGGTTCGGCGAGCCGGTAGTGCACGGCGACCGACGCCCGTTTGGGCTCCACCAGCGCCCCGGGGATCGCCCCGATCTCGGTGCGGAGCCGGTCGGTCACCGCCGCGACGAGGTCCGCGAACCGGGCGACGCGGTCGTCGGAGACGGAGCCGCGTTGCGGGGTCCAGATGTCGAAGCCGTGGCTGCCGGCCACCACCAGGTCGTCGATACCCATCAGCTGCTGCACCACCGCCCGGTCCCGGCCGGTGACGACGCATACCGGGCAGCGTGACGCGAGTTCCCGGACCACGGTGCGCATGCCGTCCGAGATCACCGCGTCCTCCGGTCGCGGCACGATCGGGGTGAGTACTCCGTCGTAGTCCAGGAACACCGCCGGCCGGCACTCCGCCAGCCGACGGGTCAGGCTTTCGTTCCCCAGCGCGCGAGGCAGATCGCGGACCGAAGTTTCCTCCATCATCGGGGCACCCCCTGTGGCGCGGCGGACGCCGCGCGTGCGGCACGGCCACGGTCTACCCTTCCACTGTAGGACCGTGTCGTGGGACGAGGGGGGTATCCCGTCCGGACCCGCGGTACGGGTGTGGGCACTACGACGGCCCGCGGGTTCGTAGACTTCAGCCATGACGTCCGGCGCAATGTTCGACCCCGCCGACGTGCAGCGCGCCGTTGCGGCACTGCACACGCCGGACATCGACCGGTGGGCCCACCGCTTCGAACTGTTGTCCGACGTGAACCGGCTGCGCTTGCTGCTGTGCCTGCACCACGCACCGGGCATCTGTGTCACGGACCTTGCCGCAGCCCTGGAGATGACCGGCACCGCGGTGTCCCACGCGCTGCGCCTGCTGCGCAACCAGGGCTGGGTGGCGGCGGAGCGTGAGGGTCGTATGGTGCGGTACCGCCTCGTGGACGAGACGGTCCACGAGTTGCTGCATTCGATCGGCGCGACCCACCAGCACGCCGGGCACACGCACCCGGACCGTGACCACGCCGCCCCGGAGAACGGAAGCATCTGATTCCGCGTCCCCGGGGCGGGCCCGCGGCCTATCGTGAAGACGAGCCCGTGAGGTGGGCGGAGTGGGGCCGCGATGCATGAATTGTCGATCGCGCAGAGCGTCGTGGACGCGGTGTGCGAGCACGCCGGCGACCGTCGCGTGCACAGTGTGCGCGTCGCGGTGGGAGCGCTGTGTGCCGTGATCCCCGACTCGATGCTGTTCTGCTTCGAGCTGGTCACGGTGGGCACCGTCGCGGAAGGTGCACGGTTGGACATCGAGACGCCCGCCGGTGTCGGGCACTGTCGGGACTGCGGGACCGAATTCGCATTGTTCGATCCGATTCTGTTGTGCTCCTGCGGAAGTGCCGATGTCGAAGTGCGGTCGGGTCGCGAGCTTCGCATCGTGTCGATGGAGGTGAGCTGAAGCGATGTGTGCCACCTGTGGCTGTGACGACGAGGCGGGGCCGCGAATCACGGTGCCGCCCGCGCACGACCTTCCCCACGGCGCCGAGCGCGGCCACGAGCACGGCCACGAGCACGGCCACGGCCACGAGCACGGCCACGGCCACGGCCACGAGCACGGCCACGAGCACGGACACGGACACGGGCACGACAGTGCGCCGGTGCAGACCGAGACCGTCACTCTCGAACAGCAGGTGCTCGCGAAGAACGACCTGCTCGCCGAGCGTACGCGGGGGTGGCTCGCGGGTCGCGGCGTGACGGCGATCAACGTGATGAGTTCGCCGGGGGCCGGCAAGACCACCCTGCTCGAACGAACGATCCGTGAGCTGTCCGGCTCCGCGCCGATCGCGGTGATCGAGGGCGACCAGGAGACCCTGCTCGATGCCGAGCGCATCCGCTCGACGGGATGCGCCGCGGTGCAGGTCAATACCGGTGCCGGATGCCATCTCGACGCGCAGATGATGCACGACGCGCTCACCGCCCTGGATCCGGCTCCGGGAACGCTGTTGTTCGTGGAGAACGTGGGGAATCTGGTGTGCCCGGCCCTCTTCGATCTGGGGGAGCAGGCCAAGGTGGTGCTCATCTCGACGCCGGAGGGAACGGACAAACCGCTCAAGTACCCGCACATCTTCGCGGTCGCCGATCTCGTCGTCGTCAACAAGGTCGACCTGCTGCCGTATGTCGACTTCGAACTCGAAACCTGTGTCCGCCACGCCGGATCGGTCAACCCCGGCGTGGAGGTGCTCGCGGTGTCGGCCACCACGGGGGAGGGCATGGAGGCGTGGTACCGCTGGATCGCCGACCGCCGGTCGGGACGATCATGATTCGTTGACATCCCTCCGGAACGGGGCGTTAATAGAGAAAGCGCCGCGCAAGTGGGCCGAGGGTCGACTCCTGCGGCGCAGGAGCGTGGGGCGCTCCGGAAGGTGGTCGGCATGCCCACACCCGAGGCCCAGGCGGCCGAAGAGGCCTTGATCCACGTGTTGTGGATCAACGCCGGGCTCAGTTGCGACGGCGATTCCGTGGCTCTCACCGCCGCCACGCAACCCAGTGTGGAAGAGATTGCACTCGGCGCGCTGCCGGGGCTGCCGAAGGTCGCGGTGCATTGGCCGCTGATCGATTTCGAATGCGGCCCCCAGGGTGGTGCGGACGACTTCCTCGAATGGTTCCGCAAGGCGGACCGCGGCGAGCTCGAGCCGTTCGTGCTGGTGGTCGAGGGTTCGATCCCCAACGAGAAGCTGCACGGCGAGGGGTACTGGTCCGGCTTCGGCAACAACGAAGAGACCGGGCAACCGATCACCACCAGCGAGTGGCTCGACCGGCTGGCGCCGAAGGCCACGGCGATCGTCGCGGCGGGCACCTGCGCCACGTACGGCGGCATTCACGCCATGGCCGGTAACCCGACCGGCGCGATGGGCGTGCCCGACTACCTGGGCTGGGAATGGAAGTCGAAGGCGGGTATCCCGATCGTGTGCGTGCCGGGATGCCCCATCCAGCCGGACAACCTGTCCGAGACGCTGACCTACCTGCTGTACCAGGCGACGAATCAGGCGCCGATGATCCCGCTGGACGAGGCACTGCGGCCGCAGTGGCTGTTCGGCATCACCGTCCACGAGGGCTGCGATCGCGCCGGGTACTACGAGCAGGGCGACTTCGCCACCGAGTACGGCTCCCCGAAGTGCATCGTGAAGATCGGCTGCTGGGGGCCGGTTGTCAAATGCAATGTCCCCAAACGGGGTTGGATGAACGGAATCGGCGGATGCCCCAACGTGGGGGGTATCTGCATCGGCTGCACGATGCCCGGCTTCCCGGACAAGTTCATGCCGTTCATGGACGAGCCGCCCGGGGGGAAGCTCTCGACGCGGGCGGTCGGCGTGTACGGCTCGGCCGTGCGGCAGCTGCGGAGCCTGACGAAGAGCACATTGGACAAGGAGCCGTCCTGGCGTACGCCCGGTACGGAACTCACCACCGGCGCGACCCGTACCTGGTAGTCCCGCCCCGAGAGAGGCAGCCCGATGACAGCCACCGTCCCCGATCCCGCCGCCGGCAGCAACCTGGTGGAGATGGCGTGGGATCCGATCACCAGAATCGTGGGCAGTCTGGGTATCTACACGAAGATCGACTTCGCGAACCGCGAAGTGGCCGAATGTCACAGCACCTCGTCGATCTTCCGTGGCTACTCGCTGTTCATGAAGGGCAAGGACCCGCGCGACGCGCATTTCATCACCAGCCGCATCTGCGGTATCTGCGGGGACAACCACGCCACCTGTTCCTGTTATGCGCAGAACATGGCGTACGGCGCCAGGCCGCCGCACCTCGGTGAGTGGATCGTCAACCTCGGTGAGGCCGCGGAATACATGTTCGACCACAACATCTTCCAGGAGAACCTGGTGGGGGTCGACTACTGCGAGAAGATGGTCTCCGAGACCAATCCGGGGGTGCTGGCGAAGGCCGAGAACACCCGCGCCCCCCGGGCGGACCAGCACGGCTACCGCACGATCGCGGACATCATGCGCACGCTCAACCCGTTCACCGGCGAGTTCTACCGCGAGGCACTGCACGTGAGCCGCTCGACCCGGGAGATGTTCTGTCTCATGGAGGGTCGCCACGTGCACCCGTCCACCCTGTACCCGGGCGGTGTCGGCACGGTCGCCACGATCCAGCTGATGACCGACTACCTGACCCGGCTCATGCGCTACGTCGAGTTCATGAAGAAGGTCGTGCCCATGCACGACGACCTGTTCGACTTCTTCTACGAGGCGCTGCCGGGGTACGAGAAGGTGGGGCTGCGGCGCACCCTGCTCGGGTGCTGGGGTTCGTTCCAGGACCCGGAGACGTGCAACTTCGCCTACCGGGACATGGAGGACTGGGGCCGGAAGATGTTCGTCACCCCGGGGGTGGTCGTCGACGGCAAGCTGGTGACGACCTCGCTGGTGGACATCAACCTGGGCCTGCGCATCCTGCTCGGCTCCTCGTACTACGAGGACTGGACGGATCAGGAGATGTTCGTGAAGACCGATCCGCTGGGCAATCCGGTGGACCGTCGCCATCCCTGGAACCAGCACACCAATCCGAGACCACAGAAACGCGATCTCGAGGACAAGTACAGCTGGGTGATGTCGCCCCGCTGGTTCGACGGCACCGACTACCTGGCCCTCGACACCGGAGGCGGGCCGCTGGCCCGGCTGTGGTCGACGGCGCTGGCCGGGCTTGTCGACATCGGCTACGTCAAGTCCACCGGGTCGAGCGTGCAGATCAACCTCCCCAAGACCGCGCTGAAGGGGCCGGTGACGTTGGAGTGGAAGATCCCGCAGCACGGCAGCAACACCCTCGAACGCAACCGGGCCCGCACCTACTTCCAGGCCTACGCCGCCGCGTGCGCCCTGCACTTCGCCGAGAAGGCGCTGGTGGAGATCCGGGCCGGCCGCACCAAGACCTGGGAACCGTTCGAGGTCCCCGACGAGGGCATCGGCTGCGGGTTCACCGAGGCGGTGCGCGGCGTTCTCTCGCATCATCTGGTGATCCGCGACGGGAAGATCGCCAACTACCATCCGTATCCGCCGACACCGTGGAACGCCAGCCCGCGCGACAGCTACGGCACACCCGGCCCGTACGAGGATGCGGTGCAGGGGCAGCCGATCTTCGAGGAGAACGACCGCGAGCACTTCAAGGGCATCGACATCATGCGCACCGTGCGCAGTTTCGACCCGTGCCTGCCCTGCGGAGTGCACATGTACCTCGGAGACGGGAAGACCCTCGAGAAACTGCACTCCCCGACCCAGTCGGTCACCGGGGAGTGACGGGATGGAGCGATGGCGGGAGTCGGGTGAACGTATCGAGGCACTGCTGGACGCGAGCTCCGCGGCCGGGCCGGCGGCGCGCGAACGGGCCGAGGACCTGGTCCGGGAGGTGATGGGACTCTACGGGGCGGGACTCGCCGGAATCTGCGACGCGCTGGCCCGGTATCCCGGCGCGATGGACGACCTGGCGCGCGACGACCTGGTCGCCAGCCTGCTGTTGATCCACGGGCTGCACCCGCACGACGTGGAGACCCGGGTGCGCACGGCGCTGGACGGGGTGCGCCCGTACCTCGGGTCGCACGGCGGGGACGTCGAGCTGGTCGCGATCCGCGACGACGTGGTCCGGTTGCGTCTGCTCGGCAGCTGCCACGGATGCCCGTCGTCGGCGGTGACCCTGGAGCTGGCCGTGCAGGACGCGGTGCGGGCGGCGGCGCCGGAGATCACCGAACTCGAGGTCGAGACCGCCGGGTCCACGGGGCAAGGACTCATTCCCGCGGCGGCGCTGTTCACCCGGGTGCATTCCGATGTTCGTGGAACATGGTGTGCGGCGCCGGAACTCGACGAGATCCCGGAAGGTGAGGTCGGCGGCTTCGTCGTCGCCGGACTGCCGGTTCTGGTGTGCCGCGTCGCCGGTGAGCTCCTCGCCTACCGGGACCGGTGCCCGGTCTGCACCCACGCGTTCGCCGGCGCGGCGCTGCACCGGCGGGCCGGGGCCGGGGCGGACGCGGCGGTGCTGCGGTGCCCGACCTGTGCGGCGCACTTCGACGTGCGCGGTGCCGGGGTCCGGCTCGACGCGGGCGACGAACACCTCGAACCGGTGCCGGTGCTGGTGCGGGACGGCGTGCTGTCGTTGGCCGTGCCCGCCGGGGTGGCGTGATGCCGTCCCCCTTCGAGGTCCTGCAGCGCATCGCCGCACCTCGGCCGGCGGGGGAGCGCTGCGAGATGTGCGCCGTGGGCATCGGCGACGGGCACGGGCACGTCGTCGACGTGCAGGCACGCCAGCTGATGTGCGTGTGCCGGGCCTGCTGTCTGCTGTTCACCGATCCCGGGGCAAAACTGCGCTACCGGGCGGTGCCGGAGCGGTACCTGTCCTTCCCGGAGTTCGCGCTCACCCCCGGCGCCTGGGCGAGCCTCGAGATCCCGGTGAACCTGGCGTTCTTCTTCCGGAATTCGACCCTGGGCCGGACCGTCGCGTTCTATCCCGGCCCGGCCGGCGCGACCGAATCGGAGCTGCCGCTCGACGCCTGGGAGGCGCTGTGCGGCGGCAACCCGTCGCTCCTGCCCCCGCTGCCGGACGTCGAGGCGCTGCTCGTGCGGGTTCCTCGACGGGGCGCCGCCGACTGTCATCTGGTGCCCATCGACGCCTGCTACGCGCTGGTCGGCCGGCTGCGACGGGTCTGGCGCGGTTTCGACGGCGGCACCGATGCCCGTGCCGAGCTCGACGCCTTCTTCGCGGAGGTCGCCCGGCGGAGCCGTCCCGTCCCGGCGAGGGGGCAGGCGTGACCGCCCTGGACTTCACGGTCGTCGACATCGCTCCCGAACCGTATGCCGCCACCCCGAGCCTCTCGGCGCGCCTCCGGATCCGGGAAACCACGGGTGCGCCGGTGCACAGCGTGGCGCTGCGCTGCCAGGTGCGCCTGGAACCGGCCCGCCGACGCTACGGTCCGGACGCCGAGGCCGCCCTGGGAGACCTGTTCGGCACCCGCGACCGGTGGGGCAGCACCCTCTCCTCGTTCGCGTGGTTGCAGACGTCCACGATGGTGCCGGGCTTCGCCGGCGAGTGCGAGACGGCACTGCCGCTGCCGTGCACGTACGACTTCGAGGTCGCGGCCGCCCGGTATCTGCACGCCCTCGACGACGGCGCGGTGCCGCTGCTGCTGCTGTTCAGCGGGACGGTGTTCGGCCGCGGCGGCGGCGGGGTGGCTGTCGAGCCGGTGCCGTGGGACCGCGAGGCCCGCTACGACCTGCCGGTCTCGGTGTGGCACGAGATGATCCGCAGCCACTTCCCCGGCACCGGGTTCGCCCGCATGGGGCACGACACGCTGGCCGCGCTGACCCGGTACAAGGTGGCGCACGGGCACACCGATCTCGACGCGGCGGTCACCGAACTGCTCGCCGCGGCCGAGGCGAGGCCGGCCGCGGCGACCGGCGCGGGGGAGGCGGCGTCGTGACCGTGCAGGGACAGGCTGATCGGGTGCGAGCGGTGGCCGACGCTGTGCTGTACGAGGGGTACCTGTTGTACCCGTACCGGGCGAGTTCCCGTAAGAACCACTCCCGCTGGCAGTTCGGTGTGCTCGGCCCGCCCGGCGCCGCCGCCGCGGGGATCGGCGAGGAGCCGGCGCTGGCCACGCAGTGCGTGCTGCGCCCACTGCGCGCCGACGCCACGATCGACGTGGTCGTGCGGTTCCTGCAACTGCAGACCCGCACGGTGCAGCGCCGCGACGGCGACGACTACGTCACCGTGGCCGAACTGACCGTCGCGGGCCGCTCGTGGATCGGGTGGGACGAGGCCGTGGAATGCGAGATTCCCCTCGGGCCGCTGCCGGTCACCGAACTCGCCGTCCCGCGTACGGTTCCGGTCGCCGTTCCCGGCGGTGCGGACATCGAACTGCTCACCGCCGCGGACGGTGCCGTCACCGGCCGGGTGGTACGCACGCGGTGGCCGGTGCACGCCGTCGTCCGCGTGGAGCGGGGCCCGTCCGCCGGAACCGGTGCGGCGATGCGCCTGGATCTCGCCGTCGAGAACACCGGCGACGCACCCGTGGACGCCGCCGACGCGCTGCGACGATCGCTGATCGGGGCGCATCTGATCCTCGCCGCCCGCGGCGGGCGGTTCGTCTCGCTGCTCGAGCCGCCCGCCGACGTCGCCGGCCTCGCGGACGAGTGCGCACACACCCGGTGTTTCCCGGTCCTCGCCGGCGACGCCGACCCCGCCACACCCGGCGAGTCCGCCACGCTGCTGGTGTCCCCGATCATCCTGTACGACCATCCGCAGGTCGCCGAGCAGAGCGGCGGGGACCTGTTCGACGCCACCGAGATCGACGAGATCCTCACCCTGCGGGTCCTGACCCTGACCGACGAGGAGAAGGCCGAGGCGCGGGCCACCGACCCCCGGGCCGCGCAGATCGTCGAACGCTGCGAGACGATGACCCCCGCCGAGATGCAGGCCCTGCACGGCATCCTGCGGGACCCGCACCGCGAGGGCGGGCTGATTCCAGAACTGCCCGACGGCGTCGACTGGTGGACCCCCGAGGCGGACACCAGCGTCCGGCCCGAGACGGACGGGGTGCTGATCGGCGGGATCCGGGTCGCGCAGGGCAGCCTGGTGCGGCTGCACCCGTCGCGCCGGGCCGACGCGCAGGACCTGTTCTTCCGGGACCGGGTGGCGCGCGTGGCCACCGTGCACGCCGACGTCGACGGCGAGACCCACGTCGGGGTCGTCCTCGTCGACGATCCGGCCGCGGACCTGCACGACTGGTACGGGCGCTACCTGTACTTCGCGCCCGACGAACTCGAGCCGCTCGGGAGGAAAGAGGAGCCATGAGATTCATCGGAATGCTGGCCACCGCGGCACTGGCCGCCGCGGTGATCGGCGGGGTGGTCGTGACGGTGCAGTCGCTGCCGGACATCCAGCGGTACCTGCGGATGCGCAGGATGTGACGTGGTGCGGATCCTGGTGGCGGGCATCGGCAACATCTTCCTCGGCGACGACGGCTTCGGCCCCGAGGTGGTGCGGCGGATCCCGGCCGACACACCCGGAACCCGGGTGGTGGACTACGGGATCCGCGGCATGCACCTGGCCTACGACCTGCTCGACGGGTGGGACGCGCTCGTGCTCGTCGACGCCGTCCCCGGCGCCGGCGAGCCGGGCGCCGTGCGGGTCTTCGAAGCCGACACCGCCACGCGGGGGCCGGCGGGAATCGACGCGCACGCCATGGACCCGGCCGCGGTGTTCGCGAGCCTCGAGGCGCTCGGCGGGCAGGCGCCCCCCACCGTGGTGGTGGGCTGCCAGGTGGCGGCGGTCGAGGAGGGCATCGGGCTGTCCCCGGCGGTCGCCGCGGCCGTCGGCCCGGCCGTCGATGCCGTCCGGCGCACCGTGCGCCGCCTGCGTGCGCAGGCGCCGCCGGCGGGAGCCGCGGTCGCCGGGGACGAGGGCTGAGCGGTGTGCCTCGGCATCCCGGGACGGGTGATCC
Source organism: Rhodococcus aetherivorans (assembly GCF_025722975.1). Lineage (NCBI taxonomy): Bacteria > Bacillati > Actinomycetota > Actinomycetes > Mycobacteriales > Nocardiaceae > Rhodococcus > Rhodococcus aetherivorans. The sequence continues at coordinate 5,741,017 of NZ_CP106982.1, read as the reverse complement.
GGCGGCTCGACGGCTACGCCGGGCAGCTCGCCCTCGTCGACGTGGCCGGCGAGGAGCGCAAGGTGAACGTCGGCATGCTCGACGACCCGGACCTCGCGCCCGGCGACTGGATCGTCATCCACATGGGCTTCGCGATGGATCGGGTCGACGAGGCCGGCGCGCGGCGCGCGATGGAAGGGCTCGAACTGATGGGACGGCCCCGGGACGAACCGGGAGCGGCACCGTGAACCCCGTGGCCGAGCGACGGCGCCTGGTGGTGCGTGGCGTGGTGCAGGGCGTCGGCTTCCGGCCGTTCGTCGCCGGGCTGGCCCGCGAGTTGCGCCTGGGCGGGTACTGCGGCAACGACGACTCCGGGGTGTTCCTCGAGATCGAGGGTGCCGCCGCGGATCTGGACGAGTTCACCCGCCGCCTGCGCGACGACGCACCGCCGCTGGCCGTGCTCGTCGACGTGGCCGCCGCCCCGCGAATGCCGCGCGGCGAGGACGACTTCCGCATCGTCGAGAGTCACCACGCGGACGGGGCGCGCACCCTGGTCCCGCCGGACGTGGCGACGTGCGCCGACTGCCTGCGCGAGCTGAACGATCCCGCCGACCGGCGCTACCGGCATCCCTTCGTCAACTGCACCCACTGCGGGCCCCGCTACACGGTGATCACGGACCTGCCGTACGACCGGCCGGCGACGACCATGGCCCGGTTCCCCCTGTGCCCGAGTTGCGCCCGCGAGTACACCGATCCCACGGACCGCCGCTACCACGCCCAGCCGATCTGCTGCCCGGACTGCGGGCCGCGGATCTTCGCCGTACGCGACGGCCGCCGGATCGACGGAGACGCGGAGGTGCTGGCCACGGTGCAGGCGGCGCTCGCCGCCGGGGACATCGTGGCGGTCAAGGGACTCGGCGGCTTCCATCTCGTGTGCGATGCCACGAACCCCACCGCGGTGAACCGGCTGCGGGAGCGGAAACACCGGCCGGACAAGCCGTTCGCCGTGATGGCGCCGGACGTCGCGGCCGTCGCCGCGGTGTGCCTGCTGTCCGCGGCCGGGCAGGCCGTGCTCACCGCGCCGGCCCGGCCGATCGTGTTGCTGCGGGCCCGTCCCGGCGCGGCCGTCGCCGACGCGGTCGCACCCGGACTCGACGAGCTCGGGGTGATGCTGCCGTACACGCCGCTGCACCACCTGTTGTTCGCGCCGGTGCCCGGGCACGGGAACGATGTGCCGCGGCTGCTGGTGGCGACGTCGGGAAACCTGTCCGGTGAGCCTCTCTGCTTCCGCAACGACGATGCCCTGGCCCGGCTCGGCGGCATCGCCGATCTGTTCCTGATGCACGACCGGGACATCGCGGTGCCGTGCGAGGACTCGGTGGTCGCGGTCGCCGACGGCGTGGAACTGCCGCTGCGGCGCTCACGGGGATTTGCGCCGATGCCGGTGCTGCTCGGCGGCGCGGCGCCGGTGGTCCTCGCGGTCGGCGCCGAGGTGAAGAACACCTTCTGCCTGACCCGGCAGGACTACGCCTTCTGTTCGGCGCATCTCGGGGACATGGGCACGGTGGAGAGCCGGCGCGCCTTCGAGGCGTCGGTCGCGCAGCTGACCGCCCTGCACCGCGTCACCCCCGAGGTGGTGGTGGCCGACGCGCATCCCGGCTACGCGACCCGGGAGTGGGCCGAACGCTACTGCGAGGACCACGACGTCGAGCTGCGCGCAGTGCAACACCACCACGCGCACGTCGCGTCCCTGCTCGCCGAGCATGGCCGGCTCGGTACCCCCGTGCTGGGGATCGCGTTCGACGGCACCGGATACGGCTGCGACCGCACCGTCTGGGGCGGGGAGCTGCTGCTGGTGGGAACGGATCCCTGCGACGCCCGGCGCGCCGGGCACCTGCGGTCGTTCCCGCTGCCCGGCGGCGACGTCGCCGTGCGCACCCCGGCCCGGGTCGCGCTGGCCGTGCTGCGGGAGGCCGGCATCGAGGAGATCGAGGACCTGCCGTGCGTGAGCGCGCTCGGTGCCGCCGAACGCGCCCTGGTGGACTCGCAGCTGGCGTCGGGCGTCGGCTGCGTGCGCACCACCAGCGCCGGCCGGCTGTTCGACGCGGTGGCCTCCGTGCTGGGGGTGCGGCACCGGATCAGCTACGAGGCGCAGGCCGCGATCGAACTCGAGGTGCTGGCGCGCACCGCCACGGATGCCGCGCCGGTGCATTCGTCGCTGCGGGGGGACGAGCTGGACTGGGCCGGCACGCTGGCCTGCCTCGTCGCCGGCGTCCGGCTCGGGGTCCCCGCCGCGGACCTCGCGGCAGGCTTCCACCGTGCGCTGGCATCGGCAACAGTGCGGTTGGCGGCCCGGATCGCCGATGCGGCGGAGGTACGCACCATCGGCCTGACGGGCGGCGTGTTCCAGAATCGGCTCCTGCTGGGCATGGTCCGAACTATGCTGCAGGACAGAGGGTTCGAGGTGCTGACACACAGGCGGGTGCCGCCGAACGACGGTGGCCTGTCGCTGGGGCAGGCCGCGCTCGGTGCCGCGTTCGCACGCGGCCGGGCCGTGGACCCTGCCGGGACGGGACGAGCGCGATGACATCGACACACGACACCGAGCCGATCGGCGCGGAACTCGCCGCCGACCTCGCCGCGACGGCGCTGAGCCTGGCCCGCCGGTTCCATGCCGGGGCGACCCTGTGGGTGGTGTCCCCGCAGTGGGAGCCGCACGCCCATCACGTGGCGGTCGAGTTCGTGCACCCCGTGATCATGGGTAAACGGGCGTTGCCGTCGGTGTCGCTCGTGGAGCCGGACCCGGTCGCCCAGTGCCGGGTCGCCGCCCGCCCCGGCGACGTCATCCTGGCGGTCGCCTCCGCCGATCAGCCGGCCGTGCGCGAGATCGCCCGGCGCGCACCCGCGTGGGGCACCGACACCATCTGGATCGGCTCCGGTCCGCGGCCCGCGCCCGGTGCGGCCACCCACGTGCTGTGGGTGGACTCGGACGATCCGATGGTGCCCGCCACCGGGCGGTTCGTCCTGCTGTACCACCTGCTGTGGGAACTGACGCACGTGTGCTTCGAGCATCCAGGCCTGCTCGCCGACCCGGGCTGCACCGACGAGGTGTGCGTGACCTGCAGCGACGAGGGCCGGCTCGGCGAGGTGATGTGGCCGGCCGACGACACCGGCGCCGCGCCGGTGCGGACCGCGGCCGGCCGGGAGCGGGTCGACGTCTCCCTCCTCGGCGACGTCACGCCCGGCGACCTGGTGCTGGTGCACGGCGGCGTCGCCCTCACCAGACTCGACGCGCCGGAACTCGATGCTGGGGCACTCGATGAGGGGGAACGGCTGTGAGCACCGAACCGGACGGCACCGACTTCCTGTACCCGTTCATCGACGCGCAGGAGCACGACGCCACCGCCCTGTTGCGCGACCTTGCGGAATCCGCCCGCGGCAAGGCGGCCGACAGCGCGCGTCTGCAACGGGCTTCGCTGGACGAATGGGGCGAGGACCTCGTCGCGGCGGGGCAGCGCATGGCCGAGCGTTTCGCTCGCGGCGGCCGGCTCTACACCTTCGGCAACGGCGGCAGCTCCACCGACGCGGCGACCCTGGCGACGCTGTTCAGCCGGCCGGCCCGGGGACGGCCGGTGCCGGCCTGGTCGCTCGCCGCGGACCAGGCGGTGGTGACGGCGCTCGGCAACGACGTCGGATTCGAGCTGATCTTCTCGCGGCAGATCATCGCGCACGCGCACGGCGACGACGTCGCGATCGCCCTGTCCACGTCCGGCAACTCCGACGACCTGATGACGGCGCTGGCGGAGGCGCGGCGGCGGGGACTGCTCACCATCGGATTCGCGGGGCACGACGGCGGCCGGATGGCCGCCACCGACGATCTCGACTTCTGCTTCACCATCCGCTCGCAGAGCATCCACCGGATCCAGGAGAGCCACGCCCTGATCGGGTACCGGCTGTGGTCGGCCGCGCAGGAACACCTGGCGCGCGCGGAATCGGCGACGGGAGGCGGACGGTGAGCACATCGGCCGAACGCGAGGACCGGGTCCTCGAACGGATCGAGGCGTTCCGGCGGCGCCGGCCGCGCCTGCGCGACACCGTGATCTCCCTCTCGCACGGCGCCGGGGGCAAGGCGTCCGCGGCACTGGTGGATTCGGTGTTCGTCGAGGCCTTCCGCAACACCGAACTCGAGCAGCTCGGCGACGCCGCCACCGTGCGCCTCGACTCCGGGGAGAGACTGTCGTTCTCGACGGACTCGTTCGTCGTCAAGCCGCTGTCGTTTCCGGGCGGCTCGATCGGGCACCTCGCCGTGCACGGCACGGTCAACGACCTCGCCGTGTCGGGCGCGCGGCCGCGGTGGCTGTCCGCGGCGTTCGTCATCGAGGAGGGCTTCGAGATCGCGCGGCTGCGCGAGATCGTCGCCGACATGGCTGCGGCCGCCACCCGGTCCGGGGTCGAGATCGTCACCGGCGACACCAAGGTGGTGGGCCGGGGCGCCGCCGACGGTCTCTACATCAGCACCGCCGGGGTCGGCCTGGTTCCCGCCGGGCGCCGCCTCGGGGCCGACCTGGTGCGCCCCGGCGACCGCGTGCTGATCTCGGGGACGCTCGGCGACCACGGCATGGCGGTGCTGCTGGCCCGCGGCGACCTGGCGATCGAAGCGGACATCGCCTCCGACACGGCGCCGGTGCACGAGCTGGTGGCGGCCCTGCTCGCAGCCGCGCCGTCGACCCGGTGGATGCGTGACCCCACCCGCGGTGGCGTCGGTACCGTCTGCAACGAGCTGGCGCAGGCCACCGGCTTGGCGGTGGTGCTCGACGAGGCCGCGCTGCCGATCCGGCCGACGGTGACCGGGGCGTGCGACATGCTCGGCATCGACCCGCTGTACGTCGCCAACGAGGGCAAGTTCGTCGCGGTCGTCGCCCCGGACGAGGCGGACGCCGCCCTCGCCGCACTGCGGGCGTGCCCCGGCGGCGGCGACGCCGCGGAGATCGGGGAGATCCTGGCCGAACCGGAGGGCATCGTCGCGTTGCGTACCGCGTTCGGGGGCAGCCGGATCGTGGACATGCTCGTGGGCGATCCGCTGCCCCGGATCTGCTGAGGTGAGGAGAGACGCAATGTGCCTGGGAATTCCCGGCCGGGTGGTCGACATGGTCGACCCCGCCCAGCATCTGGCGAAGGTGGACGTCAACGGCGTGCAACGCGCCATCAGCGTCCGGCTGCTCGCCGGCACCGGCCTGCAGGTCGGGGACTGGGTGCTGGTGCACGTCGGCTTTGCGATGGCCCGGATCGACGAGGACGAGGCGAAGCTGACCCTCGATCAGGTGCGGAAGATGGGCGCCGACTACGTCAACGAGATCGAAGCCTTCAACGCGTCCGAGATCGCGTGAGCACCGGATGAAAGGCGGAGCAGGATCATGAAATTCGTCGACGAGTTCCGCGACCCCGCCGCGGCGCGCGCCCTGGTGGCCTCGATCACCGACCTCGCCGCCGGGGAAGAGTTCAAGTTCATGGAGGTGTGCGGCGGCCACACCCACACCATCTACCGGCACGGCATCGAACATCTGCTGCCCGCGTCGGTCGAGCTGGTGCACGGCCCCGGCTGTCCGGTGTGCGTGATCCCCATGGGCCGCATCGACGACGCCATGTGGCTGGCCGAGCAACCGAACGTGGTGTTCACGACGTTCGGAGACATGATGCGGGTGCCCGGCTCGCGCGGGAACCTGCTCGAGGCCAAGGCCCGCGGCGCCGACGTCCGATTCGTGTATTCCCCGCTGGACGCCCTGAAGATCGCGGTGGACCACCCGGACCGGCATGTGGTGTTCTTCGCCGTCGGATTCGAGACCACCGCCCCGTCCACGGCGGTGACGCTCGTGCGGGCGAGACAGCTCGGCCTGAGCAACTTCACGGTGTTCTGCAACCACGTGACGATCGTGCCGCCGATCAAGGCGATCCTCGAGTCGCCGGATCTGCGGCTCTCGGGATTCCTCGGACCGGGGCACGTGTCGACCGTGGTGGGACTGCGTCCCTACCGCTTCGTCCCCGCCGTGTACGGAAAACCGATCGTGGTGGCCGGATTCGAGCCGCTCGACATCCTCGCCTCGGTGCACATGCTGCTGCGGCAGATCCGGGACGGCCGGTGCGAGGTGGAGAACCAGTACAGCCGGGTGGTGCGGCCCGAGGGAAACGTGCAGGCACTACGGCTGATGGCGCAGACGTTCGCGCTACGGCCGCACTTCGAGTGGCGCGGCCTCGGATTCATCTCGCAGAGCGCGCTCGGCATCCACCCCGACTACGCGGATTTCGACGCCGAGCAGCGGTTCTCGATGCCCGGCCTGCGCGTCGCCGACCCGAAGGCATGTCAGTGCGGCGAGGTGCTCAAGGGCGTCATCAAGCCGTGGGAATGCAAGGTCTTCGGCACGGCGTGCACGCCGGAGACCCCCATCGGCACCTGCATGGTGTCACCGGAGGGGGCGTGTGCCGCCTACTACAACTTCGGCCGGCTGCACCGGGACACCGCGGCGCTGGTGGGGCAACGCGGAACGGCCTGATCCGTGGCGGTGGTGACTGAGGGGCAGTGGTGACGGAGGGGCAGTGGTGACGGAGGGGCAGTGGTGACGGAGGGGCAGTGGTGACGGAGGGGCAGCGGCTCTTCGCCCGTTACGCCCATGCGCCGAACGCACTCGGCTACTGCGGCCCGGCAGGGGCGGCGGCCCTCGAGGCCGCCGCGTGCGGGCACGGCGACGGCGCGGCGGTCGTGGCCGCCGCCCGGCGGTTCACCGGAGCATGGCCCTACCAGGAGCTGATCGCGGCCCTGGCCGGCCGGACCGACCCCCTCGACGCAGAGGTGGTGCGCGCCTACTGGACCGGCAACGCCCTGACGGACCGGATCGATCCGGTGGAGTTCGGGACCCGGCTGCTCGAGCGGCTGGGCACGCAGGCGGGGCACTACTGGACCCACCTGACACCCGAACTGCTTGCCGAGGCGGCCCCGACGCACGCGTTCCACGTGCTGGGGGTGTACCCGTGGTCGCGACTGCTGACCACCGGGATGCCCCAGCCGGTGCAGGTTCTCGATTCCTGCAGGATCCGCTGGGGCACCGTCGTCGCCGTCGGACCCGACACGGCGACGGTGCGCAGCCGCCGGCTCGAGTTCGACGGTGCCCGCCTGCGTCTCGGCGCGGAACGCGCCGAGACGGTACGGCGCCGCACCGGTGCGGGTGTGTTCGTGCCGGGACTGCGGCTCGGCGAACATGTTGCGCTGCACTGGGATTTCCTGTGCGACCGGCTCGAGGAGGAGGAGGTGGGCCGGCTGGAGGCCGCGACGGTGCGGCAGCTCGACCGCACCAACGGCCGGCTCGCCGCGGGGTGACGGCGCTCAGCGCGGGTCGGTCTCCGGCAGGGTGAATCCCCACGGCAGTTCCAGCCGGTTCGCGGCGAGCAGGTCGGCGTCGGCGAGCAGGGCGGTGATCGGACCGTCCGCGACGAGTCGTCCGTCGCTCACGATCACGGCCCGGCTGCACACCTGCGCGGCGTACGGCAGGTCGTGGGTGACCAGCAGCAGGGTGGCGTCGATGCCGAGGAGGACCTCGGCCAGTTCCCGGCGGGCGACGGGATCGAGGTCGGTGGACGGCTCGTCCAGGACCAGAACGTCGGGCCGGCACGCCAGCACGGTGGCGAGGGCGACCCGTCGACGCTGACCCGCGGACAGATGCGCGGTTTTGCGGCCGGCGTGCTCGGTCATGCCGACCGCCTCGAGGGCCTCGCGGACCCGGGCGTCGAGTTCGGCTGCGGAAACGCCGAAGTTGGCGGGCCCGAACGCCACGTCCTGTGCGACGGTCGGCATGAACAACTGGTCGTCGGGATCCTGGAACACCAGTCCGACCCGTCGCCGGATCTCACGCAGGGTGTTCCGCGCGACCGGCAGCCCGCCGATCCGGACGGTCCCGGACGACGGCGCCAGTACGCCGTTCAGGTGCAGCATCAGGGTGGTCTTGCCGGCGCCGTTCGGGCCGAGGACCGCGACCCGCTCACCGGCGGTGACGGCGAGGTCGATGCCGTCGAGGGCGCAGTGCCCGTCGGGGTGGACGTGCCGTACCCCCGTCAGCAGCACGGCCGGCTCCGCGGTCATGCCGTCACCCAGGCGGCGGCGCAGACGGCACCGGCGACGGCGGCCGGCAGCAGGCCCGCAGCCCAGGCCATCGCGGTGGCGGGAGGACCGGAGGCCGGGACGGCACCGGTGAATCCGCGGGAGAGCATGGCCAGATGCACCCGCTCACCGCGCTCGTAGGCGCGGACGAACAGCCCCCCGATTCCCCGGGCCGTCGCTCCGATGCGGTGGAGGGTGCGTGGGTCGTCGCCGCGGGAGATCCGGGCACGGTGCATTCGGTTCGCCTCGGCGGCAAGCAGTTCGAGATAGCGCAGCATGAGCACCGCCACCGTCGTGAGCAGTGCCGGAACCCGGAGGCGGGCCAGGCCGGCGGGCAGGTCCTGGGCCGGGGTGGTGGCCGCGAGGACGAGGGAGACGAGCACCCCGAGGGTGCCCTTGACGAGGATGCCCCACGCCGCGTACAGGCCCGGAACCGACAGGGAGAACCCCAGGACGTCGACCCGGTCGCCGGCCTCGGCGAACGGGAGCAGGACGGCGAGCGCGACGAACGGAGCCTCGATCGACATGCGCGGCGCCAGCCAGGCGCAGCGGATCCCGGCGAGTGCGCAGATCGCCGCGACGACCGCGAAATGGAGGGCGAAGGCCCACATCGCCTCGCGCGGAGTGGCGACCACGACGAAGACGAATGCCGTTGCGGCGACGATCTTCACCTCGGTGGGCAGGCGGTGCACAGCAGTCGTCGCGCGTGCAGGCCCGCCCCGCAGCGCGGTGGTCACGGCCGCGCTCCCGGAGTCCTGTTCCCGGATGCGCCCCGTCGACGGACGAGGAGACGGAACAGCGCGGCGGCCACCGCCGAGGTCGCGGCGACGCCGAGAACCCCGGCCACGCCGGTGGATCCGGTGTGGCCGCCGACCGTGTAACCGGCCAGCGGACCCGCGTCCCACGGATGATCGGTGGCCTCACCCGCCAGGCACTCCCCGGTGACCGTGGCGCTACCGTCGACTTCGACCACGGCACACCCCCGCGCGGTCGCGGCCTCAAGGCCGTCGGGGCTCGAATCGGCAAGGTACGAAAGCATCCCCGCGCACAGGAACGCCGCCACCGCGAACAGGATCAGGAGACGCCGGCGCGTCATGCCGGTGCCCGGGTCGGCGGCCGCAGCGGGCGGAGCAGATGGACGATGTCGGGCCGCGCCCGTGCCACCGCGACGACGGTGACGGCGGTGACGAGTCCCTCACCGGCGCCGATGAGAACGTGGGTGCCGAGCAGGAACGCAGCGACGGTGCCGGCGGACCCGGCGGTGCCGCCGACCGCGTACTCGACCAGGAACCCGGTCGCCGCGGCGACCGTCGCGACCAGCGCTGCGGCAAAAGAGATCACGCCGAGGGCCGGTCCGCACGGGTACCGGCGCAGCAGCGGACGCAGCGCCACGGCCGTGCCGTACCCGGCGAGCACGCCGAGCAGGGCCATGTTGGTGACGTTGGCGCCGAGGGCGGTGAGACCGCCGTCGGCGAAGAGCAGTGACTGCACGACCAGCACGACCGTCAGGCACAGGGCGGCGGTCGCGGGACCGACCAGGACGGCGGCGAGCGCGCCGCCGAGTACGTGCCCGCTCACCCCCGGCAGGACCGGAAAGTTGATCATCTGCAGGGCGAAGACGAAGGCCGCGACGAGGCCGGCCAGGGGAGCGATGCGCTCGTCGAGCCCGGACCGGGCCCTGCGGAGCGCCACCGCGAGGCCGAGCGCGGCGACGACGAAGAACGCCAGCGAGGTCCGCGCGTCGAGCAGACCGTCGCTCATGTGCATGGCTACGACGTCCATCGGAAGAACCTCCGAGACGTGAGGATGCGTCGACGCGATTCTAGCTGCCCACCTGAACAACTGAACAGTCTTTCGGCCGTCGGGCCGGTTCGTCCAGTTCCGCCGGGACCTTCGTGCGGCGCGGTCCGCAGTGGGGCGTCCTGCCGTCTCCCCGGCGAGATCGACTGTCGACAAACGCGGCGCCGCGTGCTCGGATGGAGTGAGGGGGTCCATTCGTCGGAATGCTCGAATCCCCGAGGAGAAGCGATGAACGACGGAACCGGAAGGCAAGAGGAGCCGCAGTCGGAGCGGGGTGCCCCCGGCTCGCGCGACATGGGCTCCACCGGCCCCGGAGGAGGGCCCGCGGACCGCCCCGCCGGCGCGTTCGAGGACGACGAGATGATCTCCGTCGACCCCGGCGACGCGGGGTCGCACCGACCCGGGCACACCACGACGGTCGGGGATGCGGACGCGGCCGTCCCGCCCTACGAGGGGCGGACGGAGCGCGGGGATGTCCGTCCCGCGCCGGACGACAGGGGAGAGGCGAGCACCGGGGGTGCCGGACGGCCGGTGGCCGACGAGACCCGCAAGTCGGCGGAGCCCTCCGAGACCCCGGGTGGCGCCACGACGTCGCCGACCGAGGAGCGGCCCGCCGGGTGAGCCGACACGACCCGAGGTGACGACGAGGGGCCGGCCCCGCCCACCGGGCGAGGGTGCACCGCGCCGAGGACGCGCGCTGTTCGGGCGGACCAGGGAGCCCGGTGCGCCGGGGCGGCGTCAGACGAACGTGCGCGCCAGCACGATCGCCAGCGCGATCAGCAGTGCGACCTTGACGATCTCGAGCGCCACATAGGCGTAGTGCACCTTCGAGCGGGGTGCGTCCTCCCCCGCGAGGATGCGGTTCGAGCGGCGCGTCAGCGGCGGGCGGATCACCGCCACCTGGACCGCCAGCACGGCCACCGTCACGAGGAGCAGGATCCACCCGGTCGTGCCGGGCGACGAGACCAGGCACGCCGTGATCAGCACGAGGGCGAGGACCCCCTCCACCGTGTTGAGTGCCCGGAACACCAGGCGACCGATACCGAGTCCGAGGGGGATGGTGATTCCCGGCGCCCGGAACTTCAGGGGTGCTTCGAGGAAGGAGATGGCGAGCACCATCCCGAGCCAGAGCATCGGCACGAACAGTTCCACGTAGCGTGCGAGAGTTTCCATCACTTGTCCTCGACTGCTGTGATCGGCACCTGATCGCCGATCCTAGTGGCGCCTGCGGCGACGGGGACGCCGGCCGTCCTTCGTCACGGCGAGAAGGGTGAGGACGAGGGCCGTCGCTGCGAGAGCGCGACGAAGACGACCACGTGGGCCGCACCCGCGCTGCGGTCACTACAGTCCTGACCGTCCTCGGATTACTCGTTGCGCAGAGGGGGAGCGGGAATTCCGGCCACGGACGTGTGTGAACGATCGACCCGTGGCGGCCCGTTCTTGCTCGGCGGCCGAGACCGAGGAATGCTGCTGACAGCTCGCGTTCGACAACGTTCACCGAAAGGATCGGTCATGCCGCGCATCGGTACCGTCGCCCGGGACCTCTACCGACGGGAGATGGCCGCGTCGAAAACTGCCGGCGACCCGCAGCAACGGTGGCGCCACCTCGAACGGGCGCACATCCTGTCCCAGCCGGATCCGTGGTTGCACACCTGCAATCACGTCGCGATGCTCGCCCTGGCGCTGCGCTGCCGTGACCGCCGCGAGGCCCTCGGGCAGGTCGTGCGGATCGTCGTTGCTGCTCCCGGTTCGATGACCGGCCGGTATCCCGAAGGCAACACCGGACGGGTCGCCGCCGGCCTGACGACCCCGATGCCGGTTCCGGCCGATCTGGCCCGGGCGCTGTCGGCGTAGTCGCCCACCCCCGGATTCGGAGGGGCGGACCCCGCTCACGACCGGCTCCTACAGGTGCACGGTCCCGCGGATGCACGTCGTGCTGTGTCCGCCGATCCACACCTCGTCGCCCGACGAGTGCACGGTCACGATGCCGCGGCGGCCGACGCGCGTCCCCTGGCTCGCTCGGTAGTCGGCCGGCGCGATGCCGGCGCCGATCAGCCACTGGGCCAGGCCGGCGTTGAGGCTTCCCGTCACCGGGTCCTCCTTGACGCCGACGGGCGCGGCGAAGGCGCGGACCTCGAACTGCTGCGGCGATCCCGGCGGGTAGGGGCCGACGACACCGAGCATCAGGTCGCGCATGTGCTGGTCGTCGGGTTCGAGGTCGAGCACGTCCTGCGCGGACTCGAGCAGGACCGCAGCCCAGCCGGGCCCGTTGTCGACCCAGTTGTGGGCCACGATCCGCTCGCGCGCGATCCCGAGGCCACGGGCGATGCGGGCCAGGTGGTCCTCGTCGAGGTCGCCGCGACGGACCAGCTCGGGGGCGCGGAACGCTGCCGACTCGTCGGTGTGGCGCAGTTCGACGAGTCCGGCTCCGCATTCCTGGACGAGAAGGCCCGGGGTTTTCGGCACGCCGCCGGCCTCGAGCCACGCGTGCGCCGAGCCGAGCGTGGGATGGCCGGCGAACGGGATCTCCGCGCCGGGGGTGAAGATGCGCAGCCGGTAGTCGGCCTCGGGGGTCGTCGGGGGAAGAACGAACGTGGTCTCGGACAGGTTCGTCCACGCCGCGAACTGCGCCATCGCCTCGTCGGGGATGCCGTCGCCGTCGAGGACGACCGCGACCGGGTTTCCCCGGTACGGCTCGGCGGCGAACACGTCGACCTGCGCGAAGTTCCGGGAACGTGGCTGCACCATCGGCTGTGTCTCCTTCGTCGGTTCCGTCCCGACGATTGTGGTCGCGGCGCCGGCGGGGCGCATCCGAATATGCCGGCGACCCTGCGATGGGCTCAGTGCGGACCATCCGTTCCGCGACGCTCGACCGCATCGGTCCGAACCACCTCGAGGCCGGGATCGATCACGTGCCGATGCGGCGCTGAACGACTGCGGCGCTGAACGACTGCGGCGCTGAACGACGAAGGGCGCGCAGGGAAGTCCCTGCGCGCCCTTCACGGTTCGAGGATTCAGTGCTCGTACGTGCTCAGGTCGCGGTCCTTGCTCTCCTTCGCCAGGAGGATGAACACCGCGCTCAGGACTGCCAGCCCGATCATGAACGCCGCGACCAGGCCGGTGCCGCCGCCGGCGGCCGCCTGCAGCGACGCGAGGATCACCGGCGTGAAGCCCGCGCCGAGCAGTGTCGCGCCCTGGTAGCCGAGCGAGGCGCCGGTGTACCGGGCCGCGGTGCCGAACTGCTCGGCGATGTACGCCGCCATCGGACCGTAGGTCGCGGACTGGCAGACGCCGAAGCCGAGCACGAACCCGAGCGTCACCAGGGCGACGTTGCCGGACGACAGCAGCGCCAGGATCGGCACGATCAGCACGACGAACGCGCCGAGACCGAAGAGCATCACCGGTCGCCGGCCGACGCGGTCGGAGAGGCGGGCGAATCCGAGCAGGGTGAAGATCGCGACGAACTGGCAGACGGCGAACGCCAGGAGCGCCTGCGATCGGGTCACCCCGGAATGGGACGCGTACCCGATGGCGAACGTGGTGAACATGGTCTGGATGCCGAAGCTGGCCATGCACCCCAGGGCGACGAGCAGCAGGTTCCGGGGACGGCGCAGGATGCTCAGGATCGGCGGGGTCCGCCTGTCGACCGCGGTGGCGTCCACCTCGGCCTGCTTGGCCATCGCCTCCCGGAACAGCGGGCTCTCGGACACCCGGGCCCGGACGAACAGGCCGACGGCCAGCATCACCGCGGACAGCAGGAACGGGATGCGCCAGCCCCACGACAGGAAGTCGTCCTCGGGCAGCAGCGCCACCAGCGCCAGGGCGAGGGTGCCGAGCAGGGAACCGGTGGGTGCGCCGGCGTTGGTGAACGAGGCGGCGAAGCCGCGCCCCCGCCCGCCGACGTGCTCGAGGGACATGAGCGCCGCGCCGCCCCACTCACCGCCCACGGCGATACCCTGGCACACGCGCAGCAGCACGAGAATGATTGCGGCCCAGGATCCGATCGCCGACGCCGGCGGGACGAGGCCGATGAGGAACGACGCGACGCCCATGACCGTCATGGAGATCAGCAGCATCGACTTGCGGCCGTACCTGTCGCCGAAGTGCCCGAAGACGACGCCGCCGAAAGGACGGGCCAGGTAGCCCGCGGCGAACGTGCCCATCGACGCGATGGTCCCGGCGAGCGGGGACAGGTCCGAGAAGAACACGGGTGCGAAGACGATCGCTGCCGCGGTCGCGTAGAGCAGAAAGTCGTAGAACTCGATGGTGCTGCCCAGATAGCTCGACAGCACGACGCGTCGAACTTCCTTCTTTCTCTGGGCCGCAGTGATGTCCGCGGATGCGGTGACGGTCATGGGAGCTCCTGCCGTGGCGGTCGGGTCAGTGGGCGTACTGCTCGCGCAACTTGTCCTTGCGGATCTTTCCGGTGGCGTTGCGGGGGATCTCGTCGAGAACGAGAAGGGATTTGGGGATCTTGTACCTGGCGAGGCGCTCGCCGAGGAAGGCGAACAGCTCGTCCTCGGTGAGGGTGGCGCCGTCGGCGAGGGTGACGGCGGCCCGGCCCACCTCACCCCACTTCTCGTCGGGCACACCGAAGACGGCGCAGCCGAGGACGCCGGGCAGGTCGAGGATGGCGGCCTCCACCTCGGCGGGGTAGATGTTCTCGCCACCCGAGATGATCATGTCCTTGAGCCGGTCGACGATCGTGACGAAGCCGTCCTCGTCGGGAACCCCCACGTCGCCGGATCGGAACCAGCCGTCGCCGGTGAAGGCTTCGGCGGTGGCGTCGGGGCGATTCCAGTACCGCCGCATCACGTTCGGGCCGGAGATCTGGATCTCGCCGCGGTCGCCGGGGGCGACCTCGGTGCCGTCCGGGTCGACGACGCGCACGTCGGTGAAGAAGTGCGGGGCGCCCGCGGTGCCGAGCTTGCGCTCGGCGTCCTTGGGCGTGAGGATCAGCGCGCCCGGGCCGGTCTCGGTCAATCCGTATCCCTGGCAGAGGCGGACGCCACGGGCGGTGTAGGTCTGCAGGGTCCGTGGCGGTACCGGTGCGGCCGCGACGATCCAGCGACGGATCGAGCTCAGGTCGGTGCGGTTCCAGTTCGGGTGGGTGCTCATCGCGTCGAGCATCGTGGGCACCCCGAACGAGTACGTGACCCTCTTGGTTTCGATCAGGTGCAGGATGCGGCCGGGCTCGAAGCCCTCCTCGACGATCACGGTGCCGCCCTTGAGCAGGGTCGGCAGGGCGACGAAGTTCAAGGCGGCGGTATGGAAGAGCGGTGCGGCGACCAGGGCCACCTCGTCGGAGAGGAAGTCGAGATCGACGATCGGATTCATCACCGCGAACACCACGTTGCCGTGGGTGAGGACGACGCCCTTGGGCCGGCCGGTGGTGCCGGAGGTGTACATGATGAAGCACGGGTCGTCGTGCGTGACCGGGACGTCGAGACGGTCGGCGGGGGCGGTCGCGATGATCTCCTCGTAGCCGACGGCCCGGTCGTCGGGTGCCCCGTCGAGGACCACGCGCCGGGCGGTGCCGGCCGCGGTGGCGGCCGCGTCGGCGACGTCCGCGAGGGCGGCGGAATGGATCAGCACGGCGCTGCCGGAGTCGGCCAGGCAGTACTCCACCTCGGGGGTGGTCAGCCGGGCGTTGAGCGGCACGAACACGGCCCCGAGCAGGCCGGCGGCGAACAGCACCTCGAGGTAGGCGGGGTGGTTCGCGGACAGCAGCGCGACCCGGTCTCCGGGGCCGATACCCCGGGCGCGCAGGGCGTGGGCGAGCCGGGTGACCCGCTCGTCGAGTTCGCGGTAGGTGACGGTGGTGCCGCGGAAGTCGAGCGCGACCGCGTCGGGGGCCTGCCGGGCGCGTCGGTGCGGCCAGGTTCCGGTACCTTGATTGAGCACGGGATCTCCTCGATGCCTTGGGATGCGGGATGGTCTGTGGCCGAAGCGACTACGTCCGGGTGAGCCGGCGACCGACGATCTCCTTCATGATTTCCGTGGTGCCGCCGTAGAGGGTCCCGGCCCGGGAGTCCAGATAGTCGCGGGCGACGTCGTACTCCTTCATGAACCCGTAGCCGCCGTGCAGCTGCACGGCCCGGTGCACCACCTTCAGATGCAGTTCGGTGACCCACCACTTGGCCATCGCCGCCGTCACCTCGTCGAGCCGGCCGTGGGCGGCGTCGAGGATGCAACGGTCCACGAACACCTGCGCGATCTCGATTTCGGTGGCCAGTTCGGCGAGGTAGAAGCGGTTGGCCTGGAAGTCGGCGATGCGCTGCCCGAACGCTGTGCGGTCGGTGGCGTAGCGCAGCGCCGTCTCGAACGTGCGGGTCATCAGGGCCATGGAGGTCACCGCGATGCTGAGCCGCTCCTGCGGCAGGTTGTGCCGCAGATAGCCGAAGCCCCGGTTCTCCTCGCCGAGCAGGTTGGCGCGGGGCACGCGGACGTCGTCGAACACCAGCTCGGCGGTGTCCTGTGCGGACAGGCCCACCTTGTCGAGCGGGCCGTTCTTCGTGAACCCGGGCATGCCGTCCTCGACGACGAGCAGGCTCACCCCGTTCTTCCCGGCGGCGGGATCGGTCTTCGCGACGACGATGATCGTGTCGGCGAGCAGGCCGTTGGAGATGAAGATCTTGCTGCCGTTCAGCACGAAGTGGTCGCCGTCGGGAATCGCGGTGGTGGCGACGGCGGCGAGGTCGCTGCCGGCGCCGGGTTCGGTCATGGCGATCGCGCCGATCGCCTCACCGGCGACCATGGGGGCGAGCCAGCGATGGTTCTGCTCCTCGGTGCCGAGGGCCGTGAAGTACGGGGCGACCAGGTCGTTGAATCCCGACAAGCCCATGGTGACGGCCTGGGCGCCGACGCGGGCGAGTTCCTCGATGAGCACGGCGCCGAACCGGAAATCGTCGATGCCCCCGCCGCCGAACCGTTCCGGCACGGCGACACCGAGCAGGCCGAGCTTGCCGGCCTGCCGGTACAGCTCGCGATCGACGCGGCCCGCCGCGGCCCACTGCTCGAGGTGGGGGGCGACCTCGCGCTCGGCGAAGCGTCGCGCGGTTTCGCGGAACGCGGCGTGGTCGGGTTCGTAGATGGTGCGTTCGAGCGACACGGCACTCATGGAGACGGCGGTCCTCCTTCTGCGACCTCGTGGTTTGTCGCGCAGATCACAGTAGACCAATAATGATTGAAATAGTCAACGGTTGAATTCCATCTGCTTTCCGGGTGGGCGGTGCCCTCAGCTGGGGATATGTGTCTCGGCTAAAAACTTGCAAGCAGTCTGGACTGTTTGTTGTTTTGCTGTTACCGTCCGTTCTTGTGACTCGAACCACATCCACGGGCACGGGGCGCACGCAGGCCGAGCGCACCGCCGTGACCCGGGCGAAACTCCTCGACGCGGCCGTCGACTCGCTCGTCGAACTCGGCTACGCGCGCACCACCACCCAGGTCATCGCCAAACGGGCCGGGGTATCCCGGGGTGCGCAGCTGCATCACTTCCCGACCAAGGAATCGCTCGTCGTCGCCGCGGTCGAGCACCTCGTCGACAAGCGCCTCACGGAGATCCTCGAGGCCAGCCCGGACCCCGAGCGTGGCCTCGACGTCCTCACCGACGCGTTCCGCGGACCGTTGTTCCACGCCGCGCTCGAGCTGTGGGTGGCCGCCCGGACCGATCCCACCCTGCACGAGGCGGTGATCCCCCTCGAGCGCAAGGTCTCCGACGCGCTGCGGGTCGGCTGCCTCGAGATCATGGGGGACCGGATGGGCCCCGACGGAATCGACCTGAGCATCGAGCTGGCCCGCGGCCTCGCCGTCGCCGCCCTGATGCGTACCCCCGAATCGGATCGTGAGATCCGGGAGCGGCTGCTCCCGGTCTGGAAGGAACTGGTGATGAAGTGAGCATCGAGACCCTCCCGCCGCACGTCCACACGCTCGTCGTGGGGGCCGGCTTCGGGGGCATCGGCATGGCGGCCACGCTGCTGCGTGAGCACCCGCGCGCCGACGTCCTCGTGATCGAGCGGGGCGACGACGTCGGCGGCACCTGGCGGGTGAACACCTACCCGGGCGCGGCCTGCGACGTGCCGAGCGCGCTGTACTCGTTCTCCTTCGCGCCCGAACCGGACTGGTCGAAGGCCCACGGCACCCAGGAGGAGATCTACGCCTACCTGCGTCGGGTCGCGACGGAACAGGGCGTCACCGACCGGACGATGTTCGGGTGCGAACTGCGCAACGCGCAGTGGGACGACGAGAACACCCGCTGGATCGTGTCGACGTCGCGGGGCGACCTCACCGCCGACGTGCTGGTCTCGGCGACCGGTGCGCTGTCCACCCCGACCCTCCCGAAGGTGCCGGGCCTGGAGATGTTCCGCGGCAAGATGTTCCACTCGGCAGAGTGGGACCACGGCTACGACCTGCGCGGCAAGCGCGTCGCCGTGATCGGCACCGGCGCCTCCGCGATACAGTTCGTCCCCGCCATCGTCGACACCGTCGGGCACCTGACGCTGTTCCAGCGCACCGCCTCGTGGGTCATGCCCAAGCACGATCACACCATTGCGCGCCCGGTGCGCGCCCTCTACCGGCGTTTCCCGCTCGCGCAGAAGGTCGTTCGCGGGGCCGTCTACGGGCAGAAGGAAACGTACGTCGTCGGGATGACACGGCCGTTCGCGCGCCGGTGGCTCGTGCCGTTGTTCGAGCGCCGAGCGCTGTCGGTCCTCGACAAGCAGGTCCCGGATCCGGATCTGCGGACGAAGCTCACCCCGGGGTTCCGGATCATGTGCAAGCGGATCCTGCTGTCCAACGACTGGTTCCCGGCGATCACCCGGCCCGACGTCACCGTGGTTGCCTCCGGGCTGACCGCGGTCACCGAGAAGGGTGTCGTCGACGAGACCGGCAACGAGTACGAGGTCGACGCCGTCATCTTCGGCACCGGCTTCACCGTCACCGAACCGCCTGTGGCCCGGCACATCCGGGGACGCGACGGCTGCACCCTGGCCGAGGCCTGGAACGGCAGCCCCAGCGCCTACCTGGGCGTCTCGGTCCACGGCTTCCCCAACCTTTTCCTGATGTACGGGCCGAACACCAACCTCGGCCACAGCTCGATCGTGTACATGCTCGAATCGCAGGCCGCCTACATCGCGGACGCCCTGCGCACCATGCGGTCCCGGGAACTGGCCACCGTCGAGGTGACCGCCGGCGCGCAGCGCGACTACAACGCCGAACTCGACCCCGCCCTCGCCGGCACGGTGTGGAACGCGGGCGGCTGCCACAGCTGGTACCTCGACCGCAAGGGGCGCAACTCGGTGATGTGGCCGACGTTCACCTGGCGGTACCGCGCCCGGACCAAGCGCTTCGATCCCGAGAACTACGTGACCCGTCCCGCTGCCGAAAGGATTGCGGCATGACCCATTACGACGTTCTGGTCGTCGGGTCCGGATTCGGCGGCAGCGTCGCCGCGCTGCGCGCGACCGAGAAGGGCTACCGCGTCGGCGTTCTCGAGGCCGGCCGCCGCTTCGCCGACGACGAACTGCCGAAGACCAGCTGGCGACTGCGCAAGTACCTGTGGGCCCCGGCCCTGGGCTGTTACGGCGTGCAGCGCATCCACCTGCTGCCCGACGTCCTGGTCATGGCGGGTGCCGGCGTCGGCGGGGGATCGCTCAACTATGCCAACACCCTCTACCGGCCGCCGGCCCGGTTCTTCCAGGACCCGCAGTGGGGGCACATCACCGACTGGCAGGCCGAGCTCGGACCGTACTACGAGCAGGCGGCGCGGATGCTCGGCGTGCGCCCGAATCCGCTGACGACCCCCGCCGACGAGGTGATGCGCTCGGTGGCCGAGGAGATGGGGGTCGGCGAGACGTTCACCACCACGCCGGTCGGCGTGTTCTTCGGCGAACCGGGGAAGACGGTGCCGGACCCGTTCTTCGGGGGCGCCGGGCCCGAGCGCACCGGCTGCACCGAGTGCGGCGGCTGCATGACGGGTTGCCGGGTGGGCGCGAAGAACACCCTCGTCAAGAACTATCTGTACCTTGCCGAGCAGGCCGGGGCGACGATCCATCCGCTCACCACCGTCACCGAGATCAGTCCGCGCGCCGAGGGGGGATACGAGGTCCGTGCCCGCAGCACGAACCGGATCCGCAAGCGCCACACAGTGTTCACCGCCGACCAGGTGGTGTTTGCCGCCGGCACCTACGGCACGTCGCGGCTGCTGCTCGCGATGCGCGAGACCGGTGCCCTGCCGATGTTGTCGCCGCGACTGGGCACGGTGGTGCGCACCAACTCCGAAGCGGTGCTCGCCGCGACGGCGCAGGACCGCACCGTGGACTACTCCCGCGGCATCGCGATCACCGCCTCCTTCCACCCGGACGACCACACCCACATCGAACCGGTGCGGTACGGCAAGGGCAGCAACGCCATCGGGCTGTTGCAGGCCCTCCTGGTCGACGGTGGGGGCCGGACACCGCGGCTGGTGAAGTTCCTCGCGGTGGCGGCCCGCAACCCCGCCGCGTTCCTGCGCACCCTGTCGGTGCGGCACTGGTCCGAGCGGACCGTGATCGCGCTGGTCATGCAGACCGACGACAACTCCCTCGAACTGGCGAGCACGCGCGGGCCGTTCGGACGCCGGCTCACGAGCCGTCGCGGGCCCGGCGCGCCACCGCCGGAGTGGATTCCGGTGGGTCACGAGGCCATCCGGCGGGTCGCCGGCAAGATCGACGGCGACGCGGGCGGATCAGTTGCGGACCTGGTCAATATTCCCATGACCGCGCACTTCCTCGGCGGCTGCGTGATCGGGGACTCGCCCGAGTCCGGTGTCGTCGATCCCTACCTGCGCGCCTACGGCCACGAGGGCCTGCATGTCGTGGACGGATCCGTGGTCAGCGCCAACCTGGGCGTGAACCCGTCGCTCACCATCACGGCGCAGGCCGAGCGGGCGATGGCGTTGTGGCCCAACAAGGGTGACGCCGATCCACGCCCGACGCTCGGATCCGGTTACGTGCCGGTCACTCCGGTGCGGCCGGTGCGGCCCAGCGTGCCGGAGTCGGCTCCCGCGGCGCTGCGCCTGCCGATCCATCCCGTCCGACGAGAGGAGGCCGCCCGTGTTGTGGAGCGTGCCTGAGAGCACCGACGAACGTACCGACTGGCCGACGTCCGCGCCGCCGCCGTGGTCGGCGCAGGCGCGCGCGGCCCTGTGGTGGCACCGCAGCGCGCCCGGGGCGGCCCAGTTCGGCCCCGGCGGCCGGACCCTGCCGTTCACCCTCGCGATGGTGGTGGACTACCTCGAATCGCCCGTCGGCCCCTACCGCGAGGTGCTCGCAAGTCCCGTCCTGCGCCCGGGACTGATCCCGGCGATGGCCGTGCCGTTCATCGCCGTGGACTCCGAGGCGTCCGTGCACGGCGGGCGCGAGCACTGGCATCTGCCCAAGGTGCTCGCCTCGTTCACCGGCGACGTCATCGGCCGGTTCTCCGCCACGGGCGACACATGGAAGGTGGACACCGACGCGACCCCGCGCGGTCCGGAACTGCCGATCGTCGGGGGACTGGCGTTCGCACAGCCCGAACCGGACGGCAGCCAGGCCCGCGCCACGGCACGGCTGAGGGGACGGTTCCGCTATGCCCGCGTCCGCGTCGAGGCGCAGGGCCCGACACTGGGACGGTGGCTGCTGCCGGGGGCCCACCACGGCATCGTCATCACGTCGGGCCGGATGAGCATCGGCCCGGCCCGGACGGTGCGCTAGGGAACCTGCGGTGGGCTCACGACGCCTCGCGCATCGTGAGCCCACCGAGTTCGACGACGTACTGCCCGGCTGCGTCGTCCCACGTCACCGAGTAGGTGGTGGGGTAGTAGCCGGACTGCTGATACGCGCTCGGCTGCCGCAGTTCCTCGTGCAGGTCGGGCCGGGACGCCAGCCAGTCCCGGGTCATCATCGGCTCGATGAAGACGTGCCGGCCGTCCCACGAGCCCTGCAGGACCGTCTCGGTGAAGTGCCCGTGCGGCTCGGCGGTGTCGAGCCAGTGCAGTCCCATGTTGGGGACGGTGCCGAGAATCGGCTGGGGGTCCGACGGCGCGTAGCCTTCCGGGAGGTACTTCGGGTCCGGCAGCTTCGCCGCCCGCTCGAGATACCCGGGGACGAGCGGGTTGATCGACTCCACCGTCGCGGTGTCGACGAGGTAGAAGTGCACATCGAAGTGCGGCTGGTCGAACCCGTGTTCCGGATTGTGGCCGTGAGAGTTCCAGTCCAGCGTGACATGGTCGACGACCGTCGCGGGCGCCCCGTCGGGAACGTCGAGCACGTAGGCCTCGGTGGTGGGCAGCAGACCGCTCGTGAGGCCTTCGAGAGCGGCGGCATCGAGGCGGACGCCGATCGCGGTGGGGGTGTCGTCGGGTCCGACGGTGACGTACGTGTGCGCCGATCCGTTACCGACGGGGCGGGGCGGGCCGTCGACGGACGTGGAGCCCTGGGCTCCGGCCACGGAACCGACGACGAGTGCCGTCGCCGTCGCCGTCACGCCGACGACTCCGAGCACCGCGAACGTGCGAAGGTGCACCACTGTCACGACTCCTCTCGCATGGTGAGTCCACCGAGTTCGACGACGTACTCCTGCGCCTGGTCGTCGAAGCTCACCGAGTAGGTGGTGGGGTAGTACGCGCTCTGCTGATAGGCCTCGGGCTGTTTCACCGGCTCGTCGATCGTGGGCCGGGTGA
This sequence comes from Rhodococcus aetherivorans, assembly GCF_025722975.1. Classification (NCBI taxonomy): domain Bacteria; kingdom Bacillati; phylum Actinomycetota; class Actinomycetes; order Mycobacteriales; family Nocardiaceae; genus Rhodococcus; species Rhodococcus aetherivorans. The sequence continues at coordinate 5,718,395 of NZ_CP106982.1, read as the reverse complement.
GCAGCCAGTCGCGGGTGAGCATCGGCTCGATGAAGGTCCATTCGCCGTCCCAGGATCCCTCGATGAGGATCTGGGTGAAGTCGTACTGTCCCGGCGCGATCGGCAGGGTGCCGTCGACCCAGTGCATCCCCATCTGCGGGACGAGCGCCATCTCCGGCGGACCGGCGGGCACGTAGTCGGCCGGCATGTACCGGGCTTCGGGCATGTTGGCCGCCGCGTCGGCGTACCCGGGTGCGGCCGGGTCGATCTCGGAAATCTGCTCGGCGCCGATCATGTAGAAATGGATGTCGAAATGAGGCTGGTCGAACAGTCCCACCGGTTCGTGCCCGTGCGGGTTCCAGTCCATGGTCAGGTGGTCGAACGCGGTCTCGTCCGCCTCGGCCGGGAACTCGAGCGTGTGCACCTCGAGGGCGTCGGAGAGGCCGTCGAGCGCCGTCGCCGAGAAGCGGACCCCGATCGCCGCGGGGGCACCGTCGTCGCCCTGCTCGACGTAGGTGCGGGCCGTGCCGTCGCCGACCTCGACGGTGGGGCCGTAGGAGTAGGGCTCGGATTCCGTGTCGGATCCGCTGGAGCAGCCGAGCAGCAGGGTGAGCACGGTGCCGGCCGCGATCGCGATCCCGGAGGCGCGAGAGATCGGGTTGGTGCGCATGGCGAACCTCTTCCGGTGGGCTGAGAAGCAGGGTAGACCCGGCCGGCGGGTCCGTTGTGCGGAATCAGGCGATCGTGTGCGGACCGATCCCGCCCGTCTTTTCTTGACTAATTCCAGAAAAGGGGCATACTGGGGTCATGCAACGAGCGAATGAGCACCTCGACCCCCCGGCGCAACTGCGCTCCGTGGGTCTGCGGGTGACCGCTCCGCGTGTTGCCGTGCTCGGTGCGGTTGCCGCGCACCCCCATTCCGATGCGGACGAGATCGCGGCCGCGGTGCGGAGCGAACTCGGCTCCGTCTCCACGCAGGCGGTGTACGACGTGCTCAAGGCGTGCGTCGGGGCCGGGCTCCTGCGCCGCATCGAACCCGCGGGTTCGCCGGCCCGGTACGAGACCCGGATCGGCGACAATCACCACCACCTGGTGTGCCGCAGCTGTGGCGCGGTCACCGACATCGAGTGCGTCGTCGGAGCGGCGCCGTGCCTCGAACCCTCGGACGACCACGGCTACGTCGTGGACGAGGCCGAAGTGACGTTCTGGGGACTGTGCTCCGACTGTCGAGAGTCTTAGTCCCGCACCATTTCTCCACTCCGACTACGACCCGCACCGCGGCGACGTGGCGCGGAGCGTGCACCCTTCCAGAGGAGGATCACCGTGACGAATCCTTGCCCCACCACCAACAACGTCGGCATTCCGGTCGCGAGCGACGACGAATCGCTCACCGCAGGAACGCAGGGCCCGGTACTGCTGCACGACCACTACCTGATCGAGAAGCTCGCCCACTTCAACCGCGAACGGGTCCCGGAGCGTGTCGTGCACGCCAAGGGCGGCGGCGCGTTCGGCGAACTCGTCGTCACGGGCGACGTCAGTGCCTACACCAAGGCCAAGCTGTTCCAGCCGGGCGCGAAAACCGAATCCCTCGTGCGTTTCTCGACGGTCGCCGGGGAGCAGGGCAGCCCCGACACGTGGCGCGACCCGCGCGGTTTCGCGGTGAAGTTCTACACCGAGGACGGCAACTACGACCTCGTCGGCAACAACACCCCGGTGTTCTTCGTCAAGGACCCGATCAAGTTCCCCGACTTCATCCACTCCCAGAAGCGGCTACCCGGTTCGGGTCTGCGCGACCACACCATGCAGTGGGACTTCTGGACGCTGCGACCCGAGAGCGCCCACCAGGTGACGTGGCTGATGGGTGACCGGGGCATCCCCCGAACCTGGCGCCACATGGACGGTTTCGGCTCCCATACCTACCAGTGGGTCAACGCCGCCGGAGAGCGGTTCTGGGTCAAGTACCACTTCAAGACGAACCAGGGCATCGAATTCCTCACGCAGGCCGAGGCCGACCGCCTCGCCGGCACCGACCCCGACTACCACCGCGCCGACCTCCACGACGCGATCGAGCGGGGCGAGTTCCCCAGCTGGACGCTGAAGGTGCAGATCATGCCGGTGGCCGAGGCGGAGGGGTATCGCTTCAACCCGTTCGACCTGACCAAGGTGTGGTCGCAGCGCGACTATCCGCTGATCGAGGTCGGCACCTGGACGCTGAATCGCAATCCGCGCAACTTCTTCGCCGAGATCGAGCAGGCCGCGTTCGCGCCGTCGAACATCGTGCCGGGCATCGGCCTGTCGCCGGACAAGATGCTGCTCGGCCGCGTGTTCTCCTACGCCGACGCGCACCGCTACCGCATCGGCGCGAACCACGCGCAGCTGCCGGTCAACGCGCCGAGGAACGAGGTGAACTCGTATTCCAAGGACGGCGCCATGCGGTACTCGTTCAACGACCCGGGCGCCCCGGTGTATGCGCCGAACAGCTTCGGCGGCCCGCACGCCGACCCGCAGGCCGCCGGCGACGAAGGTTTGTGGGAGTTCGGCACCGAGGCGGTGCGGGCCGGCTACGTCCGGCATGCCGAGGACGACGACTTCGGTCAGGCCGGCACGCTGGTCCGCGAGGTGCTCGACGACGCGGCCCGTGAGCGGCTGGTGGGCAACATCGTCGGCCACATCCTCGGGGGGACCGCGGCGGCGTTGTACGAGCGGATCTTCGAATACTGGTCGAACGTCGACGCCGACCTCGGCAAGAAGGTCGAGGAGGGCGTGCGGGCGGGCCGGGCCTGACCTCCCGTCAGAGAATGCCCCACCAGTAGAGGAGGGTGGCCAGTATCCACACGATGACCGTCTGCATCACTCTGTCCTCCCTCGATACGGATTCTTCCTCCATCATCCGCCCGCGCGGCCGCGGCTGCCACGGACACTCCGGGCCGAAGGGGCCCCGTATCCACTTCGTTGCCTGCGGCCGCGCGGAACTCGGTCACCGCGTCGAGCGTTGAAGCGGGGGAGATATGTCCGAAGCACGGCCGGCGCGCGACGTCCGTCGCCGCCGGGAGGCACATCGACACGGATAGGAGCTCGGATCATGACCGGACCGATCACCAGCACGTTGAGCCCGGACCAGCAGAAGGTCGCCGGGGACGCTCTGCAGGGCACCCTCGTCGACATGATCGACCTGAGCCTGATCGCCAAGCAGGCGCACTGGAACGTCGTCGGCCCGCAGTTCCGCAGCCTGCATCTCGCGCTGGACGAGATCGTCACGGCCGCCCGCACCTACACCGACGAGGTGGCGGAGCGCCTCACGGCGATCGGCGTCAGCCCGGACGGACGGGCCACCACCGTCGCCCAGGACTCCGGCACCACGGGTTTCGGCGCGGGCTGGACCAAGGACGAGCAGGTCGTCGCGGCGATCACCGACAACCTCGCGGCCGTCATCGGACGCCTGCGCGAGCGCATCGCGGCGACGGACGAGGCCGACCCGGTCACGCAGGACCTGCTCATCGCCCAGACCGCCGGCCTCGAGCAGGCGCACTGGATGTGGCAGGCGCAGCTCGCCTGAGCCGTCGAGTGCGAGAGGGCCACCCGTTCCCGCGGGTGGCCCTTCGTGTGCGCCGGGCGATCGAACACCTGTGTTACTGAAGTGTCGGATGTGATTGCTACGTTGGCATCGGTTCGTTCTTCGATCGAAAGGTGCCTGCAGCGATGGTCATGGGTCCCACCCACGCGGTGTCCGGGGCGCTGGTCGGCCTCCTCGTCGCCGACGTGCTGCCCCGCGAGTGGGGCGGGCCCACATCCACGGCCGAGACGTTCGCGTTCGCCGCGGTCTGCGCCGGTTCGGCCCTCCTGCCGGATCTCGACACGCCCCAGTCGACGGTGGCGCGGTCCTTCGGGCCGGTGAGTCAGGTCGCGGCGCGCGGCATCGACAACCTCTCGCTCGGTTACTACACGCTCACCAAGGGCCGCCGCGACCGCAGCCGTCGCGGCGGGCATCGCACGCTGACGCACACGGCCCTGTTCGCGGGCCTGCTGGGGGCGGGGGTGTCGACGCTTGTCGCCCGGTTCGACCGGGTCGCGGTCGTCGCCGTCCTGTTCGTCACGCTCGGCCTGGCGCTGCGCGGGCTCGCGGACGGATGGGCCAAGCGCAACGGCTGGCTCGTGGTGACCGCGACCTCGGCGGTGCTGTCGGTGCTCATGTGGAACTGGTTCCCCGGAGAGGTCGGTTCGGTGGGCCTCGGGGTGGCAGTGGCGCTGGGATGCGCGACGCACTGCCTGGGCGACGCCGTCACCAAGGAGGGCATACCGTTCCTCGCGCCGTTCCTGCCGTGGCGCGGCGAGCGCTGGTGGGAGATCAAGATGCCCGGGTTCCTTGCCATCCGCGCCGGCGGCGCCTTCGAGCTGGCGATCCTCGGTCCAGGGCTGACGATCGCCGCGTTCGCGATGGCGGTGTGGTCGATCGACGGCGCGCCGGAACTCCTGCGGGAGGCCGTCGGCGTGTAGGTCCTCGAGGGTGCTCACCTGCGCAGCGACGCGGCGATGCGATACACGGCGGGCACTGTGTACGCCCAGTCCTGCAGCGACAGGTAGGCCGACGTGGGGACGAGCACCACATGCCGCAGCCCGGCCTCCCCGAACTCCCGCAACCGCGCGGTGATCCGGCCCGGTGTGCCGACGAGGAATCCGTATTCGGTGACCTCCGGGGGCACCGCCGCGAGCGCCTCCTCCCACCGGGCCCGGTCGTAGCGTTCCGGGATCACGTCGACCGAGCCGCGGAACTCCGGCCCGAAGGGATGTACCGCGCCGGCCGCAGCCCAGTGCTCGGCGGAGAACAGCAGCGTCCAGTACCGCATCATCCGGCTGTGCAGCATCGCCTGCGCCCGCTTCTGTGTGGGGGCGACGAGGATGTAGGCCACCAACGCCGGCACGATCCGGTCGGGGTCGCGACCGGCCTCGGTGGCGGCGGTACGGATGCGCGCCAGTTTCGCCCCGTACTCGTCCGGGGTGCGCAGTGCGATGGTCATCGGCAGCCACCCGTCGCCGTAGCGCCCGGTCAACTGCAGCATCCGAGGTCCGTGGGCGGCGATCCAGATCTCCGGGGTGCGCCCGGGTGGGGCCTGCAGGTCCATCACCGCCCCGTCCAGGTGGAAGTGCGTGCCGTGGAAGTCGAACGGGCCGTGCGAGTCGAAGCAGCGGCGGACGATCTGCACGGCTTCGGCGAGTCGGTCGACCGGGTGGGCCTGCGACAACCCGTACGGGTCGATGTTCATCCGCTCCCCGCAGCCCAGGCCGAGGATCGGCGCGCGCTTGGTCAGATGCGCCAGGGTCAGGGCGGCCTGAGCGAGCAGCACCGGGTGGCGCCGGATCGGCTCGCTCACTGCCACCCCGAGCCGCATCCTCCCCGCAGGGGCCGCCAGTGCCCCGAGCAGGGTCTGGTAGTCGAACACCTCGTGCGGACTCGACACCTGGTCGCTGAAGCGGGTGAAGGTCCTGTCCCACAGGGCGGTCGGGAAGAACTCCTGGAAATGGTCCCAGACGAACAGCGACGTCAGCCCGCCATACCTCGCCAGCGCCGTGATGACCCGCACCTCGCGCCACGGTGGGTTGGACGAGGTGTACATGCCGGTATCGATCGTGGTGGACGTCATGGCGTTCCCTTCCGGGCCTGTCCGTTCACCGGCGGCCGGCGGTGCTCTGACGCCGCCGTGCAACGGCACTCTGTCGCCGCCGTGCAACGGCACGCTGTCGCCGCCGTGCAACGGCACTTGCCACTGTCTGCCCGTGACCGGGTGCGGGGCTAGGGTCCTACGTCCTCGCTCCGGTCGTGGACGGCGGCGTTCAGCCGGTTCGGCGGCGCATTACGGAACCACTGGCATCGAAAGAGAACTTGTTCTATTTTTGCTCTGTTTCTGCCTCTTCCCAGATCGGAGCCCAGCCCGGTGGACCCCCGCGACGCCCGGACGGACGGCGACCCCGCCTCGACCACGACCCTCAGCCGACGAGCCCTCCTCGGCGCCGCCGGTGCCGCCGGTGCCGTCGCACTGACCGGCCTCGCCTGGACCCCCGCCGGTGCGGTCCCGGCCGGCGATCCGCGCGCCACCATTCCGGCACCGCCGGAGTTCCCCGCAGACATCCCGCTGGCCCAGCAGCGCTTCGAGAACTGGGCCCGGACGATCCGCTTCGACGCGGTGTGGACCGCCACCGCACGCGATGCGCACGACGTCGTGCGCATCGCCGACTGGGCCCGCGCCCACGGTTACCGCGTCCGGCCGCGCGGCACCATGCACAGCTGGAGCCCGCTGACCGTCGTGCCCGGCGAGAGCGTCGAGAAGATCGTGCTGATCGACACGATGGTGCACCTGAACGCCGTCACCGTCGATCCCGCGGGAACACCCGCCACCGTCACCGCCGGCGCGGGTGCGAGCATCGAGTCGATCCTCGCCGCGCTCGAACAGCACGGCCTCGGCTGGGCCAATGCCCCCGCGATCGGCGACATCACCATCGCGGGCGCGCTGTCGATCGGCGCGCACGGCGCCACCTATCCGGCCGCCGGGGAGCGTGCGCTCCCCGGCCAGTCGTTCGGCTCACTGTCGAACCTCGTCGTCGCCCTCACCGCCGTCGTGTGGAACGCCGCCGCCGGCGCCTACGAACTGCGTGAGTTCCGTCGGTCCGAACCCGAGATCACGCCCCTGCTCGCCCACCTGGGCCGCAGCTTCGTCACCTCGGTGACCCTGCAGGCCGGGGCCAACTACCGGCTGCGCTGCCAGAGTTTCACCGACGTGCCGTGGCAGGAACTGTTCGCCCCGCCCGGTTCCCCGGGCCGTACCTTCGAGCGGTTCGTCGAGGAGTCCGGCCGCGTCGAGGCGATCTGGTTCCCCTTCACCGAGACGCCGTGGCTGAAGATCTGGTCGGTGTGCCCCGAGAAGCCACCGACCGCGCGCGAGGTGCACGGCCCGTACAACTACTTCTTCTCCGACAGCATCCCCGAGGAGGTCACCACCCCTCTCGGCCGGGTGGCGAGCGGGATGCAGGCTGCCACCCCGGCCTTCGGTGCCGGCCAGTTCGGGGCCGTCGCCGCCGGTCTCGCCGCCACCGGCACCGCCGACCTGTGGGGCTGGTCGAAGGACCTGCTGTTCTACCTGCGGGCCACCACGCTGCGCGTCATCGCCGGCGGTGGGGTGGTCGTCACGCGGCGCGCGAACATCGCCCGCGTCGTCCACGAGTTCACCACCTGGCTGCACGAGCGGATGACCCACTACGCCTCGCTCGGGCAGTATCCGGTCAACATGCCGTTCGAGGTGCGACTGTGCACCGTCGACGACCAGTCGGAGGTGCTCGTCGATTCGGCCGGAGCGCCGAATCTGTCGGCCGTGCGTCCCCGTCCCGACCGGCCCGACTGGGACACTGCCATCTGGATGAACGTCGTCTCCATTCCCGGCACCGCGGGGCAGTCCGCGTTCTTCCGGGAGATGGAGCAGTGGATGGCCGACCACTACTCCGGTGACTACGCCGCCTTCCGGTCCGAGTGGTCGAAGGGCTGGGCGTTCGACGAGCAGGGGGGGCACCGGGATTCGCGGTTCCTCGGCGAGACGATCCCGGCGATGTACCGCACCGGACTGTCCGCCGACGAGGGCTGGGACGCGGCGCGCGCGGCGTTCGATCGGCACGATCCGCACCGGGTGTTCAGCAACGGTTTCCTGGACCGGCTGCTGCCGCCGGTGTAGGGGCCATGGGAGGGGGTTCCGGTACGGTCCGAGGGCACGGTTCGGTTTCGATCCGGCCGCTTGCGCCTTTCACAACTCCCACACCGGTCACATCCGTATACATTTGCCCCGTTCCATGTGAGTCGACGGTGGGAGCGACGTGCGGAAGTTCGAGACGGGGAAGAAGGCGGGCGGTCACCACGCGGCTCGACGCCACGTCCGCCGTGGATCCGTCGCGGCCGCGATGTCGCTGCTCGCCTTCCTGATCGCGCCGGCGCCACCCGCCGCGGCGAACCCGATCGTCGAGCCCGTCGCGGCCGACCCCAGCATCGTGCGGGCGCCCGACGGGGCGTACTACATGTACACCACGGGCGACGACTGGGGCGACGGCCGGGGACTGCGGGGGATGTCCGTCTTCAAGTCCTTCGACCTCACGGACTGGATGTACGTCGACGACGTGTTCTCCGAGATTCCCGGATGGCATCCGGCGAACAACTACGTCTGGGCTCCCCACGTGATCGAGTCGGACACCGGGTACAGCCTCTACTACGCGCTGCCGGACGGGGCGAATCCGTGCATCGGCCTCGCCACCGCACCCGGACCGGCCGGCCCGTGGACCGACCTGGGCCGCCCCGTGTTCTGTGCCGAGGACGTCGGCGTCCAGGGCACGATCGATCCGTTCGTGTGGGACGACGGCACGACGAAGACGATGTTCGTCGGGAACTTCAAGGGCGTCTACGCCATCCCGCTCGCCGCGGACGGAACCGCGCCCGCAGGCGAACCGGTCCGGGTCGCGGACGAACGCTTCGAGGGGCCGCACGTCGAATACCGCGACGGCTACTACTACCTGTTCCTCTCCTCCGGCCACTGCTGCAACGGCGCAGACACCGCCTACCGGGTGCTCGTCGGCCGGTCCGAGTCGTTGACCGGCCCGTACGTCGACCGCAAGGGTGACGACCTCGACGGCGGTGGCGGCGCGCTCATCCTGGCCGGCAGTGATCCGTGGGCGGGACCCGGGCACAACACGGTGGTGACCGACGACGCCGGCGACGACTGGATCGTCTACCACGCGATTCCCCGCGACGATCTCCAGCTTCCCAGCGGTGCCCAGCGACGGGAGGGCATGATCGACCGGATCGTGTGGGCCAACGGCTGGCCGGAGATCGGCGACGGGTCCCCGTCGTCGACCCGCCCCGACGTTCCCCGGACGGATCTTCCCGTGCGCGTCTCGCTCACGGCCGACACGGCCACGACGCTGCCCGCCTCGGGCGGGGTGATCGAAGCCACCATGCTCGTCGAAGCACCCGGCGACGCGCCCTACACGGGTCAGGTGTGGGGCAGCGCGGTCCGTCCGAACGGCGAGGAAGGCGAACCGGTCCTGGGCCCGATCGACGTCGATCTGGCGCCGGGGGAGACCCGCGAGGAGCGAATCGCCTTCACGGTGAGCGACAGTGCGGCGAACGGCACCTACGGCCTGTACGCCTTCGCCGGCACCCACGGTGTGGAGACGGTCGAGTTCGGTGCCGTCACCGCCCGCAAATCCGACGGGCTCTCGGACGTCGGCGAGTCCCTCGACGTGGTGACACTGCGAGTGCGCGAGACGGCCCGCTGACCGCGTGGTCCCACCCCGGCGCGCCGGGGCTTCGGCGAGACGGGGGAGCCACCCATAATCGAGGGATGGATCGAGCCTCCTATCCGGCGCTGTTGCGCGCAGACACCGAGCGGCTGCTCGCCGCCGGCGAAGGCCGGCTCGACCGGCCGGTCCCGACCTGCCCGCGCTGGTCCGTCGAACGGCTTCTCGGGCACGTCGGCCGAGTGCACCGGAACGCGGCGGGCTGGTTGCGCACCGGCGGTCGCACCGAGATCCCCCCGGCTCCGGCCGGGGCCGCCGTCGTCGCATGGGTGCGGGACGGACTCGAGGAGCTGACGGAGGCCGTGCAATCGGCCGATCCGCAGGTCGACGAGCAGACCTTCGCCGGACCGCAACCGGCTTCGTTCTGGGTCCGTCGCATGGCGGTCGAGACTGCGCTGCACCGGATCGACGCCGAACTCGCCGCGGGCGAGGGCACCACGCCCGTCGACACCGCGCTGGCCGTCGAGGGCATCGACGAACTCTTCGGGGTGCTGCTCCCGTTCCGTGCCCTCGGCGGCGCGGGGGCCCTCGGTGGGGCGGGGAGTGCCGGGTCGCCGGCCGGGTCGGGGAAGACGATGCACCTGCATGCGACCGACCCCGCCCTCGCCGCCGGCGAGGGCGAATGGTTGATCACCTTCGATGCCGACGAACCTTCCGTCGTCCACACCCACGCCGAGGGGGACGTCGCGGTCCGCGGGCCGGCGTCGGATCTGCTGCTCCTCCTGTGGAACCGGGCGTCCCTCGATCGATTCGACGTGTTCGGTGACGCCGCGCTGCTGACCTGTTGGCGCGACGAGGTGACGATCTGACGCCGATCTCGGTTACTGCCGTGCGAGCAATCGCTCGAGGTCGTCGAGAACGAGCATCGCGCCGGTCGGGCCGAGTGCGAGGAACCACGTCTCGTCGCTCACCGCGACGGCGCGCCCCTGCTGCACGGCTGTGAGGCTCGACCACAGCGGGCCGCCGACGACCGCCGCCTCGTCGGTTTCCCTGCCGTAGCTCGAGTAGAAGATCCGGTCGCCGTCCGCCTCCGTGATCGTTTCCGGGCTGACCTCGGCCGCAAGTTCCTCGATGTCCTGGACCGGCGGACGTCGCAGCCCGACGTCCTGCAGGATGACGCCGATGAACGAGAGGTTCCCGTACAGGCGGATCTTGCCGGACATGAACCGCACGAGCGAGATGCTCGGATCGCCCTGAATCGAGTCCCGCACCTCGTCGGCGCGGCTCTGGTAGGCGTTGAGGACGGACTCGGCCTTCTCCTCCTCGCCCAGCGCGTCCGCGACGAGCAGGAAATTCTCCTTCCACGGGAAACCGGGTCGGATCGAGAACACGGTCGGGGCGATGGCGGACAGCTGCGGGTACATCTTGTCCGCGCGGAGCTTGCTGCCGACAATCAGATCCGGCCGCAGCGCGCCGATGGCCTCGAGATCGAGGTTGTTGATCGTGCCCACGTCGGCCACACCGGCGAGCCGGTCCGCGAGGTACGACGGCTGCTCCGCCGCGCCCTCGGGACTCGCGAGGCCCACGGGTGTGAGGCCGAGGGAGAGGACGTCGTCGAGTTCGCCGCCGTCGAGCACGACGACGCGCTGCGGCTTGGCCGCGATCTCCGTCTCGCCGAGAGCGTGGGTGACCACGCGGGGGAACCGGCCGGGTTCCGCGTCGCTGCCGAGCTTCGCCGTCTCCTCGTCGGCGGTGGCGAACAGCCGGCCGCCGGTGGCCACGTCGGTGTTGCCGGAGCCGGTGTCGCGGGTCGACTCGGCCGCGCCGCCGCACGCCGCGACGGTGAAGGTGACGAGCAGGGCCGCGGCGGTGAGGCGGCCGAGGTGTCTGAGCTTGTGCATGAGGGCAGGCTATCCTTGCCTCATATCCTCCGTGGCCCCACCCCCGGAGGATCAACCCGTTGTCGGGGTCCCTCGCCGGCGGTTGCGCCGGTCGATGTGCAGGGTCCGCAGAACTGCCCGACGGCCGGGTCGCGGGACTGCCGGCGGAACGGCCGGCGCGGTAGTCGGGGAGCGGAACTTCAGTTCGGAGGCGGTTTCCGGGGCGTCATCGGAGGTCGCGCGCAGGAATCGATCAGGCAGAGCGAGCTTGTGGATCGTGCGCAGCGTCAGAAGGTACTGCCGGACGAGCGAGCCGGTGGTGTACGGCAGATCGTACTTCTCGCACAGCGCCCGGACCTTCGTGGAGATCTCTGCGTAGCGGTTGCTGGGCAGGTCCGGGAACAGGTGATGCTCGATCTGGTAGCAGAGGTTACCGCTCATGAAGGCCATCACCGGGCCGGCGTGGAAATTGGCGCTTCCGAGCATCTGCCGGAGATACCATTCCGCCCTTGTCTCGCGCTCGAGCTCGACGAGGGTGAACTTCTCGGCGCCGTCCGGAAAGTGCCCGCAGAAGATCACCACGTACGACCACAGGTTCCGGAGCAGATTCGCGGCCAGGCCGGCCGTCAGGGTGCGCCGCCAGCGACGACCGCTGAGGGCGGGGAAGACCAGGTAGTCCTTGAGTGATTGGCGGACAACCTTTCCCAGCAGTGCCCGGTTGTGGTCGGTCTTCTCGGCCGCGCTGCCGGCGTGCTCGTTCACGGAGTGCAGACCGTGCAGTGCGATTCCCCACTCGAATGTGGTTGCCAACAGCAGGTTTCGCAGCGGTTGCGCCAGATTGCCCGGATGCCAAGGCTGGTCGCGGGTGATCCGGATGACGCCGAAGCCGAGGTCGTCGTCCATGCCGACGACGTTGTTGAAGACGTGGTGGCGGTAGTTGTGGGAGTACCGCCACTGTGAGGAGAGCCCGGCCATGTCCCATTCCCACGTGGTGGAGTGGATCTCCGGGTCGTTCATCCAGTCCCATTGCCCGTGCGAGACGTTGTGGCCGATCTCCATGTTCTCCACGATCTTGGCCCCGGCGAGGGCCGTCACCCCCAGCGCCCACCCGGCCGGCGCCTTGCTGGCGCATATCATCAACCGCGCAGCGACATCCAGCGCACGTTGGAATGCGATCGTGCGCCGGATGTAGGCGGCGTCCGCCGCGCCGAGCGACTCGGTGACGTCCCGGCGGATCCCGTTCAGCTCGGTGCTCAGCGCCTCGACGTCTTCCGCGGTGAGGTGCGCATATTCCTTGATGTCGGAGATCGCCATCGTGTTCTTTCCGTATCGAGTCCGCAACGTGCGATGCCGGATTCGGCCCCGCACGGCAGGACTGAATCAGTAGTGGTTGCGGCGGCTTGCCACGGCGTACTCCGTGGAGTCGGGTGCCCGCTCGCTGTCGCTCGGCCCTCCGGGCCCGACGATCACGGCAGCGAGCAGGGGGTTCGGTCGCAGAACGTCGATCATGGCGGCCTCCAGGCCTGGGGTGTAGACCCAGTCAACACCCGCAGCACTCGAGGTGTCAACACTGTAGACCTACAGCATAGGGCTACAGTGGAGGCGAACGGAGAGGAGTCCGTGATGCCGAAGGTTCCTGCGGGCCGCTCGATCGGATTCGACGACGGCAGGTCCGGCAGGAACACTCGAGCCCGGGAATTGATCCTTGCGTCTGCGCTCGCGATCATCGATCGCGACGGCGTCGAGGGGCTTTCGATGCGCCGCCTCGGCAAGGCTCTCGGCCGGGATCCGATGACCCTCTACCGTCACGCGCCGAACAAGGCCGCCCTCCTCGACGGAGTCGCCGAAATCGTCCTCGAGCAACTGGTCGTCGACCCCCGCGACGGCGACTGGGAAGATCAACTACGCACGGTTGCAAGGGATTTCCGGCAACTTGCCCTCGACCACCCGCACGTGGTTCCGTTGCTGGTCACCCGCCCCCTGTCCACACCCCTCGCACTGCGGCCGCTCGGCACGCTGCGTCCGCTCGAAGGCATCCTGACCTTGCTCACCCGGGCCGGATTCTCCGCGGCCGAGGCGTTACACGTCTACCGGGCCTTGTTCGGATTCCTCCACGGTCACGTCCTCGACGAGCTGCAGGAACTCGTCGAGCAGCCCGAGGAGTCCGACGACCTGCTCCGCCTGGGACTGCATCGCCTGCCGATCGACGAATTCCCCCTCCTGCGCAGTCTCGCGCCGATACTGGCCTCCTACGACGGCGCCGCCGAATTCGAACGCGGCCTCGACCTCTTCTTCTCCGGCCTGAGGGCAACTCTGGACTCCGGGGGCGGCCGGCCGTCCGGATGAGCCGCCGGCGCCGGCCGGACCTACGAATCCGCCAGCGTGCGCATGATGCCGTAGGCGTGATCCGGTTCGGTGTCGGGGGACAGGAGTACCAGCACGAGTTGGGTGCCGTTGCATCCGAGGAAGTACATCGTGTGCGGTGGTTGTCCGGGTGCCGGCTCGCGCAGTGCGATACCGCCGGAGTCGAGGTCGAACTCGTCGATTCGCTTTCGCGATATCTGCAGGGCGTTCCAGTCGAAGCAGACCCGGGCAACGGGGCCGAGTCGCAGGGTGAGCGCGGAGATCAGGTCGTCCAGCTCATCGGTGAGGTTCGCGGTCCAGGGGAACCACGAGCCGTCGATCGGGGACGGTGGTGCCGAGTTCGGCCGGAGCAGGAAGCGGGGAGTCTGGGTCGGGGTGGGAAATCGAGCAGGGGGGCGGTGCGACGGTACGGGGCGCTCGGGCGGGCCGGAGCGATTCCCGTTGCTGTGGGTGATGGCGTGGTTGTGCGTCATGAGACGCTCCTTGCGCGGCCTCGAGGAGGCCGACTTGTCACCGGGAGGCGTCGAGCCGGGCGCTCGAGGCGGGGAACGTGCCGGTCTGCTCACCGTACTTCACGATCGCGTCGGGCGCGTCGTGCCGAGACCCGGAGAACGGGACCGGGGCCCCTTCTCCGGATGGAGAAGGGGCCCCGGTCAGGTCCTTCACGAGTCGGGGTGGCGGGATTCGAACCCACGACCTCTTCGTCCCGAACGAAGCGCGCTACCAAGCTGCGCCACACCCCGTTTCGAACCTCGGTTAGCTTACAGCACGATCGGGGTGACGGTTAAATCGCCTGGTCAGTGCGGTGAAAACGTGCTCCGGGTGCCCGCGTCCGCGGTGCTGCGAGCCTGCTCGCGGGGGGCCGGGATCAGCGTCAGCAGCGTCGCCTCGGGCCGGCACCAGAACCGGGCGGGGGCCGTCGGCGACGTGCCGATGCCCGCCGACACGTGCAACCGCATGTGCGAGCCCCAGCGCGACACGCCCTTGACCCGCGACCGGTCCAGCCCGCAATTGGTCACCAGCGCGCCGACCAGCGGCAGGCACAGTTGGCCCCCGTGGGTGTGGCCCGCCAGCACGAGGTCGTAGCCGTCGTCCGCGAACCGGTCCAGCACGCGCGGCTCGGGGGAGTGGGCCAGGCCCAGCCGCAGATCCGCCGCCGGGTTCGCCGGACCCGCGACGGTGTCGTACCGGTCCCGGTCGATGTGCGGGTCGTCGACACCGGCCGCGCTGATGCGCACCCCGGCGATCTCGAGTTCGCGGTGCACGTGCGTGACGTCGAGCCAGCCGCGCTCGCTGAACGCGGCGCGCAGATCGCTCCAGGGCAGCGGCACGCCGTGTACGCGCTCGTGGTCGCGGTCGAAGTACTTCAGCGGGTTCTTCACCCGGGGCCCGAAGTAGTCGTTGCTGCCGAAGACGAACAGCCCCGGCCGGGCGAGCAGACCGCCGAGCGCCTGCACGACGGCGGGCACAGCCTTCGGATGCGCAAGGTTGTCGCCGGTGTTGACCACGAGGTCGGGTTCGAGGCGATCGAGTTCGCGGAGCCAGTTCTGCTTGAGCCGCTGCCCGGGCGTCATGTGGATGTCGCTCAGGTGCAGCACGCGCAGCGTCGAGGCGTCCGGCGCAAGGACCGGGAGGGTCACCTCCCGCAGGGCGAAGGCGTTGCGCTCGATGAGCGTCGCGTAGCCGAGGCCCAGGGCGGCGGCACCGGCCGCGCCGATCGCGGCACGTCGAAGAGTGGGAACGTCTGGCACGTCTCCAGCGTACCGCCGGGGCTCGTCCGCGCACGGGTTCGCGGGGCGCCGCGTAGCGTCGAGGCATGTCCGACACCACGTCCTCGCTCAAGTCCACGCTCCGCGCCGACCTCACGGCCGCGATGAAGGACAAGGATCCGCTGCGGATCACCACGCTGCGCATGCTGCTTGCCGCGATCCAGACCGAGGAGGTCGCCGGCAAGCAGGCGCGCGAGCTCACCGACGAGGACGTCGTGACGGTGCTCGCGCGCGAGGCGAAGAAGCGCGGCGAGGCTGCCGAGGTGTATACCGAGAACGGTCGCGGCGAACTGGCGGCCAAGGAGCACGCCGAGGCCCGCATCATCGACGAGTACCTGCCGACGCCGCTCACCGACGCCGAACTGGCCGACGTCGCGGATACCGCCATCGCGCAGGTCGCCGAGGAGATCGGGGAGCGGCCCGGGCCGCGGCAGATGGGTCAGGTCATGAAGGCCGCGACCGCGATCGCCGCCGGGAAGGCCGACGGCAAGCGCCTGTCCGCCGCCGTCAAGTCGCGCCTGTAGCCGAAGACCCCGTCCGGTCGTCGCGCGACCGGACGGGTGACGGTCATCGTCCCGGGATGGGTGCCGGCGCGGCCGGCACCGTCGTGTCCGGCACCTGGCTCTCGGTCGGTCGGCCGGGGGTCGCGCTCGGGCTCGGTGGCGCGGCGCGCACCGAGCCGTCGCTGACGAAGATCGTCACCGTGGACCCCGGGACGGCCGACCCCGACGGGGAGACCGAGGCGACGGTGCCGCTGCGGCCCTCCGCCTTGACCGTCGTCTCCGTCACCTGGAAGCCGGCGTCGATCAGCCGTTGGCTCGCCTGCTGACGGTTCAGACCCACGACGTTGGGCACCTGGGCATTGCCGGCGCCGCGCACGTACTTCTGGTCCGCGGGCGGCAACTCGGTGGGCCCGAACTTGTTCGCGACGGGCAGCAGTGCCGTGAACCAGGTGCGGGCCGGCTCGGTGCCGCCGAACAGATTGCCGTCGGAGCACGGGCGCACGGGTCCGCTGCAGATCTGCCCCGGCGTGGGGGAGTCGCCGTAGGTGTAGACCGCCCCGGCCAGGTTGTTCGTGAACCCGACGAACGCCGACGACATGTGCGACTCGGTCGTTCCGGTCTTCGCCGCCACCGGCAGGTTCCAGCCCACCGATCCGGCCGCACCGGACGCCGTACCACCGCCCGCGGTGTCCTTGCTCAGGGCGGTGGCGAGGGTGTCGGCCAGCCCCGGTTCGACGACCTGCTCGCACGCCTGCTGGGTGATCGGCACGGGCTTGCCGTCGCGGTCGAACACGGCGTCGATCGGCGTCGGCGGGCACCACTTGCCGTGCGAGGCCAGCGTGGCGGCGACGTTCGACAGCTCCAGCGGGTTCACCCAGGTGGGGCCGAGCGTGAACGAGCCGAGGTGCTGGGCCTTCTGCATGTCGACCATGCTCTGCTCGCCGAAGCCGGACGTGTTGGGCTGCGCGTACGAGCGCAGGCCCAGCCGCACCGACATGTCGACGACCGCGTCCACACCGGTGGCCTCGATCAGCTTGACGAAGGCGGTGTTGGGGGACTGTGCGAGCGCGTCCGGCACCGACAGCTTCGCCGGGTACGGTGCGGCGTTCTCGACGCAGTAGGTGGCCGGCGGGCATCCGGGGGCGCCGCCGTCGCCGAGGCCGCGGGCGTTGTAGCGGGACGGCACGTCCAGCACGGCGCTGGTGCCGAGGCCCTTCTCCATCGCCGCCGCGACGGTGAAGATCTTGAACACCGAGCCGGCGCCGTGACCGGTCAGCGAGTACGGCTGCGGCTGCACCGTCTGCGAGGCCCCGCCGTCGAGGCCGTACACGCGGCTCGACCCCATCGCCAGGACGCGGTGCGAATCCTCCCCGGGCCGGATCACGTTCATCACCGTCGCGACGTCATCGACGGTCGGGCTGGTGAACCTGTCCAGCGACGATTTGACCGAGCCCTGGATCTCGGGGTCGAGCGTGGTGCGGATCAGGTACCCGCCCTTGTCGATCTGCTCGCGCGACAACCCGGCCTCGGCCAGGTATTGCAGGGCGTACTCACAGAAGAACCCGCGGTCGCCCGCCGCGATGCAGCCGCGCGGCAGGGTCTTCGGCTCGGGCAGGACGCCGAGCGGCTGCTCCTTCGCGGCCCGGATCTCGGCGGCGCGCTCGGGGATGTTCTGGATCATCGTGTCGAGCACGACGTTGCGTCGCGCCAGCACGCCGTCCGGATTGGTGTACGGGTTCAGCGCGGAGCTGGACTGCACCATGCCGGCGAGCATCGCGGACTGGGTGACGTTCAGATCCTTCGCGTCGATGCCGAAGTACGTCTGGGCGGCGTCCTGCACGCCGAAGGACCCGTTCCCGAACGGCACGAGGTTCAGGTAGCGGGTGAGGATCTCGTCCTTGGTCAGCTCGTCGTCGAGCGTCAGCGCCATCCGGATCTCCCGGATCTTGCGCGCGGGCGTCGTCTCGATCGCCGCGCGCCGCTCGGCGTCGGTCTTGGCGACCACGTGGAGCAGGTAGTTCTTCACGTACTGCTGGTCGATCGTGGACGCGCCCTGCTCGACCTGACCGCTGGTGGTGTTGGTGAGGAAGGCGCGGATCGTGCCCTGCCAGTCCACGCCCTGGTGTTCGGCGAAGCGCTTGTCCTCGATGGAGACGATGGCGAGTTTCATCTCGTTGGAGATCTGGTCGCTCGGCACCTCGAACCGGCGCTGGTCGTAGAGCCAGGCGATGGGGGTACCCGCCGCATCGGTCATCGTGGTGACCGCCGGCACCACACCCTCGACGAGTTCGGCGGAACTGTTGTCCACCGTGTCCGCGGCGCGGTTCGACACGTAGCCGAAGCCTCCGGCCGCCGGGAACATCACACCGGCCAGCAGGACTCCGCCCAGTGCCGTGCATCCTGCGAGCTTCGCCACCGTTTTTCCGATCGACACGTCTACACAGTACGTGCCACCCCGGGGCGCAGAACCCGGCGCACGCGTTCCCGTGTGTGCGTTGCGCTGGCAAAAGCCCTCCGACGTGCAGTGATGCACGGGCGTACCAGAAAAGTGTTTCTCCGCCTTGCATCCGGGGAAGTCTTTACCTAGATTGAGTCCTCAGTGTGATGCAGATAACACCTGAATAGGAATGTGGTGCAGATCCGTCGTGCTACGCCGCCGATTCTGCGCGCCTTCCAGGACCCCGTGACACGGCGTTCGGAGAGTAAGGGGCAACTGAATGCACATGACCACCCCGATGGCCCGGCTCGACGTAGACCAAGCAGAAGCACGCATCGCATGGGTATCGAAAGCCCGATGCCGTGAAGTGGACCCCGATCAGTTGTTCGTCCGCGGCGCCGCCCAGCGCAAGGCCGCAGTCATCTGCCGGCACTGCCCGGTGATGCTGCAGTGCGGCGCCGACGCCCTCGACAACCGCGTCGAATTCGGCGTGTGGGGCGGGATGACCGAACGTCAGCGCCGGGCGCTGCTCAAGCAGCACCCCGAAGTCGACTCCTGGGCCGACTTCTTCGAAGCGCAGCGTCAGCACCAGAACGCCGTCTGACCGCGCACCCCCGAGACCCGCGAGGTTACGCCTCGCGGGTCATCTGATCCGCGACGGCGCGCAGCCCGTCGAGGTCCGAGACCTCGAACGGCAGCGACGGCACGCCGACGACCGGAACCCGCGGGTGCGCACTCGTGAACCGGGCCAGCAGCCGCAGCTCCCGCTTCGCCGTCACCGCCCGGTGGGCATGGACCCGGAGCACGGCCTCGGCCGGCGCGGTCTCCTTCCGTCCCTGCTCCTCGAGCAGATCCGCCGCGGTCAGGGCGTGGTCGGCCGGCAGCGGGCACAGCGTGGGATGCGTGCGGTTGAGGATCAGACCCGCGAGCGGCATGCGGTCCTCGGAGAGCCGCTCGACGAAGAACGACGCCTCGCGCAGCGCATCCGGTTCGGCCGCGGCCACCACCATGAAGTGGGTGCCCGGCTGCTGCAGCAACTGGTACGTGCGGTTGGCCCGCTCCCGGAACCCGCCGAACATCGAATCGAGTGACTGCACGAAAGCCGAGGCATCCGAGAGCATCTGGCTGCCGACGATCGTGGAGACCGCCTTCAGGGCCAGGCCCATCGCGCCCGTGACCAGCCGCCCGAGCCCGCGGCCCGGCGCGGTGAACAACCGGATCATCCGGCCGTCCAGGAACGCCCCGAGCCGCTGCGGTGCATCGAGGAAGTCCAGCGCGTTCCGCGACGGCGGGGTGTCGACCACGATCAGATCCCACGTGTCGCTCGCCGCGAGCTGCCCGAGCTTCTCCATCGCCATGTACTCCTGCGTGCCGGAGAACGACGAGGCCACCGTCTGGTAGAAGGGGTTGTCGAGGATCTGCTGCGCCTTCTCCGGTGCCGAGTGCTCGAGCACCATGTCGTCGAAGGTGCGGCGCATGTTCAGCATCATCGCGTGCAGCTCGCCCTTCGCGTCCGGCCCCAGCTGCACGAGTTGCGGGCTGTTGTCGAGGGCCTGCACGCCCAGCGCCTGTGCCAGCCGCCGAGCCGGATCGATCGTCAGCACCACGACGTTGCGGCCCTGCTCGGCCGCACGCAGGGCCAGCGCCGCCGCGGTCGTCGTCTTGCCGACCCCGCCCGCGCCGGTGCACACGATGATGCGCGACGAGGGGTCGGCGAGGATGGATCGGACGTCGAGCGGGGGCGCGTGGTGCGCCCGCGGCGCGGTCACCGCACGCCCTGTTCGCCGAGCTGCTCGGCGAGTTCGTACAGCCCGCCGAGATCCACGCCGTCCGCCAGCGCGGGCAGATGCATTCGTGCCACGTTCACCTCGTCGAGTTGGGCGGCGCTGACCTGCTGCGCCTGCAGGGTGGATGCGTACTCGATCGTCTCGGTCAGCAGACCCGCGAAGTCCTCGTCGCCGAGGGCGACCCCGGCTCGGTCGAGCCCCTCGCGTACCGCCTCCGCGTCGATCCGGCCGGCGGCGGCCTCGTCGACCATCTCCTCGGGCAGGAAGTCGGGGGCGGTGCGGTTGACGATCACCGTGCCCAGCCGCAGGTCCGCCGCGAGCAGCTCGGCCACCGCGTCGGCGGTCTCCTGGACCGGCAGCGCCTCGAGCAGCGTGACCAGGTGGACCATCGTCTCGTCGGAGTGCAGCAGCCGCACCACACCCTCGCTCTGCGACCGGATCGGACCCGACTTGGCAAGGTCGGCCATCGCCTTGGTCACGTCGAGGAAGCTGCCGATGCGTCCCGTCGGCGGGGAGTCCACCACGACCACGTCGTACACGGGTTCGCCGGTGCGGTCGGTACGCACCACGGTCTCCTTGATCTTGCCGGTGAGGATCACGTCCCGCAGGCCCGGCGCCAGCGTGGTCGCGAACTCGATCGCACCGATCCGGCGCATCGCCCGTCCCGCGAACCCGAGGTTGTAGAACATGTCCAGGTACTCGAGGAAGGCCGTCTCGATGTCGATGGCGAGGGCATACACGGCGCCGCCGCTGTCCGTCGTGGCGATCTTGGTCTCGACCGGCGGAAGCGGCGGCACGTCGAACAGCTGCGCGATGCCCTGCCGTCCCTCGACCTCTACGAGCAGCACCTTGCGGCCGCCCGCCGCCAGGGCCAGGGCCAGCGCCCCCGCGACGGTCGACTTACCGGTACCGCCCTTGCCCGAGACGAAGTGCAGCCGCGCCTGCGCGGCCGTCGCCGGCCAGACGTCGTGTTCAGCAGTCGTTGATGCCACGACGTCGAGCCTATAAGTCCGGTGCGCATATAGGGTCGAGACATGAGCGAATTGACAACGTGGGAGTACGCGACGGTGCCCCTGCTGACCCATGCCACGAAGCAGATCCTGGACACGTGGGGAGCCGACGGCTGGGAACTCGTGTCGGTGCTCCCGGGACCCACCGGCGAGCAGCACGTCGCCTACCTCAAGCGCCCGAAGGGCTGAGCCGCGTGGCAGCAGAGGATTCCGCGGGGCGGACCTGGACGGCGCGGCTCGCCGAACTGGGTCTGAGCCTGCCGCCGGTGGCGGCACCCGTCGCCGCCTACGTTCCCGCCGTCCGCACCGGTGACCACGTCTACACCTCGGGGCAGCTGCCGTTCGTCGACGGCACGCTCGGTCTCGTCGGCAAGGTGGGCGCCGACGTCTCGGCCGAGGCCGCCAAGTCCGCGGCGCGTATCGCCGCGCTCAACGCGCTGGCCGCGCTGGATGGCCTCGTCGGCATCGACAACCTCGTCCGCATCGTGAAGGTCGTGGGCTTCGTCGCCTCGGCGGAGGGCTTCACCGGCCAGCCGGGTGTGATCAACGGCGCGTCCGAGCTCCTCGGTGAGGTGTTCGGGGAGGCGGGCGTGCACGCCCGCTCCGCCGTCGGCGTGGCCGAACTGCCGCTCGGCGCTCCCGTCGAGGTCGAGATCATCGCCGAGGTGCGCTGACGGGCGCGGGGTGAGCCGGATCTAGAGTGGGACGCACCCCACACCTTCCGACGGAGGAGGCCGGATCATGACGCTGGTTCACCCCGCGTACGCGCAGTTGCGACAGGTCACCGCCAATGCCGCGGTGGTGCTGGCGGAGAACCCGTCGATGATGACGCTCGACGGCACCAACACCTGGATCCTGCGGGCGCCCGGCAGCGACGAGTGCGTCGTGGTCGATCCGGGCCCGCTCGACGAGGCGCACCTCGCGCGCGTCGCCCGGGTGCCCGTGGCGCTGACCCTGGTCAGCCACCGGCACGGCGACCACACCGACGGCGCCGGACGGTTCGCCGAACTCACCGGCAGCGCGGTGCGGGCCGTGGACGCCCGGCACCGGCACGGCGGGGGAGCGGGCCTGGCCGACGGCGAGGTGATCGAGGCGGCCGGACTGCGTATCCGGGTACTCGCCACGCCGGGTCACACGGCGGACTCGCTGTCCTTCGTCCTCGAGGACGACCGCAGCGTGCTCACCGCCGACACCATCCTCGGTCGGGGCACCACCGTCCTCGACGACTCCGACGGCGACCTCGGGGACTACCTCGGGTCGCTGCGCCGGCTGATCGACCTCGGCGCCGGCTACACCGTTCTGCCCGGGCACGGACCGGACCTGCCCGACCTGGAGACCATCGCCCGCGGCTACCTCGACCATCGGGAGGAGCGGCTCGACCAGGTGCGGGCCGCGCTGCGGGTGCTGGGGGACGACGCCACGCCGCGGTCCGTCGTCGAGCACGTGTATGCCGACGTGGACCCGTCGCTATGGCCGGTCGCGGAGAAGTCGGTCAACGTCCAGCTCGAGTACCTGCGCAGCTTCGCCTGACCTCCCGAACGATCGAGGCCGGTGCATCGACGATGCACCGGCCTCGATTCGTGGAACGGGTGTTACCGCGCGCGGCGGGCGAGGCGCTCCGAGTCGGAGATGAGCACGCTCTTGCCCTCGAGCCGCAGCCAGCCGCGGTGGGCGAAGTCGGCGAGCGCCTTGTTCACGGTTTCGCGGGAGGCGCCGACGAGCTGTGCGATCTCCTCCTGGGTCAGGTCGTGCGTGACGCGCAGCGCGCCCGCCTCCTGGGTGCCGAACCGCTGCGCGAGCTGCAGCAGAGCCTTCGCGACGCGACCGGGCACGTCGGTGAAGATCAGGTCGGCCAGGTTGTTGTTGGTGCGGCGCAGACGGCGCGCGAGCACGCGCAACAGCTGCTCCGCGATCTCCGGGCGCTGGTCGATCCAGGCCTTGAGGGCGTCGCGGTCCATGCTCACGGCCCGGACCTCGGTCACGGTCGTGGCGGTGGAGGTACGCGGGCCCGGGTCGAAGATCGACAGCTCACCGAACATGTCGGACGGGCCCATGATGGTCAGCAGGTTCTCGCGGCCGTCCGGCGAGCGGCGGCCGAGCTTCACCTTGCCGGAGACGATGATGTACAGGCGGTCGCCCGGCTCACCCTCGTTGAAGATGACATGTCCGCGGGGGAAATCGACCGGCTGAAGCTCTTTGACCAGCGCCGCAACCGCCGAGGGTTCGACTCCTTGGAAGATGCCTGCTCTGGCCAGGACGTCGTCCACGTGCGCTCCTTTGGGGAAAATTCTCGTCGTCATGCTGCCGGGTCTGCACGACGTCCACGGGCGCCCGGACAGGCCACCTGCAACGCGTACGGAAACGAAGTCTACTGTGCGCGCACTCGGCATGAGTGATTGACACCACGACAGCTGCCGTGCCGTTCCTGCAGCAACGCCCACGCATCCTACCGATGCGTCCCGATATCAGCTCGCGCGGCGCGCTCCCATGTCGGACTCCGCATCGTCGAGCTCCATGACGAGGACCCGCCGCCGACGGCGGTGGAACCGGGCGAGAGCGTGGGGGAATCCCTCCCTGGCCAGGGTGGCGACGTCGTCGTGGCTCGCCTTGTCGAGGAACTCCTCGACCTCCTGCTGGCGAACGGACAGACGGCTCAGCCGGGACTCGACCCGCTCCATCGCCAATGCGAACAGCATGAGCAGCACGGGGAAGAGTACGACAGCAAGAGCTTGCATACCGGGAAGTAAACACAAGAAAGGTCTCAGAAGCGACACAGCGCCGAATCCGCGACCGGCCGGGTACGTACAGTGGAGCAGGTGCATGCGACCCCGTCCGAGAGTCCCGACGTGCGCCGACGACGCGTGTCCGGAGGCGAGCGGAAACCCGAGAGCAGGCTCGCCCTGGTGCGGCGGGCCCGCCGCATGAACCGGCGGCTCGCCGAGGCGTTCCCCCACGTGTACTGCGAACTCGACTTCACCACGCCGCTCGAGCTGGCGGTCGCCACGATCCTGTCCGCGCAGTGCACCGACGTGCGGGTCAACCAGGTCACCCCGGCCCTGTTCGCCCGCTACCCGGACGCCCGCGCCTACGCGGAGGCCGACCGGGCCGAGCTCGAGGAGTACATCCGGCCCACCGGTTTCTACCGCAACAAGGCCAACTCCCTGATCGGCCTCGGACAGGCCCTGCTCGAGCGGTTCGACGGCGAGGTACCGCGCCGCCTCGAGGATCTCGTCACACTTCCCGGATTCGGCCGCAAGACCGCCAACGTGGTCCTCGGCAACGCGTTCGACATCCCCGGCATCACCGTCGACACCCACTTCCAGCGTCTCGTGCACCGCTGGAAGTGGACCGAGGAAACCGACCCCGTCAAGATCGAACACGCCGTCGGCGCGCTCGTCGACCGCAAGGAATGGACCCTGCTCTCGCACCGGGTGATCTTCCACGGCCGGCGCGTCTGCCACGCCCGCAAACCCGCCTGCGGCATCTGCGTGCTGGCCAAGGACTGCCCGTCCTACGGCATCGGACCCACCGACCCCGTGACCGCCGCCGCGCTGGTGAAGGGACCGGAGACCGAGCACCTGCTCGAACTGGCCGGACGGTGACCCGGTGCAACTGACCCGCGCAGGCCGCTGGAGCCTGGTGGCCCTCGTCGTCGTGGTGGCCCTGATCGTCGCGATCTGGCCCCGCGACGCCGACGACCCGGCGCCGGCCGCCGACGGTGGTCGCCCGACCGCGGCGCCGGTGGACCGCCGCGCCCAGGACACCCCCGAATCCCTCGCGCCGCTGCGTGCCGCGGCGGCGCTCGAGCCCTGCCCGGCCCCGGCCGGGAACGGGGCCGGGCCCCTCGCGGGGTTGCGGTTCGAGTGCCTCGGCGACGGCAGCAGCGTCGATCTGGCCGCCGCGCTCGCGGGCCGGCCCGCGCTGGTGAACCTGTGGGCCTGGTGGTGCGGGCCGTGCGCCGAGGAACTGCCCTACCTGCAGGAGTACGCGCAGCGTGCCGGTGACGCGGTTGCGGTCGTCACCGTCCACACCGACCCCAACGAGGCCAACGCCCTGTCCCGGCTCGCCGAGTACGCCGTACGGCTGCCGGGGGTGCAGGACGGGTCCGCGCGCGTGCAGGCAGCGGTGCAGTCGCCACCCGTGCTGCCGGTGACGGTGCTGATCCGGCCCGACGGTTCCGTCGCGAAGGTGCTGCCTCAGCCGTTCCGCAGCGCCGACGACGTCGCCGCAGCCGTGGAGAACCACCTGGGGGTGAAGGTATGACGCCGTACTGGCTGCGCCGCGTGTCCACCGTGGCGCCGAGCGATCCGCACCAGGTCAACCCGGTGCTCGACCGCCGCGCACCGAACGGGTTCACCGTCCGTCCGGCGGCCGTGCTCGTGCTGTTCGGTGGCTCGTCCGAACCCGATCCCCTCGCGCGGGGCGGTCTGCCCGCCGACGCGGATGTCCTGCTCACCCAGCGGGCGCCGACGATGCGTCAGCACAGCGGGCAGGTCGCCTTCCCGGGTGGCGCCGCCGACCCGGAGGACGACGGCCCGATCGCGACCGCGCTGCGCGAGGCGCAGGAGGAGACGGGCCTCGACCCCGCCGGCGTCCGTCCGCTGACGGTGCTGCCCGAGATCTTCATCCCACCGTCGGGGTTCGACGTCACCCCGGTGGTCGCCTTCTGGGAGAAGCCCACCCCCATCGGGGTGGTCGATCCCCGCGAGGCCGTCCGGGTGGTGCGGGTCTCTCTGCACGACCTGCTCGATCCGGACAACCGCTTCCAGATCCGGCACGAGCGCGGCTACCAGGGACCGGCTTTCCTCGTGGACGACATGCTCGTGTGGGGGTTCACGGCGGGGATCCTGGCGGGCCTGTTCGCGGTGTCGGGCTGGGAGATCGAGTGGGACCACACCGACATCCGTGACTTCGAGGTCACGCTCGCCGAGCTCGAGACAGGGGTGGTCGAACCGTGACACCGTCCGGATGGATCGACGTGCTCATCCTGCTGGTCGTGCTCGTGGCCGCGTCGTCGGGCCTGCGACAGGGCGCGGTGGCGTCTGCGCTGGCGTTCCTCGGCGTGGTGCTCGGCGCGGTCGCCGGCATCCTCATCGCCCCGCACGTGCTCGTGCACGTCGAGGAGGGACGGATGCGGATCCTCGCCGGGATTGCGCTCATCGTCGTGCTCGTCATCATCGGCGAGGTCGCGGGCATGGTGCTCGGCCGGGCGGCACGGAGCAACATGCACAGCCCCGTCGCGCGGGGCGTCGACAGCGTGGTCGGGGCCGGTCTGCAGGCCGTGGCGGTGCTGGTCGCGGCGTGGCTGCTCGCGATTCCGCTCACCGCGTCGTCGCAACCGGAGATCTCGGCCGCCGTACGCGGCTCCCGGGTGCTGGCCACGGTCGACGTGCTGGCCCCGGACTGGCTGCGCGGCGTCCCCAAGGAGTTCTCGGCGCTGCTCGACACCTCGGGCCTGCCGGAGGTGATCGGGCCGTTCGGCCGCACGCCCATCACCGAGGTGGAGCCGCCGGACCCGAGCGTGCTCGCCAGTCCCGTCGCGCTCGACCTGCACCCGAGTGTGCTGCGCATCAACGGCGTCGCGCCGAGCTGCCAGCGTGCGCTCGAGGGATCCGGGTTCGTCGTCGCGCCCGAACGCGTCATGACCAACGCGCACGTCGTCGCCGGCACGTCGGCGGTGTCGGTGGAGACGCTCGGTGGGGCGCTCGACGCCGAGGTCGTGCTCTTCGATCCCGCCGTCGACGTCGCGATCCTCTCGGTGCCGGGACTCGACGTGGCGCCGCTCGCGTTCGCGCCCGCGCCCGCCGATTCGGGTCAGGACGCCCTCGTCCTCGGATATCCCGGCGGGGGCCCGTACACGGCGAGCGCCGCACGGATCCGGGAGACACTCGACCTGCAGGGGCCGGACATCTACCGCTCCGGCACCGTCGAACGGGAGGTGTACACCGTCCGCGGTTCGATTCGTCAGGGCAACTCCGGCGGGCCGCTCGTCGACGATCAGGGCCGGGTGCTCGGCGTCGTGTTCGGCGCGGCCGTGGACAACAGCGATACCGGGTTCGTGCTGACCGCGGCGGAGGTGAGCAGTCAGCTGGAGCTGGCCGACGATTCCTTCGCGGCGGTGGCGACGGGTACGTGCATCGCCTGAGCCGGGGCGTCCCTACAGTCCGGCGGCGAAGTCGAGCAGCGCGGCGGTCACGTCGTCGGCGCATTCCTGGTGGGCGTAGTGCCCGGCGTCGTCGATCATGAGCAGTTTCCGGCCCGGAGCGTGGCGGACGCACCGGCGCACGGTCGCCGGCAGCACGTACGGGTCCAGCGTGCCGTGCAGTTGCAGGACCGGCAGGGTCAGCGTCTTGTCCATTGCGGCCATGAACCGGCGTCCGTCCGGCCGCCATTGGCTGCGGAACGCCCAGCGCTGGTACTCGAGCGTGCAGTGCGCGGTGCCGGGAATCCGGATGGCCGACCGCATCCGCTCCGCGACCTCCCGGAATTCGTCCGACTGCTGCCACCGCGCGCCGGAACGGGCCTGCAGCAGTCGTTCGATCTCCCACCCGTCGTCGCGCACGAGCTTGCGTTCGGGCCGCCACGGCACCTGGTAGGCGAGGAACGTGGGCAGCAGCGCCGACCGCTGCGCGCGGTCGTGCAGCGCCGCGTCCCGCAGCGAGATCGGGTGCGGCGAGTCCACGAGGGCGATCGCCCGGACGAGCCGCGGGTGCAGCACGGCCGTCGCCCAGCACACCAGCCCGCCGTCGGCGTGTCCGATCAGCGTCGCCTCGGAGCAGCCGAGGGCGCGGATGAGGCCGGCGACGTCGCCCGACAGGGTCCAGCCGTCGTAGCCGCGCGGCGGCTTGTCGGAGTCACCGTAGCCGCGCAGGTCCACGGCGACGGCGCGGTATCCGGCGTCCGCGAAGGCGGTGAGCTGGTGGCGCCACGACCACCACAGGTCGGCGAACCCGTGCAGGAACAGCGCCAGCGGCGCGTCGGGGCCGGACGGGCCGGCCTCGACGGCGTGCAGGCGGATGCCGTTGGCGTGGATGTCGCGGTGCGTCCACGGCCCGGGGTACCGGACCGTGGACGGATCGGGGAGGGACACGGTGCCCTGCATGTGGAGGGTCAGCGCGCGTGCCGGGGGCCCGGTGCCGGCTCCGCGTCGTGCTGCTGCGGCAGGACGGTACGGGCCTGCCTGAGCGAGTCGATGGTCTTCTCCGGGGCGCGCAGCTTGCGCACCCGCAGGTAGCCGATCAGGGCGAAGATCGCCGTGACCACGACCATGATGAGGAAGACGATCAGGAACGCCAGCCAGCGGGGCGTCCAGATGTCGATCAGTTCGGCGAGGAAGAAGAAGAAGAAGAACGAGCTGAACACCAGGACCGCGAAGGCCAGGATGAAGAACAGGCTGCCCTGCAGGCCCTTCTTCACCTCCCCGGTGACCTCGGCCTTGGCGAGTTCGACCTCGGCGCGGAACAGCGTCGAGACCTGTGCCGTGGCATCGCGGACCAGGTCTCCGATGCTCGCTTCCTGAGGAGTGCGGGCGCGCACCTCGGTCAGCGGAATGGACGAGATGCTCGTCGGTACCCCGTCACCCTGCTTCCGGTTCCCGTTCGTCACGCTCAATTGTCGACCCCTCCAGTTGGTTCGTATTGACTACGGTGGGCTCGCCCACGCCGTAACAGTAGCGTCGATCCCAGCACCGAGGCGATCAGTGACGTGACGAGGACGGACGCCTTCGCGATCTCCGCGGGCGCCCCGCCGTCGATACCGGCGAGCGAGAGGTCGGCGATGAGCAGGCTCACGGTGAATCCGATGCCTCCGAGCACGGCGAGTGCCAGCAGGTCCTGCCACGCCAGCCCGGTCGGCCTGGTGGCCACGCCCACGCGGATCGCGAGCCAGGACGCGCCGAAGATGCCGACGGTCTTGCCGATCAGCAGGCCCAGCAGGACGGACAGGCCCACCGGGCTGGTGAACACGTCACCGAGGACCTCACCGTTTATGGGGACGCCGGAGGCGAACAGCGCGAACAGGGGCACACACAGGCCGGCGGACCAGGGCTGGATGTCGTGGGCGAGCCGTTCGGCCGGTGCCTGCCGCTCGCCCGGGTCGGTGCGGACGCGGGTGAGCAGGCCCAGTACGACGCCCGCGATGGTGGCGTGGATGCCGGCCTCGTGCATGCCGTACCAGGTGAGCAGCGCCAGTGGGACATACAGCCACGAGGTCGTGATCCGCTTGTGCTGGGCGTACCAGTAGGCGGCAGCGCACGCGACGGTCCCGAGCAGCCACAGTGCCGCGATGGACGTGGTGAACAGGACGGCGATCAATGCGATTCCGATGAGGTCGTCGACGACGGCGAGGCTGAGCAGGAAGACGCGCGCGCCGGTGGGGATGCGGGAACCGGTAAGGGCGAGGACTCCGAGTGCGAAAGCGATGTCGGTGGCGACGGGGATCGCCCAGCCGCGGTCCATGCCCGGGCTGCCCCACCCGACCGCGGCGGCGATGAGCGCCGGGAGCAGCACGCCGCCGCACGCGGCGATGACCGGCAGCAGGGCTCTCTTACGGTCCGCCAGTTCACCGACGACCAGCTCGCGTTTGAGCTCGAGTCCGGCGACGAAGAAGAACACGGCGAGCAGGCCGTCCTGCGCCCAGGTGCCGACGGTGAGGTTCAGGTGCAGTGATTCCGGCCCGAGGGGGAAGTCGCGCAGCGCCTCGTAGGCGTGTCCGAGCGGGGAATTGACCCACAGCACGGCCACGGCGGCGGCGACCAGGAGGATCGCGCCACCGACGGTCTCGGTACGCAGGTACCGGGTGAGTTCCGAGCGCAGTGGCTGGTTCACGAAGGCCTTTCGATTCGCGAATTCGGGGTACGCGGGGAGCGCCGCCGAACGGACGTCCCGGCGTATCCCGGCACGAATCGTAGCCGTCGCAGACCCCGGACGACCGATGTCCGATTTGATTCGCTCGGGAAAGGAAGTGTTCACTTTCCTAGCAACTGGGATCGATTCCCATCATGTGATTCTCTGGAGCTGGTTTCGTGAGCACTTCCCTCGACAACACCGCCGGCCGGGACGGATCGCTGGTCGCGGGAGTACCGCGCAGCCGCATCATCGTCGCGAGCACCGTCGGCACCTCGATCGAGTTCTACGACTTCTACATCTATGCGACCGCCGCCGTGTCGGTGTTCCCGCACCTGTTCTTCCCGAAGGGCAACGGCACCACCGCCCTGCTCGCCTCGCTCGCGACGTTCGGTCTCGCGTTCGTCGCCCGGCCGGTCGGCTCGATCCTGTTCGGCCACTTCGGGGACCGCATCGGCCGCAAGGCCACCCTCGTCGGCTCGCTGCTGACGATGGGCATCGCGACGTTCCTCATCGGAATCCTGCCGACGTACCACCAGGTGGGACTGCTGGCCCCCGCACTGCTCGCACTGATGCGCTTCTGCCAGGGCCTCGGCCTCGGCGGCGAATGGAGCGGCGCGGCGCTGCTGGCCACCGAGACCGCCGAGAAGGGCAAGCGGGCCTGGGCCGCCATGTGGCCCCAGTTGGGCGCGCCGATCGGATTCTTCCTGGCCAACGGCCTGTTCCTGATCATCACGCTGTTCCTGAACCACGACAACGCCGACCCCGACCTGGGCAGCGCGTTCCTGACGTGGGGCTGGCGGATCCCGTTCCTGCTCAGCGCCGTGATGGTGATCATCGGCCTCTACGTGCGGCTCAAGCTGGAGGAGACCCCGGTGTTCGCCCAGGCCGTCGCCGAGGGCAAGAAGGTCAAGACGCCACTGGCCGAGGTGTTCAGGACGAGCTGGCGTCAGCTGATCATCGGCACGTTCGTGATGCTCGCGACGTACACCCTCTTCTACATCATGACGACCTGGGTGCTCAGCCACGGCACCGGCAAGACCCCCGCCCAGGGCGGCACCGGCGCCGGCTTCCAGTACTCGGACTTCCTGGTGCTCCAACTCGTCGCCGTGCTGTTCTTCGCGGCCGCGATCCCGGTGTCCGGTCGTCTCGCCGATCGCCACGGCCGCCGCATCACGCTGCTGGTCATCACCGGAACCATCATGGTGTTCGGCCTGACCTTCGGGATCCTGCTCGCCCCGGAGGGCATGAGCGAACCGCGCATGCTCCTGTTCCTGATCATCGGCATGATCCTCATGGGCTTCACCTTCGGCCCCATGAGCGCGGTGCTGCCCGAACTGTTCCCGACCAACGTGCGCTACACCGGTTCGGGCATCGCCTACAACGTCTCGAGCATCCTCGGCGCGGCCGTCGCCCCGTTCATCGCGACGTGGCTCGCCACCACCTACGGCGTCGGCTGGGTGGGTGTGTACCTGCTGGTGGCCGCCGCGCTGACCTTCGTCGCGCTGCTCGTGATGCACGAGACCAAGGACCGCCACCTCGAGGAGGTGTAGGGCCGCTTCGCGACCGGTGCGTCCTTCGGGCGGCTACGACAACCCGAAGGACGCACCGGCAGCTCCGCTGCCTACTTGCCCTGGGCGCGGATCGCCTCGAAGACCTTCGGGTCGACCAGGGTGGAGGTGTCGCCGAGCTCGCGGCCCTCGGCGACGTCGCGCAGCAGGCGGCGCATGATCTTGCCGGAGCGGGTCTTGGGCAGTTCCGGCACGATCGAGATCTGCCGGGGCTTGGCGATCGGGGAGATCTCGGTGGAGACCTGGTTGCGCAGCTCGGTGATGAGCTGATCGCCGGTGTTGGTCACGCCCTCGCGCAGGATGACGAACGCGACGATGCCCTGGCCGGTGGTCTCGTCGGCGGCACCGACGACGGCGGCCTCGGCGACGGCCGGGTGCCCGACGAGCGCGGATTCGACCTCCGAGGTCGAGATCCGGTGTCCGGAGACGTTCATGACGTCGTCGACGCGGCCGAGGACCCACAGGGCCCCGTCCTCGTCGTAGCGGGCGCCGTCGCCGGCGAAGTACCACCCCTCCTCGGCGTACCGGGACCAGTAGGTGTCCTTGTAGCGGTCCATGTCGCCCCAGATGCCGCGCAGCATCGACGGCCACGGCTGATCGAGCACCAGGTAGCCGTTGCCGCCGGCCCCCAGCGGCACGGCGTTGTCGTCGACGATCTTGGCGGAGATGCCGGGCAACGGCGCCATCGCCGAGCCCGGCTTGGTGGCGGTGATCCCCGGCAGCGGGGAGATCATGATCGCGCCGGTCTCGGTCTGCCACCAGGTGTCGACGATCGGGGCCTGGCCGGCGCCGATGACCTCCCGGAACCAGCGCCACGCCTCGGGGTTGATCGGCTCGCCGACCGAGCCCAGCAGCCGGATCGAGGACAGGTCGTGCGCGTCGGGGATGTCCCGGCCCCACTTCATGAAGGTGCGGATCAGGGTCGGGGCGGTGTAGTAGATGCTCACCCCGTACTTTTCGATGATCTCGAAGTGCCGGTGCTCGTTCGGCGAGTTCGGGGTGCCCTCGTAGACGACCTGGGTCGCGCCGTTGCTCAGCGGCCCGTACACGATGTAGCTGTGCCCGGTGACCCAGCCGATGTCGGCGGTGCACCAGTACACGTCGCGGCCGGGCTTGTGGTCGAACACGTAGTGGTGGGTGTAGGAGGCCTGCGTCAGGTAGCCCCCGGAGGTGTGGATGATGCCCTTGGGCTTACCGGTGGTGCCCGAGGTGTAGAGGATGAACAGCGGGTGCTCGGCGTCGAACGGCTGCGCCTCGTGCTCGGCGGAGGCCTTGTCGACCGTCTCGTGCCACCACAGATCGCGTCCCTCGGTCCAGTCGACGTCGATGCCGGTGCGCTTGACCACCAGCACGTGCTGCACCGACGCCGCATCGGCGACAGCTTCGTCGGCGGCCGGCTTGAGCGGGGCGGCCTGACCGCGGCGCCACTGCCCGTCGACGGTGACGACGAGTTTGGCCTGCGCGTCGTCGATGCGCGAGCGCAGCGCGTGCGAGGAGAACCCGGCGAAGACCACCGAGTGGGTCAGGCCGAGGCGGGCGCAAGCCAGCATCGCCACGATCGCCTCGGGGATCATCGGCATGTAGATCGCGACCCGGTCGCCGGCGACCAGGCCCAGGTCGGTGAAGGTGTTCGCCGCCTTGCACACCTCGGCGAGCAGATCGTTGTAGGTCAGCGCGCGCGAATCGCCGGGCTCGCCCTCGAAGTGGATGGCGACGCGGTCGCCGTTGCCGGCGAGGACATGCCGGTCGACGCAGTTGTAGGCGACGTTGAGCTGCCCGCCGACGAACCACTTCGCCACCGGCGCGTCGGACCAGTCCAGCACCTCGGACCACTCGGTGGCCCAGTCCAGCCGCTGCGCCTGCGTCGCCCAGAATCCGAGCCGGTCGGCGTCTGCGGCGGCCTGCAACTCGGGACCGGCGTTGGCGGTGGCGACGAACTCGGGGCTCGGTGGGTACACCTGCTGTTCGTGGTCCTGCGCTGCGCTCGTCATGGTTGCGGGGCCTCTTTCCGGTCGGTCCAAACAGTTCGGGCACCTGTGAGGGTAGTCACCTGTGACCGACATCGCACCGTTGCATCCGGCTGCAACCTGGTCACTTTCGACGATCGGTCGGTCCCGCGCGACGGGCGGTCGGCCTCCGCGGCCAGTGGAACCGCGGGCGCGGGTGGTCGGCAACGGCCGGTACCGTCGGATGCCGTGACCGACCCCTTGCAGCCCCTGCTCGACCTGCCCGGAGTGCGCGATGCCGCGGACCGGGCGCGCGATGCCCTCGCCGAGGTGCACCGGCACAGGACCAACCGGCGCGGCTGGCCGAACACCGCCGCCGAGGCGTCGGTTCGGGCGGCCCGGGCCTCCGCCGCGCTCGATGGCGGATCGATGGAGCTGCCGCCGCCGGGGGAGGCGGGTGATCCGATCCTGGCCGGTGCGCTGCGGGTGGCGCAGGCGCTCGACGGCGACGGCCTGGCCGTCATGGTGTCCACCTGGCAGCGCGCGCCCCTGCAGGCCCTTGCGCGCCTGCACCTGCTCGCGGCGGCCGACCTCGTCGACGAGTCGGAGGCGCTGGGCCGGCCTCGCACGGAACCGGGCGTGGGGGAGCGGCTCGACGCGCTCGCCCAGTTGGTGACCGGAGGCACCCGGGCGCCGGCGCCGGTGCTGGCCGCGGTGGTGCACGGCGAGCTGGCGGTGCTGCGCCCGTTCGGTGTCGCCGACGGCGTGATCGCCCGGGCGGCGTCCCGCCTCGTGTCGGTCGCGAGCGGGCTGGACGTGCACAATCTCGGTGTTCCCGAGGTGAGCTGGATGCGTCGCGCCCAGGTCTACCGCGACGGGCTCGCGGGCTTCGAGTCGGGCACCGCGGAGGGCGTCGGGGGTTGGATCGTCTTCTGCTGCGGCGGGCTGGAAGCGGGCGCGCGCGAGGCGACATCGATCGCGGACGCCTTCGCCGGAGGATGATCCGGAGCGTGAATCGTCAAGCGTGTCACCGATTTTCATGCAGGTGACCACATGTAAGCGGGCGACGTCGCCGAATGACTTCGGTGGCGTCGCCCGCCGGCACGGACTGCCGAGTTACCAAGCGTGCTGCATGGGTTGTGTGTCACTGGCCTCGGCGAGGGTTCGGATATCGCTGGTTCGTCCTCGCAACGGGTGCGGGGTGTTCGCCTTCGAAGACCCGAATCTCGCAAGCCCACAACACTTTTGCCCTTATAGTGGCATCGGCTCCGCGTGGGTGCTCGGTGTCCGTGCTGGGAATTCCGGTCGGGAGATCGAACCTTCTCTTCCGATTCGCTCTTGGCCTTCCGTCCTTCCGTAACTCCTTTCTACTCCCGGTCTCCGAGGGGGGCAAGTCCCATTTTCGGGACCGTCACCCGCGCGCCGCGAACCCCGGCCGGTGCCGCCGGCGCAGCGCGAGGTACGTCGCCGCGCCCGCCGCCACCGCGCCCGCCGTGATCGCGGCCGTCGCGGCGACGGCGGCCGGCGGCGTCGCGGTGAGACGATGCAGGAGCGGCACAGGACGCGTGAAAGTAAGTATCGGCCAACCATTTTCGAGGGATTCTCGACGCAGCACCCGATCCGGGTTCACCGCGCGCGGATGGCCCACGGCCCGCAGCATCGGAATGTCCGTCGACGAGTCGGAGTACGCGTAGCAACGTGCGAGATCGTAACCGTACTGCAGCGCCAGTGCCTGTATCGCCTCCGCCTTGGCCTCGCCGTAGCAGTAGAACTCCAGCTCTCCGGCGTAGCGGCCCTCCTCGATCCGCATCCGGCTGGCGGTGCTGTGCGTCGCCCCCAGTGCCGCCGCGATGGGAGTGACCACCTCCTCCCCGGACGCGGACACGATGATCACGTCGTGCCCGCGGAGCTTGTGGTCCGCGATGAGATCGGCGGCCTCGGCGAAGACCAGAGGATCCACGATATCGTGCAGCGTCTCGGCGACGATCGACTTGATCTGCTCGACATCCCAGCCCGTGCACATCGCCGCGATGTGGGCCCGCATGCGCTCCACCTGATCGTGGTCGGCCCCGGACAGCATGAACAGGAACTGGGCATAGCTGCTCTTCAGCACCGCCCGCCGGTTGAGGAGTCCCTGGGCGAAGAACGGCTTGCTGAAGGCGAGTGCGCTGGACTTCGCGATGACGGTCTTGTCGAGGTCGAAGAAGGCGGCGATTCGGCCGGACTGGGTCGGGGCCACGGTCGCGTCGGTCACGGCACCACAATAGGTGTGACTGCTCCTTCCCGGTACGCCCTGCGCTCCGGCCGGTCGTCCGGCCCCTCCACCTGCGCAAAACCCGCGACGGTCGAACGTGCACACTGCGTGAAATGCGCGACGGTTGAACTTGCAAATATCGGGTCGGGGCGTAGTATCGACGACACCTGGACATAGTCCAGGGGGTGTTCAGCCCGACCCCCCGGGGCTGAACATGACGACCCTCGCCTCCTCCCCCCCTGGCGAGGGTCGTCCTCTGTTCCGGGACCTTTCGGAGCCCGGCGCGTTCATCCACAGGCAGCGCGTTCATCCACAGATTCGCCGGTTCCCCCGGCAGCTGCTTCCGGGGCGCCCGGCCACCGCGCAAGCTGGGCGCCATGACCGATGTCCTGGCCCTCGTCGACGATCCCGCGCTGATGGCGAGCCTGCGTCGCGTGGCGGCCGCCTCCGACCGCACGGTCGGTGAGACGGTGACGACACCGTCGCGCAGAACCTGGCTCGACGCCGGACTCGTCGTGATCGACCGCACCGCGGCCCTGGCATGCGCGCAGCAGCTCCCCCGGCGGGGCGGAATCGTCCTGGTCACCGCCGGCGGCGCCGACCTCCCCGATTGGCAGGCGGCCACCGCGGTCGGCGCCGAACACGTGGTGGGGCTGCCCGACGACGAGGTCGAACTGCTCACCGTGCTCGGCACGGCCGCCGAGCCCGACGCGGGCGGCGGCCACGTCGTCGCTGTCCTCGGCGGCTGCGGCGGCGCCGGCGCGTCCACGTTCGCAGCCGCCCTGGCATGGACGGTCGCCGCCTTCCGGCGCAGTGCGGGAGCCCTCCTCGTCGACGGCGACCCCCTGGGCGGGGGACTGGACGTCCTCACCGGAATCGAGGACCGGCCGGGTGTCCGCTGGCCCGGTCTCACCGTCGATCGTGGCCGTCTCTCCGCCCGGACCCTGCGCGATGCGGTGCCCGAATGGCTGCCGGGACTCGGCGTGCTGTCCGCAGATCGCGAGTCCGCCGCAGAGCCGGCGCCCGCCGCGGTCACCGCCGTGCTCGACACCGTCCGCCGCTCCGGCGACCTGGTGGTGTGCGACGTGCCCCGCAGCCGCGGGCCCGCCGCCGAGGCGATGGTGGCCGCCGCCGACCTGACCGTGCTGGTGGTGCCCGCCCGCGTCCGCGCCGCCCTCGCCGCGGGGCGGGTCGCCGGCTGGGTCGCCGAACAGAACACCAATCAGGGCATCGTCGTGCGCGGCCCGGCCCCCGGCGGGTTGCGCGGCCGGGACGTTGCCGACGTGGTGGGGCTGCCGCTGATCACCACGATGCGCGCGCAGCCCGGGCTCGCCGCGGCGCTCGAACGCGGCGGACTGCGGCTCGGACGGCGCTCTCCACTCGTCCACGCCGCCGAGTCCGTCCTCGACGTGCTGACCGGACCCGAACCGGGCTCGCGGTGGGCGGCATGAGCGCCGTCCTCACCGCCGAGCTGCTCGACCGGGTCCGCGAACGGCTCGCGACCGAGGCCGGCGAACCCACGCCGGACCGCGTCGCCGCCGCGCTGCGTGCGGAGTCCGGCGGGGTTCTCGGCGACTTCGACCTGCTCACGGCCCTGCGGCACCTGCAGACCGAGCTCTCCGGCGCCGGCCCGCTCGAAGCGCTGCTCGCCGAGCCCGGCGTCACCGACGTCCTCGTCACCGCCCCGGACCGGGTCTGGGTCGACCGCGGCGCCGGGCTGCGGCTCGCTCCCGTCGCCTTCCCCGACGAGGCGTCGGTGCGGCGACTCGCCCAGCGCCTCGCGCTGTTCGCCGGACGGCGCCTCGACGACGCGCAGCCGTGGGTCGACGGCCGGCTGCCAGGGCACGGCGATTTCGGGGTGCGCCTGCACGCCGTCCTCGCACCCGTCGCGCAGGGCGGCACCTGCCTGTCGCTGCGCGTGCTGCGGCCCGCCACCCAGGGGCTCGACGCGCTGCGTGATCGCGGCGCCGTCGATCCGCACGCCTATCGGCTGCTGCGACGGATCGTCGCCGCCCGGCTCGCCTTCCTCGTCGTCGGGGGCACCGGGGCAGGCAAGACCACCCTGCTCGCGGCACTGCTCGGCACGGTGGACCCGGGCGAGCGGATCGTGTGCGTCGAGGACGCCGCCGAGCTCGCTCCCGCACATCCCCACGTCGTGCGGCTCGTCGCCCGGGCCGCCAACGTCGAAGGCGTCGGTGAGGTCGCGGTGCGCGACCTCGTGCGGCAGGCGCTGCGGATGCGGCCCGACCGCATCGTCGTCGGCGAGGTGCGCGGCGCCGAGGTCGTCGATCTTCTGACGGCACTGAACACCGGTCACGACGGCGGCGCGGGCACGGTGCACGCCAACTCGCCGGACGAGGTGCCGGCGCGGCTCGAAGCGCTCGCCGCACTCGGCGGCCTGGACCGGGCCGCCCTGCACAGCCAGCTCGTCGCGGCGGTGCAGGTGGTTCTGCACGTGCACCGCACCCCCGACGGGACCCGCCGGCTGACGGAGATCGGTGTCGTGCAGCGGGACACCGTGTCGGGTGTCGTCGTCGCGCCCGCGTGGACCCACGAGCGCGGCACGGAGGCCGGCATGGACCGACTCGAAGAGCTCTTCCGCCGACGGGAACCGCGGTGACCGCGGCGGCCCTGTGCCTGGCCGCGGCCGTGCTGGTGGCGCCGGGTGCGGTCGCCACGCCGCGGCTGCGGGCACTGCGCACGACGGTCGCCGCCGGACGGTCGTGGCGGCCGCCGCAGGAGGTGACGGTCGGGCTGTGCGTCCTCCCGGCGCTGCTGCTCGGCGTCGCGCCCGCCGTCGCGGCGGCGGTCGTCGCCGGCACCGCCGTGCGACGGCTGCGGCGACGGCGCCGGGACCGCGCACTCGACGCCGAGCAGCGGACCCTGCTCGCCGGGCTCGAAACCGTTGTCGCCGAGCTCGAGGTGGGCACCCATCCGGCCGAGGCGTGCGCGACGGCGGCGCGGGAGACGACCGGGCCGACTGCCGACGCCTTCCGCGTCGCGGCGGCGCGGGTCCGGCTCGGCGGCAGCGCGGCCGACGGCCTGCGCGCCGCGGCCCGCGCGCCGGGACAGTCGGGGCTCGCCGCGTCGCTCGAGCGGCTCGCCGCGGCCTGGGAGGTGTCGGACCGGCACGGGCTGGCGCTGGCGCAACTCCTCACGGCCGCGCGCTCGGATCTGTCCGGCCGCATGCGGCTGCGCTCGCGCACCGAGGCGGGACTGGCGGGGGCCCGCGCGACGGCGACGGTGCTCGCGGCCCTTCCGGCGCTCGGTGTGGCGCTGGGGCAGATGATGGGGGCCGCGCCGGTGACGGTGCTGCTCGGCGACGGTCTCGGTGGTGTGTTGCTGGTGGTGGGCACCGTGCTGGCGTGCGCCGGGCTGCTGTGGACCGATCGGATCGCGACGCGGGTGGCATCGTGACGGCGTCGCTGGTGTGCCTTGCCGTGGCGCTCGTGATCCTGCCGGACCTGCAGGCGCGACGGTTGCAGGCCCTCGCCGCCGGGGCTGCGACGTCCGGCGGAGCGGCCGACTCCGGCGGTGCGCCGGACGACCCCCATGCCGTGCCCGCCGCGTTCGACCTGATGGCCGCCTGCCTGCGTGCCGGCCTGCCGACGGCGACGGCGGCCCGGGCGGTCGCCGACTCGGCGCCGCCGGCCCTCGCACGGGCCCTGCGTCGGGGCGCGGACCGGCTCGAGCTCGGGGCCGCCCCGACGGACGCGTGGAGCGGTCTCGGGGACGCGACCTCGGACGGCTCCGGCGCCGAGACGGAGGCGCTGGAGGCCTTCGCCCGCGCGGCGCGGCGATCGGCGCGGTCCGGTGCCCCGCTGTCGGGCATCGTCGCCGAGGTGGCGGAGCGGCAGCGCGAACAGGCGGAGGACCGGGCGGCTGCGGCCGTCGAGCGTGCCGGGGTCCTGGTCAGCGGCCCGCTCGGGCTGTGCTTCCTGCCGGCGTTCGTGTGCCTGGGCATCGTGCCCGTCGTGATCGGGCTCGCGGGACGCGTGCTCGGCGACGGGCTGTTGTGAGACGTAGGCGCGGACGGTCCGCGCCGAAGGAGGGGAGGAACCATGGTAGGCAACGTGATTCGGGCGGCGGCGCAGCGGCTGAGCGGTGCCGTCGCGGCGGAGGACGGCATGTCCACCGCGGAGTACGCGATCGGCACGATCGCCGCGGCGGCGTTCGGTGCCGTGCTGTACACGGTGGTCACCGGCGACAACATCGTCACCGCGCTCACCGGCATCGTCGAGCGCGCGCTGAACACGGCGGTGTGAGCGGGGACGACGGCGGGGTGACCGTCGAGGCGGCGATCGCCCTCACCACGCTGGTGAGTGTTCTCGTGCTGTGTCTCGGTGCGGTGCTGTGTGTTTCGAATCAGCTCCGGTGTCAGGACGCGGCGCGGGAGGCCGCCCGGCTCGCGGCTCGCGGCGACGGGGTGCGAGCGGTGGAGGTGGCGGCGCGGGTCGCTCCGGAGGGCGCACGGATCTCCGTGCGCCCCGACGGTGACCTCGTCGTGGCGACGGTGACGGCGGACGGTCCGCTGCTGCCGATGGTGACGCTCACGGCGGAGGCGGTATCCGTGCTCGAACCGGAAGTGGCGCAGTGACATTCGGGGACGACCGGGGTAGTGCGAGCGTGATGGGGTGTTTCGTCGCGGTCGCGCTGATCGTGGTCACCGGGCTGCTCGTGCAGACGGGTGCGGGGGTCGCGACGCGGCACCGGGCACAGGCGGCGGCCGACCTGGCGGCCCTGGCGGTGGCCGGTGCGCTCGATCGCGGATCGGACACCGCATGCTCGGAGGCGGACCGGATCGCGGCGCGGATGCGGGTGCAGGTGCGCTCGTGCACCGTCGACGGCTGGGACGCCGTCGTCGAGGTCGGGGCCGAGGTGTCGCTGCCGGCTGGGCGGCAGGCCCGGGCGATCGCGCGGGCGGGGCCGGCCGGGTGAGACGCGAGGTCAGGCGAGGGTGTCGAGCACCGCGCCCAGCAACGCGACCGCGCCGGCCTTGTCGAGCGGGTCGTTGCCGTTGCCGCACTTGGGGGAGTACACGCATGACGGGCAACCGGCGGCGCATTCGCAGGCCGTCACGGCCGCGCGGGTTGCACCGAGCCACTCGGCGATGCGCGCGTACCCGCGGTCGGCGAAACCGGCGCCCCCGGGATGCCCGTCGTAGACGAAGACGGTGGGCAGCCCGGTGTCCGGGTGCACCGCGGTGGACACGCCGCCGATGTCCCAGCGGTCGCACGTCGCCACGAGCGGCAGCAGGCCGATGGCGGCGTGCTCGGCGGCGTGCAGCGCGCCGGGTACCCGTTCCGGTCCGATCCCGCACCGGTCGAGCAGTTCGGGGGTGACGGTGTACATCACCGCGCGCGTCGGCAGGCACTGGGACGGCATGTCGAGTTCGGTGCTGTCGAGAACCTCGCCCGACGGCAGTCGCCGCAGGTAGGAGACCACCTGATGGGTCACCTCCACCTCGACGAGGGCCACGGTCACCGGACCGTGCGAGCGCTGCTCCGTCACGGCGGTCACGACGATGTCGGTGATCTCCCGCGCGGAGGTGGACCATTCGGGGTCCTCGGCGTGCACGAGCGCGATCCCGTCGTCGAGGTGCAACTCGTCGACGACGAACGACTCGCCGCGGTGCAGGTACACCGCTCCCGGATGCACGGTCGCCGGTGCGCGACCGCCGTCGACGGTGCCGAGCATCCGTCCGGTGTCCGACTCGACGATGGCGATCTGGGTGCCGATGCCGCCGCGGATGTCGATGTCGGAGTGGGGACGGGTGTCCGGGGTGACGAACCAGCCGTGCGGGCGCCGCCGGATCGCTCCCTGCGCGGCCAGGGCGGCGAGCACGTCGGCCGCACCGAACTCCTCGACCTCGGCGTCGGTGAGCGGCAGCTCGAGCGCGGCGCACAGCAGTTGCGGGCCGAGCACGTACGGATTGGTGGGATCGGTGACGGTCGCCTCGACGGGCTTGTCGAGCAGCGCCGCCGGATGGTGCACGAGGTAGGTGTCGAGCGGATCGTCGCGGGCGACGAGCACGACCAGCGATCCCGCACCGCGGCGCCCGGCTCGGCCGGCCTGCTGCCAGAACGACGCGACGGTGCCCGGGAATCCGGCGACGACGACGGCGTCCAGGCCGGCGATGTCCATGCCGAGTTCCAGGGCGTTGGTGCTGGCGGCACCGAGCAGCCGGCCGTCCGCCAGGGCCGCCTCGAGCTCGCGGCGCTCCTCGGCGAGGTAGCCGGCGCGGTAGGCGGCGACCCGATCGACGAGCTCGGGGGCGGCCTCGGCGAGCAGCCGCTGCGCACCGAGAGCGGTGAGTTCGGCACCGCGCCGGGACCGCACGAAGGCGAGGGTGCGGGCACCCTCGACGACGAGGTCGGCGAGGATGCGGGCGGCCTCGGTTCCGGCGGCGCGGCGCACGGGGGCACCGTTCTCGCCGGTCACCTGCTCGAGCAGCGGCGGCTCCCACAACGCGACGGTGCGAGGTCCGTGCGGGGAGCCGTCCTCGGTCACCTCCCGGCAGGGCGCGCCGACGAGCCGGGACGCCGCGGCGCCGGGGTCGGCGGTCGTGGCGGAGGCGAGGACGAAGACCGGCCGGGCGCCGTAGCGCGCGGCGATCCGCCGCAGCCGGCGCAGCACCAGGGCCACGTTGGAGCCGAAGACGCCGCGATAGGAGTGACACTCGTCGACCACCACGTAGCGCAGCCGGCGGAAGAACCGGGACCAGCGGGCGTGCCCGGGCAGCATCGACATGTGCAGCATGTCGGGGTTGGTGAAGATCCACCGTGAGTGGCTGCGCGCCCACTGCCGCAGTTCGGTGGAGGTGTCGCCGTCGTAGGCGCACGCGTGCACGTGACCGAGTTCGGGCTCGGCGGCGGTCACCTCGGTGACGGCGCGCAACTGGTCCGCGCAGAGCGCCTTCGTAGGGGAGAGGTACAGCGCGGTGGCGTGCGGGTCCTCGGCGAGTGCGGTGAGCACGGGCAGCTGGTAGGCGAGGGACTTGCCCGAGGCGGTGCCGGTGGAGACGACGACGTGCTCCCCGCCGGCGGCGAGGTCGGCGGCCTCTGTCTGGTGGCTCCACGGCCGGGGCACGCCGGTGGCGCGCAGAGCCCGGACGACGGCGTCGGACGCCCAGTCCGGCCAGTCGGTGTGGCGAACGTCGCGGGCGGGCAGGTCCGCGCTGTGGGTGAGGGGATGTTCCGAGGCCGGCGTGCCGGCAAGCACCCGTTCGAGCAGTTCGTGGCCGAAGCTCGACGGCCCGTCGCCGACGGGACGGCGGTGCGGCGAGCTGGTCACACTGGGTACTCCGGAGGATGCGGTCGGGATGGGTAACCAGCGTAGTAGGCCATCGCTCCCGGCGTTCGGTCGGTGTCCGGTCGGGCGCGGGGTAACATCGACGTAACCGTACCGGCGAGTAATCCTGCCGTCGGCATATACAAGATCAAATTTTCGGGCGAATTGTGCGCCCGCCTACTGTTGTCTGCGCCCGGAACGTGGTTCACTGACATCGGTCGCAGCTTCTGTGTTCGGTGACTTGAGAAAGTGCACGGCTCGCAGGATCGATGGTTGCGAGCGCGGTGCTTTGCTCTTCCTGTGGGGGGATCAAGAAGTACAGCGGTCGGAACCGGCCCGGCGGCTCGCTCGCCCGCGAACCGCCGCATCCGGTGTTAGAAAGAGAAGGAAAAGCATGGCACAGGGCACTGTGAAGTGGTTCAACGCGGAGAAGGGCTTCGGCTTCATCGCTCCCGAGGACGGCTCCGCCGACGTTTTCGTCCACTACTCGGAGATCCAGGGCAGCGGCTTCCGCACCCTGGAGGAGAACCAGCGCGTGGAGTTCGAGGTCGGCCAGGGCACCAAGGGCCCGCAGGCCACCGGCG
This sequence comes from Rhodococcus aetherivorans, assembly GCF_025722975.1. Lineage (NCBI taxonomy): Bacteria > Bacillati > Actinomycetota > Actinomycetes > Mycobacteriales > Nocardiaceae > Rhodococcus > Rhodococcus aetherivorans. The sequence goes on along the minus strand of NZ_CP106982.1, from coordinate 5,674,911 downwards.
TTCGCGCGCTCTGATCGTCGACGCTCCTGCCGGAGCCTGACGTGACTCGGTCCGCAGGGACCGAATCCTCGATCGTCCCCCGTCACCATCGGTGAGGGGGGACGATCTGTTTCTGCGGCAGGTAGCGGAGGAAGGGCGGGTGAGTGAGCCAACTGTCGTTCTTCGGGGCCGAGGAGATGCCCCCGGACCCGACCGACCTCGGCGGCCTGCTGGCCGCGCACGGCCACGCGGTGGTCTCCGGTGACGGCGCACGGATCTCCGTGGTCGTGGACGAGCCGTGGCGGGCGGAGGCGATCGCGGAGCTGATGGCGCAGGCCGCGCTGTCCCCGGAGGTCACCCGGACGGACGAGGGACACCCCCTGGTGCGCACCGCCGCCCTACCGGAACTCGTCCCGGTGGCGGCCGCATGGACACGGGGTGCGGTGAAGGCGGTGCCGGCGGGATGGGTGCCGGGCTCGCGAGCTCTGCGGGCGTGGGTGCTCGCGGCCGGCCGCGCCGAGGCCGAGGGCGAGCGCTACGTGCTGGGGCTGGATCCGCATGCCCCGGACACCCACCCGGTGCTGGCCCAGTCGCTGATGCGCGCCGGGATCGCGCCGACGCTGATCGGCACGCGCGGCGCCGCACCGGGCCTGCGGGTGTCCGGGCGACGCAGGTTGATGCGTCTCGTCGAGAACATCGGGGCGCCGCCGGACGACGCCCGCGCGCGGCAGATCTGGCCGCGCGTGCGGTAGGCGCCGCATCACAGGTGACAGGCCTTCCGTCGCAGGTGTGCGACCCTGTGTATGGCCGCGTCCGGGGAACGGGTCGGTATACATGTCGGGGAGAAGCACGACATGTCAGCGAACAGGGAAGGTGCGGGCAGCGCTGTGGCAGCACGGGACAACAGCACGTCGAACGGCTCGTCGGGCACGCGTCGGCTCGTGATCGTCGAGTCCCCGACCAAGGCGAAGAAGATCGCGCCCTACCTGGGCCGGGACTACGTCGTCGAGGCCTCCGTCGGGCACATCCGTGACCTGCCGCGCGGTGCCGCCGACGTGCCGGCCAAGTACAAGGGCGAGTCGTGGGCCCGGCTCGGCGTGAACGTCGACCACGGCTTCGAGCCGCTGTACGTCGTCAGTCCCGAGAAGAAGTCCAAGGTCACCGAACTGAAGGGGCTGCTGAAGGACGCGGACGAGCTGTACCTCGCGACCGACCCCGACCGTGAGGGCGAGGCCATCGCCTGGCACCTGCTCGAGACCCTCAAGCCGAAGGTCCCGGTCCGCCGGATGGTGTTCCACGAGATCACCGAGCCGGCCATCCGGGCCGCCGCGGAACACACCCGCGACCTCGACAACAACCTCGTCGACGCCCAGGAGACCCGCCGCATCCTCGACCGCCTCTACGGCTACGAGGTCAGCCCGGTGCTGTGGAAGAAGGTCATGCCGCGGTTGTCGGCGGGCCGCGTGCAGTCCGTCGCCACTCGGGTCATCGTGCAGCGCGAACGCGAGCGCATGGCCTTCCGGTCCGCGACGTACTGGGACATCGCCGCCACGCTCGACGCCGGCGCCGACGCGAGCCCCCGCTCGTTCGGGGCCCGGCTCGTCGGTGTCGACGGCGCCCGCGTCGCGGCCGGCCGCGACTTCGGACCCGACGGGCAGCTCAAGTCCACCGGCGTCGTCGTGCTCGACGAGGCGTACGCGCGACGGCTCGCCGAGGCCCTGCACGGTGTCGACCTGACGGTGACGTCGGTCGAGAGCAAGCCGTACACCCGCAAGCCGTACGCGCCGTTCATGACGTCGACCCTGCAGCAGGAGGCGGGCCGCAAGCTGCGGTTCTCGTCAGAGCGCACGATGCGCATCGCGCAGCGCCTGTACGAGAACGGCTACATCACGTACATGCGTACCGACTCGACGACCCTGTCCGAGAGCGCGATCTCCGCCGCCCGGGCGCAGGCCACCGAGTTGTACGGCGCGCAGTACGTGCACGCCACCCCGCGGCAGTTCACCCGCAAGGTGAAGAACGCGCAGGAGGCGCACGAGGCGATCCGTCCGGCCGGCGACGTGTTCGCCACGCCCGGCGAGCTGCACTCGCGCCTCGACACCGACGAGTACCGGCTCTACGAGCTCATCTGGCAGCGCACCGTCGCCTCCCAGATGGCCGACGCGCGGGGCACCACCCTGACGCTGCGCATCACCGGCACCGCCGCGAGCGGCGAGGAGTGCACGTTCTCCTCGTCGGGCCGCACCATCACCTTCCCGGGCTTCCTCAAGGCGTACGTCGAGAGCGTCGACGAGGAGGCCGGCGGCCAGTCCGACGACGCCGAGTCCCGGCTGCCCAACCTGTCCGAGGGACAGCGCGTCACTGCGACCGAGCTCGATCCGGACGGCCACTCGACCAACCCGCCGGCCCGCTACACCGAGGCCAGCCTGATCAAGGCGCTCGAGGATCTCGGCATCGGCCGGCCGTCGACGTACGCGTCGATCATCAAGACCATCCTCGACCGCGGCTACGTCTACAAACGTGGCAGCGCCCTGGTCCCGTCGTGGGTGGCGTTCGCGGTCATCGGGCTGCTCGAGGCGCACTTCGGACGCCTCGTCGACTACGGCTTCACCGCCGCCATGGAGGACGACCTCGACGAGATCGCGGGCGGCCACGAGCAGCGCACCGACTGGCTGACGAGCTTCTACTTCGGTGGTGCCCACGGCGCCGAGAACTCGGTGGCGCGCGAGGGCGGCCTGAAGAAGATGGTCGGAGAGAACCTCGAGGACATCGACGCCCGCGAGATCAACTCGATCCGGCTGTTCGACGACGCCGAGGGCCGGGAGATCCACGTGCGCGTCGGCCGGTTCGGCCCCTATCTCGAGCGGATGGTCCCCAATCCCGACGCTCCCGACGGGGAACCGGTCTCCCAGCGGGCGAACCTGCCCGACGACCTGCCGCCGGACGAGCTGACGCTCGAGTACGCGGAGAAGCTGTTCTCGACCCCGCAGGAGGGCCGGGTCCTCGGCGTCGACCCGGCCAGCGGCAACGAGATCGTCGCGCGGGAGGGCCGCTTCGGTCCGTACGTGACCGAGCTGCTGCGCGAACCGGAGCCGGAGCCGGAACCGGACATCACGCCCATTCCGGTAGAGGAGGCACCCTCGGCGGGCGGCACCGCGACTGGTGGTGGCACGGCCACCGTGACGAAAAAGGCCGCGAAGAAGGCGCCGGCGAAGAAGGCCGCCAGGAAGGCGGCCGGCCCCAAGCCGCGCACGGCCTCGCTGCTCAAGTCGATGGAACTGTCGACGGTGACGCTCGAGGACGCCCTGCGGCTGCTGTCGCTGCCGCGGGTGGTCGGGGTCGACCCCGCGACGGGCGAGGAGATCACCGCCCAGAACGGCCGCTACGGGCCGTACCTGAAGAAGGGCACCGACTCGCGGTCGCTGGCCGACGAGGAGCAGATGTTCACCGTCACCCTCGAGGAGGCGCTGAAGATCTACTCCGAGCCCAAGCGCCGCGGTCGGCAGGCCGCCGCCACGCCGCCGCTGCGGGAGCTGGGCACCGACCCGGTCAGTGGCAGCCCGATGGTGATCAAGGACGGGCGCTTCGGCCCGTACGTCACGGACGGCGAGACCAACGCCAGCCTCCGCAAGGGCGACGAGGTCGACACCATCACCGACGAACGCGCCTCCGAGCTGCTCGCGGATCGTCGCGCCCGGGGCCCGGCGAAGAAGACCGCGAAGAAGACCGCGGCCAAGAAGGTTCCGGCCAAGAAGACGGCCGCCAAGAAGACCGCGGCAAAGAAGACGACCGCGAAGAAGGCCGCCGCGAAGAAGGAGTGACCCTCCCCGGAGCGGCGGCCTATCCTCGCCGTGTGTACCGCGAGGCGGCGTCCGGCATACCCGGCGTGCTCGTGTGGACGGCGACGAGGACCGCGGGTACGGCCGGAACGTCCGTGCTGCCCGACGGCTGCACGGATCTGATCTGGCACGAGGACGGCTTCCTGGTGGCCGGACCGGATACCCGCGCCCAGTTCTCCGACCTGGGCACCCGCCGGGACCTGACCGCGGTGCGGTTCGGTCCCGGGGTGGGGCCGGCGGTGCTCGGGGCGGACGCGGCCGAGCTGCGCGACGCGCGCGTACCGCTGGACCGCATCCGGCCCGAGGCGCACGTTCGTCGCCTGGTGTCGGCCGCGGAGTCCGACCCGCTCGGTGCGCTCCTGCACGAGACGCGGCGCCGCCTGGACGGCGTCGACCGCAGCGTCGAGACGGGCATCGCGTCGCAGCTCGGCGCCGGAGCGTCCGTCGCCGAGGTGGCGACGTCGATGGGTTGGAGTGCGCGGCGGTTGCACCGGCACGCGCTGCGGGTCTACGGCTACGGTCCGAAGACGCTGGCGCGCGTGCTGCGATTCCGTCGCGCGGTCGGTCTCGCGCGCGCCGGCCGGTCGTTCTCCGACGTCGCGGCCGAGTGCGGTTTCAGCGACCAGGCCCACCTCGCACGGGAGGTACGCGCCCTCTCCGGCGTTACGCTCGGCGCGCTCGTTCGCTGAGCGGTCACGCGGGCAAGGCCGCGAACAGTTCGATGCTGTGCCCGTCGGGATCGTGCACGCTCGCATACCGCTGCTTCCAGAACGCGTCCCACGGTTCGAGCACGCTCGTGCATCCCGCCTCCAGCAGGTCGCGGTACGTCGCGTCCACATCCGCTGGTGAACCACAGTCGAACGCGAGTGCAGGACCACCGGTGCCCGGCCGGAAGCCCGGATGGAAGGCCCGGACCGACTCGAGGGTGTCCCACGCCAGGCGGAGCCCGCCCGGCAGCGTCGTCTCGTAGTGCGGTTCGTCGGAGCCGGCGGGCAGGTCCAGCCCGAGGCGGCGATAGCAGTCGAAGGAACGGGTCATGTCGGCGACGACGAGCCCGACCAGCGCGAGTTGTGCAGTCATGACGGTGACGCTAGGCCGCCGCGACGTCGCCGTCTTGAAGGTTTCGGACGGCCGACGCACCGGCCGCGTCGGAGCCGGTCGCTACGCTGAGGCCATGCCCGGTGTCTTCGAACGTCTCGTCGGCCAGCGCGACGTGGAGACCGAACTGACCGCCGCGGCCACCGCCGCGCGCGGGGGCGGAGCCGGTTCTCGGATGACGCACTCGTGGCTGTTCACCGGGCCCCCCGGCTCCGGGCGGTCGATCGCCGCCCTCTGCTTCGCCGCCGCCCTGCAGTGCACCGACCCCGCGGCACCGGGCTGCGGTCACTGCCACGCGTGCAGCACCACCATGGCCGGCACCCACGGCGACGTCCGTCGGGTGATCCCCGAGGGGCTCACGATCAGCGTCAAGGCGATGCGCGACATCGTCCGGACCGCCTCGCGTCGCCCGAGCACCGGGCAGTGGCAGGTCGTGGTGATCGAGGACGCGGACCGGCTCACCGAGGGCGCCGCGAACGCGCTGCTCAAGGTCGTCGAGGAACCGCCCGAACGCACGGTGTTCCTGCTGTGCGCGCCGTCGATCGATCCGCAGGACATCTCCGTGACCCTGCGCTCGCGATGCCGGCACGTCGCACTCGTCACGCCCAGCCCGGACGCGATCGCCCGGGTCCTGCGCGAACGCGACGGGCTCGACGCCGAGACCGCGAGCTGGGCGGCGTCGATCAGCGGCGGCCACGTCGGCCGTGCCCGGCGTCTGGCCACCGACGAGTCCGCCCGCGCCAGCCGTCGGCGTGCGCTGGATCTGGCCGAAGCCGTGCTCCGCCCCGCGACCACCTACACCGCCGCGGACGAGCTGGTCCAGCGTGCCGAGGCCGAGGCGAAGGAGATCAGCGTCGCGCGCGACGAGCGCGAGACCGAGGAACTCCGGACGGCTCTCGGCGCCGGTGGCACCGGTAAGGGCGCCGCCGGGGCGCTCCGCGGTGCGGCCGGCGTCCTCAAGGACCTCGAACGCACCCAGAAGTCCAGGCGCACGCGGACCGAGCGCGACATCATGGACCGCGCCCTCATCGATCTGGCCGGTCTCTACCGGGATGCGCTGGCACGTTCCCTGGGCGCTTCCGGCACCGCCAACCATCCCGACATGGCCGAGCGTGCCTCCGAACTGGCTTCGCGGGCCCGGCCGGAGGCGTTGCTGACCTGCATCGAGGCGATCCTCGAATGCCGTGAGGTTCTCGCACAGAACGTCAAACCGCGCTTCGCGGTGGCCGCCATGGCGGCCCGGCTGAGCTCGGCATTCCGGTAGGCGGCGAGGGGTGGTTTGCATTGGACAGGGGGGTAGGCGCTAAACTCGTGCGCGCCGTCAGGCACGCTGCCTTAGCTCAGTCGGTAGAGCATTTCACTCGTAATGAAAAGGTCGCGAGTTCGATTCTCGCAGGCAGCTCGGAGCGACGAAGGCCCTTCACCCGGAAGACGGGTGGAGGGCCTTCGTCGACCGGGGGACCCTTCCGGTCCGCTCGCCCACGACGAAGTCGCCCGCCGGCGCCCTCCGTGCCGGATGATGGCACGTGTGCTTCTGGAAATTTTCTCGATCGTTCTGATCGTCGGCGCCCTGGTCGTTCTCATCCCCACCGCGATGCGCGTGTTCCGCCGGCGCGACGACGACCACTAGGTCGGTCTTCGTCGCTCGGCACCCCGCTCGGGCGGCGCCCCCTCAGTACACTCGACTTATGAGTGAGTCGTTGAAAGAGCGGGTGCGAGCGAAGATTCTGCGCCAGCGCGGCGAAGACGGCGGGCGCCCTCTCGGTGACGCCGAAGGGGACAACCCCCGGCTCATCGACATCGACCTCGACCTGGCGCTGCTGGAGCAGGCCGCCGAGGGCGATGCCGTCGTGGAGGAGCTGGCCGTGAAGTACTGGGTGCCCTGACTCGGCGCAGAAAAGCGGTCTGACCAGGTGATTTGGTGAGAGCGCAATGTTCACGTAACTTATTCCAGGTCAGAGCGACACGGACACCGAACCGGCCCGCAGGGGCTCGGGACAACGAGGTTGGACGCAGGCGCCTGATTGTTCGGTTCGGAATCTTCTGGTAGGGTTCTGGGCCGTTGCCGATCCCACCGAGCGCGTCGGGTTTGTTTTCGCCGGGTGGTGTGGGTAGGCTGGAACGGTTGCCCCGGAGCGCCGCGGACCTCGGTTCGTGGGTGATGGTGTGTGCGTGTTCTTTGAGAACTCAACAGTGTGCCGATGAATGTCAGTGCCAAAATATTTTTGGTGCGACCGCCCCTCTTTTCGGGGGGTGGTTGTTGCTGGCTGCCGCATTCTTCCGTCTGTGGTGGTCAGTGTTTTTTGCTGGTTTGAGTTTTTTGCTGGTGATTTGGCTCGATGTCTATGACTGATCGGCCCTTCGGGGTTTGATTGTGAGTCTTCAACGGAGAGTTTGATCCTGGCTCAGGACGAACGCTGGCGGCGTGCTTAACACATGCAAGTCGAACGATGAAGCCCAGCTTGCTGGGTGGATTAGTGGCGAACGGGTGAGTAACACGTGGGTGATCTGCCCTGCACTTCGGGATAAGCCTGGGAAACTGGGTCTAATACCGGATAGGACCTCGGGATGCATGTTCCGGGGTGGAAAGGTTTTCCGGTGCAGGATGGGCCCGCGGCCTATCAGCTTGTTGGTGGGGTAACGGCCCACCAAGGCGACGACGGGTAGCCGGCCTGAGAGGGCGACCGGCCACACTGGGACTGAGACACGGCCCAGACTCCTACGGGAGGCAGCAGTGGGGAATATTGCACAATGGGCGCAAGCCTGATGCAGCGACGCCGCGTGAGGGATGACGGCCTTCGGGTTGTAAACCTCTTTCAGTACCGACGAAGCGCGAGTGACGGTAGGTACAGAAGAAGCACCGGCCAACTACGTGCCAGCAGCCGCGGTAATACGTAGGGTGCGAGCGTTGTCCGGAATTACTGGGCGTAAAGAGCTCGTAGGCGGTTTGTCGCGTCGTCTGTGAAAACCCGCAGCTCAACTGCGGGCTTGCAGGCGATACGGGCAGACTTGAGTACTGCAGGGGAGACTGGAATTCCTGGTGTAGCGGTGAAATGCGCAGATATCAGGAGGAACACCGGTGGCGAAGGCGGGTCTCTGGGCAGTAACTGACGCTGAGGAGCGAAAGCGTGGGTAGCGAACAGGATTAGATACCCTGGTAGTCCACGCCGTAAACGGTGGGCGCTAGGTGTGGGTTTCCTTCCACGGGATCCGTGCCGTAGCTAACGCATTAAGCGCCCCGCCTGGGGAGTACGGCCGCAAGGCTAAAACTCAAAGGAATTGACGGGGGCCCGCACAAGCGGCGGAGCATGTGGATTAATTCGATGCAACGCGAAGAACCTTACCTGGGTTTGACATACACCGGACCGCCCCAGAGATGGGGTTTCCCTTGTGGTCGGTGTACAGGTGGTGCATGGCTGTCGTCAGCTCGTGTCGTGAGATGTTGGGTTAAGTCCCGCAACGAGCGCAACCCTTGTCCTGTGTTGCCAGCAATTCGGTTGGGGACTCGCAGGAGACTGCCGGGGTCAACTCGGAGGAAGGTGGGGACGACGTCAAGTCATCATGCCCCTTATGTCCAGGGCTTCACACATGCTACAATGGCCGGTACAGAGGGCTGCGATACCGCGAGGTGGAGCGAATCCCTTAAAGCCGGTCTCAGTTCGGATCGGGGTCTGCAACTCGACCCCGTGAAGTCGGAGTCGCTAGTAATCGCAGATCAGCAACGCTGCGGTGAATACGTTCCCGGGCCTTGTACACACCGCCCGTCACGTCATGAAAGTCGGTAACACCCGAAGCCGGTGGCCTAACCCCTCGTGGGAGGGAGCCGTCGAAGGTGGGATCGGCGATTGGGACGAAGTCGTAACAAGGTAGCCGTACCGGAAGGTGCGGCTGGATCACCTCCTTTCTAAGGAGCATCTGCCCACACACCCCGAACAGTCGGGGCGCGTGTGCGGCCAGAGACCGTTTGTCCCCGCATGTGGGACACGGTGGCTCATGGGTGGAACGCTGACAGCTACTTCTCGTCCGGGTCCCGTTTCTGTGCGGGATCCGAGGAGTTATATCGGTGCACTGTTGGGTCCTGAGAGAACACGCGAGTGTTTTGTCAGCGACGATGCTCATCAAAGCTTCCGCCGGTCGGTGGGGTGAGTAGTGGGTGTTGTGTGTTGTTTGAGAACTGCACAGTGGACGCGAGCATCTTTGTTGTAAGTGTTTATGAGCGTACGGTGGATGCCTTGGCACCAGGAGCCGATGAAGGACGTGGGAGGCTGCGATATGCCTCGGGGAGCTGTCAACCGAGCTGTGATCCGAGGATTTCCGAATGGGGAAACCCAGCACGAGTGATGTCGTGTTACCCGCGCCTGAATATATAGGGCGTGTGGAGGGAACGTGGGGAAGTGAAACATCTCAGTACCCACAGGAAGAGAAAACAACATGTGATTCCGTGAGTAGTGGCGAGCGAAAACGGAAGAGGCTAAACCGCGGGTGTGTGAGAGCTGGCAGGCGTTGCACTCGTGGGGTCGTGGGGCCCTTCTTCCCATCACTGTCATGGTGGGCGAGAGTAAGAAACCGGTGTGTTAGTCGAAATGGTCTGGAACGGCCTGTCGTAGAGGGTGAGAATCCCGTAGACGAAAACATGCCGGCTCTCGTGGAGGGTACCCGAGTAGCAGCGGGCCCGTGAAATCTGCTGTGAATCCGTCGGGACCACCCGATAAGCCTGAATACTCCCTGGTGACCGATAGCGGACTAGTACCGTGAGGGAAAGGTGAAAAGTACCCCGGGAGGGGAGTGAAATAGTACCTGAAACCGTGCGCTTACAATCCGTCGGAGCCTTCGAGCAGTTTGGTCTGCTGGGGGTGACGGCGTGCCTTTTGAAGAATGAGCCTGCGAGTTAGTGGCATGTCGCGAGGTTAACCCGTGTGGGGTAGTCGTAGCGAAAGCGAGTCCGAACAGGGCGTCTGTAGTGGCATGTTCTAGACCCGAAGCGGAGTGATCTACCCATGGCCAGGGTGAAGCGACGGTAAGACGTCGTGGAGGCCCGAACCCACTTAGGTTGAAAACTGAGGGGATGAGCTGTGGGTAGGGGTGAAAGGCCAATCAAACTCCGTGATAGCTGGTTCTCCCCGAAATGCATTTAGGTGCAGCGTCGCGTGTTTCTCACCGGAGGTAGAGCTACTGGATGGTCTAGGGGGCCCACAAGCTTACCGAAATCAGCCAAACTCCGAATGCCGGTGAGTGAGAGCGCGGCAGTGAGACTGCGGGGGATAAGCTTCGTAGTCGAGAGGGAAACAGCCCAGATCGCCGGCTAAGGCCCCTAAGCGTGTACTAAGTGGAAAAGGATGTGGGATCGCTGAGACAACCAGGAGGTTGGCTTAGAAGCAGCCACCCTTGAAAGAGTGCGTAATAGCTCACTGGTCAAGTGGTTCTGCGCCGACAATGTAGCGGGGCTCAAGTACACCGCCGAAGCCGCGGCACTCGCACAACACCCCGGAGGGTCCACGGATCGTCCGGCAGTGGTGCGGGTGGGTAGGGGAGCGTCGTGCAGCCGGGGAAGCGCCGGAGTGATCCAGGTGTGGAGGCTGCGCGAGTGAGAATGCAGGCATGAGTAGCGAAAGACGAGTGAGAAACTCGTCCGCCGAATGACCAAGGGTTCCTGGGCCAGGTTAATCCGCCCAGGGTGAGTCGGGACCTAAGGCGAGGCCGACAGGCGTAGTCGATGGACAACGGGTTGATATTCCCGTACCCGTGTGAACGCGCCCCTGGTGAATCATCGGTACTAACCGTCCAAAGGGTGATCGAGTTCCTTCGGGAGCCGAGAGCCTGCTGCACGGGACCTTCGGTGGTAGTAGCCAAGCGATGGGGTGACGCAGGAAGGTAGTGGGGCCGGTCAGTGGTTGTACCGGTGTAAGCCCGTAGGGCGTGACACAGGCAAATCCGTGTCGCACACAGCCTGAGAGGTGATGCGTAGCCGAATGAGGCGAATTCCATGATCCTATGCTGCCGAGAAAAGCCTCTAGCGAGCTTTCACACGGCCCGTACCCCAAACCGACACAGGTGGTCAGGTAGAGAATACCGAGGCGATCGAGAGAACTGTGGTTAAGGAACTCGGCAAAATGCCCCCGTAACTTCGGGAGAAGGGGGACCAGTCCCGGTGACCGGACTTGCTCCGTGAGCCGGGGGTGGTCGCAGAGACCAGAGAGAAGCGACTGTTTACTAAAAACACAGGTCCGTGCGAAGTCGTAAGACGAGGTATACGGACTGACGCCTGCCCGGTGCTGGAAGGTTAAGAGGACCGGTCAGCGGAGTTCACTCCGCGAAGCTGAGAATTTAAGCCCCAGTAAACGGCGGTGGTAACTATAACCATCCTAAGGTAGCGAAATTCCTTGTCGGGTAAGTTCCGACCTGCACGAATGGCGTAACGACTTCTCTGCTGTCTCAACCACAGACTCGGCGAAATTGCACTACGAGTAAAGATGCTCGTTACGCGCGGCAGGACGAAAAGACCCCGGGACCTTCACTACAGCTTGGTATTGGTGTTCGGTTCGGTTTGTGTAGGATAGGTGGGAGACTGGGAAGCCCGCACGCCAGTGTGGGTGGAGTCGTTGTTGAAATACCACTCTGATCGTATTGGACCTCTAACCTCGGACCCTGATCGGGTTCAGGGACAGTGCCTGGTGGGTAGTTTAACTGGGGCGGTTGCCTCCCAAAATGTAACGGAGGCGCCCAAAGGTTCCCTCAGCCTGGTTGGCAATCAGGTGTCGAGTGCAAGTGCACAAGGGAGCTTGACTGTGAGACCGACAGGTCGAGCAGGGACGAAAGTCGGGACTAGTGATCCGGCACCGGCATGTGGAAGCGGTGTCGCTCAACGGATAAAAGGTACCCCGGGGATAACAGGCTGATCTTCCCCAAGAGTCCATATCGACGGGATGGTTTGGCACCTCGATGTCGGCTCGTCGCATCCTGGGGCTGGAGTAGGTCCCAAGGGTTGGGCTGTTCGCCCATTAAAGCGGCACGCGAGCTGGGTTTAGAACGTCGTGAGACAGTTCGGTCTCTATCCGCCGCGCGCGTTAGAAACTTGAGGAAGGCTGTCCCTAGTACGAGAGGACCGGGACGGACGAACCTCTGGTGTGCCAGTTGTCCCGCCAGGGGCACGGCTGGTTGGCTACGTTCGGAAGGGATAACCGCTGAAAGCATCTAAGCGGGAAGCCTGTTCCAAGATGAGGTTTCTCACCCCCTCGAGGGGGTAAGGCCCCCGGCAGACCACCGGGTTGATAGGCCGGAACTGGAAGTGCGGTAACGCATGCAGGTGACCGGTACTAATAGGCCGAGGACTTACCACAAAGAAGCTACGCGTCCACTGTGCGGTATCTGAAACAACACACCCGATTCACACGCTTTTCGTGAATCGAGTGAAGGCGAAGCCCCCGGAACAAGGGGGAACAGCGTTCACTCGATCGTTCACGAGCGAAGCGAGTGGGTATGGGTCGTTTCGCAGAGTTACGGCGGCCATAGCGGAGGGGAAACGCCCGGTCCCATTCCGAACCCGGAAGCTAAGCCCTCCAGCGCCGATGGTACTGCACCCGACAGGGTGTGGGAGAGTAGGACACCGCCGAACACCCGTTACCGGAAGCCCCCCAACCTCGTTGGGGGGCTTCCGGCATTTTTCGTGTCTATTCCGGGGCGTCGCCATTCCCTTCCGGAAACCTGCGTTCACGGCCGTGACCGGGCCCCGTGAACTGCTCCGTTTCGTGTGAGAGTCGGTCATTGCGGTGCAGGCACCAGGTTGTACCGCTGGTAGCCCACGGGCATTGCCTCCTCGAGTTCCACTCGATGAGGGGACGGGCCGCTGTGCGCGGTGTGTCGGTGTTCGCCGGCTGGTTCGGGATGCTGAACGACGAATTTCTCCTGCCCTGGAGGTCTATCTCAGCGGAACAGCCCGGCGGGCTGGAGGCGAAGGCGACAGGAGTGGAGCGCACCCATGGTCATCGTTGCAGGACACCTCACCGTCGAGCCGTGGCGGCGCAAGTCCTACTGAAGCACAGGCGATAGGTGCCCCAGTCGGTGAGAGTCGATCAGGGAGAGGTGCGGGTTGGCGCGTAGACCGCCGGCGGCTACCTGCCCGGGTGCAGCGTGTCGACGACCTTCTCCAGTCCGATCAGCCTGCCAGTGCCTCGCGCCGCCGCCACAGCCGGGCAACCGTCCATGGCCCGAACACGAGCGAGATGATGTTGATCCCGGTCTCGACCGCCATGTCCGCAGTCATGTGCCGGTAGCTGCCGTGCTCGAGGTTCCACAGCGTATCCATGGCCCCGAGGAATGTCATCGCGCCGCCGGCCGCGATCCCGAGCGGGATGGCGACCGCTCGTCCCCTTGTCAGGTGCCAGGCACTCGTTGCGAAGCTCGCGGCCATCAGTCCGTCGGCGGCCGGAAAGGCGTTCTCGAACGCGATATAGGCGGCATCGTCGGACGACCTGACATGTCCGGCAGTGAAGTAGTCGAGCCAGTACGCCGCGACGCCGCCGGCGACGCTGCCCATCGCAACCGCGTGCAGCCGATCGCCCCACGTCGGCGGTGGTTTCATCACGCTCCCTTCAATGCATCCGAGTATGGCGGCTGCTCTTCGCAGTTGAGGGTGTAGGGCTGGTCGGCGCGTCGGTGGCCGGGTCGGCCGGCGAGGTGCCGCCGGTCGGGGTCACCCGCCCTGTGCGCTGCTGCACGCCTTTCATTATGGGCGCGCGACGCACGACCGGCTCCGGCTGGGGTTGCCCTCGTCAGCGGGCCGGGTCGTCCTGGAACTGCCGGACCTCTTGCGAGCAGCGGCAGGCGACGGCGATCTTCGCGGCCCACTCGAGTGCCGCCTCCCGCGAGGGCAGCTCGAGAACGGTGTAACCGCCGTTAGGCACTTTGTGGCCGGGGTACGTGCCCTCGGTGACGGTGCCGTCACCGGCCACGAGCACCGGGTCTACGTCCTCATCGATCCCTCCGGCGAAGACGTACACGCCCGCCGCCTTGGCCTCGTCGATGACGGCATGGGAGGCTTCGACCACCGCCTCGAAGTCCTCCTCGGGGAACACCATGGCCTCGCCAGGGAACGAGATCAGGTACTTCGCCATTCGAGGACTCCTCTGCTCCTGCCGCGTCATTCGCCGGATCTTCTCTACGGCACCGCTCGAATGCCCAGCCCGATTGTGGCTCCGGCGCCCGACATGTGCTCGAGGTAGGGCGTCGCGACGGACCCGCAGAACCTCCTCGACGCTCTCCCCACGACCGCTTTCTCCTGTTGCGATGGACGGGTTCACCGGATTCGAGGCCGCCGCCGCGAAGAGCTCCCCGAGGCGGTCGCGGTCATGGCTCCCTTTCACCTTGCCCTCCTGGGCAAGCCGGCAGGGCCGCGTGGTGCCCCACCGTCGGCCTACGGTATAAATACATCTTGTGTCTATGTCGTATTCAGCCGCCGAGGCGGCCTACCGCGAGGTCAAGGAGCTGATCCTCTCGGGTGAGCTGCCCGGCGGGGATCTGATCAGCGAAGGGGAGATCGCCGCACGGATGTCGTGCAGCCGCACCCCGGTGCGCGAGGCCTTCCTCCGGCTCGAGGCGGAGGGCTGGATGCGCCTGTACCCCAAGCGGGGCGCGCTCGTCGTCCCGGTGGCGGACGGGGAGGCCGAGCACGTCGTCGATGCGCGACGGCTGCTGGAAACGCACGCCGTGCGCGCCGTCGCGTCGGCTCCGCAGGCGCGGGAACGGCTCAAGCGCACGTTGCGCGAATGCCTGGACACCCAGCGGGAGCTGGCCGAGCGCGGGGACGTCGGCGCCTTCAGCGGCGCCGACGCGGACTTTCACCGCAGCATCGTCGCGGCGGGCGGCAATCCGCTCCTCGACAACTTCTACGCAAGCCTGCGTGAACGCCAGCGACGGATGACGGCGCGTTCGGTCGCTCGTGATCCGGCGCAGCTGCAGAAGATCATCGCCGACCACACGCACCTGGCGGATCTCGTCGCCGCCGGGGATGCCGACGCGTTCGACGAGGCGCTTCAGGTGCACATGCGTGAGGTGCACGGACTCGGAGGGGGACGACTGTGACCGCTACTACCACCGACCCCGGTCGGCTGCCGACACTTACGGAAACGGTCCCGCGCGGGACGTGGCTGCTCGTGGCCGCCGCGATGTTCACCGTCGCCTGGGGCGGCAACGAGTTCACGCCGCTGCTCGTGATGTACCGGCTCGAACACGGTTTCGCGCCGGTCGTCGTCGACCTGTTCCTCTTCGCGTACGTCCTGGGCATCGTGCCGGCCCTGCTCGTCGGCGGCCCGCTCTCCGACCGGCTCGGGCGGCGACCGGTCATGGTGCCCGCGCCGTTCGTCGGCCTGGCCGGTTCCGCGGTGCTCGCCCTCGGGGCGGACTCCGCGCCGCTGCTCATCCTCGGTCGCATCCTCTGCGGGATCGCCCTCGGTCTCGGCATGGCCGTCGGCGGCAGCTGGCTGAAGGAACTGTCCGATCCGCGCTGGGATCCGCGCGCGACTCCCGGTGCCGGTGCGCGACGGGCCGCGATGAGCCTGACCGCCGGCTTCGGGGTCGGGGCCGGGGTCGCGGGGGCCCTCGCGCAGTGGGCGCCGATGCCGAGCGCCCTGACCTACCTCGTGCACATCGGGCTGAGCGTCGGCGCCGGTGCGGCGCTGCTCCGGACGCCGGAGACCCGGCCGGCGCAGCCGGAGGTGGAACGGACTCCGCTGCGGGAGGATCTGAAGATCCCGGCGGCCGGGCACGCCCGCTTCCTGTTCGTGATCGCCCCCGTCGCCCCCTGGGTGTTCGGTGCCGCGAGTTCGGCCTACGCGATCATTCCGGCGCTGATGACCGGACACAGCGGCGACGCGCCGGTCGCGTTCTCGGCACTGCTGTGCGTCGTGGCCCTCGGTGCCGGTTTCGCGATCCAGTCGCTGGGCCGCCGGATCGACACCCCACGCAACGCCCGGGCCGTGGTGGTGGCGCTGACGCTGCTCGTGGTGGGGATGGTCACGGCGGCGGTCGCGGCCGCGGCACTGACCGTGCCGCTGGCGCTGCTGGCCGCGGTCGTCCTGGGGTGCGGCTACGGCATGGCACTGGTGTCGGGTCTGCAGGAGGTGCAGCGCATCGCCGGCCCCGACGACCTCGCCGGGCTCACCGCGGTGTTCTATTCGCTGAGCTATCTCGGTTTCGCGGTGCCCGCCGCCATGGTGTACCTGTCGCAGACGTACCCGGTCCTGACCTACCCGGCGATGTTCGTCGTGGGCGCCGTCGCGGCGGCCGCGTGCCTGGTGCTCGTCCTGGTCAAGTGGCGGGCGCACCTGCCGGAGCGAGCACAGGCCTGACGCCTCACGGCTCGGGCATCGGCGGCAGTGCCTTCTCGGCGAGCCACGCGTCCCACAGCGGACGCAGCGGTGCATCCGCGAACCGCGCCGCCAGATCGGTGAACTGCTCGGTGGTGACGGTCCCGTGCCGGTGCTCGGCGGTCCACTGCCGCAGCAACGCGAAGAACTTCTCGTCGCCGAGGCGCAGGCGCAGCGCGTGCAGGGTCAGGGCGCCGCGCTTGTAGACGCGGTCGTCGAACATCAGCTCCGGGCCCGGGTCGCCGAGGAGGAGGTCCTGGGGTTTGCGGCCGAGCCCCCGGTGCGCGTCGGCGGCGATCGTGTGCGCCGACGGGCCGTCGGAGTTCTCCGACCACAGCCACTCCGCGTAGCAGGCGAAGCCCTCGTTCAGCCAGATGTCGCGCCACCGCGACAGGGTGAGGCTGTTGCCGAACCACTGGTGGGCGAGCTCGTGCGCGACGAGCCGCTCCTCGCCGCGGCTGCCGTCGCAGTGGTTCGCGCCGAAGATCGACAGGGTCTGCGCCTCGATCGGGATCTCGAGCTCGTCCGCGGTGACGACGACGCTGTAGTGCGTGAACGGGTAGGGCCCGAAGAGCCGGGAGAAGACGTCCATCATCTGTGGTTGCCGGCCGAAGTCCCGGTCGAAGTTCGCCTTCAGGCGCGGGGGATGCACCGCGTAGAGGGGCACCGGCCCGTCGGACACCCTGCGGGTCTCGTAGTTTCCGATCTGCACGGTGGCCAGGTAGGTCGCCATCGGCTCCGGCTGTTCGTACTCCCAGGTGGTCTGGCTGGCCCTCGTCGTCCTGCGCACCAGTGTGCCGTTCGCGATCACCTGGAAGGGCGAGTCGGCGGTGACCGTGATCCGGTAGCTGGCCTTGGCGCCGGGATGGTCGTCGCAGGGGAACCACGATGCGGCGCCGTTGGGCTGACTCGCGACGAGCGACCCCTCCTCGAGTTCCTCCCAGCCGACCTCGCCCCAGGGGCTGCGGATCGGTTTCGGTGTTCCGTGATAGTGGACGACGATCGTCAGGACCCCGCCCACGGGAATCTTCCGGGCCGGGGTGACGACGAGCTTGCCGTCGCGCTGGGCGTACTTGGCGGGCCGGGATCCGTTGACCGACAGTTTCGTCACCCGCATCGTCGGTGCGAGGTCGAGCGCGAACTTGCCGCGTGCGTCGGTGGTGGTGGCGATGACGGTGGCCGTGCCGGTGAGCCGGTTGGCCACCACCCGGTAGGTCAGGTCGAGCTCGTACCGCGACACGCGGTACCCGCGGTTGCCGCTCCGCGGCAGGTACGGATCGATCGGGGCGTCCGGCTTCGCGGTCCTGCCGTTGTCGCGCGACTTCTTCGGGTCGTTCCCCGGCTTCACTGCGGGGACCAATCGCTCGGGTGTGACCACGGTGCGATCGGATTGCCTTGCCATCTGCTCGAATCCGGAACGACGTCGCCGCGCATCACCAGCGAGGCGGGACCGACGGTGGCGCCGGCTCCGATTCCGGCCGCGGGCAGTGCGACGCACTGGGGGCCGAGGGTGGCGCCGGCGCCGAGCGTGACGGTGTCCATGGACATGATCCGATCATGGAACAGGTGCGTTTGCACAACACATCCGCGTTCCACCGTCGCGCCGTCGCCGAGGGTCACCAGGTCGGCCTCCGGCAGCCAGTAGCTCTCGCACCACACCCCGCGGCCGATCTTCGCGCCCAGGCCCCGCAGCCACAGGTTCATCACGGCCGTTCCGGTGGCGGGCCGGGCGAACCACGGCGCCGCGACGGTTTCGACGAACGTGTCGGCCACCTCGTTGCGCCACACGAACCAGCTCCACAGCGGGTGCTCCTCGCGGCCGATGCGCCCGACGGCCACCCACTTGGCGGTCACGGACACGATGCCGGCCACGGCGCCGGCAAGGATGAGCACGAGGCCGCTCAGCGCCGCGGCCGGGCCGTATCCCGCCGCGCCGGCCAGCGCCTGCAGGGCGAACAGGACGCCGAGGCCGATGCCGAACGTGACGATCATGGGGAGCAGGCGGAAGGTCTCGACGAAGCCGCGTGCCACCCGGAGCCGCAGCGGGGGCGCGAACGTGCGGCTCGAGTCGCCGTCGTTCGCGGCGCGGCGCAGCCGCACCGGTGGGCTGCCCAGCCACGAGGAACCCGACTTGGCCTTCGACGGGGCAGCGGAGAGCACGGCGACGAGCCCGTACTTGGGCACCCGGCGCCCGGGGGCGGCCATGCCCGAGTTGCCGAGGAACGCGCGCTTGCCGACCTTGGCCCGGGAGATGTACAGCCAGCCGCCACCGAGTTCGTAGCTGGCGACCATGGTGTCGTCGGCGAGGAAGGCGCCGTCGGCGACGCGGGTGAACTTGGGCACCATCAGCACGGTGGAGGCTTCGACGTCCTTGCCGATGTCGGCGCCGAGCAGCCGCAGCCAGCCGGGGGTGAGCATCGAGGCGTAGAGCGGGAACAGGAACGTGCGCGAGCTGTCCATCAGGCGCTCGGTCGCCCACACCTGCCAGCCGACGCGGCTGCGGACGGGGTGGTGGCCCTCGATCATGCCGAGGGACAGGGCGCGCACCGACAGCACCGTGAGCGCGGCGAACACGAACAGGGTCAACAGTGCGGCCACCGGCAGGATCGCTGCGCTGCGGAGCAACGCGTCGGTCAGGTCGGCGGTGTCGCGGATCCACCATCCGACCAGCGTGAGGCCGGCGGCGATCGAGACGATCGGCAGCGAGGCCAGCGCCACCGACGTGAGGCCGAAGACCGGCACCCACCACGCGGCGCGGCGCGGCGGCTCGTCGGGCCACGGATGTACGGCCTTGCCGACCTTCCGCGCAGGGGAGCCCGCCCAGTGCTGGCCGGCCTTGACCCGGCCGAAGACGGCGGAGCCGGCCTCGACCTCGGCGTTCTTGCCGATCTTGGCGCCCGGGGCGAGCGTCGAGCGGGCACCGACGGTGGCGCCGGCGCCGATCCGGATGGTGCCGATGTGGACCTCGTCGCCGTCGACCCAGTGGCCGGACAGGTCGACCTCGGGTTCGACGGAACAGCCGTCGCCGAGTTCGAGCATGCCGGTCACCGGCGGCAGGCTGTGCAGGTCGACGCCCTGACCGACCTTCGCGCCGAGGGCGCGGGCGTAATACAGCATCCACGGCGCCCCGGACAGGTTCACCGCGCCGCTGGCCTCCGACAGCCGCAGCGCCGTCCACAGCCGCAGGTGTTCGCTGCCGCCCCTCGGATAGGTGCCGGGTTCCAGGTTGCGCAGCAGCAGCCGCGTCCCGGCGACGGCGACGGACATCCGGCCGAGCGGGGTCAGGAACAGCAGGATGCCGAGCGCCACCCACCACCACGACACCGGCGCGAGCCACGGCAGGTCGACGAACAGCGCGAAGACGTTGTTCGCCGTCGCCAGCCATGTCACCCATTGCAGTCCGGTCAGGGTGGTGAGCGGCACCGTGATGGCCAGCTGCAGCAGCTGCGTCCGGCGTGGGACGGGGGCCACCTGCCGCGGCGCGACCACCGCGGACGGTGCGAGGTCGTCGAGGTACCCGGCCAGCGAGCCGAGCCGCGGATGGTCGTACAGTTCGGCGACGGTCATCGCGGGGTAGCGCTCGCGCAGGGCGGTCACCAGCTGGGCCGCGGAGAGGGAGCCGCCGCCCAGTTCGAAGAAGTCGTCGTCGATGCTCTCGATCGGGGTGCCGAGGATCGACACCCACAGTCCGGCGACCCACTCGGCGGTCGGGTCGAGACCCAGGGCCTCGGCGGAGTCGGCCTCGGCGCCGGGTAGCGGCCACGGCAGCGCGTTGCGGTCCACCTTGCCGGAGGTGCGGGTGGGCAGCTCGTCCACCAGCGCCAGCCGCGGCACCAGGGCCGCGGGCAACTGCTCGCCGAGCAGGTCGCGCGCGGAGGCGAGGTCGAACTCCGGGTCGGTGCTGGCGATGTACCCGACGAGGATCGAGTGCCCGGCCGCGGTCTTGCGCACGGCGGCCGCGCCGCCGGCGACGCCGGGCAGGTTCTGCAGAGCGTTGTCGACCTCGCCGAGCTCGATGCGCCGACCGCCGATCTTGACCTGATCGTCGGCGCGTCCCTGGAACAGCAGGCCCCTGCGGTCGAGGGTGACCAGGTCGCCGCTGCGGTACGCGCGGTCCCAGCCGAGGGTGGGCATGGGGGCGTATTTCTCGGCGTCCTTGGCCGGGTCGAGGTAGCGAGCCAGTCCGACGCCGCCGATGACGAGTTCGCCGGTACCGCCCTCGGGCACGGGCCGGCCGTCGGCGTCCACCACGGCGAGGTCCCAGCCGTCGAGCGGCAGACCGATGCGGATCGGGCCCTTGCCGTCCATGGTTGCCGCGCATGCGACGACGGTGGCCTCGGTCGGCCCGTAGGTGTTCCACACCTCGCGACCGGGCACGGCCAGTCGCTCGGCGAGGTCCGGCGGGCAGGCCTCGCCACCGAAGATCAACAGCCGCACCGCTTCGAGCGCCTCGGCGGGCCACATCGCCGCGAGGGTGGGGACGGTGGAGACGACGCTGATGTCGCGGGAGACCAGCCACGGCCCGAGGTCCATCCCGGACCGCACGAGCGAGCGGGGCGCCGGCACGAGGCACGCGCCGTGCCGCCACGCCAGCCACATCTCCTCGCAGGAGGCGTCGAAGGCGACCGACAGTCCGGCCAGTACGCGGTCGCCGGGCCCGATCGGGTTCTCGCGCAGGAACAGCCGGGCCTCGGCGTCGACGAAGGCGGCGGCGCTGCGATGGCTGACCGCGACGCCCTTGGGGGTGCCGGTGGAGCCGGAGGTGAAGATGATCCAGGCGGCGTCGTCGAGGCGCGGGCCGCGCAGCTGTGGCGCGGGCGACGGCGGCGCGGTGCCCGGGCCGATGCCGTCGGCGGTGACGACGGCGGTGACCATCGCCTCCCCGAACACGAGTTCGGCGCGTTCGTCGGGGTCGTCCGCGTCCACCGGCACGTAGGCCGCGCCCGCCGCGAGGATGCCCAGGATCATCACGTACAGGTCCTTGGAGCCGGACGGCATGCGCACGCCGACGCGGTCACCGGCGCCGACTCCCGCGTCGGCGAGCCGGTACGAGCAGGCGATGACCTCTTCGACGAGTTCGGTGTAGCTGAGAGTGACGGTGCCGTCGTCGACGGCCGGGGCGTCCGGGTGGGTGTCGGCGGTGGCCCGCAGGATGTCGACGAGGGTGCGGGGGGCCGGGGCGTGGGAGGAGCGAACGAACTCCTCGGGGATGCGATACGACCGATCCGGATCCGTCGTGGGCTGGGCAGGCAATCGCATGTCCTTCTCTCGGCCTGGTGATGCGTTCGTCCGGTTATCTCACGGTCAGATGGACGGAGGGTGAACATCGGGTGTGTCGGTGCCCACTCCATCGGTGGAATCTCCCGCTCGACCCGACGTCGCGCTCCGCGGCGCGGCGTCCGATTCCGCTCGAAAAACCGTATCTCCCTGAAACTTCCGTTTGCGGGACGACGGCCGCCGCGATTCCGGTTTGACATCCGTGCGCGCTCCTGCAATCCTCTTCGGCAGGTCACGAGAACCAGCGACAAGCCCCGGCTAGCTGGTCGGCAACCCTCCTCCGCGGTGGGGTGCTCCGGGTGACGACCAGGCCGTGTTTCCACACCGGACACGGCAAGCGCGGATTCGGACCGTGATCGCACTCGGGCGACGAGGCGACCACCGGCGAATCCCTGAACGACGAGGGAACGTCATGACTGCTGCCGTACTGACCGCCGACACCTGCATCGCCCCGTTCGCCCGGGTCACCGGATGTGACCTGCAGGTACCCCTGGTCCAGGGTGGTACCTGCACCTACGCCAACTTCGACTACGCGGCGAGCGCGCCCGCCCTCGAAGCGGTCACCGAGCGGATCGCCGAGCTCCTGCCGTACTACGCCAGTGTGCACCGCGGTGCCGGTTACGCCTCCCGGATCTCCACCTCGAGCTACGAGCAGGCTCGTGAGTCGGTGGCCCGATTCGTGTGCGCCGCAGACGATCAGGTGGTGGTGTTCACCCGCAACACCACCGACTCCCTCAACCTCCTGGCCGGAGCCGTACCCGGCGACGTCGTGGTGCTCGACGTCGAGCACCACGCAAACCTGTTGCCCTGGAAGAACGCCCGCGTCGTCGAGGCCGCGGACACCGTCGCCGAGACGGTCCGCCGGCTCGTCGCCGAGCTGTGCAGCAAGCCCGCCGCGCTGCTCGCCGTCACCGGCGCCTCCAACGTGACCGGCGAGGTCCTCCCGATCGCCGAACTCGCCGACGTGGCGCACGCCTGCGGCGCCCGGATCCTCGTCGACGGAGCGCAATTGGTGCCGCACCGGCGGATCGACCTCACCGCTCTCGGCGTCGACTACCTCGCGTTCTCGGGTCACAAGCTCTACGCCCCGTTCGGTGCCGGCGCTCTGGTCGGACGCCGGGACTGGCTCGACGTCGCGGAACCGTATCTCGCAGGGGGCGGTGCGGTCCGCGAAGTGCGTCTCGGTCACACCGAATGGGCGTGCGCCCCGGCGCGGCACGAGGCCGGCACGCCGAACGTGCTCGGCGTCGCGGCCCTCGCCGCGGCGTGCGACGCGCTCGCCGGTTTCGACGCCGACGCCGTCGCCGAGCACGAGGAGGCGCTGTGCCGGCGCCTCCTCGGCGGGCTGCGCGACCTCGACGGCGTGGAGATCCTGCGGCTGTGGAGCGACTCGCCGGACTCGGTCGGCATCGTCACCTTCACGGTCTCCGGATTCGAACCCGGCGAGGTAGCGTCGTACCTGTCCGCCGAGCACGGAATCGGTGTGCGCGACGGCCGGTTCTGCGCACACCCGCTGCTCGCGCGGGTCGGCCTGCCCGGCGGTGCGGTGCGCGCCTCCCTGGGGCTCGGCAGTTCGTCCGCCGACGTGGACCGCCTGCTCGACGCGCTGCGCGGGCTCGTCGACGCCGGTCCCGGCTGGACCTACGCCAAGACCGACGGCCTGTGGGGACCGTCGCCCGAGACCCGTCCGGGCCTGGTGGAGTCCACCGCCGGCGCCGCGCAGTGCAGCTGACCGATTCCCGGGCGGACCGCCGGACAGGCACTGCCCGCCGGTCGAGCCGGCAGGTCTAGTCGACGTCGACGTCGACGGCCGCCGTGATGCGCATCAGCTCGCGGAACGTCGTGCGGAACAGCGTGCGCGGATGCCCGCCGGAGGCCCACAGCTCGGGGAAAGCGGCCAGGGCGGTGTCGACGTACGTGGTCAGGTTCGTCGGATGCCCGAGCGGTGCCACCCCGCCGACGGGCTGCCCGGTGACCTCGGTGACCACGTCCGGGGGCGCCGCAACGAGCGCACCACCGAGGCGTTTGCCCGTCCGTTCCGGGTTCACCCGATGCGCACCCGAGACCAGCAGCAGCACCGGTTCGTCGTCGAGCAGGAACACCAGCGACTTGACGATCGCACCCACGTCGACCCCGAGTGCGGCCGCCGCCTGCTCCGCGGTGTGCACCGACTCCGGCTGGGTTGTGATCAGCCCGTGATGACCGCGCGCGATGAGCGTGTCGGCCACCCGAGCGGCATTCGGATGCAGTGTCCCGGACATGGTTCCAGCCTAGGAGCCCACCGCCGTCCGTGGCCCCGATCGACAGGGCTGCCCGCAGTCGGCGGTCAATACAGGGGAAAGCCGTCCTCCGGTCCGAGCATGCGCTCGAGCCGGGTACGGGTGATCTTGGCCAGTTCCTCCGTGCACGCTTTGCGCTCCGCCTCGGGTTCGTGCGCGAGGCGGTGGTGAAGATCCGTCAGCAGTTCCCCCGGCCCGCGTCCCTGGGGGCACCACAGGTAGCGGTAGCCGAAGCGCTCCTCGTAGGCGGCCGCCGCGGCTGTGATCGCGGTCATCAACGCCTCGTCCTCGTCCCACAGCGAGCACTGCTCGAGCCGCGAGGCGGTGCTGCCGCGCCGGCGTCCCACCACCGGGTGGCAGTCGAGGGCCTCCGCGATCTCCGCGTCGCCCAGCGAGAACAGGGCGGCGTCGGCTCGGGCGAACAGTTCCGAGTAGCTCGCGTAGGGCCGCCCGGCCGCCACCGACTGGGCCCAGGTCAGCGACGCGCAACACTCGTACAGCGCGTGGGTGGCGCCCCGCCGGGACAGGGCATTGAAGGCGCCCAGACCGATGCCCTGATGCATCAACATGGCAGTCGCTCCTTTGCGAGTCGGACCGTTCGTGTCCTCAGGATCCGTCCGGTTCGCGGCGGTCACCAGTGGGGTAGCAGGGAATTTTCGAGGCTGTAACGAGCGGCCCTCGTCGGCCGTCCGAAGCGCAGACATTACTGTTGAGTAATGACTGCAGATTCCCGCTGGAAAGCGTTCACCGTCGACGTCGCCGACCACGTCGCCCGCGTCACGCTGGTCGGGCCCGGCAAGGGCAACGCGATGGGTCCCGACTTCTGGACCGAGCTGCCCGTGCTGTTCGGCGAGCTCGACGCCGATCCGGACGTGCGCGCCGTCGTGCTCGCCGGCGCCGGCAAGCACTTCTCCTTCGGCCTCGACCTGCCCGCCATGAGCGGCGACCTGGGCAAGGTCCTCGCCGACAAGGCGCTGGCCGCCCCGCGCACCGAGTTCCACGAGATGGTCAAGCGGATGCAGGCGGCGATCACCGCGGTCGCGGACTGCCGCAAGCCGGTCGTCGCGGCCGTGCAGGGCTGGTGCATCGGCGGCGGCGTGGACCTGATCTCGGCGGCCGACATCCGCTACGCCAGTGCCGACGCGAAGTTCAGCGTCCGCGAGGTCAAGGTCGGGATGGTCGCCGACGTGGGTAGCCTCGCCCGCCTGCCGCTGATCATCGGCGACGGGCACCTGCGCGAACTCGCCCTCACCGGCAAGGACATCGACGCGGCACGTGCGGAGAAGATCGGTCTGGTCAACGACGTCTTCGCCGACGCCGACGCCGTTCTGGCGGCCGCGCAGGCCACCGCCGCCGAGATCGCGGCGAACCCGCCGCTGGTCGTGCACGGCATCAAGGACGTCCTCGACCACAGCCGCTCGGCGCGCGTCGACGACAGCCTGCGCTACGTGGCGGCCTGGAACGCGGCGTTCCTGCCGTCGGAGGACCTGACCGAGGCCATCACGGCAGTCTTCGAGAAGCGGCCCCCGGAGTTCCGGGGGCGGTAGAGGATGGACGGGTGCGACGGCATCCGGCCCTGACGTGGGGCGGCCGGCTGGTGCCGGTCGTCCCACTGTTGTATCCGGCGGTCTATCGGCCGTGGCAGCTGCGCTGGGGTGCGACCAGGACCGAAGTGGCTCAGCGGGTTCCGGGTGATGAGATCGTGCCCGGTCCGCACTGGTCGGCGACCCGTGCGGTGTCGATCGCGGCCGACCCCGAGGACGTGTGGCCCTGGCTGGTCCAGATGGGGGCGGGGGACCGTGCCGGCTGGTACAGCTACGACCTCGTCGACAACGGCGGGAAGCCGAGCGCCGGCGAGATCCGGCCCGAACTGCAGCGGCTCGAGGTCGGCGACCCCGTCCGGCTCGTCGCGGGTTCTCCGGCCGCCTTCCGGGTGGGGTCGATCGACCCCGGACGTTCGCTCGTGTATGCCCACTCGCACGACGGTGGCACGGTCACCGCCGCGCTGGTGCTGCGCCCGGACGGTCCCGGCCGTAGCCGGCTGGTGCATCGCGTGCGATTCCGCATCCCTCCGTCGCCGTTCGCTGTCGGCTGGGCCGCCCTCATGGACGCGGGGGACTTCGTGATGTCCCGGCGGATGCTGCTCGGCATCCGGGACCGGGCCGAGCGGCATGCCCGACGGCGCCGGGGCGGGCCGCCGCCTGTCGACGAAAGTCATGGGGCCACAATGGATTTCCGGCTCATGATCCCGGTGCGCCGACCGCCCGGTGCGGCGTTCGCGCTGCTCGCCGACGTTCAGGAACACGTGGGTGCACCGGCGCGCACGGGCGTCCGGATGAGCAAATCTCCACTCGGTCCGACCGCCGAGGGCACCCGGTGGCACGAGCGGGTGCGGCTCGCGCCGGGCTGGTGGATGTCCGTCGACAGCGTCGTGACCGCGATCGAGGAGCCGGAGCTGCTCGGGATGGACTTCCGGAGCGCCTGGTTCACCGGTCACCTCGACTACCGGATCGAGTCCACCCCGGGGGGATGTCTCCTGCGGCAGCACTTCGTCATGCGGTTGCCGCGCCCGCTGCAGTCGTGGTCGGCGCGGGTGGACGCCCGGCTCCGCCCGCGCCTGCTCGATCGGCTCGCCGAGGTCCGGGACGCGATCGAGCAGGGCGTGTGAGAACGCGTTCGGGCTCCGCAGCCGGCGGCCGCGGAGCCCGAACGATGCGTGGTGTCAGTGCCCGCCGTCGGCCTTCAGGCGCTCGATCGACGCGGAGACCTCGGCCTCGGCCTCGGCGCGGCCGACCCAGTCCGCGGCCTCGACGTGCTTGCCCGGCTCGAGGTCCTTGTAGTGCACGAAGAAGTGCTTGATGGCGTCCAGTTCGAACTGCGAGACGTCGCTGATGTCCTTGACGTGGTCCCAGCGCGGATCGCCCGCGGGCACGGCGAGGACCTTGTCGTCGCCCCCGGCCTCGTCGACCATCTTGAACATGCCCACCGGGCGGGCCTCGACGATGACGCCGGGGAACACCGACTCGGGCAGCAGCACCATGCAGTCCAGCGGGTCGCCGTCCTCGCCGAGGGTGTTCTCGATGTAGCCGTAGTCGGCGGGGTAGCCGAACGAGGTGTAGAGGTAGCGGTCCAGCTTCACACGGCCGGTTTCGTGATCGACCTCGTACTTGTTGCGCTGTCCCTTGGGGATCTCGATGGTGACCTCGAACTCCACGCCGTGTCCTCACTTGTAAGTCGATACGACTGCCGTATCTGCGGTGATGGTCCGCACAGAGGATAACGGGTCGGCGCTAGGCTGGTGGCGCAGGTGCCGGACCAGCGGGGCGGCCACCAGGGCGCGGGTTTCGCCGGAGCGGACGCCGCGGGATTCGACACAGCGGAGGCGTGTTGGCGGGGCAGGGCAAGAAGAAGCTGGGCACACTGGCGGGACGGCGCCGCCGGAACCTCCGGATCCTGTTCACCATCTGGGGAGCGGGAACCGTCGCGCTGCTCGTGGGGGGAGCCTTCGCGCTCTCCGACGTCCGCAGCGGGGAGGCCGCCGCCGCGATAGCGCCCGCGCCGGCGCCCGTCACCGCAACCCCGCAGGTGGCGCCGGTACCCGCCGACGCGCTCGCCCCCACCGCTCCCGCGCTGGCGGCCACGCTCGCACCGGCGCTGGGGAACGCGGGACTCGGCAACTTCACCGGCTCGATCACCGACGCCGCCACGGGCACCGTGCTGTGGTCGAAGGATCCCGCCCGGCCGATGATTCCGGCGTCGACGACGAAGGTCCTCACCGCCGCTGCGGCGCTGCTCGCCCTGCCGGCCGAACACCGCGTCACCACCAAGGTCGTCGAGGGTGGCCGGCCGGGGGAGATCGTGCTCGTCGCCGGCGGCGATCCCACCCTCACCGCCCGGCCCGTCGGCGAATCCGGCTTCTACGCCGGCGCCCCGCGCATCGCCGACCTGGTGCAGCAGATCCAGCGGAGCGGCACCGTCGTCGACACGGTGCTCGTCGACGCCGGTGCCTACGCCGGCGACCCTCTGGCCCCCGGCTGGTTCCCGGCCGACATCGCCGGCGGTTCCGTGGCCCCGATCGAACCGGTGATGCTCGACGGCGGCCGCCTGAACCCGCTCGAGGACGAGTCGCCGCGCACGCCCACCCCCGCCCTCGACGCCGGTCGGGCCCTCGCCGCAGCACTCGGCGCCGACCCCGCCCGGGTCGCCGCCGGCACCGCCCGGCCCGGAGCAGCCCCGCTGGCCGCGGTCCAGTCGGCGCCGCTGCGCGACCGGCTCGGGCAGATGATGGGCTACTCCGACAATGTCCTCGCCGAGGCCGTCGGCCGCGAGATCGCCGCGGCCGAGGGCGCCGAGCCGTCGTTCCGCGGCGCGGTCGACAGCGTCTCCGCGGTCCTGCGCGAGGCCGGATTCGACCTGACCGGGCTCACCCTCCACGACGTGAGCGGGCTGTCCGTCGACAACCGGATTCCCGCGCAACTGCTCGACGGGGTGATGGCCGCCGCCGCCGGAACCGAACAGGCGTCGCTGCGCCCGATGCTGGACTACCTGCCCGTCGCCGGCGCCACCGGCACCCTCTCCGAGCGCTACGCCTCGACCAATCGCGACGGGGCGGGTTGGGTCCGCGCGAAGACGGGCACTCTGTCACAGGCGAGCGGCCTGACCGGATTCGTCGTCGACAGCGACGGACGGGTGCTGACGTTCGCCCTGTTGTCCAACGACCGTCCGCCGGGCGAGAGCCGGCCGGCCCTCGACGCGGTGGCGGCGACCCTCCGAGGATGCGGATGCCGATGACCGACCAGGACCGGACGCTGGGTGACGCGATCGACTGGAAGCTCGCGGCCGGGATCGGGGCGCGCCTGACCCGACCGGGCCCGGCGATGTCGCGCTACACCGCCGAGACCGTCTCCGCCGAGCTGGCGTCGGCCGCCGACCGCGCCGAGCCGCCGGTGCGGGAGCTGACCGGCCTCGGTGACGGGCGGGACGTGCCGCCCGCCGCGGTCGTCGACCGGTCCGGCTGGGTGCACGCCGCCGCCAGGTCGATGGCAGACCTCACCGGTTCCGGGCCCGCCGACGGCCGCTGGGTCGGCAAGCCCGCCGGCGTGCAGGCCGGTGCGATGCTCGCGTACCTTTCCTCCGCCGTGCTCGGTCAGTACGACCCGTTCTCACGGTCGCTGCTGCTCGTCGCGCCGAACGTCGTCGCGGTCGAGCGGGCGCTGCGGGTGCCCACCGCCGACTTCCGGCTGTGGGTGTGCCTGCACGAGGTCACCCACCGCGTGCAGTTCGCCGAGGCGCCGTGGATGGCAGATCTGATGCGCGAGGCCGCGGCGGAGCTGGGCCGGACCGCGGAAGAGTCGTTCACCGACCTGGCCGGCCGGATCACCGGGGTCCTGCGCGATCGCCGGCCGGGCGAGGAGAAACCCATGGCCGAGCGCGGCGTGCTCGGTCTCGTCCGAGCGGTGCAGTCCGAACCCCAGCGCGCCGCACTCGACCGCATGCTGGCCCTCGGCACCGTGCTCGAAGGCCACGCCGACCATGTGATGGACGCGGTCGGGCCCACCGTGGTGCCCGCCGTCGCGCAGATCCGCCGGGCGTTCGACAACCGCCGGCGCCGGGCCGTGAACCCCGTCCACCGCATCATCCGCGCACTGCTCGGGATGGACGCCAAGATGGCCCAGTACGTGCAGGGCAAGAAGTTCGTCGACACCGTCGTCGAGCGGGCGGGCATGGCCCGGTTCAACGTCGTCTGGAGCGGTCCGGACGCGATGCCGACCCTCGCCGAGATCGACGACCCCCACGCGTGGATCGCGCGGGTGCTGGGCTGACGGTGTCGTCCGAGCGGCCGCTCCTGCCCGAGACCCCTGCCCTCCACGAGGTGCGCCTGGCCGTGCGGCGGTGGGTCGCGGCCCACGGCCGGTCCGTCGCGGTCGGCCTGTCCGGCGGCGCCGACTCGTCGGCCCTGACCGCCGCCGCCGTCGCGGAGGCGGATTCGGTGCGGGCCGTCGTCGTCGACCACGGCCTGCAACCCGGCTCCGGCGACGTGGCCGCCCTGGCCGCGGAGTTCGCGCGATCCGCCGGGTGCGGATCGGTGCAGGTCGTCCGCGTCGCGGTGACCGGCCCCGGCGGACTCGAGGCGGCAGCGCGCGCGGCCCGCTACCGGGCGCTCGGCGAGGCCCGGGCGGGGTTGCCCGTGCTGCTCGGGCACACGCTCGACGATCAGGCCGAGACGGTGCTGCTCGGGCTGGGCCGCGGTTCCGGTGCCCGGTCCCTCCGCGGCATGTGCGAGTTCGACGATCCGTGGGGCCGCCCCCTGCTCGGGGTGCGCCGCGAGGTCACCCGCCGGGCATGCGCGGAACTGGGGTACGCGCCCTACGAGGACGCGCACAACAGCGACCGGCGCTTCACCCGGGTGCGGCTGCGTGAGGAGGTGCTGCCGCTGCTCGAGGAGGTGCTCGGGGGTGGGGTCGCGTCGGCCCTGGCGCGCACGGCCCGGCAGTTGCGCGAGGACGAGGACGCATTGGAGGAACTGGCCCTGCAACTGCTCGCGGAGGCCCGGGCCGGGACCGGCCTGGCCGTGGACGCCCTCGCCGGCACTCCCGTGGCGGTGCGACGGCGGGTCCTGCGGCGATGGCTGCTCGACTCGGGGGCGTCGGCGCCGACGGACCGCACCCTGCGGGCCGCCGACGAGCTGATCGGCCGGTGGCGCGGGCAGGGCGCGGTGGCCGTGGGCGGCGGGCCGGAGCCCGGCGTCAGGTTGGTGGTCACGCGTCGGCGTGGCAGGCTGATCGTCGAGTTCGTCGGCCGGCGACAGGGCGCGGACGACTGAGGGAAGGCAGGAAGAACCCGGTGTACGAGAACGACATCGCGTCGGTACTGATCTCCGAGGACCAGATCAAGCAGCGCACGAAGGAGCTGGCCGAGACCATCGCCACGCGCTACCCGGTGGGCGCACCCGAGGGTGACCTGCTGCTCATCGGCGTGCTCAAGGGCGCGATCTTCTTCATGACCGACTTCGCGCGGGCACTGCCGATCCCCACCCAGATGGAGTTCATGGCGGTCAGCTCGTACGGGTCGTCCACGTCCTCGTCCGGTGTGGTGCGCATCCTCAAGGACCTCGACAAGGACATCGCCGGCCGGAACGTGCTGATCGTCGAGGACATCATCGACTCCGGCCTGACGCTGTCCTGGCTCATGCGCAACCTCTCCTCGCGCAACCCGGCGTCCCTCGAGGTGGTGACGTTGCTGCGCAAGCCGGAGGCCGTGAAGGTCGACGTCCACGTCGCCGACGTGGGATTCGACATTCCGGACGAGTTCGTCGTCGGCTACGGCCTCGACTACGACGAGCGCTACCGCGATCTGCCGTACATCGGCACCCTCGACCCGAAGGTCTACACCGGCTGATCCGAGGTCGGCCCCACCGGATCGCGCGTCGACCGCGTCGGGGCCATGCCGCGCTGCAGTGCCCGCAGGTCGTCCTCCATGATGCGGAACAACCAGTACACGAGCACGAACGCGGCGATGCTGCCCACCGCCAGCACCCGGACCGCGACGAGAACCTGCTGGATCTCCTCGGGCGAGAGATACGTCACGCCGGCGACCCCGACGAGCGGCACGGCCGCCGCGAGCGCCAGGTAACGCACACTGCGCCGGTGCAGCCCCTCGAGTTCGCGGGCGTCCGTGGCGTCGGTCGCCCCGTGCGGCAGGAACGCCGGATACAACGATCGCACCATGTAGAAGGCGACCAGGAAGAACGGGTAGGCGACGGCGATCGCGCCGCACACCAGGATCGACGTGAGGAAGTGCGCGGCCGAGGGGCCGTCGATGTTGCCGCCGACGAAGTGCAGCGCGACGGGGAACGCGATGCCCGCGACCGTCCACAGGGTCATCACCACCGCGGCGACGCGGTCGCTGATCAGCAGCGCGTCGTGCCGGGCCCGGGCGAGTTCCACCGCGTTGTAGCTGCGGCCGCGGTGGAGGCCGCGCGGCACGGTGATCAGCCGTCGGCACAGGTACACGATGATCACCGTGCCGAGGGGGAAGGTGATCCCGTTGATGATCAGCGCGAGCTGTTCGAACTCGCGCTGGGTGTCCGGTGGGAGCCGGTCGACGATCAGGTTCGCATTGTGCTGGTAGTTGTACAGGGCGGCCAGCACGTTCGGGATCGCGATCGCGGCCGTGAGGATCGGCACCACGGGGCGGCGCAGCCGGGCCCGCCAGCTGTGCGGCGGCGGGTCGACGAGGTCCCGGGCCCGCGGATCGAGGCATAGGTCGAACTGCTGGGCCAGCTCCGCGCCCGACGCCCACCGGTCCGCCGGATCCGGCTCGAGGCACTTCGCGAGCACCCGGAGCAGGGTCTGGGGGCAGTCGGCCGGGACCCGCTCGCGTGCAGCCGCGGTCAGTCCCGTGCGGCGCCGCGCGAGCATGGTCTCGAGCGCGGGCAGGGTCTCGGCGCCCAGATCGTCCTCGCTGTTGGGCCGGCCGCCGGTGAGCAGTTCCCACAGCATCACCCCGAGCGCGTAGATGTCGCTGCGGGTGTCCATGTCCGCGGCGGTGCCGGGCAGCCCGGGATGGCACGCCTCGAGTTGTTCGGGCGACATGTAGGCCAGGGACCCGCCGAGGTACGCCACGGCGGACGTGCCGCCGACGGACTCGGCGAAGCTGATGTTGAAGTCGGCGAGCTTGGGCACGCCCTCCGCGGTGAGCAGGACGTTGGCCGGCTTGACATCGCGGTGGAGCACGCCGCGCCGGTCGGCGTAGTCCAGCGCGGAGGCGAGCCGGCGGCCGAGCCACGCGACGGTCTCGGGCCAGGTCAGGCTCTCGAGCCGGCTGCGCACGGTCGACTCGGCGGGCCGGATCTCACCCTTCTCGGCGAGGGTCTCGTCGACGACGTCGAGCAGGAGGCGGCCGCTGCGCTGCTCCGGCGGGGTGGTGCGCACCCGGTGCAGCACCCGCAGCAGCGTCCCGCCCGGCAGATACTGCATGTACAGCAGCCGCAGGCCGTGTTCCGGCAGGATCCGCTGGTCGAAGACGCGGACGATGTAGTCGTGGTCGAGCTGGGCGAGGGTCTGCGCCTCGGTGCCGCGGTCGGGGGAGATCTTCACCGCGACGAGCCGCTGCATCGAGTGCTGCCGGGCGAGGAACACGCGGCCGAAGGCGCCGCGGCCGAGGTTGGTGAGCAGGTCGAAGTCGTCGATCCGGTTCCCGGCCTCGACGTCGTCGATGCCGGCGGGGACGCGGACCGGGAAGGGCTCGGTCGTCGCCTCGCCAGGAAGGACGGCCGCAGCCGTGCGGGTCGGCTCGGTGGTCGCATCGGCCGTGCGCGTGAGGTCAACAGGTGCGGTACGGGTGGGATCGGCCGCAACCGTGCGGGTCGGCTCGGCCGCAGCCGTGCGGGTCGGCTCGGCCGCAGCCGTTCGGGTCGGCTCGGCCGCAGCCGTTCGGGTCGGCTCGGCCTCGGTGATCCGGGTCGGGTCGGCCTCGGTTGCAGCGTCCGGCTCCTGCATGGCCATGCGAAATGATAACCACGTCGTGGCCCGTGACCGCAGGCACCTGACGCGACCGGGAACCCCCGGGTGGTCCCGGACGTTGATCCTTCGGACCGTGCGGCCGCGCGAGGGCAACGCTGCGCGTCCACGCGGTAACCTTGCGGTGTCCGGTTCGTCGCCGGACTCCTCGGGACGACCACGATGATGACCGCACTATCGAAAGGACCGGCCGGCCGGGCCGAACCTGTATGAACCGCAAGACAGTGTTCCGTAATCTGGCGATCGTCGCCGGCATCCTGTTGGTCATCTACGCCTTCAGCTACTTCGGTGACGACACCCGCGGTTTCGCCAAGGTGGACACGTCTGTCGCGATCGCCCAGCTCGACGCGAACAACGTCAGCCGGGCGCAGATCGACGACCGCGAGCAGCAGGTCCGCCTGTGGCTGAAGAGCGGCAACGAGGCGACCGGAGACAACACCGAGATCCTCGCGAAGTACCCGGAGTCGGCGTCCGAGCAGATCTTCGACAAGGTCGCCGGCGCGGGCCTCGAGAAGTTCGACACCACCGTCACCCAGGAGAGCTGGCTGACGTCGATCCTGCTGTTCGTGCTCCCGATGATCATCCTGCTCGGGGTGTTCTTCTTCGTGATGAGCCGCATGCAGGGCGGTGGCCGCGGCGGCATGATGGGCTTCGGCAAGTCCAAGGCCAAGCAGCTGTCCAAGGACATGCCCAAGACCACGTTCGCCGACGTCGCCGGTGCGGACGAGGCGGTCGAAGAGCTGTACGAGATCAAGGACTTCCTCCAGAATCCGGCGCGCTACCAGGCCCTCGGCGCGAAGATCCCGAAGGGCGTGCTGCTGTACGGACCTCCCGGTACGGGCAAGACGCTGCTCGCCCGCGCGGTCGCCGGCGAGGCCGGTGTCCCGTTCTTCACCATCTCCGGTTCGGACTTCGTGGAGATGTTCGTCGGTGTCGGCGCGTCCCGCGTGCGCGACCTGTTCGAGCAGGCCAAGCAGAACAGCCCGTGCATCATCTTCGTCGACGAGATCGACGCGGTCGGCCGCCAGCGTGGCGCCGGCCTCGGCGGTGGCCACGACGAACGTGAGCAGACGCTCAACCAGCTGCTCGTCGAGATGGACGGCTTCGGGGACCGGCAGGGCATCATCCTCATCGCCGCCACCAACCGTCCCGACATCCTGGATCCGGCCCTGCTGCGTCCGGGCCGGTTCGACCGGCAGATCCCGGTCAGCAATCCCGATCTCGCCGGGCGCCGGGCGATCCTGCAGGTGCATTCCAAGGGCAAGCCGCTCGACCAGAACGCCGACCTCGAGGGGCTGGCCAAGCGCACGGTCGGCATGTCCGGTGCCGACCTGGCCAACGTCGTGAACGAGGCCGCGCTGCTCACTGCGCGCGAGAACGGCACCGTCATCACCGAGGCCTCGCTCGAGGAGTCGGTGGACCGCGTGATCGGCGGCCCGCGGCGCAAGAGCCGCATCATCAGCGAGCACGAGAAGAAGATCACCGCCTACCACGAGGGCGGGCACACGCTCGCCGCCTGGGCGATGCCGGACATCGAGCCGGTCTACAAGGTGACGATCCTCGCCCGTGGCCGCACCGGTGGTCACGCGATGACCGTCCCCGAGGACGACAAGGGCCTGATGACCCGCTCGGAGATGATCGCCCGCCTGGTGATGGCCATGGGTGGCCGCGCCGCCGAGGAACTCGTGTTCCACGAGCCGACGACGGGTGCCTCCTCCGACATCGACCAGGCCACCAAGATCGCCCGGGCGATGGTCACCGAGTACGGCATGAGCGCCCGCCTCGGCGCCGTCCGCTACGGGCAGGAACACGGCGATCCGTTCCTCGGCCGCTCGATGGGCGTGCAGTCCGACTACTCGCACGAGGTGGCCCGCGAGATCGACGAGGAGGTACGCAACCTCATCGAGGCCGCGCACACCGAGGCGTGGGCGATCCTCAACGACTACCGCGACGCGCTGGACCT
The DNA here is from genome assembly GCF_025722975.1 of Rhodococcus aetherivorans. Classification (NCBI taxonomy): domain Bacteria; kingdom Bacillati; phylum Actinomycetota; class Actinomycetes; order Mycobacteriales; family Nocardiaceae; genus Rhodococcus; species Rhodococcus aetherivorans. The sequence goes on along the minus strand of NZ_CP106982.1, from coordinate 5,639,595 downwards.
GCTCGCCGGTGAGCTGCTCGAGCACGAGACCCTCACCCGCAAGGACCTCGAGCGGATCCTCGCCTCCGTCGAGAAGCGGCCACGGATCACCGAGTTCAACGACTTCGGTGGACGCACGCCGTCGGACAAGCCCCCGATCAAGACGCCGGCCGAGCTGGCGAAGGAACGCGGCGAGCCGTGGCCGCCGGAAGCGGTGCGCCCGTCCTTCACCAAGCCCGCCCAGCCGCAGCCGCAGCCCGCGGCGCCGACGAACGGGCATCCGGCGCCGGTGCCGGCGCCCGCCTCGGAGCCCCTGCCGGGCTTCGGGCAGCCGCCGCACCCGGGTGGGCCGCGTCATGCGACCCGGCCCGACTACGGCGCGCCGGCCGGCTGGTCGGCACCCGGTTGGCCGCCGGCCGAGTCCGAGCAGCCGCCGCAGAGCACCTATCCTGGGTATCCGCAATGGACCCAGCCCGCGCGCCCGGCCGACGACGACGAGCGGCAGGCCGGTAGGAACGTGGCTCCCGAGCCACCGCCGACACAGCCGTGGGAGGGGCCGACCGGTCCGCGCTGAGCCCGAGTCAACGAGAGTGGAGGTACGGTCTGGTGTCGGTGAATCACCTGGATTCCGAGACGGATTCCGCGTCGATCGGCGGTGACGGCGAGGTCCTGCGCAGCCGGGAATCGGGCCGGGTCTTCGATCAGGCCCGCGCGGAGGCGGCCGTGCGGGAACTGTTGATCGCGGTGGGGGAGGACCCCGAGCGCGAGGGTCTGCTCGATACCCCGGCCCGCGTCGCGCGGGCGTACCGGGAGATGTTCGCCGGCCTGTACACCGATCCGGACTCGGTCCTCGACAAGACCTTCGACGAGGGCCATCAGGAACTCGTCCTGGTGCGTGACATCCCGATGTACTCCACGTGCGAGCACCACCTGGTCTCGTTCCACGGGGTCGCGCACGTGGGCTACATTCCCGGCCGCACCGGCCGGGTGACCGGGTTGTCGAAGCTGGCGCGGGTGGTGGACCTGTACGCCAAGCGCCCGCAGGTGCAGGAGCGGCTGACCAGTCAGATCGCGGATGCGCTCGTGCGCAAGCTCGATCCGGTCGGGGTGATCGTCGTCGTCGAGGCCGAGCATCTGTGCATGGCCATGCGGGGCATCCGCAAGCCCGGGGCGAGCACCACCACCTCGGCGGTGCGGGGGCTGCTGCAGTCCAACTCGGCGTCGCGCGCCGAGGCTCTGGATCTGATCCTCCGCCGGTGAGCGCGCTCCCGAACCCCGGGCGCCCGGTGGTGATGGGCGTGCTGAACGTGACCCGGGATTCGTTCTCGGACGGGGGCCGGTACCTCGACCGCGACGCGGCGATCGCGCACGGTCTGGAACTGCGCGACCTCGGCGTGGACATCGTCGACGTCGGCGGCGAATCCACCCGTCCCGGAGCGGCCCGGGTCGACCCGGAGGTCGAGGCCGGGCGCGTCGCGCCGGTCATCGCCGCCCTGAGCGCCGCCGGCATCCCCACGAGCGTCGACACCATGCGCGCGTCCGTGGCCGAGGCCGCGATCGAGGCCGGCGTCACCATCGTCAACGACGTCTCGGGTGGGCGCGCCGACTCCCGCATGGCCGCGGTCGTGGCGTCGGCAGGCGTGCCGTGGATCCTCATGCACTGGCGGCCCGCGGGCGGCTTCGTGCACGCCGGCGGGTCCACCCACTACGACGACGTGGTCCGGGAGGTCCGCGATGAGCTGATGGTGCAGGTGGATGCCGCGCTCACGGCAGGCGTGGAGCCGGCGAACATCATCCTCGATCCCGGACTCGGTTTCGTGAAGGACGCCGACCACAACTGGGAACTGCTGCACCGGCTGCCCGAGCTGACCGAGCTCGGCTACCCGGTGCTGATCGGCGCGTCGCGCAAGCGGTTCCTCGGGTCCCTGCTCGCCGCCCCCGACGGCACGATCCGGCCACCCGGCGGCCGCGAGGTGGCCACCGCGGTCGTGTCGGCGCTCGCGGCGGAGCGCGGGGCCTGGGGGGTGCGCGTGCACGACGTGCGGGCGTCGCTCGACGCCGTCGCCGTCGTCGGCGCGTGGCAGCGCGGCAGTGCGGCGGGAGGACCGTGAGCGACCGGATCGAACTGCGCGGACTGCGCGTACGCGGCCACCACGGCGTGTTCGACCACGAGAAGCGCGACGGTCAGGACTTCCTGATCGACATCGTCGCGTGGCTCGATCTCGCGCCGGCCGCGGCGAGCGACGCCCTCGACGACACCCTGCACTACGGCATCCTTGCCGAGCGGGCCGCCGCGATCGTCGCGGGCCCGTCGCGGGACCTCATCGAGACCGTCGCCGGCGAGATCGCCGACGACGTCCTCACCGATCCGCGGGTCACCCGGGTCGAGGTCACCGTCCACAAGCCGTCGGCGCCGATCCCGCTGACCTTCGCGGACGTAGCGGTGGTGGTCGATCGCACCCGGAGCGGCTCGTGAGCCGGGTGGTGCTGTCCATCGGGTCGAACATCGGGGACCGGCCGGCGCACCTGCGCTCGGTCACCGAGGCCCTCGCCGACCGGATCGTGGCCGTGTCGCCGGTGTACTCGACCGCGCCGTGGGGCGGGGTCGAGCAGCAGGACTTCCTCAACGCGGTCGTCGTCGCGGAGGACCCGTCACTGGACTGCCGCGGCTGGCTCGAGCTGGGCCGGCAGCTCGAGGCCGCCGCCGACCGGGTCCGGGAGCAGCGGTGGGGCCCGCGCAGCCTCGACGTCGACGTGGTCACCTGCCACGACTCGGACGGCAGCGAGGTTCTCAGCGACGATGCCGAACTGACCCTGCCGCATCCGCGCGCCCACCTGCGCGCCTTCGTGCTCGTCCCGTGGTGGGACGTCGAACCTCAGGCGACGCTGACGGTCGACGGCACGCGACGACCGTTGACGGAGTGGCTCGCCGCTCTCGACGTCGACGAACGCGAAGGGGTGCGCCGCACCGAGTACCGGCTGGAGCCGCCGCGGTGATGAAGGCGACGCGTATCCGGGACCTGCTGGCGCTGGCGGTGCTCGCCGCCGTCGCGGCGTGGTTGCTGGCGCGCGGCCTGTACGGCACGTTGCCGCCGATCCCCGTCTACGCGGGGGCGTCGCTGTACCCGGTGGCGATCGTCGAGGTGGTGCTGGCGTTCATGATCCGTTCCCGGGTGGGCAAGCACGAGATCGGCGACGGGCCGCACCAGTTGCATCCCATCACGGCGGCCCGCGCGGTGGCGCTGGCGAAGGCGTCGGCTCTGGTCGGGGCGGCCAGCGCGGGCATTTGGGCAGGATTCCTGCTGTACCTGGTTCCGCAGCGGCCGGTGCTGCAGGCCGCAGTCGAGGACAGTGCCGGGGTGATCGTCGGGCTGCTCGCCGGCGTGGCGCTCGCGGCTGCCGCGCTGTGGCTCGAACACTGTTGCCGGACACCGGAAGACCCGGACGAGCCCGCGACCTGACCGGGGCGGCGAATCCTGTGCGCTCGACTCTCGGGACCCGGCGGCCGCGCCCAGTAGTCTGGAACGCATGGGGACTCCGGTGCGAACGAGGAAGGGCCGTCGGTCACGGCGCAGCGCGAGTTCTGTGATCGTGGCGGCGCTGCTCGCCCTGGCGTTGATCGCGTCGCTGTTCCTGGTCTTCAGCGACAGCGTCCAGCTGCTGCGCGTCGGTCTGGTCGTCGCGTTGTGGGCCGCCACCGTCGGCGCGATCGCGATGACGAAGTACCGTCGCGAGTCGGCGCTGGACCGTGCCAAGGTCCGGGATCTGCAGACCGTGTACGAGTTGCAGCTCGAACGGGAGATCGCGGCGCGGCGGGAGTACGAGCTGACCGTCGAGGAGAAGGTCAGGTCGGAGCTGCGGATCGATGCCGACCAGATGGCGGCCCTGCGCGCCGAGCTCGGTGCCCTGCGCCGCAACCTCGAGGTGCTCTTCGAGGGCCGGCTGCCCGAGGACCGCGCGGCGTTGTGGGCGGGCCGGGGACAACTGCAGGAGCTCGGCGGCGGGAACTTCCGGGTGACGGCCGCGCCCCGTCCGGCAGGCCCGTTCTTCGCCTCGCCCGACGACGAGCCGGTGACCGCCGAGACCACGGTGGTCACCGACGGCGACACGACGACGGCCGTGCCCCGCCGGCCGGCGGGCGCGACGGCCGCTCCCGGCGGATCCGAGGACACGGAACGGCGGGACCGGACCGAGCCGGAGGAACCGGCCGAACCGGAGGGCCGGGCCGAGTCCGGGTCGCAGCCGGAGGAACCCGAGGAGCAGGCCGAGGCCCCCGAGGCGGACGACGACGCCGAGCCCACGGGCCGACGCGCCCGGCGACGGCGGCCGGACGGTGCCGGCGGCGAGGGGGCACACAGCCAGGGCCGCACGGTCGCGGAGATCCTCGCCGCCCTGTCCGCCGAGCGCTGAGCGTTCGCCGCGCCGGGTGAGGCGCAGATCACGTTCCCCGGCCATGGCCGGGGTTGCTCGGGCCGCGCTATTGTCGGTCGGAACGTCTGGTACCCGCCGAGCGGGACTGGAACGAACGAGAGGACTCCCGTGACCTCCTTCGGGATCACAAACGAGCCTGCGCCTGCACGACTGACGGTCGGAATCGTTTCCGCCGGGCGGGTGGGCACGGCGATCGGCGCGGCACTCGAACGCGTCGGCCACCTGGTCGTGGCCTGTTCCGCGGTATCCGAACTGTCCAAGCACCGCGCCCGCACCCGGCTTCCGGACACCGAGGTTCTCCCCGTCGACGAGGTCGCCGCCCGCTGCGACCTGCTGCTCCTCGCCGTTCCGGACTCGGAACTCGGCTCGCTCGTCCGCGGGCTCGCCGCCACCGGCTCCGTCTCGCGCGGCACGATCGTCGCCCACACGTCCGGCGCGAACGGCGTCGGCATCCTCGCTCCGCTCACCGAGCAGGGCATCGTGCCGCTCGCCATCCACCCGGCGATGACCTTCACCGGCCACGACGAGGACACTGCCCGGCTCGCCTCGGCGTGCTTCGGCATCACGGCCGCCGACGACATCGGCTACGCGATCGCCCAGTCCCTCGTGCTCGAGATCGGTGGCGAACCGGTGCGCGTCCGCGAGGAGCGGCGCGCGCTGTACCACGCCGCGCTCGCGCACGGCAGCAACCACCTCGTCACCCTCGTGGTGGATGCGGTGGAGGCGCTGCGGGTGGCGCTCGAGGGCGACGAACTGCTCGGCCAGCAACTCGTCGACGACGCGCCCGGCGGTGTCGCCGAGCGGGTGCTGCAGCCGCTGTTGTCGGCGGCCCTCGACAACGCGTTGCGCCGCGGGCCGTCCGCGCTGACCGGACCAGTCGCCCGCGGCGACGCACAGGCCGTGGCCACGCACCTGCGGGTGCTCGGGGAGGTCGATCCCCGGATCGCTGCCGGATACCGCGCGATGTCCCTGCGATCCGCGCAGCGCGCCGGAGCGAAACCCGAACTGATGGAGATCCTCGAAGGGGCTGATCACGGTGAGTGAATCGCAACAGGGCGGCTACGTGCGCGGCGAACTGACCGTGCACCACGACCCCGCCGCCCTGACCAAGGTCACCAAGGCGCTGCGTGGTGTCGGCCGCACGGTCGCCCTCGTGCCGACGATGGGCGCCCTGCACGCCGGTCACCTGGAGCTCGTGCGGCAGGCGAAGCTCACCGGTGCCGTGGTGGTGGTGTCCGTCTTCGTCAATCCGTTGCAGTTCGGGGCCGGTGAGGATCTCGACGCCTACCCGCGCACCCTCGACGCCGACCTGGAGCTGCTGCGGGAGGCCGGCGTCGAGCTGGCGTTCGTGCCGTCGGTGTCCGCGATGTACCCGAAGGGCCGGCGGACCGTGATCCACCCGGGGCCGTTGGGGGCGGAGCTCGAGGGTGGCAGCCGCCCGACGCATTTCGCGGGGATGCTCACGGTGGTGGCGAAGCTGCTGCAGATCGTCGCCCCCAATGTCGCCTTCTTCGGCGAGAAGGACTACCAGCAGCTCGCCCTGATCCGGCAGATGGTGGAGGACCTCAACTTCGACGTCCGCATCGTGGGCGTGCCCACGGTGCGTGAGCAGGACGGGCTGGCGCTGTCCTCACGCAACCGCTACCTGGATCCGGAACAGCGCCGGGTCGCCACCGTGCTGTCCGCGGCGCTGGTCGCCGGGGCGCACGCCGCCGCCGGCGGTCCCGAGGCGGTGCTCACCACCGCGCGCGAGGTGCTCGCCGCCGCGCCCGAGGTGGAGCTGGACTACCTCGAGCTGCGCGGCGTGGACCTCGGGCCCGCGCCGGAACGCGGCGACGGCCGGCTGCTGATCGCCGCGCGGATCGGCACCACCCGGCTCATCGACAACGTCGGTGTCGCGATCGGCACCGGATTCCTCGAACGCGAGACCGGCCCGGTCGACGCGTCCACCCCCGACGACCTGCTCACTCGCCGATAGCGCGACCGGCCCGAAAAAGCTGAGGAGACACCATGTTCCGCACGATGATGAAGTCGAAGATCCACCGCGCCACGGTGACCCACGCCGATCTGCACTACGTGGGTTCGGTAACCGTCGACCAGGACCTGATGGACGCCGCCGACCTGCTCGAGGGCGAGCAGGTCGCCATCGTCGACATCGACAACGGCAACCGTCTCGAAACCTATGTCATCGCGGGCGAGCGCGGCTCCGGCATCATCGGGATCAACGGTGCGGCAGCGCGTCTCGTGAGTCCCGGTGATCTCGTCATCCTCATCGCCTACGGCGTGATGAACGAGCAGGAGTGCCGCGACTACGACCCGCGCGTGGTGTTCGTCGACGCGGACAACCGGCAGGTCGAACTCGGCAACGATCCGGCGCACGCGCCGGAGGGTTCCGGCCTGATCACCCCGCGCATGCTCGCCACTCTCGACTCCGGTTCGTTGGTGTAGCAGTGCTCCTCGCTGTCGACGTCCGGAACACGAACGTCGTCCTGGGCCTGTTCACCGGCAGCGGCTCGCACGCGAAGCTGTTGCGGGACTGGCGGATGCGCACCGATCCGCGCATGACCGCCGACGAGCTCGCGCTCATCTTCCGTGGTCTGCTCGGCGGGTACGCCGACCAGATCACCGGCGTGACCGCGTTGTCCACGGTGCCGTCGGTGCTGCGCGAGATCCGGGTGATGCTGGGCCGCTACTGGGAACACGTGCCGCACGTGGTCGTCGAGCCGGGTGTGCGCACCGGGGTGCCGCTGCTCGTCGACAACCCCAAGGAGGTCGGCGCCGATCGCATCGTCAACAGCCTTGCGGCACATCACTTCTACGACCGGCCGTGCATCGTGGTCGACTTCGGGACGTCCACGTGCGTGGACGTGGTCTCGGCGAAGGGCGAGTTCCTCGGCGGCATCATCGCCCCCGGCATCGAGGTGTCGATGGACGCGCTGGCCTCCCAGTCCGCGGCGCTGCGCAAGGTGGAACTGCTGCGCCCGCGCGCCGTGGTCGGCAAGAACACCGTCGAATGCATGCAGTCCGGTGCGGTTTTCGGATTCGCCGGGATGGTCGACGGGCTGGTGCGCCTGGTGCGTGCCGAGCAGCGCGGATTCGAGGGTGACGACGTCGCGGTCATCGGGACCGGCGACCGTGCGCCGTTGATCATGCCGGAGTCCGAGACGCTCGAGCACCACGAACCGGACCTGACGCTGGAGGGCCTGCGCCTGGTGTACGAGCGCAATCTCGCACGGCGCGGCGCTCGATCTGCCGCCGTGGGTTCCGCCCGCCGCGATCCTGTGCAAGAATAGTCGCCGTGATCCGCTGCATGAGCGCCCAGGAGTGTTGTCGAGGCTGACGTCCGCCTCGATCGTTCACCCATACCTGGAGTCACCCTCATGCGCACTGCGCTTGCTGCATCCTTCGTCGCCGCACCCGTTCACACTCTCCCGCTCACCACCGAGCGCACCTATCCGGCCGGGCTGGCCGCGACCGTCGCGCGCGGCGCGGTGGTCGTCGACATCCGCACCCACGCCGAACGCGCCGTCCAGGGCACCCTGCCCGGGGCGCTGGCCATCTCCGCCGAGCTGCTGCCCCGGCGCCTGCATCCCACCAGCGACGAGCGTCTGGCGGTGGCCGTCGACCGCGACGTCGAGTGGGTCGTGGTCTCGGCCTCCGGCGCGGAGACCGACGCCGTCGTCGCCGCGCTGCAGGCGCTCGGGCTGCGCCGCGTCACCGGCCTCGTCGGCGGGTACGCGGCCCTCGCGGCGGCCGGGGCGACCGATGCGATCGCCGCGGCCCCGCACGTCGAGGACGACGTGGCGCGCGTGACCGCGCACTGACCCGGCGGGCGCCGGCGCCCCGGGCACCGCGGCCCTGCGCAGGCGCTGGTCCTGCGCAGGCGCTCGAGGCGGTCCGATAGTCTGGTCACCCGTGAGTGATGCACCCGTTCAGCAGTCCGACGACACCCCCGAGCAGATCCGCATCCGCCGCGAGAAGCGCGAACGGATCCTGGCGCAGGGCAAGGACGCGTACCCCGTCGTCGTGCCCCGCACTCACACCCTCGCGGAGATCCGGGAGAAGTATCCGGACCTCGAGCCCGACACGACGACCGGGGAACAGGTCGGCGTCGCGGGCCGGGTCATCTTCTTCCGCAACACGGGCAAGCTGTGCTTCGCCACGTTGCAGGAGGGCGACGGCACCCAGTTGCAGGCGATGATCAGCCTCAACGGCGTCGGCGAGGAGTCCCTTGCGGCGTGGAAGCACGACGTGGACCTGGGCGACTTCGTGTTCGTGCACGGCGAGGTGATCAGCTCTCGGCGCGGCGAGCTCAGCGTCATGGCGGACTCGTGGCAGATGGCCGCCAAGGCCCTGCGGCCGCTGCCGGTGGCGCACAAGGAGATGAACGAGGAGACCCGGGTCCGGCAGCGCTACGCCGACCTGATCGTGCGTCCCGAGGCCCGCGCCAACGCCCGCATGCGTGTCGCGGTGGTGCGCGAGTTGCGCAACGCGCTCGAGCGGCGCGGCTTCCTCGAGGTCGAGACCCCGATGCTGCAGACCCTGCACGGCGGCGCGACGGCCCGTCCGTTCGTCACCCATTCGAACGCCCTCGACATGGATCTGTATCTGCGCATCGCGCCGGAGCTGTTCCTCAAGCGCTGCGTGGTGGGCGGCATCGAGAAGGTCTTCGAGATCAACCGAAACTTCCGCAACGAGGGTGCCGACTCCACGCACTCGCCCGAATTCGCGATGCTCGAGACGTACGAGGCGTACGGCACGTACGACGATTCGGCGACGATGACCCGGGAACTCATCCAGGAGGTGGCGATGGCGGTGTTCGGCACCCACGTCGTCACCCTCGCCGACGGCACCGAATACGACCTCGGCGGCGAGTGGAAGACGATGGAGATGTACCCGTCGCTGTCGGCGGCCATCGGAACCGAGGTCACGCCCGACACGTCGCTGGAGGAGCTGCACGCCCTCGCCGATCGGGTGGGTCTCGAGGTCCCGGAAGGCAAGGGCTGGGGCCACGGAAAGCTCGTCGAGGAGTTGTGGGAGCACCAGTGCGGCGACCAGTTGCACGAGCCGACGTTCGTGCGGGACTACCCCGTCGAGACCTCGCCCCTCACGCGGCAGCACCGCAGCAAGAACGGCGTGACCGAGAAGTGGGATCTGTACGTGCGCGGTTTCGAACTCGCCACCGGTTACTCGGAACTCGTCGACCCCGTGATCCAGCGGGAGCGGTTCGTCGACCAGGCGCGGCTCGCCTCGGCCGGTGACGACGAGGCGATGGTTCTCGACGAGGACTTCCTCGCGGCGATGGAACAGGGTATGCCTCCGACGACCGGAACCGGCATGGGAATCGACCGTTTGCTGATGGCGCTGACGGGCCTCGGAATCCGGGAAACAATCCTGTTCCCAATTGTTCGCCCGGCGAGGTAATTGATCGCATTCGTTTTCCGTATTGCCATGAATTGATTCCCGGGTATTGTTGTCTCGTACCGCGGGGGGCCGCGCTTCTTCATTCGAGAGGATTTGCAGCACATGGCAAAGAAGGTCACCGTTACCCTGATCGACGACGTGGACGGGGAGACGGCGGCGGACGAGTCCGTGGAATTCGGGCTCGACGGAGTCACCTACGAGATCGATCTGTCGGAAGACAACGCGGCCAAGCTCCGGGAGGAATTGGAGTTCTGGGTCACTCATGCCCGCAAGGTGGGTGGCCGTAAGCGCGCGAAGGTCGTGCCCACCGCGCCCGCTCCCCGCAAGTCTTCTCGCGGCGGCACGGACCGGGAACGTACCGCGGAAATTCGGGAATGGGCCCGCAACAACGACATGCCCGTCTCGGCCCGAGGCCGTATCTCCGCCGAAATCATCGAGGCTTACAACAAGGCGCACTGAGCCGGAAGCGTCGCCTTCCGTCCGACCGAGGCGATATCCGCGACAACTGTCGCGGATATCGCCTCGTCGTCGTGCCTCGCGGAATTCTTTGTTATTCGTTCGAAAAAAGAAACGGTCGGTCGGAACGGGACGTCGCCGGAAGTGGAGACAGTCGGGAAGCGGAGACAGTCGGGAATCGGAGACAGTCGGGAATCGGAGACAGTCGGGAATCGGAGACAAGGGTCACACCCGCTCGGTATCCCGTCCGTCGCGGCGGAAACGGCGGTATCCCCGGGTAGCGTGTCGGCCATGGGAGAGCGGATTGCCGTCCCGGGTGAGACGTGCTGGCGGGTCGATCGTGCCGATCGCCTCGCCTGCATTGTCGACGCCGCCGACTATTTCCGATACGCCAAGTCGGCGATGCTGCAGGCACGGCGGCGGATCCTCCTGATCGGGTGGGACTTCGACACGAGGATCAAGCTCGAACCCGACCGGAAGACCCTCGAAGGCCCGAACCGGCTGGGCGCATTCCTCAAGTGGCTGCCGCACCGGCACCCGGATCTCGAGGTGTTCCTGCTGAAGTGGAACATCGGCGCATTCGCAGCCATCGGGCGCGGGATGACACCGGTCTTCGTGCTCAACTGGATGAGCGACCCGCGGCTCCGGCTCGAAATCGACGGCGCCCATCCCGTGGGAGCGGCACACCACCAGAAGATCATCGTGATCGACGACGCCGTCGCGTTCTGTGGGGGCATCGACATGACCGTCGATCGCTGGGACACCAGCGAGCATCCCGACCACAGCCGCTACCGGCGGGAGCCGAACGGCCGTCGGTACGGACCGTGGCACGACGTGACGACCGCGGTGGACGGCGCGGCCGCCCGCGCGATCGGCGAACAGGCTCGCGCCCGGTGGAAGGCGGCAACGGGGGAGGACCTCGAGCCGGTCGACACCGGGCACACCATCTGGCCCGACGGGCTGCGCCCGGCCCTGCGCGACGTCGATGTCGCCGTCGCACGGACCCTCCCCGAACTCGGCGACCGGGCGGAGGTCCGGGAGATCGAGGCCCTCTACCTGGCGGTGATCGCCGGCGCCCGCCGCACGCTCTACCTGGAGAGCCAGTACCTGGCGTCCCGGACGCTCGCCGAGGCCCTCGCGAAGCGGCTGCGGGAACCGGACGGCCCGCAGATCGTGCTGGTGCTGCCGCGCAACGCCGAGGGCTGGCTCGAGCAGAAGGCGATGGACGGCGCCCGCCGCAAGCTGCTGCACCTGCTGTGGAACGCCGACGTCCACGGCCGGTTCGCCGCCTACTACCCCGTCACCGCGGGCGGGGCGCCGATCTATGTGCACGCCAAGGTCGTCGTCATGGACGACGTGCTGCTGCGCATCGGCTCGTCGAACCTGAACAACCGGTCCCTGGGCTTCGACACCGAGTGCGATCTCTTCGTCGAAGCGGACCACGAGGGCGACCACATCAGCCGCGCGGTGGTCGAGATGCGGGAGCGCCTGCTGTCCGAGCACCTCGGGGTGTCCCCGGACGACGTCGCGTCCGCCGTCCGGTCCGAAGGTTCGCTCGTCGCCGCGGTGGAGCGGTTGCGCGGACCCGGTCGGACCCTCGCGCTCTTCGAGCCGGGCACCGTCGCCGACGAGGACAGCCCCCTCGCGGAGAACGAACTCGTCGACCCGGAACGCGCCCCGCAGCGCATCGGACGGCGCATTCGCCAGCTGATGCCCCGCTGAGCAGCGTGTTCGCTGCTGGCGTACACGGAGGCGGGAACGCCGTGCCGACGTGCAGCGTTACCCCTCGTGACCGGAGTTGCCGCCGGCGCCGATCGGGTGGAGGGGCAGCGCCTCGAAACGGCGGCAACTAGAGTGTCAAGTGGGGTCGTGGAACCTGGTTCCACTCGACGACTCGAGTGCCGGAGCGAAACGCGGCAGCCGGGTCCGGAACGATCCGCGTACCGGACCTGTCGGCCGGAGAGTGTGAGGGAGTGCGATGTTCGAAAGGTTCACCGATCGCGCGCGGCGCGTCGTCGTCCTGGCTCAGGAAGAGGCCAGGATGCTCAACCACAACTACATCGGCACGGAGCACATTCTCCTGGGCCTCATTCACGAAGGCGAGGGCGTAGCGGCCAAGTCGCTCGAATCTTTGGGGATCTCCCTCGAAGGCGTCCGCAGCCAGGTCGAGGAGATCATCGGCCAGGGACAGCAGGCCCCGTCGGGCCACATCCCGTTCACGCCCCGTGCCAAGAAGGTGCTCGAGCTCAGCCTGCGTGAGGCGCTGCAGCTCGGACACAACTACATCGGTACCGAGCACATCCTCCTCGGCCTCATCCGCGAGGGCGAGGGCGTCGCGGCACAGGTGCTCGTCAAGCTCGGTGCGGACCTGAACCGGGTGCGCCAGCAGGTCATCCAGCTGCTCTCCGGGTACCAGGGCAAGGAGCCCCAGGAATCCGGCACCAGCCGTGGCGAGGCCGGCACCCCGTCGACGTCGCTGGTGCTCGACCAGTTCGGCCGCAACCTCACGCAGGCCGCGCTCGAGGGCAAGCTCGACCCCGTCATCGGTCGCGCCAAGGAAATCGAGCGCGTCATGCAGGTCCTGAGCCGCCGCACCAAGAACAACCCGGTGCTCATCGGCGAGCCGGGCGTCGGCAAGACCGCCGTCGTCGAAGGCCTGGCGCAGGCCATCGTCAACGGCGAGGTCCCCGAGACGCTCAAGGACAAGCAGCTGTACACCCTCGACCTCGGTTCGCTGGTCGCGGGCAGCCGCTACCGCGGTGACTTCGAGGAACGCCTGAAGAAGGTGCTCAAGGAGATCAACAGCCGCGGCGACATCATCCTGTTCATCGACGAGCTGCACACGCTCGTCGGGGCGGGTGCCGCCGAGGGCGCCATCGACGCGGCGTCGATCCTGAAGCCGAAGCTGGCGCGCGGCGAGCTGCAGACCATCGGTGCCACCACCCTCGACGAGTACCGCAAGTACATCGAGAAGGACGCCGCGCTCGAGCGCCGGTTCCAGCCGGTGCAGGTGGGCGAGCCGACGGTCGAGCACACCATCGAGATCCTCAAGGGCCTGCGCGACCGGTACGAGGCGCACCACCGCGTGTCCATCACCGACAAGGCGCTGGTCGCCGCGGCGAGCCTGGCCGACCGCTACATCAACGACCGCTTCCTGCCGGACAAGGCGATCGACCTCATCGACGAGGCCGGTGCGCGCATGCGCATCCGCCGGATGACCGCGCCGCCGGACCTGCGCGAGTTCGACGACAAGATCGCCGACGCGCGCCGGGAGAAGGAGTCCGCGATCGACGCGCAGGACTTCGAGAAGGCCGCGAACCTGCGCGACAAGGAGAAGCAGCTCGTCGCGCAGCGCGCCGAGCGCGAGAAGCAGTGGCGCGCCGGTGATCTCGACGTCATCGCCGAGGTCGACGAGGAGCAGATCGCCGAGGTCCTCGCCAACTGGACCGGTATCCCGGTGTTCAAGCTCACCGAGGAGGAGACCACCCGTCTGCTCCGCATGGAGGACGAGCTGCACAAGCGGATCATCGGCCAGGAGGACGCCGTCAGGGCTGTCGCCAAGGCGATCCGGCGTACCCGCGCCGGCCTGAAGGACCCGAAGCGTCCCGCCGGTTCGTTCATCTTCGCCGGCCCGTCCGGCGTCGGTAAGACCGAGCTGTCGAAGGCGCTCGCGAACTTCCTGTTCGGCGAGGACGACGCGCTCATCCAGATCGACATGGGCGAGTTCCACGACCGGTTCACCGCGTCGCGGCTCTTCGGTGCCCCTCCGGGCTACGTCGGCTACGAAGAGGGCGGCCAGCTCACCGAGAAGGTGCGCCGCAAGCCGTTCTCCGTGGTCCTGTTCGACGAGATCGAGAAGGCCCACCAGGAGATCTACAACACCCTCCTGCAGGTCCTCGAGGACGGCCGCCTCACCGACGGCCAGGGACGCACGGTCGACTTCAAGAACACCGTGCTGATCTTCACCTCGAACCTCGGTACCGCCGACATCTCGAAGGCGGTCGGCCTGGGCTTCACCAAGGGCTCCGGCGCCGAGTCGAACTACGAGCGGATGAAGCTCAAGGTCAACGACGAGCTGAAGAAGCACTTCCGGCCCGAGTTCCTCAACCGCATCGACGACATCATCGTCTTCCACCAGCTCACGCAGGATCAGATCATCCAGATGGTGGACCTGATGATCGGCCGCGTCGAGGTGCAGCTGAAGAACAAGGACATGGGCATCGAGCTCACCGAGAAGGCGAAGTCGCTGCTCGCGAAGCGGGGCTTCGATCCGGTCCTCGGCGCCCGGCCGCTGCGCCGCACGATCCAGCGCGAGATCGAGGACCAGCTCTCGGAGAAGATCCTCTTCAACGAGATCGGCCCCGGCCAGATCGTCCTGGTCGACGTCGAAGGCTGGGACGGCGAGGGTGCCGGAGAGAACGCGAAGTTCACCTTCACCCCGAGCGAGAAGCCGGCCGCGGTGCCCGACACCCCGGCGGTGGCCCTGGCCAAGGACGCCGAGTAGTCCTGCTCCGACGAACGCCGACGGGCGGCACCCACTGCGGGTGCCGCCCGTCGGCGTTGGTGTGTCGGGATCAGCGCCGCCAGGCCGCGGTGTCCCGCCCGGACCAGTTCGCGAGCCGCTCGACGGGGCTCGCGTCCGGCGCCGGCTCGACGGCCGCGCCGAAGGGAACCCGTCCGCCGCGCACGGAGGCGGGGATCTTGCTGCGCGCGACGACGAACGCGGCCTCCACGAGCACCGGATCCGGCTCGGCCGGCAGTCCCGTGGCGACGGCGAGATCCCAGCCGTGCACGAGGGCCTCGTTGAGACTGCTCAGCACCGCGGCGCGGCCGGGCACCGTTCCCCACGGCGCGACGACGGGCCGGTCGAGCAGGTCGTCGTCGCTCCACACCTTCCGGTAGTGGGCCTGCGCCCGCTCGAGTTCGGCGCGCCACGCGTCGTCGGGCACGCCGGTCAGGAACTCCGGAACGCTCAGCGGGTCGCCGTCGCTGCCGATCACGCGGCCGCGATCGACGGTGGCGACGAGGTGGCCGAGCAGCGCGCGCACGTCGTAGTCCGGGCAGGGCGTCGGGTCGGTCATCTGCTCGGGGCGGACCTCGTCGATCAGCGTGGCCACCCACGCCAGGGCGTCGCGGTAGAGGGGACGGGGGTCGGACGCGGTGCTCATGTCGGGCCTTTCGGTCGTGTGGTTGCTGCCGGACACGATCCTGCGCGCGAAACACGACACCTTCTGTCATGTATTTCTGGGAGAGTTCGGCAGGTGCGAGCCGATCGGTTGCTGTCCCTGGTCCTGCTGCTGCGACACCGGGGCCGGATGACCGCGCCCGCGATCGCCAGGGAACTCGAGGTCTCGGTGCGCACCGTGCTGCGCGACGTCGAGGCCCTGTCGGCGGCCGGGATCCCCGTCTACGCCGAACGCGGACGCGACGGCGGTTTCGCGCTGCTCCCCGGCTTCACCACCGACCTGACCGGCCTGACCGTCGACGAGGCGACCGCCCTGCTCGCGGCGAGCGCGTCGGCCACCCCCGACTCGCTCGGCATGGCCTCCGCGTTCGCCTCGGCGATGCGGAAGGTGACCGTCGCGCTGCCCGAGGCGCAGCGCACCGCCGCCGCACGGGTCGGGGAGCGGATCGTCGTCAGCTCGTCGGGGTGGGTGGTCGATCACCGGCGGGACGAGCACCTCGGCGTCGTCCAGCAGGCCGTGTTCACCGATCGCCGCCTGCGCATCCGCTACCGCTCCCGTGGCGCCGAGGCGCGGTGGCGGACGGTCGACCCGCTCGGGCTGGTCAGCGCGGCGGGCCGCTGGTATCTGGTGGCGCTGCATCGCGGCGCCGAACGCACCTACCGCCTCTCCCGCATGGAACGGGTGCAACCGCTCGACACCGCGGCTCACCGCCCACCCGACGTCGACCTCGCCCGGATCTGGCAGCGGCGCCGCACCGAGTTCCGGGCCGGTCTGGGCACGGTCACCGCCGCGGTGCGGATCCGGGACCGGCGCCGGGAAGACCTCGCGGCGATCGCGATCCGCGTCGTCGCGCAGCGGCCCACCGGCGACGGCTGGTGGGAGGCCGAGGCGGAGTTCGGCGGGGCCACCCACGCCGGCGCCGCGATGTGGCAACTCGGCGACGACGCCGAGCTGCTCGGGCCGCCCGAACTCCGGGAGCAGGTCCGGTCGTCGGCCGAGCGCCTCGCCGAGCGGCACCGGTAGCCCGGCCCGTCACCGCGCCACTGCGGTTCTCGTCGCCGCATCGCCGCGGTCCGGGACGCGAGGGGCGGCGACGAACGCCTCCTCCGCGATCTGGGCCGCGTAGACCGCCGGGTCGATCCGCGCGACGAGGTCGGCGGTCTGGGTCGCCATGGCCCGCAGCGCGGTGAGTTTGCGGTCGAGCGCGAGCCCGTGCAGCCGGACGTGGACCGCGAGCCGCTCTTCGCGCACGCCCGTGGGGCGCTCGTCGCTCATGTACATGCCCCATTCCTCGTAGAGGTCCCGGAACCGGTCGAGATGCTCCACGGTGGGGGTGGCGTACAGCAGCCGGGAACGGCAACCGCGGTCACGCCAGGCCCGGGTGACCCAGCGGTGCACGGCGGTGTGGTCGGGGTGGTAGGTCATCCCGTCGGCACCGAAGGTCAGGATCGTGCCGGGGCGGACGTCGTCGAGGAGCCGTCCGGCCCACGCGAGACCGGTGTCCTCGTGCTCGGCGAGGGCACCGTCCGGCAGGCCGAGGACGTGGTGCTCTTCGACACCGAGGACGGCCATGGCGGCGGCCGCTTCCCAGCGGCGGACCCGGCCCAGCCGCTCCGGAGGCCACGAGCGGGGGTCGGCGGTTCCGTGCTCGCCGGCGGTGGCCGAGGCGCACACGACGCGCCGGCCGTCGTCGCGGGCGGCGGCCATGACGCCGGCGGCGAGGTAGGTCTCGTCGTCGGGGTGGGCCCAGATCGACAGGATCGTCCCGGACAGGGGCAGGGATGTCGTCGCGTTCATGCCTCTCACGGTCCGTGCGGGCCCTGCCCCGGCGCTCCCGCGCGCTCTCGGCGCGCTGGGATCCGGTGGGAGCGCGGTGAGAGCAGGCGGGCGCATCGTCGTGGCCATGGACACCACACTCACCATGAACCCCACCCGGAACCGGACCGCGGCCGAGTTGCCGACCGAGATGCTGGAGCGGTTCCGATCCCGTGCCGGCGAACTCGACCGGTCCAACTCCTACTTCGACGAGGACCTCGCCGAGCTGCGGGCCGCCGGCTATCTCGCCGCCGCCGTACCCACCCGCAACGGGGGATGGGGCCTCGATCTGGCCCGGCTGGCCGCGAGCCAGCGGCGCCTCGCCCGCTACGCCCCGGCGACCGCGCTGGCGATGACGATGCACTCCTACTGGATCGGGATCGCCACCGAAATGGAACGCACGGGCGACACGTCGCTCCGCTGGATCCTGGAGGCCGCGGTGGCCGGCGACGTGTTCGCCGCCGGACACGCCGAGACGGGCAACGACATCCCGGTGCTGCTGTCGACGTGCCGGGCGCAGCGCGTGGCGGGCGGCTACCGGCTCACCGGCCGCAAACAGTTCGGCTCCAACGGTCCGGCGTGGCGGTGGCTCGGCGCACACGCCGTCGACGCGGACGCGGCGGGCGGGCCGCACATCGTGCACGCCTTCGTCGAACGGCGCAGCGCGGGGGTGAAGGTCGTGGAGACGTGGGACACCCTCGGCATGCGGCCGACGCAGAGCCACGACACGGTTCTCGACGACGTCTTCGTGCCCGACGACCGCATCGGGCGGGTCGTCCCCGCGGGCGACGGCAGCGACCCGTTCCTCGTGGCGATGACGATGTGGCCGCTCTCGCTCATGGCGGCGGTGTACCTGGGGATCGCCGACCGCGCCCTGGAACTCGCCGTCCGCAGCGCCCGGCGCAAGACCTCGGTGGCGATCGAGCGGGGCGCGTACGCGTACAACCCGTTCGTGCAGCACCAGGTCGCGGAGATGTATCTCGAGCTGGACGCCGCCTCGGCGACGCTCGACCGGTTCGTCGCGGACTGGGTGGCCGGCACGGACCACGGCGACGAGTGGGTGCCCAAGGTGTATGCGATGAAGTGGCGGGCGGTGGAAGCGGCCAAACGGGTCGTCGACATCGCCCTCGACGTGGCCGGTGGCGCCGGCATGTTCACCGGGAACGAGCTCGAACGCCTCTACCGCGACGTGCGGTGCGGGGGATTCCACCCCGGCAACGACGCGCTCACCCACGAACTCGTCGGCAAGTCGCTGCTCGGCATTCTCGGCGAACAGCCCAGGTGGTGAGGTCGCGGCTCCCGGCCCGGGCGGTCACAGCGCGCGGAGCGCATGCTCGGCGGCGGCCTCGCCGTCGAGCATCGCGCCGTGTCGTCGCGCCGCCTCGTACGCGTCGTCGCCGAGCGCGGCGCGCAGTCGCGCGCCGAGCTCGTCCAGGGCCACCTCGTCGGCGCCGAAGATGCGATGACCGGCCGCGGTCGCGCGCACGGCCCCCTCGAGCACCGCGGCGTCGCGGTAGCGGTCCAGGCGTTCGAGAAGCCCGGCGATCGAGCGCAGCATCGTCCACTGCGTCGACCACATCCCGGCGCGCCGCCAGTGCGGGATCAGGCGCCGGTACTCGTCGGCGGCGGCCGCCGGGTCACCGATCCGGGCGTCGATGGACGCCTTCGACGCGCCGGCGAGACCGGTCACGAACGAGGCGTTCGTCTGTTCCGCGATGTCCAGTGCCCGAGCGAAGCGCGCGCGGGCCCGTTCGACGTCGACTGCCAGGTCCGCCTCCCCGGCGCAGTGCCAGACATACGCGGCGTGCGGGGTGCGTGCGTCGGCGACCTCGGCGAGGAGTGCCTCGGCCTGCTCGACGGCGGCCGGGTCACCCGCATAACCCAACGGCAGCAGCTCGGTGGCACGCGCCATGAGCCGCTGCGCCGGGTCGTTCGCGGCGGCCGCGGCGGCCCGCCGGTACCAGGCGGCGGCCTCGTCGAGATGCCCCTCGAACAACTCGTAGCTCCCGCGAACGGTCATCGCCTCCGCCGCCGGCTCGGTCTTCGCCCGCTCGACGGCGCGCAACGCAGCGGCGCTGAGCCGGCCCGTCTCGGCCACGTCGCCGGACATCCATGCCGCGTAGGCGGCCACCACCCGCACGCGCGCGGCGAACGGGCTCCGGCCCTCCGGATCGGCGTCGATCACCAGCCGCGCCCAGCCCAGCACGTCCGGTCGCAGCCGGAAGATCCCGTAGTCCAGCAGGGCATTGACGAGACGACCCGCGAGCGCGACCTCGTCGTGGTCGAGCAACCAGCCGAGCGCGCTGCGCAACTCCGGTACGGCGGCATCGATCTGCGCCAGGACCGGCTCGCCCGGCTGCAGCAGTCGTGAATCCGCCCGGTCGACCCAGTCGGCCAGGTGCCGGGCGTGCCGTTCCGCGACGAGGTCGACCCGGCCCTCGCGGGTGAGTTGTTCGGCGCCGAACGCCCGCAGCGTCTCGAGCAGCATGTACCGGCGGCCGGGTATCCGCATCACCAGCGAGCGCTCCACGAGGTGTGTCAACGCCGCGGTGACCGTCCCCGGATCCGTGCCGCAGACCGCCGCGGCGTCGGCCGCGTCGAACGAGCCCGAGAACACCGACAGTTCCGCGAAGGTCCGCTGCAGATCCTCCGCGAGCAGCCCGAACGACCACGACACCGCCGCGGCCAGCGACCCGTGCCGCGGCGACGTGCGGTACCCCGACGCCAGCAGCTCGAAGCGGTGGTCCAGGCCCGCGGCGACCTCCGCGACCTCGTGGGTGTGCAGGCACGCGGCTGCCAGCTCGATCGCCAACGGCAACCCGTCCAGGCGCCGCACGATCTCGGCGATGCAGGCGAGTTCTCGCCCGTCCGGCTCGAAGCCCGGGACGACGGCCCGCGCCCGCTCCTCGAACAACCGCACGGCCGGTGCGTCCTCGCCGTCGTACGACAGCGTCGGCACCTGGCGGACGTGCTCGCCTACGACTCGGAGCCGCTCCCGGCTCGTCGCCACGATCCGCACGTGCGCGCAGGTGGCGAGCAGGCGTTCGACGACAGCGGCGATCGGATCGAGCACGTGCTCACAGTTGTCGAGCAGCAGCACGAGCTCGGTGTCGCCCAGCACGTCGGCCACCCGCTCGGCGAGGGAGGTGCCGGGACGGGCGTCGATCCGCAGGGCGGCGGCGGCCACGTCGACCGCGGAGTCCGGGTCGGCAGTGGCCAATTCGCACAACACCACCGGCCGATCCGGTCGGGCGGCCCGGAGCCGGTGCCCGACCTCGAGGAGCAACCGGGTCTTGCCGACCCCGCCCGGACCGACCAGGGTCACCAGGCGCCCGGACTCCGCCAGCTCGGTCACCGCCACCGCCAGGGCGTCCCGGCCGACGAGCGACGTCGCCGGAACCGGCAACCGGCCCACCGGCGCCCACACCCGGTCGGCGGCACCGGCGAGCAGTTCCGCGTGGTGAGCCGCCAGTGCCGGCGACGGTTCGATGCCCAGCTCGTCGCCGAGCAGCCGCCGGAAGTCGTCGTAGACCCGTAGCGCCTCGGCCCGGCGTCCGGTCGCCGCGAGCGCCGTCATCAGCAGCGCGCGCGGCCGTTCCCGCAGCGGCTGCGCGTCGGCGAGCGCCACCAGTTCGGCAACGAGGCCGTCGGTGTCGCCCCGTCCGAGCCGCACCTCGGCCCGGACCTCGTGGGCCCGGGAACGCAGCTCCTCCAGCCGCGTCGCCTCGGCCCGGGCCTCGTCCACCTCGTCGAGTTCGGGGTAGGCGGGGCCCTGCCAGCGCGCGAGCACGGCGTCGATCTCGGCCGGCACGCCCGCATCCCCCGTCGCCCCCGCGCTCAGGGCCACCACGAGCCGGTCGGCGTCGACCTCGATACCGGCCGGATCGAGCCGATAGCCCTCACCGACGGACTCGATCAGGCCGTCGGGCAGACCACGGCGAAGCCGGAACATGTGGTTCTGCAGGGCGGCGGCCGGATCCGCCGGTCGCCTGGACGGCCACAGGGCATCGACGGCGGAGTGCGCCGGCACCACCCGGCCCCGCCGGAGCACCAGCAGTGCCAGCAGGCGTCGCTGCAGCAGCCCGTCGGGAGTGATGTCGCGCCGATCCGCATCCAGCACGCGGAGCGGGCCGAGTACCTCGACTCGCGCCCGGTCGCCACCCGTGACCACGGAACCATTGGACCACTCCCGCCGGTCTCCTGCCGAGACCCGGGGCCTTCACGTGCGATGCGGTTCCGGCGGATCGGCGGGCCGCATCCACAGCGCCGCGACGAGGAAGCACACCGCCCCGACGAACGTGCCGAGGTCCGCGAGCCGCGGCGCGAGTGTTTCGCCGGCCGGATCGATGTGGGCGCCGACGGCCGAGGCGCCGAATGCGAGCGAACCGAGCATGTTCAGCCACGTGCTGCGCCAGTTGCGGGCGTGCGGATCCCACAGCGCATCGGTGTCGGTGGTGGCCACCACCGCCAGTGCGCTGCTGACGAGGAAGCACACCGACCCGACGGCGTCGGGCCGCCACACCAGGTTCCGCTCCTCGGACGCCGTCAGGCCGGCGACGAGCGCGAATCCGGTGCTCACGTTGAACGCGAGTGTGCCCGCCCACTGCACCGCGGCCGACCACCAGTCGTACCGGTCCACTCGCGTCGCCGCGGGCGGGCGGTGCGTCAGCAGCAGTTGCACGGTCGCTGCCGCGGTGAAGAACCACGAGCCCACGAAGTAGAGCAGATTCGAGGTGGCGGCGGGGAGGACGAGCACGCCGCCGGAACCCGCGGCGAACAGGGCGGAGCCGATGACGAACAGCCGCGACTCGCGGCGCAGCGTCGGCCGGGTGAACACACCCGCGAACCTAGCGGGCGCGGCCCGCCGCCGTGCAGCAGGGGCGGCCCGCCGCCGTGCAGCAGGGGCGGCCCGCCGCCGTGCAGAACCGGAGCCGGCCCGCCGCCGTGCAGAACCGGAGCCGGGCCGCGCGACGTGGCGTAGGTTCGGCGGGGGAGGACACCCCACGACGAAGGGACCGATCGATGCCCACACGTACCGCTCGCACCGCCTGGAACGGTGGCCTGCAGGACGGCGCCGGACAGGTGGAACTCACCAGCTCCGGCCGCGCCACGTTCGACGTCTCGTTCCCCAAGCGGGCCGCCGAGGACGCCGGCGGCACCACCAGTCCGGAGGAGCTCATCGCCGCGGCACACTCGTCGTGCTACGCGATGCAGCTCTCGGCGCTGATCGCCGAGGCCGGCGGCACGCCGCAGAGCCTCGACGTCACGGCCGACGTCTCGCTCGGCCCCGACCCGGACGGCGGTTTCCGGCTCACCGGCATCAAGCTGACGGTGCGCGGCGAGGTCGACGGCCTCGATGCCGACGGGTTCGCGAAGGCCGCTCAGGGGGCCAAGGAGGGCTGCCCGGTCAGCAAGGCACTGACCGGGGTGGACATCACGCTCGACGCGGCACTCGAATCCTGAGCGATTCCACCACCGCGGGTGCGCACCCGCTGCGGCGACGACCGTGTCGTCCCCGGCACCCGCGCACCCGCGGTGTGCGTCACCGTCCGGCGAGCGCGTCGAGGTAGCGGCCCATCATCCACCGCTGAGCGAGCGGCAGGACCGGCGCGCCGAGGCGGGTGAACCATCGGCCGGGGCGGGAGACGGCGCTGATGTGGCCGAACACCGCGCCGTCGGGCCGTCGCTCGACGACGAACGCCTCCTCACCGCTGACGGGGTGACCGTCGAGGGTGCCGTACGCGAAACCGCGGCGATCCGGCTCGTCGACGACGTAGACCACGCGGCACCACGCGCCCCAGCGCGCCGGACCGAACCGTGGAGCCAGCCGTACCTCCAGCCCCGCCCGCGGCCGCGGAGTATTCGCATCGACGCGAAACCCCGCATGCCGCTGCATGTTCCAGCTTTCCAGTGCCCGAACGGCGGTGCGGAACGCGACGTCGCCCGAGCCGAGGCGGCGGGTGAGGTGCGCGTGCCGGAACCCTGCCGGAACCCTGCCGCGCGTGGCGCCGACGTGCGGGTAGTTGAACGAGCGCTGCGCGTTCACGGCGGCGCGCTCAGCCCTGATCGGTGTCCTCGCCGGCGGCCTTCACGTCGAGCACGACCTCGAATTCGAGCAGCGACGCCCCCGACGCGACCGGCCGCTTCGCCTCACCGGCGTGCGCCTGCCGGGCCGGGCCGTCCCGCCACGCCGCGAACGCCTCCTCCGACTCCCACTGGGTCACCACGAAGTAGCGCGTCTCGCCCTGCACCGGCCGCAGGAGCTGGAAACCGAGGAAACCGGGCGAGTTCTCCACGGTGTGCGCGCGGTGCGCGAAGCGCGTCTCCAGTTCCGGGCCCGCGCCCTCGGGGACCTCGATTGCATTGATCTTCACCACTGCCATGGCGGCGAGCGTACTCCGCTACCTTGGCGGTTGTGTTGCACGACGAAGGTGGTTCCGGGCGGCCGATCCTGCTGCTGCACGGCCTGATGGGCAGCTCCCGCACGTGGCGCCGGCAGTTGCCGTGGCTGCGCGCGCACGGCCACGTCCACACCTTCGACGCCGCCGGCCACGGCCGTCCCGCCCCGGATCGGCTCACCACCGAGGCGTTCGTCGCAGACCTCGCCGCGCACCTCGACGGCATCGGTGAACCGCTGGTGGTGATCGGGCACTCGATGGGCGCCCTGCACGGGTGGTGCTTCGCCGCCGCGCACCCCGGCCGGGTGGCCGCGCTCGTCGTCGAGGACATGGCCCCCGACTTCCGGGGCCGCACCGCGGCGGACTGGGCCGCGATGATCGCGCGGTGGCCGCAGCCGTTCCCGGACGAGGAGGCGGTCGTCGGTTACTTCGGCGACGTCGCCGGGCGGTACTTCCTCGACTCCTTCGAGCATCGGGCCGACGGCTGGTACCTGCACGGCGAGGTGGCCACCTTCCGCGACATCTCCGAGGAGTGGGGCGCCCGGCACTTCTGGGACCAGTGGCGGTCGATCTCGGTGCCTGCCCTGCTCGTCGAGGGGGAGTTCACCATCACCCCGGATGGACAGATGCGGCGGATGGCCGACGAGCACCCCGGGGCCCGGTACGCCCGGATTCCGGGCGCAGGGCACCTGGTGCACGACGAACGCCCCGACGAATATCGCGCCGAGGTCGAACGATTCCTCCGTACCCTCGCCTGATCACGCCTGGCCGGCGAGGCCTTCGCCGGCGAGCGCGAAACGTCCGTCGTCGGTCTGCTCCACGAGACCGTCCACGAGCAGCGAGTGCAGCGCCCGGTCGCGCTGCCCCGGATCCGTGAGCCACACCCGGTCCAGCACCGGCCGCTCGACCGGGACGTCGCTCTCGCGCAGTACGGCCATGAGCTTGCCCCGCACCTGACGGTCGGTGCCCGTGAACTTCTGCACCCGTCGCGGCGGGCCGTCGTGGGCGGGCCGGCCGGCCTCCACCCATGCGCACCGCGGCAGCGGGCACCGGGCGCAGTCGGGCGAGCGGGCCGTGCAGATGGTCGCACCGAGTTCCATCAGGGCTGCGGAGAACGTTGCCGCCCGCTCGCGGGTTCGCGGCAGGAGCAATTCGACGTCGGCCAGGTCCCGGGTGACCGACGGATTACCGGGTTCGGCGGCACCGTGCACCGCCCGCGCGACGACGCGACGGACGTTCGTGTCCACCACCGGGACGCGCCGGCCGTACGCGAAGCAGGCGACCGCCCGCGCCGTGTACGCGCCGATGCCCGGCAGCGACAGCAGCACGTCCACGTCGGCAGGGACCACGTCGCCGTGCTCGGTGGCCAGGACCCCGGCGCACTCGTGCAGCCGCAGCGCCCGGCGCGGATATCCGAGCCTGCCCCAGGCGCGCAGGACGTCGGCCTGGCTCGTCGCGGCCATCATCGACGGCACCGGCCACCGCTGCACCCACTCCAGCCAGATCGGTGCCACGCGGGCCACCGGCGTCTGCTGCAGCATCACCTCGCTCATCAGGATCTGCCACCCGGTGACGCCCTCCTCGCGCCACGGCAGATCCCTCGCCTCGGCGGCGTACCAGCGCAGCAGGGCGGTCGCGTCGACCGGCATCTCTCACATCCTCCCGTCCCGTTGTCGGCCCGATTTAGCCCCGCGGTAACTCCACCGAGCGGGATGCGTCACAGTAAGGGATGGATAATGCCCTTATGCCTAACTCCAACCCCATATCCGCGTGGAAGGCCCTGACCGAGGGTAACCAGCGTTTCGTCAGTGGTACCCCGCTGCACCCCAGCCAGGGCATCGACCACCGTGCCACCCTCGTCAACGAGCAGCACCCCATCGCGGTGCTCTTCGGATGCGGCGACTCGCGGGTGGCCGCCGAGATCATCTTCGACCAGGGCCTCGGCGACATGTTCGTCGTGCGCACCGCCGGACACGTGATCGACAGCGCGGTGCTCGGTTCGATCGAGTACGCGGTCGGCGTGCTGAACGTGCCGTTGATCGTCGTGCTCGGTCACGACAGCTGCGGCGCGGTCAAGGCCACCCTGGACGCCCTCGACAAGGGAGACATCCCGCCGGGATTCATCCGGGACATCGTCGAGCGCGTCGCGCCGTCGATTCTCATGGGCCGCAACGACGGGCTGTCGACGGTCGACGAGCTCGAGGGCCGCCACGTGGTGGAGACCGGGAAGCTGCTCAGCCAGCGGTCCCAGATCATCGCCGAGCGCATCGCCAAGGGGCAGTGCGCCATCGCGGGCGTGACCTACAAGCTCTCCGACGGTCACGTCCAGTTGCAGGGACACGTCGGCGACATCGGTGTGACCGTCGACTGACGCGACACGCCGACTTCGGTGCGGCGACGCCTCGCCGGTGGCACATACCGTGTGAGGCGTGCTTGAACCGACCGGGCCGCTGCCCCCCGAGATCTACTGGCGTCGACGCGCGCTCGCCGTGGGTGTCGGCGTGGTCGTGCTCGCGCTCGTCGTGTGGCTCGTCCTGTCCCTGACCGGCGGGGGCGACGACCCGGAGCCCGACCCGGCGGCCGCCGGCGTCCTGACGTCCGAGACCAGCACCACCCGCACACCCACCAGCAGCACCGGGAGCGAGGAGGCCGACGGCGTCGCCGCCGCCGGCCCCGGCGGGTCCTCCGGAGGCTCCGATTCGGGGTCGTCGCAGTCGGGGTCGTCGCAGTCGAGCACGACGTCGGGGTCCGCCGGGTCCTCGAGTTCCGCGGCGGCGAGTGCGTCCGCCGTCGCGGCCGGGCAGTGCCCGGACCAGTCGCTCGCCGTGCGGGTGACCGCGGACCGGCCCAACTACCAGGTGGGCGAGGAGCCCGAGTTCACCATCGTCATCACGAACATCGGCACGGCCGCCTGCGAGCGCGACCTCGGCGCGGGCCTGCAGCAGGTGCTGGTCTACTCGCTCGACGGCAGCCGGCGGTTGTGGGCGAACACCGACTGCTTCCCCGAGTCCACCGCCGATGTGCGCAAGCTGGCCCCGGGTGACCAGGCCGCCTTCGCGGTGAAGTGGTCCGGAACGACCTCCGAGCCCGGTTGCCAGGCACCGCGGGAGCGGGTTCCGGCCGGGGCCTACACGGTGGTCGGCCAGCTCGGGGGCCTGCGCAGCACGCCGGAGCCGTTCAACATCGCCTGACCGGCCGACACCGCCCGACCGGCGCGCCGCCGTGCTCGCGGATCAGTCGTACGGGCCGCTGATGGACGATTCCGCCAACCGCGACAGCCCTTCGCGGATGTAGCGGGCCCACAGCCCGCCGATGCCCTCCACGGACTGCAGGTCCGCCGCCGTCGCCGCCAGCAGGCCCTGCAGGCTCCCGAACGAGCCGACCAGCCGATGGATCTGCGACGACTGCAGTCGCGGCACCCGATGCAGCACGCGGTAACCGCGCGGACTCGTCGCCGCGTCCAGCGCCTCGATCGTGCCCGGATACCCGAACACGCGCGCCAACGTCGTCAGATCCAGCAGATCGACGTCGGTGAGCCGGTCCAGCGCGGCGAGGGTCTGCTCGACGGCGACGAGCTGCGGCGCCTCGGTGCCGGCCAGATAGTCCCGCACGATCAGCTGCCGGGCCAGGTCGTTGTCTCCCACCAGCTCCTCGAGCTGCAGTGCCAGCTGCCGCCCGTCGGTGCCCAGTTCGAGCACCTCCTGTTCGATCTCCACCGAGACGCGGCGCACCATCTCGAGCCGCTGCGCGACGGTGAGCGCGTCGCGCAGCGTCACGAAGTCCTCGATCTCCACCACCGACAGCTGCCGGGTGACCTCGTCCAGCCGCGACTTGTAGCGCTCGAGCGTCGCGACGGCCTGGTTGGCGCGGGAGAGAATGGTCGCCGAATCGTTGATCACGTGCCGCTGGCCGTCGACGTAGACGGTCACGATGCTCATCGACTGGCTCACCGACACCACCGGGTAGCCCGTCTGGATCGCGGTGCGCTCGGCGGCGCGGTGCCGCGTGCCGGATTCGACGGTGGGGATCCGGTGATCGGGTACCAGCTGCACGTTGGCCCTGACGATGCGGCCGCCGTCGGTGGACACCACGACCGCTCCGTCCATCTTCGACAGCTCCCGCAGCCGGGTGGGGGCGAACTCCACGTCCAGCTCGAAGCCGCCGTCGCACAGCGCTGCCACGTCGTCGTCGAACCCGAGAACGATCAGGCCTCCGGTGCGGCCGCGCAGGATGCGCTCGAGTCCGTCGCGCAGGGCGGTGCCGGGCGCGAGCCGGGCGATGGTCTCGCGCAGCGTCACGGACGGTGCCACATCGGTCATCGATGGATCCTTCCCGTGTCCGGCCGGTGCGGCGAACGTCACTTCGTGTCGGTCCGCCGGGTGGAGCCGACCGAACCGCCGACTAGATTACTGCCCCATGAGCGGTACCTGGACCCTGCCCGACGACCTCACCCTTCCCAAGCTTCCCGACGACCATCCCGGGGCAGGCGCGCCGATTCCGTCCCATTGGAGCAAGTGCTTCGGCTGCGGCGACGACCAGCCCGCGGGAATGGCGATGCAGTTCACGTTCGGCGAGGGTCTCGAGATCACCGGCATGCTCGACGTCGCGAACCGCTACCAGGGCGGTCCCGGCTTCATCCACGGCGGGATCCTGAGCACGGCGTTCGACGAGGCGCAGGGCATGGCATGCATGGTGCTGCGCCGGCCCGTCGTCACCGGCCACCTGCAGATCGACTTCGCCAAGCCTATCCCGCTCGGGTCGGTGCTCGAGCTGCGCGCCCGGATCGACGGGACGGTGCGCCGCAAGGTGTACACCAGCGCGGAGGCCCGCATCGTCGAGGGACCGTTCGCCGACCCGGACGTCGTCGTCGCGACGTCGCGCGGGTTGTTCCTCACCGTCGGCGCGCAGCACTTCGACAGGGCCAAGGACTTCGTCGACGGGGTACCCAGGTCGCCGCACGGCACCTCGTCCGTGTAGCCGCCCCGGTCACTCCGGCAGGAGGGGCACGGCCGGGTGCGGACGCCGGCCGAGCAGCGAGGCCGACGTGAGCGCCCGCGTGCCGAACCGGCCGTGCACGTCGTCGAGCACGGCGTCCAACGCGTGGCGGTCGACGGGCGGATGGCCGGCCGCCGCACCGTCGGAGGCCGGTTCGTCGAACGGCAGCTCGAGCTGTTCGGTGTCCGCGGAGTCGAGATTCGACACGGCCACGCCGATCAGGGTCAGCCCCCGATCGGCGACCAGCGGCCCCGCTTGCGCCAGCAGTTCCCGCGCGGCGCCGAGGACGACGTCCGTCCGGGCGGTGGGTCCGCGCAGCGTGTGCGACCGCGTCACCCGCGTGTAGTCGGCGAAGCGCAGGCGCAGCACCACGGTGCGACCGGGCCGCCCGGCCGCGCGCATGCGGCCGGTGACCCGTTCCACCAGCATCCGCAGCGTCCCGTCGACCTTCTCGGGATCGTGTCCGGCGGCGCTGCGGGGCCGGCCGAGGGCGTGCTGCGCGCCCATGGACCGGCGCCGGTGGTGGGGGCGGACCGGTCTCGGATCGTGCCCGTGCGCGAGCGCATGCAGGTGACGTCCCATGGACGTGCCGAGCAGGGCGACGAGCTCGACCTCGCTCTCCCGCACCAGGTCGGCCACGCGACGGATGCCGTGCGCGTGCAGGGTCGCGGCGGTGACCTTGCCGACGCCCCACAGGCGTTCGACAGGCAGCGGGTGGAGGAACTCGAGTTCCCGGTCGGGAGGCACCACCAGCAGCCCGTCCGGCTTGGCGACGCCGCTCGCGACCTTCGCGAGGAACTTGGTCCGGGCCACCCCCACCGTGATCGGCAGCCCCACCTGTTCGGCGACGTCGCGCCGCAGCCGGGCCGCGATGTCGGCCGGGGTGCCGCCGATTCGCCACAGCCCGGCGACGTCGAGGAAGGCCTCGTCGATGGAGACGGCCTCGACGAGCGGCGTGGTCTGCTCGAACACCGTGAACACGGCGCGGCTGGCCTGCGCGTACGCGTGCATGCGCGGAGGAACGACGATCGCCGCCGGGCACAGGGCGCGGGCGGCGCGCCCGGGCATGGCCGTCGCGACGCCGCAGGCCTTGGCCTCGTAACTGGCGGCGAGTACGACGCCACCCCCGCCCACGATCACGGGCCGGCCGCGCAGGCCCGGGTCGTCGCGCTGCTCGACGGATGCGTAGAACGAGTCGAGATCGGCGTGCAGGATGGTCGCGTGACCGGACACGAACACATGTTCGCATCCGGTTCCGACACGTCTACATGCCCAGCGCGGCGAGCGCCTGGCCGACGTTGCCGACCTCGATCGGATCCCCGGCGGAGGCCGGGGACCGCGACGTGCGGCCGCCCACCGGGGCCGCCGCGGGTTCGTGCGGCACGATCGCGCGGGTGAATCCGAGCCGCCCCGCCTCCGCGATGCGCCGCCCGACCCCGGTGACCCGGCGGACCTCGCCGGCGAGGCCGACCTCGCCGAGCAGCACCGTGCCCGGCGGCAGGGGGCGCTCACGTGCGGCCGACGCGACCGCCAGGGCCAGGGCCAGGTCCGCGGCCGGATCGGTGATGCGCATGCCGCCGACGGTCGAGGCGTAGACGTCGCACTTGCCGAGCGGCAGCCGGCATCGCCGCTCGAGTACCGCCAGCACCATCGCGACCCGTGCCGCATCCAGGCCGCTGACCGCGCGCCGGGGTGCGGGGTTCTGCGTCGGCACCACCAGCGCCTGCAGTTCGCCGAGCAGCGGCCGCTTGCCGTCCATGGTGACGGTGACGGCCGTGCCGGCCACTTCCTCGGTCCGATGGTGCAGGAACAGGCCCGACGGGTCGCTGACACCGACGATGCCGCCCTCGGTCAGTTCGAAGCAGCCCACCTCGTCGGCGGCACCGAAGCGGTTCTTCACCCCCCGCACCATGCGCAGGGTGGAGTGCTTGTCGCCCTCGAAGTGCAGCACCACGTCGACCAGATGCTCGAGCGAACGCGGACCCGCCACCGCACCGTCCTTGGTGACGTGCCCGATGAGCAGCACCGGGACGCCGCTGGCCTTGGCGAGCGAGGTCAGCGCGCTGGTCACCGCCCGGACCTGGGTGACGCCGCCGGACACGCCCTCCACGTCGGCGGCGAGCATCGTCTGCACGGAGTCCACCACCAGCAGCGTCGGCTTGACCTGCTCGATGTGTCCGAAGATGGTCGCCAGATCCGACTCGGCG
The DNA here is from genome assembly GCF_025722975.1 of Rhodococcus aetherivorans. NCBI lineage: Bacteria > Bacillati > Actinomycetota > Actinomycetes > Mycobacteriales > Nocardiaceae > Rhodococcus > Rhodococcus aetherivorans. The sequence continues at coordinate 5,608,704 of NZ_CP106982.1, read as the reverse complement.
GCGAGGAAGACGCGTTCGTGCACCGAACCCGTGCGGTCGGCGCGCAACCGTACCTGTCCCGCCGATTCCTCCCCGGTGACGTAGAGGGCCCGGTCGTCGCTGCCGCGCCGCGCCCAGCGGTGGACCACCTCGAGCAGCAGGGTGGACTTGCCGACGCCGGGCTCCCCGGCGAGCAGCACCACCGAGCCGGGAACGACGCCGCCGCCGAGCACCCGGTCGAGTTCCTCGATGCCGGTGGGCTTCGCGTGGGTGGTCCGGCTGTCGACGAGGGTCAGCGGCGTGGCCGGGGTCGTGGGGAGAAGTGCCGCGGCCCCGGCGCGGGCGAGGGAGGTGCCGGGCCGCGACGCCACCGCGGCAGGCAGGGCCGGCGCCTCGTCCATCGAACCCCACGTCCCGCAGTCGGGGCAGCGGCCGACCCATTTCGCGACGGTGTGCCCGCAGTCGGTGCAGCGGTAGATCGACTTCGTCTTTGCCACCACGTCAGCCTAGGGCCGGGGGCCGACACGAGAACGGGGCCCGGGGCGAGCGGAGTGCTCGCCCCGGGCCCCGGGTGCGTCGGGGGTGCCGGTCAGTGACCCTCGCCCTCGACCGGCGACTTCTCGGAGACGTTGCGCTCGACGTCCGTGCCGGCGTCGACCGGGACCTGCATGGTGACGTCGCCGGCCTCGGCGAAGGTGAACGTGACCGGGATGGTCAGGCCGGGGCGCACGCCCTCCTTCAGTCCGGTGAGCTCGACCTGGGCCACGGACGGGGTGTCGGAGGACTCGGCGGCCTCGGCGGGACGCGGGGACTCGTCGGTCGCGGCCTCGGCGGTCGCGTCCTCGGCGAGGGTTTCGCCGGTCAGGCCGGCCGAGATCGAGGCCTGCGGCTCGATGCGCAGGCCGGACACGCCGGTGGCGGAGGACGCGAAGTCGGTGGTGATGCGGGTCAGCTCGTCGGGGGTGGTCTCGCTCAGGTTGACCACGGTGAAGCCGAGCGCGGCCTTGCCGCCGGGTTCGAGGCTGTACTCCTCGGAGTCCGGGTAGATCACGTGCACGTTGCGCAGCGCGATGTTTCCGAGCTCGGCGCTGTTGCCGTTGACCGCGGCCACCTGGGTGGCGGTCTGGCTGATCTGACCGGCGCCGCAGGCGGACAGCGTGAGCGCCGCACCCGCGGCCAGGGCGAGAGCGGTCGCGACTCGGCGAGTCGGCGCTTTGGGAGCAGTCACGGGTTGTCCTCCACTCGAGTAAGGCTCGCAATCCACTAGGCAGAGTAGTAGTCGAAGGGCGCCGAGTCTGCGCCGGGGGCAGAAGTCGGGGCTTTCGTCCCGCTCGGGCCGCGTCCGCGGGGCCGCGAAGGGCCGCTCCGGGTGGTGTGTCGAACATCACCGGATGCACGTAACCGGTTGGCTGTCAAGTCCTACGCGCACGCGTCTGTGCCCCTGACCTGCGCCGTTGATGAGAGCCGGACGTAAGCACGTGTTAAACTCGAAGAATCGAAAGGGGCACGGGACACATGATTTTCAAGGTCGGAGATACCGTCGTATACCCCCATCACGGTGCGGCGCTGATCGAAGCTATCGAAACGCGCACCATCAAGGGTGAGCAGAAGGAATATCTGGTTCTGAAAGTCGCCCAGGGCGACCTGACGGTTCGGGTACCTGCGGATAATGCAGAATACGTCGGCGTTCGCGACGTGGTCGGGCAAGAAGGCCTCGACAAGGTTTTCCAGGTGCTGCGCGCACCGCACACCGAAGAGCCGACCAACTGGTCGCGGCGGTACAAGGCCAACCTCGAGAAGTTGGCCTCCGGAGACGTGAACAAGGTCGCCGAGGTCGTGCGTGACCTGTGGCGGCGGGAGCAGGACCGCGGCCTGTCCGCAGGTGAGAAGCGGATGCTGGCCAAGGCGCGGCAGATCCTCGTCGGCGAGCTCGCGCTCGCGGAGGGCACGGACGACGTCAAGGCCGACAGCCTGCTCGACGAGGTGCTCGCCGCCGCTTCCTGAGCGGCCGCGCGAACTGCAGAATTACAGATGAGCGATCGCAACGGGCCGGTCGTCGGAATCATTCCGGCGGCCGGCCGTGGTGTACGTCTGGGCGAATCGCTGCCCAAGGCGTTCGTCGAACTCGACGGGCGCACGATGCTGGACCGGGCAGTGGAGGCCATGCTGGCCTCGGCGGTGGTCGACCGCGTGGTCGTGGTGGTGCCGCCGGAGCTGGTGGCGTCCGTCGCGGCCACGGCGCCGGCGCGGGTGTGCGTGGTGGCGGGCGGCGCGGAGCGCACCGATTCGGTGCGCGCCGGGCTGGCGGCGGCGGAGGACGCCGCCTACGTCCTGGTGCACGACGCCGCACGCGCCCTCACTCCGCCGCGGTTGTTCGCCCGGATCGTGGTGGAACTGCGCGGCGGACGGTCCGCGGTGATCCCCGTGCTGCCGGTCGCGGACACCGTCAAGAGCGTCGACCGCGACGGCCGTGTCACCGGCACCCCCGACCGGTCCGTCCTCCGGGCGGTACAGACCCCGCAGGGATTCGAGGCCGGCCTGCTGCGCCGCGCCAACGCCGGCGCCGGGGACGCGACCGACGACGCCGGTCTCGTCGAGCGCCTCGGCGAGGGCGTGTACACCGTCCCGGGCGAACCGCTCGCCTTCAAGATCACCACACCGCTCGATCTGGTCCTGGCCCGTGCCGTGCTCGCGGCCGGGGCCCCCGTCGGACAGGAGAGCTGAGTGCGCGTCGGGATCGGAACCGATGTCCATCCGATCGAGCCCGGACGGCCGTGCTGGCTGGCCGGTCTGCTGTTCGAGGACGCCGACGGGTGTGCGGGGCATTCGGACGGTGACGTCGCGGCCCACGCGCTGTGCGACGCCCTGCTCTCCGCGGCCGGCCTCGGCGACCTCGGTTCCGTCTTCGGCACCGGCCGGCCGGAGATGCACGGCGCGAGCGGTGCGGCCATGCTCGCCGAGGTGCGGCGCCTGCTCGACGGCGGGGGCTTCGCGATCGGGAATGCCGCCGTCCAGGTGATCGGGAACAGGCCCAGGATCGGTCCCCGCCGCGACGAGGCGCAGCGGGTGCTGTCCGAGGCGCTCGGGGCGCCGGTGTCGGTGTCGGCGACGACGACGGACGGCCTCGGCCTGACCGGGCGCGGCGAGGGCGTCGCGGCCGTCGCGACGGCACTCGTATTTTCGCGCGACGACGACCGGTAGGATGGCCGGTCGTGACCTTGCGCTTGTTCGACACCGAATCGCGGGCCGTGCGGGATTTCGTTCCGCTGGTCCCCGGCCGGGCTTCGGTGTACCTCTGTGGCGCGACGGTCCAGGGTGAGCCCCACATCGGTCATGTGCGCAGCGGCGTCGCCTTCGACGTGCTGCGGCGCTGGCTCATGGCGAAGGGCCTGGATGTCGCCTTTGTGAGAAACGTCACAGACATCGACGACAAGATTCTGCGCAAGGCCACCGAGGCGGGCCGGCCCTGGTGGGAGTGGAAGACGACCTACGAGCGGGCCTTCGCCCGCGCCTACGACCAGCTCGGTGTGCTGCCGCCGTCGGTGGAGCCTCGCGCGACGGGTCACGTCACCCAGATGGTCGAGCTGATGCAGCGCCTGATCGACGCCGGGCATGCCTACGCGGCCGACGGGAACGTCTATTTCGACGTGCTCAGCTACCCCGAGTACGGCCGGCTGTCGGGCCACCGGATCGACGACGTCCATCAGGGGGAGAGCGCGGGCAGCGGCAAGCGGGATCCGCGGGACTTCACCCTGTGGAAGGCGGCGAAGCCGGGCGAGCCGTCGTGGCCGACGCCGTGGGGCCGCGGCCGCCCGGGCTGGCACCTCGAGTGCTCCGCGATGGCCGAGTACTACCTCGGCGAGTCCTTCGACATCCACTGCGGCGGAATGGATCTCGTCTTCCCGCACCACGAGAACGAGATCGCCCAGGCCAAGGCCGCCGGCGACGGGTTCGCGCGGTACTGGCTGCACAACGGCTGGGTCACGATGGGCGGCGAGAAGATGTCCAAGTCGCTCGGCAACGTGCTGTCCATCCCGAACGTGCTCGCCCGGGTGCGGCCCCAGGAGCTGCGGTACTACCTGGGCAGTGCCCACTACCGGTCCATGCTCGAATACTCCGACGCCGCGCTGCACGAGGCGGCGGCCGGGTACCGCGGCCTCGAGGCGTTCGTCCTCAAGACCCGGGACCGGGCCGGCGACATCCCGGTAGGAACGTGGACCGAGGAGTTCGCCGCGGCGCTCGACGACGATCTCGGCGTCCCGAAGGCGCTCGCCGAGATCCACGGCCGGCGCAGCGAGGGCAACAAGGCGCTCGACGCCGGCGACCTGGACACCGCGGTGCACATCGCCGCGCAGGTACGCGCCATGCTCGGCATCCTGGGGGTGGACCCGCTCGACCCGCACTGGGCCGAGGTGGCCGGCCGCGACTCGGCGGCCCTCGAGGCCCTCGAGGTGCTGGTGGCTGCCGAACTCGACCGCCGGCAGGCGGCGCGGGCCGCGAAGAACTGGGCGCTCGCCGACGAGGTGCGCGATCGATTGACGGCGGCGGGCATCGAGGTGACCGATACGCCGAACGGACCCGAGTGGTCCCTGAAAGCAGGGCAGTGATGGCTGGAAATTCTCAGCGACGAGGTGCGGTCCGCAAGGGCGGCACCAAGAAGGGCCAGGTCGTCGGGTCCGGCGGGCAGCGCCGCCGCGGCCTCGAGGGCCGCGGTGCCACCCCCAAGGCCGAGGACCGGCCGTACCATCCCGCCGCGCGGCGCGCCCGCGCCGCGGCGAAGGCCGCCGACAAGCGCGGCCGCAGCACCGCCGGCCGCAAGGGCGAGGACGGGCCGGAGATGGTGCTCGGCCGCAACCCGGTCGTGGAGTGCCTGCGCGCGGATGTTCCCGCGACGGCGCTGTACGTCGCGGTCGGCGCCGAGGCGGACGAACGCCTCAAGGAGGCCGTGCAGCGGGCCGGGGACGCGGGCATCTCGATCCTCGAGGTTCCGCGCGGCGAGCTCGACCGTCTCACCGCCAACGGCATGCACCAGGGCATCGGGTTGCAGGTCCCGCCGTACCGCTACGCCCATCCGGACGACCTGCTGGCCGTCGCCCACGACCACCACGAGCGGCCGCTGCTGGTGGCCCTCGACAACATCACCGATCCGCGGAACCTCGGCGCGGTGATCCGGTCGGTGGCCGCGTTCGGCGGGCACGGCGTGCTGATCCCGCAGCGGCGCAGCGCCGCGGTCACGGCGGTGGCGTGGCGGACCAGCGCGGGTGCCGCGGCGCGCCTCCCCGTCGCCCGGGCGACGAACCTGACGCGCACCCTCAAGGAGTGGCAGTCCCGGGGCGTCCGGGTCGTCGGGCTGGATGCGGGGGGCGACACCAGCCTCGACGAGTTCGACGGCACCGATCCGGTGGTGATCGTCGTCGGCTCCGAGGGCAAGGGACTGTCGCGCCTGGTCCGCGAGACGTGCGACTCGATCCTGTCGATCCCGATGGCCGGCGACGTGGAGTCGCTCAACGCGTCCGTCGCCGCCGGCGTCGTCCTCGCGGACATCGCGCGTCAGCGCCGCCTGCAGTAGTCCCGGATCCGCGCCGACGGTCGGCCGCGACACCCATCGAGGTGGCGGCCGACCGGGGACCACGCGGCCGGATGTTCCGGGGAACGGTTCCGTCCCCGACTGCGTCGAATCGGGTAGAGCGATCGACCGCGGACGGGGGACACATGGCACATCGAACCGAATTCACCGGACGGATCGAGATCGATCCTCCGCTGAACCGGCAGGAGATCGACTTTCTCGTCGCGTTCGCCGGCCCGGCGAGTGGCCCGCACCGGTCGCCCGCCGACGGACTGCCCAGGCGGGGGCGCCCGCTGTCGTGGTGCCAGTGGGTGCCCACCGCCGACGGCACCGCACTCGGCTGGAACGGCGGCGACTGCTTCTACTTCTACACGGAGTGGCTGGCCTACCTGATCGACACCTTCCTCTCGCGCCGGGCGCGGTTGCGCCGCGCGTCGCGGGGCCCGCGTGCGACGGTCCCGGCCGGATGCACGGGTTTCACGTTCGACCACGTGCTCGACGGCACGGTCGACGTCCGCACGCCGGCCGGCACGTTGCGACGAATCACCGTGCGGGACAATCGCGTCGAGGAACACCTCGTTGCGGGCCCGGGCCTCGCGGTCCGGTCGTCGAGCGATGCGGCGGTGTCCTGACCGGTCGCGGGGTCACCGCGTGAGGGTGGCGACGAACCGCACCCGGTGCCCCGGCTCGAGCTGCGCGGCGACGGGAAGATCGGCGGGCACGACGACGGCGATCACCGGGTGGTCGCCGACGACGGGGTGGTCGGCCAGGAACAGGATGGGGTTGCCGTCCGGGGGAACCTGCACCGAGCCCGCGACGGTCGGCTCCGGGCGGTCGGTCCCGCCCCGCGCGAGATGCAGCCTGCCCGGGCCGTGCAACCGGATCCCGACGCGGTCCAGTTGCGGCGTCACGGTCCACGTCTCGTGCAGCAGCGCGTGCACCGAACCGGCGCTGAACACCTCGGAGTGCCGGCTCAGACGCACACGCAGCATCGCCGGATCCTCGATCGGGGCCGGCGGCGGGATCTGCTCCTCGATGGGCAGCTCGCCCGCCAGGGTGCCGACCGGGAGCCGGTCGCCGTCCCTGATCGGGGCGGGGCCGGTCCCGGTCAGGGTGTCGGTGGATCGGCTGCCGTGGGTCTCGGGCACGTCGATTCCGCCGCGCACCGCCAGGTACGAGCGCAGCCCCCTCGACGGGCTGCCCAGCGCCAGCACGTCACCGTCGTCCAGCTTCAGCATCGCGTAGTCGGCCTCGGGGTGGCCGTCGACGGTCACCGGCACGCGGGCGCCCGTCACCGCGACGACGTTCTCGCCGATGCTGCGCACGGTCAGCCCGCCGGCGGCGACCTCGAGGGTCGCGGCGGCGGGCTCGTTGCCGACCAGCCGGTTGGCGGCGTCGTGCGCCGCGCGGTCGGCGGCGCCGGACGTGCCCAGCCCGTGGTCCCCGTGTTCCGGCCGGCCGCGGTCCTGGACGGTGGTGAACATCCCGCTGTGGACGACTTCGAGCCCCTGCATGGGGAAATTGTCCCCGGAACCGCGGGGGTGCCGGGAGCGTCTTCGCGAATCAGCTCGCCGCGGAGCAGGGCGGTTCGACGGCGGTGACCAGCGGGCCGCCGGCCGGAACCAGGGAGCCGACGGCCGAATCGAGGTTGTCGTGCAGATTCAGGCGGGAGCGGACCCCGGCCGCGGCGATCGTCCGGCGGACGCGTCCTGCCGGGGCGACGACGGCGACGGTGCCGGGATGGGCGGAGGTCGCGCGCAGGAGGATCGTGAGGCCCACCGCGCCGAAGAAGGTGACGCCGCCCATGTCGGCGACGAGGGCACGGCCGCGATGGGCGTTGTCGAGCGCGGAGCGCAGCAGGTGCGCGGTGGTCATGTCGATCTCGCCGGCGACCGAGAGCACGGCGTATCCGGCACGTTCCGACAGGGTGGCTCCGAAGGCCGGCGACGGTGCGGGGGAATCGGACGGAGTCTCGGGAGTAGTGGGGTCGATCATCGGCACGAACCTTTCGCTCGGGATGTCTCGACGCCGTGGATCCGACGCTGTTTCGCAAAAGCAAGCATGTCGCAGTTCGATAACGGCCCAGGACCGCGCTCCATAGCGAAATGATCTCGAAAAGATAGCGATGAGATAACGGAGACGGGAAAGGCCTGGCAGAGGAGGGGACCGGACTGCGCGGAACCGGCCGCTTCGCCGCCCGAAAATCGCTCGTGCCGGCCGCCGTGCTCCTGCTAGCGTCGCGGCACCGCCTCCTCCCGAGTGAATGCCGACCGCCGTGACCACCCTCGACCTGACCACCCGCCGCTTCGCGCCGCTGATCCTCCTCAACGTCGCCACCCTGCTGTCCGCCACCGGCAACGGCATCGTAGTCGTCGCGCTGCCGTGGCTGGTGCTCGAGCAGACCGGCCGGGCCACCGACGCGGCGATCGTCGCGGGCGCGGCCACCGTGCCGCTGCTGCTGGCAAGCCTGCTCACCGGCACCGTCGTCGACCGGTTCGGCCGGCGGCGCACCGCCGTGGTCTCGGATGCCCTCTCGGCGCTGTCGGTCGCGACGATCCCCGTGCTCGCGGCCACCGTCGGACTCTCGGTGCCCCTGCTCGCCGCACTCGCGGCGCTCGGTGCCGTGTTCGACCCGGCGGGCATCTCGGCGCGGGAGTCGATGCTGCCGGCGGCGACCCGCGCCGCCGGGTGGTCGCTGGACCGTGTCAACAGCCTCTACGAGGCGAACTACAACCTCGCCTACCTGATCGGACCGGGTGTCGGCGGTGTCCTCATCGCGGCGGTCGGTCCCGAGAACACCCTGTGGGTGACGTCGGCGTGCTTCGTGCTCTCCCTCGTCACCGTCGCCTTCCTCCGGCTCGAGCACGCCGGCCGGCCCGACCGGGCCACCCGGCCCGCCTCGCTGTGGGCCGGCACCCTCGAGGGGCTGCGGTTTGTGTGGCGCGACCGGTTGCTGCGCACGCTCGCGCTGGTCGACATGGTCATCATGGCGCTGTTCCTGCCGATCGAGTCGGTGCTGCTGCCCGCCTACTTCACCGGCCTGGACGCACCCGCTCAGCTCGGCTGGGTGCTGATGTCGCTGAGCATCGGTGGCCTGGTGGGTGCCCTGGCCTACGGCGCCTTCGCACCGCGCCTGCGGCGCCGCACCCTGATGCTCGTCGCGGTCACGGTGCTGGGCGCGGCGACGACCGGCATGGCGTTCCTGCCGCCGCTGGGGGTCCTCGTGCTGCTGGGCATCCTCATCGGCCTGGTGTTCGGCCCGGTGGGGCCGATCGGGAACTGGGCCATGCAGACCCGCAGCCCGGAGCACATGCGCGGCCGCGTCGTCGGCGTGATGACCTCGACCGCGTACGCGGCGGGCCCGGTCGGGATCCTGGTCGCCGGGCCCCTGATCGACGCGGCGGGTGTGCGGACGACGTTCTTCGCGTTGGCCGTGCCGATGATGTTCGTCGCCGCGGTGTGTTTCGCGCTGCCCGTCCTGCGGGAACTGGATCCCACCCCGGAGTCCCGTGCGGCCTACCGGCCGTAGCCGCCCCCGCCCGGCGTCTCGACCACGAGCACGTCACCGATCCCGACCTCGACGGAGTCGCAGCCGGCCATGTGGGTGACGGCGCCGTCGGCGCGCTCGATGCGGTTGCTGCCCAGCGCTCCCGGCTCGCCCCCGGCCATCCCGTACGGCGGCACGCGCCGGTGCCCGGAGAGTGTGCTGACGGTCATCGGCTCGAGGAACCGGAGCCGGCGCACGGCGCCGTCGCCGCCGCGCCACCGGCCGCCGCCCCCGCTGCCGTGACGAATCGTGAAGGCCTCCAGCAACACCGGAAGGCGCCACTCCAGTACCTCCGGATCGGTGAGCCGCGAGTTCGTCATGTGGGTCTGCACCACCGACGTCCCGTCGAACCCCTCGCCGGCGCCCGACCCGGAGCCGAGCGTCTCGTAGTACTGGTATCGCGCGTTGCCGAAGGTGACGTTGTTCATCGTGCCGGCGCCCTCGGCCTGCACCCGCAGCGCCGCGTAGAGCGCGCCGGTGACGGCCTGCGACGTCTCGACGTTGCCCGCGACGACGGCGGCGGGGAACTCGGGGGCGAGCATCGACCCGTCGGGGACGACGATGTGCAACGGACGCAGGCACCCGTCGTTGAGGGGGATGTCGTCGGCGACGAGCGTGCGGAAGACGTACAGCGCCGCGGCCCGCGTGACGGACGAGGGCGCGTTGAAGTTCGACGCGAGTTGCGGTGACGTGCCGGTGAAGTCGATCGTCGCCGAGCGCGCCCGCCGGTCGACGGTGACCCGCACCGCGATCACCGCACCGGAGTCCATCTCGTAGCGGTACTCGCCGTCGTGGAGGCGGTCGACGACGCGGCGCACCTCCTCCTCGGCGTTGTCCTGCACGTGGCGCATGTAGGCCTGGACGACGTCGAGACCGAAGTGGTCGATCATCCGGCCCACCTCGACCACCCCGCGGGCGTTGGCCGCGATCTGTGCGCGCAGGTCCGCGAGGTTGGTGTCCGGGTTCCGGGACGGGTACGGGCCGCCGGTGAGCAGCGCGCGGGTGTCGGCCTCCCGGAAGGTTCCGTTCTCGACGAGCAGCCAGTTGTCGAACAGCACGCCCTCCTCGCGGATGTCGTGGCTGCCGGAGGGCATGGAACCCGGTGTCGATCCGCCTATTTCGGCGTGGTGACCGCGGGAGGCGACGAAGAAGAGGATGTGCTCGCCGGACCCGTCCGGCCCGGGGCCGAAGACCGGCGTGATCACCGTGACGTCCGGCAGGTGGGTACCGCCGTGGTACGGGTCGTTGACCGCGTACACGTCACCCGGCTTCATCGACCCGTGCCGGCGGCGCACCACCTCCTGCACGCTCGTGCCCATCGAGCCGAGATGGACGGGGATGTGCGGCGCGTTCGCGATCAGGTTTCCGTCCGGATCGAACAGCGCGCACGAGAAGTCCAGGCGCTCCTTGATGTTCACCGACTGCGCGGTGGATTCGAGGGTGGTGCCCATCTGCTCGGCGATCGACATGAACAGGTTGTTGAAGATCTCGAGCATCACCGGGTCGGCGTGGGTGCTCACCGCGGTGTCGTCGTGGGCGTGCACCCGGGTGAGCACGAGATGGCCCTGCTCCGACATCGTCGCCGCCCAGCCGGCCTCGACGACGGTGGTCGAGTTGTCCTCCGCGACGATTGCCGGGCCGGCCACGGCGTCGCCGGGGGAGAGGTGTTCGCGGCGGTGCAGGGGGGCATCGCGCCACGCGCCGTCGACGAACATCCGGACGGTGCCGCGCGGCGGGCGGGTGGGCTCGGGTGCGCCGCTGTCGTCGCTGCGGCCGCGTCCGAGCCCGGACAGGTCGGGCCGGCGCGTCGCCCCGACGGCCTCGACCGCGACGGCATCGACGATCAGCGGACGGTCCATGAGGAAGGAGTAGGTGCGCCGGTGCACGGCCTCGAACTCCGCGGTCATCGTCGCCGGGTCGGCGAGCGCGACGGGCACGGACGTGTCGGTGCCGTCGTAGCGCAGGTGCGCCCGGAAGGCCACGTCGATGCGTTCGGGGGGCACGTCCTCGTCGAGCAGTTCCGCGCGCGCCGCGGCCTCGAGTTCGGCGGCGACGTCGCGCAGCCGCGGCATCGCCTCGGCGTTCAGTTCGACGACGACGGACTGCTCGCGCATCGCGGTGGTGTCCGCGAGACCCATGCCGAGCGCGGACAGGACACCGGCCAGCGGCGGCACGAGGACGGTCCGGATGCCGAGCGAGTCGGCCACCGCGCAGGCGTGCTGCCCGCCGGCGCCGCCGAAGGTCGTCAACGCGTACTCGGTGACGTCGTGTCCCTTCTGCACCGAGATGCGCTTGACGGCGTTGGCCATGTTCGCCACCGCGATCTGCAGGAAGCCGGCGGCGACCTCCTCGGGGCTGCGGTCGTCGCCGGTCGCCTCGCGGATCTCGGCGGCCAGGGCGGCGAACCGGGCCCGCACCGTCTCGTCGTCCAGCGGTTGGTCGCCGCCGGGACCGAACACGTGCGGGAAGTGCGCGGGCTGCACGCGGCCGAGCATGACGTTGGCGTCGGTGACGGTGAGCGGGCCGCCGCCGCGGTAGCAGGCCGGCCCGGGGTCGGCGCCGGCGGAATCGGGCCCCACCCGGTACCGGCTGCCGTCGAAGTGCAGGATCGAGCCGCCGCCGGCGGCGACGGTGTGGATGTCCATCATGGGGGCGCGCAACCGCACCCCGGCGACGACGGTGTGGAAGACGCGCTCGTATTCCCCGGCGAAGTGCGACACGTCCGTCGACGTGCCGCCCATGTCGAACCCGATCACCTTGTCGAACCCGGCCAGCGCCGACATCCGGCTCATGCCGACGATGCCCCCGGCAGGACCGGAGAGGATCGCGTCCTTGCCGCGGAAGTGCATCGCCTCGGTGAGCCCGCCGTTGGACTGCATGAACATCAGCCGCACGCCCGGCAGTTCCTCGGCCACGCGGTCCACGTAGTGGCGGAGCACGGGCGAGAGGTACGCGTCGACGACGGTGGTGTCGCCGCGCGGCACCAGCTTCATCAGCGGGCTGGCGACCGCGGACAGCGAGATCTGCCCGAAGCCGAGACGCTCGGCGAGCTCACCGATCGCGTGCTCGTGCTGCGGGTACAGATGGCTGTGCATGCACACCACGGCGACGGAGTCGATGCCGTCGTCGCGCACCTGCCTCAGGTCCCGCTCGAGCCGGTCGAGGTCGGGGGCACGCAGCACCGTGCCGTCGGCCCGGATGCGTTCGTCGACCTCGAGCACCCGCTCGTACAGCAGCTCGGGCAGCACGATGTTGCGCTCGAAGATCCGCGGCCGGTTCTGGTAGCCGATGCGCAGCGCGTCCCGGAAACCGGCGGTGATCACCAGGGCGGTCCGGTCGCCCTTGCGCTCGAGCAGTGCGTTGGTCGCGACGGTGGTGCCCATGCGCACCTGCTCGACGAGGTCGGTGGTGACGGGTTCGCCGGCGGGCACCCCGAGCAGCTCCCGGATCCCGGCGACGGCCGCGTCCCGGTACCGGGACGGGTTCTCCGACAACAGCTTGTGGGTGACCAGGGCACCGTCGGGCCGGCGGGCGACGACATCGGTGAAGGTGCCGCCGCGGTCCACCCAGAACTCCCAGCGCCCGGGTGTCCGGTCTCGTTCGCTCGCCTGCTCCGCTGTCGCCATGACAGCAGGTTAGCCACCGCGTGCGGGACGGCCCAGACCGCCGCACCCGGGCTCAGGCGGTGACGGCCGCGGCCCTGTCCGGGGCCGGCGCGGGCGCTCTGCGTCCGGTGCCGCGCCGGGTGCGGGCCGCGCCGATTCCGCGGCACACGAGATAGATGACGAACGCGATCGCCGTGATGAACGCCGAGACCGGCACGCCGGGCGCGAGGGCGAGCAGGATCCCACCGACCGCGGAGACCTCCGCGAAGATCACGGCCAGCACCGTCGCGGCGAGCGGGCCGCCGGCCACCCGGGACGCCGCGGCGGCCGGGGTGATGAGCAGCGCCATCACCAGCAGGGCCCCGACGATCTGCACGCCGAGGGCGGCGGTGATTCCGACCAGCACGGCGAAGACGATGGACAGCGCCCGCACCGGCACCCCGCGCGCGGCGGCGACCTCGGGGTCGGTGCTGGCGAACAGCAGCGGGCGGTAGATGACCAGCATGGTGCCGATGACGCCGACGGCGCAGGCGGCGAGCAGCGCGATGCCCGTGCCACCCGGCGCGACGATCTGGCCGGTGAGGAGGGAGAACGCGGCGCCGGTGCGGCCGTCGTAGGCCCACAGCAACAGCACGGCCAGACCGAGCCCGAACGCCATGACGACGCCGATGACGGAATCGCGTTCACGGGCGCGGGTGCCGAGGACACCGAAGAGGATGGCCGCCACCACCGCCCCCAGCACGGCGCCGAGTCCGACGGAGACGCCGATGATCAGGGCCGCGGCGGCACCGGTGAGCGAGAGCTCGGAGGTGCCGTGCACGGAGAATGCCATCTGACGGCTGATCACCAGCGGCCCGATCACGCCCGCGAGCAGGCCGAGGATCGCGCCGGCCAGCAGGGCCTGCTGCACGAAGTCGTACTGGAGCAGGTCGACGGTGGCCTGCACGTCGAACATCCGGCCCATCGCGTCGGTGAACTTGCTGCTCAATGCTGATCCTCGTGATGGTCGTGGTGGACGCCCTCGCCGGGGCGCAGCCCGCCGGCGCTGCCGAGCGCGTCGATGGCGTCGCCGGTGCCGACGACGACGAGACGGCCGCGGATCTCGAGGACCTCGACGTCGGTGCGGTACAGCTCGGAGAGCACCTCGGAGGTCATCACCTCGGCGGGGGTGCCGATGCGGAACTGCCCGTCGACGAGATACAGCACGCGGTCCACCAGAGGCAGGATCGGGTTGATCTCGTGGGTGACGAACAGGACGGCGGTGCCGTGTTCGCGGCGACGACGGTCGATGAGGGACGACACGAGGTGCTGGTTGGCCAGGTCGAGACTGAGCAGCGGTTCGTCGCAGAGCATGACCCGCGGGTCGCCGACGAGGGCCTGCGCGATGCGCAGCCGCTGCTGTTCGCCGCCGGAGAGGGATCCGATCGGGGCGTTGGCGTAGGTTTCGGCGCCGACCTGCCGGATCGCGGCGTCGACGGCGCTGCGGCGGGTCTTCCAGTAGCGCAGGCCGGTGCCCCAGCGATGGCCGTCCACGCCGAGCCCGACGAGGTCGCGGCCGCGCAGGGGCACGCCCTCGTCGAGCGACTTCTGCTGCGGCACGTAGCCGACGTGCGAGTTGCCCGTGCGGGCGGGCGCGCCGGCGATCGTGGCGGTGCCACCGCTGAGGGGTAGCTGACCGAGCAGGACCTTCAGCAGCGTCGACTTGCCCGCCCCGTTGGGGCCGAGCACCGCGACGAACTCGCCGGGCTCGACGGTGAGATCGAGGCCCCGCCACAGGACGCGGTCGCCGAAGGCCATGCGGGCGTCGCGGAGCTCGACCGCGGCGGTGCGGCCGGCGGGCGTCGCGGGCGCGCTCGGTGCCGCGGCGGTGCCGCCCGGTGTGACGTCGGCCGGTGTGGTCACGGGAGTGATGTCCTTGCCCTGCTCGAAGGGTCAGCGGGCGGCGTCGAGGGCGGCGGCGAGCGCCTCGGCCGTCTGCTTCTGCCACTGAATGTAGTCCACGCCCGCGGGCAGGGTCTCCACAACTTCGACGACGGGGATGCCCGCGGATTCCGCGGTCGCCCGCATGTCGCGGCTGACCTTGTCCTCGGTCTGCGGGTTGTGGAGCAGGACGGCGACCTGCTTGTCGAGGAGCAGCTGGCGGGTCGCGGCGATCGCGGCGGGCGACGGGTCGGTGCCGTTCTCGACGGCGTTGGTGAAGTCGGCGGGCGTCCGGTCCTCGAGCTTCGCGGACGTGACGAGGTAGTAGCCGATGGATTCGGTCTGCGCGACGGGGGTGTTCGCGTGCGCGGCGGCGATCTCGGCGGTCACGTCGGTGACCTCGTGCAGCTGCGAGTGGAAGGCCTCGGCGTTGGCGCGGTAGGTGTCGGCCCCGGCCGGATCCAGTTCGGCCAGCCGGTCGGCGACGGTGTGCGCGACGGCGTCGGCGGCGGCCAGGTCGTACCAGACGTGCTCGTTGATGCCGCTGTGGTCGTGCCCGGCGTGCGCGTCGCCTTCCTCGGCGGCATGGGTCTCACCCTCGTGGGTGTCGCCCTCGGGTGCGGTGCCGCCCGAGTGGTCGTGGCCGTCCTCGAGGTCGCTTCCGGTGCCGGACTCGAACAACGCGAGGGCGTCGACCGTGGCGGTGTCGGTTCCGGTGGACTCGAGGATGTCGTCGACGAACTGGTCGTAGCCGCCGCCGTTGTAGACGACGAGGGTGGCGTCGCTGATGGCGGCGGCGTCGGCGGGGCTGGCCTCGTACGAGTGCGGGTCGGCGGAGGGCTCGGTGATCAGCGACTGCACCTGGGCGCGGTCCCCGGCGACGGCCTGCGCGACCGAGCCCCACACGTTGGTGGACGCGACGATGCGGATCTCGCCGGAGCCGGTGCCCGCCCCGTCCCCCGAGTCGCTGCCGCAGGCGGCGAGGGTGAGCGCGGCGGCGCAGGTCAAGCCCACGGTCGCGGTGGCGGCGCGCATTCGGCGGGGCAGTCGCACGGTTCCATCTCCTGTGATCACGTTCGGCCGGAGGGCCGGGGAGGTCGCGGTTCCCACCTTATTGGAAACCGTTACCGTTCCACTTTAGCGGATGTCCGGATCTGCGCCCATCCGGCCCGATTCGTCGCCGCGGCGCGGACCCGCTACCGTCCGTTCATGCCCAGGTCTCGTCAGCCGCGTCCCCAGGCCACCCTGGCGTCGATCGCTGCCGAGCTGAAGATCTCCCGCACCACCGTCTCCAACGCCTACAACCGGCCGGACCAGCTGTCCGCCGAGCTTCGCGAGCAGATCCTCGAGGTCGCCAAGCGTCGCGGCTACGCAGGTCCGGACCCGATGGCCCGATCCCTGCGCACCCGCCGGGCCGGGGCCGTGGGCGTGCTGCTCACCGAGGCGCTGAGCTATTCGTTCCGGGACCCGGCCGCGATGAGCTTCCTGTCCGGCCTCTCCGAATCCTGCGAGGCCGCCGGCGAGGGCCTTCTGCTCATTCCCGCCGGACCGGAACGCGACGAGGAGGAGGCAGCGCAGGTCGTGCACGGCGCGGCGGTCGACGGCTTCGTCGTCTACTCGGTTCCGTCCGACGATCTGTATCTCGCCGCCGTCCTCGAACGGAACCTGCCCCTGGTGGTGTGCGACCAGCCCCGCGGCATCGCGAGCGCGCCCCTGGTCGGCATCGACGACCGAGGCGCGATGCGCCGGCTCGCCGAGCACCTCATCGCCCTCGGCCACCGCCGGATCGGGGTGCTGTGCATGCGACTCGGCCGCGACCGGCACGACGGTGTCGTCGACCCCGCCCGCTTCGAGTCCGACCGCTTCCACGTGCAGCACGAGCGGATCCTGGGCGTGCAGGAGGCCCTGCGCGTGGCCGGCCTCGACCCCGCGAGCCTCACGGTCGTCGAGCGCTACGCGCACACCGCGGAGGACGGCGCGTCCGCCGCCGCGCAGGCGCTGGCGGCGAACCCGGCGATCACCGCCCTGATGTGCACCACCGACGTCCTCGCGCTCGGCGCGCTGGCGTGGGCACGCAGCGCCGGCCTGGAGGTCCCCGGACGGTTGTCGATCACCGGCTTCGACGGGATCGGCGAGGCCCTGCGCGAGGGGGTGACCACCGTGCGCCAGCCTCAGGAGGAGAAGGGCCGGCGCACCGGCGCCCTGCTCATGGCCGCGCCGTCACACTCCGGGGTCGCGACGGTGGAAACCCTTGCGACGGAACTGCTCATCGGCCAGACCACCGGCGTGCACGACGAGACGTCGATCTACGCCGAGTGATCGACGACCGACAGCGTCCGATCCGCCTCCGCCGGCGCCGCCGCGAGCAGCTGGGCGCACCGCAGCAGCCCGAGGTGGCTGTACGCCTGGGGATGGTTGCCGAGTGACCGCTCCGCCACCGGGTCGTACTCCTCGCTGAGCAGCCCCGTGGGCCCCGCCGCGTCGACGAGCTGTGCGAACAGCGCCTCCGCCTGCGGACGGGCGCCGACGAGGAGATATGCCTCCACCAGCCACGCCGCGCACAGGTGGAAGCCGCCCTCGGTTCCGGGCAGGCCGTCGTCGTGCAGGTAGCGGTACACCGTCGAACCGCTGCGCAGCTCCGCCTCCGTCGCGACGACCGTCGCGTGGAACCGCGGGTCCTCGGGGTCGATGAGCCCGGACAGGCCGATGAACAGCGTCGCCGCGTCGAGATCGGTGCCGTCGTAGGCCGCGGTGTAGGAGCAGACGTCCTCGTTCCAGCCCTTCTCCAGCACCTCCTCCGCGATCTCGGCGCGCAGCCCGGCCCAGTTGTCGCCGGCGGTGCGCCCGAACTTCTCGGCCAGCGTCAGCGCGCGGTCCACGGTCAGCCAGCCCATGACCTTCGAGTACACGTGGTGGCGCGGGTTGTCGCGGATCTCCCAGATGCCGTGGTCGGGCTCGAACCAGCGGCATTCCACGGCGGTGACCATGGCGCACACCAGCTCCCAGTCCCGGTCGGTGAGGGCCTGATCGTGCGGGACGCCGCGCTCCTCGCGGCGGTGCGCCAGCGCCGAGATCAGGTCCACGATCGGACCGAACACGTCGAGCTGGACCTGCTGGCTCGCGGCGTTGCCGACCCGGACGGGCCGGGAGCCGGCGTAGCCGGGCAGCGTGTCGATGACGGCCTCGGGCGGCAGCGCGCCGCCGGCCAGCGTGTACAGCGGGTGCAGGCGCTCGGGACCCGGCACGGTGTCGAGCACCCGGTGCACCCAGTCCAGATAGGCATCCGCCTCGGCGAGCGACCCGACGCTCACCAGGGCATGCGCGGTCAGGGCGGCGTCACGGAGCCAGCAGTAGCGGTAGTCCCAGTTGCGGACGCCGCCCATCTCCTCGGGCAGCGACGTGGTCGCGGCCGCCATGATGGATCCCGTCGGTGCGTGCACGAGGCCGCGCAGAGTCAGCGCCGACCGCTTCATCAGGTCCCGCTTGAGCGGCGGCAGGTCCAGGCCCGCCGCCCACTTCCACCAGTACTCCTCCGCGGACGCGCGCCGCTGCACCTCCGCGACGGGGTGTGGGCCGATATCATCGGTGCCGCAACGGAATTCGAGGATGATGTCGCTGTCGGACGGATCGACGACGGCGTGCGCGGTCTGATGGGCGCCGTCGGTGGTGATGTTCCACTCGACGCCGGGGGAGCGCAGCACGTACGGCTCGTTGAATCCGAGTACCCGCAGGCCGTCGGCCACGGGTTCGAGCCCGACCTGGCCCTGTCCGAACTCGGGGCGCGGCGCGAACGTGACCACCGCCTTGGCCTTGCCGGTGATGACCCGGGTCAGGTCGGTGCGGCCCGGTTCGACGTCGTGCGGAAGGTAGTCGATCACCGCGAGGCTCGCCCAGCGGGTCACCGCCGTCATGGTGCCGTCGATGTAGCGCTGGCTCAGGGGCAGGGCCTCCCGGCTCGGACCGATGGTGAAGTGCCCGGCCGGTTCGCCGCCGAGCAGATGCGCGAACACCGCCGCGGAATCCGGCTCGGGGTGACACAGCCACGTCACCGTTCCGTCCGGCGTCAGCAGCGCCTTCGAGCGCGGGCTCGCCAGCATCGTCAGCCGCTCGATCGGGCAGGCCTCCGCGCCCGAGAGCCACGTGCGGCGCTGGTCGAGCAGGAACGCCAGCGCGGCCGCGACGTCCTCGACCGTGCCGATCCGGTACTGGGCGGCGGTCTCGCCGTCCCCGACCTTGACGCCCACGTCCGGGCCGTGGAGGGAGGCGAAGGCCTTCTCGTCCGTCACGTCGTCGCCGAAGAAGACCGCGGCGCTCGCCGATTCCTGGTGCCGGATGATGTCCAGCGCGTGGCCCTTGTCGGTGGGCACGACCGCCAGCTCGATGACGGCCTTGCCCTCGGTGACCTGCACACCCGGGTGCCGGGCGAGGTCGCCGCGGACCAGCGACAGTGCCAGCTCGGCGTCGGCCGGGTCGGCGTTGCGCACGTGCAGCGCGGCACTGGCCGGCTTCGCCTCGACGTGCACGCCGTCGTAGCGGGCGGCGATCGCCTCGAGCTCGGCGACGATATCGCGCAGCAGCTGCCGGGCGTCGCTGTCGATGGCGTGGACGAAGCCGATGTCGAACTCCGAGCCGTGGCTGCCGACGAGCTGCACCTCGGCGGGCAGGCGGGACAGGGCCGCGAGATCCTTCAGGGCGCGACCGGAGATCACGGCTGCGGCCGTGGACGGCAGGCCGGCGAGCGCGCGCAGGGCGCGGACCGACTCGGCGTTCGGGAACGCCTTGTCCGGATCCGAGACGATCGGCGCGACGGTACCGTCGTAGTCGGAGGCCACGAGGAGCCGCGGGGTCCGCGCCAGCGCGACGAGGGCGCGGCGCAGGTCGATCGGGAGGTCTTGGGCGCTCACTCACTCAAAGGTAGGTGATCCGGCGCCCGGCGTCGTCTCCCCTGTCCGGTTCGGGACGTGTTTCCCGTTACAGTTCCGCTCCTCGCGGCGCAGGTCAGCCTTCCTGGACCGGAATCGAGGCCGGACGCTGCGATCCGTCGCCGAGCAGCAGTTCGACGGTCAGCTCCAGCCGGCGCGCGACGTCGGTCGCGGACGAGCGCCGCGTCAGCCACGCCACGAGGTTCGACAACCACACGTCGCTGATGACGCGGGCGATCGCCAGTTCCTCCTCGGTGGGCTCGCCCTCGTTCATCGCGCGGGCGAAGAGCCGGTCCATGAGCAGGCCGACCTGATCGACCTCGGCGGCGGCCGAGGCGTCGGCGAACATGAACGCCCGGGTCATGGCTTCGGTGAGCAGCGGGTCACGTTGCATCGCCTTCGTGATCAGGCTCAGGATCAGTTGCATCCGCTCGAGCGGCGTGTGGCCCGGGGGGATCTTGCCCTTGCCCTCGATGCGCGCGAACTCGCGGCCGAGGGCCGAGACGAGCAGGTGCACCTTCGAGGGGAAGTACCGGTACAGGGTGCCGACGGCCACGTCGGCCTTCTCGGCGACGGAGCGCATCTGTACGGCCTCGTACCCACCCTTGGAGGCGAGCGCCAGGGTGGCGTCGAGTATCCGCTTGCGCCGTTCCTTCTGGGCGTTGGAACTGAGATCGTCCTCGGTGAGGGCGGTCAGAGTTCCGCCGCCGGTGGAACGTGAGCGGGACGATGTCGTCATCGAGATGTCTTCCTCTGCCTTGACTCTGAACCGGCTGTCATATTAGAACACGTTCTAGGCATCGTGTCATTCCCGAAAGGCGGAAACCCGCTGTGAGCATTGCCACCACCGAGGAACAGCAGGCCGCGCAGGCCTCTGTACAGGCCTGGGCGCGCGCCACAGCGCCGATCCAGAACCTACGCGAACGACCGGCGACCATGTGGCGGCCGGGGTGGGAATCGCTCGCCGACCTCGGAATCTTCGCCGTCGCCGTGCCCGAGGCCGCGGGCGGCGCCGGCGCCGGCGTCGTCGACCTGGCGACGATGCTCGAACAGGCTGCGCACCACCTCGCGACGGGCCCCGTCCTTCCCACCGCCCTGGCCGCGCTCGTCTTCGGCCGCGCCGCCGGCACCGACGGCGCCAAGTGGACGGAACTCCTGGCCGAGGGCGCCCTGCCGACCGCCGTCGCATTGGACGGCGCGCTCACCGCGACGACCCGGGAGGGCGGGTACGACCTCGACGGCGACGCGGGCCCGGCGCTCGGCGGCGAGCCGGGCGTCGCGGTCCTGGTCCGCATCGGCACCGACGGCGGGACCGAACGCTGGGCGCTGCTCGACGCCGACACCCCCGGACTGAACCTCGAACCCCTCGACACCCTCGACAAGTCGCGGGCGCTCGCCCGCGTGCGGCTCGCCGGCGTCGCCGTCACCACCGACCGGGTCGTCTGCGTCCCGGTAGGCCTGGTGCGCGACCTCGCCGCCACGCTCGCCGCCGCCGAACTCGCCGGCGTCGCCGGCTGGGCCCTGGCCACGGCCGTCGAGTACGCCAAGATCCGCGAACAGTTCGGCAAGCCCATAGGCTCGTTCCAGGCGATCAAGCACCTGTGTGCCGAGATGCTCTGCCGTACCGAGAAGATCCGCGCGGCGGCCTGGGACGCCGCCGTGGCGGCCGACGCGGCCCCGCACGAACTGCCCCTGGCCGCGGCCGTCGCGACCGCCGTCGCCCTCGACGCCGCCGTGCAGAACGCCAAGGATGCCATCCAGGTGCTCGGTGGTATCGGCTTCACGTGGGAGCACGACGCCCACCTGTACCTGCGCCGCGCCGTCGTCACCCGTCAGTTGCTCGGCGGCTCCGCCGCCTGGCGGGCCCGGGTCGCCGGCCTCGCCCGCTCCGGCGCCCGCCGTCACCTCACCGTCGACCTGAGCGCCTTCGACGACGAACGCGTGCGCATCCGTGCCGAGATCGCGCAGCTCCTCGACCGGCCCGGACCGCAGCGGCGGGCCGCGCTCGCCGAGGCCGGGTTCCTGGCCCCGCACTGGCCGCCGCCGTACGGCCGGGGCGCGCACGCCGCGCAGCAGATCCTCATCGAGGAGGAACTCGCGGCCGCCGGCGTGGACCGGCCCGATCTGGTGATCGGGTGGTGGGCCGTGCCCACCATCCTCGAGCACGGCACCGCCGAGCAGATCGACCGCTTCGCCCTGCCGACCCTGCGCGGTGAGATCGTCTGGTGTCAGCTGTTCTCGGAGCCGGGCGCCGGATCCGACCTGGCGTCGCTGCGCACCGCCGCGGAGAAGGTCGACGGGGGCTGGCGCCTGCAGGGGCAGAAGGTGTGGACCTCGCTGGCCCAGGAGGCCGACTGGGCGATCTGCCTGGCCCGCACCGACCGCGACGCCCCGAAGCACAAGGGCATCACCTACTTCCTCGTCGACATGAAGTCCGCGGGCATCACCGTCTCGCCGCTTCGGGAGATCACCGGCGACGCGCTCTTCAACGAGGTGTTCCTCGACGGCGTGTTCGTCCCCGACGAGTGCGTCGTCGGCCCGCTCGGCTGCGGGTGGAAGCTCGCCCGCACCACGCTCGCCAACGAACGAGTCGCGATGAGCGGCGGATCCTCGCTGGGGAAGGCGGTCGAGCAACTGCTGGACCTGGTGGCACCCGGCGACTCGGTCGCCGAGGACCGGATCGGCGGGCTCGTCGCCGAGGCCACGGCCGGGTCGCTGCTCGAGCTGCGGACCACCCTCGCGCAGCTCGACGGTCAGGACCCCGGCCCGGCGTCGAGCGTGCGCAAGCTGATCGGCGTGCGGCAGCGCCAGGACACCGCGGAGCTCGCGATGGATCTCGCCGGTGCGGCCGGCTGGGTCGAGGGCCCCCTCGCGCGCGAGTTCCTCAACACGCGCTGCCTGACGATCGCCGGCGGCACCGAGCAGATCCTGCTCACCCTCGCGGCGGAGCGCCTGCTGGGCCTGCCGCGCGGCTGACGGGTGCTTCCACCCGCCCTGCCGAGGTGATACAACTAGAACACGTTCTAATCGAAGGTGGAAACGTGGACTTCGCTCGTGACGACACGCAGGAGGCCGTGGCCCAGGTCGCCGTCGACCTGCTCGCCCGCGACCTGAGGCCGGACGAACTGTGGCGCGCCCTCGCCGACGCCGACCTCCTCTCCCTCGCCCTGCCCGCGCGGCTCGGCGGCGACGACCTCGGCGTCGCCGAGGTCACCGCACTGCTCACCGAGATCGGGCGACGTGCCGCACCCGTCCCCGCCCTGGCCACCCTCGGCTTCGGTGTGCTGCCCGTCCGGATCCTCGCCGCCGACACGCAGCAGGACGAGCTGCTCGCGGGCGTCGCCGACGGCGCCGTCCTCACCGCCGCCCTCGCCGAGGTCGGCCGCGCCTTCCCGGCGTCCCCCGCCGCCACGGCGGTACCCGACGGCGAACGCCACGCCGTCACCGGGCACTTCGTCGGCGTGCCCTACGCGGCGACGTCGCGAAAGATCCTGGTGCCCACCGACGCCGGTGTGATCGCCGTCGAACCCACGGCGCCGGGCGTGACCCTGACCGAGAGCCCGTCGTCGGCGCACACCCCCGAGTGCTCCGTGCGGCTCGAGTCCGCGCCGGGCCTGCTCCTCGGCGACGGCGCCGACCCGGCCGCCGACGTCGCCGTCCTGTACCGCCTCGCCCTCGCGGCGGTCGGCGCCTACGCGGACGGACTGCTTTCGGGCGCAACGCAGCTCACCGCACAGCACGTGAGCACCCGGCACCAGTTCGGCAAGCCGCTCGCCGCCTTCCAGGCGGTGGCCCAGCAGATCGCCGACGTCTACGTCACCTCCCGCACCCTGCACGTCGCCGCGCTCGCCGCGGCCTGGCGGGTCGCGCAGGACGCCCGCAGCGCCGCCGCGGACGACGACCTCGACGTCGCGGCGTACTGGATCGCCACGGAGCTGCCGCCCGCCGTGCGCGTGCTGCACCACCTGCACGGCGGTCTCGGTGTGGACGAGACCTATCCGCTGCATCGCTATTCCTCGACCGCAAAGGATCTGGCGCGTCTGCTCGGCGGCGCCTCGTACCGACTCGACCTCGTGGGGGCCCGGTGTTCATCGATCTGACCGACGAGCAGCGTGCGCTGCAGGCGGAACTGCGACGGTACTTCGGGGACCTGATCTCCCCCGAGGAGGCCGCGATCATGCGCACCGAGCGCCACGGCCCCACCTACCGGGAGGTCGTGCGCCGGATGGGCAAGGACGGCTGGCTCGGCGTCGGCTGGCCCGTCGAATTCGGCGGCCGCGGCTTCGGTGAGGTCGAGCAGCAGATCTTCGTCAACGAGGCCGTGCGCGCCGACGTGCCGCTGCCCAGTGTCACCCTGCAGACGGTCGGGCCGACCCTGCAGGTCTACGGAACCGAGGAACAGAAGCGGAAGTTCCTGCCCGCCATCCTCGCCGGCGAGGTCCACTTCGCGATCGGCTACTCCGAGCCCGACGCCGGGACCGACCTCGCCGCACTGCGCACCACGGCCGTGCGCGACGGCGACCACTACGTCGTGAACGGGCAGAAGATCTTCACCACCGGCGGCCACGACGCCGACTACGTCTGGCTTGCGGTGCGCACCGGCAGCGCCGGCTCGAGGCACCGCGGCATCTCGATCCTCATCGTCGACACCAAGGACCCCGGCTTCGGCTGGACCCCCATCATCACCTGCGACGGCGCGCACCACGTCAACGCCACGTACTACAGCGACGTGCGCGTCCCGGTCGAGATGCTCGTCGGCGAGGAGAACGAGGGCTGGAGGCTGATCACCACCCAGCTCAATCACGAACGCGTCATGCTCGGCCCCGCCGGCCGCGTGGGCGGGCTCTACGACCGGGTGTTCGCCTGGGCCCGTTCCCGGGACCTGCTCGGCGAACCCGACGTGCGGCGCGGGCTCGGCGAGATCCACGCGACGTTCCGGCTCAACGAACTGCTCAACTGGCAGGTCGCCGCCAGCGAATCCGAGGCGGTCGACATCGCGGACGCGTCGGCCACCAAGGTGTTCGCCACCGAACGCATCCAGCGTGTCGGCCGGCTCGCGGAGGAGATGGTCGGCCGGTTCGGGGATCCCGGCGACCCGGAGACCGCGGACCTGCTGCGCTGGCTCGACATGCAGGTCAAGCGGAACCTGGTGATCACCTTCGGCGGCGGTGTCAACGAGGTGATGCGGGAACTGATCGCGACGGCGGGCCTGGCCATGCCCCGGGTCCCGCGGTGAAGGGGGACGTGTCGATGAGCGCCGCCGTGCCGGGCCCCCACGACGAGATCCGCGCGGCCGCCGAACGCGTCCGCGCCGACGGGCCGTCCAAGCCGCGTGCGGGCCGCGACCGGGTGAACCTGCCGCTGATCCGCAACTGGCTCGAGGCGATCGGCGACGAGAACCCGATCTACACAGACGAATCCGCCGCGATCGCGGCCGGGCACGGCGGCCTCGTCGCGCCACCCGCGATGGCGCAGGTGTGGACCATGCGCGGCCTCGGCGCCAAGCGCGAGGAGGACGATCCGCTCCGCCGGATGACGGAGATCCTCGACGAGGCGGGCTACACGTCGGTCGTCGCCACGAACTGCGATCAGGTCTACCACCGCTATCTGCGCCACGGCGAGGAGGTGACCATCGAGTCCACCCTCGAAGACCTCGCCGGACCGAAGAAGACCGGCCTCGGCGAGGGCTGGTTCTTCACCACCCGCAGCGTGTGGAAGGTCGGCGACGAGGTGGTCGCCGAAATGCTCTTCCGCATCCTCAAGTTCGCGCCGCCCCTCCGCGAGACCGGCCGAATGTCACATTCTGTCGATTCAACCGAACCGGTGTCACATTCGGCCCCGGCGGTTCCGGCGGACCTCGACCCCACCCGCATGCTGCGGCCGTCCGCGTCGCAGGACACGCGGTTCTTCTGGGACGGTGTCGCCGCGCACGAACTGCGTATCCAGCGGCGGCCCGACGGCACGCTGCAGCACCCGCCGGTGCCGGCGCTGTGGCTGGCCAAGGACGAGACGACCGACTACGTCGTCGCGTCGGGCCGCGGCACCGTCTTCAGCTACGTGGTGCACCACGCGCCGAAGGTGCCGGGGCGGACGGTGCCGTACGTCGTCGCCCTCGTCGAACTCGAGGAAGGCGTTCGTATGCTCGGCGAACTGCGCGGGGTGGACCCCGGCGACGTGCGCATCGGGACGCCGGTCGAGGCGATCTTTCTCGATTTCCCGGGCGACGACGAGACCGGCGGCGACCCCTGGACCCTGTACGCCTGGCAGCCGAGCGAGGAGCGCGCATGAACGCGGGAACGGTCACCGTCGGACAATCCTTGCCGCCGTTGACGATCCGGGCCGATCCGACGTTCGTCGTCTCGACGGCCTTGGCCACCAGGGACTTCCAGGACGTGCACCACGACCGCGACAAGGCGCAGCAG
The DNA here is from genome assembly GCF_025722975.1 of Rhodococcus aetherivorans. NCBI lineage: Bacteria > Bacillati > Actinomycetota > Actinomycetes > Mycobacteriales > Nocardiaceae > Rhodococcus > Rhodococcus aetherivorans. The sequence continues at coordinate 5,582,743 of NZ_CP106982.1, read as the reverse complement.
CGCGGGTCGAAGGACATCTTCGTCAACATCCTCACCGACACCGGGCTGGTGCAGCGCTATGTCACCGACTGGGCCGGTCCGCGCGCGGTGCTGAAGTCGGTCTCGCTGCGGCTGGGGGTGCCCTGGTACGCGTACGACTCGCTGACCCTGACCGGGACCGTCGCCGCCGTCGAGGCCGACGGGCGCATCACCGTCGACATCGTCGGCAAGAACGGTCTGGGCGACCACATCACCGCGAAGGCCGTCCTCGAGATCGGAGGCTCCGCATGAGCGACCTGTCCCGCCGCGCCGCCATCGCCGGCATCGGTGCCACCGACTTCTCCAAGGACTCCGGCCGCAGCGAACTGCGCCTGGCCGCGGAGGCGGTGCGGGCGGCGCTGGCCGACGCCGGCCTGCGCCCGGCGGACGTCGACGGCCTGACCTCCTTCACGATGGACACCAACACCGAGATCGCCGTCGCACGTGCGGTGGGGATCCCGAGCCTGAAGTTCTTCTCCCGCGTCCACTACGGCGGCGGCGCGGCATGTGCCACCGTGCAGCAGGCGGCGATGGCCGTCGCCACCGGCGTCGCGGACGTGGTGGTGGTGTACCGGGCCTTCAACGAGCGCTCCGGGGCGCGGTACGGTCAGGTCAACACCGCGCTGTCCGCGCAGGTCAACTCCTCCGGCACCGACTACGCCTTCTCCTATCCGCACGGCCTGGGCACCCCCGCTTCGTTCGTGGCGATGGCCGCCCGGCGCTACATGCACGTCACCGGGGCCACCAGCGCGGACTTCGGGAAGGTCGCCGTCGCGGCCCGCAGGCACGCCGCGACGAATCCGCATGCCTTCTTCCACGGCAGGCCGATCACCCTCGACGACCACCAGAATTCGCGGTGGATCGCGGAACCGCTGCACCTGCTCGACTGCTGCCAGGAGTCCGACGGCGGCGTCGCGCTCGTCGTCACCACGACCGAACGGGCGCGGGACCTGCCCCAGCCGCCGGCCGTGGTGGCGGGGGCCGCCCAGGGCAGCGGACCGGACCAGTACATCATGGCCAGCTACTACCGTGACGGCCTGACGGGGCTGCCCGAGATGGGCATCGTCGGCCGCCAACTGTGGGAGCAGTCCGGCCTCGGCCCGCAGGACGTGCAGACGGCGGTGCTCTACGACCACTTCACGCCGTACGTGCTCATGCAGCTCGAGGAACTCGGGTTCTGTGGGCCCGGCGAGGCGAAGGACTTCGTCGCCGACGGGGCGATCGAGCTCGGCGGCCGGCTGCCCCTCAACACCCACGGCGGCCAGCTCGGCGAGGCGTACATCCACGGGATGAACGGCATCGCCGAGGGGGTGCGCCAGCTGCGCGGCACATCCGTCAATCAGGTTCCCGACGTGGAGAACGTACTGGTCACCGCGGGCACCGGCGTGCCGACGTCGGGACTGGTGCTGGCGAGGAGCTGAGGGCGCCGGTGTCCGCCCGGACCCGGGAGGATCCGGCCGGACATCACGGCCGGGAGCCGACCGGGACGGTATAAGTAGGACATGAATTCCGCCTCACACTCAGGCCGCGGCGACGCGGGCCGCGACGCCGACTGGGACGGACCGGCGCCGTCCATGGCGCCGGCGGACCTGCTGCACGACCCGCCGGTCACCCAGCGCGGGGCGCGCCGCCGCGCCGAGCTGATCGCGGCGGCCCGGGTCGTCTTCGAGCGGTCCGGGTTCCTCGACAGCAAGCTCACCGACATCACGCGTGAGGCGAAGTGCTCGACGGGGTCCTTCTACACCTACTTCAACAACAAGGAGGAGGTGTTCGCGGCCGTCCTCCAGGAGGCCCAGGAGGACATGCTGCACCCGGGGATGGGCCGGGCCGCGGGCACCGACGACCCGTACGCGGTGCTCGAGGCCAGCAACCGGGCGTACCTCGAGGCGTACCGCCGCAACGCCCGCCTCATGGTGCTGCTCGAGCAGGTCGCGAGCATCGATCCGCGCTTCCGCGAGCTGCGGCGCCGGCGCGGCGAGACCTTCATCCGGCGCAACGCGCGCAGCATCGCGGAGCTGCAGAAGCGCGGCATCGCCGATCCGGAACTCGATCCGATGCTCGCCTCGCGCGCGCTGTCGGGCATGGTCAGCCGCCTGGCCTACTCGACGCTCGCCCTCGGCGACGCCGAGCCGGTGGATTTCGACGTCCTGGTGACCACCCTGACGCGGCTGTGGGCCAATGCGCTGCGGATCCCGGAGCGCGCCGCCACGGCAACCACTTGAACTCGAGGTTTGATTCAACTAAACAGAGAGGCATCATCCCCGACGAGAGGAACGCCAGTGCACGTCGAAGGCAAGGTCGCCGTTGTCACCGGAGCCGGTAACGGGATCGGCGCCGCACTCGCTGCCCGGCTCGTCGCCGCGGGAGCGCGAGTGCTCGTCGCCGATCTCGACGGCGACGCCGCGCAGCGCGTGGCCCGCGAGCTCGATCCCGACGGCGCCGGTCTGGCCGTGGGCGTCGGCGCCGACGTCGCCGACCCCGACCGGATCCGGGAGATCGTCGACCGCGCCGAGGCCGACCTCGGTCCCGTCGCGCTGTACTTCGCCAACGCCGGAGTCGCCGGGGCAGCGGGGCTCGGCGCCGACGAGTCGGCCTGGGACCTCGCGCTCGACGTGAACCTGCGCGCGCACGTGCGGGCCGCGCAGCTGATGGTGCCGCGATGGCTCGAGCGCGGCGAGGGCTACTTCGTGAGCACCGCCTCCGCCGCCGGGCTGCTCACCCAGATCGGTTCGGCCACCTACTCGGCCACCAAGCACGCCGCCGTCGGATTCGCCGAATGGCTGTCGGTCACCTACGGCGACAAGGGAATCCGCGTCAGTTGCGTGTGCCCCATGGGGGTGAACACCCAGCTGCTGCACGAGGGGGAGACCTCCGGCGAGGGGCTGGGCATGGCGGCCGCGCGGGCCGTCACCTCCGCGGGGGCGGTCCTCGAACCGGCCGACGTCGCGGAGGTGGTGCTCGCGGGGGTCGAGGCCGAGCAGTTCCTGATCCTGCCGCACCCCGAGGTCCTCGACATGTACCGGATGAAGGGCGCCGACTACGACCGCTGGCTCACCGGAATGCGGCGCTATCAGGAACGACTGCTGGCCGGTATCTGACGAGCCGGGAAAACCGCTCGAAACCTGTCGGAGGTCTGTAGCACACTGGGGCGCACATCCGACGACGGGGAGGACTCATGGCCGACGCCATAGTCGCCGAGGGGTTGATCAAGAGGTACGGACGGGTCACGGCCCTCGACGGAATCGATCTGCGAGTCCCGGAAGGGACGGTGACGGCGCTGCTCGGGCCCAATGGCGCCGGCAAGACGACCACGGTGCGGGTGCTCACCACCCTGCTCGTACCGGACGAGGGCCGGGCCACCGTGGCGGGACTCGACGTCGTCGCCGACGCGCGCGCTCTGCGTTCGCACATCGGCGCCTCGGGCCAGTACGCCGCGGTCGACGAGTATCTCACCGGGTTCGAGAATCTCGAAATGGTCGGTCGCCTCTACCATCTGGGTATCAAGCGCAGCCGCGAGCGGGCGCGTGAGCTGCTCGAGCAGTTCGACCTGGTCGAGGCCGGGGACCGTCCGGTCAAGGGCTACTCCGGCGGCATGCGGCGCCGGCTCGACCTCGCCGGTGCGCTGGTGGCGCAGCCACCCGTGCTGTTCCTGGACGAACCCACCACCGGGCTGGACCCGCGGGCCCGGCTCCAGCTGTGGGAGGTCATCGACCAGCTCGTCGCGCAGGGGACGACGCTGCTGCTCACCACCCAGTACATGGAGGAGGCGGAGCGGCTCGCAGACCGGATCGCGGTGATCGACCGGGGCGTCGTGATCGCCCGCGGCACCGCCGACGAACTCAAGAGCCTCGTGGGCGGGGAACGCATCGAGCTGGGGGTCGCGGACGCCGCCACGATCCCGACCGTGCGCCGCGAGCTCGACGACCTCGCGGTCGGCGAGATCCAGGCCGACGCGGGATCCGGTCGCGTCACCGTGCCGGTCAGCGACACCGGCTCGACAGGCAGCGGCGCCGATGTGCTGGCCACGGCGCTCGGCCGGCTGTCCGCGGCGGGCATCCGCGTCACCGATGTGGCGTTGCGCAAACCGACACTGGACGACGTGTTCCTCGCCCTCACCGGGCACGAGGCGGACGAGAAGATCGAGGAGGCGGTGGGATGAACACGGCTCAGATGATGGTGTCGGACGGGGTCACCATCGCCAAGCGCAACGTCATCAAGATCAAGCGCGTGCCCGACCTCATCGTCTTCACGATGCTCTCGCCGATCATGTTCGTGTTGCTGTTCGCGTACGTGTTCGGCAGCGCGATCCAGGTTCCGGGGATGTCCTACCGCGAGTTCCTCATCGCCGGCATCTTCACCCAGACGGTGATCTTCGGGGCGACCTGGACCGGTCTGGGCATGGTCGAGGACCTGCAGAAGGGCATCATCGACCGGTTCCGCTCGCTGCCCATGGCGCCGTCCGCGGTGCTGGTCGGCCGCACCTCCACCGACGTGCTCATCAACGTGCTCAGCCTGGTGGTGATGTCGCTGACGGGCCTGCTCGTCGGGTGGCGGATCCACTCGTCGTTCGGGGAGGCCCTTGCCGGATACGCGCTGCTGTTGTTGTTCGCCTACGCGCTGTCCTGGGTGATGGCGGTGGTGGGGATGTGGATCCGCACGCCGGAGGTGTTCAACAATGCGAGCTTCATGGTGATCTTCCCGTTGTCGTTCGTGGCCAACACGTTCGTCGACATCTCCTCGCTGCCCCCGGTGCTGCAGACGATCGCGGAATGGAACCCGGTGTCGGCCCTGACGCAGGCTGTGCGGGAGTTGTTCGGCAACACCAATCCGGCGATGCCCGTGTCGGACGCGTGGCCGCTGCAGAACCCGATCCTGGCGTCGCTGCTGTGGACGGCCGCGATGCTGATCGTGTTCGTGCCCTTCGCGATCCGTCGCTACCAGAAGGCCGTCAGCCGCTGAGGAACCCTGGTCGACGCGCTGGGGTCGCGCACGGGCCGCGGCCCCAGCCGTCGAACGCGCTACGCGGTGCTCGTGGCCGGACTGGTGCACTTGCCCCCCGACCCGATGGTCAGTGGGAGGTGTGGTCGTTGGTGCCGATGCGGTGGACGTGGATGAGGTCGGTCGAGCCGATGGTGTTCGGGGGTGATCCGGCGACGATGACGACGAGGTCGCCGTGCCGGTAGCGGTCGAGTCGGAGGAGGGCGGTGTCGACTTGGCGGATCATGTCGTCGGTGGTGCGGACGGGGTCGACGAGGAAGGTCTCGGTGCCCCACGTCAGGGCGAGTTGGTTGCGCACTTCGGGCAGCGGGGTGAAGGCCAGTAGTGGCAGCGGGGTGTGCAGGCGGGCGAGGCGGCGGACGGTGTCCCCGGATTGGGTGAACGCGACGAGGGCTTTCGCGTGCAATCGCTCCCCGATGTCGCGGGCGGCGAAGGACAGGACCCCGCCCTTGGTGCGGGGTGTGTGCGTGAGGGCAGGAACGGTGGTGGTTTCGCGTTCGACGGCGGCGAGGATGCGGGCCATGGTGCGGACCGTCTCGATCGGGTACTTGCCGACGGAGGTTTCGCCGGAGAGCATGACAGCGTCGGCGCCGTCGAGGACGGCGTTGGCGACGTCGGAGGCCTCGGCCCGGGTGGGGCGGGAGTTCTCGATCATCGAATCGAGCATTTGGGTGGCCACGATCACCGGCCGCGCGTTCTCGCGGGCGAGTTGCACGGCCTTCTTCTGCACCAGCGGGACCTGTTCGAGGGGCACTTCGACTCCGAGGTCGCCGCGGGCGACCATGATCGCGTCGAACGCGAGCACGATTGTCTCCAGGTTGTCGACGGCTTCCGGCTTTTCGATCTTCGCGATCACCGGGACGTGGCGGCCGACTCGGTTCATCACCTCGTGGACGCGGTCGATGTCGGCGGCGGCGCGCACGAAGGAGAGTGCGACCAGGTCCACGCCGAGCCGGAGGGCGAATTCGAGGTCGTCGACGTCCTTGTCGGACAGCGCGGGAGCGGAGATGTTCATCCCAGGCAGCGACAGGCCCTTGTTGTTCGACACCGGTCCGCCCTCGAGGACGGTGCAGACCACGTCGGGGCCCTCGACGGCGGTGACAACGAGGTGGAGTTTGCCGTCGTCGACGAGCAGGTGGTCGCCGGGGCGTGCGTCGTCGGCGAGGCGACTGTAGGTGGTGGAGACCCGGTCGTGGTCCCCGGGACAGTCGTCGACGGTGATCCGTACCGTCTCCCCGCTCGCCCACACGGTGGCGCCGTCGGCGAAGCGGCCGAGACGGATCTTCGGCCCCTGCAGGTCCGCGAGGATCCCGACCGATCGGCCGGTGGCCTCCGCGGCCGCCCGGACCCGGTCGTAGTTGGCCTGGTGATCGCTGTGGTCGCCATGGCTGAAGTTCAGCCGGGCGATGTCCATCCCCGACTCCACCAACTCGAGCAGCCCGTCGTCCGTGGTGACCGCGGGCCCGAGGGTGCAGACGATCTTCGCCCGCCGCGGCGACAGCAGGGCGCCGAGATCGAGAGGGGACGCCGCAGCGATGACGGGGCGGACGTGGTCGGTGACGGTCATCGGGATCCTTCGATTCGGGTGCGGTGAAGTGGTTCGGCGCCGGGCCGGCCCTTGTCGGGGCGCCGTCGGGGTGGGCGGGAGCTCAGCGCGTGCTCTCGGCAGTGTGCCGGTAGCGGGCATTGCCGGCGGCGGGTACGAGAGGGCCGGCGGCGGAGGGAAGCCGCGTGTCGTAGGTGTGCGCGATCTCTCGCGCGATGCGAGTGAGGAGCCGGCCCGTCAGGGCGGGGTCCGTCGAGGTATCCCGGTCGGTGTAGTCGCCGAGTGCACAGATTCGGCTGAAACCCGCTTGCTGCCAGCGTGACCGGGGCAGGCTGTTGCGGCCGGCAACGGCGATCACCGGGACCGGGTGGGCGCGGCGAGCCAGGACGGTCAGCAGTTTGCCGTGTTCGGTCTGCTCGTCGATGCTGCCCTCGCCGGTGATCACCAGGTCGGCGCCGGGAAGGTAGCCGTCGAAGTCGAGCAGTTCGAGGAAGAACTCGGCGCCGGACACCATCCGGGCGCCGAGCAGCATGGCGGCGAACCCGATGCCGCCGGCACTGCCGGCCCCTGCGGAGTCGGCCACCGCCCTGGCCTGGGGACAGCCGCTCCGGGTGAACGCGTCGACCAGGTTCTCCAGGCCGTCGTCGAGGTAGCGCACGGTGGCGGGGTCGGCGCCCTTCTGGGGCCCGTACACCGCCGCCGCGCCGGTCGGGCCGGTCAGCGGGTTGGTGACATCACCGGCGACCACGATCTCGATGCCGGTCAGGTTCACCGCCCGGGAGGCGTCGACCGTGTGGACCTGGCGCAGGGTTCGCCCGCAGGCCCGTAGCTGCCGGCCGTTGCTGTCGTAGAAGACGAAGCCCAGCGCCGCGAGCATTCCCATGCCACCGTCGGTGCTGGCGCTGCCGCCCAGGGCGAGGACCAACCGGACGGGGTGGTGGCGCAGGGCGTGGCCGATCGCCTGCCCCATTCCGAGGCTCGACGCGTCGAGGGGGGCCCTTCGGCCGCTCGGGAGGGTGGCGAGCCCGCAGGTGTCGGCGACTTCGACCACAGCGGTGCCGTCGTGGACGCCGATTCGGCCATAGTGCGGCGTTCCGGTTGCTCCGGCCACGGTCACCGGATGGGGAGTGAACCCGCCGGCCACCGCTGCGTCGACGCTTCCGTCACCGCCGTCGGCGAGGGGAAGCCGCCGACTGTCGATGCCCGCCGCGGAAAGTCCGGTCGCCAGATGCTCGGCGACCTCCGCCGCGGAAAGTGACCCCTTGAACTTGTCGGGGGCGACCAGAACCCTCATCGTCAGCCTTTCCGGGTGTGTGGTGTATGCGTCGTTCAGTGCCGGGCGGTGTGCGCGTCGTCGAGGCGTTCGTGGTCGATGCGGACTGCGTCGGCCTCGGCGAAGAGGGCGGGGGCGGTATTGTCGCGATGTGGGTCGTGACGGTGCCTGTCCCGGGGTTCCTGTTCGAGGATCTCCATGTCGAAGTCGTTCTCGGTCTCCCCGGCTGGTGGGGGGAGTACCTCGCCGGCGAAGACGCGGCGGGCCCGGTCGACATCGAGTTCGTGGTTCCACTTGGCGACGAACAGGGTGGCGACGGCGTTGCCGATGAAGTTGACCAGGGCGCGGCACTCGGACATGAATTTGTCGATGCCGAAGATCAGCATGATGCCGGCGGCGGGAATGGTGCCGAGGGTGCTCAAGGTTGCGGTCAGGGCGATGAATCCGCCTCCGGCTACGCCCGCTGCGCCCTTCGAGGTGAGCAGCATGACACCGAGCAGTCCGAGTTGCTGGGGGATCGACAGGTCGGTGTTGGTGGCCTGCGCGATGTACAGGGCGGCGAGGGAGAGGTAGATGGCGGCGCCGTCGAGGTTGAAGCTGTAGCCGGTGGGAACGACCAGTCCGACGGTGGTCTTCTTGACGCCGGCATACTCCATCTTCCGCATCAGGCCGGGCAGGGCGGGCTCGGCTGTGGAGGTGCCCAGGATGAGCAGGAGTTCTTCCTTGAAGAATCCGAGCATGCGGAAGATGTTGAGCCGCAGGTACGCCATGACCGATCCGAGGACCACGATCACGAAGAACGCGGAGGTGACGTAGAACAGCAGGATCAGGCTGCCCAGGCTGGTGAGGGTGGAAACGCCGTACTTTCCGATGGCGAAGGCCATCGCGCCGAATGCGCCGAGCGGAGCGAGCTTCATGATGAAACCGAGCACCTTGAAGATCACCGCGGTGAGGCGTTCGACGGCGTCCCGGATCGGTGCCGCGACCTGTCCGACCGCGTTGATCGCGACGCCGAAGATGACGGCGAGGAAGATGACCTGGAGGATGTCGCCCTCGACGAACGGACCGAGGACGCTGTCCGGGACCAGGTGGGTGATGAACTCCCACCACTGTTTCTCTTCGCCGCTCTTGATCAGCGTCTCGGCGGAGTCGGTGGTTTCGAGAGAGGCCGCGTCGGCGTTCACACCGTCGCCGAGGCGGAAGATGTTGATGGCCACCAGGCCGGTGATCATGGCGATGATGGTGCCGACCTGGAAGTAGGTCAGTGCCTTGATTCCGGTCACCCCCACCTTCTTCAGGTCCGCGACGCTCGCGATGCCGCCGACGATGGTGAGGAACACGATCGGGCAGATCAGCATCTTCATCGCGGTGATGAAGGTGGTGCCGATCGGTTCCATGGCCTCGCCGGTGTCAGGCCAGAGCCATCCGACGAGAATGCCGAGCACGATGGCGATCAGGACCCAGAAGTACAGTTGTCTGTACCAAGGCTTCTTCACAGTCGCCGGTGGGGAACTCGCTGCGCTACTGGGTGTTTGCATGACATGCACCTCGGGTGAGAGTTTCGGGCGGAAGGTCGGGTGGGCACGGCCGGATCCGGGGCCCCGGTCCGGCAGAGCGTGCCGGACCGGGGTGGCTGCGGGAGAAGCGCTGTCAGGCGGGGGCGAGCGCGCTCTGCAGGGCGGTGACGATGGCCTCGGTGACCGTGCCGGTGTCCGCGGTTCCACCGATGTCGCGGGTGAGGGCGCCACTGCCGGTGGCTGTTTCGATGGCGGCCTCGATGCGGCGGGCCTCGTCGTGCAGTCCGAAATGGTCGAGCATGAGGGCGGCGCTGGCGATCGCGCCGATCGGGTTGCTGATGCCCTGGCCGGCGATGTCGGGGGCGGAGCCGTGAACGGGTTCGAACATGCTCGGGAAGCGACGTTCGGGATTCAGGTTCGCGCTCGAGGCCACGCCGAGGCTGCCGGCGAGCGCGGAGCCGAGGTCGGAGAGGATGTCGGCGTTGAGGTTCGACGCGACGACCACGGACAGGTCCTCGGGGTGCAGGATGAACTTCGCGCTCATGGCGTCGACGAGGACGCTCTCGGTGGCCACGTCCGGGTAGTCGGCGGCAACGCGGTCGAAGACCTCGTCCCACAGAACCATGCCGTACTGCTGAGCATTGGACTTGGTCACGCTCGATACCTTCTTCACCGTGCGGGTGCGGGCCAGATCGAAGGCGAATCGCATGATTCGCTCGCAACCCTTCTCGGTGAACAGAGCGGTCTGCAGTGCGACCTCGTTGCCCGGTCCGCGGCCGCTGAGGTTGCGCCCGCCGAGGCCGGCGTACTCACCCTCGCTGTTCTCGCGGACGACGACCCAGTCGAGTTCGGTGTCGTCGGCCTTGCGCAACGGAGACTGCACGCCGGGCAGGAACTTGACGGGCCGGACGTTGGCCCATTGATCGAAGTTCTGGGTGATGTTCAGGCGCAGGCCCCACAGGCTGATGTGGTCGGGGACGTTCTCCCATCCGACCGCGCCGAAGTAGATGGCGTCGAATGCCTTCAGGGTTTCCAGGCCGTCGTCGGCCATCATCTTTCCGGTCTGTGCGAAGTACTCGCAGCCCCAAGGGAATTCTTCCCACTCGAAGGCGAATCGCCCGCCGGATTGTTCGGCGAGGACGTCGAGCACGCGCCGTCCTGCTGCGACGACCTCCTTGCCGACGCCATCGGCGGGGATCGATGCGATCTTGAACGTCTGCGGTGCCATGCCGGTGCCTCCATCGTGTTGTGCTGATCACAGTGCGTGATGTCTCCATTAACCCGTCACGGCAATGGGGCGTCCATGACGAAGACTCGATCCGCCTTATAGGTTTTGCCTAATTGGCGGGTATCTTCGCAGGTAGGACGAGTGCGGTGAGTGGATGCGCACCACGGGGCGACCCGGGTCGGTATCGGAGACGAGGTTCGGATGGACGCACGGCAGCTGAGGTACTTCCTGGCGGTGGTCGACGAGGGTGGCATCAACCGTGCCGCGGAAACCCTGTTGATCGCCCAGCCGTCCCTGTCCCAGTCCATCGCTGCACTCGAGCGCGAACTCGGCGTTCCCCTGTTCCACCGAGTCGGCCGTCGGCTGGTGCTCAGCGACGCCGGCCGCACGCTCATCGGTCCGGCCCGCGTGGTCCTGCGAGACCTCGAAGACGCCAAAGCCTCCGTCGAGGCGTTGAAAGGGCTGCGCAGCGGCCGCGTCGATCTGATCACGATGCCGTCGCCCGGGATCGAGCCGCTCACCACGATCCTGACCAGCTTCAGCCACACCTATCCGTCGGTGATCATCAACGCCGAGGCGGCCTTCACGCCCGACGAGGTTCTGCACGCGGTCCGCACCGGTATCTGTGAGGTGGGCATTCTCGGATCCCCCGAGGAAGTTCGTGCTGCTGAACTCGACGTCGTCGCGCTCGAAAGCCAGCCGCTGATCCTGATCTCCGGTCCGAACGCGGACACCCCGGACCGCCCCGAGATCCGCAGATCCGAGCTGTCCGGATTCCGGTTGATCGTCTCGCAGCGTGGATCGTTGATGCGGACCCTGGTCGACGAGGTCCTCGCCAGTGGCGTCGAAGCCACCATCGTCGCCGAGGTCGCGCACCGCACGTCGATCATGCCCATGGTCCTCAGTGGGTTCGGTCAAGCCGTGATGCCGTCCTCCTGGGCCCCCTCGGCACGTCAAGCAGGTGCGCGCGTGCACCGCATCATCCCCGAGTCGTATCTCCACGTCGCGGCCGTCTCCCGGCGGACGCACCTCACGCCACCCGCACGCACCCTGATGGACGAAGCACGCCGCTATGCTGCGCGCACCCCTGCCGCATGGGAGGTTCCACCCGGCGTGACGCCGCGCTCCAGGTCACGGTCACAGTGATCCGACTGCGCTCCGACCACCACCCGAGGAGGTGCCGGTATCCGAAAAAACATCCCGCGCTGCGACTAGCGCGCTCGGAGATGGGTACTCCGTCCGTACCGATCCACGTCGTGGGGAAGGGGCCATGACAGCTGAGAACCAGGGCGACCGAACCGACGTCGACAAGGCGTTGCTCGGGCACGCCACCTATCGCAGCCTCGGCGAACAGCGGCTCTCACCCGCCGAAGAGCGGTTCGAGAAGGGCCGCCGCACGATTGGGCTGTTTCTCGCGCCGCTGATCGCGATCGTCTTCCTCGCCCTGCCGATCGACATACCGCCGCAACAGCAGACGTTGGCCGGTGTGCTGCTCGGCGTCATCCTGCTGTGGGTGAGCGAGGCGATGCCGATCCCGATCACCGGACTGCTCGGTGTGGCGGTCGTGGTCTTTCTGGGGGTGGCACCGGCCGACGAAGTCCTCGCAGCGTTCGGGTCGTCGACGATCTTCACTTTCATCGGAGCGTTCATCCTCGCTCAGGCGATGCTCAAACACGGCGTGGCGCGTCGGTTCGCGTTCCGCATCCTGACCCTGCCGCGTGTGGGCCAGTCCACCACCGGGGTGATCATCGCCTTCGGCGCGATCACGTGCGGGCTCTCGGCCTTCGTATCCAACACCGCGACCGTCGCGATGCTGCTGCCCACGGCGCTGGGCATCCTCGGCGTCATCGCGAAGCTCATGCAGAACCGCGGCGTCGTCGCACCCGACTTCGACCCGCTTCGCGTCCGGGTGGGCGCCGCGATCATGCTGATGCTCGCGTACGGAGCAAGCGTGGGCGGCCTGCTGACGCCGGTCGGGAGCCCACCCAACCTCATCGGACGCGGGCTCATCGAGGAGGCCACGGGAGAGCGGATCAGCTTCGGGCAGTGGATGGTGATCGCCATCCCGATCTGTCTGTCGATGTTCATCGCGCTCGCCGTCATCCTGCTGCGCCTGAACAAGCCCGAGATCCGACGTATCGAGGGCGTCGCCGACTACCTGGCGCAGCAGCGCGCGGAAATGGGTCCGCTGTCTCGTGCCGAGAAGAACACGCTCATCGCCTTCGGAGTCACGGTGACGCTGTGGATCCTGCCCGGTGTCGTCGCGGTGATCGCCGGCAACGACTCGGACCTCTACAGCACGATCAGCGACCGGCTCGACGAGGGCATGGTCGCGGTCTTCGGGGCGGCGTTGCTCTACCTTCTGCCGACCGATTGGGAGAATCGCGAGTTCACGCTGCGCTGGCGAGACGCAGCGGAGATCGACTGGGGCACGATCGTGCTGTTCGGCACCGGCATCATCTTCGGCTCCCTGCTCGCCGACACCGGCCTCGCCGAGACGATCGGCACATCCGTCGCGGACTCGCTGGGCTTGACGAGCGTCGTCGCCATCACGGTCTTCGCCGTCGTGCTGGCCATCGCCGTATCGGAGACGACGAGCAACACGGCGTCGGCGGCGGTCGTGGTGCCGATCGTGATTCCGGTGGCGGTGGCGGCCGGTGTCAACCCCTTCGTGCCGGCGCTCGCGGCCACGTTCGCTGCGTCGTTCGGCTTCATGCTTCCGGTCTCGACGCCGCAGAACGCCGTGGTCTACGGCTCCGGGGCCGTCCCGATCACCACGATGATTCGAAGCGGGGTGGTCTTCGACATCGTGGGGGCGATCCTGATCATCGTTCTCCTGCCCTTGACGATCGCCCTGGTCGGCCTCGGCGCTGCATGATCGGCCACACCGTCGTCGCGAAGGTCGACGTCCGGAGACTGCACGCGACGGGGGTGGTTATCGATGGCGCGATGCGGTTGCGGTTCGTGGGTGTAGTCGTCGGTGCGGTCGACGTGGATGCCATTGGCGTGCAGCCTCGGCAGGGCAGCGCTCGCACCTCGTTCAGGAGGTCGGGGTCGTCGTTGCCGAGGGAGGCGATCGCTGCGTGCCGCGGCCCTGCCACCCGAAAGAGCCTGAGTGAACGGCCCGGAGCGATGCCGGTCGCCGTGGGATAGTGGGCCTGTCGAGCGAGTACAGGGAGCAGGCCCACATGCACGAATCGACCGGGAGATGACGATGAGTGGACCGGTGATCGACCCCCGCCGTCACGACGCGGTGATCTTCGACCTCGACGGGGTGGTCACCGACACCGCGGCGGTCCACGCCGGGGCGTGGAAGGAACTCTTCGACCGGTATCTCTCGCGTCGTCCCGAACGCGACGGCGAGGAGCATCGCGAGTTCACCGACGAGGACTACCGCAAATTCGTCGACGGCAAGCCGCGCGTCGACGGCGTCGCCGATTTCCTTGCCTCGCGCGGAATCACGCTGCCGTGGGGGGACCCCGACGACGGCCCGGACGTCGAGACCGTGTGCGGGCTCGGTGCCCGCAAGGACGAGATGTTCCGCGAGCGGATCCACCGCGACGGTGTCCCGGTGTTCGAGTCCAGCGTCGATCTCGTGCGCCGGATCCAGAGCCTCGGGCTGGGCACCGCGGTCGTCACCTCGAGCCGCAACTGCACGCTCGTGCTCGAGGCCGCCGGGCTCGCCGACCTGTTCGGCGTCCGGGTCGACGGCGTGGTCTCCGACGAACTCGGGTTGCCCGGCAAGCCCGATCCGGCGGCCATGCTCGAGGCCGCCCACCGGCTCGGGGTCCACCCGGCCCGGTCCGTCGTCGTCGAGGACGCGGAGGCGGGCGTCGCCGCGGGCCGGCACGGCGGGTTCGGTCTCGTCGTCGGCGTGGACCGGGTCCATCATCCCGACGAACTGCGGCGCCGCGGCGCCGACGTGGTGGTCGACGACCTCGCCGAGCTGGCGGTGCGCACCGGCGACCGGCGCATGTCGGAGATCCCGGACGCGTTGGCGTCGCTCCAGCAGCTGACCGCCTTGCTCGGCACACGCCGGCCCGCCGTCTTCCTCGACTTCGACGGCACGCTGTCCGAGATTGTGAACGATCCCGCGGCCGCCACGCTGGTCGACGGTGCGGCGGCGGTGCTGTCTTCCCTGGCGAGCGAATGCACCGTCGCCGTCATTTCGGGACGCGACCTCGCCGACGTGCAGACCCGGGTCGGTCTTCCGGGCCTGTGGTATGCGGGAAGTCACGGCTTCGAACTGATCGGCCCCGACGGGCAGCACCAGCAGAACGACGCGGCCCTGGCCGCCGTGCCCTACCTCGAGCGGGCCGCCGCCGCTCTGCAGGAACGGCTCGCCGACGTGCCGGGCGCGGTGATCGAACACAAGCGGTTCACCGTCGCCGTGCACTACCGCAACGTCGCTCCGGACCGCGAGGAGGGACTCGTCGCCGCGGTGCACGAGGTCGCCGCCGCCGAGGACCACCTCCGGGTCACGACCGGTCGCAAGGTCGTCGAGATCCGCCCCGACGTCGACTGGGACAAGGGCCGGGCTCTCGAATGGGTGCTCGAGCACGTGCGCGACGAGGACAACCCGATCCCGGTCTACATCGGTGACGACATCACCGACGAGGACGCGTTCGACGCGCTGGCCGGCACCGGACTCGGAATCGTGGTGCGCCACACCGAGGACGGCGACCGTCGCTCGGCGGCACAGTTCTCGGTGGACGGCCCCGAACAGGTCCGGCGGCTGCTGCAGCGGCTCGCCGAGCTGTGGGGCGAGGACCAGGAGGTCGGCCCGCGTCACGACGCCTGGACCCTGTACTTCGAGGGTTACGATCCGCCGGCCGAGAAACTGCGCGAGGCCGTGTGCACGGTCGGCAACGGGTACTTCGCCACTCGTGGCTGCGCCCCCGAATCCCGCGCCGGTGCCGTGCACTACCCCGGCACGTACGCCGCCGGGATCTTCAACCGCCTGACGGACGAGGTGGCGGGCCGCACCATCGACAACGAGAGCATGGTGAACCTGCCGAACTGGCTGCCGGTCACCTTCCGCATCGACGGCGGCGAGTGGTTCGACATCGACTGCGTCGAAGTGCGGGAGTACTGCCAGTATCTCGATCTGCGCCGGGCCGTGCTCACCCGGCGGTTCCGATTCCGCGACGGTGCGGGCCGCACGACGACGGTCGTGCAGCGCCGGTTCGTCGCGATGCACCAGCCGCACGTGTGCGGCCTCGAGACGACGATCGTCCCGGAGGACTGGTCGGGGCGGCTCGAGATCCGGTCGGAGGTCGACGGCGCGGTCCGCAACACTCTCGTCGAGCGCTACCGGCACCTGGCCGGCGATCATCTCCGATTGCTGCACACCGCCCGGTTGTCCGAGGACTCGGTGTGCCTGACGGTGCAGACCAACCAGTCCCGCATCCCCGTCGCCGTGGCGGCTCGCAGCACGCTCTGGCGCGACGACGAACGGATCCCCGCCGAGTACACCCTCCTCGACTCGGGAGGGCGGGTCGGGCACATCGTCGCGCTCGATGTCGCGGCCGGGGAGCCCGTGACCCTGGAGAAGATGGCCACCCTGTTCACCGGGCGTGACCAGGCGGTGTCCGAGCCGTCGGAGGAGGCCACGCGCTGGCTGGCCCGCACGGGGCGCTTCGAGGAAACGCTCGAGGGGCACGTACTCGCCTGGGTGCACCTGTGGGACCGCGTGGACATCTTCCTCGGGGGCGACGGCGAAGGCCTGCGGATAGTGCGGCTGCACCTGCTGCAGATGCTGCAGACGCTGTCGCCGAACACCGCGGATCTCGACGTCGGCGTACCGGCGCGCGGCCTGCACGGCGAGGCGTATCGAGGACACATCTTCTGGGACGAGCTGTTCGTGCTGCCGGTGCTGAACCTGAGGTTGCCGGGGTTGACCCGTTCGCTCCTGCGCTACCGCCACCGCCGCCTGGACGAGGCCCGCCGCGCGGCGCGGGAGGCGGGTCACAGCGGCGCGATGTTCCCGTGGCAGTCCGGCAGCGACGGCCGCGAGGAGAGCCAGCAGGTGCACCTCAATCCGAAGTCGGGACGGTGGAATCCCGACGCGAGCTGGCGCCAGCACCACATCGGGGTCGCGGTCGCGCACAACGTGTGGCAGTACTACCAGGTGACCGGGGATCTGGGGTTCCTCGCGGAGTACGGGGCCGAGATGCTGGTGGAGATCGCCCGGTTCTTCGCCGATCTCGCCACGTACGACCGCGCCCGTGATCGGTACGTCATCCGCGGCGTCATCGGCCCCGACGAGTTCCACTCCGGCTATCCCGACGCGCCCTTCGACGGGATCGACAACAACGCCTACACCAACGTCATGGCGGTGTGGGTGATCCTGCGCGCGCTCGAGGCGCTGGAGATCATCCCGCTGCGGATCCGCACCGAACTGGTCGATACCCTCGGCCTGACCGCTCGCGAGACGGCGCGTTGGGAGGACGTCAGCCGCCGCATGTTCGTGCCCTTCCACGATCAGGTCATCAGCCAGTTCGAGGGCTACGGGGACCTGGCCGAACTCGACTGGGAGGGATACCGGCGCCGGCACGGCGACATCCAGCGTCTCGACCGGCTCCTCGAGGCCGAGGGCGACGACGTCAACCGCTACCGCGCGTCGAAGCAGGCCGACGTGCTCATGCTGTTCTACCTGCTGTCGGCGGACGAACTGCGGGAGCTGTTCGAGCGGCTCGGCTACCAGCTGACGGGCGAAACCATTCCGCGGACGATCGACTACTACATGGCGCGGACGTCACACGGGTCGACGCTGAGCGCGGTGGTCCACTCGTGGGTTCTGGCCCGGGCGCATCGCGGTCAGGCCATGGAGTTCTTCGACCGGGTGCTGGCGTCCGACATCGCCGACATCCAGGGTGGCACCACCTCGGAGGGGATTCATCTCGCGGCCATGGCCGGCAGCGTCGACCTGCTGCAGCGTTGCTTCTCCGGGCTCGAGGCGCGGGGGGACCGCCTGGTCTTCGGCCCGGAGTGGCCGGAGGAACTCGGCGCGCTCGAATTCCCGATCTTCTATCGGGGGCACCACCTGCAGGTGCGAATCTCCGGTCGGCAGGTCGAGGTCAGTGCAGGTGCGGGCATCCAGCGGCCGATCGAGATCGAATGCCGCGGCCGGGTCGAACGCCTGCATCCGGGCGACACGGTCCGGATGCTCTGACGGTCCGGCAGTCGGCTAGAGCGGGCTGTCGAGCCACGAGTAGTCGACGCCGATCCAGCCGCCGGCCAGGCTGAGCGTGCCCAGCAGCCACAGCGTCATGACCACGATCGCGCCGGTCGTGAGTGCTCCCGCGCCCCGCACCACCAGCGACTGCTGCCCGAACCAGTGCATGAACCGGTCGTAGCGGCCCCGCGCGAAGTGCAGCAGACGGTGAGCCCAGGCGAACTCCGAGGCCAGGATCCCGAGGCCGGCGAAGACGATCAGCCAGCCCGGTCCGGGGTAGGGGATGGCGACGACGCCGGCCAGCAACACGAGCGCTCCGAAGGTACCGACGGTGATGCGGTACGTCAGATTCAGCGACGGGCGCGTCTCGATGCGCCGGCGCCAGCGGAGCCACCGCTGCTTCAGCCGACGCAACGGGGATATGTGGGTCCGGGCCCCGACCCGGTCGGGCGCAACCGCGTGCCGAATCCGTCCTTCACTCACGATCTACCGAGCCTGCTTCTCGTCATACCTGGGTGCCGTGCACGGCAGGGTCGTCTTCCAGTCTACCGACGACCGGCGGGTACGGCGGGGCCCGGAAACGCGGACCCGCACGTCGCGGCCGGTCCGATCCGCGTGGTCAGGCTGCCGCGGCGTCCGTCGGGGCGGGATTCGCGGCGGTGAGCCGGTCCAGGTAGGCGGTGAAGACGGTGCCGAGGGCGACCGCGGTCTCGATCGTGTCGAGCCCCCGTATCGCCGCCACGAAGGACTCGTAGACGATGGCTGCTGCCTGCGACGGGAACAACCCGCCCTCGTCGGCGGTCAGCACCCGCACCGCGTCGTCCACGCTGCCTTCCACCGCGCCGGCCACCGATCCGTGCAGCGGCACCGCGGCCGCCGCGGCGATCAGGGCGTCCGCCAGCGCGGAGGAGGGGAACGCCACCGCAGCCGGTGCGATCACCCGACGGAACATCGTTACGTTCGCCATGTCGAACCTCCCGTGGAATCTCCCGAGCCGTTCTGTCGAGTGGTACCCGTGCGGGCACGCTGTACACAGTGCCCGAGGGGACCGACAAGTTCCGCTGCCGGCGAGCGACTCGTCACGCCGCCAGGACGCGCCGGGCATCGGCACGTCCGGCATGCATGAACTCCGGCCAGTCCCGGGTGCCGAGGAACTGCCGGTAGAAGCCGACGCCTCGCACTTTCTCGTACGGAACCGGCTCGATCATCGTGACCCGCGACGCCGAGCGCAGCCGCGCCAGGTTCTCCCGCGCCAGCTCGACCTGCTGGGACGTGCGCACCTGACCGGCGATGTAGAGGATGCTCGCGCGGCGCTCGGCCCAGCCGGTGGCGTCCTCGCCTTCGAAGCCGGGTGGGTAGAAGCCGTTGACGGCGAGGGTGACCTCGCACGGCTGCTCGAGGTCGAGCAGCGGGTGGACGGGGAAGATGTCGACGATCCCGCCGTCACACCAGTGGAATCCGCCGAGCTCGACGGGTGCGACGAACAGCGGCAGCGCGACCGCCATGTGCACGGCCCGGGCCACGGGCAGGTCGGGATACGTTCGTGGCCCGAGGTATTCGAGCCGGTTCTGTTCGATGTTCCAGATCGGCGCGTAGGCGGGTACGGGCATCGCGGCGAGCGTCATGTCGCCGAGCAGGCGCCGGTACGTGGCCTCGATCGCATCGCCGCGCAGGATGCCGGCGAATCCGCGGCCCACCGTCGGTGCGACGGCGAGCAGGCGACGCCAGTCGACGTCGAGATAGTCCTCGGGATCCAGCGCGAGGGTGAACTCTGCGACCTCCTCGGCGGGGACTCCCGCTGCGATCGGGAAGCCGAACAGCGCGGAACCGGAGCACAGGGAGATCACCGCCGGCCGGATCCCACCCTCCTCCATCGCCCGGGCCACACCGACCAGAGACGCGAGTGCTCCGCTGCCCCCTGTCGCGGCCATCGCGATCCGATCCCCCTCCTGCAGCCCGACCCGGAAGGGCTCGAACCGGGGAAAGGGGTGCAGTTCCCGGTCCGGCGTGGCCGAGGGCCGCTGCAGGGCCGCCCGCGCGACGTCGACGAGAAAACCGGCGTCGCTGCGCACGCCTTCGACCACGTCACGACCGCGGGAGAGGAGGTCGAAGTACTGGCGCACCCGGAAGATGTCGAGGACGGTGTCGAGCATGCCTCGACTGTGCGCGCGTGCCACACCGCGGGCCAGGGTCCTCGGTCCCGAATCCGTGCGGGATGCCCGCCGCGCAGCGGCTACCGGCCGGGGACGCGGCCCGGTTGTGCCGCGGTGCGGAGTTGATAGCGCCGTTCGGCGTAGTCCAGGTCGTCGCGCCACAGCCGGGTGGCCGTGTGCCGCATGAGGGGGCGGAGGGCGGCGGCGGCGCGCCGGGTGGCGATGCCGAACCCGGGGCGAGGGGAATCGGCGACGACGGCCTCGACGATCGCGGTCCGGGGCCGCCCGTCCGGTCCGGCACCGAGGGGCGTCGCGTGGGTCTCGACCACGCTGCCCACGCCCTCGCCCGACACGATCCGCATGACGACGGTGCGCGGGTCCGGGCTGGTGAATTCGGCGCGCACCGGCACACCGATCCGGCCGGCGACCCGGAAGGTGACGTCGACGAGGAACCGGTCCTCGCCGTCCGCAGTGCCGCGGGTGGAGGGAGCCTCGACCACCTCCAGGCGGGCGAACGAATACGGGTGGAACCAGGCGCCGTGCCACGGGTCGAGGCGGTTGGCGACGATGTCGGCCGGTTCGCACACACCGACGAGGGTGGCCACCGCGGCGATGCGGGACCCGGCCGTCGGGCGAGTCGGGACGATCGGCAGTTCCGTCGGCTCCTCGCCGCCGACGTGATCGAGACGGACCCACACGAGCACCCCGTCGTCGTGGCTGGGGAAGGGCTTCCAGCCGTAGGCGCCGTCGGCGTCGAGGCGCAGCCCGTGCCAGCGGCAGACCAGCGCGCCGCAGTCCACCGCGGCCAGCGCCATCGGGGCGCCGAGGTGGGGGCAGGCGCCGGGGCCGACGAGCACCCGGTCGCCGTCGCGCCAGGCGACGAGTTCGATGCCGGCGATCGTGATGCCGAAGGGCCGGTCCGCGCCGATCTCACGGCTGGCCGCCACGACGTACCAGTTGCCGGACGGCCGGCGCTGGGCGCGGTCGAGGACGGCGGAGATCAGCTCGGGCCGTGCACCGCGGTAGGTGGGTTGCTGCGCGGCCCAGCGGTCCGGGTCGATGGGCCGGACGGGCCAGGTGTCGGGCCAGCGCCGGTACAGCGGATCGAGCACGCTCATGCGGGGTGCCTTTCCAGGGCGGCGAGCCGGCGCAGGACGGGTGAACGGCCCTGCGTGGGCACCGTATACAGGTCGTGTCCGGCCACACCCCATTGCGCGAGAAGGGAATTCGCGGCGTGCCACCCGGTGGTGGCCGCGCGTTCCATGAGGGCCACCGGCAGGTCGATCCGGATGCCGTCGCCGGCGAGCATCAACCGTTCGTGCGGGGTGCGGACGGTGGGCCGTCGCGCGAAATCGCCCACCCCGAACAACGGACAGTCCTGACGCCAGAGGGTGCGTTCCTCGACGACGCGGGCCGCGGCGGTCTCGGGATAGATCGCGTGCAGGCGCGCGAGCACCTGGGCGCGCACGTCGTCGGGCGAATGTGCCCCGCCGACAGCATCTCCCGTCGCGGCGTACGCGTGCAGTTCCACGACCGAGCCGCCGGTGCGGCGAGTCCAGGCCCGGGCCTCCTCCTCGTAACGGTCGAGCACGCTGACATTGTCGAGCGGGCGCAGGCCGCCGGTGCCGAGAAATGCCGGGCGGTCCGCGGCGACGGGACGGTCCAGCCACAGGCGCTGCACCAGGAACGGGGGCGCGGAACGCAATCGGTCCACCCGGGAACGCCATCCGGGATCGCCGAGATCCGGCGAGGCGTCGACGAGGGCGCGCAGCCCGGCCACGTCGAGCGCGAGGACGAGGCCGTCGGCGTCGATGCTGCCGCCGGTGCCGTCGTGGACGCGGAAGGTCCGGGTACCGCCGAGTTCGACGCCGGTCACCGCGGTGGACGTCCGGATGCGCGCGCCGTGTCCCGCGAGGTACCGGCCGAGCGGCTCCCACAGGGTGGTGTCGAAGTTGCCGGTGGCCACGTCGAAGAGCAGTCCCTCGGCGGAGCCGAGGAAGTAGATGTGGAACATCGTGGCCAGCTCGGCGGCCGACATGCCGGCCGGGGGAGCGAAGAAGCTGCGCGAGAACACCTCGAACGCCAGATGGTTGGCCGCCTCCGGAAAGCGGATGCGCTGCAGGAACGTCTGTGCATCGACGTCGTCGAGCCGGTCGTAGATCTCCGGCACGGACACGGTCGCCAGCGGGGCCGCCGCCCGCACGTCGATGCGCACCAGGTCCTGCAGCCGGAACGTGGGGCTTCGCAACGCGAACACCAGCGCGTTCCACGGAGGGGTGTTCGGGATCCCGCGAAAGGTGTCGCGCCGGCCCTCGCCGTCGATGAGCGGATAGTCGTCGACCGCCGTCAGCCGTTGCAGATCCGGGTCGGTGCGGCGCAGCAGCCGGCGCAGGTTGTAGTACTGCCGGAAGAAGGCGTGGAACCCGCGGTTCATCGCGATCCCGGTGCCGTCGTCGAGCCGCTCGTGCCACCCGCCGACCCGCCCGCCGAGGTGAGCCTCGCGTTCGAGCACCTCGACCTCCACGCCGCGCTCGGCGAGGGCGGTGGCGGCGGTCAGCCCCGCGATGCCCGCGCCGACGACCACCACTCGGGGCCGCTGCGGCAGATGCCCGGTGTCCGGCGCACCCCGAGAGGCGGCGTGGTGGGCGATCCGCCGATCGCTGCCGACGGCACCGTTCATATAGCTGCCCTCCTGCGGCGCCGGTCCGAATCCGGCCGTCCTGGTCGAACAGTGGCGAGGCCGAGCCTACCGCGGCAAGGCCCCCGGCGACGGCCGACGCGGTCAGGCGCCGAGCCGGGCCGCGTGCGACGCGACGGTCTCGAGATGCTTGTCCGCGGTGCTCAGATCCAGGTGGGCGTCGCTGAGGCCATCGATGACCTCCCGCAGGTTGGCCTCGGCGGCGTCGTCGTCCGGTACCGGATCCACCAGGTCGAACGCCTCGGCGAGGGAGCGCACGCGCCGGTCCAGGGCCTGTAGATCCGTACGCAGTTCGGCGACCTGCCGGAGGAGATCGTTCATCGTGCTCCCTCCCCGTGCTGTGCGGCCGGCGACGGTCCGGGCGCGAGCATTCGGCCGCACGCTCACGGTAAGCCGGAACCTGGGACCTTCGAGGCGGAACGGGCGGTCCGGGAAGTGACGTCACGAGATAGGCTCGACTGTGCGCGTGTGTCGGCGAGCGCATGCGGCAACCGGGTGAGGACGAAGGCAGTGGAACGGCTGAAGTCCCGGAGGGGCGTGGACTTCTCCGGGGCGCGTAGCCGACACCGGGTGGGAGAAATGTGAAGAGAACCGCCGGCCTGTCCCTCCTGGTAGTGCTCTGCCTGGCGAGTTGTTCGGATGGCGGCGGGCCGCAGGTTCGGCCGTCGCCGCCCGCGACCGTCCCGGCGGCCGCAGCGTGCGACGTCACCGAGAGCGCCGGCCATCGCTACATCTCCGCTGTCGGTCGTGACGGCCGCTACTTCGAAGATCAGCATGGCGATCCGATCCTGATTCGCGGAGACTCGCCGTGGTCCGGCCTGGCGGACTGGTCGCCCGAGCAGGCCGAATCGTACTTCGCGAATCGTGAGGCCCACGGGTTCAACGCATCGATAATCTCTGCGGTCGCCGTCCCCGACAACGGCGGGCCGAGCGAGGAGGGAGCGACCTTCGACGGCATCCGACCGTTCGTCGACGGTGACATCACGGCGTGGAACGAGCGGTACTGGGCGCGTGTCGACGAGTACCTGCGGATCGCCTGCCGGCACGGGAACACGCTGTTCCTCTACCCGATGGACGGGTGGAACATTTCCGACGTGTTCGCATCGGCGACTGCCGAACAGGCCGCCGTCTACGGCCGGATGTTCGCCCAGCGATACGCTCGGTTTCCGAACATCGTCTGGATGACCGGCGGGGACTATTCTCCCGAGACAGACGATCCCGCTGCGGGTTCCGACTCCGACCACGTGTTGCGCGGCATGCTCCAAGGGATCAGGGCGGCCGGCTCGGACAAGCCGTTCTCGATACAGCTGGGACCCCAGAAATCGCTCTCGACGGACAACCCCTTCTGGGAACCGTTGGCGGACTGGAACTTCGTCTACACATATCTGCCGACGTACAAGGCAGTGCTGGACGGTTACCAGCGACCGGCGGGCGCCAGGGACCCGCGTCCCGCCGTCTTCTCGGAGGGAAACTACGAGGGCGAGAACAACCAGCCCGACACGGCGCCGACAACCGACGAGACCCTTCGGCGCCAGGCTCTGTGGGCGTTGACCTCCGGATCACCGGGGGAGTTTCGTGGCTCCGACGACTGGGAGTTCCGAGACGGCTGGGAATCGCGCCTCGACACACCCGCCGTCACACAGCTCGAGGCCATTCGTGATCTGTGGGCCTCGTGGGCCTGGTGGCAGTTGGTGCCGGACGTCGACGAGCCGTTCGTGCTCGACGGGCGAGGCACCCGATCGACGGACGACGAGATGGTGGACGTCCTGGACGACGACTACGTCACCGCTGCACGCACCCCGGACGGCTCGCTCGCCGTCGTCTATGTGCCGACGCAGCGCACGATCCGGCTCGACCGTGCACTGATTCCGCCGGGAGCGACACTCGGCTGGATCGATCCCGCCGATGCCGCCGCGCCTTCGCTGCCGGCGGAGATCGATCGGGACGGATACGTGGCCACCCCGGGGACGAACGTCGACGGCGACCAGGATTGGCTCCTGGTGGTCGAGGCGTGAACGGGGAGCCGGGTCCGCGCGTCAGATCATGATGGCGGCGATGGCTACGGCCACCAGGACGGACGCTGCGACTGCCAGCCCGAGAAGCACCGAACCGGTGACGGCGACCGCCATGGCTGCCGCCACCATGCACGCACCTGCCGCCGTGCCGGACGTGTGCCGGAGACGCGAGTAGGACTCGCCGGCGTCGTCGTCGATATCGGTCCGTAACCGGTGCCGACCCTCGCATGTATGGACCACTGATGTACCCCCTGCCGTACCACAGTGTGATCGCTCTCACATTATGCACTCATTTGTATCGCATCACAAAACGATTTCGCCAGTCGAACGCGTATCCGGATCGTCGCGGTGCTCCTCTCGTCCCCTGTTCGTGCACCGAGGGTGTGAATTCCGTCCGGGCTGGGTATCGGATACGGAGTCGGCAGGAAAGGAGACGGGCGGATGGAGACGGAACGACAGGGCGGCAACGACGAGCCTCTGGTCGCGCACCCCGTGGTGGCTTTCGTGCTGGACGGCGTGCTGGTGCTGGCCGTAGCCGTGGTGGGGATGTGGATGTTCGGTTCGCTCCTCTGGGCGGCACTCGGCGGGGCGTTCTGCGCGGCCACGCACCTGCTGTGCCGGGCCACGGGGAACTGCGGTGCGCCCTCGCGCTCCACGGTCACGCAGCCGGAGAAGCAGAAGTCGGTCCCGGTGGCCACGGACGTCCGAGCCGAGGTCGCACAGGCGGCCTGACGCTCGGTCCCGCGGGTTCGAGTCGCACGCTCACGACGCGTCCTCGCTGCGCGAGTTCGTCGGTCACGGGTACCGATCCCTTCCCCGGGCAACGATGTTCCGAACGTTACCGTAGGTCTCCGGCAGCAGAGGAGACACGGAACCGCCTCCGCGGGGTGTCGTCGCGGCCTATCGTAGGCGTGCGGATCTCGTATGGGAGGACCCATGGCCGAACCGGTGTTCGAGGAGTCGCAGGGCGCGGGCGGACCGCCGCAGTTCGAGGGACTGCGTGCCATGTTCGTCAACTGCACGCTCAAACGATCGCCCGAGACCAGCAACACGCAGGGGTTGATCGATCGCAGTGTGGCGTTGATGGAACGCGAAGGTGTCAAGGTGGACCAGATCCGGGCCGTCGACCACGACATCGCGACGGGCGTGTACCCCGACATGACGGAGCACGGATGGCCGAGCGACGAATGGCCGCAGTTGTTCGACCGGATCCTCGCCGCGCACATCCTCGTCATCGCCGGGCCCATCTGGCTGGGTGACAATTCGTCGGTCACCAAGAAGGTCGTCGAACGTCTCTACGGCTGTTCCTCGCTGCTCAACGAGCACGGCCAGTACGCGTACTACGGCCGCGCGGGCGGTTGCCTGATCACCGGCAACGAGGACGGCGTCAAGCACTGCGCGATGAACATCCTCTACAGCCTCCAGCACCTCGGATACGTGATCCCGCCGCAGGCCGACGCCGGCTGGATCGGGGAGGCCGGCCCGGGTCCCTCGTACCTCGATCCGGGGTCGGGCGGCCCGGAGAACGACTTCACCAATCGCAACACCACGTTCATGACCTACAACCTCATGCACACCGCCGCACTGCTCGTGCGGGCCGGCGGCTTTCCGGTGGGTGGCAACCAGCGATCGCTGTGGGACGCCGGGTGTCATCCGTCGTTCGAGAACCCCGAGCATCGGTGATGCCGGCACAGATCGGCGAGCGGGGGCCGGGGGCCGTGTGGTGCGCGCTCCTCCCGCTCGTGGTGCTCGTCGCCACCGGCTGTGGGGCGACGGGCGAGAGCTCCTACGATGTCGTCCCGGCGTCGGAACCTGCGGTGACCACGGCCGGCGAGCCGACGGTGATCACCACGGCGAACGGTCCCATCGGTGAAATGCTCTTCGACCGGAGGGACCAGGCGATCTACATCTTCGACCGGGAGGCAGGCACGGTCCCCGACTGCTACGGGGACTGTGCCGTGGCGTGGCCGCCGGTGCTCACCGTCGGTGCTCCCGTTGCGGCCGGTGACGCCGACCAGGGGCTGCTGGGCACCACGTCGCGCTCCGACGGGACCGCTCAGGTCACCTACGCCGGGCACCCGCTGTACTTCTATGCCGACGAGGAGCCCGGACAGGTGCTGTGCCACAAGGTCGAGGAGTTCGGCGGCCTGTGGCTGGCGATAGACGAGGCCGGCGTGCCACTCCCGTGACCGGGGTGACCGTCCGGTGGTGTTCTACCGCCGCCCGGGCGAACGTGAGCGGGTACCAGGAGTGACGGGTGCGCACCATTCGAACCCGCTATATCGGTCTGCGCACCAGATTCCTTGTTGCGCAGCATATCTCGAGCGACGGTCCTCGTTCGGTGAGGGGCTTCCGCGGACCTTGGCCTGCGCGTCGAGTGCGGCTACCAGTACTGATGCCGTCTTCCGTCGGTGTCGGCGACGAAGATGACCGCGTCGGCGCCGTCCAGGTCTGCCGGGCCCAGCGGGATGTGGCCGGGCACGATCGGTTCGCCCGTGCCCATCGACGGGGCAAGCGCGGCGCGCAGGGCCGGTGCCGGGAACAGGGCGCGGCGGGTGGTCGCCTCGGCCAACACGCCCTGGAGGGTGCCCGGATCGCTGTCGGGGTTGGCGTCGGTGGCCAGGAACACATAGCGCTCGCCGAGGGTGAGCCCGACGAGCGCGCCGGCGCTCCCCCAGCTCACCTCGCTCTCGCCGACCGGCATGTGGGACTGCGCACGCTGGAGGTGAACGTTGTGCGCGAACACCAGACTCGGCCCGCGTCGCTGCTCCTGGGCAACGATCGCGAGCAGGTTCTCGGCCATCATCTCGGCGCGCAGGCTGAGCAAGGTCGCGATGCGATCGGGTGCGGGACTGGCCATGGCGGCGTGATAGCGCAGCAGGCCCTGGGCGGTGCGCGCGTGCGCGACGGCGTGGTCGTAGCCGGTCGGGTCGGCGGAGCGCAGGCCGGGTGCCGCGCGGCGCAGGGCGCTGGCGAGGTCGTCGGCGACAATGCGCAGGGCGCGAGCGCGATCGGAGTCGCCGACGGACGCTGCCGGGTCGAACATGGCCGCCTGGTTCGTCCAGTCCGCGTCCTCGCCGAGCAGCGCGTCGAGGTCGCGGACCGATGCGGGCCGCAGCGCCGCGGGCAGGTAGTCGTTGGCCGAGGACAGTGCGCGTCGCGGGCTCGGCGCCCCGGAGAACTCCAACGGCGCGTCGAAGCCGTGGAAGCGAACCCGATCCTGCTCCGCGCGGCCGGCATTGTGCGCGCGGAGCCATTCGACGAGTTCGCGGTTGCCCGGCACCGCGCCGAACCCGTGGCTGAACCCGGTCGCGAGCACCGTGTCGATCTCCGCCGTTCCCCCGGCCACGTAGTCGTCGACGACGGACGCGGCGAAGACATCGGTCTCCAGCACGATCGACCGGTACCCCCGTTCGACGAGGTGACCGAGGAGTTCGTTGCGCAGAAACGGGAACGCCTCGATCCCGTGGGTCGGCTCGCCGAGGGCGAGCAGGGTCGGCGGCTCGGGCCGCGTGGCGAGCAGTTCGTCGAGGGCGCGGCCCAGGCTTGCCGGGTCGTCGAGTTGGCGGCCGATTCCACGCAGTGCTGCGGCAGTAGACATGAACACCCCTTGTCGGAAGGAACTGCCCTCGACGATATCGTTGAAGAATCGGGTGAAACTTCTGCGATTCCGACCAGGAATCCGGAGGTAGAAGCCTCAATCGGAGGTGCACGTTGCGACCCATCGACCTCGCCCGGGAACACGGGTTGTCCGCACAGGCGATCCGCAACTACGACGACGCGGGCATCCTCCCGCCGACCGAGCGCAGCGAGACCGGCTACCGGCGCTACACGCCCCTGCACGCGCAGGCTCTACGCGCCTTCCTCGCGTTGCGCGGCGGCCACGGGCACCGGCAGGCAACAGACATCATGCGTTCAGTCAACCGCGGCGACACCGAGTCCGCCTACCGGCTGATCGACGCCGCGCACGTCGCGCTGCTCGCCGAACGCGGCACCCGCACCGAGGTCGCAACGGCCCTGGGCGCCCTGTCCACCACGGCACCGACTGCTGTCCGCGGTGGACCGCTGACTGTGGGCGAACTCGCCCGCCGACTCGGCGTGCACCCGGCCACGCTGCGCACCTGGGAGACCCAGGGCATCCTGCGCCCCGACCGCGACCGGGCAACGGGCTATCGCGAATACGGACCGGACTGCGTGCGCGACGCCGAGATCGCACGGCAACTGCGCCAGGGCGGCTACCCGCTGTCCCAGGTCGCCCGGTTCCTCGAGTCGCTGCGCACGGCGGGCGGGGCGGACGCGTTGGCCGCCTTCCTCGGCTCCTGGCAGGACCGGCTGACCACGCGCAGCCGCAACCTTCTCGCCGGCGCGGCCCAGCTCGATACCTACCTCACCATGCTCGATCGGACACAGCAGGGGTGGCCGACGACGTAGTGAGGGCAGGGGTCGAATCCTGGGACCATCCGCGCAATGCTGCCCAGGAAATACACCGCGCGCCCCGGTGAACGCGCTTGCGAGCTCGTGGGCGACGCGGTCACCAAGCCCTGGAGTGAACGCTGCTGCGGTATTCGGTCCTGCCGGTGAGGTCCCGTGGCCGGTGGACACCCGCCCGGAGCCCTCGGCGGCTGCGGCGAAGCGTTGTGAGCCCGGACGCGTAGGGGATCGTCGAGTGTCCTGTCCCAGGAGCGAATTCGACACGGCTGCCGTGTGAGCGAATTCGGAGGCACCTTTGAAGGTGGACGCTGTCGATTCTCGAATTGAGAACCGAATTGATCCCTACGCAGGCCAGAGGGGCAGCCGAGCGGCAGGTTGCGACGGATCACAGTTACGTTTGCATGAAATTGCCACGTCGAACCTGTTTCATCGCCAAGTTTTTCACGATCGATCGGTGTCCGGAAGCACACTGCGGCCCAATGGGAGACCGCACGGGATTCGCCGTAGCAACCCGATGAGACGCTCTCTCGCGGCGTTGTTCCGGCAGGAGATCCGCCAGGGTCGACACCTGGGACTTGCGTACCTCCAGGACCATTCGGCCGTGGCTGCCAAACACTACGCCGCTCGGCCGACCGTCCCGCAGCCCGACTCCAGGCGCGCGATCACCGTGCAGTTCCGCTGGCCGAATCAGATCCGCAGGCGCCGCGCGAGGGTGCGCGGTCGAAGGAATTGCCGCGGTGCACGATAATCGGCTCACGATTCGGAACGGGTAAGGAGGCGCATGACCACGGTTGGCGACATCGCTGATCTTGCGGGCCTTCGTGCCCTCACACCCGACGCCGTCGCGCGCATGCGCAACGTTCCCGTGAAGACGCTGCGCCAGATCGACCCGAGCGCACCGATCAGCTGCGGCGAGTCCAGCATCGCCTACCTTCCGTCCGCGGTGTGGGCGTCCCTCTCGTCGCCGGAGTCGACGGCAGGCGCGCTCCGTGCAGAAGGCGCCGTCGCGGTGATCGTCGACAACGACGACTGGGACCTTCCTCCGGAGTTCCTGACGGAATGTGTTCGCCAGTCGATTCCCGTGTTCGTGCTGCCCAGTTCGCTCCCGTTCTCGCGACTCGGGACGGTGCTCGATCCGAATGCGAGCTCCGTGGCGAAGCCGGCGGACACCGATGCCGACACCCTCCGCGACGCACTCGACGCCTTCGTCGCGGGCGGTGACGTCCGGGCATGGCTGGTGATGCAGGGGTGCGTCCTCACCAGAGCGCCGACGGTGGACATGGAGTTCCTCGCCAGGGCCACGGCGCGGCCGCCGGTTCCTCTCGACCGGATCTCGGCGTCCGCTGCCGTAATCCACACGGTGCTGCCCTCGTCGGGTCACACCATGGTCCTCGCGAATCCGAGCCGCACCGGGTGGGACGTACGACTGGTGCGCCGGCTCGCCGAACGGCTCGATGCCTGCGTCCACGCCGTCGAGGTCGCCCGATCAGCACGCCGGC
The DNA here is from genome assembly GCF_025722975.1 of Rhodococcus aetherivorans. Classification (NCBI taxonomy): domain Bacteria; kingdom Bacillati; phylum Actinomycetota; class Actinomycetes; order Mycobacteriales; family Nocardiaceae; genus Rhodococcus; species Rhodococcus aetherivorans. The sequence goes on along the minus strand of NZ_CP106982.1, from coordinate 5,552,190 downwards.
AGTCGGAGAACGCGCTCGTCCGCGAACTGATCACCGCCACGGTCGCTGCCGAGGCTCTCGACCCCTGGGCGCATTCGCTCGGGCTGGAGCCCGGGAGCCGGATACGGGCGGTGGCCATCGTGGCGGCAGAGCCTGCCGGCTTCCGCGCCGAGCCGGCCGTCGCCGCGCTGCAGGATCTTGGGCTGCGCGCGGACGGGACGTGCGTGGCCGGAGCGCACGACGACGGCGCATACGCGCTGATCACAATGGACGGCGGCACCGGACCTGGTGGCGTCGACGACGGACCTGCGTTTGACCACCACCTGGAGGTACTCAAGGCCCTCTTCACGCGGCGGCACGGAGCGGCGGCGGCGGTCGGCACCAGCTCGTGCGTGCTGCGCGGAAGCGACGACCTGGTGCGCGCGCTGATCAGTGCGCGACAGCTGGCCGAGCGGGACGCCCGCGCGGCGCGCACCGGCGGGCACTCGGTACCGTTGCCCGCGCCGTTGGCGGCGACCCTGCTCGCCGCGGAACCGCGGCTGGCCGCGGTGCTCGATCGCGCGCTGCTGAAACCTGTCGTCGACTACGACGACCAGAAGGGGTCACGGTATCTCGAAACGCTGCGGACATTCCTTGCCCTGGACGCGCATTGGGGCGCTACCGCCGCGGAACTCGGGATCCACATCAACACTCTCCGGTACCGGCTCGCGCGCATCGAGCGGCTGACGGGGCGAGGGCTTCACACCACCGCCGACCGCACCGACTTCTATCTGGCTCTTGTGCTGCGGGAGTCAGGTGGTGGCGATTAGCGGCACGCTTCCCGGCCACCACGGCTCGGGAAGCCGGGACGGAAACTCCGCGACCACGTCATAGTCGCCCCCTGTCACCCGGCCCACGTAGGACGGGTGCGCACTGTAGTGGTTGCTCCGGAAGAAGAACGGCAGCCCTTCGGGATTGCCGTCGAATCGAACGCAGAGCAGCGCCTCGGACAGGTCCGACGGGTTCAGCGACGCGGCCTGTTCCGCGGCGAGCCGGAGCGCATGTACAGCGTTGTACGCACCGACCTGTGCCGCGTGGGTGCGGGTCTGTCCGCGGATGTCGACGAGGGACTGCCGGTATGCCGCGTTGACCTGTGTGTCGAGCCGGGAGAAGTAGGTGCCCACCATGTAATGGCCGTCGGACACCTCGGGCGGCATGTGCCCCAGGTCGATCGCCGTGGTGACCGTCGCGGCGATGGGCAGGGCGTCCGACGTGTACCCGGCTCGGTGGAACTGGGTGTAGAAGCTCGCGGTCGAGTCGCGCCCGACGAGGTTGCACACGATCACCGACGGGCGCTTGCGCCCGATGTCGTCGAGCACGGCCGCGAAGTCGGTTTCGCCCAGGGGCGCATACCAGTCGCCCACGGTGTCGACGTCGTGGTACGCGCCCAGCTTGCGGATCGCATCGCCGAGCACCCGAGGGTAGATGTAGTCGGAGCCGACGATGTAGATCCGCCGGCCCAGGGTCGAGGCGATCCACCCGAGGTAGTCGGTGATGTACTGGTTGGGCGCTGCACCGCAATAGAAGACGCGCGGATCGGTCTCCTCGCCCTCGAAGTACGTGGGGTACATCAGCAGGGACCGGTTGGCGTGGATCGCGGGGCGCATCGCCACCCGGCTCGCCGACGTGTACCCGCCCACCACCACGTCGACCGATTCGTCCCTGCAGAGATGGTCGATCCCGCGTACGGTCAGCGCGACCTCGGAACGATCGTCATAGATCGCGAAAGTCATCTCCTCGCCGAGGATTCCCCCTCCGGCGTTGATCTCGTGCACCGCGACCAGGGCGCCGTCGAGGATGGATCGCTCCATCTCGGCTTGTGCACCGCTGAGTGAATACAGCATGCCGAGCTTCACTCGTTCGCTCCTCTCGGGCGGAGGTGTCGACCTCATGGCAGTCGTTGTCACTCTACGTGCCCGGCCGACGCCCCACACAGCGCGCGGCTGCGGGGTGGGCGGAGCCGCTTCCGGGGTGTTTCGATTAGGTGACCATCGATTGCGTCTGCATGTCGGTCACCTGCCCGTTACGCAACCGGTGCCGGTGTTTCCGCAGCTGAGCGCGGCGCGGCCGGTGCCGGGGTGTGTGAATCTCCAGTATCCGCGCCGGAGCGGTCGTCGGATGGGCCAATTGTTGCGGGCGGCTCGGACGAGTTTCGTTACCTCAGGTCAGTGACACAGCAGAGGAGGCCGACATGACCGAAGCCATCAGCAGGCCGGGGAAGATCCGCACCGCGGTCGACATCGGCGGAACCTTCACCGACGTGTTCGTCCAACGGGAGGACGGGCGCATCGTTACCGCGAAGTATCCGACACAGGCCGATCCGATCGAGGGTGTCCTGGCCGGTATGCGGCAAGCCGGCATCGACTGGGAGGACGTCGAATTCTTCTCGCACGGAACGACGATCGCGACCAACGCCCTCATCACCCGCAACTTCCCCAAGGTGGCGCTGGTGACCACCGAGGGATTCCGCGATGTCATCGAGATTCGCCGGGGAGACCGCGAGTCCTGGGATCCCTACCAGGAGGTCGCGAAGCCCTTCGTGCCGCGCCGCCACCGACTCACAGTGCGCGAGCGCATCGGTTATGACGGAACCGTTCTCGAACCGCTCGATGAGGAACAGGCCAGGGACGTCGCACGCATCCTGCTGCGGCGTGAGGTGGAGACGGTGGCCGTGTGCTTCGTCAACTCGTTCACCAATCCCGCTCACGAGAATCGTATGGCGGAGATCCTCGCCGAGGAACTTCCGGGTGTGGCGATCACGACATCGAGCGACGTCCATCCCGAGATCTTCGAGTACGAACGATTCTCGACCACCGTGGCGAACGCCGCCTTGGTTCCGATCATCGGTCCCTACGCACGCACGCTGGAGGACCGCCTCGCCGAGAACGGCTACGCGAACGACGTCTTGCTGCTGCACTCCGGTGGCGGGGTGATGACACCGAAGATGGCCGAGAAGTACGGCGCGCGACTGGCGGCCTCCGGGATCGCCGCCGGCGCAATCGCCAGTCGCCACATCGCGCGAATGTGTGGCTACGAGAACTCGATCGGGTTCGACATGGGTGGCACGTCGACGGACGTCTCCCTCACCGACAACGGCGTGCTCGGCACCACGAACATGTGGAGCGTGGAGTTCGGCTACCCGATCTGCTTCCCGAGCATCGAAGTCCTCACAATCGGCGCGGGCGGCGGTTCGATCGCCTGGCTCGATGATGCGGGATCGCTGCGCAACGGGCCGCAGTCGGCCGGCTCGGACCCGGGGCCCGCCTGCTACGGCGGCAGCGGCGTACTGGCCACGAACACCGACGCCAACCTGATCCTCGGCACCGTGGGCAAGAAATTAGCGGGCGGTGTGAAGGAACTCGACGAGTCGCTTGCGCGTGCCGCGGTCGCGCGGGTCGCCGAGCCGCTCGGGCTCGATGTCGAAACAGCCGCGCAGTCGATCATCAAGGTGGCCAACGCCAACATGGCGGACGCCGTCCGCCTGATCTCCATCCGCAAGGGGCACGATCCGCGGGACTTCGCCCTCGTTGGCTTCGGCGGAGCGGGACCGCTGCACGCCGCGTACCTCGCCAAAGATCTGGGCATCCCGACGGTCATCATCCCTCCTCACCCGGGCGTGACGTCCGCCATGGGCTGCATGCTCGTCGACATCCAGCACGACCTCACCAAGATGTACCTGGCGGACGCCGCGGACGCCGACCTGGACCACCTCGCGGAGTCGTTCCGCGAACTCGAGCAGCAGGGGCGCGAGCGACTCTCCGCGGAGCACGTCGCCGAATCGGACATGATCTTCGAGTACTACCTCGACATGAGGTATCTCGGACAGTGGCGAGCCATCGCAGTGCCCGTCACAGTGCCGTTGACGACGCTGGACGGCGTCGTGGCCACCTTCCACGCCACACATCTGCGGGAGCACAACTTCTCATCGGAGGACGCGGGCGTGGAGATCTACCGGATCCTCGTGCGCGCCGTCGGCCTCACGCCGCGCAGGGACGTGCAACCGGCGGAACTGATCGATCCCGCCGGATTCGTCCCCGCGCACACCGAAATCCGGCAGGTCCTGTTCCCGGACGAGGTAGGTCGCCTCGACACGCCGGTGTACGACCGCGCCGACCTGCTGCCTGGGGCGGTGCTGTCGGGGCCCTGCATCGTCGACCAATTGGACTCGACCACCGTCGTCCCGCCGGGCACGACCGCCCGAGTCGACGAGTGGGGAAATCTCATCCTCGAGTACTCCGCATAGCCCATATCCGGCTGCAATCGAATTCGCGAAAGGGGATTGTCCATCATGGCCACTTCACTGGATCCGGTGACCTTCGAAGTTCTCAAGAACGCCTTTATCAACACCGTCGACCAGATGGCGGAACAGATTCTGCGGACGTGCTACTCGTTCGTGATCTACTCGCGCGACTTCTCCTCCGCGATCTGTGACACGGAGGGCAACACCGTCATGCAAGGGACGGGCGACATCGCCGCGCACGTCGGCACCCTCCACTACACTGCCAAGTCCGTGATCCGGCAGTTCGAGGGCGACATCCACCCGGGCGACGTGTTCGTCATCAACGACGTGTACGAGGGCGGAAGCCACTTCAACGACACCCGGATCATCCGGCCGATCTACTACGAGGGCGAACTGCTCGGCTATGCGCAGGCGAACGGGCACTGGGCGGACGTCGGTGGCGCGACCCCAGGTTCGTTCAACGTCAAGGCACTCGACCACATGGGGGAGGGGTTGCGCATCCCACCGACCCGCCTGTGGAGCAAGGACGAGTTCCTGGTCGACGTCGCGCAACTCATCGCCAAGAACACCCGCAACCCGCGTGACATCATCGGCGACATGCAGGCCCAGGCGGAGGCCACCCGGGTCGCCGAGCGCGAGATCCAGCGCCTATGTGACAAATACGGCGTCGAGACGATCAAGACCGCGATGGCGGAGGTGCAGGACTACGTCGAAGATCTGACCCGCGCCAAGATCGCCGAACTACCCGACGGCGTGTGGTACACCGAGGACTACATCGACCAGGATCCGGCGCTCGGCGAGGGACTGATTCCCGTGACCATGCGGATGACGATCTCGGGCGACTCGGTGCACTACGACCTGAGCGACTCACACGCGTCCATCTCGTCGATGCTCAACGCCGGCTTCGGTGGTTCCTTCGCCGGGATCGTTGCCGGGACGAAGATGCAGTTTCCGGACATCCCGCTCAACTCCGGGTTCTACCGTGTCGTCACCGCGGACCTCGGGCCGCTCGGGTCGGTGGTCAATGCGGACTGGCCGTCGCCCTGCGCTGGCTTCTGCTCGGGGCCGTTCGAGAAGATCATGAGTTCGGTCTTCGAGATCTGGTCGGACATCCTGCCGCACCGCGCGATGGCCTGCACGTTCAACCTCGAGTACCTGCTGGTGGGCGGTCGCGACGGGCGCGAGAACGGCAACCCGAATTTCATGTGGTACGACTGGATGATGGGTGGCTGGGGCGCCCGCAACGGTGCGGACGGCTACAACGCGTCCGCCGCCGTGTTCGGTGTCCAGTACGGCACCCAGCCGTTCGAAGGCCAGGAGCGTCTCGCGCCCGTTCTCACGTCGTGCCACGATCTGGTTCCCGACTCCGGCGGACCGGGCAAGTACCGGGGCGGGCTCGGTGCGGAGAAAGGTGGAAAGCTGTGGGCCAGCAGCAACACCGTGATGTCCTACTGCTGCGACCGTGAGCGTTCGGTCACGTGGGGACTGTGGGGCGGTCTTCCCTCCATCCCGCACGGTGTCTGGCTGAACAAGGGCACTGACGCGGAGCAGTACCTGGGTTCGATCTTCGCCGCCGTCCCGATCAAGTCCGGTGACGAGTTCAGGCGGCCCTCGGCCGGCGGCGGGGGGCTTGGTGACCCGCTCCAGCGGGACGTGAACGCCGTCCTCGAGGACGTAATCGACGGCTACGTCACCATCGAACGCGCGGAGAAGGACTACGGGGTCGTCGTGAAAGAGATCGACGCCGAGGTCCTCGAGTACGAGATCGACAGCACGGCAACGGAAAACGCGCGCGAGTACATCCGCACCCATCGACACGCCTGGATGGAGCGCGATCCGCAGGAGGTGTCGGAAGAGTACCGGTCCGGCCTCGTCAACGAGATGGACTGCGTCCGGCAGTACGGGGTGATCCTCGACTGGGGCAGCGGTGAAGTGCTCGTCAACACCACCGACCAGTTCCGGGCGATGCTGCGGCGTCGCACGATCGTCCATTGGACCGACGATCCGTCGGTGGAGTACGTCAAGGGAACGCTCGCGATCACAGAACCCGCCGCGGTCTGACCCGCCGCACCAGCACCGATCACGCCCGGGTGCCCGAGTTTCCGCCGGGCACCCGGGCTCCAGGTCGACATCTGTATCCAAATGGCAACGGCGCCAAAGACCTCTGCATCCAAGGAGTATTCATGTCACTTTCGCCGCACTTGGGTACGAGTGAAGTGCCCACACTGATCGTCTCCTCCCACGACGACCCTAAGGTCCTCGAACGCGCTGCCGCGGAAGACTATTCCCTCCACATCGTCCCACTCTCCTGGCGGAGCGGACCTCTGTCGGTGTCGATGGCATGGTTCGGGCTGATGAGCGCCATGTTCTGGGTAGTGGTCGGAAGCACCGTCACCCTGTCCGTGGGCACGGTCGACACGATCATCGGCATCGGGCTGTCCACCATCAGCTACGGCCTGATCAACTCGATCGCCGCGCGGTACGCCGCCAAGACCGGGACGAGCGTGGCCCTGTTCTCCCGCGCACTCTTCGGCCGGGCGGGTTCCGCCTTCGCGGCTGCCCTGTTCGGTGTCACGATCACGTACTACGTCGTCGCGGAGGGGGCCATCGTGGCCAGCGCGCTCCACGCCTACCTCCCCGCCGTCCCGATCGCGGTATGCGCACTCATCGTCGTCCTGTACCAGGCGCCCCTCGCCATGCGCGGCGTGACCACATGGCTGGACAAGATCAACGGGGTGCTGCTCCCGCTGTACCTCGTCGGCCTCGTCGGCTCGGTGATATGGACCATCGCCCGCTACGGCTACAGCAACGACTGGCTCACCTACGAACCGGACGACGCGGTCGATCTCGGTGTCCCGGGCTGGTGGTTCGCGTTCACCGTGTACATGGGTGTCTGGGTGGTGACGATGATGGCATGGGACTTCGCCCGGTTCGGCCGGCCCGAGGACGCACGGTTCAACGGCCGCGTGATCTTCGGTACCCCGTTTTACGTCATGACGCTGCTGGTGAACGCAGTCGTGGGTATGTTCCTCGCGCACACCATCGACATCGAGGGGCCGCTGAGCGAGGAGTCCGCGATCCTAGGGATCGTCGCGATGATGGGATTCTGGGGACTGCTGTGGGTGGTGGTCAGCCAAACCCGCGTCAACACGGGGAACTTCTACCTCGCCTCGACGAACCTGCAGAACTTCTTCGCGAGAGCATTCCGGCTGACGCTGCCGCGGGTGTTCTGGCTGGCCGTGGTGGCTGTCGTCGTGTACGTGATGATGCTGACGAATGTGCTGACCTGGATCCTGCAGGCGCTGAGCTATCAGGGCGTCATCATCGTCAGCTGGGTCGCGATCGCGCTGACCCACATCCTCGTCGCCTCCGTGCGTGACGGGTCACGGTTCGCGGCGGCCGAGTTCCGGCCGGGACGGGTACCTTCGGTGAACCCGGCGGGCGTGTTCGCCTGGAGCGTCTCGTCCGTGACAGGAATCGTGATGGTCGCGTTCGGCGGCGCCGCGGGGACGGTGTGGGCTCCTGCCGTCAGCTGTGTGCTCGCGGCCGTCTGTTATGCGATCGCACTGCGGATCTCGAAACCCTCCTGGTTCACACTCGACCGTCCGTTCGATCCGCGGGAGGAGGTCGCTGACCCCTGGGAGTCGCGGGTACAGTGCCACCGCTGCAGTGACTCGTACATCGCCTATGAGATGGACCGTGATCCGTCCGCGGGACATCAGGCCATCTGCCTGGCCTGCGCGTCGGATTCCTCTGACTTCCTGCGGGCGGCGGACGCCGAGGCCGCGGCCCATCGCTCCCTCACCGTCGAGCCCGCATCCCGGGTGGTCGGTTCGGGATCGTAACGGCACGAACGTCCGATTGCCGGACACCGGGATCGGTGTCCGGCAATCGTCGTTGCCGGTTCTCGGCCGGAACGGACACCGCCGCTCCGGTGGTGGCGGGCTGCACCCGCGGGACTCGGTAGGGCAAGCTGCACCATCAGCCCGGCGCCCACGCGTGGACCATCGCGCCGAAGCCGATCAAGCCGTAGTCCAGGATCGGCATCCACGGTTCGGTCGTGAGCAGGGCCATCGTCGGCGAGCCCGACGTGATCAGCACCGCGCCGACGGTGAGGAGGAACTTGGAACACGAAGTGCGCGGCGTACATGCAGCCGACGACATCAACTGATGAGCCAAAGATGCTGTTACTGCCGAGCCGGATCGGGAGCATCACAAACCCGCAGGCAAGGGTCCGTGGCCGGTGAAGGCGCAGTTGCGGTGCAGCGATGGGGGCGTCGTGTGCGCTGCTCCTATTGCCGATCGCTGGAGGCGTGGCGACTGAGCGCTCACAGTCCAGCGGCGTCGGCAACTTCAACAGCTTTGGTGATCCACAAGTCGACCTGATCCACATCGGGTGTGCCGGTAGCCGCCTTGTTCTGAGGTTGGTTGAGAGCACGGCGCATAATGTCTTCGGCGATGGCGAGCGTGAATTGCATCCCGTCGTCGAGACCATTGGCGAGGCGCGTGGCGCTGGTGAAGTCACCGTGGGCAATCTGCCCGAGACGTTCCGGGCCGGGTCACGCGCCGGCTCACCCCGATCGAGCAGGCCGAGCGGGACGTCAGGGTGAAGGCGCTCCGGGTCTGTGACCTGGTTCCGGATCCTCTCCGTCGGCACAACTCACGGCTGGACCTTCCCTCGGACCTCGACCGGACCTAGGAGCCTGAAGTGCCCACCCTCGACGCGCCGGAGTGTGACTGCGCTACCGCACTGTCGGCGAGGGTCCTCGTTGGTATCGGCGATGGCTCGGCCACCGACGTAACTGCCTGGACGGGATCGTCGACGATCTCGCCCGCAACCACCGCGTCGTTGTTTACGACCGTCGTGGCTACGGACGTTCCGGCACAAGCCCATCCGCCACCATCGCGTGCACATCTCGGACCTTTGCCGTCTCGAACTCCCGCCGAGTTGTTGCCGGGCAGCATGACAGGGCGGACGACGAACGCCGGAAGATGGGGCAGTGCTACGGCAGTGGAGGAACCAGTATCTCCTCCGGCTCCTTGTCCGGCCGCAGTCCCTTCCAACTCGGGTGGCGCAGACTGTCGCCGGTGAACTCGCGATACTCGACGTCCCCGACCAGCACCGGCTCGGCCCATCGGGCGGCCCGGACGACGGGCGCCGGAGGTATCACGTCGAACGGATCGCTGGGCCGCTCGAGTTCGTCGAGCCGCTCCCACAGGGCGCGCCGGCCGGCGGTGGTGAAGCCGGTGCCGAGGTTGCCGATGTGGACGAGACGGCCGTCGTCGTCGTGGGCGCCGAGGACGAGGGAGCCGAACGTCGCGCGGTGCACGCCGGTGCCCGGCAACCATCCCGCGATCACGGCTTCGGTGCTCTTGCGCAGGGCGGTCTTGATCCATGCCGGCGAGCGGCGTCCCGGTTGGTAGACGGAATCGGTCCGCTTGCAGACGATGCCTTCGAGACCGTGATCGCGGGCAAGGTCGAGGAGGATCTTCGTGTCGGTGCCGACCCAGTGCGGCGGCGTGCGGACCAGGGGGCCGGACATCGACAGGTCGACCAGCCGACGGCGACGTTCGAGGTACGGCAGCCGGGTCGTCGGCGCGCCGTCGAGCGCGAGCAGGTCGAATGCGTAGAACTCCACGGGGATGGTCCGGATCAGGGCCGCCGTCGGTTTCGCCACGTGGATGCGGCTCTGCAGCCGGGAGAACACCGGCGCCCCGGACCGCGGATCGGGAGCGACGATCTCCCCGTCGACGACCATCGGCCGGCCCCGGGACACCGCCGACAGCGCGAGCGTCAATTCCGGGTAGACCCCCGAGACGTCCTTGCTGTTGCGGCTGTAGAGCCGGCATCGCTCGCCGTCGCACACCGCCACCGTGCGGGCGCCGTCCCACTTCATCTCCACCGCCCAGCCGGTGCCGATCGGCGGCCGGCCGGGCGTGGCCAGCATCGGGGCGGGCACCGCGGAGCGGGAGGCGGGCATGGGTCGAATTATCCGGTGTGCCGTGCCCGGCTGCAGGGCAACTGTTCGAATCACCCTGTACCGGAATGAATTTCACGCGTGTATTCCGCTGCCGTCCGGTGGCGCCGGTGCATTGCCGCAGTTTTCGTGCCGGTGGCGACACCTGTCGCTCGTCTTGACGAAACTCCTGCGGAGTGTCTACCGTCACATATATCCACTCAACGGACATGCGTTCGCATTACGAACACACGGATCGAGGATCGGGTATGAACGAGCGGCACCTCGCCGGCCCAGACGAGTCTCAGGCTCGGCGCGCAGCCTTCGGCAGCTTCGTCGGCGCCGTCATCGACTGGTACGACTTCATCCTCTACGGCCTGGTGGCCGCGCTCGTCTTCAACAAGGAGTTCTTCCCCAACGTCAGCCCGGCCATCGGCACGCTCGCCGCGTTCGCGACTTTCGGCGTCGGATTCCTCTTCCGGCCGCTCGGTGGGGTGGTCTTCGGTCACTTCGGTGACCGCCTCGGTCGCAAGCGGATGCTGGTGCTCACCATCGTGATCATGGGAAGCGCCACTGCCCTGATCGGCCTGCTGCCGAGCTTCGCGTCGATCGGGTGGTGGGCGCCGGTCCTGCTCGTCACGCTGCGGGCTGTGCAAGGATTCGCCGTCGGCGGTGAATGGGGTGGTGCCGCGTTGATGGCGGTGGAGAGCGCGCCACCGAAGAAGAAGGCTCTCTACAGCAGCGGCGTACAGGTCGGCTACTCCGTCGGCCTGATCCTCGCCACCGGATTCGTCATGCTGATGAGCAGCGTCACGACCGACGAGGCTTTCACCCAATGGGGGTGGCGTGTTCCGTTCGTCGCCAGTATCGTGCTCGTCGCCTTCGGCCTGTGGGTACGCTCCAGCGTGGAGGAGAGTCAGGAGTTCACCGAGAAGGTCGAGAGGCTCGAAGCGGAGCTCGGCGAGCAGAGCCGCAAGCGCATCCCCCTCGTGGAAGCACTGACCAAGCATCCCAAGGCTTTTCTGCAGATCATCGGTCTGCGCTTCGTCGAGCTGTTCTCGATGTACATCGTCACGACGTTCGCGCTCAGCTATTCCACCAACGAACTCGGCATGGAACGCAGTTTCATGCTCAACGTCGGCCTGCTCGTCGGTGCCCTCGGAATGGTGACCATCCCGTTGTTCGCGTGGCTGTCCGACCGGTACGGGCGTCGCCGGGTGTACATGCTCGGTTCCGCACTCGGCGCCGTCTGTGCGTTCCCGTTCTTCGCGATGCTCGAGGGCGGCTCGATGATCGGAACCGTCATCTTCGCGGTGCTGTTGGTCAACATCGCCCACGACATGGTGGTCAGCGTGCAGCAGCCGCTGTTCACCGAGATGTTCGGCGCCGAGTACCGCTACAGCGGCGCCGGGGTGGGCTACCAGGTGGCCAGCGCGGTCGGGGGTGGGTTTACCCCCTTCATCGCGGCGGCCCTGGTCACCGTCTCCGGCGGGTCGTGGCACCTGGTGGCGGTCTATCTCGCCGGCGGATGCGTGATCTCCGGGATCATCGCCTGGCGGCTCGGACACGACCACGGTGACGCCGGCCGGGCCGCCCGGGCGTCGCGGACATCGACTGTCGCGACCGCGCCCTGAGACGCGGATCGACCGGAGGCGGCGACGGACGGGGCCAGGGGCGTGGGCGCTCGAAATCTCCTACGCGTAATGGCTTCTCGATCACGAAATGCTGCACGGATCGGTTGATCCGCCTCGCCGGGCCGGGTGCGGCCGAGCATGGAAGGGGAGCCGCCGGCACCGCGCACGGCTCATGGTCCGCTGATCGCGAGATCGGCCCCGATCCGCTGGGCTGCTTCCTGCAATCGGGAGACCACTCGTGCCTCGACGTCCGCGCCGGAATGCGCGATGTTCTGCAGGGAAGAGTTAAGCGCGGCGACGATCCGGCCGGTTCGGTCCCGGATGGGCACGGCGACGCCGCGAACCCCCAGTTCCAGTTCGTCCTCCGACAGCGCCCAACCCCGCTCGGCCGTGGTCAGGATCTCGGCGCGCAGCCGGTCCGGGTCTACGAGGGTCTGCTCGGTGAACGCCCGCAGTTCCGTCGTCTCCAGGTAGCGGTCGAGTTCGTCGGCGGTAAGGCCGGACAGCAGGACCCGGCCGTGCGAGGTCGCGTACGCCGGGAAGCGCATGCCGACCGAGATCGCGATACGCACGATCCGCGGCGAACGGACTCGCGCGACGTAGAGTGCGTCCGATCCGTCGAGCACGGTGACCGAGACGGTTTCCTCGAGTTCGGCGGCGAGTTTCGCCAGGTGCGGTTCGGCCAGCTGCGGGAGCGCCAGCCCGGACAGGTAGGAGAAGCCGAAACGGAGAACGCGCGGGGTCAACATGAAGCGACGACCCTCCTGCCGCAGGAACCCGCGATCGACGAGGGTCAGCAGGATTCTTCGCGTTGTCGATCGGGTGATCCCCACCACCTGGGCCACCTCGCTGAGAGTGCGCTCCCGGTGCTGTTCGTCGAAGCACTCGAGCACCGCGAGCCCACGGTCCAGAGACTCGAGGAAGTACCGTTCACCGGCGGCCGATCGCATGAGCCAATCCTAGGCACGCGACGTGTCTTCGCCTGCCCACGGCTGGTCCTCCCGGGAGGCAGGCCGGTGCCGGATCACGATCGCATGGTTCGTGCCCGGCCGGTACCGTCGCCCCCGGCGAGGCCGCGGAGGTACACCGCGATCGGCCGGGCCAATTGCGCGACGCTCGCGGCGGTGCCGGCGGCGAGTCCCTCCAGCGACCGGGCGCCGAGCAGCCGGTCCACGGTCAGCCCCTCGGCCAGGCTCACGAGATCGGCAGCCGCGGAGTCGGCGTCGTCGGCGCCGCAGGCGGCCACGAGGTCGCGCGCGGCGGCGCGGGAGAACAGGGCGGCTGCAAGGCCGGCGCGTTGCTCGGCGCCGATGGCCGGGTCGGTGGCCAGGGCATACCGCACGAGCAGGTCCCGGCGGCGGTGGGCCAGGTCGCGGTCGAGTGTCGTCGCGACCGCTCGCGCGGCGGCGTCGACGTCGACCGGGGTCGGCGGGCGGGTGAGGCCGGAGTGCTCGAACGCGTCGCGTGATCGCTCAGCGAGCCGGTGCACGGCGGCGTCGAGCAGGGCTCCGCGGGTGCGGAAGTAGTACGAGCACGAGCCGTCGGGCAGGGCGAGGGCGCGGTCGACGGCCCGGTGGGTCAGCGCGCGCAGTCCGTCGCGGGCGATCAGGTCGAGGGTGGTCTCGGCGATCAGGGTGCGACGGTCGGGGCTGCTGGCCATGATCGAACTCTACATATGTAGAGTCCTCTACCAATGTAGAGGAGGTGGGATGGCCGAGGATCCGTACCAGCGGGCCGGCGCCGCCGCCCTGGGGCGGCTGCACCGCGACCTCGCCGCGCAGCGCACCACCCCGCGCGGCGTCTACCTGTGGGGGCCGGTCGGTCGCGGCAAGACGTGGCTGATGGAGCGGTTCCTCGAGGCCGTGCCCGGTCCCGCGCGACGGCACCACTTCCACGGCTTCTTCGCCGGCCTGCATGCGCAGGCGCATCGCCTCGGCTCGATCGACGACGCCGTCGACGCCGCGCTCGGCGACGCCCGTGTGCTGTGCTTCGACGAGTTCCACGTCCACGACGTCGGCGACGGCATGCTCGTCGCGCGCGCCGTACGCATCCTTCACGAGCGGGGCGTCGCGCTCGTCGCCACCTCCAACTACCCGCCCTCGGGCCTGTTGCCCAACCCGCTGTTCCACCACCTGTTCGAGCCCACCATCGCCCTGCTCGAACGCCGGCTCGAGGTGGTCGAGGTCGGCGGGCCGATCGACCGTCGCCGCACCGGTACGGCCACCCCGGGCGACGGGTTCGCCTCGGGTGAGTTCCTCCCGCCCGGCGCTCTCGACGTTCCGGAGCCGGGGGAGCGGCGAACCCTGCGACCGTCGGGCCGCGCACTACCCGTCCTCGCCGTGCGCGGCGACGTCGTGTGGTTCGACTTCGCCGACCTGTGCCGCGCCCCCACCGCGCCCGCCGACTACCTCGCCGTCCTCCGCGAGCACGGCGAGTGGGTCGTCACCGGTGTCCCGCCGCTGCGCGAGCTCGACGCGGACGCCCTGCGCCGCTTCGGCAACGTCGTCGACGTGCTGTGCGACGCCGACGTCCGGCTCACGGTGTCGGCCACCGTCGCGCGCGCCGACTTCGCGACGTCCGTCCCCGCCGAACCCGACGTCGACCGGCTGCTCAGCCGCCTCGCACTGCTCCGCGAACCCGCCCGAGCCTGGATTCAGGACAGCCAAACCTTATAGACTGCCGCGGTGGTACCACGTTCTTCCGAGCTCGTCGACTGTCCGACGGTTCCGTTCGTCCGACATCTCGCCGAACACGGCGAACGGACCGCACTCGTCTGCGACGGCACCGAGATCACCTATCGCGACCTGGCCGAGCGGGTCGCCGCCGTCGCCGACCGCCTCGGCACCACCCGGCGTCTCGTCCTGGTCGCCGGGGCCAACGCCGTCGACCCGATCGTGGCCTACCTGGCGGCGCTGTCCGCCGGCCATCCCGTGCTGCTCGTGCCCGGCGACCGGCCCGACGCCCTGGCCGCGACGATCGAGGCCTACCGGCCCGACGTCGTCGTCGACGGCGGCCGGATCGAAGAACTCGCCGACGGCACCCACGACCTGCATTCCGACCTCGCGCTGCTGCTCAGTACGTCCGGCTCGACCGGCTCGCCCAAGCTCGTGCGCCTCTCGCACCGCAATGTGCAGGCGAACGCCGAGGCCATCGCCGACTACCTCGACATCCGCGACACCGACCGCGCGATCACCACCCTGCCGATGCACTACTGCTACGGCCTGTCGGTCCTGCACAGCCACCTGCTGCGGGGCGCCGGGACCGTGCTCACCGACCGGTCCGTCACCGACCCCGGATTCTGGGACCTCGTGCACCGGCACCGGGTCAGCGCCCTCGCGGGCGTGCCGTACACCTTCGACCTGCTCGACCGCGTCGGCTTCGCCGACATGGACCTGCCGAACCTGCGCTACGTCACCCAGGCCGGCGGCCGTCTCGACCCCGACCGCGTCCGCCGCTATGTCGACCTCGGCCGGCGCGACGGGTGGCAGTTCTTCGTCATGTACGGCCAGACCGAGGCCACCGCCCGCATGGCCTACCTGCCCCCGCACCTCGCCGCGGAGCACCCCGGCACGATCGGCGTCCCCGTTCCCGGCGGCGCCTTCCGCATCGACCCCGTGCCCGAGGCCGGCGACGGTGCCGGCGAACTCGTCTACACCGGGCCCAACGTCATGCTCGGCTATGCCACCGACCCGTCCGAGCTGGCCCTCGGGCGTGTCGTCGACGAACTGCGCACCGGTGACCTCGCCGTCCGCACCGACGCCGGGCTGTACCGGATCGTGGGCCGTCGCTCCCGCTTCGCGAAGCTGTTCGGCCTGCGCATCGACCTGCAGCGCATCGAATCCGTCCTCGCGCGCCACGAGCTCGTCGCGTGCTGCGCCGGCGGCGACGACGAACTGATCGTCGCCGTCCAGGGAGCCGACGCCGCGCCCGTGCGGGCGGTCGCGGCCCGCGCGAGCGGGCTGCCCGAGTCCGCGGTGCGGGTGTGCGTGGTGGCCGAGCTGCCCCGCACCCCCAATGGCAAACCGGACTACCGCGCCGTCGCCGCGCTCGGCGCCGCCCCGGAACCGCCGCAGCCGGCGCCCGAGGCGCGGGCCGTGGACCCCCGGCGGCTGCGGGCGCTGTACGCGGACGTTCTCCGCCGCGACGACGTCACCGACGACAGCACGTTCGTCGACCTCGGTGGCGACTCGCTGTCGTACGTGCGCATGTCGGTGCGGCTCGAGCGGCTGCTCGGGCATCTGCCCGCGGACTGGCCGACGACGCCGCTGCGCGAGCTGAGCCCGTCGTCGCGCCGGGCGCCGTGGGGCTGGCGGATCGTCGAGACCAACGTGCTCATCCGCGCCGTGGCGATCGTGCTCATCGTCGGCTCGCATCTGCACCTGTTCGCCCTCGTGGGCGGGGCACACGTGCTGCTCGCGGCCGCGGGCTACAACTACGCGCGATTCCAACTGCCCAAGCCCCGCGCCGAGCGGCTGCGCACCACCCTGCTCAGCGTCGCCCGGATCGCCGCACCGGCCGTCGTGTGGATCGGCGCGGTGCACGCGCTCACCGGCGAGTACCGCTGGTCGAGCGTGTTCCTGCTCAACGGGGTGCTCGGACCGCCCGCGTGGACGAAGGAATGGCGGTACTGGTTCATCGAGGCGCTGGTGTACGCGCTCGTCGCGGTGGCTCTGTTGCTCGCCGTGCCGTGGTTCGACCGGCACGAGCGACGGTTCCCGTTCGCGTTCCCGCTCGCGCTGGTGGGCGTGGGCCTGCTGACCCGGTACGAGGTGCTCGGGCCGGACATGCCGACCAGTCAGATCCTGGCGTCGTACGTGGTGTTCTGGCTCTTCCCGCTCGGCTGGGCGGCCGCCCGGGCGACCGCGGTGTGGCAGCGGCTGGTGGTGTCCGTCCTGGCGGTGGCGACGGTGCCGGGGTTCTTCCATGCCGAAACCGACCGCACCGCTCTCGTGATCGGCGGCCTGCTCCTGCTGATCTGGGTGCCGCGGACCTGGTGGCCGGCGCTGCTGGTGCGGCCGGCCGAGGTGCTCGCCGCCTCGTCGCTCTACATCTACCTGACCCACTTCACGGTCTATCCGCTGCTGCGGGACATCGACCCGTGGCTCGCGTTCGCGGCGTCGCTCGTGGTGGGTGTGGCGTACTGGCAGCTGTGGGTGCGGCTCGGCCGGCTGTGGGGCCACTTCGGCCGGGTATCCGTCCTCACCATGCTTGCGCGGCGTGGTGCTACCCGCGCGCGTGAGAACGCGCGCGGGTAGCACCGACGGGCGCGGATGTCCGGCGCCTTCTCGTCAGGGCAGCAGCCGGTCGATGAAGCTGTTGCTGAATACCCGATGCGGGTCGAGCCGGTTGTACACCGCCCGCGCGGAGTCCCAGTTCTCGTCCGCGGGCACGCCTTCCCGGTAGGTGTCGGGCAGGACCTGCTCGATGACCCGCTGGTCCGTGTACGGCAGTTCGGGGCCGAACGCCCAGCCCTTGGACCATTCGGGCCGGAAGGTGGAGTCGGCGTTGTTGTAGTGACCGCGCATCCACTGCTCCATCTCGCGGTAGAACGCGAACATGCCGGGGGTGCCCGGCACCCCGAGCACGTTGAGCCAGATCGCGGTGTCCCACTCGGGGTGGTCGGGTCGCGGCCGGGTCGCGGAGATGGTCGGCGGCCCGGCGGACGGGACCCGCACGTCGTCGGGCTGATCGAGCCCGCAGCACCGGATCTCGACCGGGCCGTTGAGCGGGTACTGCCCGAGCGCCCGGTAGTGCTCGATGCGTTCGTGGAACCACTGCGTGAAGTCGTGGATCACGTTCGCGATGTTGGCGCGGTTGGTGAGGACCGCGCCGCCGCCCTCCGTGAGCCGCAGGGTGGTGGCCTTGATGTAGAACTGCAGGTCCTTGGACCAGCCCCAGATGTCGCTCGAGTTCGTGGCGGCGAGGCCGGCGACGGTGGTGTTGTAGTAGACCTGCCCGAAAGCCGGCGCGATGGCGGGGTTCCCGGCCGTCATCTGCCCGAGCAGGTCGGTGACGGGCTCGGGGACGTTGTCCGAGAACGGATAGTTGTACGGGCCGAACACCTCTCGGGACGTCACCGGCTTCTGCGGAGCGAGGGACCACACCTTCATCCACGGCTTGTCGGTGAACGGATACCAGATCGCCTCCGCGCGCCCGCAGGCCCGCACGAAGCTCTCGAAGGTGCGTCCCGGTGCTCCGGCAGGCGCGAACAGCTCGCGCCAGTCGATGTCGGTGTAGCTCTGGCACCGCATCCGGGTGTCCGGGCCGGCCTGCAGGGTGACCGAGGTGACGAACGTCCGGCCGAGGTGGGCGAGCAGCGCAGTGATGTCCGCGTCGGCGCGCGTGTAGGTGCGCAGCGCGTACTCGCTGCCGTTCCACGCCACCGTGGTCAGTTCCGTGACGAGATTGCTCAGCGAGCCGAAGGTGTGTCCCGGGACGTTCTTTTCGCCGTCGGCGGGCAGCGCCGCACCGTGCGCGTTGACGGCCAGTGCACCGGCGATGGACAGCACCCCGGGTGCGGGGAGGTTGGCCCAGCCGAGGCCGTGCCCCTGCAGCGCCGTGGTGATCGCGTCGAGTGTCGCTCCGGCTCCGGCGGTGACGGTGGCGGGGTCCGAACCGGAGTGCACCGACACCCCGTTCAGATGCGCCATCGTGTCCGCCAGGATCACCCTGTCCACCGGTGCGCCGTTGACGATGGTCAGCGGAGTCCAGCCGTGCATCGCGCCACGCGGCCGGACGGTGTAGCCGTGAGCGTGGGCCCAGTTCGCGAGCCGGACGACGTCCTCGGGACTGCGCGGGGCGCACGTCCAGATCGCGTCGAGCATGATCTCCTTGGACCAGTTCTGGTAGGCCTGCTGGTAGAGGGCGATGCCGTCGGGGAACGCGGCCGGGGTGGTCAGGGTGGCACCGGACGAGCCGGCCGGTACGGCGTGGACGGGGGTCCAGCCGCCGAGCGCGGTGGCGGCGAGCGCGCCCGCGCCGGCGGCGAGGAAACCCCGGCGCGACAGGCGCAGGGGTTCGGTGCGAATCGTCATGAACACACTGCTTTCTCACCGGACCGTGGCGGACCGGTGCTGGGGGAGGACGGGGTGTCAGGCGATGGTGAGGACCACGTCGGTGAGGGCGGGCGCGAGGTCGCGCTCGACCACCGCGGCGGTCGCGAGCAGCCGGTCGCCGGTGCGCCACGCGCGCACCCGCAGGGTCTCGCCGGGAAAGACGACGCCGGCGAACCGGGCCGTGAATCCGCGCACGGACGCGGCATCACCGTCGAGCGCCGCGTCGGTGAGCGTCTTGCAGACGATCCCGTACGTGCACAGCCCGTGCAGGATCGGAGCGGGGAACCCGGCGGCCTGCGCGAACTGCGGGTCCGAGTGCAGCGGGTTGCGGTCGCCGCACAGCCGGTACAGCAGGGCCTGTTGCGGCAGCGTCGCGACATCCACCTCGAAATCGGGTGCCCGGTCCGGCAATTCGACGGACTCGGACGGTCCGCGTTCGCCGCCGAAGCCGCCCTCGCCGCGGGCGAAGATGGACGAGCGGGCCGTCCACAGCGGGTTGCCGGCCGGATCCGTGGTCGTCGACTCCTGCACGATCACCGCGGCCTTGCCCTTGTCCCACACCTCGGCGATTCGGGTCACGGTGAGGCCCTTGCCTTCCGGTGGCAGGGGAGCGTGCACCGTCACCTCCTGGCTGCCGTGCACCACCTTCGCCAGGTCGATCTCGATGCCCGGGAACGAGACCTTCGGCGGCTCGGTGGCGTGGAACGTCGCGGCGACGGTGGCGAAGGTGGGCAGGACCTGCGGATCGCCGTCGCGCAGGTAGCGCAGCTCACCGAGGTCGGTGGGACGCGCGCCGGCGCCGAGACCGAGGTGATAGAGCTGAACGTCGCTGCTGCTCCAGGCGAATTCCTGGGCGGGCAGTTCGGCGCCGAGTGCGACGGCGGGATCGATGGGCACGCGGGACCCTTTCTGTTCGGCGGACGGGGTTCGGCCGGATCGAGTGCGGCTCAGTGCAGTTCGGCGGCCTCGGAGATCGGCTGCGCGGCGGGCTGCTCCGGTCGGCCGAGGGCGTCGAGGACCGCGAGATAGGCGAAGGTCATGGCCGGGCCGATCGTGGCGCCGGGGCCGGCGTAGGTGTGGCCCATGACGGGACCGCTGGCGTTGCCGGCCGCGTAGAGACCCTCGATCACGGTCCCGTCCTCGCGCAGGACCCGGGCGTCGGCGTCGGTGCGCAGGCCGCCCTTGGTGCCGAGATCGCCGGGCACCACCTTGATCGCGTAGAAGGGGGCCTTGTCGATGGCGCCGAGGCTCGGATTGGGCTTGTTGCGCGGGTCGCCGTAGTAGTGGTCGTAGCCGGATTCGCCGCGTCCGAAGTCCTCGTCCCGGCCCGCGCGGGCGAAGCCGTTGAATCGTTCGACGGTCGCGGTGAGGGTCTGCGCCGGCACGCCGATCTTCTCGGCGAGCTCGTTGATCGAGCCGGCCTGGACCACCACACCCGCCTTCAGCCACCGCTTGGGGAAGGGACTGCGGGGCGTGATGCCGGCGAAGGTGTAGCGATTGCGGTAGCGCTGGTCGAGGATCATCCAGCACGGGATGTTCTCGCCGGGTCCGTCGCCCCGGCCGTGGCGGCCGCCGTACATGGCGTGCACCGCCTCGACGTACGGAGCGGATTCGTTGACGAAGCGCCGGCCGGCCGCGTTGACCATCATCGAGCCCGGCAGGCTGCGCTCGGACAGGGCGAACCACGGGCCGCCGGTGAGCGGGAAGGACGGGCCCCACCAGGCGTCGTCCATGAAATCGACGGCGGCACCGAGAGCCTGGCCCGCGCGGATGCCGTCCCCGGTGTTGGCCTTCGCGCCGACGGTCCACTCGGTGCCGATCGGGGCGCGCTGATACTGCGTGCGCATCTGCTCGTTGTGCTCGAAGCCGCCGGAGGCGATCACGACGCCGCGGCGGGCCCGGATGGTGTGCAGCTGTCCGTCCGACTCGACGCGCACACCGCGCACCACCCCGTCCTCGACGACGAGGTCCGTCAGGGCGGTGTTGAGCAGCAGCGGAACCCCGGCGTCGCGCAGGCCGACGCGGAGTCCGGCCATGAGCGCCTGGCCGCGGACCAGCAGGTGCTTCCTCGTCGCGCGGGCCCACAGGTATCGCATGCCGACCTTCGCGGCGCGGACCGGTCCGCGCGGGTTGCGCATGAGGAGGTTGAGCCACTTGTAGTCGGCCTGGGTGATGACGAAGTTCGGCGGGCCCTTGACGTAGTCGGGCTCGAGCAGGGCGAGGTCGTCGCCGAGGCGCTTGCCGTCGAACGGCTTCGGCTCGACGGACCGCCCGCCGAGCCGGCCGCCGGGGGCCTCGGGGTAGTAGTCGGAGTAGCCCGGCACCCACTGCAGTTCCAGGGCGCTGTGCTTCAGCACGAAGGACAGCATCTCGGGCCCGCGGTCGATGTAGGTGTCGATCTTGTCGGCGGGCACCACGTCGCCGATGATGCTGTGCAGGTAGGTGCGGGCCGAGTCCGGGGTGTCGGTGACCCCGGCGGCCCTCAGGGCCTCGTTGTTCGGGATCCACACCCCGCCGCCCGAGCGCGCGCTCGAGCCGCCGTAGTGGGGTGCCTTCTCGATCAGGACGACGCTCGCGCCCTGGTGCGCGGCGGTCAGCGCGGCGGTCATTCCGCCGGCACCGCTGCCGACTACGACGATGTCGTATTCCTGCTTGATCATGTAGAACACGTTATAGAATGATGGCGCGGTGAGTCCATCCCTTCTGCCAGGAAGAATCACCCGCACACCACGGGCCGAACGGAAACAGGTTGCAGAACATGCCGGTCGCCGGTGAACAGGAAGGAACCGCAATGCTGCCGACGCAACTGCGCACCCGGCTGGCGGACGAGCTCGAGGCCGCCGAACGCGACCGCACCCCCGTCGACCCGCTCGTGGCCCGGCACCCCGACATCGACGTCGTCGACGCCTACGAGATCCAGCTGATCAACATCCGTCGCCGGCTCGCGGCCGGTGCCCGCGTGGTCGGCCACAAGGTCGGGCTGTCCTCGCTGGCCATGCAGCAGATGATGGGCGTGGACGAACCCGACTACGGCCATCTGCTCGACGACATGCAGGTCTTCGAGGACCGGCCCGTCGACACCTCGCGGTACTGCTTCCCGCGGGTGGAAGTCGAGGTGGCCTTCGTGCTCGGCAAGGACCTGCCCGGCGCGGACTGCACCGAGAGCGACGTCCTCGACGCCACCGTCGCGTTCGCGCCGTCCATCGAACTGATCGACAGCCGGATCAAGGACTGGAAGATCGGCCTCGCGGACACCATCGCCGACAACGCCTCCTCCGCCGGATGGGTGCTCGGCGCGCAGCGGGTGGCGCCGTCCGGCGTCGACATCAAGGGCATCGACGCCGTGCTCACCCGCAACGGCGAACGGATCGC
Organism: Rhodococcus aetherivorans; assembly: GCF_025722975.1. NCBI lineage: Bacteria > Bacillati > Actinomycetota > Actinomycetes > Mycobacteriales > Nocardiaceae > Rhodococcus > Rhodococcus aetherivorans. The sequence goes on along the minus strand of NZ_CP106982.1, from coordinate 5,529,914 downwards.
CGAGGGGCGCAGCGACGCGGTGCTCGGCGATCCCGTCACCGCCGTCGCCTGGCTCGCCCGCAAGGTCGAGAGTTTCGGGGTGCGGCTGAAGGCGGGCGACATCGTCCTGCCCGGCTCGTGCACCCGGGCCGTCGACGCGCGCCCGGGCGACGAGTTCCACGCCGAGTTCGCGGGACTGGGCTCCGTCTCGCTCACGTTCTCGTGACCACCCGGTCCCGACTGCAAGGAGAAACAATGGCCAAGGCAAGTGTCGCGATCGTCGGGTCGGGCAACATCAGCACCGACCTGCTCTACAAACTGCAGCGTTCGGACCTGCTCGAGCCGCGGTGGATGATCGGCATCGACCCGGCGAGCGAGGGCCTCGCCCGCGCCCGCACGCTCGGCCTGAAGACGTCGGCCGAGGGCATCGACTGGTTGCTCGCGCAGCCGGAGAAGCCGGACGTGGTGTTCGAGGCGACGTCCGCGTACGTGCACCGGGCGGCGGCGCCGAGGTACGAGGCGGCCGGCATCCGGGCGATCGACCTCACCCCTGCCGCCGTCGGACCGGCCGTCGTGCCACCGGCGAACCTCGGGGCGCATCTCGACGTGCCCAACGTCAACATGATCACCTGCGGCGGTCAGGCCACCATCCCGATCGTGCACGCCGTCTCCCGGGTGGTGGACGTGCCCTACGCCGAGATCGTGGCGTCGGTGGCGTCGGTGTCCGCCGGGCCGGGCACCCGCGCCAACATCGACGAGTTCACCAAGACCACCAGCCGGGGCATCGAGACCATCGGCGGTGCCCGCAAGGGCAAGGCGATCATCATCCTCAATCCGGCGGACCCGCCGATGATCATGCGCGACACCATCTTCTGTGCCATCCCCGAGGACGCCGACCGGGACGCGATCGCCGAGTCCATCCACCGCGTCGTCGCCGACGTGCAGGAGTACGTGCCCGGCTACCGCCTGCTCAACGAACCACAGTTCGACGAGCCGACCGTCGTGTCCGGCGGGCACGCCACCGTCACCACCTTCGTCGAGGTGGAGGGCGCCGGCGACTTCCTGCCGCCGTACGCCGGCAACCTCGACATCATGACCGCGGCCGCCACCAAGGTGGGCGAGGAGATCGCCCGCGCGCTCCTCTCGGCGGACTCCCTCCCCTCGAACTCCACCGTGAAGGCCTGACTCCGATGACCTCTTCGAACTCCGACCTCCGTCGCGACGACATCTTCTTCGAGCCGTCGTGGGACATCCGCGTGACCGACACGTCGCTGCGCGACGGCTCGCACCACAAGCGTCACCAGTTCGACCGGGAGGAGGTGCGCGCCGTCGTCGCCGCCCTCGACCTCTCGGGCGTCCCCGTCATCGAGGTCACGCACGGCGACGGCCTCGGCGGGTCCTCGTTCAACTACGGGTTCTCGAAAGTGCCGGAGCAGGAACTGATCAAGATCGCCGTCGACACCGCGCAGCACGCGAAGATCGCCTTCCTCATGCTGCCCGGTGTCGGCATCAAGGAGGACATCATCGAGGCGCAGGACAACGGCGCCTCGATCTGCCGCATCGCCACCCACTGCACCGAGGCGGACGTGTCCGTCCAGCACTTCGGGCTCGCCCGCGAGCGCGGGCTCGAGACCGTGGGCTTTCTGATGATGGCGCACACCGTCACCCCGGAGAAGCTGGCCGAGCAGGCCCGCATCATGGCCGACGCGGGCTGCCAGTGCGTGTACGTCGTCGACTCGGCCGGCGCGCTCGTTCTCGAGCAGGTCGCCGAACGCGTCGAGGCGCTCGTCGCGGAGCTGGGTTCCGACGCGCAGGTCGGCTTCCACGGGCACGAGAATCTCGGCCTGGGCGTGGCGAATTCGATCGCGGCGGTCCGCGCGGGTGCCAAGCAGATCGACGGGTCGGCCCGCCGGTTCGGCGCGGGTGCCGGCAACACCCCGGTCGAGGCGTTCGTCGGCGTGTGCGACAAGGTGGGGATCAAGACCGGCATCGACTTCTTCGCCGTCGCGGACGCCGCGGAGGACGTCGTGCGCCCCGTGATGCCCGCCGAGTGCCTGCTCGACCGTCAGGCCCTGATGATGGGCTACGCCGGGGTGTACTCGAGCTTCCTGCGCCACGCCGAGCGCCAGGCCGAGCGGTACGGGGTCTCCGCCGCGGAGCTGCTGGTGCGGGCGGGCAAGCGCAAGCTCATCGGCGGCCAGGAGGACCAGCTGATCGACATCGCCCTCGAACTCCAGCGCGAACAGCAGACCGCCTGACCGACCGACCGAATGTCACATCGCGTCAATTCGATCGACGCAATGTGACATTCGGCCCCAACGGGTTTCGACGCTCAGCCATCCGGGTTCGCCACCGGTGGCGTCCTCACGGTCCATCAGCGAGGTCTGTCGCTGTTCGAATTCGAATCGCCGCGACCCTTCGAACACCGCACCGACCTCCTCGAACCCCGTTGCCGCCACCGGCCGTGTGCGACCGTCCCCGCTGCGCCGGAGCAGGCGATGACCCGTCAGACGGCTCCACAACACCTCGACCGCGGCCGCGCCCACCAGCAGGCAGGCCAGTCCCGGAATCGTCATCGCGAACAGCGCGCCCATCGTTCCAGGGTATCGAGCCGTGGAACGCGGCAACGATTTCCGGAGCGCAGGGGCGGGTATCGAGGGACTTCGCCGGTGCTCGCACTGCGGAGCCCGTCCGGGGGTGCTCTGCCCGTAGCCGGGTGGATGAAGGACGGTGCATGTGCCACCGACGCGGTCAAGCCTGACCGGGCCGTCTCCGGGCCGGGCCGGCCCGACCCGACAGATGCCGCGATGTCCTGACCGATATCCGGGGGGACTGTGAACCGATCGTGGGCGAGAGCCGCCACAGTCCGGTGGCGGCGAGAATGTGCCACAGCGCGTGGCCTTGCAGGACACTACTCGGCCGGCAGAGCGAGGTCCGGTCGCCGATGGTGCCGAGCACGGCGCCGGACGCGAGAAGCAGTGCTGCGACGATCGTCGTGCGGCGCAGGTGCGGACGGACGCGGGCGCGTTCCAGCGCGAGTCCCACAGTGACCGCGGCGAGCAGTGCCTGCACGATCGTGGAGGCGCTCGAGCCGGCTGCGACGACGGGAACCATCACGAACGGAACGACGAGCCACCACCGCGGCGACAACCGTCGGTCGAACCGGTCGGAAGCGGCGTCGACGGCTATGTAAGCGAGCAATGTCGCGATCGGTATGTCGTGTGCGTAGGCCTGCCACGGCGGGTTCGGTCCGTGCGCTATGAGGGATCCGGCGCCGACCGCGATGACGAGGAGACCGTAGGTCACCGTCGGCGTGCCCTGCCGACGACGTGCGAGCACGGCCAGGCCGGCGATCACGAAGGCCAGGCTGGTGGCGGCAGCCGCTGGCTGCCCGAGAAAGCCTGCGTCTCGATAGAGCTCGCAGACGTTCGCCAGCATCATGGCTCGAGGCTATCCGTTACCGGTCCGCATCGGACATACACAACGGCAGCCGTCTCGACCTGGCTGTCGGGCCGAACAGTGCCGGGCCGAACGGTGCCGGGGTGGCCGGCACCGGTTGCTCATCTCTTGGTTCGTCGACTGCCACCGTGCCAGTCCTGCTCCACTCCCACCTCGTCGGGAGCGACGCCGAGGCCGGGCAGCTGCGGCAGTTCGCGCAGGCTACGTTTGAGTTCGGCGAAGCCGGGGAAGCTCGCCAGCCCGACGACGTGGTCCCACAGGCGGAGGGCGTCCTCTTCGCCGGGTAGCCGGCTGATCACCGGCCCGAAGAAGGCCACGCCGTTCGGCGGCTGGAAGTGGATGATCGGCGTGCCGACGTCTCTGCCGGTCAGGCGCAGTGCCTCGTCGGTCTCCGCCTGGATGAGCGCATCGAGCGAGGGGTCGTCCAGCGCGTCCGCCACCTGCACGGGTAGGCCCGCCCGGGCCAGGATCGGCTCGAGGAAAGCCCGCGTTCCTTGCTGTTCCGGTCCGGCGGTGTTGTCGGCGTCCGGCGTGGTCTCGAATATCCACGCACCGAGCGCCCGGTACAGCGGATCCACCGCCTCGCGCCCGTGCTCCGCCCGCACTCGCGCCGCGACCCGGAGCAGCCGCAGCCCACTCGTGTGACCGGCTTCGTACTCGGGCGGGAAGTGAACGTCGTAGTCGACGTGCGCGTTGATCAGGCGCAGCGAAATGAACCGCCAGTCGACTCGGAATTCGCGCTGGGCCGCCACCAGGCGCACCCACTTGCTGGTCATCCAGGCGAACGGGCACACCGGGTCGAAGTAGAAGTGGATATCCGCATCACTCATGCCTCGTCAGGCTACGGAGTGCTCGGGCGGTCGCCGGCACAGACACCCCTCTCGTCTGAGAGATCGTCGAGCAGAGAAGATTCGGATCGCGGGGTCGACAGGCCGATCGCCTACGGCTTCACAAGTCCCGTTCGGTAGGCGATGACGACCAGTTGCGCGCGGTCGCGAGCACCGAGTTTCACCATGGCATGGCTGACGTGGGTGCGGGCGGTGGCCGGGCTGAGGCAGAGTTCGGCGCCGATCTCGTTGTTGCTCATGCCCATACCTACCAGCGTCAGGACCTCGCGTTCCCGGTCGGTGAGGACCTCGAGCCGACGATCGGCGGCCTTGTCGGCTGTGCGCTGGGTGGTGAACTGGGCGATGAGGCGGCGCGTGATGCGCGGTGCGAGCAGAGCTTCTCCGGCGGCGACCACGCGGATGCCGTGCAGGAGCTCGGCCGGACCCGCGTCTTTGAGCAGGAAGCCGCTGGCACCGGCCTGGAGGCCTTCGAAGACGTAGGCGTCGGTGTCGTAGGTCGTCAGGATGAGGATGCGTACGTATTGGAGCCCGTTGGTGGTGGCGATCTGCCGGGTGGCCTCGATGCCGTCCATCTTCGGCATACGGATATCCATGAGCACGACATCCGGGCGCAGGGCCCGGGCTTGCTCCACGGCTTCGGCGCCGGTTGCGGCTTCCCCGACCACCGTGATGCCGTCCTCGACCTCGAGGAGGATCTTGAAGCCGGACCGCACCAGATGCTCGTCGTCCACGAGTAGGACCTTGATCGGAGTGTCGCGGCCGGATGCGCCTGTCACCGGGTTCATACCGTCACCGATGCGGCCGGGGCCAAGGGCAGCCGGGCGGTGACGGCAAAGCCGCCGCCCGGGAGCGGGCCGGCGTCGAAGTCGCCGCCCAAGAGCTGACAACGCTCGCGCATCCCCACGATCCCGTGGCCGCGTGTGTCCGTGCCGGCGAACCCGGCGTCCGCACGGTCGGCGCCTCTGGCTGCTTTGTCGGTGTCCCCATCCGCACGCGGGCCGTCGTTCGTCACGCGGACTTCCACGACGTCGGGGCCGTAGTTCAGGGCGACCGCGACCCTGGTCGGTCCGACATGGCGAATCACATTGGTGATCGACTCCTGCAGGATCCGGTACACGGCGCTGCCTACCGCGCTGGGTACGGGCGGTGGGGGTGATGTCGTCTCCAACTCGACGTCGAGCCCGGCTTCGCGTGCCCTGGCGGTGAGTTCGTCGACCTGCCCGAGCCCTGGGGGTGGGAGGCGGCCGTCGTGGTCGTCGCGAAGGACCCCGAGGATGGCCCGCATCTCCTGCAGGGCCCGGGAACTGGTCTGCTCGATGGCCTCGAGCGTCTGGCGTGCTTGTTCCGGTCGCTTGTCCAGCACGTGTGCGGTGACGCCGGCTTGGACGTTGATGATGGCGATGGCGTGCGCGACGGTGTCGTGGACCTCGCGCGCGATCCGGAGCCGTTCCTCGTCGACCCGGGCGCGTGCTTCGTCCTCACGAGAGCGTTCGGCCAATTCGGCGCGCTCGAGTGCTTCTTCCGCGATGACTCTCCTCGAGCGGACGCTCTCCCCGAGGGCGGCACTCATGCCCGCGGCGCCTATCCGGAAGTACACCCAGCCGACGGCGGCTGGGGGTTCGATGTCGGTCGCGGCGATCAGCCAGACCGCGGCCAGTGCTGCGATGCCCACAACGGCCATCACCAGCGAGCGACGTCCGTCGCCGCGGGCGGTGAGGGTGTAGAGGGCCACGAACAGGCCCAGCCATCCGGGGCCGTCCGGGAAGTCGAGGGTGTAGTACACCATGCTGGCGAGCGCGGTCACGGCGAACACTGCGACTGGCCAGCGGCGGCGCAGGACCAGGACCGCGCCACCGGCGATCAACAGCAGGTAGCCGAGGTTCCCGAGGTCGGACAGGGGGCGCAGCACTGCTTCGGGCTCCCCGCTGTTGCGGACGACGGTGCCCTGGACCTGCATGACAGTGATGAATACCGCCAGCAGCACATCCTGCGCCCAGGCGGGCGGGCGGAACAACGTGACGCGATCCGGCATGGCGCGATCATATGGTTCCGGGTGGGGAAAACAACTCCCGCGAACTGCGCGGCCGCCTACGTCGAGAAGCGTGGTTGCGCGCGAGCCACCTACGTCGAACTTCGTATCCGCTGCCGCCCGCTGTCCGAGGACACCCCGTTGCCGAGACGCGACGATCGTATGCGTCCGCTCAACGACGGAGGCCTCCATGAGCGCGGCCGGAACCCGTCGTTCGACCGAAAGGATCCGCAATGCCTGTCCTCGATTTGCTTGCCGCACCGTCGATCACGCACGTCTCCGTTGTCGCTGCCGGTTACGAGCTCGGCGTCGGGCGAACCGTGCCCACCGCGGCAGCCGTGCTGGGGCTGATCAGCGCCGTCGCCGGTGGGCTGGCCCTGGCCCGATCCCGCCGCACCGGCACCGGACGAGCTCGGACGATCGTGGCCCTGGTGCTGGGACCGATCAGCGTCATCGCCGGCGGGGTGCACGGGGTCAACTCCGCCGGTGGACTCGGCACCGGCAACGGGCTCGCCGGCGCCGTCCTCGCCGTGGCGCTCGGGCTGATCGGCACGGTCCTCGGTGGGCTGGCTCTGGCCCGCTCTCGTCGCACCAGCCGATCCGGTCACGATTCCAGGCCGGTGCCCGCGTCGTGACCCCCGCCCGCTCCGTACACCGCCACCGAGTGCTGCGCGGGGCCTGGCGCCGGCTCGGCCCGGCGCAGCTGTCCGCCGCCACGGCCGCCGCCGGGCCCGGCGTTCCCCTGGTCGCAGACGGTGGCACGTGACGAATCGAGCGCGCCTGAGCCTGCGCCCACCTGGGCGCCCGCTGCCGACGCGGTGGGCCTTGTCGAGCCGGCGCGGCCCGCGTCGGGGTGGCTGCGGTGACGAGCAGGACGAGCCCTGCCGGTGACGGGGAGTATGGGCTCGCGGTGCGGTGACGTCGAGCACCGTGAGCTGGTGGCCGGGTGCGTTCTCGGTCGTGAGCGGCGGGCCAGGTGGTGCGATGGTTACCCTCGACTGATGGCGGCATTCCCGGAGTCCACGGTAGGCACGAACTCGGCGGTGGCGCGCCTCGAGAGCACCTTTGCCGACGAGTTGGCCGCCCTGGCGGTGCCGTGGCAGGGCGCTCATGCCCCCGACCCGACGTTGCTGGTGCTCAACGAGCAGCTCGCGGTGTCGCTGCGATGGGACGTGGAGGTGCTGCGGAGCGAGGTCGGGATCGGGGTGCTGTCCGGATCGACGGCGCCGGCTGGGGCCACGCCGGTCGCGATGGCGTATGCGGGACATCAGTTCGGCGGGTACGCACCCCTGCTCGGGGACGGCCGGGCGTTGCTGCTCGGCGAAGTGGTGGGCAGTGACGGTCGGCGAGTGGATCTGCACCTGAAGGGCTCGGGGCCCACGCCGTTTTCTCGGGGCGGTGACGGCTTCGCGGTCCTCGGCCCGATGCTGCGCGAATACCTGGTCAGCGAGGCCATGTATGCCCTCGGTATTCCCACGACGCGTGCGCTGGCGGTGGTCGCGACGGGCCGCCGCGTTCGCCGAGGCGGCGCCGAGCCCGGTGCCGTGCTCGCCCGGGTCGCGGCCAGTCACCTGCGGGTGGGCACCTTCGAATTCGCGGCCCGACAGGAGGGAGTCCTGCAGCGGCTCGCCGACTACGCGATCACCCGCCACTACCCGGAGTTGACCGAGCTGCCGGCGACGGGTGAGGGCAGTCGCTACCTGGCATTCTTCGAGGCGGTGGTCGAGGCGCAGGCAGCACTGGTGGCGCAGTGGATGCTCACCGGGTTCGTGCACGGGGTGATGAACACCGACAACACGACCATTTCGGGGGAGACCATCGACTTCGGTCCGTGCGCCTTCCTCGATGCGTTCGATCCGGCGGCGGTGTTCAGTTCGATCGATCACGGCGGCCGTTATGCGTTCGGCAATCAGCCCGCTGTCCTGAAGTGGAATCTGGCGCGCTTGGCGGAAACGCTGCTGCCGCTGCTCGATTCGACGCCGGATGACGCGATTGCCGCGGTGTCGGCAGTCCTCGATACCTTCGACGCGCGTTACGAGGGCCACTACGCCGCCGGGATGGCGGCCAAGCTCGGGGTGGCCGGCCCGCTCCTCGATCGAGCGCTGGTCGACGACCTGCTGAGGTTGATGGCCGAACACGGCGCCGACTGGACGGGCAGCTTCCGGGCACTCGCGGACGAACTCCGTGGGCATTCGGCGCCGCTGCACGCCCTCGTCCCGCGCGAGCACATCGGGCCGTGGGTGGATCGCTGGCGCGGCGCCCTGAGCACACAGGGGCGTGGGACAGCGCAGACCGCGGACGCGATGGACGGCGTGAACCCGCTGTACATCCCGCGCAATCATCAGCTCGATGCGGCTCTGCGTGCCGCGGCCGACGGTGAGCTCGCTGCTTTCGAGAAGCTGCTCGAGGTCGTCACGCATCCGTTCGACCGCCGTGACGAGTGGTCCGACTACACCACACCCGCCCCATCGTCGTTCAGTGCAACCTTCCGAACCTTCTGCGGCACATAACGCCCGAATACCCGCCGCTGGGCACTGCTGTGTTCGTGTCGGGGACTCCCTCGCCGGTGCTGCGCCGCCGGGAACGACGTCGGCAGACCTGGCGGAGGCACCCCCGAGGACACGGACCCAGCTGGTGCGGGGCGGGTTCAGCCGTCCCGCCCGGCGCCGCGGTCGGGGGCGCTCATGTCCCCGGTGCCGGGTATGCCTTGGGTGAGCCCGTAGCGCAGGTACACGGTGCCCGTCGGGCCGGCGACCGGCGGTGCGAGGAGGGTGAGGTTGGTGGGCACCGCGCCGGCGTCGAACACCTTCTTCCCGACGCCGAGCACGATCGGGTGCACCCAGAGGTCGAGCCGGTCGAAGAGTTTCTCGCGCAGCAGGGTCTGGACCAGGTTCAGGCTCCCGACGACCTTGACGTGCTCGTGCCGGTCCCGGATTTCGCGCACCGCGCCGGCCAGATCCGGGCCGAGTTGCGTGGATCCGGCCCAGGAGAGGTCGGGCCGGCCGCGGGAGGCCACGTACTTGGGGACGCTGTTGAAGAGCGTGGCGATCTCGTGGTCCTCGCCGCCGTCCTGGTACGGCCAGTAGGCGGCGAAGATGTCGTAGGTCCGGCGGCCGAGCAGCAGGGCGTCGGTGCCTTCGTAGGCGGCCCCGATCTGCGCGCCGGTGACCTCGTCGAGCAGGGGTGCCTGCCAGCCGCCGAACGGGAACCCTTCCGGGTCTTCGTCGGGGCCGCCGGGTGCCTGTCCGACGAGGTCGAGGGTGGTGAACAGTTCGATGTCGATCAGGCCCATGGCTCGGCTCCCGGTGAAGTGATGTGTCTCGGTTGCAAAGGTAGACCTGCGGGCGTCGGCGGACTCATCGCTGTGACGGCATCGAACTTCGTCCTCCTCGACCGGCCTCGCGGTGCATCGGTCGCCACCGGTTCTGCGGTGGGCGTCCGTGCGTTACCCGGCAGTCCGGGCTCGGCGGGCGGTGCACATCTCCTCACTCGCCTCGATCGGGGTGGGGTCGCGCAGGTCGTGCCGGAGAACGGCCGCCGGTGCGGTCGGCGGCGTCGCGCGGGCACCGTTGGGGGCAGTGCCCCAGGGGTATGGTTTCCCGACCGGGTGGTGTCGGAGAAGGGCGCTGGACAGTTTCAGCTCTTGACGTGACCGAGCAGTGTGCGAGTGATGATGTGGTGAGCTTCGGTGAGGATCGACCCGACCGCTGTCTCGCAGCTGCCGATGCCGTGGATCAGGCTTGGACTTGGCCGGCCCACCAGAGGCCGCCTTCTGCGGTGCCTCGGCGAACGTGCCGCTGCGCTGCTCGCCACCCGATGGATGGCAGTCGACAGGATCACCCTGTGCCCCAAGAGAATCGGTTCTATCATCTCGGGCCTGGTAGCCGGTCTGGTGGTCGATGGGGGTGGGGTCGTGGAAACGGTCGCGCGCCCGGGAGGCAGTGCCCGTGACGAAGTGTTTCGACCGGATTGTAAAAGGCTCTGTTGCGCAACGATTTTCGTGTGACAGCGCATGGTGCTGTAGCTGTTGGAACAACTCCGGTGCTCGAGTCCATTCGTCGATCCCTGTGTCGGCTGAGTGCGCCGACGCACGCTCCGTCGGTGGCGCGTCGACGATGAAGGCGCTCAGACTTCGACGGCGGTGCCGCAGATGCCACATTCCTCCAGCTGCCGGCGCTTCCATCGCGCGACCGGAACGAAGAACAACGTGAACTGGCTGAATTCCCGGATCCGTGCCCACTGTGTGGTGTTGTGGCAGCGCGGGCACGTTCGGGTCTGCCCGGAGCCGAGGTGTTGCCGCTTGGTGCCGTATCCGAATAGAAGGAACACCACGCCAGCATAGAGCGATGCTGAGTAGACGGTCGTCAGGTGGCAACGGTCTCGAGGGAGACCACGCGATGACCACAGCCGACGATATCGATCGGCACCAGTTGCCCGAAGACCGACTCGCCAGCCAACCCCGCCTGCCGGCGATCTGCTGTCGCCTCTTCCGCCGGCATACAGAAGCCGTGAGCCGGGTAGCCTCACGAGGACGAACATCGAGTGGAGGAAGGGCTATGACGACTGACTTCTCCGTCGGCGACCATGTCCGGTGGAACTCCGAAGCCGGATACGTCGAGGGCGTCATCATCAGGAAGCACACGAAGGACGTGGAGTTCAAGGGGCGCACACGGCGTTGCAGTGAGAGTGACCCTCAATACGAGATCAAGAGCGACAAGACCGAGCACATCGCGATGCACAAAGGCGATGCGCTGAAGAAGCTTTAGGGGGCCGGAATCCCGATGGTCACTCGAGACGAGACGAGCATCATCGACGCGGTCCGGGAGGCAGTCGCTGCCATCCCTCCGGGCTCGGTTGCCTCCTATGGCGATATCGGCACGAGAATCGGGGCGGGTCCACGGCAGGTGGGCCGAGCGATGAGCCTGCTGGACGACAACGTTCCCTGGTGGCGAGTCGTCTACGCCGACGGAACAACCGCCTCGTGTCACGGCGGTCGTGCACCGGCACTCCTGCTCGAAGAGGGCACCCCCGTGGCCGGGAAGCGGGTTGACATGCAACGCGCTCGGCAAGGATGGATGGACTGACGATCCCTGACGGTGGGTCAGCTCGAGGAGCACCGGGTGCGGCACGTCTATCGGGTGTCGGCGACGGCGCCGGTGCTCGATTCGCTCGAACAACTCGCCGCTCCGCGGCGCGGCGACGTCAGTCCGGCACGGTGATCCGGCCGTCGAGCACCGCCTGCTCGATGCTTGCGCGCAGTTGCGGGCAGCCGTCTCGCAGGGCGCCCGGGGTCGCGTCGTCCCGGAAGTTCGGGCACACCGACGCGGGGTTCTCGCACCACTGCACGCTCGTGTGGTCGAAGCTGTTCTTGCGCACCAGCACGCAGGTGCCGCACTCGCGGCACCGCACCTCGTGCAGGCCCGAATCCAGGTAGTTGATCTTGTCGATGGCGGTCTGCGCGCGGACCGCCTCGACCCGCGCGGGCTGGCCGGCGAAGTCCGGGGCCTTCGCCCACCGGCGCGCCCGGGTCGAGGGATCCATCGTCAGACCTCCGCTTCCTGCTTGCCCTGTTCCTGCTCGGCCTTCTGCCGCGCGAGGTTCTCGGCGACCTCCGCCTGCCACGCCTCGTTGGCCTTGGTGGTGTCCACCTCGTATTCGAAGCGCTGCGTCATCTTCTCGGTGACGTCGGCGACGTCGACGTAGAACTGCTCGTACCAGCGTCGCAGCTGATAGACCGGGCCGTCCTCCTCGCACAGCAGCGGGTTGTCGATCTTGGTCTTGTTCTTCCAGATCTCGACGTCCTGCAGGAAGCCCTCGCCGATGCCCTCGGTGAACTTCGCGGCGAGCTTGGCCGACATCTCGTCGGACATCCCGGTCGGCTTCTTGACGATGATGCCGTATTGCAGCACGAACGAGTCGTGGGTCACGGGGTAGTGGCAGTTGATCAGCACCGACTCGACCTCGTAGCCGCCGTAGCTGTTGGTCATCGGATTGATCATGTAGGAGGGACCGTAGTACGCCGCGAACGACTTCAGCAGCGACTCCATGCCGTACTGGGTGGACATGCCCTTGTCGGGCCGGCCGCGGGTGTTGAGGTACTGCGCGGCGACGTGCCCTTCGAAGACGTTCTTGAAGTAGGTCGGGAACGCGTAGTGGATGTAGTAGAAGTGCGCCATATCCACGACGTTGTCGATGATCTCCCGGCAGTTGGCGCCCTCGATGAGGATCGAGTTCCACGTCCAGTCGGTCCACTCGCCCGACCCGTACTGCTCGATGTCGGGGATCGTGACCTCCGGCGGCGGGGGGTTGCCCTCGGGGTCGTTCCATACGAACAGCTGCCCGTTCTTCTCCATCGTCAGCCAGGAGCGGGTGCGGGCGAGCGGCGGCACGCGACGGGCGTAGGGAATGCCGGTGCACTTGCCGTTGCCGCCCCACCGCCAGTCGTGGAAGGGGCAGGCGACGGAGTCGCCCTTGATCTCGCCCTGCGACAGGTCGCCGCCCATGTGCCGGCAGTAGGCGTCGAGGACCTTCGGGTCGCCCTGGCTGTCGGCCCAGACCACGAGCTTCGTGCCGAAGGCCTCGACGGCGTGCGGCTTGCCGTCCTTGAACGTCCTGGCGAGCCCGAGGCAGTGCCAACCCCGCGCGAAACGCGTGCGGACCTCTCCGACGTCGATCTCGCGAATCTGTGCCATTGTCCCCTCACTTCCCTTCGGTTCATCTAGTAGAACACGTTATAGAATATTGCGGCGATCCGGAAGCGATCCGGGACTTTCGTCCCACAGAAAACACGCCGACGTGCGGTGATTCCGCGGTCTCGACATGAATGGGAACGTGTTCTAGTCTCGAAGCAAGCGATCATTTCCGGAACAGACGGGAGCGTCCAGTGGGCGACCACGAGAGCCACGAGGTACTGCAGCGGATCGACGCGCTGCTGCCCGCCCTGCGGGAACGTGCACAGGAGACCGAGGATCTTCGCCGCATCCCCGACGACTCGATCAAGGCGCTGCAGGAGACGGGGTTCTTCCGGCTGCTCCAGCCGAAGCAGTGGGGCGGCTACGAGGCCGACCCGGTGCTGTTCTACACGGCTGTCCGCAACATCGCGAGCGCGTGCGGCTCCACCGGATGGGTGTCCGGGATCATCGGTGTCCACAACTGGCACCTGGCCCTGTTCTCGCAGCAGGCCCAGGAGGACGTATGGGCCGAGGACACCGACGTGCGCATCTCCTCCTCCTACGCCCCGATGGGCGCCGGCGAGGTCGTGGACGGCGGCTACCGGGTCAACGGCGCGTGGGCCTGGTCCTCCGGGTGCGACCATGCCACGTGGGTCGTCGTCGGTGGCCCGGTCCTCAAGGACGGCCGCCCCGTCGATTTCGGCAGCTTCCTGATCCCGCGCGCGGACTACGGGATCGACGACGTCTGGAACGTGGTCGGCCTGCGCGGCACCGGGTCGAACACGATCGTGGTCGAGGACGTGTTCGTGCCCCGGCACCGCTTCCTCAGCTTCAAGGCGATGAGCAACCTCACCGCCCCCGGCCTCGAGCGCAACACCGCGCCGGTCTACAAGATGCCTTGGGGCACCATCCATCCCACCACGATCTCCACGCCGATCGTCGGCATGGCCTACGGCGCCTACCGGGCCCACGTCGAGCATCAGGGCAAGCGCGTGCGCGCCGCCTACGCGGGGGAGAAGTCCAAGGACGATCCGTTCTCGAAGGTGCGGATCGCCGAGGCCTCGAGCGACATCGACGCCGCGTGGCGCCAGCTGTCCGGAAACGTCGCCGACGAGTACGCGCACCTCGTCGCCGGCGAGGAGGTCCCGATGGAACTGCGGCTGCGCGCCCGTCGCGACCAGGTCCGCGCCACCGGCCGCGCCATCGCGTCCATCGACCTGCTGTTCGAGAACTCCGGTGCCACCGCCCTCGCCAACGGCACGCCGATCCAACGGTTCTGGCGCGACGCCCACGCCGGGCGTGTCCATGCCGCCAACGACGCCGAGCGCGCCTATGTGATGTTCGGCGCCGGCGAGTTCGGTCTGCCGATCACCGACACGATGGTGTAGGGAGACCGAATTGACTGCGACGGAAGAGATCACCTACGAGTCGACGTCCCGGTTCGCTCAGGTGCGCCACGACCTGCGGCTGCACTACCACGAGGCGGGGGTCGGACACGACACCACGATCGTGTTGCTGCACGGCGGCGGTCCGGGCGCCTCCGGCTGGTCCAACTTCGCCCGCAACATCCCCGTGCTGGCCGAGCGCTTCCACGTCATCTGTGTCGACCAGCCCGGTTACGGCAAGTCCGACAAGCCCACCGAGCATCCGCAGTACTTCGTGCACAGCGCCACCGCGCTGAAGGACCTGCTCGACCACCTCGGCGTCGACGGGCGCGTGCACCTGCTCGGCAACTCGCTCGGCGGCGGTGCCGCGGTGCGGTTCGCACTGGACTTCCCGGACCGGGCCGGACGGCTCGTGTTGATGGGGCCGGGGGGATTGAGCGTCAATCTCTTCGCGCCCGACCCTACCGAGGGCGTGAAGCACCTCGGCCGGTTCGCGGCGCCGCCGGAGGGCCCGACCAGGGAGAAGCTCGAGGCGTTCCTCCGGGTGATGGTGTACGACCAGTCGCTGATCACCGAGGAGCTGGTCGAGGAACGCTTCGCCGCCGCGAGCACCCCGGAGTCGCTCGCCGCTGCGCGCGCGATGGGAAAGTCGTTCTCCGGAACGGACTTCGAGCTGGGGATGCTCTGGCGCGACGCGTACAAGCTGCGGCAGCGGGTGCTGTTGATCTGGGGCCGGGAGGACCGGGTCAATCCGCTCGACGGGGCACTCGTCGCGCTCAAGCTCATCCCCCGCGCCCAGCTGCACGTCTTCGGCGGCTGCGGGCACTGGGCCCAGCTCGAGAAGTTCGACGAGTTCAACCGCCTGACAATCGATTTCCTGACCGACCGGAGCGGTCGGGGCGAGCGAAGCGACGGGAGTGTCTGACATGGGTATCCGATCCCTCGCGTATCTGCGCATCGGCGCCACCGACATGGACGCCTGGCGCGAGTACGGGCTGAAGGTGCTCGGCATGGTGGAGGGCAAGGGTGTCCACCCGGACGCCCTGTACCTGCGGATGGACGACTTCCCGGCCCGGCTGATCATCGAGCCGCACGAGAGCGACCGGCTGCTGGTCGCGGGCTGGGAGACGGCGAACGCCGCTGAGCTGCAGGAGGTGCGCGACAACCTCGCGGCCGCCGGGGTCCCGTTCAAGGAGGGCACGGCCGAGCAGCTCGCCGACCGTCGTGTGGACGAGCTGATCGTGTTCCAGGACCCGTCCGGCAACACCCTCGAGGCGTTCCATGGGGTGGCGCTCGAGCACCGCCGCGTGGTCAGCCCGTACGGGCATCGGTTCGTCACCGGCGAGCAGGGACTCGGGCACGTCGTCCTGTCCACCCGCGACGACGAGGAGGCCCTGCACTTCTACCGCGACGTCCTCGGCTTCCGGCTGCGGGACTCGATGCGCATGCCGCCACAGATGGTGGGCCGCCCGGCCGACGGGAAACCGGCCTGGCTCCGCTTCTTCGGGTGCAACCCACGGCACCACAGCCTGGCGTTCCTGCCGATGCCCACGCCGAGTGGCATCGTGCACCTGATGATCGAGGTGGAGAACGCCGACGACGTCGGGCTGTGCCTGGACCGGGCGCTGCGCCGGAAGGTGAAGATGTCGGCGACGCTGGGCCGGCACGTCAACGACCTCATGCTCTCGTTCTACATGAAGACCCCGGGTGGCTTCGACGTCGAATTCGGCTGCGAGGGAAGGCAGGTCAAGGACGAGGAGTGGATCGCCCGGGAGTCCACAGCGGTCAGCCTGTGGGGTCACGACTTCAGCGTGGGGATGCAGCCGTGACCACCCCCGACGACGGTGGGATCGACCCCCGGGTCTTCCGGAACGTGCTGGGCCAGTTCTGCACGGGGGTCACGATCATCACCACCGTCGACGCGGGCGAGCCGGTGGGATTCGCCTGCCAGTCGTTCGCGGCGCTGTCGCTGGAGCCGCCGCTGGTTTTGTTCTGCCCGACGAGGACGTCGCGGTCGTGGTCCGCGATCGAACGATCCGGGCGCTTCTGCGTCAACGTGCTCGCGGAGGAGCAGCAGGACACGTGCGCCCGGTTCGGGTCCCGGGAGCCGGACAAGTTCGCCGGCGTCGAGTGGAGCCCGTCACCGCTCGGCTCGCCCGTCCTGACCGGATCCCTGGCGCACATCGACTGCACCGTCGAGACCGTGCACGACGGCGGCGACCACTGGGTGGTGTTCGGACGGGTGTCCTCGCTCAGCGAGGTGCGCGACGAGAAGGAGCGGCCGCTGTTGTTCTATCGCGGCCAGTACACCGGCATCGAGCCGGACAAGACCGTGCCGGCCCCCTGGCGCGACGACCTCGAGGCGTTTCTCACCAGTACCTCGGAGGACACCTGGCTCTAGGGGGCCGGCACGGCCGGCCGGACGGTTACTCGCCGGGCTGGGGCACCTGGATGCTGTCGGGCAGCTGGTCGCGGACCCGGTCGAGTTGCTGTTCGAGCTGCTCCACCATGCGGTCGTTGTTGAGCACCGTCACCACACCCGCCACGTAGGCGATCGACAGCACGAGCGAGACGATGCTGAGCACGATGCCCGCGATGGCGACGCCGCGCCCGGTCACGCCGAGGCGACGTGCCGCGCGAAGGCCCACGATGCCGAGCACGAGCCCGACGAGGGACAGCACCAGGCCCACGGGGGAGAGGACGAGCGAGAGCACGCACACCAGGGCGGCGGTGCCGACAGCGAGTGCGAGGGCGGCGGCCACACTCGTCTTGGCCGGCTTCGTCGTCACCCGCTCCTCGAAGGGAGCGGCGGCGGTGGTGGTGCGGTCCGTCACCCGGTCGTCCGTGACCACGCGCTCGCGGCCGGGAACGGGGTCGCGGCCGGGAACGGGGTCTCGGCCGGCGGCACTGGCACCGGCGGGCTCACGTTCGATCATCGTCGGTCCTCCTGGTCGGGGTGCTGGCCGGGGGCGCCCTCGTCGACGTAGTACTCGGTGGTCACGACCCGCTTGTGGAGTCGCGGGCCGGGCGAGGGGGCGCCGTGTTGCGTTGTGTCACCGGTGCCACCGGGATGCGACGGTGTGGCCGACGGCGGAGCCGAGGTGGACACACCCGGCGCGCCTCCCTGCGGCGTCCGATGGGACTCCGGCGTCCGGTCGGTGTCCCGCAGCCGATCGGCGTCGGATGTCCGGTCGGTGTCCGGCGTCCGGTCGGTGTCGCGCAGCCGATCGGCGTCGGGCGTCCGGTCGACGTCCGGTGCACGACCGGTGTCGGTGTCGGTATCCGCCCTGTCGTAGTAGCGGTAGAGCTGCGTCTCCTCCTCGGGGGTGAGACGGCCGTCCTCGTCGATGTTCGGGGCGCCGGTCACCGTGTCCTTGTCGAACGGCAGACGGACGTCCTTGCCGTCCAGCTCGGCGACGTCGATCGGCACGAAATGCCGACGGGTGCCGAACAGGCCGGTGACGACGGTGATCCAAGCAGGGTTCCCGGTGCGGTTGTCGAGGTAGACCTCGCCGACCTTGCCGAGCTTGTCGCCGCCGGGTCCGTAGACGGTGGCGCCGACAAGTGCATCGATGTCGCTGTTGTTGATCATGGTGACCTCACCGATCGATTGTGTCTTCGAGTCGGTGGGTGCCCGCTGCGACGGGCGCCGAAACCCGAAGGCCGGATCAGATCGGTTCGGCGTCTCCGAAGGTCATCTGCAGGCGGGGGATCGACGAGGTGAGCAGCGCGCGCCGGGGCAGCCCCAGCGCGCGCAGTTCGCCGGCGATGGGGTGGGTTCCGAGGCGCAGGGTGGCACCGCCGACGCGGCTGCGCACGCCGGCGGGATTCATCGCCCATCCGGTGCGCCGGGTGATCCCGTCCAGATGGGAGTAGGCCGTGACGGAGGCGGCGGCACCACGCCCGGGAACCGCGAGGCCCGGGCGCACCGACAGTTCCGCGATCAGCTGCCCGTCCCGGCTCACCGACGCGCGCTTGACGGCGCCGGCGTGGTCGGCGTCGAAGTCGGCGAGGATCTTGGGGAACCCCCAGATTCCCCGTCCTGCCGCCAGGGTGAACTCGCCGTCGACGGGCAGTTGATGGATCAGGGCACCGGCGCCGCCGCGGGCGAGTTCCCGCAGATCCTGCAGCATGGTACCGCCGCGCCGGCGATGGTCACGAACGAGGAAGCACACGCCGAACTCGTTGTAGGGTCCGAGATCTCCGTCGACGTAGTCCACGAACACCAGGATGCAGATACCGCGCCCCGGGCGGTGGTGCAGCAGTTCGAGTCCCGTGTGATCGATCAGGGCCCGAGCCGGGGCGGCGGGCACCGAGTACATCGCCATGAATGCCGTCGCGGTCCGAATCCGCACCGGCATCTCGATCGGGGTGCCCGAGATCATGTGTGTCGTCACGTCCTGCCCCTCTGCGCGAACCGATCGCGAACCCGCGACCGGCCGGGTCCTGAATGAGAACGTGTTCTACTATTCGTGCTGCGTCCTGGAAGCGCAAGGTGATCGGCGAATACGCCCGGAAACGGGCAGCCGCGTGCCGAGGGGCGCGGCTGCCCGTGCGGGGATCGTCCGTCAGTCCGGCGCGCCGATGTTCATCTCGTCCGGGTGCATGCCGACGCGCGTGCCGTCGTCGAGGGTCGCGATCTCGCTCAGGTCGAGGTCGTCGAGTTCGAAGTCGAACACGTCGAAGTTCTGCGCGATCCGCGCGTCGTGGACCGACTTCGGAATCACGATCAGGCCGTTCTGCAGGTGCCAGCGGATCAGCACCTGGGCCGCGGACTTGCTGTGCCGGTCCGCGATGCGCGTGATGATCGGATCGATCAGCAGCGTGTTCGGCTTGGAATCGCGCCCCCACCCGGAATTGCTGGTACCGCCCAGCGGGCTCCACGATTCGACGGCGATACCGTGGTCGGCCGCGAAGGCGCGGATCTCCTGCTGGGGCAGGTGCGGGTGCAGCTCCACCTGGTCCACGGCGGGCAGCATGCCGCCGCGATCGACGAGCAGCTGCAGGTGGTGCGGCTCGAAGTTGCACACGCCGATCGCCTTTGCCCGGCCGGACCCGGCGATCTTCTCGAGTGCGTCCCAGGTGCGCAGCAACCGGTCGTTGTCCTGCAACGGCCAGTGGATCAGGTACAGGTCGACGTAGTCCGTGCCCAGGCGGCGGAGGCTCTCGTCGAACGCCTGCAGTGCCCGGTCGTAGCCCTGGTCGGCATTCCACAGCTTCGTGGTGAGGAAGACGTCCTCCCGCGGGACCGCGGAGGCCGCGATACCGCGCCCGACGCCCTCCTCGTTCCCGTACGCGGCGGCGGTGTCGATGTGCCGGTAGCCGGCCTCGTCGAGGGCGAAGCGCACGGCGTGTTCGGTCTGCTCGTTGGTGGCCTGCCAGACTCCCAGGCCGAGCTGCGGGATGGTGGTTCCGGAATTCAGCGTGATCACGGGAGTGCTCATCGTCCCAGGCTAACGACTGCCGGATCGCCCCGCGGCCCGAGCGAATGTACCCCTCACTCGATCAGGCCGACGCGATGGTTCATTCGCTCGGGCACGCGGGCGTCACATTCCGATCGCGGCCAGGAACTCGCGCGGCTGCCCGAACAGCTGGGCGGTGCCGTGGGCGCGCTTGAAGTACAGCTGCGCGTCGTGTTCCCACGTGATGGCGATGCCCCCGTGCAACTGGATCGTCTCCGCGGCCACCTGCTCGAACGCCTCCGAGCAGTACACCTTCGCCGCATACGCGTCCTGCGTATCCTGCGACAGCGCCGCCGCGTACGACATCGAGCGCGCGGTCTCCACCAGCGCGTACATGTCGGCCATGCGGTGCTTGAGCGCCTGGAAGGACCCGATGACGCGGCCGAACTGCTTGCGGTTCTTTGTGTACTCCACGGTCAGATCCAGCGCGGCCTGTGCCGCACCGACCTGCTCGGCCGACAGCGCGATCAGCGCGACGGTGCGCAACCGGTCCACGAGATCCGCCGGGCTCGCGAGCGGCCGTCCGGTCACCCCGTCGAACCGCACCTGCGCGAGGCTGCGGGTCGGGTCCATCGTCGGCACCCGGCGCCGGGTCACGCCGGTCGCGTGCGGATCCACCTCGAACAGGGCGACGGCGTCCCCGTCGCGCGCGAGCACCAGCAGGGTGCTCGCGACGTCTCCGCCGAGCACGTAGTGCGCGGTGCCGTCGAGCCGGTCGCCGGTCGCGGTCACCCCCGGCGACGACCAGCCCGCCGCCGAGGCCCAGCACACGGCCGCGATCTCCCCGGCGGCGATGCCCGGCAGCAGCCGCGCGCATGCTTCGGTGTCGCCGGACAGCAGCAGCGCCTGCGCCGCGAGCACCGCCGAGCCGAGCATCGGTGACGGCGTCAGTGTCCGGCCGAGTTCCTCGAGCACGACGTGGGTCTCGGCGAGCGAGGCGCCCACGCCGTCGTAGTCCTCGGGCACGGCGAGCGCCGCCACCCCGATCTGCTCGACCATCCGCTCCCACAGGCCGGCGTCGTAGCCCTCGGGCGCGGTGATCGCCTTGCGCACCGCCGACGAGTCGGAGTGCTTGGCGAGCAGGTTGCGCACCGACTCGCGCAGCGCGGCGCGGTCCTCGGTTTCGAACGTCACGACGCCTCCAGCGCGTCGACGATCCGCGCCCGGTGCACGTCGGGCGTGCCCCATGCGGTGACGAGGGCGCGGACCTTCGTCAGCCACAGCGACAGATCGTGTTCCCGGGTGTAGCCGATGGCGCCGTGCACCTGCAGCGCGGTCCGGGCCGCACGGTAGGCGGCGTCGCCGCATGCGACCTTGGCGGCAGAGACGTCCCGCGACGCCTGCGGCAGCCCGTCGCGCACCGACAGCGCCGCGCCGTGCAGCAGCGGCCGGGCCATCTCCAGCGCGACGGCCACCTCGGCGAGGTGGTGCTTGACGGCCTGGAAGGAGCCGATGGCCCGGCCGAACTGCCGGCGCTGCTGCGCGTACTCGGTGGTGCGCTCGAGCAGCGTCCGGCCGAGCCCCTGCAGCTGCGCCGCGGTGGCGAGCGCGCCGAGGTCGAACGCGGCGCCGAAGTCGGCTTCACCCAACGACTCTCCCGCCGAGACGGGGAACAGCCGGCGGGCCGGGTCGACGGACTCGCGCGGCTGCCCGGGGGTGCCGACGGACACGGCTGAGCCGTCGACGTGCAGCACCAGGTCGGCGATGTCGGCGTCGACCGCGAACGGCACGTCCGGAGCGGCGGCGACTGTCGCGAGCGCGCCGGAGGTCAGGGCCGGCAACCGGTCCGGCGCCGCGGCCGCGAGCAGCACCGGGGCGACGGCGACGGTGTCGACGACCGGGCCCGGCACGGCGTGGCGGCCGAGTTGTTCGACGGCGACGACGAGGTCGACCGCGTCGGCACCCACGCCGTCGTGGTCCTCGCCGACGAGCAGGCCGCCGAGCCCGATCTCGGCGAGACGCTGCCACACCTTCAGACCGGGGCCGGTGTCGCCGGCGCTCCACGCGCGGATCACGGCCGGCATGTCGGACTTGGCGAGCAGCGCATCGATACTGGACGCGAAGTCCTCGTGGGAGGAGTCGAGCGCGAATCTCATCGGTCGCCCTTCGGGAGGCCGAGCAGGCGCTCGGCGATGACGTTCTTCTGGATTTCGTTGGTGCCGGCGTAGATCGGGCCGGACAGCGAGAACAGGTAGCCGTCCGTCCAGCCGTCGACCAGCTCGGCGGCGGCGCCCTGCAGATCGAGCGCCGTCTCGTGGGCGGCGATGTCCCACTCCGACCAGAACACCTTGTTGATGGACGACTCCGCGCCGAGCTGCCCGCTGTCCTGCAATCGCGTGACCGTGCCCCAGGTGGACAACTCGTAGGCGCGCGCGCCGATCCAGGTGTCGGCGACGCGGTTGCGCAGGGCCGCGTCGCCGTGCAGATCCGACGACTTGTACAGCTGCAGCAGCCGGTCGGCGGTGGCGAGGAACCGCCCGGGGGAGCGCAGCGACAGGCCGCGCTCGTTGGAGGCGGTGCTCATCGCGACCCGCCAGCCCTCGTTCACGCCGCCGATGACCCCGGACGCGCCGGGGTCGGCGGGGTCGTCGGGCACGAACACGTCCTCGAGGAAGATCTCGGCGAAGCCGGGCTCGCCGTCGAGCTGGTCGATGGGCCGGACGGTGACGCCCTCCGCGCGCAGGTCGAACATGAAGTACGTGATGCCCTTGTGCCGCTGCGCTTCCGGGTCGGAGCGGAACAGGCCGAAGCCCATGTCCGCGAAGGACGCCCGGGAGCTCCACGTCTTCTGCCCGTTGAGCAGCCAGCCGCCGTCGACGCGGGTGGCCGTCGAGCGCAGCGACGCGAGGTCGCTGCCGGACTCGGGTTCGGACCAGGCCTGTGCCCAGATGTCGTCGGCGCGCGCCATGCGGGGCATGATGCGGGCGAGCTGGTCGGGGTGGGCGTGCTCGAACAGGGTGGGGGCGAGCAGGAAGATGCCGTTCTGGCTGACGCGTCCGGGTGCCCCGGCGCGGTAGTACTCCTCCTCGAACACCACCCACTGCAGCAGCGAGGCGTCGCGGCCGCCGAGTTCCTCGGGCCAGGACACCACGGACAGCCGGGCGTCGGCGAGGGTGCGTTCCCACCGCCGGTGCTCTTCGAAGCCCTCCGCGGTGTCCATCGACTTCAGTGGGGTCTGCGGGACGTGCTCGGCGAGGAACGCGCGGACCTCGTCGCGGAAGGCGAGGGTTGCGTCGTCGAACTCGAGATCCACTACTTCGCTCCGTCCTGGGCCGTGGGGCCCGCGTTGCTCGCGGGGGAGGGGCGGGCGCTCGCCGCCATCGACTTGGCGTTCATGCCGCCGAGGGAGTCGGTGCCGACCTCGGCGTTGTGGGCGTGGGCGAAGTGGTGCAGGCCGAACACCGAGTCCATGCCGTTCCGCATGCCCATCTGGTCCTCGCACTGGTTGACGGCGCGCTTGGTCAGGGCCAGGCCGAACCGCGGCATTTCGGCGATACGCGCGGCCAGGGCGAGGGTCTCCTCCTCGAGCTTCTCGCGCGGCACGACGCGGTTGACCATGCCGACCTCGTATGCGCGCTGGGCGCCGAAGCGGTCGCCGGTGTAGAGGATCTCCTTGGCGAAGCGGGTGCCGAGGACCCACGGGTGGGCGAAGTACTCCACTCCGGGAATGCCCATGCGCACCACGGGATCGGAGAAGAACGCATCCTCCGACGCGACGATCAGGTCGCACACCCAGGCGAGCATGAGGCCGCCGGCGATGCACGCGCCCTGCACCATCGCGATCGTCGGCTTGGGGATCTCCCGCCAGCGGCGGCACATGCTCAGGTACACCTCCATCTCGCGGGCGTAGCGCTGGTCGCCGCCGGGCTTGTCGACGTGGTCCCACCACATGACGGCCTTGTTGTCGTAGTGCACGTGGTGATCACGCCCGGGGGTCCCCAGGTCGTGGCCGGCGGAGAAGTGCTTGCCGTTGCCGGCGAGCACGATCACCTTCACCTCGTCGTCCTCGACGGCCCGTTCGAACGCGGCGTCGAGGGCGTAGGTCATCACCGAGTTCTGCGCGTTGCGGTAGTCCGGCCGGTTGAGGGTGACGATCGCGACGCCGTCGCGCACCTCGTAGGTGACGACGTCGGGTTCGTAGGGGACGGTCATGACTTCTCCTCACGCAGAATGTTTTTCAGAACCTTGCCGGACGGGTTGCGGGGCAGGTGCCCGGTGAAGCGGACCGAGCGGGGCACCTTGAAGTTGGCCAGCTTCTCCTTGCAGAACGCGATCACGGCCTCCTCGGTCAGGCCGCTGCCCTCGAGGGCGACGACGTACGCGCGGCCGACCTCGCCCATGCGCTCGTCGGGCACACCGATGACCGCGACCTCGTGCACGCCGGGCAGGCGCATCAGCGCCGCCTCGATCTCGGCGGGATAGACGTTGAACCCGCCGCTGATGTACATGTCCTTGAGCCGGTCGGTGATGTCGAGGTAGCCGCGTTCGTCGAGGGTGCCCACGTCGCCGGTGTGCAGCCAGCCGTCGGCGTCGATCGTCTTGGCGGTGGCCTCCGGGTCGTCGAGGTAGCCGAGCATCACGTTGGGGCCCCGCAGCAGGATCTCGCCCTTGTCGCCGATGCGGACCTCGAAGCCGGCGGTGGCGCGGCCGGAGGAGGTGGAGACGGTGACGGGATCGTCGTCGGTGCGGCACATCGTCGCGACCACGGCCTCGGTCTGCCCGTACGCGGTGAGCACCGCGTCGAAGCTCAGTTCGTTCTGCATGCGTTCGACGAGCGCGACGGGCACGGGTGCGGCCCCGGTGACCGCGATCCGCAGGGACGACATGTCGAATTCGTCGCGGCGGGGGTGGTCGAGGATGCTCTGGTAGATCGTCGGCGCCCCGGGCAGCACGCTGATCCGCCGGTCGGCGACGGTGGCCATCACCTTCTCGACGTCGAACACCGCCATCGGCACGACGGTGCTGCCCGCGAGCAGCGCCGCGACGAAACCGGCCTTGTATCCGAAGCTGTGGAAGAACGGGTTGATGACGAGATAGTTGTCGTCCGGCGTGAGTTCGGCGCAGTCCGCCCACGCCCGGGCGACCCCGATCAGCTGCCGGTGGGCGCTGAGCACACCCTTGCTGCGCCCGGTGGTGCCGGAGGTGAACAGGATGTCGGAGACGTCGTCGGGGGAGACGGCCCGCGCGCGGGCGTCGGCTTCGGCGCGCGCGTCCTCCGTCGCCGAGGCCAGGAACTCGTCCCAGTCCACCACGCCGTCGGCGGGGGCATCGGTCCCACCCAGCGGGACCCGCACGACGGTGGGAAGGTGCAGTTCCGGCGCCGCGGCGCGCAGGGCCGCGTACCGGTCGGTGCCGAGGAAGTCCCCGGCAACGACGAGGGCGCCGGCGTCGATCCGGTCGAGGATGTCGTGCGCCTCGTCGCCGGTGTATCGGGTGTTGACGGGGACGACGATGCCGCCGGCCCAGTGGATCCCGAGCGCGGCGACGATCCAGTGGTGCGTGTTGGGCGACCAGATCGCGACGCGTGCGCCGGGCCCGACGCCGTGGGCGACGAGGGCGGCGGCGAATTCGCGGACGTGGTCGCGCAGTTGTGCGAACGTCGGTTGCACGTCGCCGTCGACGATCGCGGTCCGGTCGGCGTGCGCCGATGCGGCGCGTTCGAGGGCCGCCGGTGTGGTTCTCGGTTGTGCGGTCACGGAGCTCCCTACCTAGCAAGTGCTTGGTAGGTTATCGTACAGACGTGCATCAGAGCGAGAGACTGGACGACACGGGTTTCGACAACGCCGCGTTCGCCGCCACCGTCCGGCAGTGGCTGGAGGACAATCTGACCGGCGAATTCGCCGAGCTGAAGGGCAAGGGTGGCCCGGGCAGCGAGCACGAGTACTTCGAGCAGCGCCTGGCCTGGGACCGGCATCTCGCCGCCGCCGGATGGACCTGCATCGGCTGGCCGGCCGAGTACGGCGGACGCGGCGCCACCCTCGAACAGCAGGTGATCTTCCACGAGGAGTACGCGAAGGCGAACGCGCCGGCCCGCGTGAATCACCTCGGCGAGGAACTGCTCGGGCCCACCCTCGTCGCCTTCGGTACCGAGGACCAGAAGCGCCGCTTCCTGCCCGGCATCCGGAACGTCACCGAACTGTGGGCCCAGGGCTACTCCGAGCCCGGCGCCGGTTCCGACCTGGCCAACGTCGCCACCACCGCCCGGCTCGAGGACGGCAAGTGGATCATCAACGGCCAGAAGGTGTGGACGTCCCTCGCGCACGTCGCACAGTGGGCGTTCGTGGTCTGCCGCACCGAACCCGGCTCTTCCCGGCACCATGGCCTGAGTTTCCTGCTCGTGCCGCTCGATCAACCGGGCGTCACGGTCCGGCCCATCCAGCAGCTCACCGGCACCTCCGAGTTCAACGAGGTCTTCTTCGACGACGCCGTCACCGACGCCGACCTCGTCGTCGGCGCCCCCGGCGACGGGTGGAAGGTCGCGATGGGACTGCTCACCTTCGAGCGCGGCGTCTCCACCCTGGGCCAGCAGATCGGCTTCGCCCGTGAGCTGCAGGGCGTCGCCGACCTCGCCGCATCCAACGGTGCCGCCGAGGATCCGCACATTCGCGAGCGGATCGCGCGCGCCCGCATCGGCCTGCGCGTGATGCGCGCCCACGCCGTGCGCACCCTCGGCGAGGCCGACCCCGGCCAGGCGTCGGTGGCAAAGCTGCTGTGGGCCAACTGGCACCGCGACCTCGGCAAGCTCGCGATGGACGTGCAGGGCCCGGCCTCGCTCGTCGGGCCGGAGCACGACCATGCCGGCAACCCGTCGGTGCTCTCGGATCCCGAGCATCTCGAGCTCGCCGAGTGGCAACGGCTGTTCCTGTTCACCCGCGCCGACACCATCTACGGCGGATCCAACGAGGTCCAGCGCAACATCATCGCCGAGCGCGTGCTCGGCCTTCCCCGAGAGGCCCGTCCGTGACCACTTCCCCCCTCGCCACGCCGCCCGTCGAGACCCCGGGCCACGGCCTGCTCGCCGGCAAGAAGGTCGTCGTCACCGCCGCCGCCGGCACCGGCATCGGTTTCGCGACCGCCCGTCGCGCCCTGCTCGAGGGCGGCGACGTGCTCGTCTCGGACTTCCACGAGCGTCGGCTCGGGGAGACGGTCGACAAGCTCGCCGCCGAGTTCCCGTCGCAGCAGGTCGACGCTCTCGTGTGCGACGTCTCCTCCACCGAGCAGGTCGACGCGCTGATCACCGGCGCCGCCGACCGGCTCGGGCGCATCGACGTGCTGGTCAACAACGCCGGCCTCGGCGGTGAGACCCCGGTGGTCGACATGACCGACGAACAGTGGGACCGTGTCCTCGACATCACCCTCACCAGCACCTTCCGCGCCACCCGCGCCGCGCTGCGCTACTTCCGGTCGGCCGGCCACGGCGGCGTTCTCGTCAACAACGCCTCGGTGCTCGGCTGGCGCGCGCAGCACTCGCAGGCGCACTACGCGGCCGCCAAGGCCGGCGTGATGGCGCTGACCCGCTGCTCGGCGATCGAGGCCGCCGAGTACGGGGTCCGGATCAACGCCGTCGCCCCGTCGATCGCGCGGCACGCCTTCCTCGCGAAGGTCACCAGCGAGGACCTGCTCGACCGGCTCGCCGCCGACGAGGCGTACGGGCGGGCCGCGGAGGTCTGGGAGATCGCCGCGACCATCGCCATGCTCGCCAGCGACTACACCACGTACCTGACCGGCGAGGTCGTCTCGATCTCCTCGCAGAGGGCCTGACCCGTGCGCGGTTCCGGTAGCCGCCGCCACCGGAACCGCGCACGGCAGCCTGAAAGGATGCCTCCATGACTCCTCCCAGAGACGATGCTGCCAAGTCCGGGCGTCGCGCCGAGTTGCTCGATATCGCCGCTCAGCTGTTCGCCTCGCGCGGGGTGCGTGCCACCACCGTGCGCGACATCGCCGACGCTGCGGGCATCCTGTCGGGCAGTCTCTATCATCACTTCGACTCCAAGGAGTCGATGGTCGACGAGATCCTGCGGGGATTCCTCGACGACCTGTTCGGCCGCTACCGCGAGATCGTCGCCTCGGGGGCGGACTCCCGCGCCACCCTCGAGGCGCTCATCACCGCGTCGTACGAATCGATCGACAAGTCGCACGCCGCGGTCGCGATCTACCAGGACGAGGCCAAGCGGCTCGTGGAGAACGAGCGGTTCTCCTACATCTCCGACCTCAACACCGAATTCCGCGACCTGTGGGTGGGGGTGATCGAGCGCGGCATCGCCGACGGCACGTTCCGGCCGGACGTCGACGTCGAACTCGTCTTCCGGTTCCTGCGCGACACCGTGTGGGTGGCCGTGCGCTGGTACCGGCCCGGCGGCACCCTCACCGCCGACAAGGTGGCGCAGCAGTACCTGTCCATCGTGCTCGACGGACTTGCCAACCCCTGAACCGACCTTCCCCGGAACCGACTAGGAGTCCCTCATGACCGAGGCATACATCGTCGACGCGGTACGCACCCCGATCGGCAAGAAGAACGGCGGCCTGTCCGCCGTCCACCCGGCCGACCTGGGCGCGCACGTGATCAAGGCGATCGTCGACCGCACCGGCATCGACCCGAGCGACGTCGACGACGTCGTCTTCGGCTGCGTCGACGCCATCGGTGGCCAGGCCGGCAACATCGCCCGCACCGCGTGGCTCGCCGCCGGCTACCCGCAGCACGTTCCCGGCGTCACCGTCGACCGGCAGTGCGGGTCGAGCCAGCAGGCCCTGCACTTCGGTGCGCAGGCCATCCTGTCCGGCACCGCCGACCTCATCGTCGCCGGCGGCGTGCAGAACATGTCGCAGATCCCGATCTCCGCGGCCATGATCGTCGGGCAGCAGTACGGCTTCGACACCCCGTTCGGCGGTTCGACCGGCTGGACCGAGCGCTACGGCGACCAGGAGGTCTCGCAGTTCCGCGGCGCCGAGATGATCGCAGACAAGTGGGATCTCAGCCGCGAGGACCTCGAGCGCTGGGCGTTGCAGAGCCATGAGCGGGCCAAGGCGGCCATCGCCGAGGGCCGGTTCGAGGGCGAGATCGTCCCGCTCGGCGACGCCACCGTCGACGAGGGACCCCGCGAGACGAGCCTCGAGAAGATGGCGTCACTCGCGACGCTCGTCGAGGGCGGCCGGCTCACCGCCGCCGTCGCCAGCCAGATCTCCGACGGTGCCTCGGCGGTGCTGCTCGCCTCCGACGAGGCCGTGCGCAAGTACGGCCTGAAGCCCCGCGCCCGGATCCACCACCTCAGTGCCCGCGGCGACGACCCGATCTTCATGCTCAGCGCGCCCATCCCGGCGACGCAGCATGCGTTGGAGAAGACCGGCCTGAGCATCGACGACATCGACCTGATCGAGATCAACGAGGCCTTCGCCCCCGTCGTGCTGGCCTGGATCAAGGAGATCGGCGCCGACCCGGCCAAGGTCAACGTCAACGGCGGCGCCATCGCGCTGGGCCACCCGCTCGGCGCCACCGGCACCAAGCTGATGGCGACTCTGCTGAACGAGCTCGAGCGCCGCGAGGGTCGCTACGGCCTGCTGACGATCTGCGAGGGCGGCGGCACCGCCAACGTGACGATCATCGAGCGGGTGTAGACAGGCGGCTGCGCCGCCGGTGTGTCCCTTGGGCTGTCAGGGCAGCCCAAGAGACACACCGGCGCGTCAGCGCAGGGTCGGATCGGTGACCCGGTCGCTGCTGCCGGCGGTGCGGAACGCGTGGTCGGCGAGGTCGGCGAGCGGATCGGCGGGCAGGACGTGGACGATCTGCTCGTGGACGATGCCCCCGTCCGGGCACCAGACGAGCACGCGCCGCGGTCCGGGTGCGACGCCGTGGGCGACCATCGAACCGGACGGTTCGACGGGCAGGCTGCGGGTGTGGCCGTCCGCATCGGGATCGACACGGCAGCTCTCCGGATGGACGGGCACACCGTGCACCGTCACCTTCACCCGCTCCCGGCCCGCGACGACGTCGGCGGTGGGCCCCGCCTGCGCCGTCGCCGGGACGGCCAGGGCCGCAACGATCGTGGACAGCGCCGCCGCCGTGACGCCTGCGGAACCGAATCTCATGGTTTCTCCCTCCCGTGCGGGCCTCTCCCACCCGCCCGGCTCAGCCTACGACACGGGTGGGCGCCGGCTCAGGACCGCAAGGACACCCGGGCGTGTAGTCCCTCCGGCATGAGGGTGAGCCGTTCGGCCACCTTCAGCCGATAGGCGGGGTCCATCGCCAGGTCGTAGCGGCGCAACAGGGTTCCCAGCACGAGCGTGGCCTCGTGCAGCGCGAACTGTCTTCCTATGCAAGCGCGTTCGCCGGTGCCGAACGGTTTGTACACGTGCGCGGGCCGGGCCCGGACCCGTTCGGGCAGGAAGCGGTCGGGGTCGAACTCGTCGGCGTCGTCGCCCCAGACCGCCGGGTCGCGGTGCACCGCGGGCAGCAGCACGAGCACCCAGTCGCCGGCACGCATCCGGTATCGGCCGGCGAGGGTGGTGTCCACCCTCGCCTCCCGCGCGTACGCGGGCGCGGTCGGCCACAGGCGCAGCGCCTCGTCGAGCACCCGGCGGACGTAGCGCAGCTTGGCGATCTGCTCGAATGCGGGCTCGCCGTCGCCCCAGATCTCCTCGACCTCCGCCCGCGCCCGCGCGTAGGCCTGTGGGTCGCGCATCAGGTAGTAGAGAGCGAACGACAATGCGCCCGAAGTTGTTTCGTGACCGGCGACGAGGAAGGTGAGCACCTGGTTGCGGATGTTGATCTCGTCGAGCTTGTTGGGATCGTCCTCCCGTGCCGCCCGCAGCATCAGCTCGAGCAGGTCGTCGGGGGCGGGGCCGGGGGCGTCGCGCCTGCTGTGGATCACCGCGTCGACGACGTCGCGCATGTGCGCCCGGTCGAGGTCGTACTGCCGCTTGGCGGCGGGGAAGAGGAAGCGCCCGACGACCGGCACCGTGCGCAGCATGCTGCGCTGCGAGAACGAGAGTCCGCCGACCATCGCCTCGACGAACGGGTGCCGCGCCGCACGCTCGAACGGCTCGAACGAGTAGCTGAAGCCGCTGCGGCCGATGGTCTCCAGCGTCAGCTTCGTCATGTCCGCGGCGATGTCCACGTCGCCGCCGCTGCGCGCCGTACGGTCCCAGTGTGCGACGAGCTGGGCGGTGACGTCGAGCATCGTGGCGTGGTACCGGCGCATCGCCTGCTGGGTGAACGCGGGCATCAGCAGCTCGTGCGCGCGGCGCCAGTTCGGTTCCTCGTTGAAGGCGGTGAACAGCCCGTCGCCGCCGATCGCGCGCAGGGCCTCCACACCCGGCGCGAGGTGCTTGGCGAAGCGTTTCTCGTCGGACAGCTCGGCCGTGAGCTCGCCGGAGCAGACGAACACGAAGCGGCGGCCGAAGGCCGTGCGCTCGAACACCGGGCCGAGGGCCTTGTGGATTGCCATCGAGTTCTGCACCGGGGTCTCGAGCGACATGCCCAGGACGTCGCCGACGAGGGGGAGACGTTTCGGCGGGCGCGGAATTTCCGTGTCGAACACCCGTGACGTGGCCATGGCCATGCTCCGACCCCCAGTTATTGAATCCGTGTACAGTAATCACGCTACGCCGGGACGGACGGGTGTCAAGAACTAGATTGAGTCCGTGGCCCGATCCCGCCGACGACTCGATCCCGAGCAGCGCCGCGCGCAGCTGCTCGACATCGGCGCGCGCCTGTTCGCCGAGCGCGCCTACGAGGACGTGTGGATCGAGGAGGTCGCCGAACTCGCCGGGGTCTCGCGCGGCCTGATGTACCACTACTTTCCGACCAAACGAGACTTCATGGCGGCGGTCGTCCAGCGCGAGTCCGACCGGCTGCTCGCCGTCACCGAACCGGATCCGCAGCTCACCGTCGCCGAGCGGATCATCGCGGGCCTCGACGCCTACCTCGACTACGTCGCGTCGCACCGGCAGGGCGTCGCGGCGGTCAACCGGGCCGCGGACTCCGCCGACGCCGGTATCCGCGCGATCGTCGACGCCGAACTCGGCGTTCAGCAGGAACGCATCCTCGACGCGCTCGCCCCGCCCGACGACGAACGCGAACTCGTCGCGGTGGCCGTGCAGGGATGGATCGCCCTCGTGCGCAGCGTGTGCGTCGACTGGCACGATCACCCCACGGTCACCGGGACGCAGCTGCGGGAGCTCTGCCTGAATGCGCTGCGCGGCATGCTCGGCGGTCGCCTCGGCTGAGGACCCGGGTTACCCTCGGTCCATGTGCCGGAACATCACGGAGCTGCGCGGGCTCGAGCCGGCAGCGACCGCCGAGGAGATCGAGGCCGCCGCCCGCCAGTACGTGCGCAAGGTCAGCGGCGTCCACAAACTGTCCGACGCCACCCGCGAACCGTTCGAGGAGGCCGTCGCCGAGGTCACTGCCGTCACCATGCGACTGCTCGACCGGCTCCCGCCGCGCCGGCAGCCGCCGCCGACGGTGCCGCCGCTGCGCCGGCCGGAGGTGCAGGCACGGATCGCGGCGCGCGGCTGAACGACGTCGCACCCCGAATCCCGCGGCGGCTGTCAGCCGGGCCCGTGTGCCGTTCCCGCGGCGCGGGCGTGCACCCAGGCGACCACCTGGGTGCGGGATCCGACGCCCAGTTTGTCCAGGATGTGTTCGACGTGCCCGTCGACCGTCCGGTGCGAGATCACGAGCTGATCCGCGATCTCCCGGTTGCTGAGGCCCCGGGCGACGAGTTCGGCCACCTCCTCTTCCCTGCGGGTCAACGGGGAAGCGGTGGGTGACGCGGTCGCCGATCCGCCCGCAGGCGTCCCGAGAGCCGTGTCGACAGCCTGCTCGATGGTCAGGTGTGCCGGCGGTGTCGACAGGCGCGCGTACTTCTTCGTTCCGAGCGACTGTCGGACCCGCTGTTCCCAGTGCGCCGAATCGCCCGTGATATGGGGACCGAAGGCGGCGACGGAAGTGCCGAGTCGCTGCCACACGGCCTTGGCCGCGCCGAAGAGCGCGGCAGACCGCTCGGTGTGACCGACGGCTTCCGCCGCCCAGGCGAGAAGTTCGATCGACAGGGCGGTGCAGATCTTGTCCTTGAAGTCGCGCTGGATGTGCAGGGCCTGTTCCGCGGCGTCGACGGCGTCGTCGATCCGGCCGAGGTGGAAGTAGGCCAGGCTCGAAACCCACAGGGCGTACGCCTTGTTCCACTGCTCGCCGTGTTCGTCCGCCACGTGGATCACGTGTGCACACGTGGCGAGTGCGTCGTCGAGCCGGCCGTCGTAGGTCTGGGCCATGGCCAGCTGGAACAAGGCGGTGAGGGTTGCTGCGCGATCGCCTCGGGTGCGATGAACGGCGATCGCCGCGTCGTAGAGATCGATCGCGTCGGTGGTTCGTCCGCAGAACAAGGCGTGCAGGGCGGCCCAGTGGTCGTGGTGCGCCTGCAACTCGGCATCTTCCAGTTCGGCTGCGATGGATCCGCATTCGGCAAGATGAAGTGCGGCTCCCTCCCGGTCCCCCTGGATCAGGGCCGTCCACGCGGTCACCCACAGGACGTGGCCCCGGTCGCGAGTGGACCGGGGCAGCCGTTGCAGAAGCCGCTCGAGCCGGGTGCGGCCGTGGGAGAGGTTGCCTCCCGCGATCCAGTGATACCGCAGCGCCACGGCGAGGGCGGCCGCGGCCGACAGGTCGCTGTCGTCCCGTAGCGACCAGTCGAGCGCGGCCATGAAGTTCGGATGGTCGATCCGCCACCGCGACAACAGTTCCGATTGTCTCGGCCCGTACCAGTCCGCCGCGTGACGTTGCGCCCGCTCGAGGTAGTGGTCTCGGTGCCGCCGGTACAGATCGTTCATTCGTCCACCGGCGTCGAGCAGCTCGTGCCCGTACTCGCGCACGGTCATCAGCTGCGAGTAGCGGAAGGCCTCTGCGGAACGATCGACCGTGACAAGCGATTTCGACACCAAACCGTCGAGCAGATCCATCACCTGTTCCGGGGGAAGGTCTTCGTCCCCGCAGATCGACTCGGCGGCTTCGAGATCGAAGCTGCCGGGAAAGACCGACAGCCGCGCCCACAGCGTGCGCTCCGGCGCGGAGCACAGTTCGTAGCTCCAGTCGATCAGCGCCCGGAGCGTCTGCTGCCGGGGCACGGCCGCGCGGTTGCCGCCGGTGAGCAGGGCGAAGCGCCGGTCGAGCCGTTCGACGAGCTGGGCGGGGGACAGGGTCCGCAACCGGGTTGCGGCGAGTTCGATGGCCAGGGGGATGCCGTCGAGCTGGATGCACAGCTGGGCGACGGCGTCGGCGTTGGCGTCGGTCATCCGGAATTCGGCGACCACACTCTGGGTGCGCTCGACGAGAAGCGTGACCGATTCGAACAGGGCCAGGTCGGCGGCGCGGTTGCCGGTCGATTCCGTCGGGGTGCTCAGCGGCGGCAGCACGTAGGTGAATTCGCCGCCGACGCCGAGCGGCTCCCGGCTCGTCGCCAGAACGCGCACCTCGGGTGCGCCGGTGAGGACCGTGGTGACGAACGCGGCCGCCGCGTCGAGCAGGTGCTCACAGTTGTCGACCACGATCAGCATGTGGCGGTCCCGCAGGTGATCGAGGATCTTGTCCCGCACGGGACGGGTGGACTGGTCGGTGACGCCGAGCGCCGCGGCCGCAGCCGACGGGAGCGCCTCGGGATCGCGGACCACGGCGAGGTCGATCCAGCAGAAGGCGTCGCGGAAGGCGCGGGCGGAGCGGAGGGCGATCTCCTCCGCCAGCCGAGTCTTGCCGACCCCGCCCGGACCGAGCAACGACAGGAGCCGGGCCTGTTGCAGGCGGGCCCGAGCCTCGTCGATCTCCCGGCGACGGCCGACGAAACTGGTCAGCGAGGGCGTCAGCCCTTTGGTGCGGGGCAGGGGGGACTCCATCTTCACGCTTCCCAGAGATAGTGGTCAGAACATACCCGAATGCGGTGTGACGCCCAACACAGGTATCGAAAGGGGTGATTTCCCCCGCGTGGGGGTGAGGTGACGCGGGTCATTGTCGTGGTCAGGCATCGAAGCGCCCCGGACGGGGCCGAACCCCATTGATCGTGAGGAGCCCGCACCATGACCGAAACCGATTTCTCCGCTCCCGACGTCGACGTCGTCGTCGTGGGAGCCGGCTTCGCCGGCCTGTACGCCCTGCACAAGCTGCGCGACACGATGAACCTGGCGGTGCGGGTGTTCGAGGCCGGCGCCGACGTGGGCGGCACCTGGTACTGGAACCGCTACCCGGGCGCTCGCTGCGACATCGAGAGCATCCACTACTCGTACTCCTTCGACGAAGAGCTGCAGCAGGAGTGGCGGTGGAGCGAGAAGTTCGCCGGCCAGCCGGAGATCCTGCGGTACCTCGAGCACGTCGCCGACCGCTTCGACCTACGCAGGGGGATCACCTTCGACACCCGGGTGATCGGGGTGCACTGGGACGACGAGAACTCGATGTGGACGGTGCACACCGATGACGGCCGCAGCGTGCGCAGCCGGTACTTCATCTCCGGCGCCGGCAACCTCTCGGTCCCCAAGACTCCCGAGTTCGGCGGCATCGAGAACTTCCGCGGCGAGGTCCTGCTCACCGGCAACTGGCCGCACGAGGGCGTGGACTTCGCAGGCAAGCGTGTCGCGGTCATCGGCGCCGGTGCGAGCGGCATCCAGGCGATCCCCCTGATCGCCGAGGAGGCGGCGGAGCTGATCGTCTTCCAGCGCACCCCCAACTTCGCCACCCCGCTGGGCAACGGGCCGCTCGACCCGGAGGTGGAGACCGAGGCCAAGCAGAACTACCGGAGTCTGCGCGACGCAGCCCGCAACCACTTCCTCGGCGTCCCGTTCGACCAGGTCCAGCCCTCGGCTTTGGCCGTCGACGCGCAGGAGCGCCGCCGGGTGTTCGACGAGCGCTGGAACGCCGGCGGGTTCCGGCTGTTCATCGACAGCTTCCAGGACATCCTGTTCGACAAGAAGGCCAACGACACCATCGCCGAGTACATCCGCGAACGCATCCGCGAGCGGGTGCAGGACCCGGCCAAGGCCGACAAGCTCGCACCCGAGGGCTACGCCTACGGCACCAAGCGTCCCCCGCTCGAGACGAACTACTACGAGGCCTACAACCGCGAGAGCGTGCACATCGTCGATGTGAAGGACACTCCGATCGACGAGATCACCGCCACCGGGGTCCGGGTGGGGGAGCGCACGTACGAGGTGGACACCGTCGTGCTGGCCACCGGCTTCGACGCCATGACCGGGCCGCTGCTGGCGATGGACATCCGCGGCCGCGGCGGACAGACGCTGGCCGAGAAATGGGCCCACGGGCCGCGGACATACCTCGGCATCATGATCCACGGGTTCCCGAACCTGTTCACCATCACCGGGCCGCAGTCGCCGTCGGTGCTCTACAACATGCCGCTGGCCATCGAGGACCACGTCGACTTCGCCACCGACGCGATCGACTATCTGCGCGCACACGACCTCGACGTGATCGAGCCGACCGCGCAGGCCGAGACCGACTGGCTGCACCTGACCAACGAGATCGCCGGGCAAACCCTCCTGCCGCAGACGAACTCCTGGTACATGGGCGCCAACATCCCCGGCAAGCCGAGGGCCTGCATGGTCTACCTCGGCGGTGCCCCGACCTACCGGCAGACCTGCGCCGAGGTCGTCGCCGGCGGC
Organism: Rhodococcus aetherivorans; assembly: GCF_025722975.1. Lineage (NCBI taxonomy): Bacteria > Bacillati > Actinomycetota > Actinomycetes > Mycobacteriales > Nocardiaceae > Rhodococcus > Rhodococcus aetherivorans. The sequence continues at coordinate 5,493,428 of NZ_CP106982.1, read as the reverse complement.
TACACCGGCTTCGACACGACGAGTTCGCGCGCGGTGGTCGCGACCGCCGTCTCCTGACCCCACCGTCCATTCCCCGGAAGGAAATGCCATGGCACTCGACCACCACGTCGAGCAACTGCTCGCGGGACTGCAGGCGCAAGGACTGAAATCGTTCGAGAACATGTCCGTCGACGAAGCCCGCGCGGTCGTGTCGACGTTCACCGGCTTGCAGGCCCCGTCCGAACCGGTCGCCCGGATCGAAGACCTCCACTATGTCAGCGACACCACCGAGCTTCCGCTCCGGATCCACCTTCCCGAAGGGACCGGTCCGCGCCCGGTGGTGCTCTACTTCCACGGCGGTGGGTTCGTCGCCGGTGATCTCGAGGTGGTCGACGAACCCGCCCGGGCACTCGCGAACGAGACGGGAACGGTCGTCGTGACCGCCGCCTACCGCCGGGCGCCCGAACATCGGTTTCCGGCGGCCGCCGACGACGCCTGGGCCGCGCTGAACTGGGTCGCCGCGCACATCGCCGAGCACGGCGGGGACCCGGGCAACATAGTGGTGATGGGCGACAGCGCCGGGGGGAATCTGGCGGCCGTCACCGCGCTGCGCTCGCGAGACCAGGGAGGGCCGGCCCTTCGCGGACAGGTGCTGATCTACCCGGTGATCGACCCGAACGCTCAGCTGCCGTCCCGAATCGACTACGCCGACGGCTACCTCATCACCGCCGCGGCCCTGGACTGGTTCTGGGAGCAGTACCTGTCCGCACCGGAGGACGCCGACAACCCGTATGCCGTCCCCACCCGGGCGGACCGCGTGGACGGACTCCCGCCGGCCCTCATCCTCACGACGGAGAACGAGGTCACCCGCGACGAGGCCGAACAGTACGGCGCTCGGCTGCGCGCCGAGGGCGTGGACGTCCGTACCGTCCGATTCGACGGGCTGGTGCACGGCGTGTACTGGATGTCCGGCGCGGTTCCCCGCAGCCGCGAGTTGCGCGCCGCCGTCGCCGATTTCGTCAAGAGCGTCGTCGCCCCCACGTCGGCGGCCTGACGGTCTACCGCCCGGCGGACGTGATGTCGTCCGCCGGGCGCGATGGACGTGCGAACCGGTCGGCTGCCCCGGTGACCGTGTCGGTGCCGGATGTCAGGATGCCGGCATGGACGAACGACCGGTGTTGGTTCTCGGTTCCACGGGCACCGTCGGGCGACGGGTCACCCGGCAGTTGCGCGAACGCGGGCACGCGGTCCGTGCCGGCTCCCGCTCGGGCGACGTGCCGTTCGACTGGTTCGATCCGCACACCTGGAAACCCGCGGTGTCCGGTGCCGGAGCGGTGTTCGTCATGGCGCCCGACGGCGTGCCGGTCGCGGACGGATTCGTCGATATGGCTGTCGCCGAGGGGGTTTCGCGGTTCGTCCTGCTGTCGAGCAAGGCGGTCGACGTGATGGGCGATGAGCGGCTGCTGGCCGCCGAGCGTGCCGTCACGTCGTCCGGCGCGGAGTGGACCGTGGTGCGCCCCGACTGGTTCGACCAGAACTTCGACGAGGGTTTCCTGCGCGCTGCCGTGCTCGCGGGCGAGATCGTCCTGCCCCTGGGTGACATGCGTCAGGCGTTCAACGACGCCGGGGACATCGCCGCCGTCGCCGTCGCCGCGCTCACCGGGGACGGCCACGCCGGCCGGACCTACGAGCTGAGCGGGCCGGACGCGCTGTCGTTCGGCGAGGCCGCGGCCGTGATCGCCTGCGCATCGGGGCGCAAGGTCCGTTACCGCGGTGAGCCGGACGCCTACCTCGAGACGATGACCGGCCTCGGCCTGGACCGGGCGCAGGTGCTCGCCGAGATCGAGGCATTCGAGGCCCTGCGGGCGACCGGCGACGCGACCCCGAACGACGTTGTCGCCGAGGTGGCGGGCCGGCCGCCCGTGTCCTTCGAGACCTACGTGCGCGCCGCGGCGGAACGCGGGGCCTGGGCCTGACCGCGCAGCGCGGCCACTGCGTCGATCCGCTCCACGGCCTCGGCGACGATCCGGTCGATCAGCTCCCGGCAGCTCGGCAGGTCGTCGAGCATGCCGACGACCTGCCCGGAGGCCAGCACACCGGCGTCGGTGTTGCCCTCCACGAGCCCGGCCTTGAGCAGCATGGGGGTGTTGGCCGCCATGATGATCTGCTGCCACGTGCGGTCGCTCGCCCGCTTCATCGCGATGCCGTCCTTGACGAGCGTCGACCACTTCATCCCGGTCATGGCCTTGAACTTCGCCGCGTTCCTCGCGGCGGCGACCAGGCCTTTCGCGTAGCTGCCGCGCTCGAGGCTGTCGACGAGGTCGGTGTTGAGCACACGGTGCGGCATGCCGTCGACCTTGAGGGAGACCGTGGTGTCCTGCAGGCCCCGCCTCAGGTACTCCTGCTTCACCGAGTCGGGCACGGCGCTGTCGCTGGTGAGCAGGAACCGGGTGCCCATGGCGACGCCGGCCGCCCCGTAGGCGAGCGCCGCGGCGAGCCCGCGCCCGTCGAAGAATCCGCCGGCCGCGACGACCGGGATGTCGACGGCGTCGAGCACGCTCGGCAGCAGCAGCGTCGTGGCCACCGGCCCGGTGTGCCCACCGCCCTCGCCGCCTTGCACGATCACCGCGTCGGCCCCCCACGAGGCGACCTTCACCGCGTGCTTCGCGGCGCCGATGGACGGGATCACCACGATGCCGTGGTCCTTGAGCTTGGCGATCAGTTCCTTCCTGGGCGCGAGGGCGAAGGACGCGACCTTGACGTTCTCACGGATGAGCAGGTCGATGCGCTGGGCGGCGTCCGACGCGTCGGCCCGGATGTTCACGCCGAAGGGCTTGTCCGTCGCCGCCTTCGTCTTCGCGACGGCGGCCTCGAGTTCCTCGTACGTCATCGTCGCCGAGGCCAGGATGCCGAGACCGCCCGCGTTGGAGGTCGCCGCGGTCAGGCGCGGGCCGGACACCCAGCCCATCCCCGTCTGGACGATCGGGTGCTCGATGCCGACGAGGTCGGTCAGTGCCGTCGTCAGGCGCGGGCTCATACCGCCACCTCTCGATCCCGCAGGCCGCGCGGATCGAGGACCTCGCGGATCAGGCGCAGCTCCTCGGCGGTGGGCTCGCGGGTCACGCCCGCCTCGTCGAGGCCGGCCACCTCGAAGGAGGTGTTCTCCGCGACCTGCTCCGCCGTGACCCCCGGGTGCAGGGCCAGTGCCCGCATCGTGTGGCCGGGACCGCCGAAGTCGAACGACCCGAGATTGGTGACCACCCGGTGCAGGTGCAGGTACTTGAAGGCCGGGTTGGCCGGGTCCACCCTGTCGTAGCCGACGCCCGAGACGATGTCGACCTTGTCGCAGAACGCGCGCGTGTTGTGCTTGCCGACCCAGTAGCTCGTCGGGTGGTTGATGGTGTTGCCGGGGGCGCCCCGCACGCCGAACATCTGCCGGGTGGGGTGCTGCAGCGGGCCGAACGCGGAGAGATTCTGGTTGCCGTGCCGGTCGATCTGGTTGGCGCCCATCACCACGTGGCGGCGGCCGGAGGCGACGACGTCGAACACCTTGCGGAACGGCATCCAGCCCTCGATCGGGCCCTTCGCTCCGAGTGCGGGAGTGTCCGCGAGGATCAGCGCCTCCCCGTCGGTGATGAGCAGGTCCGGTTCGGTGGTCAGCCGGGCGAGGCGGGCGCCGATCAGCGGCAGCGTCGCCATCGGGCTGGCCATGATTTCGCCTGCCCCGGCGAAGATCTCGGCGCATGCGATGGCGCAGTACTCGGCCCGGGTCACCGTGCCCGTCGTCGCCGGGGTGGTCGTGTCGGTCATGCCTGCTCCTCGGTGAAAGTCTTGACGGCGGCTCGGTAGTCGTCCTCGCTGCCGGAGAGGAACCGGTCGACGAACGCCTGCCAGGTCTGCGGGTCCTTCGCGGCCTCGGCGTAGTGGCGCTGGAATTTCTCGTCGCGGCCGTAGCTGTCGCCGGCGAGGGTGAAGTGGGCGCCGTCCGGTGCCTCCACGACCCCGTCGACCATCAGGCGGTTGAGGATGATCGACTGCAGCGGAACGGACTTGACGAGTTCCTCGGTCTCGACGATGCGCTCGACCGAGACGTACCGCTTCTCCGCCGCCAGGCAGTACAGGTCGTCGAAGTAGGGGTCGACGCCGGTGTAGGCGGCGTTGCCGTGCGCGTCGCCGATGTTCAGATGTACCAGGGCGGCATCGAGATTCAGTGCCGGCATCGCGATCAGTGTCTCGGGCGTGCCGGACGCGTCGGGGTACGGGGAGGTGACGGTCCGCAATTCACCCTCCCAGAAGTCCGGGACGGCGGAACCGAGTCCCGCCCGGATCGGCAGGAACGGCAACCGGGCGGCGGCCGCCTCGAGGCCGCACTTGACCATGCCCTCGTCCATCTCCCGCGCGACGATCTCCCCGTTCGTGCGCGCCTTGGCGAACCACGGGTCGTAGAAGGGGGCCGAGTCGAGGGAGACGAACCCGTAGTACGCCTTCTTCACCTTCCCGGCCGAGCACAGCAGCCCCAGGTCCGGGCCGCCGTAGGTCACGACGGTCAGGTCCTTCACGTCCGAGCGCAGGATCGCGCGGACGAGCGCCATCGGCTTGCGCCGCGACCCCCAGCCGCCGATGCCGATCGTCATGCCGCTGCGCAGCTCGCCGACCACGTCGTCGAGCGACATCCTCTTGTCACGCATGGTGTTTCTCGTCTCCTGGTCAGTGGTTGGCGCGCGGTTTGCCGGTGGCGACGAACTCGTCGCGGTGCTCGTCCGCGATGCCGGCGAGGTTGAGTTCGAAGGTGAAGCCCTGCTCGAAGCGGTAGCTTTCCTTCACGTTCACCGGGTCGATGCCGTTGATGGCTTCCTTGGCGCACCGGATGACGCGGGTGTCCTTCGCCGCGATCTTCTCGGCGATCTCGCGGGCGGTGGCGTCGAGGTCGGCGCGCGGGACGACCTTGTACACCGAGCCGAAGTGCTCGAGCTGCTGGGCCGTGACGTTCTGCGCCGTGTAGTAGAGGGTGCGCATCATGTGCTGCGGCACCAGCCGGGCCAGGTGCGTGGCGGCGCCGAGAGCGCCGCGATCCACCTCGGGCAGGCCGAAGACGGCGTCGTCGGAGGCGACGATGACGTCGGCGTTGCCGACCAGGCCGATGCCGCCGCCGACGCAGAAGCCGTTCACGGCGACCACGACGGGGACGGCGCAGTCGTAGACGGCGCCGAAGGCGGCGGCGCAGCCCCGGTTGGCGGCGATGAGGGCGCCGTGGCCGTCGGTGGCCTGCATCTCCTTGATGTCGACGCCGGCATTGAAGCCGCGGCCCTCCGCGCGCAGGATCACCACGTGCGTGGCCGGATCCTTGCCCGCGGTGAGGACCGCGTCGGCCAGTTCGAACCAGCCCTGGGAGGGGATGGCGTTCACAGGCGGGTAGTCGACGGTGACCGTGGTGATGCCCGCGCCGTCGGTGGTCGAGGTGATGCCCATGGCAGGTTCCTAACGTCTGTACCGAACCAAGCGATTGCTTGGTAAGTTAGCACATGCGGGGCGCAGACCCCAGGGAGCGGAATCGTGGAGGCGGGGCGAGTATGTCGCCCGGATTCCCCGACAACGACATCTATTCGAGGAGAAGACAAGTGAGTGGACTGGTCAACGGGCGCGTCGTGATCGTCACCGGCGCGGGGCGCGGCATCGGGCGGGCCCACGCGCTGGCCTTCGCGGCCGAGGGCGCGAAGGTCGTGGTCAACGACATCGGGGCCGGCGCGGACGGTTCCGCGACGGGGGAGAGCCCCGCCGAGCAGGTCGTCGCGGAGATCCGGGCGGCGGGCGGCGAGGCCGTCGTCAACGGCGACGACGTCGCCGACTGGGCCGGCGCACAGAACCTGGTGCAGACGGCCCTGGACGCCTTCGGGCGGCTCGACGTCCTGGTCAACAATGCGGGATTCCTGCGGGACCGCATGCTCGCCAACATGAGCGAGGAGGAGTGGGACGCCGTGATCCGGGTGCACCTCAAGGGTCACTTCGCCCCGATGCGGCACGCGATGGCGTACTGGCGCGGGGAGGCAAAGGCCGGCAACCCGGTGGACGCGCGGATCGTCAACACCAGCTCGGGCGCCGGCCTGATGGGCAGCATCGGCCAGGGCAACTATGCCGCGGCGAAGGCCGGGATCGCGGCCCTCACGATCCAGGCGGCCGCCGAGTTCGCCCGGTACGGCGTCACCGTCAACGCGATCGCGCCGGCCGCCCGGACCCGCATGACCGTGGGCGCGGGGGGCGCGATGGCCGAGTCGATGGCCGCCCCGGAACAGGGCTTCGACGCGATGGCCCCGGAAAACGTCTCACCGCTGGTGGTGTGGCTCGGCAGCGCCGAGTCGAAGGACGTCACGGGCCGGGTCTTCGAGGTGGAGGGCGGCAGGGTTTCCGTCGCCGACGGCTGGCGGCACGGTGAGGCGATCGACAAGGGCGAGCGCTGGGATCCGAAGGAACTCGGCCCGGTGGTGGAGAAGCTGATCGCGCGCAGCGAGCCCCCCACCCCCGTCTACGGGGCGTAGGCAGCGAAGCTGCCGGTGCGTCCTTTGGGCGGTGGGAACGACCCGAAGGACGCACCGGCGGCGCAGCCGCCTACGCGGGCGAGCGGACGATGATGGTGGTGCCGGGGAAGTACGCGGCCAGCTCGGTGCGGGCGTGTTTGAGGGTCGCGGTGCCGTAGCCCTGCTTGCGCAGCTCCGGGTGGACCCAGATCGCGACGTCGACCTCATGGCCCTGCAGCTCGCCGAACGCGAAGCCGACCGGCTTGGGTTCGGTGCCGGACAGGTCCTCGGCGACCAGCCACACCGCGGACTCGTCGTCGATGCGCGACAGGCCGGCGGCGCGCTCCTGTTCCACCCGCGCTGCACCCGCGTCGCCGAGCTGCTCCTCGCACCGGACGCGGAACAGCTCGCGGTCCGGCTCGCTGTCGCTGAACTGACGCAGCCGGAAATGGGCGCCGGTGGCGTAGGGACGCTCGGCGGGCGTCCACTTGAGCACCGCGTCGAGGTCGTCGAGCTCCTCCCGGATCTTCTTGCGCTCCGCCTTGGTCAGCCGCCGGAACGGAAGGTTGAGCACCGCTTCGGCGCAGAACTCGTCCGTGTCGAGCAGCCGCGCGACGGTCGCGACGGCCTCGGCCCTGTCGTTGCTCTCGACGATGGCATCGAGGACCTCGTGCCGGCGTTCGAGCGCGCGCAGCAGTGCCGCCGCGATCTCCCGCTTGTCGAGTACCTGATCGTGGTTCGCGGTTGTCATCGGGTGACATCCCTTCTCGAGAGCAGCTCGACCGGGCACCCCACTGGTTCGTGCCCGGTCGTGCCGGCTCCCGCGAGGGTCACTCGCACACCACCACCGGGATGACCCGATCCGTCCAGGACTGATAATTGTCGAAATCCGCGTACATTGCCACCAGCCGCGGCCAGTAGTGCGACCGCTCCTCGGGCGTCGCCGCCCGTGCCGTCATCTGCCGCACCCGGGACTTCACCTGCACGGTCACCCGCGGATCGGCCTGGATGTTGCGGAACCACAGCGGGTGCTCGGGCAGGCCGCCCTGGGACGCGACGAGCACCACCCGCTCGTCGTCCTCGAGGAACAGCAGCGGAACGGTCCGCGGCCGTCCCGTCCTCCGGCCCGTGGTGGTCAGCAGGCAGACGGGGATGCCCCACGGAAAGGCGCTGCCCACCCGCCACTTTCCCCCGATCCGGCCGCCGGTGGCCTGATAGGCCGCCACGTTGGCGCGCGACATCCACTTGATGATCGGCACGGTCCACTTCGAGTCGAGACCCTTCGGCGCGGCGGGCCCCTTCATGTCAGATCCGCTCGATGATCGTGCCGGTGGCCAGCGCGCCGCCCGCGCACATGGTGATCAGCGCGGTGGCGCCGTCGCGCCGCTCGAGCTCGTGCAGCGCGGTGGTGATCAGCCGCGAGCCGGTCGAGCCGACGGGGTGGCCGAGCGCGATCGCGCCGCCGTTCACGTTGACCTTGTCCATGTCGGGCTCGTGCACCCGCGCCCACGACAGCAGCACCGACGCGAACGCCTCGTTGACCTCGAACAGATCCAGGTCGCCGATCGTCATGCCGGACTTCTCGAGGACGCGGCTCGTCGCCTGCACCGGGCCGTCGAGATGGAACTCGGGCTCGGCGCCGACGAGGGCCTGCGAGACGATCCGGGCCCGCGGCTTCAGGCCGAGCGCCGCGGCGCGGTCGGAGTCCATGAGCAGCACCGCAGCAGCGCCGTCGGAGATCTGCGACGAGGTGCCGGCGGTGTGGATGCCACCGTCGAGGACCGGCTTCAGCTTCGCGAGCGATTCCGTGGTCGTCTCGCGCAGGCCCTGGTCGCGGGCGACGGTCTGCTTCTCGCCGGTGAGGGTGCCCTCCTTGTCGACGACGGGCGCGACGACGGGCAGCACCTCGCGGTCGAAGCGGCCCTCGTCCCACGCCTGCTTGGCCAGCGCCTGCGACCGGACGCCGAGCGCGTCGACGTCCTCGCGGGTGATGCCGCGACGGCGGGCGATGCGCTCGGCCGCCTCGAACTGGTTGGGCAGGTCGATGTTCCACGACTCGGGCCGCCGCGGGCCGGCGAGTTCGCCGACGTTCGCGCCGAGCGGCACCTGCGACATCGCCTCGATGCCGCAGGCGATGCCGACGTCGATGGCGCCGGTGGCGATGAGTCCGGCGATCAGGTGGTTGGCCTGCTGGGCCGACCCGCACTGGCAGTCGACCGTGGTGGCGCCGACCTGCCACGGCAGGCCGGCGTGCAGCCACGCGGTGCGGGTGATGTTGTTGGACTGCGCGCCGGCCTGGGTGACACACCCGCCGATCACCTGCTCGACGAGGGCGGGATCGAGGCCCGCGCGCTCGATCAGTCCGCTCTGTGCGGCCCCGAGAAGCTCGGCCGCATGCAGGCCGGCGAGCCAGCCGCCGCGCTTGCCGATCGGGGTGCGTGCCGCCTCGACGATGACTGGTGTGCCCACGGTGGGCTCCTTTCTGGTCCTTGTCCTCGCAAAGTAGAACAGGTTTCCGGGGCAGACAAGGCGGGGTCCGAATGATCGGGACTTGGCGATTCCTTGGCCTGCGGGCCGCCCTGTGCTTGAATGCTTTTAGAACGTGTTCCACATCACGACACGGTGCACTCGTCAGGGCAGGAGAGAATTCAGTGGCGCAGCCCAACATCCCCGAAGACATCGACTTCACCGATCCGGATCTCTACGCCGAGCGGATGCCGTTCGAGGAGTTCGCCGAGCTGCGTAGGACGGCCCCCGTCTGGTGGAACAAGAAATCCCCGGACGTCGGCGGATTCCACGACGAGGGATTCTGGGTCGTGTCCCGGCACGAGGAGGTCCGTGAGGTCTCCCGCCGGAGCGACGTGTTCTCCAACTGGGAGAACACCGCGATCCCGCGGTTCAACGACGACATCCCGCGCGAGGCCATCGAACTGCAGCGCCACGTCCTGCTCAACAAGGACGCGCCCGAGCACACCAAGCTGCGCAAGCTCGTCGCCCGCGGTTTCACCCCGCGCGCGATCAACGGCCTTCGCGACGAGCTGAACGCCCGCGCGAAGAAGATCGTCGAGGAGGCCTGCCGGGCCGGCGGGGGCGACTTCGTCACTCAGGTCGCCGCGGAGCTGCCGCTGCAGGCCATCGCCGAACTCATCGGCGTCCCGCAGGAGGACCGCGACAAGATCTTCGAGTGGTCGAATCAGATGACCGGCTACGACGACCCGGACAACACCGCCGACCCGGCGGCCGCGTCGATGGAGGTCCTCGGCTACGCGTACCAGATGGCCGCCGCCCGCAAGGAGTGCCCGGCCGACGACATCGTCACCACCCTGATCGAGGCCGACATCGACGGTGACGAGCTCTCGCCCGAGGAATTCGGCTTCTTCTTCATCGTGCTCGCCGTCGCCGGCAACGAGACCACCCGCAACGCGATCACGCACGGGATGGCGGCGTTCCTCGACAACCCGGAGCAGTGGGAGATCTTCAAGCGGGACCGGCCGAAGACCGCGGCCGACGAGATCATCCGCTGGGCCACGCCGGTCACGTCGTTCCAGCGCACCGCGCTCGAGGACACCGAGCTCGGCGGCCGGACGATCCGCAAGGGCGACCGCGTCGTGATGCTGTACGCGTCGGCGAACAACGACGAAGAGGTGTTCGAGAACCCCCGCACCTTCGATGTCCTGCGAGATCCCAACCCGCACCTCGCCTTCGGCGGTACCGGTGCGCACTACTGCCTCGGCGCGAACCTGGCGCGGATGGAGATCGACCTCGTGTTCAACGCGATCGCCGACTACATGCCCGACATCACCAAGGTCGCCGATCCGAAGCGGCTGCGCTCCGGCTGGCTCAACGGCATCAAGGAGTTCCGGGTGGACTACAAGACGCAGGGCGGCTGCCCGGTCGAGCACTGACCCGGGTGGGGCGGCGCCGAGAGATCGGGAATCCCCCGGCGCCGCCGCGCTTTCCGTGTGAGCGGGGCTGCGGGAGCCGGCGGCATGGGTGCACCCCGCCGAAATTGGGGGTGAGGGCGGGGTGCTCGCCCACAGTATTCGGCCGCCGAGGCGCCCCCGGCTTTCGGTCCTACTGGCCGGGACCTGTTTGCGCGACCGCCGCCGTGCCGGGTCCGGCCTGCGCGGGCCGAACAGCGGGACTCGGCGCCGAGCCCCGAGAGAACCCGCGCAGCAGGGGCCGTGCCTGTTGTTCCACCCAGTGAGACGTCTCCTCCCGCGCGCCGCGGTTGCGGAAATAGTGTCACGTGCTCCTGGAACGGAATCGGCGAAAGGCATCGAACATGGTGGAATGGGCGGAAGAATGCGACGTCCTCGTCGTCGGATCGGGCGCCGGCGGCTGCTGTGGCGCCTACACCGCTGCCCGCGAGGGACTGTCCGTCGTCCTGGTCGAGGCCTCCGAGTACTTCGGCGGCACCACCGCATATTCCGGCGGCGGCGGGGTCTGGTTCCCCACCAATGCGGTGCTGCGACGTGCCGGTGACGACGACACCATCGACGACGCCCTGACCTACTATCACGCGGTCGTCGGCGACCGCACCCCCCGCGACCTGCAGGACGCCTATGTGCGCGGCGGCGCTCCCCTGATCGACTATCTCGAGGCCGACGAGGACATCGAGTTCACCGCCTACCCGTGGCCGGACTACTTCGGCAAGGCTCCCAAGGCCAGCGCGAAGGGCCGTCACATCGCGCCGACCCCGCGGTCCGTCGTCGACGACCCGGAACTCAACGAGTCCGTCCGCGGGCCGCTGGGTCGCGAGCGCAACGGGGATCCGTTGCCGGACAAGCTGATCGGCGGACGTGCCCTCATCGGCCGGTTCCTGCTCGCCATGCGCAAGTACCCGAACGTGCAGTTGCATCGGAACACCGCGCTCGAGGAACTCGTCGTCGAGGACGGCGCCGTGGTCGGCGCGATCGTCTCCCACGGCGACCAGCGGCGGGCGGTGCGGGCCCGCAAGGGCGTCGTGCTCGCCGCCGGCGGATTCGACCACAACGACGAGATGCGCGCGCAGTACGGCGTTCCCGGCGCGGCCCGCGATTCGATGGGGCCGTGGTCCAACCTCGGCAAGGCCCACCAGGCGGCCATCGCGATCGGTGCCGACGTCGACCTGATGAGCGAGGCGTGGTGGTCGCCGGGGCTGACCCACCCCGACGGGCGCTCGGCCTTCGCGCTGTGCTTCACCGGCGGCATCTTCGTCGACCAGGACGGCAACCGCTTCACCAACGAGTACGCGCCCTACGACCGGCTCGGCCGCGACATCATCGCCCGGATGGACAAGGGTGAGATGACGCTGCCGTTCTGGATGATCTACGACGACCGGGGCGGCGTCGTGCCGCCGATCGCGGCGACAAACGTGCCGCTCGTGGAGACCGAGAAGTACGAGGCGGCGGGACTGTGGAAGACCGCCGACACGCTCGCCGAACTCGCCGACCTGATCGGGGTGCCGGCCGAGGCGCTCGAGGCGACCGTCGCGCGGTTCAACCGCCTCGCCGCCACCGGCGTCGACGAGGACTTCGGCCGCGGGGACGAGCCCTACGACGTGGCGTTCACCGGCGGCGGTTCGGCGCTGAGCCCGATCGAGAAGGGGCCGTTCCACGCCGCGCAGTTCGGCATCTCGGACCTCGGCACCAAGGGCGGACTGCGCACCGACACGGTCGGCCGCGTGCTCGACGGCGCCGGGGCGCCCATCGCCGGGCTGTACGCGGCGGGCAACACGATGGCCGCCCCGAGCGGCACGGTCTACCCCGGCGGCGGGAACCCGATCGGCACCAGCGCGCTGTTCGCCCACCTGGCGGTCCGGGACATGGCCGGAGCGTAAAGCCGCACCGGCCGGCCCGGGTCCCGCTCAGTGGGTCCTGCGTCACACTCGCGTCTGCTCGACCGTACGGTTCGGGAGCGACGAACCAGTACGTAGGAGCTTTCATGAGCACATCGTTGGCACCCGAACGGTCCCCCTCGACCCGTGCCGAACGCCGTTACCAGCGGACCCGGCCCGTGGGGGCGGTGGTGGCGATCCTCATCGCCGTCGAGGTCATCAGCGCATTCGAGACGTCGATGATGTACGCGGCGCTGCCGACGTTCGCCCGCGTCTTCGAGGCGGACGCCTCCGCGGTCGGATGGACCGTGACGGCGTTTCTGCTGGTGGCGGCGGCCTCGGCGGCGGTGTGCGGCCGGCTCGGCGACATGTACGGCCGCGAACGGGTGCTGATGTTCGTGCTGGCCTGCGCTGCCACCGGCTCCGTCGTCAGCATGGCGTTCGGGACCCTCGAGGCCATCATCGCCGGCCGGGCGATCCAGGGTGTGGCCGGAGCGATCCTGCCGCTGTGCATCGGCCTGGCCCGCGAACACCTGCCGGCCGAGCGCGTCCCCATGGCGGTCGCGCTGATCTCCGGGTCGGCCGTCGCGGCCGGCGCGGCCTCCCTGCTGGTCGCCGGCGTCCTCATCGACCTGGGCGACTGGCGGTACATCTTCGTCGTCGCCGCCGGCTACGCGCTCGTCTGTCTCTTCCTGGTCGAGGCCGTGCTGCCGTGGCGGCGCCGCACCGCTCGGCGGCAACCGATCGACGTCGTCGGCGCGGTCGGCCTGGCGGTGTCGGTGGCGTCCGTCCTGTTCGGTCTGACCCAGAGCCGCTCCTGGGGCTGGAGCGACGCCCGCGTGCTGGGTCCGATCGTCCTCGGCGCCGCGGTGTTCGCCTGCTGGGTGTGGTGGGAACTGGGCCGGACGTCTCCGATCGTGAACCTGCGCCTGCTCGCCGAGCGCAACGTCGCCCTGACGATGCTCGCCGGGGTCGCACTCGGCGTCGGACCGATCGGCGTCGGGACGATGATCATCCCGATCATCATGCAGAGCCCGGCCACCGCGCCGTTCGGCCTGGGACTCTCGCCGACCTACGCCGGAACGCTGTCGTTCGTCGGCGCGATGATCGGCATGGCATTCACCCCGGTCGCGGGCAGGATCGCCGCCGCCGTAGGGGCGCGGACGTCGTTGCTGCTAGGCAGCGTGATGTTCCTCGTCGCGTGTGCCGGGTTCTTCTTCTTCCGCGCATCGGTGATCGGAATGACGCTGCTGGTCGTGGCCGTGTCGGTGGCGACGGCGTTCGCGTACACGGCGCTGCCGAACCTGCTCGTCGAGTCCGTCCCGGAGCACAACACCAGCGAGATGGCCGGCAGCCAGACGGTGCTGCGCACCGCGGCGTCGGCGGTGGGCACCTCGCTCGCCTCGCTCCTGCTCGCGTCCCTGGTGCTGCCCGGGACGGCGACGCCGACAGTGGCCGCGCTCGGGGCCGTCTGCGCGATGCTGGTCCTCTCCTGCGCCGTGACGATCGGGCTGGGTTCGGCGATCAGGTATCGGCGGGCGTGATTCCCGGCCCGTCCAGCAGCGTCAGATCGTCGGGGACGTCGATGTCCCCGGGATCGGCGAGGCGCGTGCAGTCCAGCCGTCGCACCCGGTCGCGGTTGCGGGTGAGGAATCGCCGGGCTCCCTCGTCGCCGACGGCCTCGCGGGCCGCCGCCTCGGCGTCGCGGCGGTCGAACACCACGGGATGCCCGGGGCGGTCCCCGAACACCGCCAGGGTGATCGTGCCCGGGCGGTGCGCGAGGAGTACGGTGCGGACGAGTTCGGCGGTGATGCCGGGGAAGTCGACGACCGTCAGCGCGATCACGTCGTGGCCGGTCGTGGCGTCCACCCCGCACCGCAGCGACGTCGACATCCCCTCGGCCCAGCGCGGATTGACGACGGAGCGGACGCCGGGCGGACACGCGGCGACGACGTCGTCGGCGTAGGCGCCGGCGACCACCGTGACCTCGTCGCAGCCGCCGTCGGCGAGCGCGGCCACCACGGTGTGCAACAGGGGGCGGCCGCGGTGGGGGAGCAGCGCTTTCGCGCGCCCGCCCAGCCGCGTGCCGCCCCCTGCCGCGAGGACGATCCCGGCGACGGTCATGGCCGGACTCTAGCCGCGTGCTTCCTCGGTTGCGGGACGAACCGTCGCCATGGCCCGTTCGACCTCCCAGAAGGCGCGCAGCGACGCGATCCGGCCGTCGTCGTCCACGCGGTAGACGAACACGCCCTCGGCGTCGATCACGTTGCCGCCGAGGGTCGTGCGGATGGTGCCGATGTTGACGCACTCGTCGCCGCACACCAGCACGTCGTCGACGAGGAACTCGAGCTTGTCGGTGTTCGCGATGGTCATGTCGTAGAACCGCGAGATCGCCTCGCGGCCGTGATGGCCCTTGCCCTCCGGATCGAATCCGGACGGACCGACCGGGTCCTCGACGACACCGTTCTCGGCGAACAACGCGAGCCACTCGTCCTTGCGTTTACCGCTTGCCGCCGCCTGCGACGCCCGCGCGGCGACCCGGGCCGGGTGTTCCTCGCTCATGCCGATGCCCTTCCGTGGATGTACCTGTCGGCGAAACGGTGCAGGGACTCCTGCTTCGCCTCGAGGGGACTGTCGAAGCCGTGCCCGTCGAAGATCCACGGCACCACGATGATGTCGGTGACGCCGGCATCCTCGAGCTCGGCGTACCCGGCACGGCCGAACCGGTCCACGCACACCGCCTGGATCTCGAACGGATCGTCGGCGCGGCCGTGTTCGGCGCGCAGCTCCCGCAGCCGGGCGATCACCTGCACGAGGTCGTCGAACCGGATCATCGCCGAGGTCCAGCCGTCGCCCACGCGCGCCGCCCGGCGCAGCGCCACGTCGGTGTGGCCGCCGATGTAGAACGGCACGGGTTCGGTGGGGGCGGGGCTCATCTGCAGCCGGTCGAAGTCGAAGAATTCGCCGTGGTGCTCGACCATGCCGCCGCCGAGGATGAGCTTGATGACGTCGATCATCTCGTCCACCCGCTTGCCGCGCCGCGCGTACGGCACCCCGCACCACTCGAACTCCTCCGGGGCCCAGCCGATTCCCACTCCGAAGCCGAAGCGGTTACCGGTGAGGTTGGCCACCGAGCCGACCTGGCGCGCCAGCAGCACCGGGTTGCGCGAGCCGAGCTTGAGGACCTGGGTGTAGAACCGGAGTGTCGACGTGACCGCCCCCATCGCGGCCGCGGCGATCAGTGGGTCCGCCCAGGGCGTGTCCTCGGTCCACATCCGCGACCCGTCGGGGGTGTACGGGTAGTCGACGGTCTGCTTCTCCATGTAGAACAGGGAGTCGGGCAGCGCGATCGACCGGAACCCGCACTCCTCGGCGGTGCGGGCGAGGCCGGTGAGCTGGTCGAGGGGCGTCATCGCGACGCCGACGGTGAAGTCCACCACGGTCCGTGCCTATCGTTCCGGTCGGTCCGAGCCGACGACCCACATCGAGAAGTACTGCGAGCCGCCGCCGTACGCGTGCCCGAGTGCCTTGCGTGCGCCGTCGACCTGATGCTCCCCGGCGCGCTGCATCACCTGCATCGCGGCCTCGGCGAACCGGATCATGCCGGAGGCGCCGATCGGGTTGGAGGACAGCACACCGCCGGACATGTTGACCGGCAGCTGACCGCCGATGGCCGTCTCCCCGGCCTCGGTGAGCTTCCAACCGGAGCCCTCCGGGGTGAAGCCGAGGTTCTCGAGCCACATCGGCTCGAACCACGAGAACGGGACGTAGATCTCGGCGCAGTCGATCTCGGTGAGCGGGTCGGTGATACCCGCGGCCTGCCACAGCGCCGCCGCGGCCATCCGGCCTGCCTCGGGGTTGACCTGGTCGCGTCCCGCATACGTGGTCGGCTCGGTCCGCATCGCGGTGGCGTGGATCCACGCGACCCTCCGGCCCTGCGCCTCGACCGCCGCGGCCGAGTCCTCGTCGCCGATCACGACGGCGCACGCGCCGTCCGACGACGGACACGTCTCGTCGTAGCGGATCGGATCCCACAGCATCTGCGACGCCTGCACCGACTCGAGCGTGATGTTCGGCTGCTTGAGGTGCGCGTACGGGTTCTTCGCGCCGTTGAGCCGGTCCTTCACGGCGACCATCGCGCCGATGTGCTCGGGTGCGCCCGATCGGCGGATGTAGGAGCGCACGTGCGGGGCGAAGTAGCCGCCGGCGCCGGCGCCGACCGGCATGGTGAACGGCACCGGGGTGGACAGCGCCCACATCGCGTTCGACTCGGACTGCTTCTCCCACGCCACGGCCAGCACCCGCCGGTGCACGCCGGCCTGCACGAGGCTGGCGGCGACATTGGCGGTGGACCCGCCGACCGAACCGGCGGTGTGGACCCGCAGCATCGGCTTGCCGGTGGCGCCGATCGCGTCGACCATGGTCAGTTCGGGCATCATCACGCCCTCGAACAGGTCGGGGGCCTTGCCGATCACGACCGCGTCGATGTCGTCCCAGCCGACGTCCGAGTCGGCCAGGGCGCGGTCGATCGCCTCGCGCACGAGGCCGGACATGGACACGTCGTGCCGCTTGGCGACGTAGTGGGTCTGCCCCGTGCCGAGGACAGCCGCGAGTTGCTTGGCCATGTCAGTTACGTCCCTCCAGAACGGCTACCAGATTCTGTTGCAGCACAGGACCGCTCGTCGCGTGTGCGAGGGCCCGCCCGGCCCGCCCGGCCATGATCGCCTGCGCGGCGCAGCCGATGCGCTCGAGGCCGCCGGAGAACATGGGGTTACCCGTGAGCGGGCCGCCGGTCGGGTTGACCGCCGTCGCGTCGGAGAGGCCGAGGGCCTCGCGCAGGATCAGCTCCTGATGGGTGAACGGCGCGTGCAGTTCGGCGACGTCGAACGCGGTGTCACCGCCGGTGACGGCCCGCGCGGCGGCCGACGCGGACGGCGCGGTCGTCAGGTCGCGGCCGCCGAGGTTCGGCGAGTCGATGCGATGCTCGATGCCCGTGATCCAGGCGGGGTTCTCGCACAGTTCACGGGCCCGGTCGCCGGCGGCGAGCACGATCGCGGCGGCGCCGTCGGTGACCGGCGCGCAGTCGTGCCCCCGCAGCGGATCGGCGACGTAGGGCCGGGCCAGCAGCTCCTCGACGTCGAAGTCGCCGCTGATCTGGGCGTTCGGGTTGTCCTTGGCGGCTGCCCGCGCGCGCACCGCGACCTGTGCCATGTCCTCCGCCGTCCACTTGCCGGCGTCGAGCCCGAACCGGGCCTGCAGCCCGGCGAGGGACACGGAATCGAGGCCGAGCGGGGCGACGAGGTACGGGTCGAGCTGCAGGCCGAGGACCTGACGCAGGGTGCCGGCCGACGACTTGCCGAAGCCGTACACCAGGGCGGTGTCGACCTCCCCGGTGATCAGCTTGACCCAGGCCTCGTACAGCGCCCAGGCGGCGTCCATCTCGACGTGGGATTCGTTGATCGGCGGCACCGCGCCGATCGCGTCCACGGCCGAGATGAACGAGAACGCCCGGCCCGCGAGATAATCGGACGAACCGGAGCACCAGAAACCGATGTCCGACTTGGTGATTCCCAGCTTCGAGTACAGCTCCCGGAAGCAGGGGACGAGCATTTCGACGCCGTTGGTGGTGCCGGTGGTCTCGCGCACGTGGGGTGCCTGCGCGAAGCCGACGACTGCGATGTCTGTCATGGTGGGCGCGGCTCCCTTACAGGTGGTGTTTGAAGGTCTCGTAGTCGGCGTCCGGTTCGCCGGTCGGCCGGAAGTACTCGATGTTGCGCAGCGTGTAGTCCCACTCCTCGCGCGGGCGCCACTTCGCCTCCACCCGCATGCCCATCCGGACGTCGGCGGCGTCGCACTCGAGGATCAGGTGCAGGAACGGGATGTCCGCACCGTCGAGCAGCACGTAGGCCGCGACGTACGGCGGCGTGATCTGCTGGCCGAGGAACGGCACGTTGACGATGCAGAACGTGGTGACGATGCCCTTGTCGGACACCTCGACCTGCTCCCGGGTGGGGATGCCGTCGGTGGGGTTCGCGCCGCGCGGCGGGATGTAGACCTTGCCGCCCGGTCCGGTGCGGCCGCCGATCAGCTTGCCCTCGGCCAGCGCGCGCAGGTAGTAGGACTCCTCGTAGGACGCGCTGTGCGTGTAGTGCAGATCCAGCGGCGTGATCATCATCGTCACCGGCTCGCCGGAGGCGTCCGTCCGGACCGTGACGGTCTCGGCCTCGCCCGGTTCGAAGGCTGCGATGTCACGAATGTGACCGGCGCGGTCGTCGGCCCACCGCACGCGTACCCGCATCCCGGTGCTCATGTCCTCGGGACCGGGGACGTCGACCGCGTGCAGCAGCGTCGTGTCGGCCCCGTCCAGCTGGATCAGCGCCCACGCGAACGGCCGGTCGAACGGCTGGCCCGGCAGCGGCTCGGGGTTCCACGTCCAGCTGCGCACCGTGCCGGACTGCCCCACCTCGACGAAGTCGGTGAGGGGTTCGTGGGTGACCGCGTCGAACTCCGGGGGCGGCACGAGGACGCGCCCGTCCGAGCCGCGGGCGCCGAGGATGCGCCCGTCGCGCAGGCCCGTGACGAACGCGCCGACGGTCGGCCCCGTGGATCGGGTGTAGTCGAACTTCAGGTTCAGTGGTGCGCTCAGCGGCTTCTCCGCGATCGCGCTCTTTCCCAGGCTCACAACTTCGAGTAGAACAGGTTCTAGAGATGGTGGCAAGGGTACCGTCCGAGCAGCGGTGTCCCCGGTCCGCCCCGAAAGGAATGGTGTGCAATGAAACTGGGTCTGCAACTCGGCTACTGGGGGGCGCAGCCGCCCGCGAACGCCGGCGAGCTCGTCGCCGCCGCCGAGGCGGAGGGTTTCGATGCGGTCTTCGCCGCGGAGTCGTGGGGCTCGGACGCGTTCACGCCGCTCGCGTGGTGGGGCTCGGGCACGCGGCGGGTGCGGCTCGGCACGTCCGTCGTGCAGATCTCCGGCCGCACCCCCACCAGTTGTGCCATGCACGCGATCACCCTCGACCACCTCAGCGGCGGGCGGCACATCCTGGGGCTCGGCGTGTCCGGGCCGCAGGTCGTCGAGGGGTGGTACGGCGAACCGTTCGCCAAGCCGCTCGCCCGCACCCGCGAGTACGTCTCGATCGTGCGCAAGGTGCTGGCCCGCCGGGAGCCGGTGACCAACCCGGGCCCGCACTACCCGCTGCCGTACGACGGACCCGGCGCCACCGGGCTCGGCAAGCCGCTCAAGCCGATCACGCACCCGCTGCGTGCCGACATCCCCATCTGGATCGGCGCCGAGGGGCCCAAGAACGTCGCGCTGACCGCCGAGATCGCCGACGGCTGGCTCGCCATCTACTACTCCCCGCGCCTGGCCCCGATGTACGACGAGTGGCTCGACGAGGGCTTTGGCCGGCCCGGCGCCCGGCGCACCCGCGACGACTTCGAGATCGCCGCGACCTGCCAGGTCGTCGTCACCGACGACCGGACGGGGACCATCGCCGGCCTCAAGCCCGTCACCGCCCTGTACGTCGGAGGCATGGGCACCCCCGAACTCAACTTCCATGCCCAGGTGTACCGGCGCATGGGCTACGGTGACGTGGTCGACGAGGTGACCGCCCTGTTCCGCGCGGGCCGCAAGGACGAGGCCGCCGCCGCGATTCCCGACGAGATGGTCACCGAGACGATGATCATCGGCGACCGCGACGAGGTGCGCGCCGGCGTGAAGCGCTGGTCCGACGCCGGCGTGACGATGCTGCTCGTCAGCTGCCGCGACGCCGAGCACGTGCGCTCCCTGGCGGACGTCGTGCTGCGGTAGGCGCCCGCTTCCCCCGAGCGAATGTATCGTTCACCTCCTCAGATCGACGGGATGCCACATTCGCTCGGTGGGGAGGTTGTCCACAGTCGGCGAGTTGCTCCACAGATTCGACGAATGCACGCTCCGCGGCCACACGAATCCGATCGAGCGGCGCACTGTAGGTCCATGAGAAGGGGTGAGTGGGCGGGGGATCCGGAGGCACTGGGCCGGCTGGGCGACAGCGGTGTGGTTCGCGACGCCGTGCTTCGTCGTGTCGGAGTGTCGGGGTCGGCAATTCACGAGCGGTGCCGTCCGGGTGGTCCCTGGCAACGGCTGCTGCCGGGCATCGTGATGCTCGGAAACGGACCGGCGTCGGCTCGGCAACGCACGATCGCGGCCATGAAGTACGTCGGCGACGACGCCGTACTCACCGGACGATCGGCGCTCGGAGAACATGGACTGGCGGGAGAACAATACGACGTCCACGTGCTGCTCCCGGCGAATCGTCGCGTGCAGTCGGCCGGATTCGTCCTCGTCGAGCGGACAACCCGAATTCCGGACCCTTTGATACGTAATGGCATCCGGTGTGCTCCCATCGAACGTGCCCTGCTCGACGCCGCGCGCCGGTGCACCACTCTCGATGCGACGCGGTCGTTGATCGCCTCGGCCGTCCAGCGTGGAGCGGTGTCGGTGGCAGCGCTGCAGGAGGAACTGGCGGAGGGGAGCGGGCGGGGTTCGGCTCTGCCGCGGCGGGTGCTCCGGGAGGTGGATGCCAACGTCCACTCGGTGGCGGAGGCGAAGGCCCGGGAGCTATGGGAACGCAGCGGTCTGCCCGAGATGGTGTTCAACCGCGATGTTCTCGACTCCCGGGGCGGGTTCATCGCACGACCTGACGGCTGGATCGACGACGTCGCGATGGCCTGGGACATCGACTCCCTCGCGTGGCACCTGTCGCCCAAGGCGTACAAGGACACGATCGAGCGCCGGACCCGCATGCAGAACGCGGGCATCATCGTGCTGCCGACGATCCCGAGTGCGGTGGAGCGGTCACCGAGGCGTGTCGTCGACGACCTGCGCCGGCACTACGAGCTCGCGGCCTCTCGGCCGCGGCCCGACGTGCGACTACGGACGGTGGCACCGGGCTGAGCGAATGGACCATACCGTCGGACTACGGAGGTGAGCGATACATTCGCTCGGCCCGGGCCTCCGGCCCGTCAGGCGCCGGTGAACTTCGGGGTGCGCTTCTCGGTGAACGCGCGGGGGCCTTCCTTGGCGTCGGCGCTCTTGAAGACCTCGGCGCCGAGTTTCGCGTCGATCTCGAAGGCTTCCTCCTCGTGCATGCCCTCGGTGTCGCGGATGGTCTTCAGGATGGCCTGGACGGCGAGGGGGCCGTTGGCGGCGATGGTCCCGGCGATCTCGAGGGCCTTGTCGAGAGCCTGGCCGTCGGGGACGACGTGGCCGATCAGGCCGATCTCCTTGGCCTCGGCGGCCTTGATGTGGCGGCCGGTGAGCAGGATGTCGGCGGCGATCGTGTAGGGGATCTGGCGGACGAGCCGCACCGCCGAGCCGCCGAGAGGGAACAGGCCCCACTTGGCCTCGGAGACACCGAACTTCGCGCTCTCCCCGGCGACGCGGATGTCGGTGCCCTGGAGGATCTCGGTGCCGCCGGCGATGGCCGGGCCCTCGACCGCGGCGATCAACGGCTTGGTGAGGCGACGGCCCTTCAGCAGTGCGGGTAGCCTGGACAGATCCCAGCCACCGCCTTTGCCCTTCCCGTCGCTTCGCTCGCCCTGCTCGAACTTGTCGCCCGGGGCCGACCGGTTCATCGCCTTGAGGTCGGCGCCCGCGCAGAACGCGCCGCCGGCGCCGGTCAGGATGGCCACCCGGATCTCCGGATCGTTGTCGACGCGGTCCCAGGCCTCGGCCATGATCGCCATCATCTCGCCGGACAGGGCGTTGCGCGCCTCGGGCCGGTTCATGGTCACGATCAGGACCGAGCCGCGCTGCTCGACGAGGCAGTGCGGGGCGTCTGCCGAAATGCCGGAAACTTCCGATGCGGTGGTGGACACTGAGGACTCCTGAGGGGTTGTGAACTGGATCTCATCCGGGTCTTGTCAGAAACGGTAACACGTTCTACTTTTGTGACGTGGCCCTTAACATCGCAGACCTCGTAGAGCACGCAATCGACCTCGTTCCCGACCGCGTCGCGCTCGCGTCGGACGGACGTGAGGTCACCTACGCGCAGGTGGAGGAGCGCGCCAACCGGCTCGCCCACTATCTGCAGGAACGGGGCGTGAAGCCCGGTGACAAGGTGGGTATCTACTCCCGCAACACCATCGAAGCGATCGAGGCGATGGTCGCGGTGTTCAAGATTCGTGCCGTGATGGTGAACGTCAACTACCGGTACGTCGAGAACGAGTTGCAGTACATCTTCGACAACTCGGACATGGTCGCGCTCGTCCACGAGCGCCGTTACTCCGACAAGGTCGCCGCCGTGCTGCCGCACTGCCCGCAGATCCGCACCGTCGTCGTGGTCGACGACGGCACCGATCTCGACTACGCGAGCTACGGGGGCGTCGACTACGAGTCCGCGCTGGCTCAGGGCTCACCCGAGCGCGACTTCGGCGAACGCAGCGCCGACGACCTCTACATCCTCTACACCGGCGGCACCACCGGCAGCCCCAAGGGCGTGATGTGGCGGCAGGAGGACGTGTGGCGCGTACTCGGCGGCGGCATCAACTTCATGACGGGCGAATACGTCGCCGACGAATGGGAACTCGCAAAGACCGGTGCCGCGAGCCCGCCGCTGGTCCGTTTCCCGATCCCCCCGCTCATCCACGGCGGTGCCCAGTGGGCGGTGCTGCAGTCGCTGTTCAGCGGCGGCAAGGTGATCATGCATCCCGAGTTCGACGGCCACGAGGTGTGGCGCGTCATCGAGGAGCACAAGGTCAACGTCATCTTCATCACCGGCGACGCGATGGGCCGCCCGATGCTCGACGCGCTCGAGAGCGGACGTCCGGGAACCGGTGAGAAGTACGATCTTTCGTCCCTGTTCGCGATGGCGTCGAGCGCCGCGCTGTTCTCCCCGGCGCTGAAGGAACGCTTCCTGGACCTGATGCCCAACACGGTGATCACCGACTCGATCGGCTCGTCCGAGACCGGCTTCGGCGGACTCGGCATCGTCGCCAAGGGCCAGGCCCACTCGGGTGGCCCCACCGTCAAGATCGACGCCTCCACGGCCGTGATCGACGACGACGGAAATCCGGTCGAGGCCGGCTCCGGACAGGTGGGCGTGCTCGCCCGCAAGGGCCACATCCCCATCGGCTACTACAAGGACGAGGTCAAGACCAAGGCGACCTTCCGCGAGTACCACGGCGTCCGCTACTCGATCCCGGGCGACCATGCGCGGGTCGAGGCCGACGGCACCGTCACCATGCTCGGCCGCGGGTCCGTCTGCATCAACACCGGTGGCGAGAAGGTGTTCCCCGAGGAGGTCGAGGGCGCCCTCAAGGCCCACCCGGACGTGTTCGACGTCCTCGTCGTCGGCGTGCCCGACGAGCGCTGGGGGCAGCGGGTGTCCGCCGTGATCGCGCCCCGCGCCGGTACCCGCCCGACGCTGGCCGACCTCGTCGAGGTGGCCCGCACGCAGATCGCCAGCTACAAGATTCCGCGCAGTGTCTGGTACGTCGACGCCATCAAGCGTTCGCCGGCCGGCAAGCCCGACTACCGCTGGGCCAAGGAACAGACCGAGCAGCGCCCAGCGGACGACCACCACACCAACGGCTCCGCCGCGGCGAGCTAGAAGGGACCGGGATGCACACCGATCTCAGCAGGAAATTCGGCATCCAGTACCCGATCTTCGGGTTCACCCCGTCCGAGCACGTCGCCGCCGCGATCAGCCGGGCCGGTGGTCTCGGCGTCCTCGGCTGTGTCCGGTTCAACGACCCGGACGAGCTCGACGCCGTGCTCACCTGGATGGACGAGAACACCGACGGCAAGCCCTACGGGGTCGACGTCGTGATGCCCGCAAAGGTTCCCACCGAGGGCACCGCCGTCGACCTCGACAAGCTCATCCCCGCCGAGCACCGTGCCTTCGTCGAGCGCACCCTCGCCGAGCTCGGCGTGCTGCCGCTCGACGAGTCCGCCGAACACGCGGCCGGCGTCCTCGGCTGGCTGCACTCGGTCGCCCGCGCACATGTGGACGTCGCCCTCGAGCACCGACCCGCGCTCATCGCCAACGCGCTCGGCTCCCCGCCGAAGGACGTGATCGACCTCGCCCACGAGAAGGGAGTGCCCGTCGCGGCGCTCGCCGGGGCGGTCGAGCATGCCCGGCGGCACGTCGAGAACGGCGTCGACATCGTCATCGCCCAGGGGTACGAGGCGGGCGGGCACACCGGCGAGGTGGCCTCGATGGTGCTCTGGCCCGAAATCGTGGACGCCCTCGGCGATTCGGCGGCGGTGCTTGCCGCCGGCGGTATCGGCTCCGGGCGGCAGGTCGCGGCCGCGCTCGCGCTCGGCGCGTCCGGGGTGTGGATGGGTTCCTACTGGCTCACCACCTCCGAATACAAGCTCGGCGCTGCCGCCGACGGCCCGTCGTCGGTCCAGCGGGCCCTGCTGGGCGCGACATCGTCGGACACCGTCCGCTCGCGGATCTACTCCGGCAAGCCCGCCCGCCTGCTCAAGACGAAGTGGACCGAGGCATGGTCGAAGCCCGATGCCCCGTCGCCGCTGCCGATGCCGTTGCAGAACCTGCTCGTGAGCGAAGCCCACCAGCGGATCGCCGCCGCGGACGATCCCGAGGTCGTCGCGATGCCCGTCGGGCAGATCGTCGGCCGGATGAACGAGATCCGGCCGGTCGCGGAGATCATGGCCGAGCTCGTCGAGGGGTACGAGCGGGCCGTGGACCGGTTGAACGCAGCACGGTGACGGACCGGTGGTGACCGTCTACGATCCCTTCGATCCGCAGTTCCTGGCCGACCCCTACCCGGCCTACCGGATGCTGCGGGACGAGGACCCGGTGCACCGCCACGTCAGCACCCGGAACGGCATTCCGCCGTTCCGGGTGCTGTCCCGTTTCGAGGACGTGTGGAACGCGGTGCGCGACACCGAGACCTACTCGTCCGCTGGGGGATTGACGTTCGTTCCCGACGAGATCGGCACACTGGGTCTCGCCCCGACGATCGTCATGCTCGACCCCCCGCGGCACGGGCAGCTGCGCAGCCTGATCGCGAAGGGGTTCACGCCCCGGCGCGTCGCGGCGCTCGAGGACGCCGTGCGCGGGTTCGTCCGCGGCCGGCTCGATTCGTTCGCCGGGCGACCCGAGGTCGATCTGCACCGCGAATTCTCCTCGACCGTCCCGACGTTCGTCCTGGCGGAGATGCTCGGCGTGCCGGCGGCCGACCGGGCCCGGTTCGATCCGTGGGTCGCCGCGCTGACGGCGTTGCAGGACAGCGGATTCGACGTGGCCGCCATGAGCGCACCTGACGCCGTCGCCGAGATGTTCGAGTACTTCTCGCGCCTGATCGGCGAGCGCCGCCGCGAACCCGGCGACGACCTGATCAGCGCCCTGACCACCGTCGAGTCCGACGGCGAACTGCTCACCGACTGGGAGATCCTCGGGTTCTGCTTCGTCATGGTGGCCGGCGGCAACGACACCACCGGAAACCTGATCTCGCACGCCGTGATGCTGCTCGACACCGATCACCGCCAGCGCGACCTGCTCGTCGACGAGCCTTCCCGGATCCCGGGCGCGTTGACGGAGACGCTGCGGCTGGAGGGATCGGTGCAGGGACTCGCGCGCACCACCACCCGTGACGTCGAGTTGCACGGGGTGACGATTCCGGCCGGGGAGAAGGTGATGATGCTCTACGGCGCCGCCAATCGCGACGAACGCGAATTCGGCGACACCGCGGAGCAGTTCGACGTCACCCGGCCGATTCCGCGGCACCTCGGATTCTCCAGCGGTCCCCACTTCTGCATCGGCTCGCACCTGGCGAAGCTGCAGTCCCGGGTTGCGCTCGAGGAGTTGCTGGCCCGGTATCCCCACGTGTCGGTCGATCCGGCATCGGGGGTGCGTCTGCAGTCGTCGTTCACCCGCGGCTGGGTGAGCCTGCCCGCCCTCCTGCGTCAGCCGAGCGGGAGGTTGTGGCGGTGAGCGGGAGTATGTCGCGGCATCGTGCGGGTGCGTCGACCAGGATCCTCCCGCTCGGAACGAGAACCTCCCTGTCACGACCCACGGACACGCCGCGCGTTCGCGACGATCGCGTCGTGGACGAACCGCGGCAGCCCGGGCGCCAGCTCCTCCCACTCGGCGGTGGCGGCGTCGCCGGAGACATACAGGGCCGCGATCTCGCAGTGCTGCTGCGGACTGCACGGGCCGAACCAGCGTTCGAGGTGGCGGCGGTGCTGCTCGGCGGCATCCATCGCTACCGGTCCGTCCGCCGGCTCGCCCGCCGCGATCGCCTCGACGAACGCTCGGATGTCGGCGTCGGCCTCGGCCTTGATCGTCTCCCAGTCCTCCCTGGTGTGCCCCGCGGCGCGGTGCGCCGCCCGCTCCCACTGGTCGTGATTCGGCCAGTCCGGCTCGGTGGCCGCGAATCGTTCGGCGAACCGGTCGGTTCCGAAGATCTCCAGTTGCTCCTCAGGGGTGAGCGATACACCCGTGCGCCGCGCCTCGAGCTCGCGATCGAGCGCCGCGAGCAGACCGATGAGGTGGTCCCGGCGCTGTTCGAGAAGCCGCCGCTGGCGGCGGAGGTGATCGTCGACGGTCGCGCCCGGATCGGCGAGCATGTCGGCAATGGCATCGAGGCCGAAGTCGAGCGCGCGATAGAACAGGATGCGTCGCAGCCGCTCGACGTCGGCGGCCGAGTAGAGGCGGTGGTTGCCGGCGCTGCGTCCATGGGGCACGAGCAGGCCGATCCGGTCGTAGTGGTGGAGCGTGCGCACCGAGACGCCGGCCATCCGCGCGACGTCCCCGACCGTGTACTCGCCGTCCACACGTCGATGATGCGCCGTCACGGCCGGTGTCGTCGCGCCGCCCGGGCGTGGGCGACGGCGAGCAGGCCGGGGACCTGTGCGGCGGTGCGCACGCCCGGGTTCAGGATCGACACCCACCCCTGCGGCGCGTACACGCGATGGGGAAGCAGGAGATCGAGGGCGGTGTAGTCCACGGCGGCGCCGTGCCGCGCGTGCCCGGCCGGCGGGTAACCCAGCAGGTCGCGGAACTCGTCGCGGCCGACCGCGACGTTGAGCCGGAACACCCCCGTCCGGTCGAGGTGGGACGCGGTGTCGAAGCCGTCGTAGTCGTGGACGACGACCGTGGCGAACGGGAACCTGCGGTCGGCGGGGGTGGTGCCATCCGGATCGAAGAACAGGAAGGTGTCGCCCCACGCCTGCCGGGGCGCGCCGTTGTCCTCCCCGGCCGTCGTCGCCACCACCCCGGGCAGGGCCGCCGCGACGTCGATGATGTCGTCCACCGTGAGGGATCGGGGTTCGTTCGTCGTCATGGGGCGGACGCTACGACCTGACGCAACGTCAGGTTCAAGTCCTCGTGCCGGATCGCCTATCGGCCCGATCCGGTGACCTGCGGCTGCAACTCGGCCGCCAGGTCGTCGGTCAGCGGCGTGAACTCGCGCTCGCCGCGGCGGCGGACCCATACCGGGTCGGCGCAGTGCCACCGCTCGGCGCTGAGCGTGCGGGTGAGGATCTTGAACGTGGCGGTGCGCGGGAAGTCCCGGCACACCCGGATCAGCGTCGGCAGCTGCTTGGGGCCGAGATCGCCCTGCGCGTCGAGGAACCCGGCGAGTGCGACGGGGTCGAACGCGGAATCCGCGGTCGGGATGACCGCGGCCATCACCCGGTCGCCGACCTGCGGATCCGGGACCGCGTAGACCGAGACCTGCGCGAAGCCCGGGTAGCGGAGCAGGGCCCGCTCGATCGGAGCGGCCGCGATGTTCTCGCCGTCGACGCGCATCCAGCCGGAACTGCGGCCGGCGAAGTAGACGAACCCGTCGGCGTCGGCGTAGCCGAGATCGCCGCTGTGGTATCGGCCGTCGCGCACCCGCTCGGCGTCGGCCTCCGGGTTCTTGTAGTAGCCGGCGAACAGGCCGGCCCCGGCGACGTTGACGAGCTCACCGGTCGCGACGTCGGCGTTGAGGATGCGGCCGTCGGCATCGAACTCGGCGACCGGACAGGGCGATCCGGTGTCCGGGTCGAGGATCCGCACGCCCTCGGGCAGCCGTCCCAGCGCCCCGGGCGGCGCATCGGGCGCCGCGGAGATCGAGATGCCGCCCTCGGTGGAGCCGAACCCGTCGACGACCGTCGCGCCGAACCGCCGGCGGAACTCGGCGATCGCGGGCGCCGTGCCCTCGTTGCCGTACATGATGCGCAGGGGATTGTCCGCCTCGCCGGGCTCCTCCGGGGTGGCGACGATGTAGGACAACGGCTTTCCCACGTAGTTGGCGTAGGTGACGCCGAAGCGGCGCACGTCCGGCAGGAAGCCGGAGGCGGAAAACCTGCGCCGCAGGGCGATCCCGGCCCCGGCCGCCAGCGCCACCGCCCAGCCGGCCATCATCGCGTTGGAGTGGAACATCGGCATCGACACGTACACGACGTCGTCGGCGCCGAGACCGAACCGTTCCGCGAGCATCACTCCGGGGCCGGTGATCTTCTCGTGGGTGCAGCACACGGCCTTCGGGTCGCCGCTGGTGCCGGACGTGAAGATCAGCATGAACAGATCGATCGCGGCGACGGGCGCCGGCGCGGCGGTGGAACCGGTGTGGGGAGCGAGCAGATCGGCCCACTCGGCGGAGTCGACGTCGATCACCCGGACGCCGCCGAGGTCGAGTCCGTCCAGCAGCCGCGCGTTCGCGGCCTCGGTGAACACCACCTGGCAGTCCGCGAGCGCGATGTCGCGGGCGAGGGCCTGCCCGCGACGGGTGGTGTTCAGCCCGACCACCACCGAGCCGGACAGCGCCGCGGCGCCGAGCAGCATCGAGAACTCCGGCACGTTGTCCATGAGGATCCCGAAGTGCCGGGGTCTGCGTGGGTCGAGCAGTTCGTGCAACAGGGCGGCCCGGTCCCGGCCGGCCTGCACGTGCTCGCGCCACGACAGCGACATGTTCTCGAACTGCAGGCCACGATCGTCGACGGTGGCGAGCCGTTCGAGGAGCGCGGTCACGGTGGGGACGTCGGTCATGCCGGCATCCTGGGGCATCGCCGCGGCGGGTGGGGTGCCGGTTCCGCTGATCGGGACGCTCACGCCGGCGCCTCCGCGAGGGACGCGCCGAGGTGCCGCAGCTGCGCGGTGGCCGACCCGAGGTGGAACTCGTGGTGTTTGGCGGCCAGGAAGTACCGGTGCACGGGGTGGTCCTCGTCCAGGCCGACTCCGCCGTGGACGTGTACGAGTGTGTGCGCGACGCGGTGCCCGGCGTCGGCGGCCCAGAACGCGGCCGTGCGCAGCTCCCCGGTGTCGGGCAGCCCGGCCTCCGCGCGGAAGGCCGCCTGCCACAGGGTGAGCCGGGCGCCCTTGACGTCGATGTAGGCGTCGGCGAGCCGCTGGGCCACCGCCTGGAAGCTGCCGATGGGCCGATCGAACTGCACCCGCTCGCGGGCGTACCCGGCGGTGAGTTCGAGCGCCCGGTCGAGCACCCCGTACTGGTATGCGGCCGAGCCGAGCAGCCCGCGGTCGCGCAGCCACACGGTGACCGCGTGGCCGTCGGTGCCGAGCGCGCGGTCCCCGGGCACGGAGGCCGCGGCGAGGGTGAGCGTCCCGAGGCAGCCGAGGCCGGTGTCGTACTGGCGGGTCACGGTCACGCCGGGATCGCCGGGACGGACGAGGAGCACGGTGACGCCGTCGGGGGTCGAGGCCGGCACGAGGAACAGGTCCGCGGCAGGCGCGGCGTCGACGAGGGTCTTGGTGCCGTCGACGATCCATCCGCCGTCGGCGCGACGTGCCGTGGTGGTCGGCGACGTGGGGTCGTCGTTCAGTTCCTCCTCGAGGGCGGCGGTGAGGATCTTCTCGCCGGTGGCGGCGGGTTCGCCCCAGTCGCGACGCTGCGCGTCGCTGCCGAACTCGGCGACGGCGGCGGCGGACACGACGATCGAGGACAGGTAGGGGACGGCGGCGACGCCGCGGCCGAGTTCGGTGAGGATGCTCGTCTGTTCGAGCGGTCCGAAGCCGTCGCCGCCGACGGACTCGGGCAGTGCCGCGCCGAGGATGCCCGAGGAGGCGAGCGCGTCCCACAGGGTGTGGTCGATGCGGTCGTCGGCGGCGTCGAGCCGGCGCAGGTGGTCATTGGTGACGATCTCGGTGACGATGCGGCGGGTGAGGCCGGCGAGGTCCTGCTGCGCCTCGGTGAGGGTGAAGTCCACGGTTTGTCCCTTCCGGTGGAGTGTCAGCGCTTGGCGGGTGGCTGTCCGAGGGCGGTCATCGCGATGATGTCGCGCTGGACCTCGTTGGTGCCGCCGCCGAAGGTGAGGATCAGGGAGCTGCGATGCATCCGTTCGAGCCGGCCCCGCAGCAGCACGCCCGGGGAGTTCTGTCGCAGCGTGGCCGACGGGCCGAGGATCTCCATCAGCAGGCGGTAGGCCTCGGTGGCGAACTCGGTGCCGAACACCTTGTTCGCCGACGCCGGTGCGGGTCCGAGCGGCGCAGTGCTGGAAGCGATCTCCCAGTTCATCAGCTTCAGGTACTCGGCCTTGGCGTGGACCCGGGCCAGGTTGATCTGCACCCATTCCTGATCGAGGACGCGGCGGCCGTCGGGCAGGCGGGTGTGCTGCGCCCACGCGCGCACTTCCTGCAGCGCGGTGAGGATCGGGCCCGCGGAGGTGAGCGCGACGCGTTCGTGGTTGAGCTGGTTGGTGATCAGCGCCCAGCCGCCGTTCTCCGCGCCGACGAGCGCGGACGCCGGGACGCGCACGTCCTGGTAATAGGTGGCGCTGGTGTCGGGGCCGGCCATGGTGTGCACGGGCGTGTACGAGAACCCCTCGGCGGTGGTGGGCACGATGAGGACGCTGATGCCCTTGTGCTTCCGGGCATTCGGATCGGTGCGGCACGCGAGCCACACGTAGTCGGCGTAGGCGATCAGGCTTGTCCACATCTTCTGGCCGTTGATCACCCACTCGTCGCCGTCGCGCACGGCGGTGGTGCGCAGCGACGCGAGATCCGTGCCCGCCTCGGGCTCGGAGTAGCCGATGGAGAAGTGCAGCTCGCCGGCGGAGATCCTCGGCAGGAAGAACTCCTTCTGCTCGGGCGTGCCGAAGTGCATGATCGTGGGCGCCACCGAGTTGACGGTGAGGAACGGGACCGGCGCGCCGGCGATCGCGGCCTCGTCGGTGAAGATGAGCTGGTCCATGGCCGAACGGTTCTGCCCGCCGTACTCCTCGGGCCAGCCGAGCGTGAGCCAGCCGTCCTTGCCCATCTGCTGGACGACCTCCCGGTACACGTTGCCGGCGCCGTACTCGCCCGTGGTCGCGGCGAGCGCCTCCCGTCGTTCGGGGGTCATCAGGTCGGCGAAGTAGGCGCGCAACTGCGCGCGGAGTTCCTCTTGCTGCGGGGTGTACGCGATGTCCACGAACCGCTCCGTTCGTCGGGTAGGCAGCTGGTCGACGGCCGAGGACCGGGACCGGCTCGGCGATGTTCCCGAATCATTGCACAGAACTGAAACGCGTTCTAGCCTGGTTTTCGAGCCGTCGCGCCAGCCCGCGCGTCCGGCGCCCGATCGGTCGAGCAAGCGAGAAGCGAGGTCTGTTCATGGAGGTCAAGGTCGACTTCGATCGTTGCGAGGCGAACGGCGTGTGCGTGGGAATCGCGCCCGAGGTGTTCGATCTGAACGACGACGACGAGCTGATCGTCACGCACCCCATCGCGCCGGAGCGGGAGGAGGACGTGCGCACGGCGATCGCCCAGTGTCCGCGTGCGGCGCTGAGCGAGGCCTGACGGCGCCCCTTGTCAGAAACGAGAACACGTTCTACATTTCCGGGGGGTCGCCGGAATCCGCGGCGACCAGGAGCGCGGCGGCCCCGGGTGGGCCGCCCGACATCGCTAGGGAGAGCGCGTCCATGAGTGCAACCGGCAACGGTCTCGGCCCCGCAGGAAACGGTGCGACGGACGAGGGGGGCCTGGGTCTCGACGGCAAGGTCGCCGTCGTCACCGGCGCCGGTGCCGGGCTCGGCCGGGCGGAGGCCGTCGCGCTGGCCCGGGCCGGCGCCGCGGTGGTCGTCAACGATCTCGCGGCGACCGATGCCGTCGAGGACACTCTCGCCGAGATCCGCGACCTCGGCGCCGATGCGGCGTTCGTCGCCGGCAGCGTCGCGGAACGTGCCACGGCCGACGCGCTGCTCGCGACGGCACAGGAACGCTTCGGCGGCCTCGACATCGTCGTCAACAACGCCGGAATCGTGCGGGACCGCATGCTGTTCAACATGTCCGACGAGGACTGGGATGCGGTGATCGCCGTGCACCTGCGCGGCCATTTCCTGCTGTGCCGCAACGCGGCGGCGTACTGGCGTGGCGAGTCCAAGAAGGCCGGCGGTCCCGTCTACGGCCGGATCGTCAACACGTCCTCCGAGGCCGGCCTGCTCGGCCCCGAGGGGCAGGCCAACTACGGCGCCGCCAAGGCGGGAATCACGGCACTCACCCTCTCCGCCGCGCGGGGCCTGTCCCGGTACGGGGTGCGCGCCAACGCCATCTGCCCGCGGGCCCGCACCGCGATGACGGAGGGCGTCTTCGGTGCCGCGCCCGAGGGGGAGGTGGATCCACTGTCGCCCGAGCACGTCTCGGCACTGGTCGCCTACCTGGCGTCGCCCGCGGCGGACCGGATCAACGGCCAGGTCTTCGTCGTCTACGGCCCGATGGTCGCGCTCATGGCCGCGCCCGTCGTCGAGCAGCGCTTCGACGCGGACGTCCGGTGGACCCCGGAGAGCCTCGCCGAACGGGTCGGCGGCTACTTCGGCGACCGGGACCCCGCCCGTAACTTCTCGGCCGCGCAGGCGCTCGCCCTCTGACGTCCCACTAGGCGGTACCCGAAGTGACATGCAACGTTGTCCTTCGGTAATATCGCGCCGTCCGGGGCCGATCCGGCTAGTGTCGGCCCGACCCCGGGCTCGCGTGTCGTCCGGCGATGCGGGCGCGTGAACGCGCGGCCGGAGGCCGCTCGGAGATCGTGTAGTACCTGTTCTAGTTTTGCGTCCCGCGACGCGGTTCGCGAAGGGGCGGCCGGCGCGGTTCCCGACCGAGTTCGGTCCCGTGGACGGGCGGCGGATCCGATCTCGCGGTCCACTGAATTCCCAGTTCGAACCCCGATTTTCCGCTCGACGCGAGCGCCGCCGGTTCGGTCGGTGCGGCGGGGCTCCCGCCCGCAGAGGTAGCCGTGTCACGCCGCGACGCAGTGGTCTTTGACACGTGAACACGTTCTAGTTAGTATGACGCGGGTCACAAGCTGACCCCTCGCCGGCCTCGGCCGGCGAGCGAACCAACGGAGGAGGAGACGGTGGTAGACCTCCTCGAGGTACCGCTCCGCGCGGTCGGTGGATTCTTCGCGATGACGGGCGAGACCGCCCGGGCCGTGTTCTCCCGGCCCTTCCAGCGACGCGAGTTCGTCGATCAGGCATGGTTCGTCGCGCGGGTCTCCCTCGTGCCGACGGTCCTCGTCGCGGTGCCGTTCACCGTCCTGGTCAGCTTCACCCTCAACATCCTGCTGCGCGAGATCGGTGCCGCCGACCTCAGCGGCGCCGGCGCCGCACTCGGCGCGGTCACCCAGGTCGGCCCGATGGTCACCGTGCTCATCGTCGCCGGTGCCGGCGCCACCGCCATTTGCGCGGACCTCGCCGCCCGCACCATCCGAGAGGAGATCGATGCGATGCGCGTGCTCGGCATCAACCCGATCCACCGCCTCGTCGTGCCCCGGGTCCTCGCGTCCACCGTCGTGGCGCTGCTGCTCAACGGGCTGGTGTGCACCATCGGCATCCTGGGCGGCTTCGCGTTCTCCGTCTTCCTCCAGGACGTGAACCCCGGCGCCTTCGTCAACGGCATCACCCTGCTCACCGGCTTCGGCGAACTCGTGATCTCCCAGGTCAAGGCCGGCCTGTTCGGCATGATCGCCGGCCTCGTCGCCGCCTACCTCGGCCTCAACGTCAAGGGTGGCGCCAAGAGCGTCGGCGACGCCGTCAACCAGACGGTCGTGTTCGCCTTCATGGCATTGTTCGTGGTCAACCTTCTCGTCACCGCCGTCGGCATCAAGCTGACGGGCGGGTGACCGGCACGGCGGTGATGTAGATGGCAGTGATCTCCTGGCGCTTCCCCCGCGTGCGGCGCCGTGTCGCCCGCGCCTCCGACTCCGTGGACCGGCTCGGCGAGCAGGCGCTCTTCTTCGGCAAGGCGCTCGGATACGCCCCGCGCGCGATCACGCACTACCCGAAGGAGACGGTCCGGCTGATCGCCGAGATCAGCATGGGCACCGGTGCGCTCGCCGTGATCGGCGGAACGGTCGTCATCGTCGGCTTCCTGACCCTGTTCACCGGCGGGATCATCGCCGTGCAGGGCTTCAGTTCCCTCGGCAACATCGGCGTCGAGGCGCTCACGGGCTTCTTCGCCGCCTTCATCAACGTCCGCATCGCGGCGCCCACCATCGCGGGCATCGGCCTGGCCGCCACCATCGGCGCCGGTTCGACCGCCCAGCTCGGCGCCATGCGGGTCTCGGAGGAGATCGACGCGCTCGAGGTCATGGCGATCCCGTCGATCCCGTATCTCGTGAGCACCCGCGTGATGGCGGGGATGATCGCGATCGTCCCGCTGTATTCGCTGGCGGTGATCGCCTCGTTCATCGCCAGCCGCTTCGCGACCGTCGTGCTCTACGGCCAGTCCGCGGGCGTGTACGACCACTACTTCGACACGTTCCTCATCCCCACCGACATCCTGTGGTCGTTCGTGCAGGCCATCGTCATGGCGGTCGCCGTCATGCTGATCCACACCTACTACGGCTTCAACGCCGGTGGCGGCCCGGTCGGTGTCGGCGTCGCCGTCGGCAACGCCGTGCGCGCATCCCTGATCGCCGTGGTGACCGTGACCCTGCTCATCTCGCTCGCGGTGTACGGGGCGACCGGCAACTTCAACCTGTCGGGATAGGCGCATGGACACACCTTCCTGGAAGAAGAAACTCGCGGCCCTCGGTCTCGTCGGGGGACTCACCGTCGCCGTCGCGCTGGCGCTGCTGATGTTCGCCGGTGCCTTCACCGCCACCACCCCGGTCACGGTCACCTCGGCGCGGTCCGGCCTGGTGCTGGAGCCCGACGCGAAGGTCAAGCTCCGCGGTGTCGAGGTGGGCCGGGTCCGGTCCGTCGAGCACACCCCTGACGGCGCGCTGCTGCAGCTCGCGATGGATCCCGGCCAGCTGCACCTGGTGCCGTCCAACGTGCGCGTGGCCATCGAGTCCACCACCGTGTTCGGCGCGAAGTTCGTCAATCTGCTCATGCCGGACGATCCGTCGCCGGTGCCGCTCCAGGAGGGCGCGATCATCGCGGCCGAGAACGTCACCGTCGAGTTCAACACGGTCTTCCAGCACCTGTCCGACGTGCTCGCGCAGGTCCAGCCGGAGAAGCTCAACGCCACCCTCGGGGCGATCTCCGAGGCCCTCAACGGTCGCGGCGACACCCTCGGCGCCACCCTCGTCGAGGCCGACGACTATCTCGCGACGATGAATCCCTCGCTGCCGCAACTGCAGTACGACCTCGCCGTGGCCGCCGACGTCACCAACCTGTACGCCGACGTCGCGCCCGACGTGATGAACCTGCTCGACAACGCCACCTCGATCGGCAACACCGTCGTCGACGAGCAGGCCAACCTGGACCTGATGCTGATGAACGTCACCGGCCTGGCGAACACCGGTCGCGACGTCCTCGGCGAGAACGAGGCGCAGCTGACCTCGGCGCTGGACCTGCTGACGGAGACCACGACGCTGCTCGGCGAGTACTCGCCGGAGCTGACGTGCTTCATCATCGGGCTCAACGACGCGCGAATCGCCTTCGAGCCCATGGCCGGAACCGGCAAGTACCCGGCCCTGATGCTGAGCACGAACTTCCTGGGCGGCGCCACCATGTACGACCACGAGAAGGACCTGCCGGTGGTGGGCGCGACGGGTGGGCCGAACTGCCACGGGCTGCCGGCCTTCGATCCCAAGCGCGACGGCCACGCCCCCTTCGTCGTCGCCGACACCCATCCCGTGCCGTTCCACCCGAACACCGAGACGTGGGTGCGGTACCCGACGATCTTCGGTTTCCTGTTCGGCGACATGCTCCCGGGAGGCGAGTGAGATGCCGGAGTCGCAGAGGCGGACGTGGACGCGCCCGGTGGGCCGGGCGCCGCGGGGGAGCGGGGTGATCCGGTGAGGGCCACCACGGTCAAGTTCCTCGCGTTCACCGTCGTGATGGTGCTGATCTTCGCGGCACTCGCGATCGTGTTCAGCCAGGTGCGGTTCACCGGCACGCAGACCTATCACGCGACGTTCACCGACGTGTCCGGGCTGCAGGCCGGCGACAAGGTCCGCATCGCCGGGGTGCCCGTCGGGTCGGTCGACAGCGTCGACATCGGTCGCGGCAACCAGGCCGAGGTGTCCTTCGACGTCGACGCCGAGCACACGCTGCTGGCGAGCACCAAGGCCACGGTGCGGTACGAGAACCTGGTGGGCGACCGCTACCTCGAGCTGCTCGAGGGACCGGGTACCGGCGAGACGCTGCCGGCCGGCGGCACGATCCCGGTGGCGCAGACGGAACCCGCGCTCGACCTCGACCTGCTGCTCGGCGGATTCAAGCCGCTGTTGCAGGGCCTCGACCCGCAGCAGGTCAACGACCTGTCCGGCGCGCTGCTCCAGGTCTTCCAGGGGCAGGGCGGCACCCTGGTGTCGCTGCTGGGCAACACCAACTCGTTCACGAACTCCCTCGCCGACCGGGACCGGCTGATCGGCGACGTCATCGACAACCTCAACGCCGTCCTCGCCACCATCGACGAGAACGACCAGCAGTTCACCGAGACCGTCGACCGGTTGCAGACCCTGGTGAGCGGGCTCGCGCAGGACCGCGACCCGATCGGCACCGCCATCCCGCGGATCGCGGCCGGCACCGGGGATCTCGCCTCGCTGCTGCAGAACAACCGGCCGGACCTGCAGTCGGTGATCGCCGAGACCAACCGCACCATGACGCAGCTCGACCTCGGGCGCGACGACATCAACCGGACGCTCGAGCGGCTGCCGAACGACTACAAGAAGCTCATCCGGGTGGGGGTGTACGGCAACTTCTTCCAATTCTTCCTGTGTGCCAACACGTTCAAGTTCTCGGGACCGGACGGGACCACCATCCGTTTCACGTCGGCCGAGCAGACGACCGGAAGGTGCGCGAAGATCGAATGAGTCCGATCCGTGAACGCAATCCCGTGCAGGTCGGCATCGTCGGCCTGTCCGTCGCGGCCGCGACGGTGCTCGCCGGCCTGCAGTACGACCAGCTGCAGTTCCTCTCCGGCGGCCTGACCTACTCGGCGTACTTCGCCGACGCCGGCGGTCTCGTGCCCGGCGACACCGTCACCCTCGCCGGTGTCGACGTCGGCGAGGTCACCGACGTCCGCCTCGACGACCAGCAGGTTCTCGTCGCCTTCACCGTCCGCGACGGCATCGCGCTCGGCGAGGACACCGGGGCCGACATCAAGACGAACACGGTGCTCGGCCGCAAGTCCCTCGCGGTGCAGCCCTACGGTTCGGGGACGCTCGACCCGCGCGAGCCGATCCCGCTGGCGCGCACCGACTCCCCGTACTCGCTCACCGACGCTCTCGGCGACCTCACGACATCGGTGTCGGATCTCGACACGGAGCAGATCAACGACTCGCTCAACGCGCTGTCGGATTCGCTGCAGGACACCCCACCCGAGTTGCGCGGGGCGCTCGAGGGAATGACCAGGCTGTCCCGGTCCATCAACGCGCGCGACGAGTCGCTCGAGGACCTGCTGGCCCGCGCCGAATCGGTGACCGGCATCCTCGCCGAGCGCAGCGACCGGATCAACGCCCTCGTGGTGGACGCCAACGCCCTCTTCGGGGAGCTGAGCGTGCGCCGCGACGCGATCACCGAGCTGATCGCGAACATCTCCGCGGTCTCACGGCAGCTGTCGGCGCTGGTGCAGGAGAACCAGGCGCAGATGGCTCCCACCCTGGAGAAGCTCAACGCGGTGACCGCCAACCTGCAGGCGAACAAGGAGAACATCGCCGGCGCCCTCGACGGTCTCGGCCCGTACATCAGCGCGCTCGGCGAGTCCGTGGCGAGCGGTCCGTTCTTCAACGCGTACGTGT
This sequence comes from Rhodococcus aetherivorans, assembly GCF_025722975.1. NCBI lineage: Bacteria > Bacillati > Actinomycetota > Actinomycetes > Mycobacteriales > Nocardiaceae > Rhodococcus > Rhodococcus aetherivorans. Next base: position 5,455,004 of record NZ_CP106982.1, on the reverse strand, counting down.
CGAACGTCCTGCCCGCGCCGTGGTGGAAGGCCTTGGTCGACAGCACGGTCGCCCCCGAGCTGCTGCAGCAGGACCTGCAGGACATCATTCCGAAGAACCCGCCGTCGATCACGAAGGATGGCGAATGAGCACCCACACCCTCGAGGCCCCCGGGGGGCGGCCCGGAAAGCGCCGCCGCCTGCTGATACCGGTGATCGCCGGTGTCGCGGTGGTGGCCCTGGCCCTCGTCGCATTCGCCGTGGTGCTGCCCGGCTGGGGGAAGCGCACGATCAACGCCGAATTCGTCTCCACGAGCGGCCTGTACGAGGGCGACGACGTGCGCGTGCTGGGCGTGAGCGTCGGCACGATCACCCGCATCGAGCCGGGCGACGACCTGGTGCGCGTGCAGATGCAGGTCGACGACTCCGTCGACATCCCGGCCGATGCCAAGGCCGTGATCATCGCGCAGAGCCTCGTGTCCGCGCGCTTCATCCAGCTGACCCCGGCGTACTCGGGCGGCCCGCAGTTCGCCGACGACGCGACGATCCCGGTCGAGCGCACCGCCTCGCCTGTCGAATGGGACCAGATCAAGACGGAACTGATGCGCCTGTCGGAGGCGCTGGGCCCCCAGGGCCTCGACCCCCAGGGCTCGCTCGGCCGCTTCATCGATACCGCCGCCGAGAACCTCGACGGCAACGGCCTGACCGTCCGTGCCACGCTGCGCGAACTGTCCGACACCATGCACACCCTGTCGAAGGGGCGCACCGACCTGTTCGGCACCGTCCGGAACCTGCAGGCGTTCGTGTCGGTGCTCTCGACCAGCAACGAGCAGATCGTCCAGCTCGGTGGCCGGCTGGCGTCGGTCTCGGACGTCCTCGCCCAGAGCTCGGGCCAGCTCGGCACCTCGCTCGCGGACCTCGACCTCGCGGTCGGCGACGTGCAGCGGTTCGTGCAGGACAACCGGGCAGCGCTGACCGAGTCGGTGCAGCGCCTCGCCGACGCCACCGAGGTGCTCGCACGCAAGCGGCCCGAGATCGAGCGGGTCCTGCACTCCGGCCCGACGGCGCTGGCGAACTTCTACGACATCTACAAGCCCGCCCAGGGCTCGCTCACCGGTGCGCTGGCGATCAGCAACCTCGCCAACCCCGTCGAGTTCATGTGCGGGTCCGTGGCCGCCGCGGCGAACGCCACCTCCGACCGCAGCGCGGAGCTGTGCCGCCAGCAGCTCGGGCCGGTCCTCCAGTCGCTGGCGATGAACTACCTGCCGATCATGACCAACCCCATCGCCGCGGTGGAGGCGTTCCCCGACCAGATCGTGTACACCGAACCGGGTCTCGAGGCGGAAGCCGAGGCGGCGGGCCGGGGCATCGCACCCGCGGACGCCACTCCGCCGCCGGCCGGGCCGCTCTCGGATCTGCCCACCGTGACGGTTCCCCCCGACCTCGGTGCGCTGTTGCAGCCGGGAGGAGGACGATGAGCACCCGAACCCGGCACACCCGCCCGGCACGGCGGTACGCCGCCGCCGCGATGGCGGTCGCGGCGTCCCTGACGTTGACCGGATGCGAATGGGAGGGGCTCAACTCCCTCGCCCTGCCCGGCACCGCCGGGCACGGCGAGGACGCCTACCAGGTACGGATCCAGATGCCGAATGTGACCACCCTGACGCAGAACTCGCCGGTGCGGGTCGACGACGTCCAGGTCGGCAGCGTCACGAAGATCGAGGTCGAGGACTGGCACGCGCTCGTGACGGTGGCCCTCGACGGCGACGTCGAACTCCCGGCGAACGCCACCGCCAAGATCGGGCAGACCAGCCTGCTCGGCTCGCAGCACCTCGAACTGGCGTCGCCGGCGGACGAGCCGCCGCAGGGCCGGCTCGAGGACGGCGACCTGATCCCGCTCGAGCGGGCCGGGGTGTACCCGACCACCGAGCAGACGCTGTCGTCGCTGTCGGTGGTCCTCAACGGCGGTGGACTCGCGCAGATCAACGACATCACCACCGAGCTGAACGCGGCGCTGAACGGGCGGGAGGACTCGATCCGGAACCTGCTGCCGCGGCTCGACGAACTCGTCGGCACCCTCGACCGGCAGCGCGGCGACATCATCGCCGCGATGGAGGGCATCGATCGGCTCGCGTGGACGGTCGACGCGCAGAACGCCACCCTCGTCCGTGCGCTCGACGAGATGCCGGCCGCGCTGAACGTGCTGGTGGAACAGCGGCAGGACCTGACCACCGCGCTCACCTCGCTCGGCGAGATGAGCACCGTCGCCAGCCGGCTCGTCGAGAACAGCGGCGACGACCTGCAGACCAACCTGCAGGCGCTGGCTCCGACACTGCGTGCGCTCGCCGACTCGGGCAACGCGCTGACCGAGGTGCTCGGCGTGCTGCTGACCTATCCGTTCCCGCAGGCCGGCATCGACCAGGTGATCCGGGGCGACTACGCGAACCTCGCCATGACCATCGACCTCACCCTCGAACGGCTGGACCTGAACTTCCTCACCGGCACCCCGCTCGCCGGGCGCCTCGCCGGCCCGGAAGGCATCCTCGGCCGGGACGCCGGGCTGGCGGCCCAGTCCGCGGACCCCTTCCAGGCCCCGCTCCAGCAGCCGGCCGCGCAACCCGCGCCCGGCCCGGCCGCAACGCTGTCGGTCCCCGGTCTGGGGGAGATCACCGTTCCGGGGCTGCCCCCGCTGGGGGTGCCCGCGCCATGATGCTGTCGAAGTTCGTCCGGATCCAGCTCGCCATCTTCTCGGTGCTCACGGTGGTCGGGTTGCTGGTGATGTCGCTGCAGTACGTGCGGCTCCCGCAGCTGCTCGGCGTCGGCCGGTACACGGTGATCGTGGAACTGCCCTCCACCGGCGGGCTCTACCCGCACGCCAACGTCACCTACCGCGGCAACACCGTCGGGGTGGTCGACAAGGTGCAGCTGTCGCCGGCCGGGGTGGAGGCCATCCTGTCGATCGACAGCGACCGCTCGATCCCCGCCGACGTCGACGCAGCGGTCCGCAGCGTGTCCGCCGTCGGCGAGCAGTACGTGGACTTCGTTCCCCCGCAAGATGGTTCGAACGGGGAGTATCTGTCGGACGGCGACGTGATCCCGGCCGACCGGACGTCGGTGCCGCAGGAGGTGGGCGAGCTGCTCGACCAGGCCGACGTCCTGCTCGCCAGCATCAGCGACACACGGCTGCGCACCGTCGTCGACGAGTCGTTCGACGCGTTCAACGGGTCGGGGCCCGACCTGCAGCGGCTGATCGACTCGACCCGCCTGTTCGTGCAGGAGGCGAGCGCCGGCAGCGAGCAGACGAAGGCATTGCTCGATCAGCTCGGTCCGCTGCTCGACACCCAGGTCGTCACCAGCGACGCGATCCGCTCCTGGACGCGGGACATGCTGACGTTCACCGACGGGCTGCGGGCCGCCGACACCGACCTGCGGGCGGTGCTCGCGAAGGGGCCGGGCGCCGCGGCCGAGGCCGAACAGCTGCTGCAGGACCTGCGGCCGACGCTGCCGCTGCTGCTGGCCAACATGGTCGGCGTCGGGGAGGTGGGCGTGCTCTACAACGCCGGCATCGAACAGATCCTGGTGCTGTACCCGCCGATGACCACGGCGCTGATCACCGCGGCCGGCAGCGGACCGGCCGAGGACGGCGCGGTCGTCGACTTCCACCTGCAGCTGCACGATCCGCCGCCGTGCCTGTCCGGCTTCCTGCCGCCCGAACAGTGGCGCAGCCCTGCGGACACCACGATGGTGGACACCCCCGGCGAGGTGTACTGCAAGCTCCCGCAGTCGGATCCGAACGCCGTGCGAGGCGCGCGGAACCTGCCGTGCATGGAGTTCCCGGGCCGGCGCGCCCCCACCCCGGAGGCGTGCCGCAACGGGTACCAGCCCGAATACCTCGACAACCCGTGGCGCGGCGCCCCGACGCCCGTGCAGTCGGAAGGCGACATGCCGGTGCCCGCCTCGCACGCGACCGGGACGGGCGCGGCCGCGCCCGCCGGGGTGACGGCGCGCGGCATCGACCCGGCGACGGGAACGTACATCGGTCCCGACGGTACGGTGTACCGCAACGTCGACACCGGCCCCGAGACCAGTTTGGAGACGTACATGAAGGCGCAGCAAGGCTGATGGCGGACGAAGAGACCCCCACGACATCGACGCCGGAGACCGGACCCGCCCGGCAGAGCCGGGTGCTCCCCGCGGTCGCAGCCCTGATCGTCCTCGCCCTGGTGGGCGCCGGAGTGTGGCTGTGGCTCGGCGCGACGGCCGACCGCGACCACGACGCCCGGCGGGCGGCGTACCTGCAGGCCGCGCGGCAGACCGTGCTGAATCTGACCACCATCCACCCGCAGAGCGCGGCCGAGGACGTACAGCGTCTGCTCGACGGGGCGACCGGTGACTTCAAGGCCGAATTCGAAGGACGCGAAGGGCCTTTCGTCGATGTGGTGACCAAGGCGAACGTGGACACCACCGGTGAGGTGATCGAGGCCGGAATCCAGGCCGAGGACGGCGCCTGCATGTCCTCGCTCGTGGCCGCGCGGTCGATGGTCAGCAACGCGGAACAGCCCGAACCCGAGCCCCGCGACTTCCGGCTGCGGGTGACGATCTGCGACGAGAACGGTCGGCTGCTGGCCTCGAAGGTGGATTTCGTACCATGACCGAGCATTCGAAGGACGAGGCCGTGACCCTCGAGAAGACCGACGACGCCGCGGGCGTGGAGGGCGCGGAAAGCGCTACGGCGCAGCCCGGCTCCGGGGGAGGTGCGCGCCGGATGCTGCTCGCGGCCCTCACCGCCGCGGCGATCGTGCTCGCCGGCCTCGTCGGCGTGGGCGTGTACGACAAGGTCGAGCGCGACGGCGCCGAGGCCGCCCGGACCGAGGCCCTGCAGGCCGCCGAGGAGCAGGCCGTCGCGATGCTCGCGTACGACCACGCCACGGTCGACGAGCAGGTCGCCGCCGCCTCCGACGGGCTCACCGGCGACTTCCGGGACGAGTACACGAACCTGATGAAGAACGTCATCGCGCCCGGCGCCAAGGAGAAGGCGATCACCGTGCAGGTGAGTGTGCAGGCGTCGTCGGTCGTGTCGGCCGAGGCCGACCGGGCGGTGACCCTGTTGTTCCTCAACCAGATCACCACCAGTTCCGTCAATCCCGAGGCGGTCAGCAGCGGCAGCCGCGTCCGCGTCGAACTCGAGAAGCACGACGGCCGTTGGCTGGTGAGCCGCCTGACCCCGATCTGAGCCGGGCGGACGGTCAGCGGCCGGGCAGGCGCACCATGTGCACGAAGAACCGGTCGATGTGCCGCACGGTGGCGACGAACCGGTCGAAGTCCACCGACTTGGAGACGTAGGCGTTGGCCCGCAACCGGTAGCTGCGCACCACGTCCTCCTCGGCGGTGGACGTCGTCAGCACGACGACGGGGATGGACGCCAGGTCGGGATCGGCCTTGACCGCCTCGAGCACCTGCCACCCGTCGTACTTCGGCAGGTTCAGATCGAGCAGCACCAGCGCCGGCCGCACGGCGCCGGCGTGGGCCCCGCGCCGGTACAGGAAGTCGAGAGCCTCCGCGCCGTCCCGGACCACGTGCAGCGTGCTGCCGATCTCGTTGGCCTCGAACGACTCCCGGATGATCAGCTCGTCCCCGGCGTCGTCCTCGACGAGCAGCACGTCGAGGGAATCGGCGGGCGTGGGCATGCGTGGTGCCGGCGTCCCGGTCGTCGCCTCCTCGACGTTGCGCTCGGACGACGACCGGACACCGTAGGCTTCGCGGTCCGGTGTGCTTGTCACTCGGGCTCGCCGACCTCCGCCGGCGCGATCAGCGCCGGACCGGCCGCGCCCTGATGCGCGAGTGCGTCGAGGAAGGAGCGCGCCCATCGGTCCACGTCGTGGGCGAGGACCTGCCGGCGCAGTGCCCGCATGTGCCGACGACCGTCCTCGCGGGACTGGTTCAGCGCGGCCTCCATCTTGTCCTTGACGTCCTCGAGGTCGTGCGGATTGCACAGGAATGCCTGGCGCAGTTCCGCTGCGGCCCCGGTGAATTCGCTCAGGACGAGGGCGCCGCCGAGGTCGCTGCGGCAGGCCACGTACTCCTTGGCGACGAGGTTCATGCCGTCGCGCAGCGGCGTCACCAGCATGACGTCGGCCGCGACGAAGAACGCGATCAGCTCGTCGCGCGGAATGGGCCGGTGGATGTAGTGCACCACGGGCCGGCCCACCTCGGCGTACTCGCCGTTGATCCGGCTGACCGTCTGTTCGATGGCGCCGCGCATCTGCACGTACGACTCGACGCGCTCGCGGCTGGGGGTGGCCAGCTGCACCATCACCGTCTCGGCCGGATCCACCCGGCCCTCGGCGATCAGCTCGAGCAGCGCGTCGAGCCGGACGTCGATGCCCTTGGTGTAGTCGAGCCGGTCGACGCCGAGCATGATGTGCTTCGGGTTGCCGAGCTCCTTGCGGATCTGCTTCGCGCGGTCGCGGATCGACTTGCGGCGGGCCCGCTCGTCGAGCTGCCCGGAGTCGATGGAGATGGGGAACGCACCGACGCGCACCGCCCGGAACCCGACCTGCACCACCCCGAGCTTCGAGCGCACACCCACGGTGCCGCGGGAGGTCTGATGACCGGCCAGCCGGCGCGCGAGGTACAGGAAGTTCTGGGCACCGCCGGGCAGATGGAAGCCGATCAGATCGGCGCCGAGCAGGCCCTCGACGATCTCGGTCCGCCACGGCATCTGCATGAACAGCTCCACCGGGGGGAACGGAATGTGCAGGAAGAAGCCGATGGTCAGATCCGGCCGCAGCATCCGCAGCATCTTCGGCACCAGTTGCAGCTGGTAGTCCTGCACCCACACCGTCGCGCCCTGTGCCGCCGCCTTCGCGGTCGCCTCCGCGAACCGGCGGTTGACCTCGACGTAGGTGTTCCACCACTCCCGCCGGTACTCCGGCCGGACGATGACGTCGTGGTACAGCGGCCACAGCGTCGCATTGGAGAAGCCCTCGTAGTAGTCGGCGATCTCCTGCCCGCTCAGCGGCACCGGATGCAGCTCGAGGCCGTCCTCGACGATCGGGTCGAGCTCGGCGTCGGCGACACCGGCCCAGCCGACCCACGCTCCGCGGTTGTTGCGCAGGATCGGCTCGAGCGCGGTGACGAGGCCACCCGGGCTGCGCTTCCATCGGGTCGAGCCGTCCGGAAGACGCTCGAGGTCGACGGGCAGGCGGTTCGCGACGACCACGAAGTCCGAACCACCCACGTGCATCGACTCCTCACCTGCAGCCACGTGGTGCTCCTCTGTCCTTGTTCGCCGGTATCCGCTCAGTCCGTCTTCGGGTTCGGCCCGATGCCGAGCATGGACAGCAGCATGCGGCATTCGTCCGCATCCTCCGCGTAGGCAGCGACGACACGCTGTGCCTGACGGGCCGTCTCGTCCGCGACGGGTTCGAGTTCCTCGTCGGGGATGTCGTTCTCGGTGGTGGCGTCCGCGGCCATGGTGGTTCCTCCCGGGCTGGCTGCTCCGTTCGAGCAGGTCATTCGTAGTGCGACTCTATGAGAACCGGCGACTCCGACGCCAGCCGCTCCACGAGTTAGGGTTGGCTCACTTCTGGGAGCGGGGACGGGGAACGGAGAGTTTCGTGTGGTGGGAGGCATGAGCAGCGACGGTGCTCGCCGGATCGATCAGGGGAAGGAGCCGGGTCTGCGGCTGCTGCGGCACACGATTGCGAACCAGCGGGTCGCGCTGGCGATCGGCACCGCGCTGGTCTCGCTGCACCAAGTCATGGAGACCCTCGTCCCCGTCGCGATCGGGGCGATCATCGACGGACCGGTCACCAGCGGCGACGTCCCGACGCTGGTCGTCGCCCTCGAGGGCCTGGCCGCGTTGTTCGTCGTGCTCACCTACTCGTGGCGTTTCGGCGCGCGCCGGCTCGTCGCGGCGATCGAGGCCGAGTCGCACCGGCTGCGGGTCACGGTGGCGCGCCGGATCCTCGATCCGCGCGGGGTGCGCACCTCCCTGCGCATCGGGGAACTCCTGGCGGTGGCGACCACCGACGCCGGGCGGGCCGCGCAGATCCTGCACGTGGTGCCCGCCACCGCCGCGGCGATCACCGCGGTGGCCGGGGCCGCGGTGGCGCTGCTGCTCGTCGACGTCCCCCTCGGTCTGCTGGTGCTGCTGGGCACGCCTGCGATCCTCGTCGCGCTCGACCGCGCCACCCCGCTGCTGACCCGGCGGATGACCGCACAGCAGGAGGCGGTGGCGCGGGCGTCGGGCCTGGCGACCGATCTCGTCACGGGGCTCCGACCGCTGCGGGGCCTCGGTGCCGAGCCGGCCGCCGCCCGCCGCTACCGGGAGGCCAGCGCGGACGCGCTCGCCGCGACGCTCCGCGCGACCCGCGCCGCCGGCGTCTACACCGGCACCTCGGCGGCGGTGAGCGCGCTGCTGTCCGTCGCGGTCGCGGGCGTCGCGGGCTGGGCCGCGCTCGCCGGCCGGATCTCGGTCGGCGAGCTCATCACCGTCGTGGGCCTGGCCCAGTTCGTCGTCGAACCCCTCGGGACGCTCGCCGCCCTGCCGTCGTCGTGGGCCGCGTCCCGCGCCTCCGCCGACCGGCTGTCGCTGGTGCTGCACGCGCCGCCGCTGCTGCCGGCCGGAACCGGGACACCGTCGGACGGCCGCCTCGTGTTGCGCGGACTCGGCTACCGGTCGCTGCGCGGGATGGACCTGACCGTCGCGCCGGGGGAACTGCTCGGTGTCCTCGCCCACCGGCCGCAGGACGCGGAGGCCCTCGCCGACGTGCTGTCCGGGCAGGTGCCGCCGGAGGACGTCCGCGGCGAGCTGACCGTCGGGGGAGTCCCGCTCGGCGCGCTCGACCCCGTCGCCGCACGCCGGACCGTCCTCGCCGAACCGCACCACAGCGACCTGTTCGCCGGCACGCTCGCCGGCAACATCACCGCGGGCATGTGCGACCCGTCCGGGGGCATACCCCCGGAGGTGCTCCGCGCCTCCGCCGCCGGGCAGGTCGCCGACACCCACCCCGACGGTCTCGACCAGCGGATCGTCGACCGCGGCAGCAGCCTGTCCGGCGGGCAGCGACAGCGGGTGGCGCTGGCGCGGGCGCTGGCGCGGCGCGCCCCGGTACTGGTGCTGCACGAGCCGACCACCGCCGTCGACGCCGTCACCGAGCAGGCCGTCGCGGAGGGGATCGCGCGCGTCCGGCACGACGGGGGCGAGCACACGACCGTCGTCATCACCTCGAGCCCGGCGCTGCTCGCCGTCGCCGACCGCGTGGTCGTGGTCGACGACGGCAGGATTGTCGCCGCCGGCACCCACGCCGAACTGGCCGCCACACACCCCACCTACCGGGCGGCGGTGCTGCGATGACGACGCACGAGTCCGAGCTGTTGCCGATCGCCTCCGCCGGACGGTCGTGGCGCTGGCTGGGGGCGCAGCTGCGCGCCGCGCCGGGCCGGGTCGCGCTCACCGTGGCGGTGTCCGTCGGGGCCGCGGTGGCCTCCGTGGTGCCGGTGCGCGTCCTCGGCATCCTCGTCGACCGGGTGCGCGAACAGGCGCCGATGGCCACGCTCGGGTGGGTCGTCGCGCTGATCGCAGCCGCGGCGGTCGTCGGCGGGGTGCTCGACGGCGCCGGCCTGCACCTCGTTGCGCGACTGGGCGAGACGGTGCTGGCCCGGCTGCGCGAGACGGTCCTGGCGCGGGTGCTGCGCCTGCCCACCGAGACCGTCGAACGTGCCGGGCACGGCGACGTCCTCTCCCGTGTCGGCGACGACGTCGCGGTGCTGGCAAAGGCGCTGGTCTCGGTGGTGCCGCAGCTGGTGGCGGCGCTGATGCTGGTGGTGGTCAGCGTCGCGGCCATGGTCGGGATCGACTGGCGGCTCGGGCTCGCCGGGCTCGTCGCGCTGCCGCTGTATGCGCTCGCCCTGCGCTGGTACCTGCCCCGGTCGGCGCCGCTGTACGCCGCGGAGCGGGTGGCGATGGGAGAACGGTCGCAGGCACTCGTCAGCAGCATGCACGGTGTGCGCACCGTCCGCGCCTACGGGCTCGACCCGGCCCACCTGTCCGGCATCGACGCCGCGTCGGGCCGCGCCCGCGACCTCACCGTCGGCGTGTTCGGCCTGTTCACCCGGTTCGCGGGCCGCGCCAACCGGGCCGAATTCGTCGGTCTCTCGGCGCTTCTCGTCGCCGGGTTCGTGCTGGTGCGGGCGGATGCGGTGACCGTCGGCGAGGCCACCGCGGCGGCACTGCTGTTCCACCGCCTGTTCTCGCCGCTCGGGCTCCTGCTCTTCACCTTCGACGACGTCCAGTCCGCGGGCGCCAGCCTGGCCCGCCTCGTGGGCGTCGCCGAGCTCCCGGCGCAGCCGCCGGAGCGCGACGCTCCGCGCGACGTCCGACGCGACGGTCCGCCGGCGCTGGAACTGGCCGGGGTGCGGCACCGGTACCTGCACGGGCCGGAGGTCCTGCACGGCGTGGACCTGAAGGTCGGGCCGGGGGAGACGGTGGCCCTGGTCGGGTCGACCGGCGCCGGGAAGTCGACGGTCGCCGCGGCCGCGGCCGGCGTCGTCACGCCCGCCTCGGGGGAGGTCCGTATCGACGGCCGGTCGCTCGGCGAACTCGGACCGCGGCTGCGTCGCAGCGTCGTGATCGTCAGCCAGGAGGTGCACGTGTTCGCCGGGCCATTGCTCGACGACGTGCGGCTGGCCAGGCCCGGCGCCACCGCGGACGAGGTGGAAGCGGCACTCGACGCGGTCGGGGCCGGCGAGTGGGTCCGCGCGCTCGGCGACGGCCTGCACACGGTCGTCGGCGAGGGCGGACATCCCCTGACCGCGGCCCAGGCCCAGCAGCTCGCGCTGGCGCGGGTGCTGATCGCCGATCCACCGGTGGTGGTGCTCGACGAGGCGACCGCGGAGGCCGGCAGCGCGGGCGCACGGGCCCTCGAAGCGGCCGCGGCCGTCGTGACGCGGGGACGCACCGCCCTGGTCGTGGCGCATCGGCTGACGCAGGCCGCGGCGGCGGACCGGGTCGTCGTGCTCGAGGCGGGCCGGGTCGTCGAGGAGGGACCGCACGCGGCGCTCGTCGCCGCCGGGGGCCGCTATGCGCGGCTGTGGCGGGCCTGGCAGGCCGGCGGCTGAGATGTGCTGCCAGGGCCGCGACCTGCGGTGCAGGGTAGTGTGGATCGGTCCGTTGTGCCCGTGCGGCCGTACGGCCGCACCCGTGCCACCCACCTCAGGAAGGTTTTCATGCCCATCGCGACAATCAACGGCATCCCGCTGAACTACCAGGTCAAGGGGACCGGCGACCTCGTCGTGCTGATCATGGGGACGGGCAGCCCCGGCCGGGTCTGGGACCTGCACCAGGTCCCCGCGCTGGTCCAGGCCGGCTACCGCGTCGCCACCTTCGACAACCGCGGCATCGCGCCGTCGGGGGAGAGCCTCGGCGGCATGACCATCGACGACCTGGTGGCCGACACCGCCGGACTGATCGAGCTGCTCGGCGGTCCCGCGTACGTGGTGGGCACCTCGATGGGCGCGCGTGTCGCACAGGAGCTGACGCTGGCGCGCCCGGACCTGGTGCGCAAGGCGGTGTTCCTGGCCGGGCACGCGCGCATGGACCAGTTCCAGCTCACCCTGACCGAGGGCGAGCGGCAGCTGTACGACAGCCGTGTCGAGCTGCCCCCGAAGTACCGAGCGGCGGTCACGGCCGTGATGAACCTGTCGCCGGCGTCGCTGGCCGACCCGCACACCGCGCGGGACTGGCTCGACGTGTTCGAGTTCACCGGCGGCAAGACGTCGCCGGGCGTGCGGGCGCAGCTGGGAATGGACCGCGAGTTCGACCGTCGCGCGGCCTACCGGGCGGTGCGGGTGCCGTGCCTGGCCGTCGGTTTCGCCGACGACCGGATGATCCCGGCGTACCTGTCGCGGGAGGTCGCCGACGCGATCCCCGGCGCGAGCTACCAGGAGATCCCGGACGCCGGGCACTACGGCTACCTCGAGCAGCCGGAGGCCGTGAACAAGGTGCTGCTGGAGTTCCTGGCGAGCTGAACCTCGCCGTGGCCGGGATCGCGGCCCGTGGCGTGCCGGGTTTCACTCGCCGCCACGGCATTCCGCCGCGTGACCGAGATCCTTCGTGGGCGGTGGCGGACTCGTGAACCGGTGACACGGGTTCGGTGTCACCGGTTCACGGGTGAAAGAGGTGATCGTGTCACCTCGGTTCCGGCGGGACGGCTGCCGGGAGGGCGGGGTGCCGGGCTCGGCGTTCCGCTTCGGTGGTGCCGCCCCAGACGCCGTACCTCTGCCGGCTGTCGAGTGCATAAGCACGGCACGGGATTCGGACCGGGCAGGTGTGGCAGATCTGTTTCGCGGTGCGTTCCCGTCGTAGGCGGGCACCGCGTGGCTCGTCGTCCGGGCCGAAGAACACGGACGGCTCGACGAACCGGCAGTCGGCGCGGGCGGTCCAGTCCTCCCGCTCGTCGCGGGACGGCACGGCGAGTTCCGCGGAGGCGCGGGCGGGCGGTGTGCTCATGGTCGTCGGTGGGTGCGAGTCGACACCGCACTGTCGTGTGAGTGCACGGTCTCCCTGCCGCGTGCGCGGTGAGGAGGTGCGGGGCCGTGTCTGTCGGTAGTTGTGAACCTGTCCGGGCACGGATCCCGGCGGTCAGTGCATGTGGCTGCCGCCGTTGATGTCGACGGTGGTGCCGGTGAGGTATGCGGCGTCCTCGGAGGAGAGGAACGTGATGACCGAGGCCACTTCGCGGGTGCCGGCGGTGCGGCCGAGCGGGATGTCGCGGCAGATGGCGGCTTCCTGCTCGGGGGTGCTGCCCACCCGGATGCCGGTGTCGACCGCTCCGGGGGTGACGGCGTTGACGGTCACTCCGGTGTCTCCGAGTTCGCGGGCGAGGGACTTGGTGAAGCCGAGGACGGCGGCCTTGGCGGAGGAGTAGGGGACCTTGCCGAAGACGCCGCCGCCGCGCTGGGCGGAGACGGACGACATGTTGACGATCCGGCCCCAGCCGTTGTCGATCATCGCCGGCAGGAAGGCGCGGGTCACCAGGTAGGTGCCGGTGGCGTTGACGGCCATGACCTTGTTCCACAGTTCGAGGGTGGTGTCGAGGAACGGCACCGGTGACGTGATGCCCGCGATGTTGGCGAGGGCCCCGACGGGCGGGAGGGTTCCTGCGGCGACTTCGGCGGCGACGGCGTCGTGCGCGCGCTGGACGGAGGCCTCGTCGGCGACGTCGATGTCGTGGCCGAACGCCGGGACGGAGTAGTCGCTGCCGATCTCCGCGGCGACCTTGGCGGACTTTTCACCGTCCAGGTCGAGGACGACGACGGCCCAGCCGTCTTCGGCGTAGCGGCGGGCGGTGGCGATGCCGATGCCGCGCTCGGAGGTGGCGCCGGTGACGACGGCGGTGCGCTGGGTGGAAGACATGGGTTTCTCCTCGATGGCTGTTGATGGCTGGGTCAGGGAATGAGGGGGGAGATGAGGCGGGCCGCCTCCGCGGTGCCGGCGGGGCGCTGCGCGTCGGTGATGTCGCGGGTTTCGAGTTCGAGGCTGAAGTGGCCCGCGTATCCGAAGGCGGTGAGGGCGTCGATGCCGGCGGCGAAATCGGCGGCGCCGTTGCCGATGCCGAGATTGATGTTCCCCGGGACGGCGTCGCGCAGGTGCACATGGGTGATGCGATGGCCGAACAGGTCGACGAAGCCGACCGGGTCGCCGCCGGAAGCGACGATGTGGCTGAAGTCCATCACGATCCCGATCTCGGGGGAGAGTCGGGCGGTCAGTTGCGTGGCACGTGCGGTGTCGCAGCACAACCGGTACACGTGCAACGACTCGGTCCACAGGGCCACGCCGAACGTGTGGGCCGTGTCGGCTGCCCACTCCAATTGGGCGGCAACGGCATCGAGGTCCTCGTCCAATGACCGGACCGGGGTGTGGTCGAGGGCTCCGCACGGCAGGACCAGCGCCCGGGCCCCGACACCGGCGGTGAGGGTGAGCAGCCGATCGAGGTGACGTCTCCGCTCGTCGCGCTGTGCCGGGGTCAGGGGCAGGTTGAGGTCGCCGATGTCGCCGTTGACGCTGCGCACGCGCAGGCCCGACGCGGCCACCTCCTTGGTCACCTGTTCGACGCCGGCGGTGTCGAGCCCGAAGGGGACGTGGTCGCACACTCCCGGCAGGGCTCCGAGATCGATTTCGGCGAACCCGAGTTCGGCGATGGTGGAGAGCGCGTCGCTCAGCCCGAGGTGACGGAAGCTGATCGACGAGCAGCCGAGCCGGTCGTGGACCACGAGAACTCCTTCGAGGAAGCGGGGTGATGGGGACCACGGTAGAACGATTCACTGTCAACAGTCAACGGTCGAAGATTGACGGTTGACAGGGGCTGGTGGCGGCGGTCACACTCGGTGCACACTGTTGACAGTCGACATCCACTGCCCGATCCCCACCGGTCCTCCCGGTTCGAAGAGGAGATGTTCATGAGCACCGATGCTCTCCGGATGCGTGGTCCCGTCCACGGCACGAAAGACGCGAAACGCGTCGCGATCGGCTCCTCGGTAGGGGCGGTCATCGAGACCTACGACTTCATCGGCTTCGGCACCGCCGCTGCCCTGTACTTCGGTACCGCCTTCTTTCCCAGCGGCGATCCGGTCATCGGTACCCTCGCCGCCTTCGCCACCCTCGGTGTCGGATTCGCGGCCAGGCCCCTCGGCGGCATCCTCGGCGGACACCTCGGGGACAGGATCGGGCGCAAGCCCGTCCTGGTCGCCTCCCTCATCGTCATGGGCCTGGCCACGTTCGCGATCGGCCTGCTACCGACCTACACCCAGGTCGGACTCGTCGCCCCGGCCCTGCTGGTGACGGTGCGGATCGTCCAGGGTCTGGCCTTCGGCGCCGAGTGGGGCGGGGCGATCCTGATGAGCTACGAACACGCCCCCTGGAAGGCCAAGGGCCGCTACACCGGCATCGTCCAGGCCGGCTTCCCGGTCGGACTGCTGCTGGCGAATCTCGTCTTTCTTTTCAGCGTGCACCTCGACGGTGACTGGGCGTGGCGCGTACCGTTCCTCGCCAGCATCGTCCTGGTTGCCGTGGGCCTGATCATCCGGTCCAAGGTGCCCGAGTCGCCGGTCTTCGAAGACGTCAAGGACAGCGGCGAGATCGCCGCGTCCCCGGTGCTCGAGTCGATCAGGAAGGACTGGCGCGACATCCTGCGCGGCATCGGGCTGCGGGTCGCCGAAACCGCCGGATACGCCGTCTCGATCACCTACATGATCTCCTACCTGCACACCAACGACCTGGCCGGAAAATCCGAAACGCTCCTGGCGCTGTGCGTCGCCTCCGCGATCGGCATCGTCGCCACCTTCGCCTGGGCCGCCCTGACGGACCGCATCGGGCGGCGCCCGGTGTACCTGGGCGTGTGCGCCTTCGCCGCCCTGTTCGGCGTGCCGATGTTCCTGCTGGTCAACACCGGCCTGTTCGTCCTGATCGTCGCCACGATCGTCATCGCCTACGCGGTGTGCCAGAACGCCCTCGCCGGCGCCCAGGGTGCCTGGTTCCCCGAATTGTTCCAGGCGGCGCGGCGCGCGTCGGGCGCCTCCCTGGCCTACCAGATCTCGGCCATGGTCTCCGGCTTCACCCCGTTCGTCACCACCCTGCTCTACGTCTCTCTCGGCTGGGTCGGCCCGGCCCTGCTGTTCAGTGCCTTCGGGCTGATCGGCTTGATCACCGCCCTGCTCACCCGGGAGACCTGGGGTGCGGCCGAACGTCGCCTCGCCGACGAGGCCACCCGCTCAGAAGAACACGCCTCCGGCCCCGGCGGCGCAACGCTGCGCCACCGGTCCGGGACGGCATCGAGCACCAAGGAAAAGGAACTGCTGTGACCACCACTGCGCACGCCGGCGCCGTCCATCGCGACCGCCGCCTCGCCGCCGTCGACGAGTTCGCCTACCGTCTCAGGCACAATGTGCTCGACATGGGCCAGGAACAGGGCCAGGGCTACGTCGGACAGGCCCTCGGCGCGGCCGACATCCTGGCCACCGTCTACGCGGAGCACCTCCGGTTCCGTGCCGACGACCCGGACTGGGCCGGCCGCGACCGGTTCCTGCTCTCGACCGGCCACTACGCCATCGGCCTGTACGCAGCGCTCGCCGAGGCCGGGATCGTTCCCCGCGACGAACTGCTGACGTACGGCTCGGACGATTCCCGCCTCCCGATGTCGGGTATGTCGACCTACACCCCCGGCATGGAGATCTCCGGAGGCTCGCTCGGGCACGGTCTCCCCATCGCCGTGGGAATGGCCCTGGGTCTGCGCCACCAGGACTCGCAGGCACGGGTGTTCAACTTCCTGTCCGACGGTGAGCTCGACGAAGGTTCGACCTGGGAAGCGGCGATGAGCGCGCACCACCACCAGCTCGGCAACCTGATCGCGATGGTCGACATCAACGCCCTGCAGGCCGACGGCCCGACCGCCGGGGTACTGAGCACCGAACCCGTGCACGACAAGTGGACCGCCTGCGGCTGGCGCACCTACCGCGTCGACGGCAACGACACCGGCGCCCTGCTCGGCGCCTTCGACGAGGCCGCGGCCGGTGCCGCCGTGCGCGGCGCGCCGGCGGTCGTCCTGTGCGACACGCGAGTCGGCAAGGGCGTGCCGTTGCTGGAGACCAGGGAGAAGGCCCACTTCATGCGCATCGACGAGCACGAATGGCAGATCTGCCGCGACCAGTTGACCGCCGGATACGACCTCGAGGATGCTCGATGACCACCACCGCCCCCAAGCTCAAGACGTCGGCGATGATCGCCTCCTTCGTCGACCCCGGCCAGAAGACGACCGCCGCGCCGTTCGGCCACGCACTGGTCGCGGCGGCACGGGAGAACGACAAGATCGTCGGACTGTCCGCGGATCTGGCCAAGTACACCGACATGCACATCTTCGCCGAGGCGTTCCCGGACCGCTTCTTCCAGATGGGCATGGCCGAGCAGCTGCTGCTCGGCGCCGCCGCCGGCATGGCCGAAACCGGACTGGTGCCGTTCGCCTCGACCTACTCGGTGTTCGCCGCCCGTCGCGCCTACGACTTCCTGTGCCTGGACATCGCCGAACCGAACCTCAACGTCAACATCGTCGGCGGCCTGCCCGGCCTGACCACCGGCTACGGCCCGAGCCACCAGGCCACCGAGGACATCGCCATCTTCCGGGGCATGCCCAACCTGACGATCGTCGACCCGTGCGACTCGGTCGACATCGAGCAGGCGGTACCACAACTGGCCGCCTGCGAGGGGCCGACCTATCTGCGATTGCTGCGCGGCAAGGTCGCCACCGTCCTCGACGAGTACGACTACACCTTCGAGCTCGGCAAGGCCAAGGTGCTGCGCGACGGCAACGACGTGGTCTTCGTCGCCAGCGGCCTGATGACCATGCGGGCACTGCAGGCGGCGCAGGAGCTGTCCCGGCACAACGTCGATGTCGCCGTGGTCCACACCCCGACGATCAAACCGTTCGACGCCGCCACCGTGCTCGCCGAGATCGACACGGACCGCCTCGTGGTCACCCTCGAGAATCACACGGTCGTCGGAGGGCTGTTCGAAACGGTGGCCGCTGCCGCCGCCGAGGCGGGCCTGGGCCGGAAGATCACCCCGATCGCGCTGCCCGACCGCTTCCTCGACGCCGGTGCCCTGCCGACGCTGCACGATCGTTACGGCCTGAGCACCGACCGCATCGTCGCCCGCGTCCTGGACGAGCTGAGCTGAGCTGACGCAGTGTGGACGGGCCCGCGCCGCCGCCGGCGCGGGCCCGTATCATTGTCGACAGACTGCTGTCGACAGTCGCCCGCTGACACCGCCTGGAGGCATCAATGGCCGCACAACCTGCCGCGCTGCTCGGACTGGAGAAGACCAGTTTGCGCCAGCAGGCCGTCGCGGCTCTGCGCAGCGCGATCACCAGCGGCGCCCTCGCCCCCAGCAGCCCGCTCGTCGAAACCGAGCTGTCCGAGATGCTCCAGATCAGCCGCGGCACCTTGCGCGAGGCCATGCGCCAGCTCCAGCAGGAAGGCCTGATCTCCGCCGGCGCCCGGGGCCGGCTCTACGTGCGCCACCTCGACGCCAAGGAGATCCGTGACATCTTCGCCGTCCGCGCGGCCCTCGAAGCCCTCGCGGTCCGGGAGCTCGCCGAGCTTCCCGACCGCTCCACCGTGGTCCCGACCCTGCGCGCGGCGCTCGACATCATGGCGCGTGCCGAGCACGATCTCGATGCGCGCATCGAGGCGGATCTGAACTTCCACCGCATCCTCTGCCGTCTGACCGGCAACGAGACACTGATGCACTCGTGGCAGTCCCTCGAAGGGTCGATCCGCATGTCCATCATGTTCGCCGGCCTGGAAAAGGCTGTCGGCAACATGGACGTCGGACGGCACAGCGCCATCGTCGACGCCATCGAAACCGGCGACTCCGACGAAGCGGCCGCCGCCGTGCGTTCCCATATGAAATGGGCTGCAGCCAACCTCGTTTCGTAGCCGGTTTCCTTCCGGTACCGCCGGTCCGGCCGTCGTGGCGCTTCTCCGCGCCCGTTCGGACGGCGGAGTGGTCCCCGCGCTTCGACAGGCCGCCGACGCATCCCCGCGACGAGGGGCGCGCCGGCGACCTGTCCTGTGCGCGCGGGTGATGAATATGGGCATATGTCTTGACATATACCGGGGCTATGTGTGAGGGTCGTCACTACGGATTAGCACGTGCTAAACCGCTCGGATTACATCTGCAGACTCTTCCCTCCATCACGGTGTCGTCACGGTCGTAGAAACCGATCTCGGCGAGGCCCCCGAAGAACTCGTCCCAGTCGACGTCGCCGTCGCCGATCTTCAGGTGCTGGTGGACACGGACCGCGTTGCCGGGGGGATTGGTGATGTAGCGAAGGCCGTGCGAGGCGTGATGGTCCATCGTGTCCGCGACGTGCACCAGGCGGAGCATGTCGCCGGCGGTCCGCATGATCTCCAGCATGTTGCCGCCCATGTGATAGGTGTGGCAGGCGACGTACACCAGTCCGAAGTTCTTCGAATTGATACCGCGGATCATCCGGATGGCGGCCAGTCCGTCCTCCACGAAGTCGTCCGGGTGCGGGTCGATCCGGACGTCGATGCCCTCGCGTTCGATGATCGGGACGAGTTCCTCCATCGACCGGTAGAACGCCCGCTCGGACTCCTCGGCCTTCTCCGGCCGGCCCGAGAATTCGGTGTTCATCACGTTCACACCCAGGTCGACCGTGATCTGGATGGCGCGCTTCCAGTACCGCACCGCGGCTTCACGCGCATCCTCGTCCGGACCGGACCAGCGCAGCACGGGGAGCACGGAGGCGATGCCGACGCCCGCGTCGGCGCACGCCTTGCGGAACTTGGCCACCAGCGCGTCGTCCGCCTTCGGATGGTTGAAGAACGGGATCATGTCCACGTGCGGGGTCAGTTGCAGGTATTCGTAGCCGAGTTCGGCGACGACCCCGGGCAGCTCGAGCAGCGAGTGGGAGTGGTGGAACGGGGTGGGATCCAGTGCGATCTTCACGGCGGTCACGCTCCCGGGACGGACGCGCGGTCCACCATGTCCACGGCGACCCGCTCACCGGTCTCGAGCGAACGGACGCCGGCCTCGCACACCGCCGCGGCGGCGTAGCCGTCCCAGGCGCCGGGACCGTCGACGTAGCTGCCGGTCTCGGCGCCCGACCGTACCGCGTGCACCCAGCGCTGGATCTCGGCGTCGTAGGCGGCACCGAAACGCACCCGGAAGTCCGGCGTGATGGTGCCGCCCCAGACGCCGGGGCGGGTCTTGCGGACCAGTCCCACGTCCAGGCCGATCATCGCGGAGCCGAGCTCGCCGACGACCTCGGTGCGCACCTCGTACGCCAGGCCGGTAGTGACGAACGCCTCGACGTCGACGTGGCGGCCGGTCTCGGTGGTGAAGATGGCGATCTGCGGATCCTGCAGATCGGAGCCGGAGAGCGTGTTGGCCGTCGGCCTGATGATCTGCACGGAGGTGATCTCCTCGGCGAACAGGAACCGGGTGACGTCGACCTCGTGCACGATCGAATCCTTGACGATCATCGCGCTGTCGAAGTACGGCGGGACCGCAGGGTTGCGGTGCGCGCAGTGCATCACGAGCGGCTGCCCCAGCTCGCCCGCGACGAGGGCGGCCTTGAGCTGTTCGTACTCCGCGTCGAACCGGCGCATGAACCCGACCTGGATCAGCTTCCTGCCGAGCTGGGCCTCGCGCTTGACGATCTCGAGGGACGTCGCGGCGTCGGTGGTCAGGGGCTTCTCGCACATGACGGGCTTGCCGGCGTCGAGGCAGGCGAGCAGCTGCTTCTCGTGCGTGGGTCCCGGGGTGGCGAGCACGACGGCATCCACGTCGTCGGCGGCGATCGCGTCGAGCGGATCGGCGACGACGCGGGCGCCGGGCACGGTGGCGGCGACCTGCTCGGCCTTCTCGGTGAGGTAGTCGTTGATCACGGTGACGCGCGCGCCGCTGATGCGGTCGGTGATGCGGGCGACGTGGTCGGCGCCCATCATGCCGACGCCGAGCACGGCGATGCGGAGATCGGTGTTGTCGGACATTCTCGGTGGCTCCTGACGTACTCAGACGAAGCGTACGGCTGGAATCCCGCAGGACCCCAGGTACTTTCGGGTGCGCTGTGCGATCGGCAGCGGGGCGTCGACCGGGCAGGGGTACATGTCCTGCTCGACGATGGCGAACACGTCGATCCCGAGCTGCTCGACCGCCTCGAGCAGGGGCGGCATGTCCGGGATGCCGCGTGGCGGTTCGGTCATCGCGCCGAGGCGCACGGCTTCGCCGAACGGCAGGTCCTCGGCCTCGACCTTGGCGCGGACCTCGGGATCGACCTGCTTGAGGTGCAGGTAGCCGATCCGGTCGGGGTGCTTGGCGATGATCGCCAGGTTGTCGCCGCCGCAGTAGCTGATGTGACCGGTGTCGAGGCACAGGTTGACGAACTCGGGATCGGTGCCGTCGAGGAACCGGTAGACGTTCTCTTCCGTGTCGACGTGGCTGTCGGCGTGCGGATGGTACTGGGCACGCACGCCGTACTTCTCGAACATGGCCTTGCCGAGCTCGTTCATGCCGCCGGTCTTCTTGCGCCACTGCTCCGGCGTCAGGTTGCGGTCCTCGAGCACCTCGCCGGTCGCGGGATGCCGCCACATCTCCGGGATCACCACGACGTGGGTGCCGCCCACCGCGGCGGTGAGCTTGGCGACGTCCTCGATCTGGGACCACACCGCGCCCCAGGAGTCGTCCTGGTGGAGGTGCTCGAACACCGTGCCGGCAGAGAGCTTCAGGTCGCGGGCCGCGAGCTCGTCGGTGAGCTGCTGCGGGTCGGTGGGCAGGTAGCCGTAGGGGCCCAGTTCGATCCACCGGTAGCCGGCCGCCGCCACCTCGTCGAGGAAACGGGTGTGGGGCGTCTGCTGCGGGTCGTCCGGGAACCAGACGCCCCAGGAGTCGGGAGCGGAGCCGACGCGGATGGTGCTCATGTGGTGGGTGTCCTTCTCTTGGTGGGGGTCAGTTGTCGGTGGAGGACGATTCGGGCGCGGGTTCGGACGGGCGCAGGTAGGGACGCTGGACCCTCTTCCACGCCTCGTACACCTCGCGGGCCTGCTGTGTGGACTCGAGCGTCGAGGTCTCCGATACGGGTACGTCCCACCAGGATTCGCTGTCGGGTGCGCCGATGAGCGGGTCCGTCTCCACGTGGACGACGGTGGCGCGGTCGGACGCCTTCGCGGCCTCGAGGGCGTCGGCGAACTCCGCGGCGGTCGTCGCCCGCAGGACGTCCACGCCGAGGCTGGCGGCGTTGGCCGCCAGATCCACCGGCAGCACGCCGCCGTCCAGCCGGCCCCGGTCGCTGCGATAGCGGTACGAGGTGCCGAAGCGCTGCGAGCCGAGCGATTCCGACAGCGAGCCGATGGAGGCGAATCCGTGGTTCTGCACCAGCACCACGATCACCTTCACGCCCTCCTGCACGGCGGTGACGAGTTCGGTGGCCATCATCAGGTAGGAGCCGTCCCCGACCATCACGAAGACGTCCCGGTCGGGGCATGCCATCGCCACGCCGAGCCCGCCGGCGACCTCGTATCCCATGCACGAGTAGCCGTATTCCACGTGGTAGCCCTTGGGATCCCGGGTGCGCCACAGCTTGTGCAGGTCGCCGGGCATCGACCCGGCGGCGCACACCACGACGTCCCGCGGTTCCGAGATGGCGTTGACGAGCCCGATGACCTCGTTCTGGGTGAGGGCTTCGGCACCCGTCGCGACGTTCGTGCCGTGCACGCCGGGGGAGTAGACGGCGTCGACGGTCGCCTCCCAGTCGGCGGCGAGCTGCGCGACGAGGGCGCGGTAGCCGTCGGAGACGGCGTAGCCCGCCAGCGCCTCGTCGAGTGCCTCGATCGTCTCGCGGGCGTCGGCGACCACGCCGACGGCGCCCTGCTTGACCGCATCGAACGACGCCACGTTGATGTTGACGAACCGCACGTCGGGGTCGGTGAACGCGGTGCGGGACGCGGAGGTGAAATCGCTGTAGCGGGTGCCGATCCCGATCACCAGGTCGGCCTCGGCGGCCAGGGCGTTGGCGGCGGTGGTGCCGGTCGAGCCGATCGCTCCCACCGACTGCGGGTGGTCGTAGGGCAGCGAGCCCTTTCCGGCCTGGCTCTGCCCGACCGGAATCCCGGTGCGCTCGCAGAACCGCGCCAGCGCGTCCGTCGCGCGGCTGTAGACGACGCCGCCACCGGCGACGATCAACGGCCGGCGCGCCGACCGGATCGCCTCGGCCGCACGGGCCAGCGCTGCGCGCTCGGGCAGCGGGCGGCCCACGTGCCAGGTCCGTTCGGCGAACAGGGACACCGGCCAGTCGAACGCCTCCGCCTGCACGTCCTGCGGGATCGCGACGGTGGCGGTGCCGGTCTCGACCGGGTCGGTGAGGACCCGCATCGCGCCGAGCAGGGCCGCGGGCAGCTGCTCCGGCCGCCAGACCCGGTCGAAGAAGCGCGACACCGGACGGAAGCAGTCGTTGACGGTGACGTCCCCGGAATCGGGACGTTCGAGTTCCTGCAGGACCGGAGCGCTGGCACGGGTGGCGAACGTGTCCGCCGGCAGGAGCAGCACGGGCAGGCGGTTGATCGTCGCGAGGGCGGCACCGGTGACCATGTTGGTCGAGCCCGGTCCGACGGATGCGGTCACGGCCCAGGCCTGGAGGCGGTCCTTCATGCGGGCGTAGGCGACGGCGCTGTGCACCATGGCCTGTTCGTTGCGGCCGAGCACGTACGGCAGGGAGGGCTCGCGCCCGGCGTCGAGGTCCTCGGTCTCGGCCTGCAGCAGAGCCTGGCCGAGGCCGGCGACGTTGCCGTGTCCGAAGATGCCGAAGCAGCCGGCGAAGAACGGGGTGCGCTCGCCGTCGCGTTCGACGTGCTGGGCGGCGAGGAACCGCACGGTCGCCTGCGCCACGGTCAGGCGCACGGTGTGCTCGGTGTCCGGCGTGCGGATTCCGGTGACCGCGCCGTCGCGGTCGGAGTTGATGGGCGCCACTGGTCTACTCTCCTGAGCTCTGGGGCGGGCGGCCGGTGTGGAGCGGCAGTCGGGGATCGATCTCCTGGTGTTCCCAGCTGGTGCGGAGCCAGGTGTGGGCGGGGTCGTCGCAGATGCGCCAGGCCCGTTCGGGGCCGGGTCCGGCCATCACGTTGAGGTAGTACATGTGGTAGCCGGGGGCCGCGATGGACGGGCCGTGGTAGCCGTGCGGGACGAGCACGACGTCGCCGCTGCGGACCTCCTCGAGCACCTCGATCGGCCGCTCGGGCGTGCCGTAGACCCGGTGGAAACCGAATCCTGGTGTGCCCGTCTCGCCTTCGTCGATCTCGAAGTAGTAGATCTCCTCGAGCTCGGACTCGGCGTCGGTGTTCTCGTCGTGCTTGTGGGCGGGGTAGGACGACCAGTTGCCGCCCGGGGTGATGACCTCGCACGCGATGATCGAGTCGGCGTCGAAGACATCCGCGGTGCCGAAGTTGTGCACCTGACGGCTGCAGTTGCCCGCGCCGCGCAGTTCGACGGGGACGTCGGCGGCCGGGACGTACCGGAACGGCATCCGGCGGGTGGCGCGGGCACCGCAGAGCGCGAAGCGGCCACCGGCCGCGCTCGCGACCCGGAAGGAGCTGTCGACGCCGACGTAGGCGAAGTCGGTGGGGCCGTCGAAGACGCTCCGGCGGCCGGCGAGCGTCACCGTCTCGTCGGCGCAGCGCACCTCGGCGGAGCCGGACAGCGGCACGACGAGGATCTCGTCGTCGCCGGACCGGTGCTCGACGTGCTCGCCGGGGCCGAGTTCGACGACCCACAGGCTGGATTCGGACCACCCGGCGGTCCCGGGGGTGACGGCCACGGTGAACGGGGCCTCGCCGGTGGAGCGGGCGGGCAGGTAGTACTTGCTGTTCACGGCGCTCACCGCACCAGCGAGACGGCGGTCGCGACGGCGCCGGCGACGTCGTCGTCGTGCGGGTACAGCAGGGTGCGCCCGACGACGAGGCCGCGCACGGACGGCAGGCCCAGCGCCTTCTCCCAGGCGGCGAAGGCGGTGTCGGGATCGCTGGGGTCCCCGCCGAGCAGCAGGGTCGGCAGCGTGGTGGCGTCCATGACCCGCTCCATCTCGTCGACCACGGGCAGTTTCATCCAGGTGTAGGCGGAGGTGGATCCGATGCCCTGCAGGATGTGGATCGACTTGATGACCGCGTCGGGCGACAGGTCGTTGCGGACCTTGCCGTCGACGCGCCGGGAGAGGAACGGCTCGAGCATAGCGATCAGGCCGTGGTCGGCGAGTTCGTCGACGGCCCGGGCACACTCGGTCATCATCGACAGGGTGCCGGGATCGTCGAGCGCCACCCGGCAGAGCATCTTCGCGCCGTTCATGCGGTACCGGGCGGTCGACGCGGCGGTCGCGCCGGTCATCCGGTCGTCGAATTCGAAGGTGGCGCCGGCGAGCCCGCCGCGGTTCATCGAGGAGAAGACCACCTTGTCCTCGAGCGCGCCGAGCAGCACGAGGTCGTCGAGGATGTCGGAGGTGGCGAGCACGCCGTCGACGCCCGGGTCCGCCAGCGCGGTGCGGAGCCGGTCGAGCAGGTCGGTGCGGCTGTTCATGGCGGTGGGCCGGTCGCCGACGGCCAGGGCGCCGCGGGCGGGGTGGTCGGCGGCGACGATCATCAGGCGCCCGTCGCCGCGCGTCGCGGGCCGGGTGGCCCGCGCGGCCCAGGCCCGTTCGATGGCGCCCGGATCCTCGGCGCGCAGCTCGGTGATCTCGCCGTAGGTCCGCTGGGGCGGGGTCGACGGCAGGGTGGAATTCTCAGACATCGACGGCCTCCGTGGCGGTCGCGTCGGCGAGGTGGGCGACCTCGTCCGCGGTGGGCATGGCGGTGGAGCATTCGAGGCGGGAGGCCACGATGGCGCCTGCGGCGTTGGCGTAGCGCAGGGTCTTCTCGAGCGGCCACCCGGCGAGCAGTCCGTTGATCAGCGAGCCGCCGAACGCGTCGCCCGCACCGAGGCCGTTGACGACGTCCACGGGGTTGGGCGCGACGGTCACCGACTGCGAGCGGGTCTTGCCGAGCACGCCTTTCGGGCCCTGCTTGACGATCGCGAGCTCGACGCCGAGGTCGAGCAGGGCGTCGGCCGCGCGGTGCGCATTGGTCTCGCCGACGGCGATCTCGCACTCCTCACGATTGCCGACGGCGACGGTGACGTGCTGCAGTGCCCGCTGGACCTGCTCGGTGGCGGCCGCCGGGGAATCCCAGAACATCGGCCGGTAGTCCAGGTCGAGGACCGTGTTCCGGATTCGGCCGCGCGCCTCCCAGGCGGCGAAATGTGCACTGCGGCTGGGTTCTTCGGACAGTCCGGTCACCGTCGCCCAGAACAGCCGCGCGGTGCGGACGGCCTCGAGGTCGAGGTGTTCGGGCTGGATCTGCAGATCGGGAGCCGACGGACGGCGGTAGAAGTAGAGCGGGAAGTCGTCGGGCGGGAAGATCTCACAGAAGGTGACCGGGGTGGGGTAGCGGCCGTCGGTGATCAGGTGCCGGGTCCGGACGCCGAGCCGCTCGAGTTCGGCGCGGACGAACCGGCCGAACGGGTCGGCGCCGATCCCGGAAATCAGGGCGCTGCTGCGCCCGAGCCGGGCCGCGGCAACGGCCACGTTCGCGGCGCTGCCGCCGAGAAACTTGCCGAAGGTCGACACGTCCTCCAGTCCGACGCCGGTCTGGAGCGGGTAGATGTCGACGCCGCTGCGTCCGATGGCGAGCACGTCCAGCGGGCGCTCGGTCTGCGTCTGCGTGGTGGTCAAGGCTGCACTCCCGAAAGATGATGGTGGCAGTCCGCGGGGATCGCGGCGTCCACAGAAACTGTGCGCCATGTCACCGGCACGTGTCAATGCTTTGTCCTGACATATTGACTTGCAATCAAGCGTATGTCCGTGTTTACATACACATCAGCTGAATCCGCGGTCCGCCGGGCCGCCTCGCTGGAGATCGGAGTGGTCCGTGAGTGCACAGCTCGCAGTCGAGCTCGACCGTTCGAGCCCGGTACCGCTGTACTTCCAGCTTGCCCAGGCCATCGAAAAGGCCATCCTTGGTGGGGATCTCGCCCCCGGCGACCGGTTCGAGAACGAGCTCGCGCTGGCGCAGCGGCTCAATCTGTCCCGCCCGACCACCCGGCGCGCCATCCAGGAACTCGTCGACAAGGGTCTGCTGGTACGCAAGCGCGGGGTCGGCACGCAGGTCGTCCAGAGTCCCGTCCACCGTCCCGTGGAGCTGACCAGCCTGTTCGACGACCTCGCCCGCGCGGGGCAGACCCCCACCACGAAGCTCCTCGACTATCGGGTGGGCCCTCCGGCCGAGGAGGTCGCGCTCGAACTCAATCTCGGGCCGGACGCGGAGGTGGTGTCGATCCGCCGGCTGCGGTGTACCAACGGGGAACCGCTGGCGATCATGAACAACCACCTCCCGGTCGCGATCGCGCCGGATGCGGACGAACTCGAGGATCACGGCCTCTATCAGTCGCTTCGTGCGCGCGGCGTGCACATCCGGCTGGCCCGCCAGCGCATCGGAGCGCGAGCGGCCACCCGCGAGGAGGCCGGCCTGCTCGACGAGAAGACGGGCGCGCCCCTGCTCACCATGAACCGCACCGCGTACGACGACTCGGGAACCGCCGTGGAGTTCGGTAGTCACTGCTACCGCGCGTCGCGCTACCACTTCGACACCACCGTCGTCGACCGCTGAGAACCCGCGGGCGCCTCTCGTGATGTCGTCGCGGCCGTCGTGGTGAACGCGGCATTCTCGGCGCATCTCCTCACGCTCGCGGCGCCGGCATCGGAGTCGCGGTCGCCGCGCTGACCGTCACCGTGTGCGGGGCAGCGGGGGCTGTGCGGCACCTGCCCGCCGGCGCGGAGTACTCGCTCGCCTCCGTCGTCCTGGCTCTGCTACGGGCACCGACGGTGTTCGAGAGTGCGCGGATGTCCCGCGCGCTCGGTGCCGCGGTGACCGGTTCGGCTCCCGAGCGGGTTCACCGATGACGTTCGGAACCGTTGCCGAACAGTATCTTTCGATTCCTATTCGGGCCTGGGGGCATGCGCACACCGAGGTCGAATCCGACAGCGACAGCGACGGGATCGCCCTCATCCTCGCCAACCCGGACGCGCTGGCCGCCGCCTTATCTCGGAGCGAGGGGACATTCGCACTTCAAGCTCTGTCCCGCATACCCGGTCGACCGCGTCGCGCGCCGGCCGGCGCGCGACAGGGTCCCCGGACACGCGTTCGGGCGGAGGCGATCGTGTCGCCTCCGCCCGAACGTGACGGTCCTCGACGGATCCTCGAGGTCGCGGGTCCTACGCCTTGGGGACGCGGACGATGAGGGCGTCGCCCTGGCCGCCGCCGCCGCACAGGGCCGCGGCCCCGACACCGCCGCCGCGGCGGGCCAGTTCGAGCGCCAGGTGCAGCACGATCCGGGCCCCGGACATCCCCAGCGGGTGGCCCAGCGCGATGGCGCCGCCGTTGACGTTGATCCGGGCCGGGTCCAGCCCCAGCTCGCGGCCGGAGGCGATCCCGACCGCGGCGAACGCCTCGTTGATCTCCACCAGGTCCAGCCCGGCCGGGTCCAGGCCCTCCCGGGCGCAGGCCTTGGCGATCGCCCGGGCCGGCTGGGACTGCAGCGTCGAGTCCGGGCCGGCGACCACCCCGTGCGCGCCGATCTCGGCGAGCCAGGACAGACCCAACTGTTCGGCCCTGGCCCGGCTCATCACCACCACCGCGGCCGCCCCGTCGGAGATCTGCGAGGCCGACCCGGCGGTGACGGTGCCGTCCTTCGCGAACGCCGGCCGCAGTGCCGCCAGCGACTCGGCGGTGGTCTCCGGGCGGATGCCCTCGTCGGCGGTGACCACGACCGGCTCGCCGCGGCGCTGCGGGATCGACACCGGCACGATCTCCGCGTCGAACAGCCCGTCCTTCTGCGCGCGGGCCGCCCGCTGGTGGCTGGCGGCGGCGACGGCGTCCTGCTCGGCACGGGAGACGAACCGGGTGCCGGTGTTGGCGGCCTCGGTGAGGTTGCCCATGGCCTGGTCGGTGAAGATGTCGTGCAGCCCGTCGAAGGCCATGTGGTCGCGCAGGGTCACATCGCCGTACTTGAACCCGGCCCGGGAGTGCTCGAGCAGGTGCGGGGCCCGGCTCATCGACTCCTGGCCGCCGGCGACGACGATGTCGAACTCGCCGGCGCGGATGAGCTGGTCGGCCAGCGCGATCGCGTCGATGCCGGACAGGCACACCTTGTTCACGGTCAGGGCGGGCACGTCCATCGGGATGCCGGCGGCCACGGCGGCCTGCCGGGCCGGGATCTGGCCGGCGCCGGCGGTGAGCACCTGACCCATGATCACGTACTCGACCTGCTCCGGGGCCACCCCGGCCTTGGCGAGGGCACCGGCGATGGCGACCCCGCCGAGGTCCGAACCGGAGAGGTCCTTCAGGGCGCCCTGCAGACGCCCCATCGGGGTCCGGGCTCCGGCAACGATGACAGAACTGGTCACGATGGGGTCTCCGATCTTGTTGTCGAGCAGTGGTATTCGACTACTTCTCTCAGACGAGCTCGTCGATGCGGATCTCGAGCGGCGCCGCGGTGGCCGCAACGACGTCGTCGACGGTCACGCCCGGCGCGAGCTCGCGCAGCGCGAGGGTCCCGTCGCCGACGACGTCGATCACCGCGAGGTCGGTGATGATCCGGTCGACGACACCCTGGCCGGTGAGGGGCAGGGAGCACGTGTCGACGATCTTCGAATTGCCGTCGCGGTCGGTGTGTTCCATGACCACGATGACGCGGCTGGCGCCGTGCACCAGGTCCATGGCGCCGCCCATGCCCTTGACCATCTTGCCGGGAACCATCCAGTTGGCCAGGTCGCCGGTCCGGGAGACCTGCATGCCGCCGAGCACGGCGGTGTCGATGTGCCCGCCGCGGATCATGCCGAACGACAATGCCGAATCGAAGAATGCGGCACCGGGATTGACGGTGACCGTCTCCTTGCCCGCGTTGATCAGGTCCGGGTCGACGTTCTCCTCGGTCGGGTACGGGCCGGTGCCGAGGATGCCGTTCTCCGAGTGCAGCGTCACCTGCACGTCCGGCGGAAGATGACCGGGGATGAGCGTCGGCAGCCCGATGCCCAGGTTGACGTACTCGCCGTCGATCATCTCCGCGGCCGCGCGGGCCGCCATCTGGTCTCGGGTCCATCCCTTGGTGCCGGTCATCGTGCCGCCCCTTCCGTTGCCTGGACTGTCCGCTTCTCGATCCGCTTGTCCTGCGGACCGGTTTCGACGATGCGCTGCACGAAGATTCCCGGCAGGTGCACCTGCGCGGGATCGAGCTCGCCGGGCTCGACGAGTTCCTCGACCTGCGCGATCGTGACCTTCCCGGCCATCGCGGCCAGCGGGTTGAAGTTCATCGCCGTCTTGTCGAAGATCAGGTTGCCGGCGGTGTCGCCCTTGACGGCGTGCACCAGCGCGAAGTCGGCGGTGATGCCCTCCTCCATCACGTACCGCTTGTCGCCGAAGGCCCGGGTCTCCTTCGGCGGGGAGGCCACGGCCACCGAGCCGTCGACGTGGTACCGCCACGGCAGTCCGCCGTCCGCGACGGGGGTGCCGACACCCGCCGGGGTGAAGAACGCGGGGATGCCGGCGCCACCGGCGCGCAGCCGCTCGGCGAGGGTGCCCTGCGGGGTGAGCTCGACCTCGAGCTCACCGGCGAGATACTGGCGGGCGAACTCCTTGTTCTCCCCGACGTAGGAGGCGGTGACCCGGCGGATCTGGCGCGCGTTCAGCAGCAGGCCCAGGCCGTGGTCGTCGACGCCGCAGTTGTTGGAGAACACCTCGAGATCACCGACGCCGGACTCGACCAGCGCGCGGATCAAGGCGTCGGGGATGCCGCACAACCCGAACCCGCCGACGGCGATCGTCGCGCCGTCGGACACGTCCGCGACGGCGGCCGCGGGCGTGTCGAACACTTTCGTTCCCATCACAGACCCCTTCTCGAGACTTCGGTCCCTCCGGACCCCGGTGCAGGATGCGTTCATTCAATGGACGATGACGCATCGGTCGAGTACCACTACATGCTCTGTGTTTGCCGATTTCAAGGCCTTGCGAGCGGCGCATTCGAGATTGCTCGCCCATCGGAACGTCGATTTCGACGGCGTTCACTGAGTGGACGTATTCTCGTGTCATGGAGGAGGCACAGAGACCCCACGTGATCGGCCGCGTCAGCGCGCTGCTGCGCGCGATCGCCGGGCACGAGCCCACCGGCTCGTCGACCTCGGATCTGGCCCGGGCGACGAACCTCGCGCGCCCGACGGCGCACCGCCTGCTGACTTCGCTCACCGACGAGGGCCTCGTCGACCGCGACCCGAAGACCGGTCGATGGTCGCTGGGGCCCGAGCTGTACCTGCTCGGCTCGCTGGCGGCCGGCCGTTACGACATCACCGACCTCGCCCGCGACATCCTGCGCGACCTCGCACGGGAGACCGGCGAGAGCGCCTTCCTGTCCGCCCGGCGCGGGGACGAGACCGTGTGCCTCGCCAGCGAGGAGGGCAGCTTCCCGCTGCGTTCCCACGTCCTCCACGTCGGGATCCGGCTGCCCCTCGGTGTCGCGTCCGCGGGGCTCGTCATCCTGTCCCACCTGTCCGACCGCGACATCGACGAGTATCTGTCCCGTACCGACCTGACCGCCGGGTGGGGGCCGGACCACAGCCGGCAGGCCGTCGAGGAACGGATCGCCGCGACGCGCCTGGCCGGCTACTCCACCAATCCCGCCCTGCTCGTGGAGGGAAGCTGGGGGATGGGGGCCGCCGTCTTCGACCACCGGGACGCGCCGGCCTGGGCGCTGAGCATCACCGGGGTGGAGAGCCGTTTCCGCGCCGACCGTCGTCCCGAACTCGGGGAACTGCTGCTCCGGCAGGCGCATCGTCTCACCCAGTTGCTGCGCCACCGCCCCCGGCGGTCCGGGTGAGGGACGATCGTCCGGACGCGCACCCGGATCGGGCCGCCGCACCGCCCGCACTCGCGTCGCGTCAGCCCGGCCCTCGCCCCGTGAGCACCGCGCGGGCCATCTCGGCCAGCTGCGCCGGACGCTGTGCGAGGGCGTCGATGTCGACCTCCTGATCGCCCATCGCGCCGGCGCGGAACCTCGCCGCCACACCCTCCGCGATGGCTGCGAGCTTCCACAGCGCGAAGCCCTGGTGATACCGCAGGTCGTCGAGGTCACGGCCGGTCGTGTCGGCGTACCGGGAGGCGACCGTGTCGACGTCGAGGAAACCGTCGGCGGGATCGGGCGCCCAGCCGATCACGTCGGCCGACGCCCAGGTGGCGGTGAGCCACCCGAGGTCGGCCATCACGTCGCCGATGGTCCACAGCTCCCAGTCCAGAACCGCGCGCACCTGCCCGTCGGTCCCGATCAGCAGGTTGCCCGGCCGGAAGTCGCCGTGCACCAACCCGGTCCACCGTTCGGCGGGCAGTTTCCGGGTCAGGAGCTCGTGGACGTCCCACACGGGCCCGGGACCGACACCGCCGGCGGTGAGCTGACGGCTCCAGCGCCGAAATTGGCGCTCGAGGTAGCTGCCCGGTTTGCGCAGTTGCGCCAGCGGTCCGGTCGTGGTGTCCACCGCGTGGATCACCGCGAGGGTGTCCACGATGCTGCGGGAGGCGGTCGGTCGGTTCGGCCGGGGGATCGCGGCGACCGTCTCGGCATCGTCGAGGACGATGCCCTCGACGTGCTTCATGACGTAGAAGTCCGCCCCCGTCACCGACCGGTCGGTGCAGCAGCCCGTCACCGGCGGCACCGGCACCGGGCCGCCGGCGAGCAGGTCGAGGATGCGCCACTCCCGCACGACGTCGTGGGCGGAGGAGAGCAGTTCCCCGGTCGGCGGCCGGCGCAGGACCCAACGCGTCCCCGCCTCGTCACGGACCCGGTAGGTGAGGTTGGACCGGCCTCCGGTGATCAGTTCGAAGTGCAACGGGGGTGCGACGTCCGGGAGGTGCTCGACGAACCACGCGGTGACGCGCGCTGCGTCGAGGCCGATCGGCTCGCTCGCGGCATCCACCTGAGCCATCGCGCCCTCTCTGCTCGTTCGGATCCGGTGCGGATCCCTCATGCTTACTCGCCTCGCGCACCGATCGGTACGTGCCGTGCCGGACCACCGGGGAAATTCGGGGCGCGGTCCACGCGCCCCAGACGCCGTTGGGCCCTGACCGGGTCCTCCGCCCGCCGGCGACCCGGGACTCGGGGATCGGGCAAGCCCCGTCGAGCCCGCGCCGACCGTGGCCCGGGCCGCCTGCCCCGGTCACATCCGGATGGCCCGAGCGATTGACATCACACCGCCTCGGGCGCAAACTATGCGAGCGCTCAGCAACTTGAATCTGACGTCAAGTTACGTGACTCCCTGCTGTGAAGGAGCACCCGGATGACCGACGCACCCGCCGCGGCGACCCGCGGCGTGGCCACCACCGACGACCTGGTCCTGACCGAGCGGCGCGGCCCCGTCGCCCTGCTCACCCTCAACCGGCCGGCCAAGCTCAACGCCTGGAGCAACGCGCTCGAGGACCGCTACTTCGACCTGCTCGCCGAGGCCGACGACGACCCGCAGGTGCGGGCCGTCGTCGTCACCGGTGCCGGCCGCGGATTCTGCTCCGGCGCCGACCTCGACGACCTGCGCCACGTCGCCGACGCGTCGGACGACGACCTGATGCGGCCACGCCCGCGCGACTTCCCGCTGCGGGTCCGCACACCGCTCGTCGCCGCGATCCGTGGACCCGTCGCGGGACTCGGCCTGGTCGAGGCTCTCTACTGCGACGTCCGCTTCGGCGACCCGACCGCCCGGTTCACCACCGCGTTCGCGCGCCGCGGGCTCATCGCCGAGTACGGCATCAGCTGGCTGCTGCCCCGCCTCGTGGGCCACAGCCGCGCCACGGACCTGCTCCTGTCGAGCCGTATGGTCGACGCGGACGAGGCCCACCGGATCGGCCTGCTCGACCATCTCGTCACCACCGGCGACGTCGTCGACGCCGCCGTCGCCTACGCGACCGACCTCGCCGCGCACTGCTCGCCGCGGTCGATGGCGACGATCAAGCAGCAGCTGCGCGACGACGCCGACCGGT
This sequence comes from Rhodococcus aetherivorans, assembly GCF_025722975.1. Classification (NCBI taxonomy): domain Bacteria; kingdom Bacillati; phylum Actinomycetota; class Actinomycetes; order Mycobacteriales; family Nocardiaceae; genus Rhodococcus; species Rhodococcus aetherivorans. The sequence goes on along the minus strand of NZ_CP106982.1, from coordinate 5,421,360 downwards.
CCTACCCGGACGCGCTCGCCGCCGCGGACCGCCTGATGCGCGAGGCCTTCCGCGGTCCCGACGTCGCCGAGGGCGTCGCCAGTCACCTCGAGCGGCGCGCCCCCGCGTTCGCCGCCCTGCCCGGGAGTGCCCATGCCCCTGCGTGAAACCGTCGGCATCGACCCGGACGCGATCCTGCGCTGGTTCGGCGACCTCGGCATCGAGCACACCGCGCCGCTGACCTTCGACCGCATCGGGCTCGGACAGTCGAACCTGACCTACCTGGTGCAGGACGGCGACGGCCGCCGGTGGGTGCTGCGGCGACCGCCGCTCGGGCACCTACTGGCGTCCGCGCACGACGTCGCGCGCGAGGCCCGCATCCTCTCCGCGCTCGAGGGCACCGACGTGCCGACGCCGAAGGTGTTCGGGCTCACCGACGATCCGGCATTCAGTGACGTGCCGCTGGTGCTCATGGAGTTCGTCGACGGACAGGTGGTGGACCGGATGTCCGTCGCCGAATCCCTGACGCCGGAGCGCCGCCGCCGGATCGGGCTGTCGCTCGCGCGGACGCTCGGCCGGATCCATGCCGTGGACCTCGAACGTACGGGGCTCGACGCCCTCGCCCGCCCCAAGCCGTATGCGGAGCGGCAGCTGCACCGCTGGGCCGGCCAGTGGGAGAAGTCGAAGACCCGCGAGCTGCCCGAACTCGACGACCTGACCCGCCGGCTCCTGGCCGCCGTGCCGCCACAGCACGAAATCACCTTGGTGCACGGTGATTTCCACCTGCGCAACGTCATCACCTCGTGCGAGAGCGGTGACGTCGTCGCCGCGCTGGACTGGGAACTGTCCACCGTCGGCGACCCCCTCGCCGACGTCGGGTCGTTGTTCGCGTACTGGCCCGAGCCGGGGGAGGACACCGGCGGCGACTTCCCCGCCTCCACCCTCGAGGGCTTCCCGAGCCGCGCCGAACTCGCCGCCGTCTACCTGGACGAGACGGGCCGCGACCCGGCGGCGCTGAAGTTCTGGCACGCGCTGGGGCTGTGGAAGGTGGCGGTGATCGCGGAGGGTGTGATGCGCCGCGCCCTCGACGAACCGCAGAACAAGGCCGCGGCCGGCACTCCCACGGTCGCGCGCATCGACGCTCTCGTCCACAAGGCCCGCGAGATCGCCGACGAAGCCGGCATCTGACGCCCCCACCACCCTCGACACGCAGGAGACGACGATGTCCCCCGACGAGCAGACGACCTCGCGCGACCTCTCCGGGCGCGTGAAACATCTTCTGGACCAGTATGATCCGAGCACGACCGGGCCGGAGGACTTCCTCGGCGCTCGGTTCGACGCGGGTCTCGCCTGGGTGCACTTCCCGCCGGGCCACGGCGGACTCGGCCTGTCGCAGAGTCACCAGGCGCAGGTCGAGGCCGAACTGGCCGCCGCCGGAGCACCCCGGCCCGCCGCGGGCCGCAACGGCATCGGCCTGGGCATGGCCGCGCCCACCATCGCGGCGTTCGGCACCGAGGAGCAGAAACGCCGGTTCCTGCGTCCCCTCTACACCGGACGGCACATCTACTGCCAGCTGTTCAGCGAGCCCGGCGCCGGCTCCGACCTGGCCGCCGTCGCGACCCGCGCGGTCCGCGACGGCGACGACTGGATCGTCAACGGCCAGAAGGTGTGGACGTCGGGCGCGCAGAACGCGCAGATGGCGATCCTGGTGGCCCGCACCGACCCGAGCGTGCCCAAGCACGCCGGCTTGACGTACTTCCTGCTGGACATGAGCGATCCGGGCGTCGACGTGCGGCCCCTGCGGCAGATCACCGGCGAGGCCGAGTTCAACGAGGTGTTCCTCACCGACGTGCGGGTACCCGACGCCAACCGGCTCGGCGACGAGGGGCAGGGCTGGCGCGTCGCCACGACCACCCTCAACAACGAACGCGTCGCGATCGGCTCCGGCGCGCCCCGCGAGGGCGGCATGATCGGCAAGGTCGCCGCGACGTGGCGCGAGCGTCCCGAGCTGCGCGACCCGGCGCGGCACGACCAGCTGATGCGGCTGTGGGTGGAGGCGGAGGTGACCCGGCTGACCGGAGAACGCCTGCGCCAGCAGCTCGCCGCGGGCCAGCCCGGTCCGGAGGGCTCCGGCATGAAGCTCGCGTTCGCCCGCCTCGCCCAGACCGTGTCGGGATTCGAGGTGGAGTTGCACGGCGAGGACGGCCTCCGATACGACGACTGGACCCTGCGCCGGCCTGAGGCGGTGGACTTCACCGGCCGTGAACCCGGATACCGGTATCTGCGCGCCAAGGGCAACTCGATCGAGGGCGGCACGTCGGAGATCCTGCGCAACGTCGTCGCCGAGCGGGTACTCGGGCTGCCGCCGGAACACCGTGTGGACAAGGACATTCCGTGGAAGGACCTGGCGCGATGACCGACCTGCTGTACTCCGACACCGAGGACGCCCTGCGGGACAGCGTCCGTCGCGTGCTCACCGACCGCTGCCCACCGTCCGTCGTGGTGACCGCGTACGACGTCGCGCCCGCCGACTTCTCGGGCGTGTGGAAGACGGTCGCCGCCGAACTCGGGCTGGCGGGGCTGCTGGTGCCCGAGTCGCTCGGCGGCGCCGGCGCGAGCACCCGCGAGGCCGCGGTCGTCATGGAGGAGATCGGCCGGGCCGCCGCGCCGATGCCGTACCTGTCGAGCGCGGTGCTCGCCACCGTCGCGCTGCTGCGCGCCGGCGACACCGGGACCGTGCCGGCCCTCGCGGAGGGCGCCGCGACCGGCGCCCTCGTCGTGCCGTTGTCGACGGCGCCGGACGCCGCGATCACCGGGGTGCGTCGCACGGCCGACGGCCTGACCGGACGGGTCACCAGCGTCGCCGGGGCACACGAGGCCGACGTCCTCGTCGTCCCCGTCGCGGGGCCGGACGGCCTCGAACTGCACACCGTCCGGTCGGACGCCGCCGGCGTCACGGTGACCCCGGTGCTGTCGCTGGACATGACCCGGCCGATCGCCGACGTCGAGTTCGCCGGGGCCGCCTCCACCCGCGTCGACGGCGGCGACGCGGCCGCCGCGGTGACCGAGGCGCTGCAGTGCGGGGCGGTGCTGCTCGCCTCCGAGCAGCTCGGCGTGGCCCAGTGGTGCCTCGAGACCACCGTCGCCTACGTCAAGGAGCGCCGCCAGTTCGGCCGCGCCGTCGGTTCGTACCAGGCGATCAAGCACCGGCTCGCCGATCTGTGGCTCGAGGTGGGCGCGGCGCTGTCGGCCGCCCGGTACGCGGCCGACGCGTACGCACGCGGCGACGACGACACCGCGATCGCGGCGGCGGTCGCCCAGTCCTACTGCAGCGACGTCGCCGTCCACGCTGCCGAGGAGTGCATCCAGTTGCACGGCGGCCTCGGCATGACCTGGGAGTACCCGGCGCATCTCTACCTCAAGCGGGCCAAGGCCGATCAGCTCGCGCTCGGCGTCCCGTCCCGGCACCGTGCCCGGCTGGCGGACCTCGTCGGCCTGCCGGTCTCGTGACCGAAACGATTGCGCTGCAACAACACACGAAAGGACAGGTGCCGCCACGATGAGCTGGTACGACGACAGGCCCTGGATGGCCCAGTACGATCCCCGCGTGGCCGAGGTCGGACCCGTCCCGCGGCGGACCACGCTCGAGGTGTTCGCCGACGCCGTCGCCGCCGCGCCGGACGGGCCGGCGATCACGTATCTCGGTGCGACGCTGACCTATCGGGAAGTCGACGAGTTGACCGACGGCGTGGCGGCCTACCTGCTCGAACACGGCTTCCGCAGGGGCGACCGGCTGGCCGTGTACCTGCAGAACGTGCCGCAGTTCGTCCTCGCGCTGTTCGGCGCGTGGAAGGCCGGCGGCGCGGTGGTGCCGCTGAACCCGATGTACAAGGACGAACTCGACCACATCCTCACCGACGCCGGCGTCGTCGCCGTCGTGTGCGGCGAACAGGCGTGGGCGGACCGGGTGGCGGAGCGGGCCGCCGGGGCGGGCGTGACGATCGCGCTGACCGCGAGCGAACTGGACCTGCAGACCCGGAACGACGAGCGGCTCTTCGCGGGCGTCGAGCGCCGCCGTACGCCGGGCGTCCCCGACCTACTGGAGGTCGCCCGCGAGTGGGCGGGCCGCCCCGTCCCCGATCCGGGCCTGGTCCCCGACGACATCGCGCTCGTCTCCTACACGTCCGGGACGAGCGGACTGCCCAAGGGCGCCACCAACACCCACGCGAACCTCACCGTCAACTGCGTACTGCTGCGCCTGTACGACGAGATTCCGGCGGGTTCGCCGATCTTCGCTCTCGCGCCGCTGTTCCACATCACCGGGATGGTCGTCCAGTTGCTCACCGCGGTGGATCTGGCCGGTCCGCTGGTGCTGGCCTACCGCTTCGACGCCGGGGTGGTGCTCGACGTCCTGAAGCGGGAGCGGCCCGCGTTCATGGTCGGCCCGTCGACCGCGTACATGGCGCTGCTGGCGCATCCGTCGTTCTCGTCGGACGCGTTCGAGTCGCTCCTGACCCTCAACTCCGGTGGCGCGCCGCTGCCACCGGCCATCGTCGAGCGCTTCCGCGAGCGGACCGGCCTCTACATCCGCAACGGTTACGGCCTGACGGAGACCAGCGCGCCCTGTGTCGTCGTGCCCTCCGGCCGCGAGGCGCCGGTGGATCCGGACTCGGGCACGCTGTCGATCGGCCTGCCGCTGCCCACCGCGATGGTGCGCATCGTCGACGAGGACGGCAAGGACCTCGGACCGGGCGAGGTCGGGGAGATCGCCGTCGAGGGTCCCATGGTCGTCCCCGCCTACTGGAACCTGCCCGAGGCCACCGCCGAATCCATCCCGGGCGGGCGGCTGCTGACCGGTGACGTCGGCTTCATGGACGCACAGGGCTGGGTGTACGTGGTCGACCGCAAGAAGGACATGATCAATGCCTCCGGGTTCAAGGTCTGGCCCCGCGAGGTGGAGGACGTGCTCTACCGGCATCCGGCGGTCCGCGAGGCCGCGGTCGTCGGCGTGCCCGACTCCTACCGCGGCGAGTCGGTCGCTGCGTTCGTGAGCCTGCGCCCGGACCAGGACGTCGACCCGGACGAGCTGGTGGCGTGGTGCCGCGACCGGCTGGCCACCTACAAGGCCCCGCGGTCGGTCGAGATCCTGGACGAGCTGCCCAAGACCACCAGCGGGAAGATCCTGCGCCGCGAGATGCGCAGGGTCGCGTCGTCCTGACCCGAGGAGGGAAACACGTGCCGAGCATCGACGAGGTTCTGGGCCTGCGCGAGATCGCCCCGGCGACGTTCCGCGCCGACCCGGTGCCGACCGAGATGGAGCGGACCTTCGGCGGCCAGGTCGCCGGGCAGGCGCTTTCCGCGGCGGCACGGACCGTGCCGCCCGAGTTCGGCGTGCACTCGGTGCACGGGCACTTCCTGCGCCCCGGCCGGCCGCTCGACCCCACCGACTATCGGGTGGACGCCGTGCGGGACGGTGGCAGCTTCCGCACCCGGTACGTCACCGCGGTCCAGGACGGCGAGACGGTGTTCACACTGACCGCCTCGTTCCACCGCGGCGACGACGGGTACACCCATCAGGCGGCCATGCCGGCGACGGCCGGACCGGAAGAGATCGCGGAGAACGGCCGCCCGTGGGCCGCGTGGTACGACTTCCCGGAATGGGACGACTGGGAGCGCCGCTGGCTCCCTGCGGACGAGGCCACGCCCGACGTGCCGTCGCGCCGGCGGCTGTGGATACGGCACCGCACCCCCCTGCCGGACGACCCGGTCCTGCACGCCTGCGCCCTGACGTACTGCAGCGACATGGCGCTGCTCGACATCGCCGTCCTACCGCATCCCGACAGGCCGATCCAGGGAGCGTCCCTCGATCACGCCGTGTGGTTCCTGCGGCCGTTCCGGGTGGACGAATGGCTGCTGTTCGATCAGGTGTCGCCGTCGTCCGAATCGGGGCGCGCCCTGATCCAGGGACAGATCTTCGACACGGCCGGACGACTGGTCGCCGCCGTCGCGCAGGAGGGCATGGTGCGGTTCCACACCGAGCGCGCCGCGGCGGTCGGCGCCGGACGCGCGGAAGGCCGGGCGGAATGAACCTCGCTGCACCCATCTCCGAACGCACCGCCGTCCTGGTCGACTTCGGCGGGGTGATCACCACGAGCGTGTTCGCCGCGTTCGAGGAGTTCGGCGCGACACTCGGCGATCCGGGACTGCCGCTGCGGCTGCTCGGCGGCGACCCGATCTCGCGCGGGCTGCTCGCCGAGCACGAGTCGGGGCGCATCGACGCGGAGGAGTTCGAGCAGGGCTTCGCCGAGCGGTTGCGCGCCCACGGGGCGGCCGTGACCGCGGAGGGACTCGCCGCCCGGATGCAGGCCGGGATGCGGCGCGACGACCGGACGGTGGCCCTCGTCGACGACCTCCGGGCGGCCGGCGTGCCGGTCGCATTGGTGTCCAACGCCTTCGGCCGGGACTGCTATGCTGGCTTCGACCTGGCCGCGCTCGCGGACGAGGTGGTGATCTCCGCCGAGATCGGCATCCGCAAGCCGTCGCGCCGCATCTACGCCCTCGCGTGCGAGCGGCTGGGGGTGGCGCCCGAGCAGGCCGTGATGGTCGACGACCTGCAGCAGAACCTCGACGGGGCGGCGCGGATCGGCATCGCCGGCGTGCTGCACACCGACGCCGACACCACGCGCCTCGAGCTCGCCGAGCGGTTCGGCTTCGTGACGGGACGAGTGCCCGGTCAGGTGTGAGCCGTCGGCGCGCGGGTACCCGCCACCCATGACCAACGCACAGCCCCACAGCCCCGACGCCGCGACGGTCGACGTCGCGGGTTCGCCGGACGAGTCGGTCAAGGAGACCCAGCTGCTGCAGGTGCTGACCAAGGCGGCGAACACCCTCAACGAAGCCGGGGTGCCGTTCGCGGTCGGCGGTGGATGCGCGGTGTACGCGCGCGGTGGGCCCGCGTCCGACCACGACGTGGACCTGTTCGTCCGCCCCCGGGACGTGGACGCCGCGCGGGAGGCGCTCGTCGCCGCCGGCATGCGTCCGGTCGATCCGCCCGAGAACTGGCTGAGCAAGGTCTACGAGGGGGAGCATCTCGTGGACCTGATCTTCCGCCCCAACGACCGGGACGTCGACGATTCGATGCTCGCCCGCGCCCAGTGGATGCGCATCGGCCCGACCGCGGCGCCGGTGATCAGCGGCACCGACCTGATGAGCGACAAGCTCAACGTGCTCGACGCGCACCGCTGCGACTTCGCGCCGCTGCTGCGCATCGCCCGCGCCCTGCGCGAGCAGGTGGACTGGGCCCAGGTGGCCACCGCCACGGCGGCGTCGCCGTACGCCCGCGCCTTCCTCGGCCTGCTCGCCGACCTGGGCATCATCGAACCCGGCTCGGAGGTCCGGCGATGAGTCACGAACACCCGGAGCAGGATCACCCGCAGTATGTGGTGGCGCACCTGCACCGCGCCCTGGCCGAGGATCCCCGCACCGCCGAACAGGGCGTGCGCGTCACGATCCGCGGCACCGACGTGTACCTGACCGGCGAGGTCGCCAGCGCCGCACGCCGCGACGCGCTGACCCTGGTGGTGCAGGAACAGCTACCGGACGTCACCGTCCACAACGACGTGCACGTGGTCGACTCGCGCGACCCCGGAACCTCGGTGGAGGAACTGCGATGAGGATTGCCGCCGTCGGCGACGTACACCTGGCCGAGGACGCCCGCGGCCATCTGCGGCCCGCCCTCGAACACCTGCACGAGCATGCCGACGTGCTGCTGCTCGCCGGTGATCTCACCCGGCACGGCACCGTCGACGAGGCGCGCGTCGTCGCCGACGAGTTCGGCGACCTGCCGGTGCCCGTCGTCGGTGTACTCGGCAATCACGACTACCACAGCGACGCCGCGGACGAGATCACCGAACTGCTCCGCGACCGGGGCATCGTCATGCTCGAGGGTGAGTCGGTCGTCCTCGAGGTGGACGGGGCGCGGCTCGGTGTGGCGGGGACCAAGGGATTCGGCGGGGGTTTCGCGGGCAAGTGCGCGAGCGCGTTCGGTGAGCCGGAGATGAAGCAGTTCGCCGGGCACACCGTGGAACTGGCCGACAGGTTCCGCAGCGCCGTCGCCGAGCTCGACGGTGCCGACGTCCGCGTCGGGCTGCTGCACTACTCGCCGATCAGCGACACCCTGCGCGGCGAACCCGCCGAGATCTACCCGTTCCTCGGGTCGTATCTGCTCGGCGAACCGGTCGACGAGTTCCACCTGGACCTGGCCGTGCACGGGCACGCGCACGCCGGGTGCGAGCGCGGCACCACCCCGGGCGGCGTGCGGGTCCGCAACGTCGCGCAGCCGGTCATCCGCACCGCCTACGCGGTCTACCGGTTCGAGAACTGATCGCTGGGGGCCGGTCGCGGGGTGGCGGGTCCCGACACTCGACCACCCCGCGCGAGCCCTCAGGCGTCGTCGGTCATCTTCAGCACGAGCTTGCCGGTGTTCGCGCCGTCGAACAGCATGTTGAGCGTGCGCCCGAAGGCCTCGGCGCCGCCGCTCTCGACCTGCTCACGGGTGACCAGTTCGCCGCGGCGGATCCACTCCGACACCGCGGCCATGCCCTCGGGGAAGCGGTCGAGGTAGTCGAAGACGATGAACCCGGCCATGGAGGCCCGGTTCACCAGCAGGGACAGGTAGCGTGACGGCCCCGGCTGCGGGTCGGTCGCGTTGTAGCCGGAGATGGCACCGCACAACACGACTCGCGCATTCTTGCGCAGCACGGCGAGCGCCGAGTCGAGCGTCTCACCGCCGACGTTGTCGAAGTAGATGTCGATCCCGTCCGGCGCGGCGGCGTGCAGCGCCCGGCCCACGGAACCGGCCTTGTAGTCGATGGCGGCGTCGAAGCCCAGTTCGTCGGTGAGCCACGCGCACTTGTCGGGCCCGCCGGCGATGCCGATGACGCGACATCCGCTCAGTTTGGCGATCTGCCCGGCGATGCTGCCGACGGCCCCGGCGGCGCCCGAGACGAGCACGGTGTCGCCCGGCTTCATCCGCCCGACGTCGACGAGGCCGAAATATGCTGTCATGCCAGGGAATCCGAGGGCGCCCAGCCACACCGGCGGGGCCGCAAGGGATTCGTCGACCGGGACGACGCCGCTACCGTCGGAGACGGCGTAGTCGCACACCCCGAAGTGTCCCGAGACGAGTTGCCCCTCCTTGTAGTCGTCGTGCCGGGATTCGTGTACCCGGCCGACGGCATGGGCGCGCATGATCTCGCCGATCGCGACCGGCGGGATGTACGAACGGACGTCGTTCAGCCACCCCCGCATGGCGGGGTCGAGGGAGACATACTCGACGCGGACGGTGAACTCGCCGTCGGCGGGCCGCGGAACGGGTGCGGTGGTGATGTCCCAGGTGGACTCGTCGGGGCGGCCGACCGGTCGTCGCGCCAATCGGACCTGCTTGTTCACGGACGCCATGCGTATTCCTTTCGGCAGCGGAACGTCTACTGCGGTGCGGTGATTCGGACTCCTCGCGAGAATTCCGGGCAGTTGAATCCGACACCGGATTCAACTATACATGGCGGGTGACCGGGATCACCCCGGCCGTCGCGGATGCCCCGAGAAACGGAAGGTCGACATGACACGCCAGCTCGACACGGTCCCCACCGATTCCGATGCGCTCGAGGCCGCGCTCGCCGAGATCCGGCGGGTGCAGGAGGCCCACTGGCCGCCGGAGGTGCCGCGCACGGTGGAGTACCCGATCGAGGGTCGCGGGCTCGTGGACTACCTGCGGCACTGGGCGAGCGTGCGTCCCCACGCCCCCGCGATCGAGTTCTACGGTCGCACCGTCGGCTATGCCGAGTACGACGACCTCTCCGACCGGTTCGCCGGCTGGCTGCTCGCCCGCGGCGCCCGGGCCGGCGACCGCGTCGGTGTCCACCTCGGCAACTGCCCGCAGTTCCACGTCGCGATGCTCGGGATCCTCAAGATCGGCGCCGTCCACGTGCCCGTGAACCCGATGCTGCGCGAGCACGAACTCGCCCACGAGCTCGCCGACGCCGGCGTCACGATCCTGCTCACGCAGCCCGAACTGCTCCCGCTCGTGGAAGCGGTCCGGCCGCGCACCCCTGTGCGGCACGTCGCCGTCACCGCCCTCGGCGACATGCTCGCCGGTGTGGCGCCGGGGGAGGTGCCACCGCCCTTCCCGGTCGCCGATCCCGCCGTCGGCGACTGGGCGGGCATCGTCGACAGCCCCCGCGCTCCTGCCGTCGCGACCGATCCGGACGCGCTCGCCGCGCTGAACTACACCGGTGGCACCACCGGCATGCCGAAGGGCTGTGAGCACACCCAGTGGCACATGGTCTACACCGCCGCCGCGGCCACCGTCGGCGGCGGCCGCCGGGTGGGGGAGACGACGGTGGTGCTCAACTACCTGCCCATGTTCTGGATCGCCGGCGAGGTTTTCGGCATCCTCAATCCCCTCGTCAACGGCGGCACCGTCGTGCTGATGACCCGGTGGGACGCGGACGCCGCGCTGGCCCTCGTCGAGCGGCACGGAGTCACCAGCACGGTCGGCACCGTCGACAACTACGTGGAGCTGTTGGAGGCGCCCGGCTTCGACGGCAGCCGCGCCGCCAGCCTCGACAACGCCATGGCGGTGTCGTTCGTGCTGAAGCTGGATCCGGCGATCCGCCGGCGGTGGCGCGACGCGACCGGCCACACCCTGCGGGAGGCGAGCTACGGCATGACCGAGACGAACACCGCCGACACCTTCACCCTCGGCTTCCAGGACGGCGACGTCGACCTCCAGAGCGAGCCCGTGTTCTGCGGCCTGCCGGTGCCGGGCACCGACATCCTGATCGTCGACGAGACGGGCGTTCCGGTGCCGATCGGCGCGACCGGGCAGATCATCGTGCGCAGCCCCTCGGTGACGACCGGGTACTACCGCAACGCCGAGGCCACCGCGGACTCGTTCCAGGGCGCCTGGTTGTGCACCGGTGACGTCGGTCGGTTCGACGAGCGGGGCGCGCTGCACTATCTCGCCCGCAACAAGGAGATGATCAAGACCAACGGCATGAGCGTCTTCCCCGCCGAGGTCGAGGCGCTGCTGCGCATGCATCCGGACGTCGCGACGGTCGCGGTGGTCCCCAAGTCCGACCCGGACAGGGGACAGGTCGCGTTCGCGTTCGTCCAGCCGGTCCCCGGCGCGGCCGTCACGGCCGAGGGGCTCGTGGCGTGGGCGCGGGAGAACATGGCCGGCTACAAGGTGCCGATCGTCGAACTCGTGGCTGCGCTGCCCATGACCGCCACCGGCAAGATCCGCAAGGGCGACCTGTTCGCGCGGGCGGAGGAGCGCAACTAGGGCGGGCCGGAGCCGGGCCGGGAGGGGTGCAGCGCAGCCTCCCCAGCCGACCTCAATGATTGGTAGGCTAACCAAACCAAGGATAGCCTGAGCTATCTTCTTGTGCGATCGATCCATCCGCGGCTGCGGCCCCAGAGCACGGAAGAGCGACCAATGACCGACCGATCCTGCAACGACAGCGGTGACTCGCCGTCGCCGGACGGCGAACCACCGGAACTCCTCGACCTCGTCGGGATCGGATTCGGGCCCGCCAATCTCGCTTTGGCGATCGCCGTCGAAGAACGCAATGCCGACGCCCCGCACGATCCCGTGCGGGCACGGTTCTTCGACCGGCAACCCGCCTTCGCGTGGCATCCCGGCATGCTCCTCGAGGGCGCCACCATGCAGATCGCCTTCCCGAAGGACCTGGTCACCTTCCGCAACCCCACGAGTCCCTACACCTTCTTCGCCTACCTGCACGACCGGGGCCGGCTCGTAGACTTCGTCAACCACCAGACGTTCTTCCCGACGCGGCACGAATTCCAGGACTACCTGCAGTGGGCGGCCGGCCGCGTCGACGCCGACGTGCGCTACGGCACCGAGGTCACCGCGGTCGAGGCCGTGCACGACGAGGCAGGCATCGCCGACCGCCTCGCCGTCCACACCGCCGACGGCACCGTCGTGCACGCCCGAAACGTCGTCGTCGGCGTGGGGTTGCGGCCCCGCATCCCCGCGTGGGCCACCGAGACCGCGCGCTGCTTCCACAACCACCGGTTCCTGTTCCATCTGGCCGAGATGCCCGCGCCCGTGCACCAGCGGTTCGTCGTCGTCGGCGCCGGCCAGAGCGCCGCCGAGGTGGTGCAGTACCTGCACAGCCACTATCCGCAGGCCGAAGTGCACAACGTCTTCGCCCGCTTCGGCTACAGCCCCGCCGACGACAGTCCGTACGCCAACCGCATCTTCGACCCGGCCACCGTCGACGAACTGCACGCCGCACCCGAGGCCGAGCGGGCACGACTGCTCGCCCTGCACCGCGGCACCAACTACTCCGTCGTCGACCCCGACCTGATCACCGCGCTGTACGCGGCCGAGTACCGCGAACGCGTCAGCGGACGGCGGCGGCTGTTCATGCGGCGCGCCTCCGAGATCGCCGCGGTCACCGAGACGACCACCGGAATCGAGGTGGACGTGCGCAGCACGATCGACGGACTCACCGACACCCTGATGTGCGACGCCGTCGTCCTCGCCACCGGGTTCGAGCCCGCCCCGCTGCCGCCCCTGCTCGGCGCCCTCGCTTCCGCGTCGTCGCCGCTGCGCACGGTCGACCGGGACTACCGCCTGCCCACCGCCGGCGACGTCCGTGCCGGGATCTATCTGCAGGGCGGCACCGAGAAGACCCACGGGTTGACGGCGTCGCTGCTGTCGAACGTGGCGATCCGGTCCGGGGAGATCCTCGGATCCGTCCTCGAGCGGCGCGGAGGAAAACTACCAGCGGGTCATGACCGGACCCCCGGGCTTGCTAGGGTACGAAAGCAGCACACCTATGCGACAAGTGAGGCGAGATGAGCACGAATCCTTTTGACGACGAAGACGGCCGCTTCTACGTCCTCATGAACGACGAGGAGCAGTACTCGCTGTGGCCGACTTTCTCCGAGGTGCCGCAGGGGTGGCGCGTGGTGTTCGGGGAGGAGTCGCGTGCAGCATGCGTCGAGTACGTGGAGAAGAACTGGACCGACATGCGGCCGAAGAGCCTGCGTGACGCCATGGAGGCAGACGAGAAGGCCCGCAACGCGGGCGCCTGACCTGCCGCGGTAACCGCGTCGACCGAGAGTCACGCCGTGGGTGCACCACCCGCGGAGTGACTCTCGTGGCGTTTCGAGCCCCGGTACGGACGCACCCGCCGGACGCGGCGCAACTGCGGCCGGCGAAGCGACCCCGCCCGCAGCACGCTCCGCGGATGCCGGACCGTGCGGGCCAGCCACTCGCCGAGCGTCACCCCTGCCGCCAGCGCGCACCCGATGCCGAACGCCGAGAACAGCGCGGTCAGCCCGAGCAGCAGTTCGCTGCCGATCACCGCGTACAGGCCCCGATACAACGACAGGCCCGGCAGCAACGGGGTGATGCCGGCGACCGCCACCACCAGCGGCGGGGTCAGCGCCCGTCGCGCCATCAAGCCACCGGCGAAGCCGACCACCGTCGCGGCGGTCGCCGACGAGATGATCGGACCCACCGCGAACTCCATCGACATCAAGAACACGAGGCTGCCCACCGCACCGCCGAGCGCGGCGGCCGTCAGCGCCCGTCGCTCGGCGTAGCACGCCAGCGCGTAGAACAACGCCGACGCCGCACCGGCGAGCACCTTCACCGGCAGCGCGGTCGCCGTCGGCAGCGCATCGTTGCTGATCACCGGCAGCTCCGCGCCGAGCGCCTCCATCACCTTCAGCGCCGTCGCCACGCCGGCGATGATTCCGCCGGTCATCATCACCAGCTCGAAGAACCGCGCCGACGCGGTGATCGGTGCCCCGGTGATCGCGTCCTGCACCGAACCGACCAGCGACAGTCCCGACAGCAGCACCGTCACGCCGGCCGCGATGATCAGGCCCGGCGGCACGTCGACACCCAACGGTTCGCGCAGGTTGAACAACAGGATCGCGGGCGTCGCGGCGATGATGCCGCCGACCACGTGCTGGAAGAAGAACGGCAGGCCCATGCCGTTGAGGACGCGGTTCGTCCGGTCGATGACCGCCGTGGATGCGAACGCCATCACCGCCACGAGCGCGCCGCCGCCGAGCAGCACCGAGATCGACGCGGCCATCGCCGCCCACGCGAACGTCGCCACCCAGCGGTGATACGGGTGCGGCGCCGTCGTGATCGCCAGCAGATCCTCGCGGGCCTGCGCCGGCGAGATCGCCTCCCGTCGGATGCGCCGGGTCAGCCGGTCCACCGCGGCGAGCCGCGTGAAATCCATCGACCGGTACTGCACGACGCGCATCGTGCTCGCCGGCGGCATCGTCGGCCCCCGGTACGCCGAGAGCACGATCGAGTTGTAGGTGACGTCCACGTCGCACTGGGCCAGGCCGTACGTCGCGGCGACGAAACGGACCTGCTCGGAGGTGTCGATCGCACCCGTGCCCGCGGCCAGCAGCACCTCGCCGACGCGGACGGCGACGTCGAGCGCCTCGGCGACCGTCGCGTCGTCGGTCAGGTCGATCGGCTGCAGCGGCGCCGGCGCCTCGGTGATGGTGTCGAGGGTGGCGCGACGGTCGAGGACGAGCTTCCCGAAGGCGGTTGCCAGCGTCCCCACCGTTACGTGCTCCCGTCCGTCCGGTGTTCGGCGATGCGCGCGGTAACAGCAGCCATGGATCCACCGTAACGAACCCGGGCGGTCGCATGTGGAGCGGGCGCTACCGATATGATGGGGCCGCTCGACTGCCTCCTTAGCTCAGTGGTAGAGCACTCGCCTTGTAAGCGAGCGGTCGTCAGTTCAATCCTGACAGGGGGCTCCACCAGCGGAAACGCTGCACGGCAGGTCAGGGGCCGGTTCCGGGAACGGGAGCCGGCCCTGTTCTGGTTCTTGCCCACATTCTCTCGCTCGACGCCGTCGTGGCCGGCCTGCAAGCCCGCGGGCGCGAAGCTCGTCGCGGCTCCCGTGGCGCCGCAGAGTGCGCGGTGTCAGGAGGATCGCCGGGAAATGTCGCGGTGGGATGTCGAGATCCCGAGCACGGCTCCGTCCCTGAGGTGAACACGGCCACAATGGGCTGTACCGCATCAAGGAGAACACGATGGCCAAGTACCTGCTGCTCAAGCACTACCGTGGCGCGCCCGCACCGGTCAACGACGTGCCGATGGACCAGTGGACGCCGGAGGAGATCTCCGCCCACATGCAGTACATGAACGACTTCGCCGCTCGGCTCGAGGGCACCGGAGAGTTCGTCGACGCGCAGGCGCTGTCCCCGGAGGGGACGTTCGTCCGGTACGACGGCGAGGGGCGGCCGCCGGTCACCGACGGCCCGTTCGCCGAGACCAAGGATCTGATCGCCGGCTGGATGGTGATCGACGTCGACAGCTACGAGCGGGCGCTGGAGCTGGCCGGCGAGCTGTCTGCGGCTCCGGGGGCGGGTGGGAAGCCGATTCACGAGTGGCTCGAGGTGCGCCCGTTCCTGTCCGCGCCTCCGACCGTCACGGAGTGAGGCACGGTGGATGAGACCCTGCTGCGGACCCTCACCCCCACGGTGATCGGGATCCTCGTCCGCCGCGGAGCCGACTTCGCGGCGGCCGAGGACGCCGTGCAGGACGCCCTGGTCGAAGCGGTGCGCGTGTGGCCGGACGATCCGCCGCGGGACCCGAAGGGCTGGTTGGTCGCCGTGGCCTGGCGCAGGTTCCTCGACGCCACCCGCGCCGAGTCCTCCCGGCGGCGGCGCGAGGTGCTCGTCGAGGTCGAGCCCGGGCCCGGCCCGGCCGAGGCAGTGGACGACACGCTTGCGCTGTACTTTCTGTGCGCGCACCCGTCCCTGACGCCGGCCTCGGCGGTCGCGCTGACACTGCGCGCGGTCGGCGGTCTGACCACGCGACAGATTGCGCAGGCCTACCTCGTGCCCGAGGCAACCATGGCCCAGCGCATCAGCCGGGCCAAGCGGACCCTCTCGGGTGTCCGGTTCGACCGGCCCGGTGACGTCGCCACGGTGCTGCGCGTGCTCTACCTCGTTTTCAACGAGGGCTACTCCGGCGACGTCGACCTCGCCGTCGAGGCGATCCGGCTCACTCGCCAGCTGGCGGCCATGATCGAGCATGAGGAGGTGGCGGGCCTGCTCGCGCTCATGCTGCTCCACCACGCACGGCGCCCGGCGCGGACCCGTACCGACGGCAGCCTCGTGCCGCTGGCCGAGCAGGATCGCAGCCTGTGGGACACCCGTCTGATCGCCGAGGGCGTCGACGTGCTCCAGGCAGCGCTCGCCCGCGACCGACTGGGGGAGTTCCAGGCCCAGGCCGCCCTCGCCGCGCTCCACGCCGATGCCCGCACGGCCGAGGAGACCGACTGGGTGCAGATCGTCGAGTGGTACGACGAGTTGCTGCGGTTCACCGACAACCCGGTGGCCCGCCTCAACCGCGCCGTCGCGGTCGGCGAGGCCGACGGCCCGCGGGCCGGTCTGGCCGCCCTGGCGGGGCTCGACCCCGCCCTGCCCCGCCATGCCGCCGCCGCGGCGTACCTCCACGAGCGTGCCGGTGACCTGGTGACCGCAGCACGGCTCTACACCGAAGCGGCCCGATCGGCGCCCAACCTCCCCGAACGCGACCACCTCACGCGTCAGGCTGCACGGCTGGGCGCAGAGCTCCGCCGTCGAGGCGGCCGTTCGAATCCCGGAAACAGGACCGCCAGGGTCCCCCACTACTGACACCGTGTATGCCTCTGATCGGTGCATATGGGCGTTGGAGACATCGGCCCGCCGCGGCCCGGAGGGACGTGGTCGTGACGAGCATCACTGTCATATGTGCTTTCGGGCCCTAAAATTCCCGGCGTGCTTCCCGAACCGAACGATCGTATTCTCACGTCCGTCCGAAAAGGCGCCGTGCGGCTCGGCATCGTGTGTGGGTCGCTCGCCCTCGCAACCGGACTGGCACCTCTGGCTGACGCGGATCCGGGTACCGCGGACCCACATGCCCGCCCTGCCGGGCCCGAATTCGCTCCGATTCCGAGGATCGTGGCCTCGCCGCTCATAGACACCGCCGACGAGAGGGGCGGGGACAACTACCGCGCACCGGCTCCGGCGACCCCCTTGGTGCTGCGTGCGGCCGACGACTTCGATCGCCCGGACGGCCCGCTCGGCCCGAACTGGATCACCTGGGGTGGAGGCACACTGAAGATCGTGAACGGTCATCTCGACGGCCGGGGGACTCCGTCGACTCCGTTGAGTCTTGCGTTCTGGAGTGAGCCGATGCCGAGCGAGACGCAGGTGATGCGGTGTGTGGTCCGCTGGAACGGACGCGAGCCGGAGCACTCGTCGATCGGTCCGGTGGTGCGCGCCAATCCCGGTGTCGACACCGGTGTGCAGTTCGCGTTCACCGACAGCATCATGGCGTTGTACCACGAAGATCCTGCCAACCCGAACGGGTTCACCCCCGTGGCGGGGACTCCGCAGTACGCGTCCACGTCGAGGTTTCCCGAAGGCGCAGTGATCGAGCTGCGGGCCGAGGGAGACCTGTACACAGCCCGGGTCAACGGCAAGATCGTGCTGCAGGGGACCGTGGGGGCCGACAAGATCCCGTTCACGAATCGGTACGTCGGCACGGTGATCCAGGACGACAGCCGGGAACGCGGCGGTGGCCAGCCCCCCGCTCAGCTCGACGATTGTCGGGCGTTGACCCCGTGACGTCGCATTCCTGTCTCCTTCAGCACAGGCCACGATGCCGCAGCCAACCCCTGCGCGCCGAGTTGCCGCTGTCCAACGCCCGGACGCCGCCCGGCTGTGCGAGCGGATCCGCGGCCAGCCGGAAATCGTCACCCGGGATGAGCACATGGCCCGGACAGCTCGCTCCAACGCCCTCGAAGCCACCCGCCAGGCCGACACCACCGCGGTAGCCGAGCCACTCGAGCCGCTCACCGTCGCAGCAGCTGGAAAGCACCGTCGGGTCGCTCGCCGACCGCTGCCACTCGCAACGATCGAGGGTTGATCCGGCTCGGAGAGATCATCCAGGACACGGTCGAGCGGAAAATGCACGACCCGGCCCTCATCGGCCGCGAACTCGATAGCGTCTCAGGCACCGGTCCCGCCGAGACTGGACCGATGCACCCCATCAGGTTTCGGACGGCCTTGTCACCTGTCGATAATGCTAGCCTTCGGTTCGTCGACAGCTGACGGTCCGGCACGCTGATACCGAATGCCATATCAGCGTGTCGAGTCTGCCACCGCCACTATGCCGGTTCGGCTTCGTCGCCGAGGTCGGGCGCGTGGCATGGCAGCTCGTCTCTTCCGCTTCGGTGCCGGCATCGGTGTTGGGGCCGGTCTCGTTGCGCTGGTGTGCGGCGAGTGCTTCGCTGACGGTGCGCAAGTAGGCGGTGCCGGCAGTGCGCAGTGCGTCGTATAGTCCCGCCCGCCCGGTGTCCTGCCCGACCGGCGCTATTTCCCCAGCGGTGTGCTGTGCGGAGGCTGGCGGGTCGAGGGGCACGGTCGGCTTGCCATACGCCGTGTCGGCCTTGTTCGTGGGTCATGGCAATCTCCCTGCTCGAAGCGCCGGACTGGGCGACCTGCTTGTTCTGCCCTTCTGGCGCAGGGAATGTGGACCAGCATGAGGACCGGGGAGTGCCATCTACTCACGGGAACGTAGGTTCGACATCGGTAATGCCCCGGGGCTGGCGGCCGCGTACACCGGTCCCCGGTGCGGCTGCGGTGTGTCCCCGACATCGGATACTGGGCTGTCCAGCGCGACAGCCGGAGCACACACACGGCCGTGGGTGTGGGGCGTACCGGGGCGGCGTGGCTACTCTCCGAGATATGACCCTGTGCCCCAACATATTACGATGTTCAGGCAATTGGTGCGGTGGGAGGATTGTGCCATGATCACCCCCTGGTCGGAAAGAGCAGGGCATCAGCCGGGCGACCGCGCAGTTGTGTGGGGATTTCCCCGTATCCTCGTACACCGACGTCGAAGCCGTAGTCCAGGAGATCAGGGCGCGACTGTAGATCGTGCGCTCGATGGTTGGGGTGCAGGCCTGGACCTTCGGACCCGAAGTGGAGTTCCAGGCCGCAGGCATACAACGAATTCCCCTTTTCGATCACCGGGGAAGAATTCGGCATGCTGGTGGTGATCGGGCAGTTCGCCGCGCAATTGTGGGTGGGATTACGGGTGGCGATGGGTTCGGCTGATCCGTTCCTGTGCATGCTCGCCGCGGTGGCGACGATGTGGATCATGTTCCAGACGTTCGTCGACATCAGCTGCACGGTGACGGCGGTGTTGCCGCGCTATTCTGAAACTGTCCGCAGAGGTGGCACATGGCATTGAAGGAACGGCGAACAAGCCTGATTGTTGCGTTGAAGCGGTCGAGCCGACACGCTGGAACAGGTTGCTGCGATGGCAGGCGGTGATCCGCGGGCGACTCAGCGCGACGACGCGACGGCCATCGGTGCCGAACTCGGGGCAGCGGGTTTCGAGGACGCCGAGCAGATCGGACGCGGCGGCTTCGGCATGGTCTACCGCTGTCGGCAGCGGGCCTTGGACCGTACGGTCGCCGTCAAGATCCTCACCGTGTCATTGGACGAGGAGAACCTTGCCCGGTTTCTGCGTGAGCAGCGGGCCATGGGCCGGTTGACCGGGCATCCCAACATCGTCCATGTCCTGCAGGTCGGGACGACCGACAGTGGCCGGCCCTATCTGGTGATGCCGTACTACCCCCAGACTTCCCTCGACGCATGGATCCGCCGCCAAGGTCCGTTGTCGGTCGACGACGCCCTGCGGATGGGGGTCCGGCTTGCCGGTGCCTTGGACACGACCCATCGGCTGGGAGTCTTGCACCGCGATGTCAAACCGGCGAATGTCCTTCTCACCGAGTACGGCGAGCCGGTGCTGACCGACTTCGGGATTGCCCACATCGAAGGGGGCTTCGAAACCGAAACCGGGGCGATCATCGGGTCGCCCGCATTCACCGCGCCGGAGGTGCTCAGCGGCGAGCGTCCCAGTGTGGCCTCGGACATCTACGGCCTCGGAGCGACGTTGTTCGCAGCTCTGACCGGGCACGCTGCCTTCGAACGCCGACAGGGTGAGCAGGTGGTCGCCCAATTCCTGCGGATCACCACCCAGCCGGTCCCGGATCTACGCGAAAACGGATTTCCGGATGACATCAGCCGCGCTGTTGAACGCGCCATGGACGCCGATCCCCGCCGACGCCCGAGCACTGCAGCAGCCTTTGGGCACGAGCTGCAACAAATCCAGGTGAGTCGAGGGCAGCGAGCCGACGAGATGGCGCTGCTCGAGTACAGCGGCCGGCTCCGGCCCGGATTACCCGATGCTGTGAGACCTGTCCGCCGAGTGGGGAACCTGCCCGCCGAATCGACCACCTTCGTGGGGCGCCGGCGAGAAGTTTCCGCCGCGAAGAAGAGATTGACGGCCTCCCGCGCGCTGACGCTGACCGGGATCGGTGGGGTGGGTAAGACGCGGCTGGCGCTGCGGGTCGCGACGGAGCTGCAGCCGAGCTACCGCGACGGTGCGTGGCTGGTCGAGTTGGGAGAACTCAACGACGAGGCGCTACTCGTCGATGTCGTGGCCGAGGTACTCGACGTCCGAGATTCGCCGGGTCGATCGCTGGAGGATGCAGTAGTCGACTTCGTGGCCTCGCGACAGCTTCTGCTGGTACTCGATAACTGTGAGCAGATTGTCGACGCTGCGGCGCGGCTGGCGGACCGGTTGTTGCGACACTGTCCGGATCTACGCATTCTGGCCACCAGCCGTGAACCCCTCGGTATTCGCGGTGAGGTGGTCATGCGGGTATCGCCGCTGTCGGTGCCGCCCTTGGATCAATTGGGATCGGTCCGGGAACCGCGCCGATTCGATGCGTTGAAGCTGTTCGTCGAGCGGGCAGCAGCCGCCGTGCCGGACTTCGAGTTGACCGAGTACAACCGTGCCGCTGTGGTGGAGGTCTGTACCCGGCTCGACGGACTGCCCTTGCCCATCGAGCTGGCGGCGGCCCGCATGCGGGTGATGTCTGCCGAGCAGCTCCGGCAACGCTTGGCCGAGCGGTTCACCGTCCTGACCACGGCGGAGCGGCACGTGCCCACACGACAACGGACGCTGCGTCTGTCGATCGACTGGAGCTACGATCTGTGCACGCCCGCCGAACAGCAACTGTGGCAACAGTTGTCGATCTTCGCCGGCAGTTTCGGCCTCGAGGCGGTCGAGTACCTGAGTGGCGGCACCGCGACCTCTACCGACGTTCTCGACCGGGTCACTGCGCTGGTCGACAAGTCGATCATGATTCGAGAACAGCACGATGATCAGGTTCGCTTCCGGATGCTCGAGACGATCCGGCAGTACGGTCGCGAGAAGGCTCAACAGTGTGATGAGTACCTCGGGTGGCGCCACCGCCACCGGGAGTGGTTCGAGCAGATGGTCCTGCGGGCAGAAGCGGAATGGATCAGTCCCCGGCAGCTGGACTGGATCACCTGCTTGAACAGAGAGTTGCCGAATCTGCGTGAGGCCCTCGAGTTCGCTTCGACCGAACCGGCCGCGTCCAGATCGGATCCCGCATTACGGATGGCCACCGCGCTGTTTCCGTACTGGCTGGCACGGGGGCTGCTCAACGAAGGCCGCCACTGGCTCGGACGTATGCTCATGCATCCTCTCGCCTCCAGCAATGACAGGATCGACGCCCTCTATGCCCACAGTGTTCTCGCCGAACTGCAGGGCGATTTGGCTACCGGGGCTGAGTTGGTCGAGCAGTGCAAAGCCCTGGTCCAGGGCGCGAACGACCCGCTCCTGGATGCCCGCGCCGATCACGCCGCCGGCCTTCTCGCTTTGTACAGCGGTGATCTGGTCCAGGCCTGCACGCATTTGGAGCGTGCACTCGCGGTCTTCGATGCGGAACATCACCTTTCGCGGCACGTCTGGATTCTGGTGATGCTCGGTCTCGCATACGAATTGCGCGGCGATACCGACCGAGCGATCGAGTGCCACCGGAAGGTGCTGGCCATCACCGAAGCGCACGGTGAGTTCGTGTATCGGTCCTACTCGCAGTGGGCCTTGGGTGTTGCGCTGTTCCAGGAGGGCGATCACCATGAGGCTCGGGTGATGCTCGAGCAGGCGCTCGGTGTGATTCGGCGTGTCGGCGAACCTCTGGCTGCTGCGGTATGCCTCGAGGCGCTGGCGTGGACCGAGGACGTTGAGAACCGTGCCGAACGCGCTGCCGTACTGATGGGCGCAGCGGAGTCGTTGGGACGTGCGACCGGAAGCTCATCGCTACTCTTCCGTGCGCTTGACCGCAATCATGCGGAATGCGAGAAGTCCGCGCGGATTACTCTCGGTAACAACGAATTCGAAGCCCGACTGCGCCACGGGAGAGGACTCGGGCTCGACGATGCCGTCGACTACGCTCTGGATGGCTGATCGCCTCGTCGACGGACCATCCCTTCATCTCGTTCGTGAAGCCCCCAGGTCTGTCGAGACGCGGTGGTGGATAACCGAACACCCTGCCGAGGAGGAGGCAGGGCGCTCGGCTCCGGCCGATCGCTCAACTGAGACCACGACCACCGACAGGGGAGAGGCAACCGTGGGGATGGTGGGTAGTCCGGCATCGGCTGGATCGGTCGGACCTTTCGCCAGCGGATCGACGGAGGGGCGCATCGACCAACTCTGGACGCGCTGTCAGATGGCGTGGCAGTGGCCGCCGTCGACGTGGACGGCGGTGCCGGTGATGTAGCCCGCTCGGGGCGAGAGCAGGAAGGCGGCGGTGTCACCGAACTCGTGAGCTTCGCCGACCCGACCGAGCGGGATCCGCATCCGGTCGGCCATCGTGTGTAGGTATTCCTCGACGTCGCGGCCCGCCTCGAGTGCGGGGCGCTGGATCTGGCCGCTGCGGATGACGCCGACGAGGATTGCGTTGACCCGGATCCCGTCGGGCCCGAGTTCGGTGGCGAGCGCATTGGTCATGCTCAGCCCGGCGGCGCGCAGAGGGGCACTCGGCATGGCTTTGCGTCCGGGAGTGCGGGCGCCGGTGCTCAGGACGTTGACCACGGCCCCGCGGCTGGCTCGCAGGTGCGGAAGGGCGAGGCGGATCGTCCGGGCGGCGGCGAGGAACTTCAGTTCGTAGTCCGCGATCCATTCCTCGTCGGTGATGTCTTCGAACCGGCCGCCGGTATGCACGCCGGCGGCATTGAGCAGTCCGTCGACGCGGCCCCACCGGTCGGTGGTGGCGTCGATAAGGGTGGTGAGGTCGTCGATGCGGGTGACGTCGGCGGGGACCGCGTGCACGTCGTGACCGAGGGCGGTGACGGCGTCGTCGAGTCGACGCTTGTCGCGGCCGCAGATGGTGACGTGGGCGCCTTCGGCGAGCAGCGAGCGCGCGGTCGCCAGACCAAGGCCGTCGGAGCCGCCCGTGATCACGAACGCCTTACCGTGCACACCGAGATCCATCCGTCTGCCCTTTCTCCTCGAGTTTCGCGCCCCGAGACCCGGGGTCGACGTAAGCGGTCAAACCAACTCGGAGGCGCGTCGACTCCTCTGGGACAGCTTTGCTGCGCACGCTTCGGCCAGTTTGCGCTTTGCCGTCAGCCCCAAGCCGAGCGTCGGACGTGACTGCAGCAGGGTGTGCAGTCGTAGGTAGAAGGTGTACGGCGTGACGCCGAACTGGGGAAGAATGTATTCGTCGCCCCCGCCGAAAGGGAGCCACTTGGTTGCGAAGTCGATAAACTCTTGGTCTTCGGTGGTCATCGATCTCTCCTTTCGTTCACGTTGTGCCTCGGGGCGCAACGGACCGGACGGGAAGTACTGATCCGTAGATGGATCGGCCCAGTGTGAGAAGTTCGGGCGTTCCGGCATCCAGTGGGCTGGTCTCCAGTGTTGCAAACAATTATTTGTTTTTCAATACTGCGGATTGATTCCCCTGGGTGCACTCGGCCGACGCAGGGGCGCCCTTTCGGACAGCTGCCGCTGATCGACGGGCGGATGCACAACGCGACTGTTCGCACACACTGCAGCGCAGGACTATCGCGGCGTGTCCTGCGGTCCCGCCCTCGAATCGAAGGCCCGTGCAGTGTCTGCATTGACGTGTTCAAACCCTGCTCTTCCGCCACAGGACTGACTCCCGCCGTGACCGCACCGCCGTTGCGAGGTGGGAGATCAGCGTGTCGAGGTGTCGTGCACCTTGACCACTTCCAGCATCGCCTTCACATTGGTGATCTTGATGCGGGGACGTCCGTGTTCCCTGCCTTGCTTGCGTTCGGCAGCGTCGATGGCCTGCCATCCTCGGTAGTCGACGACCTCCGGCTGTCGTTCGGTGACGAGGGCGCTCAGTTGTTCCCTGCTGCAGTCGGAAGCGGGTCCCTCCAGTGTGCCGGCGAGGAAATCCTCGAGCAATACCTTGACGGTCTCCTGGGCGCACTTCTTGTTGGTTCCGATGACGCCGGAGGGTCCGCGCTTGATCCAGCCTGCGGTGTACACACCGGTCAGGGACTCGCCGGTCTGCGGGTCGATGACCCGCCCGTCTCGATGGGGGATCGTTCCTGTGGCGTCGTCGAAGGGGACGCCGGGAACGCCTGCGCCGCGATATCCGATGGAACGCAGCACAAGACCCGTCTCTATGGTCTCCGTCCGGTCGGTGAGGCGGGCTTTGAGAGAGCCGTCGGCGGCCCGATAGAGTTCATTGTGTGCGATTTCGATGGCTTCGACATGGCCGGCGCCGAGCACCGCGGTCGGTGAAGCGAGATAGCGCAGCACGATTCGCTTGCGCGTCGGGTCGGGGACTCGGGTGGAGTACTCGCGGGCGAGCTCGGTCTTGAGCACAGTCGAGGGCTCGGCCGCGGGGTCCTCCAGCGCAGCTCTGCTGTGCTCGTCCAAGATCAGATCCTGAGAATCGACCACCACGTCGACCCCCTCGAGCGCTCCGAGAGCCAACAGCTCCGGGGTAGTGTATGCGGCTTGAACCGGTCCGCGACGACCGAGCACCAACACCTCGCGAATACGGCTGTGTCGCAGAGCGTCCAATGCGTGATCGGCGATGTCGGTTCCAGCGAGATCGTCCGGGTCGGAGACCAGGATACGTGCCACGTCCAAGGCGACGTTGCCGTTGCCGACGACGACGGCACGTTCACCGGACAGATCGAACTGCAGGTCGGCATAGTCCGGGTGACCGTTGTACCAGGCCACGAACTCGGTCGCAGCGTGACTGCCGGGCAGGTCTTCACCCGGAACGCCGAGACGACGGTCGCGTAGCGCGCCGACCGCGTAAATGACGGCGTGGTGGTGCGACATCAGCTCCGGGTGGCTCAGGTGCTTGCCGATTTCGACGTTGAGGTGAAACTGCAGAGCCGGCTTGGCTGCGGCGTTTCGGAAGAGATCGGTGACAGCCTTGGTGCGCTGATGGTCGGGAGCCACACCCGCCCGCACGAGCCCCCAGGGGGTGGGGAGCCGGTCGAACATCTCGACCTCGACGGCCCCGTGAACGTTGGTGAGCAGATCATCGGCCGCATAGCAGGCCGCCGGGCCTGAGCCGACAATCGCAACCCGCAACGGTTGGTCCTGCTCGGGCAATGCGATCGTCGATACCGAAATGTTCGGCATGCCCTTGGACTGGAGCGGGTGCTTGTCGAAATAGTCTGCGTTGATGCTGGCGTACCGCACGTCGGTCCCGGTGAGGTCCCACTCCGGGTAGATGGCGCCGACCGGGCATGCGTCCATGCACGCCCCGCAGTCGATGCACGTCACGGGATCGATGTAGAGCATCTCCGTGTTCAGGTATTGCGGGTCCCCCGGGGTGGGGCGGATGCAGTCCACCGGGCACACCGGCACGCAGGAGGCGTCGTTGCAACACGGTTGGGTGATCACATAGGCCATGACAAGTGTCCTCGGTACAACCCTTCAGAAGGGGATGGAAGTGGCGATGGATGGCTGGTCGCCATCGATGAAAGCGTGGTCGGTGACGAGTGAGTGTGTCGGAGTAGCCGGGTCAGCGCTGGAAGGTAGAGGGGGCGGGCGCGGAGACGTTGCCTTTGCTCCGCGCCCGCCCGTGTGTCCCGTCCTAATTGTCGACGAGGGCGATCGCTCCCTCGGGGCAGTTTCGCATCCCGAGTTCGGCGGCTGCCTCCTGGCCGGGCGCCACTTCGATGGTGGAACCGCGGTCGGCGTTGTAGCCTTCGTCGTCGAGTCGGTACACATCCTTGGCGAGGATGAAGCACCGTCCATGACCTGAGCACAGTGTGCCGTCGATCTCTACCTTCATCGTGATCCTCCATCACGTCGTTCATGCGTGGTTCACTACATCCACGACCGAAGTGTCCGGTCGCGCCACTGGTCGGCGCGTCTACGCCCGGAGCATGCTGGTCAGAAGACCAGGTGCAGATCCTTCATCGTGCGCAGAATTCCGGTCTCGTAGCTCGGCTCGGTTCCCGGCTTGATACCGAAATCGGGGATCCGCTTGAGCCACTCGTCGAAGGTGGCACGCAGTTCCAGTCGTGCCAAGTTCGACCCGATGCAGCGATGCTGGCCTACGCCGAAAGCGGTGTGGAGCACCGTCTGCCGGGTGATATCGATCTTCCCGGGATTTTCCACCACACGGGGATCGCGCGATGCTGTGCTGTAACCGAGCAGAACAAAATCCCCTTCCTTCATCGGCGTGCCGGCGACCTCGGTGTCTCGGGTGCAGGTGCGCCCGAGGGCAACCACCGGTGGGAAGACCCGGACGAATTCCTCCACCGCCCGTTCGATCATGTCGGGATTGTCGACAAGGGCTTCACGATCCCCCTGATGCGTGGCCAGGTGATGGATGGCACCCGCCATGACGTAGGTGGTGGTGGCGATGCCACCGAAGGTCAGGTCGACGAGAATGCTGACCCGGTCCTCCCACGGTGCAGGCTGACCGTCCTCGTACTCCACGCCGGCGGCGATGACGTCGACCAGGTCACCGCGCGGGGGCTGGTTCTTGCGGATCTCCAGGTATTGGCCGAGGTACTCGAAGACCTTCGCCATGTGTCCGGGCCGTTCCTCCGGCGGAGCGAAGGTGCCGTTCTCCACGCCGGTGACGAGCATGTCGAGGTCGTCGATCGGCACGCCGAGCACGTTCTTGAAGAAGGCCCATCCCGGTAGCTTCGATCCGAATTCGCTGACGAATTCGCATTCGCCCTTGTCGATGAATCGGTCGATGAGGGTGTTCACGTCGGCGCGGATCTGATCCTCGTACCGGGCGACGGTGGTCGGGCTCAGGTACGGGTTCAGGACCTTCCGCCATGCCGTGTGCTTGGGCGGGTCCGATTCCTCGGGCATGAGGTACGGCAGCCCCTCGGGGCGGTTCGGCATGTATCCCTTGGCGCTGCTGAAGGTACGCCAGTCCTGGCCGACCTTCCGCACGTCTTCTTGACGGGTGACCATCCAGTACCCGTTGCCGACGTTGCTGCGCACAACCGGGCACTTCGCGACCATCTCGTCGAGGATGTCGAAGAAGTGCTCGTTGAACTTCGGGTCGTCGATATCGAAGTCGTTGAACATGTCTCGTCCGAAGCGTCCCTTGAGGGACTCGACGTCCGGGGTGGTGCGCGTCTGCTCTTGAGTCATGCCTCGTTGCCTCTCTGGGTGGACTTGGCCCGACGGTCCGGGTCAAAAAACAAGTGTCTGTTTTTTCCAAGGCTAGATGCCGATCGGTGTGACGTCAACCACCCTTCGGTCAGGGTTGTGAGTGCCGGCACTCTCGGCTGCTTCTGGCGGCGCCACCATCCCTCCTCGGCCTGACGGGGTAAAGGCGGCTTCATCGTCGT
This sequence comes from Rhodococcus aetherivorans, assembly GCF_025722975.1. Classification (NCBI taxonomy): domain Bacteria; kingdom Bacillati; phylum Actinomycetota; class Actinomycetes; order Mycobacteriales; family Nocardiaceae; genus Rhodococcus; species Rhodococcus aetherivorans. The sequence continues at coordinate 5,393,610 of NZ_CP106982.1, read as the reverse complement.
CTACCCGGCTTGTGCCGAAACCTATTGACGCTGTTTGCCCCCCGCGTTACCGTCTCTGGAAACGAATGATTGTTTTCCACGGTCGTTCACCCGATGCGAGGAGGAAGAAATGTCCGGAAGGCTGGCAGGTAAGGTCGCCGTCATCAGCGGAGCGGGATCGGGAATCGGAGAGGCGACAGCGGAGGTCTTCCATCGGGAAGGTGCCAAGGTCGTGGTGGCCGATATCTCCGGAAAGCAGGAAGAGGTGGCCAAGCGCCTCGGCGAGGGCTGTATTCCGGTCCACGTCGACGTCTCCAAGTCGGCCGACGTCGAGGCGATGATCCAGGCAGCCATCACCCACTTCGGCCGTCTCGATGTGCTGTACAACAATGCAGGCATCGACGGCGACCAAGCGGCCACCGGTGAATACACCGAGGAGGCGTGGGACCAGGTGCTGAATGTGAACCTCAAAGGTGTATTCCTCGGCATGCGGCACGGCATCCCGGCAATGATCAAGAACGGTGGGGGCTCCATCATCAGTACGGCCTCGATGGCCGCCAACGTCGCCTTCGCGAACATGCCCGCCTACTGCGCGAGCAAGGCAGGCGTCGTTATGCTGACCAAGACTGCTGCCGTGGAGTACGCCAAGGACAACATTCGCGTCAACGCCATCCTGCCCGGCGTGATCGGCACCGGAATGACACCCCACCTTCCGGCCGATCTCATCCAAGGCATCAAGGACGCCACCCCGTTGAATCGCATCGCCAGTCCCTCCGAAGTGGCGAACCTTGCTCTGTTCCTCGCCTCCGACGAGTCCTCGTTCATCACCGGCGACGACATTCTCGTGGACGGCGGCTACACCCTGGTCTGAACGCGTCAGCGTCGTGACAGGGCGGCCGGGACAAGCCGTGACCCGGCCCATTGAAGGGAATGGGGCTCGGCATGCAGGCTGTGCTGCCGTCGATGATCGGTTCCGGTGGCGGGAAGATTGTCAATGTCTCCTCGGTCGCCGCGCTGATCGGCATGCAGAACACGGCCGCGTACGCCGCTGCGAAGGGAGGCATCCTCGGCCTCTCCCGCCAAGCTGCCATCCAGGACGCCTCCGAGAAAATCCGGGTCAACGTCCTCGCGCCCGGCACTATCGAGACTCCCATCCTGGGCGATATCCCGAAGGAGCTGTACGACGTGATGATCGCCGGTACCCCGGCCGGCCGACTGGGCAATCCCGACGACGTCGCATCCATGGCTTTACACCTGCACGGCTCCGGTGGTGACCTCGTCACCGGACAAACCTTCGTGGTCGACGGAGGTGGGACCGCCCACTGAGCCTGTAAATCGGCAAATGCGACGCGGTGCGCCGTGTCGGATAACGAAGTGCTACAGCGTTATCCGACACGGCGCATGGTGTCCGCGACATTCCCACCCAGGAGAACGCGACGACACACTGCGTGCAGGACCCGTCCAGAGCCAAGTTATCGAGTACGAAGTGAACGCGATGTGTACGCCCATGGTAACGAGGCCGAAGACATCACCACTGACGTCGGCAACCTGAACCACACCGGAGACCGCTGCCCCCGCGTCACATGCAGTGAGAACCAGGACCAACGAGATCCATGACTAACCGGGCGCCAAGACCAAGATCAGTCCGATGGTGAATCCTCTGCTTTCCTACGCCCGCGTGGAGTTCCGGCGCTTCCTCCAACTCAGTCGTCAGGACGGGTGAGGCAGACCCACGCGCAGGGTCTGCCTCACGTGCTCCGGCCCAAGGGGCGGAACCTGAGGGACGGTCACGGTCGCCACGGCGTGGCGATGCGTGTCGACAGCGTGGGCACTTGTGGCTGCGAACGCTATTGCAGGCCGTCGAACGCACGTCGGGCACGATTCCACAAGAATCGGTCCGGCGGGGGTACCCCCGGGCATGCGTCAGCGCGGGTACCGGGGCTTGGCAACGCACATCCCCATCCGAAAAAGCGTGCGACGAGAGGGCCGATCGGGACGGCCACGCCTGAATCAGCATCCCACCCGTGCCGTGCGGAACGGTGGAAGTCGGCGTTCCTGCCCGAGGACCGAGAGTGCAGCGACGAGGCTGGCAGCCCCCATCGCCAACCAGGCAAACGAGTACGAAGCGGTCGTGACGAGAACCCCCATTATCGAGAGTCCTACGACACCACCGCCGAAGTATGCACCTTGGACCACACCGGAGGCCGGTGCCACCGCATCGCAATACCGGCTCGTGACCCCGTGTACGAGCAGCGGGATCCACGACCAGCCGGGCACCAAGACCAAAATCAGTCGGGCGACAAATGCTCCGGGAATCCCTGACGCCAACAGAACGAAACCCCACCGCCGCCGGCCACCATCATCATCCAGGCCACGGGGAACGGGTCCGATCCCCGCCGGTCGACTATCAGAGCACACGTCAGACGGAACAGGATCGATCCACAGGCACAGGCGGCAACGACGAACGAGACGGACGCGATGTCCAGGCCGGCAGTGGGAGCGGCGATCACCACGAAGGCCGTGGCGCCGCCCAATGCCACGTTGCCGGCCAGGACCCCGGTCATCATCACCACCAGAGGGACGCAACGACACCTTCTCCAGAGCAGCGGCCGGGACGGAACGCGTCCGTTGCGATTGTGCCCCGCGTAGCCACAGCACGATCAGCGCGGCGACCAGACCCCCGATGCCGAGGGCGGACCGCCATCCGATCAGTCTCTCCAGCACCGGCGCGGTTGCTCCGGCCACCATCAGCGCCGTCACGGGACTGGCACTTGCCGCCGCGAACGCAAGCGCGCGTCGTTGGACGCGCACACCCGACATGATCACCACGTTCACTGCGGGTGTGGCCAAGGCCGGAGCGAGTCCGACCACCGCGAGTGCGAGTACCAAACCCGCACCGGAGTGCGCGGCCCAGGTGAAGACAAGACCCAGGGCGAACGCACCGAGGCCGGCGGCGCGCAGTGCTCTCACGGCGCCCATCGGTCTGCGAGTACGGCCCTCGGAAACGCGGCAACGGACGCCACCAGCCGATAGCCGGAGAACGCGAACCCGAGGACAGCTTCGTCGAGGTGCAGATCGGATGTTCTCGCCCATCGCGCTGACCAGAAGCTGGGCAGAATGCGCATGGTGTTCAGGGAGATCGCGTCCACTATGTGTCTGCTACGAATGCTCGCCGGCGACTCTACCGATACCGGAGTGTCGTCCGTGCTGCCCTCGATCAGGATTTCTTCTCGCGCCTGTGCGGGGCTTCCGCCCTCTTCGTCCAACTCGTCGTCCTTTTCACGACGGTGAGGCAGACCCGCATACAGGGTCTGCCTCACCCGGTCCCGCCGGCGGAGCTGGGGCATCCGAGCCCCGTCGGCGTGACGCTCCGCGCTGACGGGCTCGATCTCGGCGCAGTGACTCATCGCCCGTGGTGGAGGCGGGCGTGGCTGTCTCGCCGTCGCTCGCGGACACAACTCGAGATCACGAGGACCGCGGGTTGCCCGCACGCAGGGTCTGCCGCCTCAGTTGTACTTTCCGAGATAGCCCGCATCGACGGGGATAGTGGCGCCGGTGACGTACTTCGCATCGTCCGACGCCAACCATGCGACCGCACCCGAGATCGCCTCCGGCTCCATCCACGGCACCGGCAGCAGGTTCATGGCGGTGAAGGTGTCACCGAAGTCGTCGAACGTGGGATTCTCCACTCCCGGTGCGAAAGCGGACCAGATCGCGTCGTTCTGGATCATCTTCGTGTCGACGGAGCTGGGGTGGATGGTGTTGACGCGAATGAACTGGGGTGCAAACTCGTTCGCCAAGGTCCGCATGAGTCCGACGACGGCGTGCTTGCCCATGTTGTAGTGCACCTGGTTGGGGAAGCCCCGCATCCCGGCGGTCGAACTGATGATGATCACCGAGCCGCCGCGGCCGCCGTCGACGATGTGGGGAAGGGCGGCACGACACGTGTTGTAGGGTCCGTGCATCTGTACATCGATCATCTCGTGGTACGTCTGTTCGGGCATGTCGAGGAAGGGAGCGCTGGACCAGATCCCGGCGTTGGCCACGACGATGTCCAGGCGGCCGAACTCCGCGACCCCGGCATCGACGGCGGCGCGCAGAGAGTCGAGGTCCCGCACGTCTGCCGTTCGCGCCACGATCCGTCCACCGGCTTTGTCGACGAGCCGGGCGGTTTCGGCGAGGTCGTCCTGGGTCGCCAGGTCGTACGGGACGCTCGCCATGTTCGCGCAGAGATCGACGGCGATGATGTTCGCGCCCTCCTCGGCCAGGCGCACGGCGTGTGCGCGTCCCTGCCCGCGGCCGGCTCCGGTGATGAAGGCGACCTTGTCCTGCAGTCTGTTCATGTGGATCTCTCCTGGGACGATTGCTCGATGGGTGGTGTTGTTGTGAGACTGATCTGGGTGGTGACGGCGTCGTCGGCGGCTCAGCCGCCGAGGCGTGAGGGATCGATGGTCAGCGGACGCTGATAGGAGATGTCCGAACGGTCTCGGCGAGGCTGGGGACCCGTCCGCATGAGGGTCTTTGTCCGTTCCGGAAGGTTTTTCACCACTGTCATCGCGACCTGGTCGAGTTGGTCGGGGATCGAGTCGAGCGGTGCCCAGTCCCGGATGCAGGCGCGCGCGGCGATCGCCCAGTGGCCGTCGCGTTTTTCGAATCGGTCGAGGTAGCGGCCACCGCTCATGGTCAGGGGTGTTCCCTCACGGTTGAGCCCGACGAACATGTAGTACGTCTCGGTGTGGGCGACATCGCCGTCGAGCTCGCAGGTGATGTTGAAGATGGCATGTTGGTGGGACAGGTGGGTCCGGGTGTGCATGTCGATCGCCCAGTCGGCGAACTCCTCCGGGCTTCCGACGAAGACGCCGTGGTCGTCGATGGCGTCGGGATGGTAAACCGACAGCAGCAATTCGCGATCGAGCCGGTCCACCGCCCGTGAATAGGTCATCAGGCAGTCGCGGATGCTCTGCCTGTCCTGCAGCTCTCGAACCGAGGCGGCCAGCTCGGTCAGGGACGGGGTTTTCTCGATCTCGGGATTGGCGGTCATCACTGCTCCTTGTCGTCCAGCGGGGCGCATCAGGCGATCGGGTGGTCCTCGCGTACACAGGCGATGTAGTCCCGCCACACGATGCGGCCGGCGAGGACGTCCTCGCAGGTGTAATCCTGGGTAGGGGTGTCCCACCGCAGATCGGTACTGACGAACTGGAGCAGCGCTCCGAACGTGACTCGAGGCGAGAGGAACGTTTCGCTCCAGGCCGATAGGCGGGTGTCGGTGTCGATGGGTTCGCACCCGTCGGTGCGCAGGGCCTCGACCGTGCGCGGGATGTCGTCGACCAGGAACGTCATGTGGTGAAAACCCGGGCCGCGGCGGCGCATCGCTTCGGAGATGAGCGAATCGCTGCGCAGCGGCTGCATCAGTTCCAGTTTGAACCCGGGCAGCATCCAGTGCGTCAGCCGGATCCCGGTCTCGTCGTTGTCCCCGCCGCACAGGAACGTCCCGCCGATCACGTCACGGAAAAACGTTGCGGCTTCGGCCATCGACGAGACCGCGAAGGCGACGTGGTCCACCTTGGTGATCCGCTCGGCGGTCCGGCCGCCACAGACCGTGGGATCGTCACCTGTCGAGGACATCGTGGTTCCTTCCGTCGAGTTGTGGGGATCGAGTGCTGTGCCGGTTATTCCGGGGCGGGCTCTGCGGATCGTCTGGCCCGAGGACGTGTCGCCTACCGGACGGCCGTACGCGATTCCGTGTCCAGAGTCTGCGCCGCCTCGTGTAGCGCGGCTGCGTCCGCGAGTTCGGCGGTGAACTGGGTACGGGTGATCGACCACAGACGCAGAGCGGCCAGGGCCGAGATCGCGAGCGGGATCGAGGCCGCCAGGAAGATGTACTTGGGGGCAACGGATTCGGAGGCGTAGCCGGCCAGGATCGGGGTGATGATCGCGCCGATACGGCTGATACCGACCATCAGGCCGTAACCCCGAGCGCGGGCGAGCGCCGGGTACATCGGTGGTGCCATGGCGGTGTAGGAGGACACGGACACGAACACGGCCAGTCCGAGTGCGGTGGCCATGACGAGGGCGAGGGGTCCGCCCATGGTGAGGGTGAAGAGCACCAGGCTGACCACGGCCAGGCTCAGTGCCATCCAGGCGATTCGGGTGGCGAGGAATCTCAGGCCGATGAGCCCGAAGACGATCGATCCGGCGAGGCTGCCGATGCTGATGATCGTGCCGGCGATGGCGCCGTCCTGAGTGCTGCCGCTGGCGTCGGCGATCAGCTGCGGCGTCCAGGTGCCGACGAAGTAGTACGCCGCGGTGAGGAAGGCGTAGCCGATCCACAGCAGTACGGTGCGCTCGCGCAGTTCGGCGCTGAGCACCCGAGGCTTGCCGGGGGCGGGGGGAGCGACGGTGGTCGACGACTGCGGTTGCTGCTCGGTGGGGGTGTAATCCAGGCCCAGTTTCGTCGCGATGCGAGCGACCTTGTCCTGTGCCCCCGGCTTGTCGGTGGTCAGCAGGAAGGTCAAGGTCTCGGGCAGCAGAGCGGCGACCAGGACGAGTCCGAGGAAGCTGACGGCGGCCCCCACCCAGAACATCGCCTGCCATGCCCCGCCGAAGATCGACATGAGGGACACGCCGGTAAGGCCGGCGAGGGTGCTGCCCAAGGGAAATCCGACGGTGACGATGCCGATGGCGAAATTGCGGCGCGCGGCCGAGGAGTACTCCTGGGCCACCACGATCATGGTGGCGCTGATGACGCCGACACCGATGCCGGTGAGGAAGCGGCCGCCGAGCATGACCGCAGAGTTCGGTGCCAGGGCGGTCGTGACCATCGAGACGATGTTCAGGGTCAGGCCCGCCAGGATCAGAAGGCGCCGGCCGTAGCGATCTGCCAGAGGAGCGACGAAGATCGCCCCCGCCGCCATGCCGAGGAGTCCGGCACTGATCAGGTATCCCTTTTCGCTGGGGGCGGCGAAGTCTGCCGGTAGATGAGGCAGCACGAAGCCCATGGCGAAGAAATCGAAGCCGTCGAGCATGTTGCAAAACATGCACAAGACAACGATGAGCCACTGATAAGGCCTCATCTTCGTTGAATTGATCTTGCTGATGACATCCATACCTTCTGCTCCCTCGTGGAACGGTGACGGGATGATGGCGTCTACCCAGCGCGCCGTGCCCGCCGGCTCGGCGGGCACTGGGTCGGTAGCTGCGGGCCGACGGAACCGATGGGACACTGACCTCGATCGAGGTGCGCCCTGACGTTCCGTGCCCGGACGGATTCGTCCTGGACGACGGTGCTTCCACCGTGGCGGGCATCGGCCGAGCCGGACGAACGCCATAAAAAACGATTGATTGTTTTCTGCGTCACACTGTGCGCTCCCACTCGGGGAATGTCAAGAAGTTTCAAAGCGATCTGTCGACTCGGTCACCGTCCCGGAGCGGATCTCAGCGGTTCCGGATGGCGGGGTTCGAAGAGGTCCCTGCCCTTCGGCCATCGTGCTCAGCACCTCCCGGACGAGAACGGCCATGTCGTGAGCCCACACGGAGGTCAGACCGCCATCGACGGTGAGAGATTGGCCGGTGACGAATCCGGAGCGGTCACCAGCGAGGAACACTGCCACGTCGGCGATGTCCTGGACTGTGCCGGCACGACCGAGCGGGTGCAACTCGCCCAGCCGTGGGGCCAGTCGGTCGAGGAACTCGTTGTGGCGTTCGCGGCCGAGGCGGGTGGCCTGGGCGAGGATGGGGGTCAGGATGACACCGGGAGTGATGACGTTGGAGCGAATCGCGTAGCGGCCCAGTTCGTGGGAGGCGGCGCGGGCGATCTGCTCGATTCCGGCCTTGACGGCCGAGTAGGACACCGATCCGATGCCGGCCAGTGTCGTGGCGATACTCGATATCGAGACGATGCTTCCGCCGGTGCCCTGGGCCTTCATACGCTGCCCGGCATGCTTGTGCCCCAGCAACACCGATCGTAGTAACAGATCGCTGGTGCGGGTGAAGGAGTCGGCGTCGACGTCGAGCAGGCGACCCTGGCCGCCGAGTGCGCCGGCGTTGTTGACCATGATGTCGATCCGGCCGAACGTGTCGACTGCGGCGGCAACGAGAGCCTGGATGTCGGTCTCGCAGGTGACGTCGGTGTGGTGGAACACGATCGAACCGGGATGGGTGTCGGCTACTTCGGCGCCGCGGTGGTCATCGATGTCTCCGACGAGCACCACGGCGCCGTTGTCGACGAACGCTTCGGTGACGGCGCGGCCGATCCCGCCCGCGCCACCGGTGACGACGGCTACCTTGCCGTTCAGTTCTCTGCTCACGAATCCCTTTCCGATCACTCGGTCCCGCAGAACCGTCCGTATGGGCGATGTCGGCCCCCGACGGCCGGTGGCGGATCGGCGGTGCGACCTACTCGCCGACGATGATCGATTCGGTGGGACAGCCGTCGGTGCGCGACGCAGATCCTCTACCGACACCCCAGGTCACAGGCCCGCGAACAGTCGGATCCAATACCTGAGCCGAGGGCCTCATCGCCAATGCTCCATGGGCATTCCCGCTACCGGAGACCACAACACCTGCACCTCTCGATTGCCGAGCCCACCCAAATAGAGCGTCTTCAGATCCGGTCCTCCGAAAGCGATGCTGGACAGGTTGGACACACGAGACCCACGGCTGTGCGAAATCTGATCCCAGGTCAGGCGCCCCTCGGCATGGGCCGAGGCGATCGCGTCCAGCTCACTGCGATTGACGTCTTCGAACACGACGGTCCAGGTCATATCCGGTGCGATGCGGATCAGGCGGTTGGAGATGACACAGACGATCCAGAGCGCGCCCTCCGCATCGACGGCCATGCCATCGGGGAAGGTGTCTTCCGGGTAGGTGATCCGGACAGGATTACTCAACAGGCCTTCTGCCGCAACGTCGTACCGGGTGGTGCGGCAGGCAAAGGTCTCGTTGACGAAAAGGTACTTGCCGTCGGGCGAGAGCCGTAGTTCGTTCGTCCAGTTCAGCCCATCTGCCGCAACAGTGACCTTGCCATCGTGCACCAGCAGGATCTGCCCGGTGTTCTCTTCCGCGGTGAAGTGGTCGTGCTTGCGTCTCAACGAGCTGATGGTGATCCAGGCCCGGTCACCGTCCACCAGCACGAAATTGGTGCGCGGTATAGCGGTCCCGTCGAGCTCGGTCGCGAAGGGGCGGGCCTCACCACGCCGTCCGACCCGCCAGACACCCCCCGCCTTACCCATATTGGCGAACAAGAAGTCACCGTCTGCCGTCAACGCGATACCGTTCGGCCGAAAGCCCTGCGCAATCAGATCTGCCTCGACGGCGGGGCCAGTGGTCCCGTCGGGCGCGATCCGCGCGATACCGAGCGTCCAATCGCCGGTGTAGATCGAGCCATCGCTTGCTGCCAGCACGCATTCCGGCCGGTTCAGGCCACTGCCGATCTGCGACAGATCCGCCGGCTGAAACGGCTCGATTTCGGTCAGCACCATTTGTCTTCTCTCCTGATTGCAATGGAGTCAGGCCGCGATCGGAGTGCGGTCGGGATCTCCGATCGCGGCGACTCTTTGGGGGCTCAGCGGTTGCGTCGGCGTGCACCAAGCGTGACGCTGCCGCTCACAAGGCCAGGTAACCGCCATCGACGGGAATCGTGACTCCTGTGACATACGAGGACATATCGGAAGCGAGGAACACCGCCGGGCCGGCGATCTCCTGTGTCTCGCCGACACGACCGAGCGGTAGTCGTTGGAGGAACTTCTCGCCCGCTTCACCGGTCACCGTCATCAGGTCGCTCTTGATCCTGCCCGGTGCCAGTCCGTTGGCTCGACCACCTGTCGGGCCGAGCGTTCGGGCGAAATACTGGACCAGTGAGCGGACGGCAGCCTTGGACGCGCCGTAGGCGGCACTCGATCTCGGCGCCGTGAATCCGGCAATCGACGAAACGAAGATCACGCTTGCGCCCGCATGCTTCAACGTGGGCAGCAGCGCGACTGTAATGTCCCATTGCGCAGTGAGGTTCACGCCGATGACCTGATCCCACTTCTCCGCCTGATCAGGATCGTTCGGTCTGATGCGGGGCGCGATGCCCGCATTGTTCACCAGCACATCGATATTTCCGTATTGCTCGGCCATCCGAGCGCCGAAGGCATTGACGCCCTCACGGTCGCTGATGTCCAGGATCTCGGCAGAGGCCGAACCACCCGAAGCCTTGATGTCCGCAACCACGACATCTGCTGCTTCCTTGTTCCTGTCAACCACCAGGACGTGTGCGCCTTCCGAGGCCAGAGCGGTCGAGATGGCCGAACCCAGGCCGCGGCCACCTCCGGTCACTACCGCCGTCTTATCGGACAGTCGTGTCATCTGCTTCTCTCCTTTCGCGAATCAACCGGCCGGTGTGGCAAGTCGATCGATTTCTGTGTGCATTCGGTGCCTTGGCCAGCTGTAAATCCGAGACGTCGCAGGATCACGACATGACGTATCCCTTGTAGCCGTTGCGGGTCACGTCCTCGCAGTACTCCCGGAACCTGGGATTGCCCCCAACGAAGAGCAACACCTCGCGTTTGTCGCGCCCCTCGATGTTCTTGTTGATGCCGGTGAACCAGGAGTTCGTCTGCCCAAGGAGCAACTTGCCCATCAACTTCGTGCAGTAGAGCGTATAGCTTTCGGCTGCATCGGGTTCCGGCTCTATGCGTTGGACATGGTTTTCCTTTGCATGGGCCATCATTTCGCTCAGCCAGTCGACGGCGAGCGCCGAGCAGCGCGGAATGTTGCAGAAGGTGGCCCCGCTCTGCGGTCCGACAAGCAGGAAGAAGTTGGGGAAACCGGGGCATTGCATACCCATGTAGGTGGTCACGCCATCAGCCCACGCATCCTTCAGTGCCACACCGTCCGTGCCGCGGATGTCGATACGGTTCCACGCTCCCTTGACTGCATCGAAGCCCGTGGCGTAGATGATGACGTCGAATTCGTGCAGGGTCTCGGTGGTCTGGATGCCATCGGGTGTGATTCTGGTGATCGGCGTCGTGTTCAAGTCGACCAGGGAGACGTTGTCCTGGTTGTAGACCTCGTAGTAGTCGGTTTCGAGAGGCACCCGCTTCATGCCGAAGCCGTGATCTTTCGGGATCAGCAGTTCGGCGGTGCGGGGGTCCTTGACCCGCTCACGAATCTTCTGGGCCACGAATTCCGAGACGTACTTGTTGGCTACCGGATCGGACAGCACGTCCTGATACGCACCGAGCCACAGCGAGAATCCCGGGCCCTTGTACAGTTCTTCCAGCTTGGCATCGCGCTCCTCCTTCGGAACGTCGAACAGGTTCTTCGGAATGAACTCGTGCGTATAGCCGGCAATGGATGCGTCGCACTTGGCAATGAACTCGTTGTAGTGCGATTTGATGTAGTCCATCCGCTCCTGGGTCATGGGACCGTTGCCCAGAGGCGTGCACCAGTTCGGTGAGCGCAGGAACACCGTCAGGTTCTTGGCGACCTTTGCCATCTCCTGAATGACCTGCACACCCGTTGAACCCACGCCGATCACGGCTACGCGCTTGTCGGAGAAATCCAGATCGGCGGGACCGAATCCGTTCGGGTCATGCGGCCAGTTCGCGGTGTGGAAGCTTTCGCCCTTGAAGGTGTTGATGCCGGGGGCGTTGGGCATCTGGGGCGCGGACAGCGGTCCGAGGGCCGAGAAGACGAAGCGTGCAGTCACCGGAGCGCGATACTGTTGTTCGAACTCGAGTGTCCAATAGTTGTTCTCGTCGTCGAAGACGGCCTTCTTGACCCGCGCGTTGAAGATGTAGTCCTTGCGGATGTCCATGAGGTCGGCCGCGCGGTGGATGTATTCGAGTACTTCCGGTTGGGCGGCGAAGCGCTCGGACCAGTTCCACTCCTGCATGAGCTCTTCATTCCAGAAGTAGCCGTACACTTCGCTCTCCGAGTCGACCCGAGCGCCCGGATAGCGGTTGTGATGCCACACACCGCCGATGTCGTCCGACCCTTCGACGCCCAGGACGGAGTAGCCCATCTCGCGCAGTCGATAGGTCTGGTACAGACCGGTCAATCCCGCGCCGATCACCACGGCGTCGAAATCGAGTTCTTTCGTCATTGCACTTCCTCTCGTTGGCCTGGGGGCGAGCGTTCCGGGCGGCCGAACAGGCGAGCCGCTTCGCTGCGTCGATCGAGCCCCGGACCAATAACAATCGTTTGTTTTTCATGCGCCGCACGTATCCACGGATATGTGTCACGCGTATGGGGCTTGCAGGGAATTCGAGGCCGGTCAGAGCCCCATCTGCTTGGCGATGATGCTGTGCTGGATCTCGTTGGTGCCACCGCCGACCATGCCGTGCTTGGCCTCGCGGAAGTAGCGCTCCATGTCGTACTCGGGCAGCGTCGCGTAACCGCCGAGGGCCTGCATGCCGTTGGTGGCCACCCGGAAGGCGGTCTTGGCGGCGAAGACCTTGGCCATGGAGACCTCCTTGAGCGCCTTCTCTCCACGGGCGAGCTTGGTGGCGGCGCTGTAGACCAGCAGGCGTGCCGCCTCGACCTCGCACTCGTCCTCGGCCATGCGGTGCTTGAGCACTTGGAAGGACGACAGTGGCCGGCCGAACTGGGTGCGGTCCTTGGTGTAGCGGATGGTGTCGTCGAGGGCGGTGCGGGCGTTGCCGACGTAGGTGGCTGCCAGGCTCAGGCGCTCCCATTCGAGGTGGCTGCCGACGACGGTCCAGCCGTCGCCCGGCTGGCCGATGATGTTCTCCACTGGGACGCGGGCGTCGGTGAAGAAGATCTCCGTCGTGCCGAGGCTGCGGCGGACGATGGTGTCGAGTTTGCGGACGTCGACGCCCTCGGTGGTGTTGGGCACCAGGATCATGCTCAGACCCTTGTGCTTGTCCTCGGACGTGCGGGCCATGACGGCGATGACTGTGCCCGGGAGGTGGGCTCCGGAGCAGAACACCTTGTTGCCGTTGATGATCCACGAGTCACCGTCTTGAACGGCGCGGGTGCGCAGGCCGGCGGCATCGGAACCGGCATTGGGTTCGGTGATGGAGATGCTGAACTTGATCTTGCCTTCCATGAAGTCCGGCAGGTACTTCTGGCGCTGCTCGTCGGTGCCGTGGAACGCAATGTTGGTGGCGGTGAACATCGAGGTCATGATCGCCGCGGCGAAGTCGAGGCTGTACTTGGCGATGGCTTCGCAGAAGATCGCGTACATCACCGGGTCGGCTTCGAGGCCGCCGTACTGCTCCGGGATGAGCAACCCGAGCCAGCCGCGGTCGGCGATCTTCTGGTACGCCTCCTCCGGGAACTCGCGGGCCTCGTCGTGCTTGCGGATGTACTCGATCCCGACCTCACGCTCCATGAAGGCGTGGACGGTCTCGTGCCACATCTGCTGCTCGTCGGTGAAACGGAAATCCATGAGTTCTCCTGGGGTGTGACGGGGGTGATATTCGGAGGACGCTGTGGTCTTGACCACCTTAACCGCATCTGATAGCAATAAACAAGTGATTGTTTTTTCAGCACCGTCCGCCCCGGTGTTCTCAGTCGGGCACCATGGAAAGATGTGAGCGTAGATGGGTCTGCAACACACGTACCAGGGCATACGAGTCCTCGACCTCAGCGAGAACATCGCCGGTCCCCTCGCGTGCATGATCATGGCCGACCTCGGCGCCGACGTGATCAAGATCGAACGCGCCGTCGGTGGCGATTCCACCCGGCTGCTCCCGCCGCAACGGGAAGGCACCGGAACGGTGTTTTCCACAGTCAACCGCAATAAGCGCAGCGTCGCCCTCGACCTCGCCACCAGGCAGGGGCGAGACGCCGTCCTGCGCCTAGCCCGCGACGTCGATGTGGTGGTCGAGTCGTTCCGGCCCGGTGTCGCCGAGCGACTGGGCCTCGGATTCGACGACGTCACCGCCGTCAACGACCGAGTGATCTACTGTTCGATCAGCGCCTTCGGCCGCGGACGACTCGGCCATGACCGCCCCGGCTACGACGCGCTGGTCCAGGCCTTCACCGGGATCATGAGTCTGACCGGTGACCCCGATGGCCGCCCGGCCCGCACCGCCCCCTCCCTCGTCGACATCTCCACCGGGATGTGGGCCGGCATGTCGATCATGGCCGCGCTGGCCAACCGGCCCCGTCAGGACGGTCCGGTCCGCCTCGAATCCACCCTGATCGACAGCGGCCTGTTCATGATGTGCCACCAGATCATCGGCCTCGTGGCCGCCGACTTCCACCCGCAACGACTGGGATCGGCCGCCCCCAGCACCGCGCCCTACCAGGAGTTCCCCACCTCCGACGGATCGATCATGGTCGCCGCCGCCACCAACCGACTCTTCCAAAAACTCTGCTCTGCAATGGAAGCCGAGGAACTCGTCGACGATCCGCGATTCGCGACCGTCACCGATCGGGTGCACCACCGCGAGGACCTCACCACCGAACTCGAGAAGGTGTTCGTCACCCAATCGTCCGGCTACTGGCTCGCGCGCATCGCAGCCGCCGGGGTGCCGGTCGGTCCCGTCCACTCCCTCGAGGAGGCCCTCGCCCACCCATTGACCAAGGAACGCGCACTGGTGGTCGACGACCCCGCTGCCGCACAGGTGCGCCTGCCGCTCGACCAAGACCGCGACCTGCCGCTCGTCTCTCCACCGCCGCTCGGCCAGCACACCGAGGACATCCTCCGTGAGGCCGGCTTCGCCCCCGAAGAGATCCGTGCCCTCGTATCCGCCGAGAACACCCTCCCGTGAACCGGAGACCCGCCGAGATGAATCCTGACACTACGACCGAACGCCGCTTGGCGCTGGAGCAACGGTACGCCCCGTGGCGGCCGCGTACCACCGCCCAACTGTTCGACGAGGTCGCCGCCGAGTACCCCGAGCGCCCCTTCGTCCTGACCGACGACCGCACCTACACCTACGCCGACATGCACCGGTGGACCCTTCGACTCGCCGCCGGACTGATGGCGGTCGGCGTGCGGCCCGGCGACCATGTCGCCGTGGACATGGCGAACTTCGCCGACTTCATCGCACTCAAGCTGGCAATCGCCCGGATCGGCGCGGTGTCCGTCGCGGTCAACTACCTGCTCCGGCACGAAGAACTGGCCTACGTGCTGCGCCAGTCCGACGCGAGCGTGCTGATCACGATGGACGAGTTCAGAGGGCTCGACTATCTGGACTGCCTCGACCGGATCGCTCCGGGCTGGGAGGACAACGGTGGGGGAGAGGCCCTGCCGCGGCTGCGGCACGTCTTCGTCCGCGCCGTGACCTCGGACCTGCCCCGCCGCGGCGCTCCGCTGTCCTGTATCGAGGCCGCCGGTGCCTCGATCCCCGACGAGCAGGTGCTCATGGTCACCCCCGGGGTCGGCGCGCGGACCGTCTCGGACATCCTGTACACGTCCGGGACCACGGGCAAACCCAAGGGGGTCATGCTCGTTCACGATGCGGTGACCCGCACCGCCTACAGCTCGGCCTATACGCGGGCCTTCCAGGACGGGCGTCGCATCGGCTACGCCCTGCCGATGTACCACGTCTTCGGCTACATCGAGGCGATGGTGGCGGCGATGTTCGTCGGTGGTGCCGTGGCACCACAGGTGACGTTCGATCCGGCGGCCATGCTCGCGTCGGTCTCACGCCACGACATCGACGAACTCATCTGCGTGCCGACGATGACCTCCCGGCTGCTCGACGCGGCCGCCGACGGAACCTACGACCTCTCACCCCTGTCGACGATGTTCTCCTCGGGCACCGCCCACAGCCCGGAGATGTGGCAGCGCATGCTCGACGTGCTCGGCGTCGAGGAACTGTTCACCGCGTACGGGCAGAGTGAGACCACCGCGTCGACGATGTGCACGCTGCCGGGAGACGCGCTGATCCGGTTCCAGACCACCAACGGCACCGTCAAGCCCGCCGGCGCCGCCGGCGACCCCGGCCTCGGCGCTGCCGTGGCGGTGTACAAGGTCATCGCGACCGACACCGGCGCCGATCTGCCGGTGGGAGAGATCGGTGAGCTCGTGGTGCGAGGCCCGGCGGTCACCCCCGGGTACTACAACAAGCCCGCCGAGACCGCGGCGCTGTTCACCGCGGACGGGTGGATGCGCACCGGCGACCTCGGTCGCCTCGACGCAGACGGTTACCTCACGCTGACCGGTCGGATCAAGGAGTCGTACCGCTGCGGTGGTGAGCTGGTGCTCCCGTCGGAGATCGAGGCCGTGCTCAACCGCCACGAGGCGGTGAAGGTGGCACACGTGGTCGGCGTTCCGCACGAGCGCATGGGCGAAGTCGGATGTGCCTTCGTCGTGCCTGCCGACGGCGCCTCGATCCAAGAAGACGAGTTGATCGCCTATTGCAGCGATCTGCTCGCCCGATTCAAGGTGCCGGCCCATGTCCTGGTGGTCGCCGAGCACGAGCTTCCGGTCACCGTGACAGGCCGGGTGCAGAAGTTCCGCCTGGTGCAGCGGGCGACCCAAGTGCTGGCCCAACGCGTCGAAACGGTGAGATGACCATGGCCCAACCCTCCAACGACATCGTCATCGTCGGCGGTGGCCTGGCCGCCGTGCGGACCGCGCAGGGGCTGCGGACCCTGGGCTACGACGGGCCGATCCGTCTGTATTCGAACGAGTCCGAACCGCCGTACGACCGCCCGCCGCTGTCGAAGGACTTTCTGACCGGTGAACTCGACACCGACGGCCTGCATTTGCTCCACGACAAGGCCCTGGCGAGACTCGACCTCGACATCCATCTGGATTCGGAAGTCGTCGCGCTCGATCCGGCCGGCCGCCGTCTGGCCCTTGCCGACGGCACCACCGTGCCCTACGGACGCCTCGTGGTGGCCACCGGGGCGCAGGCCCGCCGATTGCCGGGGTTGTCGCCCTCAGCGCGCATCCACTACCTGCGTACCGTCGACGATGCCCGTGCGCTACGCACGGCGTTGGCCGACGCCTCCCGGATCACGGTCGTCGGAACCGGCTTCATCGGGCTCGAGGTGGCCTCGTCGGCCCGCCACCTCGGTCTCGAGGTCGACGTCGTGGCCGCCGACGAAGGACCGATGATCGGCATCGTCGGTCGCCGGCTGTCCCAGTGGCTGACAGAGCTGCACACCGCGCACGGGGTGCGCCTGACCAATTCGGTCGTGGTGTCGTCGGTGGACGAGTCCGCCACGGGGGTGACCCTCACCCTCGACGACGGCACCTCCCGCTCCTCGGACATCGTGGCCGTGGGGGTGGGCGTCGGCCGCGAGCTGCAGTGGTTGCGCGAGGCCGGGCTCGAGGTGGACCGAGGCCTGGTGTGCGACGTCGACGGCCGCACCAGCGATCCGTTCGTCTTCGGTGTCGGGGACATCGTGTGCATGCACATCGGTCCCGAGCACGAGGACCTGCAGCACTGGACGGCCGCCGCCGACAGCGCCCGCCGCACCGCCCACGCATTGATGGAGGCCGAGCACTCCCACGACCCGGGCGACGGGTTCTTCTGGACCGAGCAGCACGGCCACCGATTGCAGTTCGTCGGTGCCGGCGGCACCGACGCCGAAGTGGACGTGCTCAGTGGATCGATCGACGAGGGGAAGTTCGTCGCGCACCTGCGCTGCGGGAGCACCGTCACCGGGGTGTTCGCCTCCAACAGTCCCCGCGAATTCCTCGAGGCGCGTCTGGCCTTTCAGAAGCAGGCCGCGGCCGGCGCCGTCGGCTGACGGCGAATTCTTACGATCAGGAGGTACCTGTGAGCATCGATATCGAACGCACCCTCCCCGTAGCGGACCGGGTGGCGATCACCGAGTTGTACGCGCGCTACTCGACGTCCTTCGACACCGGGGACGTCCCAGGATGCATCGAATTGTTCACCGAGGACGGCACATTCACCGTTACGGGGCGGGAACCGGTGGCGGGCACAGCGGCACTGGCGCAGTTCTTCGCCGCCGCGGCCCAACGGTCCGCCGGCACCCATCACATCGTCAGCAACATCCTGGTGGAGAAAATGTCCACGGATCGGGCGCGGGGCAGCGCGCGCGTGCTGGCACTGCGGGTCGACGGCGAGACCGTGCGTCTGGCCGCCCTGGGGCGGTACCGCGACGAGTTCGCCAAGGTCGACGGCCGTTGGCTGATCCACACCCGGTGCGTCGACTCCGGTGTGCCGGACTCGCTCGTCGGCGCCGTCGTCGTCCGGCCCGACTAGGCGTGGGCTGCGCCGTGGCCGACGCGCACGCTCGCCAGCACGATCTCGGCCACGCCCGCAGCGACCGCCTCGGCCGGCTCCGAGCCGTCCGCGGGCAACCATTCCGGGCACCAGTTCACCATGCCGAGGACGGCGCGTACGGCGGTCGGACGATCGAGGTCGGGGGCGAATTCGCCGGCCGCTACCCCGGCGTCGATGATGTCCCGGAGCCGGTGTTCGTAGGCGTAGCGCTTGGCCACGATCCGGGTGCGCTCCGGTGGTTGGATGTGGCGCCACTGGTGGTAGACGACTCGGGCGCGGTTGACGTCTTCGGCCACGACCCGCACGTGGGCCTCGACGAAGTGCCGCAGTTGTTCGGTCGGAGTGCCGGGCAACTCGGCCACAGCGTCGAGGTACTGGTCGATGCCGCTCTCGACGAGACTGACCAGCATCGTGTGCTTGCTGTCGATGTGGGCGTACACGCTGCCCGGCTGGATTCCCAGCGCCTCGCCGAGGTCGCGCACGGAGGTACCGGCATAGCCTTGCCGGCTGAACAGACGCACCGCTGCCGCCATGAGCCGTTCCTGCTTGGTCGGTTTCTTCGGTGCCGAAGCGCGGGCACGGGACTGCCGGGGCATGGCGCCTCCTTTCGAACGGGTGGCCGTGCAGTGCGGACACCACGGCATGACACCTGATTGTTCTCTACCCGGTTTCCGACGAGTACAGCGGTCTTGTTACCGGCCTCACCTGATGTTACATTCAAAAAACAAATGATTGTTCACCGCTCCTCGGTGACTCGAACGGAGGAAGTTCGATGAAGCAATTGGCCACCCCCTTCCAGGAGTACTCACAGAAGTACGAGAACATCCGCCTCGAACGAGACGGCGGCGTCCTCCTGGTCACCGTCCACACCGAAGGCAAGAGCCTGGTGTGGACCTCAACCGCACACGACGAGCTGGCCTACTGCTTCCACGACATCGCGTGCGACCGGGAGAACAAGGTCGTCATCCTCACCGGCACCGGCCCCTCGTTCTGCAACGAGATCGACTTCACCTCGTTCAACCTCGGCACCCCGCACGACTGGGACGAGATCATCTTCGAAGGCCAGCGTCTGCTCAACAACCTGCTGAGTATCGAGGTGCCGGTCATCGCGGCGGTCAACGGACCGGTGACCAACCACCCGGAGATCCCCGTCATGTCGGACATCGTCCTCGCCGCGGAGTCCGCCACCTTCCAGGACGGACCGCACTTCCCTTCCGGCATCGTGCCCGGGGACGGCGCCCACGTGGTGTGGCCGCACGTGCTGGGCTCGAACCGTGGACGCTACTTCCTGCTGACCGGCCAGGAACTCGATGCTCGCACCGCCCTCGACTACGGCGCGGTCAACGAGGTCCTGTCCGAGCAGGAGCTGCTGCCCCGCGCCTGGGAGCTCGCCCGCGGTATCGCCGAGAAACCGCTCCTGGCCCGCCGGTACGCCCGCAAGGTGCTGACCCGTCAGCTGCGGCGGGTCATGGAAGCCGACCTGAGTCTCGGCCTCGCGCACGAAGCGCTCGCCGCCATCGATCTGGGAATGGAGTCCGAACAGTGACCAGCACAGCACCCTCGACCGTAGCCGAGACGGGGACTTTCAACGTCGACCGCTACTTCGAGGACTTCCCGGTCGGCACGGTCTGCGTCACCGGCGGTCGCACCGTGGACATGTCCGACATCTCGATGTTCGCCGGCCTGACCGGCGACCACTATCCCCTGCACACCGACGAACAGTACGCCAGCCGAACCCAGTTCGGTACCCGAATCGCGCACGGGCCCTTCACCTTCTGCATCGCGGTGGGTCTGGTGGCCCTGGCCGGCTTCTACGGCGAAGCCATCGTCGCGATGCGCGAGGTCCAGTCGATCCGTGCCCTCAAGCCGGTGCGTCCCGGCGACACCGTGCACGTCCGGGTCGAAGTGGTGGCTGCCGAACCCGCACGAAAGCCCGACCAGGGCATCCTCTCCCTCGATTACACCGTGGTCAACCAGCACGACGAGACGGTGATGACCGTCCGAATGGTGTTGCTGGCCAAGCGACGTAGCCCCTTGGAAGGCTGACACATGACACTCTCTTCGACCGATCTCGGTTTCAACCCCATGGCGGGAAGCCCTCTCGAAGCAGCTTTCGTGGGTATCGCCGAAATCCCCTCCGGGCGCTATCCGAACCGCCCCTTCATCGGCTCCCTCGTCGAGGTCGCGGTCGCCGCGGTCCGCGACGCCGGCATGCAGATCTCCGACATCGACACGGTGCTGCTGATCCCGTGCCTGCACTCCGCGGACGATCAGGCCGACCTCATCTTCTCCCGTGTGGTGGAGGAACTCGGCCTGCACGGCCGCGCCAAGGCCAGCGCCATGCTGCACTCCGGCGGATCGACCAGCGACAACATCACCCGCACCGCCGCCGGCCTGATCGCCAGCGGACAGGCCAAGAACATCCTGGTGGTCCAGGCCGACAAGTGGGGCTCCGCCCCCGTCGCGGACATGGTCGACATGCTCAGCGGCTACGGCATCCCCCGCGAGTGGGAGCGCCCCACCGGCCTGACCTTCAACGCGGTCGGCGCCCTGATCACCCAGCGATACATGGCAGCGTCCGGCTCGACTCCGGAAGAGATGGCCGCGGTATGCGTCGCCCTGCGCCAGTGGGCCCGACTCAATCCGAATGCGATGTACAAGGACAAGGACCTGACCGTCGAGCAGGTGCTCGGCTCGAAGATGGTGTGCGATCCGATCCATGCCATGGAGTGCCCGATGTTGGCCGACGGCGCCACCGCGTACGTGATGACCAGTACCGAGAATGCCCGCAAGACGCATGACCGGTGGGTCCGGATCGCCGGCTCGGGCGGCTGCGTGTCGCACTACAGCATCGGTCAGGAGAACGACCTGGCCACCATGGGATGGCGGCGGGCCGGTGAACGCGCCTACGAACAGGCCGGCTGGGGCCCCGACGACGCCGACATCGCGCAGGTCTACGACTCCTATGCGGCCGTGCTGACCATCGGCCTCGAGGGCCTGGGCCTGTGCAAGCTGCATGAGGGCGCCCGGCTGTTCGCCGCCGGGGAGTTCTCTCCCGGCGGCCGCCTGCCGGTCAACACCAACGGCGGTCTGCTCTCGGCCGGGCACACCGGCGTCGGCGGCGGCACCGCCCTGCTGGTGGAGGGCATCCGCCAGCTCCTCGGCCGCGCCGAGGACGCCCGCCAGATTTCCGATTGCCGGCGTGCCGTCTGCGGCGGCTCCGGCGGCACCTATATGGACAGCCAGGTGCTCCTGCTCGAGCGCGTGGACAAGTGAGGGACAACATGACGACTTCTCTGACCGACGAGTACTACGCCGCGCTGAGCCGAGGCGAACTGGTGATCCAGCAGTGCGGTGGATGCCACAACCCCATCATGTACCCGAAGTACGTGTGCCCCTCCTGCGGCAGCACCGATCTCGGATGGACGCCCACTCCCGGCGCGGGACAGCTGCACAGTTTCGCGATTCAGCGAGTGGGGGCTCCAACCGGATTCGAGGACGACCTGCCGTACGCCGTCGGCGTGGTCAAGCTCGATGAGGGCGTCCAGCTCCTCGCCCGTCTCCGTCCCGATGCGAACGGCGGCTGGGACGCCTATCGCTGCGACATGCGGGTCCAGTTCGACACCACCCCGGACGAAGGCCGCCATATCGCCTGGTTCCGGGCGGAATAGGAAGCCGGTGCCGTGTCTATCCCCGAGATGAACATCGCGACCTTCCTCGCCAAGTCCGCAACCCACCACCCGGATCACCCGGCCATCGTGGCCGGGGCCCGGACCGTCACCTACCGCGAGTTCTACCGTCGTGCCCTGAGCATCGGCGGCGAACTGCTCGCCCGCGGGCTGCGTCGCGGAGACCGGGTCGCCTTCGCGCTGCACAACAGTCCCGAGGTCCTCGAGACCGTCTTCGGGTGCCTGGCCGCCGGGCTGGTCGCCGTTCCGATGAACGCCCGGCTGCACCCCAAGGAGATGGGCTACATCGTCCGCTCCTCGGGAGCGAAGGTACTCATCCACGGCACCGCCTTCACCGCCCAGATCGACGAGCACCTGGGCGAATTCGACGGCATGCAGTGGCGCTTCGAGGTCGGGGGCACCGCGGGCATCGAACCGTACGACCGCCTCCTCGACTCCGGCACGCCGCTCGAGGCGCCTGTGGAGGTGACCGCCGAGGACGCGAGCTGGCTGTTCTACACCTCCGGCACCACCGGACGCCCCAAGGGCGCGACCTGGACCCACCGGACCGGCCGCGTGGTAGTGATGAACTACCTCGCCGACGTCTACAACATCGACCATGACGATGTCGTGCTGCACGCCGCACCCCTGTCGCACGGTAGCGGAATCGTCGCTCTGCCCACCATCGCCCGGGGCGCAACCAACGTCATCCTCGATGCGCTGAGCTTCTCCCCGGAACTGCTGTTCGACACCGTCGCCCGGCACAAGGTCTCCCACATCGCCTTCCTCGCCCCCACCCAGATCGTCGCGATCCTCGACAAGTACGACCCGGACCGGTTCGATCTGAGCACCGTGAAGGCAGTGTGCTACGGGGGAGCCCCGATCTACCTCGAGCACCTCAAGGCCGCTGTCGAAACCTTCGGCCCGATCTTCGCGCAGATCTACGGCCAGGGGGAAGCTCCGATCACGGTCACCGGACTGACCCGGGAGATGCACGCCCGGTTCGCGGCCACCGACGATCCCCGCCTCGGATCGGCCGGCATAGCCCGCACCGACGTCGAGGTGCGGGTGGTCGATGCCGACGGCACTCCCGTCGCTCCCGGCCAAGCCGGCGAAATCATCGTCCGTGGCGACGTCGTCATGCGCGGGTACTGGAACAATCCCGAGGCCACCGCCGAGGCGCTGCGCGACGGATGGCTCTACACCGGCGACGTGGGCACCTTCGACGACCAGGGCTACCTCTACCTTCTGGACCGGACCAAGGACATGGTGGTCTCGGGCGGCAACAACGTCTACCCCCGAGAGGTCGAGGAAGTGCTGATCACCCACCCTGCGGTGGCCAGCGTGGTGGTCTTCGGCATCCCCGACGAGTACTGGGGCGAAGCCGTGCACGCCGTGGTCGTGACCGAACCGGGCCACCAGGTCACCGCCGAGGAGCTCATCCGCTTCTGCGGGGAGAACCTGGCCGGATACAAAAAACCCAAAGCCGTGGAGTTCGTACCGGAACTCCCGGTCAGTGCCTACGGGAAGATCCTGCGCCGCGAGGTCCGCGACCGCTACTGGGCCGGCCACGACCGCAAGGTCGGCGGCGGCGCACGCGGCGTGGCGACCGCGACGCCGTAACGACCTTGGCATGCCGGGCCGCCGCGACGGCGCCACGACCCTCGCGGTGGCCCGGCCGCCTCACAGAACCAGGAGTTTGCCGTGGACAGAGTTTTCATCGCCGGCGTCGGCATGACACCGTTCGTCAGCCGCACCGACCAGACCCTCGGCGAGATGGCAGCCGCGGCCGCCGCGCAAGCCTTGACCGACGCCGCCATCGAGCCCCGCGACGTCGGCCGGGTGTATTTCGGCAACGGCGCCGCCGGCCTGCTCACCGGCCAGGAAATGATCCGAGGCCAGGTGGCGCTTCGCCACACCCCCTTGGCTGGAATACCCCTGGTCAATGTGGAGAACGCGTGCGCCTCCGGCAGCAGCGCGGTGCTCGGGGCATACGACGCCATCCGCGCCGGCCGCTGCGACGTGGCCGTGGCCATCGGCGTCGAAAAACTCTCCCACAGCGAGAAACACCGCACCTTCGCCGCCATCCGCGGCGCGACCGATGTCGCCGAACTCGACACCGATGCTGCTGCCCAGGAACTGAAGAGTTCGGCCCTGCTCGACGTCTACGCCGCCGAGGCCCGCGAGTACATCGACACCTACGGCGCCTCGGTCGAAGACTTCGCCGCCGTGGCGGTCAAGAACCGCACTCACGGCGCCCTCAACCCCCGGGCCCAGTTCGGCACCCCGCAGACGATCGACGACGTGCTCGCCGCCCGCATGATCGTCGACCCACTGACCCTGCCGATGTGCTCACCGACCACCGACGGCGCCGCCGCCGTCGTGCTCGTGTCCGAGCGCTACCGCAACCGCAACGGGGCAGGCACGTGTCAGATCCGGGGAATCGACCTGGCCTCCGGCCACGGCGCCGGCTCGGAACCGGTCGCCCGCGCTGCCCGCGCCGTCTACGACGCCACCGGCATCGGCCCCGACGACCTCGACGTCATCGAGGTTCACGACGCCGCAGCACCGTCGGAGATCCTGCAGTACAGCGAAATCGGATTGTGCGAGGACGGGGAAGGACACCTGCTGCTGCGCAAGGGTCAGACCGCCCTCGGCGGCCGTACCCCCGTCAACGTCAGCGGCGGTCTGCTCAGCCGGGGACATCCCCTCGGCGCCACCGGCTGCGCCCAGATCGTCGAACTGTTCGACCAGCTGAGCGGACGAGCCGGAGCCCGGCAGGTCGAACGCGCCGGCGTAGGGCTGGCAGTCAATGCCGGCGGATGGCTGGCGGGCGCCTACGCCACCACCGTCGCCACCCTCCTCACGCGGTGACCGTCGTCGGCACCGTCCATCCAGCACCCAAGGAGACACCAGTGCGGCAAGACCTGGAAACGCTGTACTACGAGCAGGCCGACGACGGCGTCGTCGTACTGACACTCAACCGCCCGGATCGGGGCAACGGGGTCGTGCCGGAACTGGTCCGGGACTTCGTGGAGACCTTGACGCGGCTCGAGGCCGACAAGAGTGTCCGTGCCCTCGTCCTGACCGGCGCCGGGAAGCAGTTCTCCGCCGGTGCCGATCTGAAGGCGATGAAGGACTACCTCGAACATCAGCACCGCGTCGAGCACGAACCCTACAACGCCCGGGTACTTTTCCCCCTGACCCAGCGTGTCGTCGCATCCCGGCTGCCGACGATCGCGGCGATCAACGGGGGCGCCACCGCCGGGGGCCTCGACTTCGCCCTGGCATGCGACATCCGCATCTGCTCCACCAGAGCGAAAATGGGGGAGACCTACATCAACATGGGTCTTCCCCCTGGCAACGGTGGCTCCTACTTCCTGCCGCGACTCCTCGGATCGGGCATGGCGGCGGAATTGGCGCTGACCGGGGACGTCATCGACGCGCAGCGCGCTCTCGAGATCGGGCTGGTCAACCGTGTAGTCGAACCCGAGGACCTGCTCCCCGAGGCGGTGGCGCTGGCCGGCAAGATCGCAGCCAAGTCCTGGCGCGCGGTCGAGGCCACCAAACAAGCCTTGCGCTCGACGTGGCAAGTCGACCTGGCCACCTCGATGACCAACAGCTTCTGGGCGGTCTCGGCCCTGCACTACGGGCCGGATCTGCTCGAAGGGGTCTCGGCCTTCCTCGACAAGCGTCCACCACGCTTCAACGAGGATCGGACACACGCCGCGGATTCGCCCACCGCGGATCCGGCGGCATCGGCGCCCGCTCACGCCTCACTACAGTGACGCCTCACTACAGTGACACTGTGAGCACTTCGGAACGGGCACCTGCCGCCGCCACGCGCGAAACGATCCTCGCCGCGGCGACGGCACTGTTCGGTGACCTCGACTACCCGGCCACCTCCATCCGCGACATCGCCCGGGCGGTCGACATGCTCCCGGGCAGTATCTACGCCTACGTCGAGAGCAAAGAGGCGATCTTGTACGAGATCGTCTCCACCGGGATCGACCGGTTCGTCTCTGCGGTCGAATCCATCGACCCCGCCACCGCACCGGACGAACGACTCGAACAAGCCATCCGTGCCCACATCGACATCGTCGCCGAAAACCCGCAACGGGCCCTCGTCGTCTTCCATCAATGGCGGTATCTGGGCGACGAGTCCCGTGCCCAGGTGATCGCAGCCCGGCGCCGTTACGAAGAGTTCTTCCGCACCACCATCCGCGAGGGCGCCGAGACCCAGGTATTCCGCCCTGACCTCGACGTTCGCTACGCAACCTTGACGGTTCTCGGCGCGCTGAACTGGGCGCCGGAATGGATCCACGCCGACGATCCAGCGCGTGCGGACAGCGGGCGGAAGCTGGCAGACATCCTTCTCGCCGGGCTGCGTCCATTCGACGAGAATGCACCGTAGCGGTCGATGTCGCAGCAGCCGGGAAGCGGCACGAACCCGATGCTGTCGCCTTGGTAACGACTGTTTGTTTGGGTTACATTCGTAAGAAGAACTGACCGTCCCGGACGGGGAAGGGGGAGGCATGCCACCGAGACAACGGCGTAACAACAGCCGTTCCGCAAAGAGCGGCCCGGTTTCGGCTGCGGAGATCCGTGCAGCCGCCTTGGCCTTGTTCAGCGAGCGGACGTTCCCCGTCATCGGGATGCGAGACATCGCTGAGGCGGTCGGGCTGCTGCCCGGTAGTCTGTACGCCCACATCAGCAGCAAGGAAGAGTTGCTCGCCGACATCGTCACCGAGGGCATCACGAACTATCTGGTAGAACTCCGCCCCTTCCTCGAATCCCAGGATCCGGCTCCCGATCGGATGCGCGGCGCCGTCAAGGCCCACGTGAAGGTGCTGGCGAAGACCCTCGAACAGACCCGGGTCGCCTTTCATCAATGGCGGTTCCTCGGTGACGGTGCCCGAGAGCAAGTAGTCGAGCTGCGTAAGCAGTACGAGAATGTATTTCTGCAGATCTATCGGGCGGGGGTCGCGGAGGGCACCTTCCGGAAGGCGCGCAGCGAGCGCATCGCAGTGCTTGCGGTGATCGGCATGCTCACCTCCGCATCGGAGTGGTATTCACCCGAAGGTCGGCTCGGTGCCGACGAGTTCGGTGAAGCCCTGGCCGAAGCCGCAGTGGACGGGCTCGTCGCGACGAGCTGACCGGCCGAGGACGGGTTCCAACTCCGTGGTGCATATTGAGCGACACTGCTAGTCGGGTCGCGACCGAGCGCCGGCACAGCGCACCGGGCCGGCACGCCCCGACGGGAGTGCACCACGGGACCGCCGCCGAGGTGCATCGTCGGCAGCCGCTCGGCGAGTACTGGGCTGCACACTCCGAGCGGTTCCGCCGCCCCACGGCGCCGGCCCTGTCCGGGCTCACTGGCCGCAACACCCGCCTGTCTCGAGCAGAGTGGCAACTACCGGCTTGATCATGCGCATGACCGTCAAAGCGTGGGAATGTGCTCGGCTCAGGTCTCGCTGTCCGGGTGGATCGGTGACGTGCGCAGCTCGCTCTCGTCGCCCTCGGAGACCTCGAACACCTGCAGGGGCGTGTTCGGGGGAGGGGTGCCCTCGTTCCGTCCGGGCGTTGCCGCCGCGGAGGGGGCCGTCGACGACTCGATCCGCCGGCGGAGCTCGGCGAGAAGCAAGTCGGTAGGCACCCGGGTGAGATCGGGCCCGGCACCGTCTTCCGGGATCTTTGTCACCGTGACCACCCCGGCACGCTCGTGGAAACGCATCGACCGATGCGATTGTCTCAGAGCGCGTGACGGCGAGTCATCGGTTTGCGGGGTCGGTGCGACGCATCGCGCGCCGGGCCTGCTCCTCGGTGAAGTTCGGTGTCAGGCGCAATTCCTCCAGGGGGACTTCACGTTCGGTGCTGCGGACCTCGACGCGCACGGGGTCGCCGGTGGCGTCGTCGGACAGGCCGAGGGGGCCGCCGCGCTCGCCCTGGAGGTACTTGTCGCCCCACTGCATCAGCGCGAGCACCGCAGGCAACAGGTCGCGGCCCTTCTCGGTGAGGATGTATTCGTACCGTGTCCGCTGCCCGGGCTTCTTGTAGGGCCGGCGCTCGAACAGGCCCTCGGCGGTCAGTTCGCGCAGGCGTGCGGCCGCGACGGCCTCGGTGATGCCGACGCGGCGCGCGAAGTCGTCGAACCGGGTGGTGCCGTAGTAGGCCTCGCGCAGGATCAGCATCGCCGAGCGGGTCCCCACCACGTCCATCGCCTTGGCGATCGAGCACTGGGAGGCCTGCCAGGCGTCGCGATCGGCGAGGAAGCCGTCCAACCGTGCCGCATGCATGCCCCCATCCTATCTGACTTGCCAAGGCCATAGTCAGCTTCTAACCTCTCTGGCTATGGAAAGCCAAAGTCAGGCCTCGGTCCGGATCGGCCCGCTCCTCGCCGTCCTCTCGGGAGCGCCCTTCGTCGCGAGCCTCGATCTGTTCGTCCTCAACGTCGCACTGGGCGACATCGGGACCAGCTACCCCGGCAGCTCGCTGGGAGAGCTCAGCTGGGTGCTCAGTGGCTACGCGATCGTGTACGCGGCGCTGCTGGTCCCGCTCGGTCGCTGGGCCGACCGCATCGGCCGCCGGCGCGGCTTCCTCGCCGGCCTCGGGCTGTTCACCGTCGCGAGCGCGGCATGTGCGCTGAGTCCGTCGCTGTGGGTGCTCGTGATCTGCCGGCTGTTCCAGGCCGTCGGAGCCGCGGCGCTGACGCCGGCCAGCCTGGGGCTGCTCGTGAGCGCGGTGCCGGAGGCGCGACGTGCCGGTGCCGTGAGGATCTGGGCGGCCACGGGTGCTGCGGCGGCGGCGTTCGGCCCGGTGGTCGGCGGGCTTCTGGTCGAGGTCTCGTGGCGCTGGGCGTTCCTGATCAACGTCCCGATCGGGATCCTGCTCCTCGCCGTCGCGCGGCGCGTCGTGCCGGACATCCGCCCGGTCGATTCCGGCACCCGCCTCGACCTGGCCGGCGCCGCTCTGCTGACGCTGGGCATCGGTGCACTCGCGCTCGGACTCGTCCAGGGGCCGGAGTGGGGCTGGGCCGACGTCCGCATCCTCGCCGCGTTCGTCGTCGCCGCCGGGGCCCTGCTGCTGTTCGCGCACGTCAACGCCCGGCACCCCGCGCCGCTGATCGAGCCGAGTCTGCTTGCGGTGCGCTCCTTCTCCTGGTCGAACGTGACCGCCCTGATCTTCAGCGCGACGTTCGCGGCCGGTCTCCTGGCCAATGTGCTGTGGGTGCAACAGGTCTGGGGATACTCCGCCCTGCGGACGGGTCTGGCCGTGGCTCCCGGGCCGCTGATGGTGCCGCTCTTCGCCGCCGTCGGGCAGGTGCTCGCGCGACGTTTCACCCCCGGCACGATCGCCGCAGCGGGATGCGTGCTGTGGGGCGCAGGCGCCGGCCTGGTCCTCGCGACGGTGGGGCCGGAGCCGGAGTATGCGACCGCGCTGCTGCCCGGCTGGCTGATCGGCGGCGTCGGCGTGGGGCTGGCCTTGCCGACCATCCTCTCGGCCGCCACGGCGCAACTGCCCCCCGCACGCACCGCCACCGGCAGCGCGATCGTCACCATGAGCCGGCAGCTCGGCACCGTGCTCGGGATCAGCGTGCTCGTCGCGATCCTCGGGGCCGGTGACGATGCGGTGTCCGCCTTCCGATTCTCCTGGTGGACGATCGCGGCGGTTGCCGTCGTCGCCGCCCTCGCCGCCGGAGGTATGACCCCCCGCCCGTCCACACCGGAAGTGAAGGTCCTGGCATGACCCATCTCGCCCCCGCCCCCTTCCCGATCGAATTCGATTCCAGCTGGCTGGGATTCGGTGGCGTGCACGGCGGACTCGTCGTCGCGGCCCTGATCCGCGCGGCCGCCGTGGAAACCGGCGCAACGCCGCTCGCCGTCTCGGCGCACTTCACCGGCCCTGTGCAGCCCGGCCCCGTCGACGTCGCGGTCGACGACGTCCGCGGCGGCCGGACCGTGAGCGCCCGGGCATCGATGCCGGACTCGGTCACCGCCCTCGTCCGGCTCGCCCGGACGGTGGGTGAAACGACCTGGCCGCGTACGGGAAGCGATTTCGGCGGCACGGATCCCGTGACGCTGCCGCCCCTGGAGATCCCGGTCGACTTCGTGCCGTTCTCGCAGTACCTCGACATCCGGCCGATCAATGCGGCCCGGCCCTTCGGCCGGGGCGACGACCCGGAATTCGAGGTGTGGATACGGCTGATGTCCGCGGTCGAGTTCGCTCCGGTCGAGCGCGCCGCGATCCTCCTCGATGCGCTGCCGCCGGGGTTGTTCGCGACGATGTCCGCACCCGTCCCGGTTCCCACGGTGGAGTTCGCGGCGCATTTCGCCCCGTCGCGTGCAGCCGCCGACGGTTGGTATCACCTGCGGCACCGAACGGTGTGGGCCACCGAGATGCTGTGCGTCGACGAGGCGGAGCTGACCGACGGCGACGGCCACCTCGTCGGTCAGGCCCGGCAGCTGCGCCGCATCCTCGGAGGCTGACGGAAGCGTCGGTGATGCACATCACGGAGTGGGACGTCGAACCGCGGGTAACACCTAGAACGTACCGCTCGATGATCTTGATGGCGTCCCCTGTGGTGCACCCTGCTGCTGCGGGAGCGTCGTTCGTCCCCGCTCATGCGAGGACGGAAGGATCGTCACTCGACACAACGGAGGTAAACATGGTTCTCGGTTCCCTCGCTGCAACGCTGTTCACGCTGCTCGCCGGTCTCGGCATCCTGCTCTGACCCACGCTCGACCCACGCCGCAAGCGCTCCGCCTCGAAGCGGGAGCGCTTGCGGCGCGCGGTCCCGGCTCGTGCCGGGCCTGTCTCGACGGCCGACGGTCAGCGGCCGTTGCCGCCTCCATTGTTGCCGCCCCCATTGTTGCCGCCCCCGTTGTTTCCGCTGTTGCTGTTGTTTCCGCCGCCGTTTCCGTTGTCGTTGCTGGGCTTTTCGGGCTTGGGAGGCTTCTCCTCCGCCGGCGGTTGCGCCGGTGCCGGCGCCGGGGCCGGTACGGGAAGGGTGGTGAAGACGGGCCCGGTGTCCACGGCCGAGGGGGTGGGCGAACCCACGCTGCCGACCGGTGTCGGGGCGGTGGCGGGAACGCTGCTCGTCCCCGGCGTGGCGACCGGCGGTGTGTCGCCGCCCTGACCCCAGGCCAGCAGGAGGAGGGCGACCACCGCCGCGGCGGTGAGGCCGATTGCGAGCAGGATCCGGCGGCGACCGGAGTCGGGCGCCGCGTCGAACGTCGACAGCGTCGGGACGGGCGCCGGCACGGGCGGCCCGGCAACGGTGAACCCCCGGGTCGGCGCGTGGATCACCTCGGTCACCGGATCGGCGCGGTGCGGTTCCCGCAGTGCGGCCAGGTGCGGTTCCCGCAGTGTGGCCAGGTGCGGTTCCCGCAGTGCAGCGAGCATGTCCCGGGCGCTCCCGAAGCGGTGCTCCGGTTCGCGTGCCATCGCACGCTCGATCACGGCCACGAGTGCGGAGTCGACGTCCGGTCGCGCGGTGGCCAGCGGCGGCGGCGGCCCCTGCGTGATCGCCCGCGCCAGGGCCAGCAGGTTGTCGTAGTCGTAGGGTTTCCGCCCGGTCAGCGCCTCGTACCCCACGGCCCCGGCGGCATACAGATCGTCCGTCACGCTCGCCGGTGTGCCGGAGAGCCGATCGGGGCTCAGGTAGGCGACGGTGCCGACGAGTTCACCGGTGCGGGTGTAGTCCTCGCCGGCGCTCTTGGCGATACCGAAGTCGGTCACCTTCACCGTTCCGGTCTCGGTGAAGAGGATGTTGCCGGGCTTGATGTCGCGGTGGAGAATCCCGGCGTCGTGCGCCGCGGCGACCGCAGCCACCACGGCGATCAGTATCGCGCGCACCCGGTCCTCCGGCATCGGGCCGAGGGCGATCTCGTCGGCGAGGGTGCGGCCGGGCAGGCGTTCCATCACGATGTACGGAACTCCGGCGTCCTCACCGCTGTCGTGCACCGCGACGATGTGCGGATCGGTGAGGTTCGCCGCGGCTCGCGCCTCGGCTTCGAAGCGCCGGCGTACGTCGGGCTGGCGGCCGAACTCGCCGCGCAGCACCTTCACCGCGACGGGCCGCCCCAGCCGCGTGTCCCAGCCGTCGTGGATCTCGCCCATGCCGCCGCAGCCGAGCAGGCCGCGCAACTCGTAGCGGCCGGCGAGCAGTTCGGGAACGGGCATGGTTCCAACGCTAGTGCGGTGCCGGGGGTGGTACCAGGCAAGCCTCGCCGGACGGCCGTCGTCATGCGGTCCGAGTCGTGTGGCGCGGCGGGACGCCGCCGTCCCGTGACCGGTCAGGTGGGGGTGCCGGCCGCGGCCGCGCCGCATCCGGCTGCTGCGGCGTCCCGCAGGTCGTCGACGGATACTCCCGCGACCGCCGCTGCGGCGGCCACCCCACCGAACAGGGTGCCGACCAGCCCGTGCGACGGGCGCACCCCCGCACCGGCGTGGAACAGGCCCTCGACCGGTCCCGTCGCGCCGAGGCGGGTGAACGTCTGGCTCGGGGTGAACGCCGGGCCGTACGACACGCCGCCGGTGCAGCGCATGAAGCGTTCGTCGGTGACGGGAGTCCCCGTCTCCTCGTGGACGATGGCGTCGGCCAGGCCGGGAACCGTGCGTTCGGCCGACCTCACGAGCCGGTCGCGAAGCTCGCGTCGTCTCGCGTCGTAGCGCGCTGTCGAACCGCTTCCCGGTGTTATTCCCCACCAGGTGTGCTGTGCCGGGGCCGGGCCGATCAGCTGAACGTTGGTCTGCCCGGGCGCGCACAGCCGGGGGTTCTCCGGGTCGGCGAGGCTCGCGATCCACAGGCCGGCGGACGTGGACGAGGGAAGCTCACCCGCACGGAGCGCGGCGTACTCCGCATCGAAGTCGTCCGTGTCGGTGACGAGACGGGTCGCGTTCGGATAGCCCTCGGCGGCGAGGTCCCGGTCGAGAATCAGATAGACGACGGCGAGCGGCAGGGCCAGTTCGTAGCTGCGTACCCGCCGGAGGAGCCGGGAAGGCACACGATCCGGCGGCAGCAGCGACAGATACGTCTGCTGAATATCGACCGCCGACACGACCGCGGGGGC
Source organism: Rhodococcus aetherivorans (assembly GCF_025722975.1). Taxonomy (NCBI): domain Bacteria; kingdom Bacillati; phylum Actinomycetota; class Actinomycetes; order Mycobacteriales; family Nocardiaceae; genus Rhodococcus; species Rhodococcus aetherivorans. The sequence continues at coordinate 5,360,724 of NZ_CP106982.1, read as the reverse complement.
GAGAATCTCGCGTCCGGCCCCCGGAACGGTGTCGAGCGATGCGTCCTGTGTTCGTACGCCGCGAACTCTGCCGTCGTCGACGAGAATCCGGCTCACCTCCGTGCCGAGCAGTACGTCGCCACCATGGCCGCGCACCACCTCTGCCAGGCCCTCCGAGACGACCCGCGATCCGCCTTGCGGGTACGACAGGCCCTCGAGATAGGTGTGGATCATCCGGGCCGCCACCGGCAGCGACAGCCGCGACGGCGCCACGGCCAGACTGCCGGTCGTCCAGCCGAGAAGTGCGGTGGTGAGTTGCGGGGAGGCGTGCAGATGGCGCAGGTAGCCACCGGCGGTCGCGCGTCCGTAGCGCAGCAGGCCACGTAGCCGCCACGGCAGCTGTGGCAGCTCACGCAGGTGCGGCCGCTCCGCGATCCGTCCCAGCTCCTCGGTGAGCAGCTCGACGGTGGTGAGGAATTCGTCGATCGTGTGACGCTCTGCCGGAAATGCCTCGTACAGAGTGGCTTTGAAGGCATCCATGCCCTTCGGGACCGCCAGTTCGCGGTCGCCGTTCAGCAGCCGGAACATTCCTGCGGGATCGAACTCCCGGAACGTCACGTCCACACCCAACGGTCCGAGTGCGTGTCGCACCGGCGCCTCGGAGGTGTAATGCAGCCCGATGTCGAATTCGTATCCGTCGTGGGTGAAGGCGGACATGTGCCCACCCGGCTGGTTGCGGGCGTCGGCCACCAGTACCCGGCGCCCGGCGGCCGCCAGATATGCCGCGGCCGTGAGCCCACCGGGTCCGGCCCCGATGACGATCACGTCGTAGTCGTAACGCTCTTCCATGCTGACCTCCGGATTGCGGGGAAATCGCCGGTTCGGGGCGCCGTTCAGTGGTGCCGGATCTCGCGGGTGGACGGGTGGCCCGCCACGTTGCGGACGAAGGTGACGAACGCGGCGACGATTCCGATGATGCTGCCCACGATTCCCAGTCCCAGCGCAATGCGCACCACGAGCGGCCAGTCGAACGAGGCGTCGCCGAAGTCGAACGGGAACACCTGCCAGATCCGCAGCAGCGCCAGCAGCGCGACCGCGGTGGTGACCACGTCTCCCAGCGCCTTGAACCAGATGGGATCCCACACGAAGTACAGGAGATTGGCGACCAGGCTCGCCAGGATCGAGGCATTGACGAAGCCGATGACCGACCGGGTGCCGTCGGTGAGGAATGGTACGGCTTCCCAGCCCGGCCACACGTTGGCGGCGTACAGCACCGCCGCATTGAGGAGCACCGCGACGAGATACCCGAATCGCCGGGCGGCGACCGGGGAGCGCGGACGGGTCGTGGTGGGTGTCATGGCGACCTCCCTCGGGCAGGACCGTCTTCCACGCTAGCCCCGGCGTCCGGATCCGCGTCAGGGAAGAAGGTCCCCGGCCGGCCGATGAGTTTGCCGTCGCTCGGCGGTCGGAACAGGTGCAGCATCGTTCGCAGCGGAGGAGTGAGCACCATGTTCGACCGTTCCCCAGCCTTTTCCGGCTTCGCCGTCGACGACGTTGCCGCGGCCGCGAAGTTCTACGGCGACGTCCTCGGCGTCTCCGTGTCCGAGGAGCACGGAATGCTCCACCTGCACCTCGACGGCGGCCGCGACACGTTGATCTATCCGAAGGAGGACCACACCCCGGCCACCTACACGATCCTCAACTTCCCGGTTCGCGACATCGAGAAGGCGGTGGACGAACTCGCCGCGCGCGGAATCCGGTTCGAGCGCTACGAGGGTGTCGACGGCAAGGGCATCTTCCGTCGGGTGGGTCCGCCGATCGCCTGGTTCCGGGACCCGGCGGGCAACATCCTCGCCCTCCTCGAGGTGGACGAGGCCCCGGCCGACGAACAGATCCGCGCGCTGATCGAGGAACACACCGCGGCCCGCAACGCCAAGGACGTCGATCGGCTCGCCGCGTGCTATATCCCCGGTGCGACGGTGTTCGATCTGGCGCCGCCGCTGCGCAAGTCCGCTCCCGACCCGCAGGCCTGGGCGTCGTGGTTCGCGGGGTTCGACGGCCCTCTCGACTGCGAAGTGCGGGATCTGCGCGTCGAGGCGGCCGGCGACGTCGCGTTCTGCCACGCGCTGTCGCGGCTGGGAGCGACACAGCTCGGTGGACCGCGATTCGACATGTGGTTCCGTGTCACGTTCGGTCTACGCCGCGTCGAGGGGTCGTGGCGGATCGCGCACGAGCACGAGTCCACCCCGTTCCATATGGACGGTTCCTTCCGGGCCGTCACGGACCTGCAGGAGTGACCGGCTCAGTCCGGTGGCTGCAGTTCGTGCCTGCCGCTGTTGCCCGTGCCGCCCGAGTTGCTGCGCAGCCACCGACCGGGCAGCTTGCCCGCGAGGTCGCCCAGTGGGCCCACCGCCCCGCGGAGCAGTTCGACGGTCTCCTGCAGCACGTCGATGCTGGTGCTCATCCGCAGGATGCTGGGGGTGAGCTGCGCCAGCGTCTCGGACAGCGACACGATCTGATCGAGCGGACCGCCCTTGGCGAGGAGGCGCTCGAGGGCGCCCTGTTCGGCGAGGAGGGTGTCCAGCACTCCACCCCGCTCGAGGGCCCGCTCGAGCAGGCCGCCGGGCTGGAGGGCGATGTCGACGATGCCGCCGGGGGCGGTGAGGCGTTCGACGGGCCCGCTCTCGGCGAGCAGGCGCTCGAGCGGGCCGCTGGGTGCGGTGAGACGGTCGAGGAGGCCGCCGTTCGACAGCAGGCGGTCCAGCGCCCCGTCCTCGGCGAGGATCTTCTCGAGCGGACCGCCGGGGGCGGTGACGCGGTCGAGGGCGCCGCCGGGCTCGAGGAGGCGGTCGAGGGGGCCGCCGGGTGCGGTGAGCCGGTCCACCGGCCCGCCGGGGGCGAGGAGGCGGTCCAGCGGTCCGTCGGGGCGCAGCGCCTGGCCGAGAGGACGGTCGTCGGCGGCGAGCACGGAGACCTGTTGCAGCAGGCCCAGCGGTCCCCGCGGATTCGCCACGCCGACCGCGCTCAACCCCGCGTACGTCCGGGGGGAAATCGCCAGGCGGACGGTGGCGATCGCGCCCTCCGCCACGCCCAGGGCCGAGTCCGCTGCGGCGAATCCGAGGCGGACGGGAAACGCGAGCGCGGACGCCAGACTCATGCCTGTCACTGTAACCGGCACAACAGTCCGGCTCGGCGGGACGAGCCGTTACCGAAGGTCGTCAGGAGACGCGGAGCGTTCCGACCCGTACGTACGTCTCGGTGCATCCGCAGCCGTGGGCGAGGTCGGAGCAGTCGACCACCAGCATGTGCCGCACGCGGGAGGTGTCGAAGCAGTCGGGTTCGGTGCATTCCACGGGCACCGTCGCGTGCACGACGAGGGTGCCGTGACAGTGGTCGAGATCGGATCGGCACGCCCGGCACGTCATGGGCGGGACCTCCTTCGCGGTGGCTGTCTTCGTCCCGTAATAGCATCACGCGCCGACAAGGTGGTGGACGTGCGGGGCGTGTTACGCCGGATCAGCGCCGCCTGCGCCGGGCGACGAGGGCGACGGCCAGCGCGCCGGCGATCACCCCGATCCCGGCTGCGACCCACCAGCCGGGTGTGCTGTCGGATCCGGGAACCGTCACGGCGACGGGTTCGGATGTCGCGCCCGCCGCGCCGGGCGCGCCCGAATAGACCGCCGTGATCGTGTGGCTCCCGGCGCCGGAGACGCGGTGCTCGGTGGTGGCGCGGCCGTCGACGACCGCCACCGGTGGACCCAGGTCGGTGCCGCCGTCCCGGAACAGGATCGTGCCGCCGTCGACGTCCGGTGACACCGTCGCCGTGAGCGTGACGACCGTCCCGTCGTCGACCACGTCCGGGGCGTCGACGGTGACCGTGGCGGGCACCTCGGCGGTGTCGGAGATGGTGATGGTCGCCAGCGGGCCGGCGCCGGCGTTGAGCGGACCGGTCATGGTGTCCCGCGGCGAGCAGCGGGTCGGTCCCCACTGGTTGGTGCCGAGGAACGTGGCCTGGGTGAGCGAGGTGTTGTAGTTGGCGTCGTCGTCGACCAGGCCCGCGGCACCGGCCGTGCGGAGCATCGGCGTGATCACGCCCGCGTCGCCCGCGATCATGGTCACCTCCACCGCCGGCAGCCGGAACCAGCTGTCGCCGACGGGGCTGGGGGAGCCGTCGAGCTGCAGCTGCGTCTTCGGCGCCCGGATCCCGGCCTCGCTGTCGGCACCGGACGTGGGGCTGTTGCCGATGACCTCGTTGTTTCCGGACAGGCGCAGGATCGTGCCCGCCGGGTCGGGGACGCCGTCCTCGTTCACCCGCAGCACACCGGGCGGCACGTTGTCCAGGTTGAAGGCGGTGCCGGGTACGACAGCGGCGTCGACGAACGTCGCGTTGGCGGGAATGGCGAAGTCGTTCTTCAGGCGGGAGACGCTGCGGGTGGTGGCGCCGCGGCTCGAGTCGGGGTACGCGACGGGCGCCGTCTGGATGCGGTAGGTGAACCGCTCGCCGGGACGAACCCGGGCGGGCGCGTCCACCGTGGCCGACGACCCGAGCAGCTCGTCGACGTCGATCACCGACCGCACCCGGCACGCGATGCCGAACGAGACCTCGACCTCCTCCGCGGCCGCGGGCGGGCAGACCGCGATCAGGGACACGGCGACGGCTGCGGCCGACGCCGCCCCGCGGCGCACCCACTTCGGCGACACGGCGGCTCCTCCCGGTGCGGACACGTCCATGATCCCCGATCGCCGTACTCCGACGGCCCGAATTCGGCAGGGCCGGCATACAGGAAGTTCCCAGGATTCTCGCAGCGGCATGCCAGAGCTCTCCGGGAGAATCGACGCCGTGACCGACAAGACCCCCGAAGCGCGGATCCTGATCGTCGACGACGAGCCGAGCATCGTCGAACTGCTCTCGGTGAGCCTGAAGTTCCAGGGTTTCGAGGTCGAGACGGCGGGAAACGGCGCCGAGGGACTCGACCGGGCCCGGGCCTTCCGGCCGGACGCGGTGATCCTCGACGTCATGATGCCCGGGATGGACGGGTTCGGGATGCTGCGCCGGCTCCGGGCCGACGGTTCGGACGCGCCGGTGTTGTTCCTGACGGCGAAGGACGCCGTGGAGGACAAGGTGTCCGGCCTGACCCTGGGTGCGGACGACTACGTCACCAAGCCGTTCAGCCTCGAGGAGGTCATCGCCCGGCTGCGGGTGATCCTGCGGCGGGCCGGCAAGGTGTCCGAGGACGAACGCTCGTCCCGCATCACCTTCGCCGACATCGAACTCGACGACGACACCCACGAGGTGTGGAAGGCCGGCAGGCCGGTGTCGCTCTCACCCACCGAGTTCACCCTGCTGCGGTACTTCATGGTCAACGCGGGCACGGTGCTCAGCAAGCCGCGGATCCTCGACCACGTGTGGAGCTACGACTTCGGCGGGGAGGTCGGCGTCGTGGAGTCGTACGTCTCCTACCTCCGCCGCAAGGTCGACACCGGGGACAAGCCGCTGATCCACACCCTGCGCGGGGTCGGGTACGTCATGCGGGAACCCCGCGAGTGAGCCGCATGCGGGCGCTGCCGCTGCGGTTGGCGCTGGTCGCGGCGCTGGTGTCGTTGTCGGGGCTGGGGCTGCTGGCGTCCGGGGTGGCGGTGACGTCCGCTTTGCAGGGTTCGCTCCTCGCCCGCACCGATCAGGATCTGCGCACCGCGGCGCAGACGTGGGCCAAGCCGCCCGGTGCCGGCCGCGAGCTGCCGCCGCCGGACGCCCCGAGTTCGAATCGCCCGCCGAGCCCGTTCTATGTGCGGGTCGTCGGCCCCGACGGGGTGGAGCGGTTCGTCGTCAACGACGAGTCCACGTCGCCGGCGCTGCCCGGCGAGCCGGCGGGGGAGCCGGTGACCGTGGGTTCCGTCGACGGTTCCGACGTGCGCTGGCGGGTGGTGTCGACCCGCAGCGCCGCGGGCATCGTGACCACCGTCGGGGTCACGCTGACCTCGATCGAGGAGACCGTGGATCGGCTCGTCGTGCTGCAGGTCGGCATCGGCGCCGCGGTGCTGCTCGTTCTCGGGGTGGCCGGCTACTTCGTGGTGCGGCGCAGCCTGCGGCCCCTGGTGGAGGTCGAGCGCACCGCCGTGGCGATCGCGGGCGGGGATCTGCACCGGCGGGTTCCCGAACGGGATCCGCGCACCGAGGTCGGCCGGCTGTCGGTGGCGCTGAACGTCATGCTCAGCCAGATCCAGGCGGCGTTCGCGGCGACGGCGTCGTCGGAGGAATCCGCGCGCAGATCCGAGGAGAGGATGCGACGGTTCGTCGCCGACGCCAGCCACGAGCTGCGCACCCCGCTCACCACGATCCGAGGATTCGCCGAGCTCTACCGCCAGGGCGCGAGCAGCGACACTGCGATGCTGATGGACCGCATCGAGAGCGAGTCCCGGCGCATGGGGATCCTCGTCGAGGATCTGCTCATGCTGGCCCGCCTCGACGCGCAGCGGCCGCTCGAGCGGAAGCCGGTGGACCTGCTGGCCCTGGCCGCCGACGCCGTGCACGATGCGCGGGCCGTCGCGCCCGATCGCACCGTCGGGCTCGAGGTGGTCGACGGTCCCGGTACCCCGGAGGTGCTCGGCGACGACGCGCGGCTGCGGCAGGTCCTCGGCAATCTCGTCACCAACGCCCTCACCCATACCCCGGCCGACGCCCGCATCACCGTACGGGTGGGCACGATCGGATCCGATGCGGTGCTCGAGGTTCTCGACACCGGCCCCGGCCTGAGCGAGGCCGACCGTGCCCGGGTCTTCGAGCGGTTCTATCGCGCCGACACGTCGCGCACCCGATCGTCGGGCGGCAGCGGTCTCGGACTGTCGATCGTCGCGGCGCTGGTGGCGGCCCACGGCGGCCGCGTGGAGGTGGAGTCGGCCGTGGGCGCCGGTTCCACGTTCCGGGTGCTCATCCCGCGGATGCCGGTGGAGTGACGATCCGGCCCTCGGCTACGGTGACGTAACTGACTTTCGAGTAAGGAGACGTCGCGTGGGACTGTCGGGGACGGCGCAGCGCGCCCTGCGCAACGCCTGGGCGCTGTTCGTCGGCGACGGAATCGAACCGCCGCACGCCACCGCGTCGGCCGTCGTCGCCGACGGACCGCACCGTACCCTGCGCCGCTACGGCGAGCCCGACGCGGGTGCCCCCGTCCTGCTCGTGCCCCCGCTCGCCGCGCCCGCACGCTGCTACGACCTGCGGCCCGGGCAGAGCCTCGTGCAGCACCTCGTCGACGCTGGCCGCAGCGTCCACGTCCTCGACTTCGGCACCATGGACCGTTCCGACCGGCACCTCGGCTTCGAGCACTGGGTCGACGACATCGTGCCCGAGGCGATCGCGCGGGTCTCCGAACTGTGCGGCGGCCGCGACGTCGACCTGGGCGCCTGGAGCCTCGGTGGGACCCTGTGCCTGCTCACCGCGGCCGCCCACCCCGGGCTGCCGATCCGCTCGATCACCGCGTTCGGCACGCCGATCGACTACGCGCGCATCCCCTTCCTGGGGCCGGCCCGCCACCTCGGACGCGCCCTGGGCGAGCCCGCCCTCACCGCCGTGACCCACCTGCTCGGCGGCGTGCCCGCCCCGCTGGTGCAGATCGGCTACCGGGCCACCGCCCTCGAACGCGAACTGACCCGGCCGTGGTTCGTCGCCTGCAACCTCGCCGACGCCGACACCCTGGCCCGGATGGAGGCGATCGACCGGTTCCAGGCCGACATGCCCGGCTACCCCGGCAGGCTGTTCCACCAGATGGCGATGCGCATCACGGTCGCGAACGATCTCGCGACGGGCCGGGTCCGCTTCGACGACCGGACGATCGACCTCGCCGACGTCTCCGTGCCCGTGCTCGCACTCGGCGGCAGCGACGACGTGCTCGCGCCCGTCCCGGCGGTCGAGGCGATCCGCCGGGTGCTGCCCGGCTCGCCCCACGTGCGGTTCGAGGTCGTGCCCGGCAGTCACCTCGGGCTGCTCGCCGGCCTCACCGCCCGCGGCACGTCGTGGGCGCACTTCACCGCGTTCCTCGACGACCCGTCGGCGCCGGTGCCGACGGGTCCCGGCGCGTCAGTCGGGGACGTTGTCCGCGTACCCGAGTTCTCGTAGCGCGGCCTTCAGCTTCGCCTGCGCCTCGTCGAGCGACTCCGGCGACGGGTCCTTCTCGGCCTTGCTGATGTCGAAGTCGCCGAGGTCGTACGCCGGGAAGACGTGCAGGTGCAGGTGCGGCACCTCGAGGCCCGCGACGAGCAGGCCCGCGCGCGGCGCGTCGAACGCCGAGCACACCGCCCGGCCCATGATGCGGGCGACGTCGCCGACCTTGCCCCACACGTCGGCGTCGACGCTCTGCCAGTGGTCCACCTCCTGACGCGGCACCACGAGCACGTGGCCCTGGTTCACGGGGTTGATGGTCAGGAAGACGACGACGTCGTCGTCCTGCCACACGAACCGGCCCGGCAGGTCGCCGGCGATGATCATGCTGAACACGGAAGCCATACCGGGGAGAATAGGCGGACCGCCGCGCGCGCCGCCTCTCGTATCCTCGTCGCATGTCGTCGCCGCAGCCGCCCCGGACGGGCCCGCTGCGCGCGCTCGTCGCCGACCTGATCGACCGGCACCTGCGCATCGTCGCGGCGGGGGAGCGGCGCGTGGTCGGGCTCTGCGGCCCACCCGGCGCCGGCAAGAGCACCGCCGCCGACCTGCTCGTCGGCCTCCTCCGCGACGCGGGCATACCCGCCGCGGCCGCGCCGATGGACGGCTTCCACCTGTCGAACCACCGGCTCGACGCCCGCGGCACCCGATCCCGTAAGGGTGCGCCGGAGACGTTCGACGTCGCCGGGTTCGCGGCGCTGCTGCGCCGCATCCGCGACGACCGCACGGAGACCGTCCACGCCCCCGAGTACTCGCGCCGCCTCCACGAACCGATCGCCGCGTTCCACGAGATCACCCCCGAGACCCGCGTCGTCGTTACCGAGGGCAACTACCTGCTCCTCGGCGACGGCGGGTGGGAGCGGATCCGCCCGCTGCTCGACCTCGTCGTCTACCTCGACGCACCGGGCGACGAGCTCGCCGCCCGGCTCATCCGGCGCCATCGGGCCACCGGATCCACCGCCGAGCAGGCCGCCGAGTGGGTCCGCACGGTGGATATGCCCAACGCGCGCACCGTCGCGCGGACCCGCGACCGCGCCGACCTCGTGTGGTGCCCGGTGGAGGGGAACGACCGAGGCGCGGGAGCGGCCCGCTGGAGCCGCGCGGATGCGTCGGTCCGAGGCCCCGGACCGGTCCCGTAACCTGTGCTGCGTGCGCGTACTCGTTATCGGCTCCGGTGCCCGTGAACATGCCCTCGTCCTGGCCCTGACCCGCGATCCCGGCGTGACGGCCGTGCTGGCAGCCCCCGGCAACGCCGGCATCGGCCGGATCGCCGAGCAGTTCCCGGTCGACGCCGCCTCCGCCGAGGAGGTCGTCGCGCTCGCGAAGGAACAGAACGTCGACCTCGTGGTCATCGGCCCGGAGGTTCCGCTCGTCCTCGGTGTCGCCGACGCCGTCCGCGCCGCGGGCATCGCCTGCTTCGGCCCGTCCGCCGCGGCCGCCCGCATCGAGGGCTCGAAGGCCTTCGCCAAGGACGTCATGCAGACCGCCGGGGTGCGCACCGCGCACAGCGAGGTCGTCGACAATCCGGCCGAGCTCGACGAGAAGCTCGACCGCTTCGGACCCACCTGGGTGGTCAAGGACGACGGGCTCGCCGCCGGCAAGGGCGTCGTCGTCACCACCGACCGGGCCGCCGCCCGCGACCACGCGGCGGAGATCCTCGAGAACGGGCACCCGGTGCTGCTCGAATCGTTCCTCGACGGCCCCGAGGTCTCGCTGTTCTGCCTCGTCGACGGCGAGACCGTGGTGCCGCTGCTGCCCGCGCAGGACCACAAGCGTGTCGGCGACGGCGACACCGGCCCCAACACCGGCGGCATGGGCGCCTACACGCCGCTGCCGTGGCTGCCCGAAGGCATGGTCGACACGATCGTCGAGGACGTCGTCCGGCCCGTCGCCGCCGAGATGGTCCGCCGCGGATGCGGCTTCTCGGGCCTGCTCTACGCGGGCCTGGCCATCGGCAAGGACGGCCCGGCCGTCGTCGAATTCAACTGCCGCTTCGGCGATCCCGAAACCCAAGCCGTGCTCGCCCTGCTCGAGTCGCCGCTCGGGGAGGCGCTGAACGCGGTCGCGACCGGCACCCTGGCCGAGCTGCCGCCGCTGCGCTGGCGCGACGGCGCCGCCGTCACCGTGGTGCTGGCCGCCGAGTACTACCCGGCCAGCCCGCGCACGGGCGACGTCATCACCGGGGCCGACGCCGACGGGGTCCTCCACGCCGGCACCAGGCTCGCCGACGGATCGCTGGTCTCCGCCGGCGGCCGCGTGCTCAGCATCGTCGGCACCGGCGCCGACCTGACCGCCGCCCGCGACGAGGCCTACGCCACGCTCGCCGGCATCAAGCTGCCGGGCGGGCACTTCCGCAAGGACATCGGCCTCGCCGCCGTCGAGGGCCGGATCACCGTCTGACCGTCCCCGGCCGCCGGTCGCCCCCGGGCCCGCGACTACCGTCTGGTGACGTGCGGAGCGAATCGCAGCGATCCCGGATCCAGACCTTCCACGTCATGGACGTGTGGAAGGCCGCCACCGAGCGGCAGCGCACCCACGGCGACGTGCTGAGCCTGGCGGCGGGTCAGCCGTCCACGCCGGCACCCGCCCCGGTGCTGCGCGCCACCCACCGCGCGCTCGACGACGAGCTGCTCGGCTACACCGAGACGTTCGGGATCCTGCCGCTGCGCGCGGCGATCGCGGGCTACCACCGCGACCGCTACGGCATCGACGCCGACGCCGACGACGTGGTCGTCACCACCGGATCCTCCGGGGCGTTCACCCTGCTGTTCCTGGCCGCCTTCGACGTCGGCGACACGGTCGTCGTCGCCCGGCCCGGCTACCCCGCCTACCGCAACACCCTCGCCGCGCTCGGCTGCACGGTCGTCGAGCTGGACTGCGGGCCGCACACCCGCTACCAGCCGACCGTCGAGATGCTCGAGGCCCTCGACGGTCCGATCGCCGGACTCGTCGTCGCCAGCCCCGCCAACCCGACCGGCACCATGATCGAACCGGCCGAGCTGGCCGCGCTGGCCCGCTGGTGCGACGACCACGGCGCGCTGCTCATCTCCGACGAGATCTACCACGGCATCGAGTTCGGAACGCACGGTGCGCCCGCAACGAGCTGCGCGTGGGAGACCTCCCGCGAAGCCGTGGTGATTGGCTCCGTGTCCAAGTACTTCTCGATGACGGGATGGCGGCTCGGCTGGATGCTCGTGCCGGAGGGACTGCGCCCGCCGCTGCAGCGGCTGGCCTCCAACATGACGGTGTGCCCGCCGACGATCTCCCAGTACGCGGCCGTCGACGCGTTCGGCGCGGAGGCCCGGGCCGAACTCGACGGCCACGTCGCGCGGTACGCGGCCAACCGCGAGCTGCTGCTCCGGGGCCTGCCGGAGCTGGGGATCACCGAGCTTGCGCCCGCCGACGGCGCCTTCTACGTCTACGCCGACATCGGTCACCTGCTCCCGGCCGGCGAGAACTCCACCCGCTGGTGCGCCCGGCTGCTGCAGGAGACCGGAGTGGCGCTCGCGCCCGGCGTCGACTTCGACACCGTGCACGGCGACCGGACCGTCCGGCTGTCCTTCGCCGGTTCCACCGCGGACGTGCGGGCGGCGCTGGAACGGCTGCGCGCCTGGTTGCCCACACCGTGACGAAACCCGACAGATAGGTCCTACCTGCGAGTATTCGGGCCGTTTCCCTCAGGCGTGACCACCGGGACTGGCACCATGACAAGGGTGTCGATCGCAGCCACCCCGAAGGGCGAACGGCGCCGCCAGGCGCTCGTCGAGGCGGCGGCCGACCTGATCCTCGAGGGCGGGATCGATGCCGTCCGGCACCGCGCCGTCGCGCACCGCGCCGGACTTCCGCTCGCCTCGACCACCTACTACTTCCATTCCCTCGACGACCTGATCGCGAGCGCGGTGCAGCACAACGGGCGGCGCGAGCTCGACGCGATGCGCTCGCGGGTGCAGTGCGTCCCGCCGAGCGACCGCAGCCCCGAGTCCACCGCGGACCTGATCGTCGACCTGCTCGTCGGCCCCGGCGGGGTCGGCGAGATCGAACGCGAGCGCCTCATCGCCCGCTACGAACGGTGCGTCGCCACCGCCCGGCACCCCGAACTGCGCGACGTCCAGCATGAGTTGCGCGTGCAGATCGATCAGCTGCTCACGGACCTGCTGCAGCGGTGCGGGCGCTCGGTGCACGAGCCGCAGTTGCGGCGGCTCGTCGCGGTCGTCGACGGGGCCGTGCTCGGCGCGCTCGGCGATCTCGAGCCCGATCCGCGGGCCCTCGCGCGGGGCATCCTGCCCGACGTCGTGGAGCGGGTGGCACCGCCTGCCGAACAGGAGGCGTGACGGGGCGCCGTAAACTGATGTCCTGTGAGTCGCATCCCGAACGTTCTTGCCACCCGTTATGCCAGCCCGGACCTGACAGCGCTGTGGTCGCCGGAGCACAAGATCGTGCTCGAGCGCCAGCTGTGGCTGGCGGTCCTCCGGGCGCAGGCGGAACTCGGGATCGACGTCCCGCAGGAGGCCCTGGCCGACTACGAGCGGGTGCTCGAGCAGGTCGACCTCGAGTCGATCGCGGCCCGCGAGCGCGTCACCCGCCACGACGTGAAGGCCCGCATCGAGGAGTTCAACGCCCTCGCCGGCCACGAGCACGTGCACAAGGGCATGACCAGCCGCGACCTCACCGAGAACGTCGAACAGCTGCAGATCCTGCGCTCCCTCGAGCACGTGCACGCCCACGGCGTCGCGATCGCCGCGCGGCTGGCCGACCGCGCCGCCGAGTACTCGGCGCTGGTGATGGCGGGCCGGTCGCACAACGTCGCCGCGCAGGCCACCACCCTCGGCAAGCGGTTCGCGTCCGCCGCCGACGAGCTGCTCATCGCGCTCACCCGGTTGCGCGAGCTGATCGCCCGGTACCCGCTGCGCGGCATCAAGGGCCCCATGGGCACCGCGCAGGACATGCTGGACCTGCTCGGCGGCGACGCCGGCAAGCTCGCGCGTCTCGAGGCGACGGTCGCCGAGCACCTCGGGTTCGCGAACGTGCTCACCAGCGTCGGTCAGGTCTATCCGCGCTCGCTGGACCACGACGTGCTCTCCGCGCTCGTGCAGGTCGCGGCCGGGCCGTCGTCGTTCGCGCACACCGTCCGCCTGATGGCCGGGCACGAGCTCGTCACCGAGGGCTTCCAGCCGGGCCAGGTCGGCTCGTCCGCGATGCCGCACAAGATGAACACCCGTTCCTGCGAGCGTGTCAACGGCCTGCAGGTGGTGCTGCGCGGGTATGCGTCGATGGCCGCCGAGCTCGCCGGCGCGCAGTGGAACGAGGGCGACGTGTTCTGCTCGGTCGTGCGGCGCGTCGCACTGCCCGACGCCTTCTTCGCCCTCGACGGCCTGATGGAGACGTTCCTGACGGTCCTCGCCGAGTTCGGCGCGTACCCGGCGGTGATCGAGAAGGAGCTCAACCGCTACCTGCCGTTCCTGGCCACCACCAAGGTGCTCATGGCGGCGGTGCGCGCGGGCGTGGGCCGCGAGACGGCCCACGAGGTCATCAAGGAGCATGCGGTCGCCGTGGCGCTGGCGATGCGCGAGCAGGGCCGCGAGCCGGACCTGCTGGACCGGCTGGCCGCCGACGAGCGGCTGCCACTGGATCGAGCGGCTCTCGACGCCGCGCTGGCCGACCGGTCGGCGTTCGTCGGGGCCGCGGAGGCGCAGGTCGCCACCGTCGTTGCGGCGGTGCAGGACCTCGTCGAGCAGTACCCGGACGCCGCGAAGTACACGCCGGCGCCGATCCTGTAGGGATCGTCCGGAACGGGCTGCCAGGGGATTTGTCAGATGGGGGTAGCCGAAGTGCAGGGGAGAAGATGTTGGCTGGGAAGCCGGGTAATTCCGTACGAATTCGGGATGCGGTGCGGACACGAGCCGCGCTGCTCGACGCCGCGACGGAGGTCTTCCTCCGCGACGGATACGCCGCGGCGGCGACCGAGGAGATCGTCGCCGTCGCGGGCGTGACCCGCGGGGCGCTCTACCACCACTTCGCGAACAAGCGGGACCTGTTCCGCGGCGTCGTGGAACGGATGCAGGTGGAGACCGAGGAGACGCTCGCGGCGATCGAGGGGAACGATCCGTGGGACTCGTTCACCGCGGCGGTGCTCGCCTCGCTCGACGTCGTGTACGACCCGGCGATCCGCCGATTGCTGCTCATCGAGGCTCCCGCGGTGCTGGGCTGGGCGGAGGTGCGGGAGGGGCACCGCAAGAACACCATCATGATCACCGAGCGCGCGCTGCGGGCCATCGCGCGGCGCAGCGGTGAGCCGGCCCCGCAGTCCTCGGCGCTGGCGCACATGATCGTCGCGGCCGTGGAGGAGGCCATGCTCTACCTCGCCCACAGCGACGACCCGGTCCGCGAACGGCCGGAGGTGCAGGCGCAGCTGCTGCAGCTCCTCGAGGGCGTCCGGCGGCCGGCACCCGTCCAGGAGAGTGCGTGAGCGACTGCGTGTTCTGCGCGATCGTCGCCGGCACCGCGCCGGCGAGCATCGTGCTGGACGAACCGGACGTGTTGGCGTTCATGGACATTCGCCCGTTCACACCGGGACACCTGCTGGTGATCCCGAAGCGTCACGCGTCCGGTCTCGCGCACCTCGATCCGCAGGACGGCGCGCGGGTGTTCGACGCGGGCCGGCGCATCGCCACCGCACTGCGCGCGAGTTCGCTCCCGATCGAGGGGGTCAACCTCTTCCTGGCCGACGGCGTCGCCGCCGGCCAGGAGGTGTTCCACGTACACCTGCACGTCGTTCCGCGGCGTCGCGGCGACGGGTTCGGGCTGCGGGCGGTGCCGCGCACGCCGAACCGCACCGTACTCGACGGGACCGCCGAGACGATCCGCGCGGCGCTGAGTGTGGGTTCCGATTGAGGCCGGGTGAATCCTCCGGACTCACCCGGCCAGATCGTCCGGGCCCACTTCGTCGTCACGCCACGCCGACGCGCTGACGCCCTGGCCCGACCGCAGCCACAGGATGCCAACGGTCAGGGCCGAGGCGAGCGAGCCGACGAGGACGACAGCGCGGCCGGAACGTCCGCGCCTGCGGAGCCGGCTCACCGGGGAACGGGAGGAATCGGTCACCGCACCATCCTCCCTCATCCCTGATGCGGCGGACATGTGCCCGATGGGCGCCTGCCCCGGCCGGCGACTGCATTGCCCTCGTCTCCCGGGCGCGGGAGACTGTCTGTGGACGGCGACCCGGCGAGTCGCAGGCGTTCGAGGAGGCGGTCGTGGAGTTGCAGATCGTGGCGGTCGACGAGTCGGACGACATGAACCTCGTCGGGAGATCGCCGGGATGATCGACGGGCGGCCGCCTGCCCGCGTGGAGTCGAGTTCCGACGTCGCCGACCGTAAAGCCCTGCTGCGCACGATCGGCTACAAGCTGTGAGCGGCCCCGTGCCGGACCGTCGGTAACCGGGTGCCGAGCCCGCGCGAGAGGAGACGACCGTGTCCGCTCGAAAGTCCGTACATCCGGGGATTCACGGATACGCGCGCAGCGACTTCGCGGCCGTACGGCAGGCGTTTGCCGAGAACTTCGCCCGCCGTGGGGAGTTGGGCGCTGCCTGCTGCGTCTACTACCGCGGCGAGAAGGTGGTCGATCTGTGGGGCGGGGTACGGGACAAGGCGACCGGCGAACCCTGGGAACGGGACACCATGGCGCTGGTGTTCTCCGCCACGAAGGGGATGGCCGCCATGACCGTCGCGCTGGCCCATTCCCGTGGATGGCTCGATTTCGACGAGCGCGTCTGCACCTACTGGCCCGAGTTCGCGCAGAACGGCAAGGAACGGATCACCGTCCGCCAACTGCTGGCCCACCAGGCCGGGCTGTTCGGTTTCGACGAGCCGGTGGATGTCGGGGTCATTGCCGATCCGGACCGGCTGGCCGCGATCATGGCTCGCCAGAGACCGGAGTGGGAGCCGGGGGCGCGGCAGGCCTACCACGCGATCAGCCTCGGCTTCTATCAGGGTGAACTCGTTCGCCGGGTCGACCCGCAGCACCGCACGCTGGGGCAGGTCTTCCAGGACGAGATCGCGACCCCGCTGGGGCTGGAGTTCTACATCCGTCTCCCGGCCTCCGTTCCCGACGCCCGACTTGCCCCGCTGGTGATGCGGAACCCCTTCCTGAACCTCGCTGAGCTGTCGCCGCGGCTGTTTCCGGCGTTCCTGAACAAGCGGTCGGTGTTCTACCGCTCGCTGGTCGCCAACCCGGGAACGCTCGTGGCAATGGACGCGGACACGATCTACGCACGCGATCTGGAGGCACCGTCCGGCGGAGGCGTGGGCACGGCACGCGCCCTGGCGCACGCCTACGGCGTCCTGGCCACCGGCGGTGCGGAACTCGGCATGCGCCCGGACACGCTGCACGAACTGACGGCCCCGCCGGTGCCGCCCCGGAACGGATTCCACGACGCGTGCATGCTCGGGGACATCCGGTTCTCCCTCGGTTTCATGCGCCCGAGTCCCGACTGGTCTTTCGGCGGGCCCCGGTCGTTCGGCGCGCCCGGTGCCGGCGGCTCCTTCGGCTACGCCGATCCGGATGCCGGGATCGGCTACGGCTACGTCTGCAACCGCATGGGCAAGTCTCGAAACGATCCGCGCGACGTCGCTTTACGTGCCGCGATGACCCGCGCCGTAACGTCGACCTGAGCCGGGGCGGTCGCGTACCCGGCCCCGGGGGTCGATCGAAAGACCCCTCCGGAGAAGGTGTTCGGCGGATGTCAGGCCTTCGACAGCGCCGTCGGGTGGGGTTCGGTGTCGACGCCGGGGATGCCGCGCCCGCGCAGGGAAGCCCCGGCCGTCTCTGCCACGAAGTACAGCGCGACGAGGCCGACGACGCATGCCCCCATCATGTAGAAGGCGGGCACCAGGTCGTTGCCGGTCCGTTCCACCAGCCACTCGTTGACCGCCGGTGCGGTCCCGCCGAACAGCGACGTCGAGACGTTGTAGGCGATCGCGAAGCCGGCGAAGCGCACGTGGGTGGGGAACATGGCCGGGAATGTCGCCGAGATGGTCGACAGCTGCAGGACGTACAGCAGACCGAGGACGGTGAACGCGACGATCGCCCACCCGAAGCTGATGCTCATGAGCTTGTACATGGGAACCGCGAAGAGCAGCAGGCCGCCCATCGAGATCGTCCACATCGGCTTGCGGCCGATCCGGTCGGACAGGGCGCCCGCGAACGGGATGACGGCCATCATCGCGAGCTGGCCGATCACGACGAGGAACAGCGACGCGGTGCTCGACAGCCCGATGCGGTTCTCGAGGTAGGTGGGCATGTAGCTCAGCAGGGTGTAGTTGCAGACGTTGAGGGCGACGACCAGGCCCATCAGGGTCAGGATGGGCCGCCGGTACTGCACGAGCAGGTCCTTGAACTGCGTGCCGGTGTCGTGCTCGACGGCGCCCTCGGCTTCGAGTTCCCGGAACACCGGGGTGTCGTCGAGCCTGGACCGCAGGTACAGGCCCACCAGGGCGAGCGGTCCGGCGACGAAGAACGGCAGACGCCAGCCCCACGTGCTCATGAACGCGTCGGTGGAGACCAGGTCGACGAACAACACGATGAGCGCGCCGAACGAGAACCCGCCGAGGGTGCCGAACTCCAGGAAGCTGCCGAAGAACCCGCGCTTGCGGTCGGGGGAGTACTCGGCCATGAACGTCGCGGCGCCGCCGTACTCGCCGCCGGTCGAGAAGCCCTGGATCATGCGCAGCAGAACCAGCAGCAGCGGCGCCCAGAACCCGATGGACGCGTACGACGGGACGGCGCCCAGCAGGACGGTCGCGGTGCCCATCAGGATGATCGTGAGCGCGAGCACCTGCCGGCGGCCGAGGCGGTCGCCGAGGGGGCCCCACACCAGCCCGCCGAGGGGACGGACGAGGAAGGACACGGCGAAGACGCCGAGGGTGAGCAGGGTTGCCGACTCGAGATCGTCGGGGAAGAACGCGCCGGCGATGTAGGTGGCGGTGTAGGCGTACACGCCGTAGTCGAACCACTCGGTGAAGTTCCCCATGGCAGAGGCGCTGATGGCGCGCCGTAGATGCCCCGGTGGGACCTCCTGGGGCTCACCCTTCCGGCCGGCGTTGGTGGTGCTCACGACACTTCCCTTCGTTCGGACAACCGTCCCTGCGTACCCACAGAGCGCACGCGGGATCCGGTCGATGCGACGATGGAGAGAGTTCGTTACTGTTCCGTAATTGTTCTTCTGGGGTTTCCCGCATGGTGGACGCCGCCGCGCACGGGGGTGGGGGGTGCGAGCGGTTCAGTCGTGGTGCAGCGCGCCGGCCTTCAGCGCCGCGGCGTTGATGCGGGTGAGCACGTCGTGCAGTTCCTCCAGCTCGGCCAGGCTCACGCCGAGCTTGCGGACGACCGTCTCCGGGACCGTCGCGGCCCGCGCCCGCAGGGCCCGGCCTTCGTCGGTCAGGTCGACGACGAGTTGCCGCTCGTCCAGCGGGCTGCGGGTGCGGGTGATCAACCCGGTCGACTCGAGCCGCTTGAGCAACGGCGACAGGGTGGGGGAGTCCAGCTGCAGGGCCCGGCCGATCTCCTTCACCGACATCGGGGCGTCGCCCCACAGGGCCAGCATCACCAGGTACTGCGGGTGGGTCAGGCCGAGCGGCTCGAGCACCGGCCGGTACACCGAGAGCACCGCCCGGTTGGCGACGGCGAGCGCGAAGCAGACCTGACGGTCCAGGGCGAGCGGGTCGTCCGTCGCCCTCGCCGACCCGGCTTCGACCCCGGCCGACTGCGGGCGGGCCTCCGTGCTCATGGTCTCGATGCTACCCAACCGGTGACCTGCCCATTGCCGTCGCCTCGCACCCGCTGCCGCGCACCCTCCCGGCGGCGGTGTTACGCGGCGATGACGGGATTCCGGCCGATGTGAGCTCCACGAAATGCGGCGTTGTTCCAGGGATGACCAACGCGAAATCGACTGCACGTCTACTGATTGCAGGCCGCAGCCGGGCGAGATCACCGGCGCGCCCGCCGAATCCACCGATCTCCGAGGAGAACTCAGTGACCGACATCGAGCAGACCATTGCCGACAACATCGCCAGGTCCCTGGCCGAGATCCCCCATCCGGCACTGCCCAAGGGCACCAACCTCTACGGCTCGACCAAGATCTTCCCCGACTATCGGGCCGAGGACGGCGAGTGCTACTTCACCCTCGTGCACGGCATCGCCCACGAGTCGTCGGTGAGCTTCGTCGCGGTCCTGCAGGCCACGCGCGCGCTGCGCAAGGGCTTCGAGTCGGCCATCTACTTCTACGGCACCGGAGCGATGAATGCCGTTGCCACACGCGGCTTCCCGACGACAGGTGACAACGGGTTCCCGGGTGAGCAGAACATCAACGACGCGCTGACCACCTTCATCACGGAGGGCGGCAAGGTCTTCGTGTGCCGGTTCGGCCTCGCGCTGCACGGGCACCGGGAGGAGGACCTGATCGAGGGCGCCATTCCCGCCCACCCCCTGGACGTGCAGGACGCGATCATCCACTACGCCCGCAAGGGCGCCATCATCAACTCCACCTACATGGTCTGAAGGGTGACACCATGAGCGGTCTCTCGACCCGGGTCGACCTGGCCGTCCGCGGCATCCGGTCCCTCGAGGCGCCGGTGCACAGGCGTTCCGGCGCCGGCCCGAGCGACGACGGGCACGTCCTGATCGGCGGGGTGGGCGGCGCGATCCCTATCCGGTCCGACAGCCCGTACACGGTGGACGGCACCCGGCTGCTGCTGGACGGAACGGACATGGGCCTCGACGTCGAGCCGGTGCGCCGGCCCAGGTTCTACGACCTGCAGACCGCGGACGGCGTCTCCTACGAGAAGATCGCCCGCCTGCACGGCGCCGACGTCCTGGCCACCACCGTGGTGCAGACCTGTATCCGGTACGACCCCGACCAGCGCTGCCGCTTCTGCTCGATCGAGGCGTCGCTGGCGGCGGGTTCGACGGTCGCGGTCAAACGTCCCGAGCAGCTCGCCGAGGTCGCCGCGGCCGCGGTCCACCTCGACGGGGTCACCCAGATGATCATGACCACGGGCACCTCCGCCGGGACGGACCGGGGCGCCCGCCACCTGGCCCGCTGCGTGCGCGCGGTCAAGGCGGCCGTGCCGCACCTCGCCGTCCAGGTGCAGTGCGAACCGCCCGGCGATCTCGCCACCCTCACCGACCTGCGCCGGGCGGGCGCCGACTCGATCGGCATCCACGTCGAATCCCTCGACGACGGCGTGCGCCGGCGCTGGATGCCGGGCAAGGCGACGGTTCCGCTCGCCGAGTACCGGGCGGCGTGGGCCGAGGCCGTGCGCGTCTTCGGGCGCAATCAGGTCTCCACCTACCTGCTCGTCGGACTCGGCGAGGACGCCGACGAACTCGTCGCCGGCGCAGCCGAACTCATCGCGATGGGGGTCTACCCGTTCGTGGTGCCGTTCCGGCCCCTCGCCGGCACCCTCGCCGTCGACGTCGACGGGGCGACGGCCCCCGACGCGACGCTGCTCGAGGACGTCACCCGGCGCGTCGCCGCGCAGCTGCGGGCGGCGGGCATGGCCGGCTCCGACCAGAAGGCCGGATGCGCCGCGTGCGGCGCGTGCAGCGTGCTGCAGAACGCGGGAGGCTGACATGACATCCGAATCCGGTTCCCGGACCACCGAACTGTTCGACCCCGCGGTGCTCGCCGGTCCCGCACCGGCGCCGCCGCCCGGCTTCCTCGTGCGCGCGGCGGCCCACGCCGGCGACGTGGCCGCCTACCACCGGCTGCGCCGCGAGACGTTCGTGCTCGAGCAGGGACTGTTCGCGGGCAGCGACCGGGACGACCTCGACGACGATCCCCGCACCGTCGTCCTGGTCGCTGCCGCACCCGACGGCGCCGTCCTCGGCGGGGTGCGGCTCGCCCCGGCCACCGACGGCGTGGACCTCGGCTGGTGGACCGGCAGCCGCCTGGTCGTCGACAGCCGCAGCCGCCACGGCGGCGGCATCGGCCGGGCCCTCGTCCGCGCGGCCTGCGCGTACGCCGAGTCCCACGGCGTGCTGCGCTTCGACGCGACCGTGCAGGCACCCAACGAGCCGATGTTCACCCGACTCGGTTGGGTCCGCCGGGACGACGTCGTCGTCGCCGGTGCCCCGCATGTGCTGATGCAGTGGCCGCTCGACCGCATCGAACGGCTCGTCCGGTCCACGAAATCGGTCCTGGCGCAGGTCTTGGCGCCGTTGGACCGGGATCCGGACGGGCTCGGTGGCAACGGGTTTCGTGGTGACGACGGTGCGCCCGTCCCCGGCAGCGACCTCGTCGCGGCGTGCGACGCGATCGTGCCGGCGATGGTCCAGCGCGATCCCGAGTGGGCGGGCTGGTGCGCGGCCCTGGTCAACCTCAACGACCTGTCCGCGATGGGTGCGACGCCGGTCGGGATGCTCGACGCCGTCGGCGCCCCCAACCGCTCGGTGCTCACCCGCGTGCTCCGCGGGCTGGCGCACGCCGGCCGGATGTGGAACGTGCCGATCCTCGGTGGCCACACCCAGCTCGGCGTCCCCGCCGCGCTGTCGGTCACCGCGCTCGGCGCGGCGGCCGAGCCGATCCCGGCGGGCGGTGGCTCCGCGGGCCACGACCTCCGCCTCACCGTGGACCTGCGCGGCCGGTGGCGACCGGGATACACTGGACAGCAATGGGATTCCACCTCGACGTGCACGTCCGAGGAGCTCGCGCTGCTCGGGTCCTTCGTCCGCCGCGCGCGGCCGGCGGCGGCCAAGGACGTGAGCATGGCCGGACTCGCCGGCACCGTCGGGATGCTGGCCGAAGCGAGCGGCGTCGGCGCCGTCCTCGACGTCGCGAGGATTCCCCGGCCGGCGGGCGCGACGATGGGCGACTGGATGGCGTGCTTCCCGGGCTTCGCGATGGTGACCGCGGACCGGCCCGGACGCCCCACGCCGCCGAGCGGACCGGCTGTGTCCGCGGTGTGCGGGGAACTGACCACACGACCGGGGGTCGGCCTGCGCTGGCCCGACGGCATGATCACGAACGCGGTGCACGGCACCGTCACAGGATTGGGAAGAGCATGAGCGAGATCGGAATCTCGGTCGCGGCGGCGGAATTCGGCCGCGACATGGAGCAGTCCTACGCGACGATCGCGGCACTGATCGACCAGGCCCGCGCCCGCGGCAGCGACCTGCTGGTGCTGCCCGAAGCGTGCCTCGGCGGGTACCTGCCGAGCCTCGGCGGTGGCGACGAGAGCGAGGCGGCGCGGGAGCGGCGCCTGCGCGCGCTGCCGCCGGCGCTCGCACTCGACGGACCGGAACTGCGGCGGGTCGTGGACCTCGCCGGCGACCTCGTGGTGACCCTGGGCTTCTGCGAGGCCGACGGGCCGACCCGCTACAACGCGGCCGTGACGCTGCACGGCGACGGCATCCTCGGCTCCTACCGCAAGGTGCACCAGCCGCTGGGCGAGAACCTCTGCTACGACGCCGGCGACCGCTACGCGGCGTTCGACACGCCGATCGGCCGGATGGGCATGCAGATCTGCTACGACAAGGCGTTCCCCGAGGCGGCCCGCGCCCTGGCGCTCGACGGCGCGGAGATCGTCACGTCGCTGTCCGCCTGGCCGACGGCCCGGACCGCGCAGGCCGCGGCTCTCGCGGACGATCGGTGGACGCAGCGCTTCGACATCTACGACCGGGCCCGGGCCACCGAGAACCAGGTGGTGTGGGTGGCGTCCAACCAGGCCGGCACCTTCGGGTCGCTGCGGTTCGTGTGCAGCGCCAAGATCGTCGGGCCGGGTGGGGAGATCCTGGCGACCACCGGCACCGACCCCGGCCTCGCGTCCGCCCGGCTCGACGTGCGCGCCGAACTCGACGCGATCCGCGGCGGCGGCATGTACAACCTGCGGGACCGGCGGCCCGAGGTCTACGGCGACGTGGTGGCCCCCAACCTGGTGACCGGGACGCAGCTGAGCCGCGAGCAGCGGCCGGCGTCCCTCCGCGGCGCAGGTGTGCCGGCCCATGCCTGAAATGACCTGCACGGTGCGGTGGCCCGACGGCCGCGCCGGCGAGTACTACTCGCCGTCCCTGGTGATGCACGACCATCTGACCGCGGGCGCGGAGTACGCCGTCCGGGACTTCGTCGACCGCACTCGCCTGGCCCTCACCGAGGCGAGCGAACGCGTGCGCGTCAAGTTCGGCATGTACTGCACCTCCGCGGCCGCGACACTCGCGGAGATCGAGGCGGCGGCCGGTCGTTACGAACCCGATGCCGTCGTGCGGGTGCTGGCCCTGGATCCGCCCACCGTCGACGCCGCGCCGGGCGGCGCCGGCGCAGCCCACCGACCGGAAGGAACAGTCCGATGATCGAGAACCGTGACGTCGTCGTCGTGGGCGGGGGCCAGGCCGGTCTGTCCGTCAGCTGGCACCTCGTGCAGCGGGGCATCGACCATGTGGTGCTCGAACGGGACGGCATCGCCCACGAGTGGCGCGACAGCCGGTGGGACAACTTCACCCTCGTCACCCCCAACTGGCAATGCAACCTGCCCGGCTACAGCTACCGCGGCGACGATCCGGACGGGTTCATGACCCGCGACGAGACGTACGCGTTCGTCCGCGGCTACGCCGGCACCTTCCACCCGCCGGTGCGCGAGGGCGTCGCGGTCACGTCGGTGACGCAGGCGGCCGGCGGCGGCTTCGATGTGCAGACCACCGCAGGCCCGATCCGGGCGCGGCAGGTCGTCGTCGCCACCGGCGGCTACCACGAGCCCGTGGTGCCGCGGTACGCGGAGAAGCTGCCCGCGCACCTCACCCAGCTGCACTCCTCGCGGTACAGGTCGGCGTCCGCGCTGCCGGACGGTGCGGTGCTGGTGGTCGGCAACGGGCAGTCCGGCGCGCAGATCGCCGAGGACCTCATGCTCGCCGGCCGGCAGGTCCACCTGGTGACCGGGAGCGCACCGCGGGTGGCGCGGTTCTACCGCGGGCGGGACTGCGTGGCCTGGCTGCACGACATGGGCACCTATGACGTGCCCATCGCCGAACACCCCGGCGGAACCGCCAAACGGGAGAACACCAATCACTACGTCACGGGCCGCGACGGCGGTCGCGACATCGACCTGCGGTCCTTCGCCCTCGAGGGGATGCGCCTCTACGGCAGGCTGCTCGGTGTGGACGACGGAGTGCTGCGTGTGGCGCCCACCCTCGGCGCGTCGCTCGACGCGGCCGACGCCGTGGCCGAGAGCATCAAGGACCTGATCGACGACCACATCGCGCGGGAGGGCATCGACGCCCCGCCGGAGGAGCGGTACGTCCCGGTGTGGCGACCCGCCGAGGAACCCACCGGCCTGGACCTGGACACCGCCGGGATCGGCTCGGTGATCTGGTCGATCGGATTCCGGACGAACTACCGCTGGCTGCACGCCGGGGTCTTCGACGGTGCCGGTCTGCCGTGCCACAATCGGGGCGTGACCTCGGTGCCCGGCCTGTACTTCCTGGGCCTGCCCTGGCTGCACACGTGGGGATCGGGACGGTTCGCCGGAATCGCCCGCGACGCCGAACACCTCGCGGACCGGATCGAGCTCGAGGCTGGACTGCGGGCCTCGATCGGCGCCCCGGCCTGACGGGCGCCGCATGACGCGCATCGCCGCCCTGGCCGGTCACTTCGGACGCGACGTGCCGCGGGCCCTGCTCAAACTGGAGACCCTGATCGAGTCCGCGCGACGGGACCGCATCGAGTTGCTGGTGCTGCCCGACGCGTGCCTCGGCGGGTACATCTCGGACCTGCGCCGGCCCGACCCGGACGACCTGCCGCCCGCACTGTGGCGGGACGGACCCGAACTCGACGCGCTCGCCCGGATGGCGGGCGAGATGACCGTGTGCGTCGGCTACACCGAACGGGACGGGGATCTGCGGTACAACGCCGCCGCCTGCGTCACCGGCGACGGGATTCTCGGCACCCACCGCAAGGTGCACCAGCCGGCCGGGGAATTCCTCGCCTACGCGCCGGGCGACCGGTTCGAGGCCTTCGACACCCCGGTGGGTCGCATGGGGATGCTGATCGACTACGACAAGACGTTCCCCGAGTCCGCCCGCACGCTGGCGCTGGACGGCGCACGGATCGTCGCCGCGCTGTCGGCGTGGCCCGCGAGCGTCACCGACCGGGCGGCCCGGCTGCCGCAGGACCGGCAGTCCCGGCTGTTCGACCTGTACGACGCGGCCCGCGCCGCCGAGAACCAGGTCGTGCTCGTCTCGTCCAATCAGACCGGGATGCAGGGCGGCATGCGCTTCCTCGGGCAGGCGAAGATCGTCGGCCCGGGTGGCGAGGTGCTCGCCCGCACGGGTACCAAGGGCGGGCTCGCCGTCGTCGACATCGACGTCGAGGTCGAGGTGGAACGGGCCCGCCGGGTGCTGCACCACCTGGCCGAGCGGCGCGTGGACACCTATCGGGGACTGCTCGACGAGAAGGGGGACATCGGGTGAGGATCGCTCTGCTCACGTACTCCACCAAGCCGCGCGGCGGTGTCGTCCACACCCTCAATCTTGCCGAGGCCCTGGCCCGGACGGGCCACGACGTCGCCGTGTGGACGCTCGGGCGCGGCGGCGACGACGGGTTCTTCCGCGCCGTCGACCCGGCCGTGCGGGTGCGCGTCGTCCCGTTCGCCGGGGTGGAGGGGGAGGGGGTCGGGGAGCGCATCATGCGTTCGATCGCCGCGCTCGGCGCGGCGTTCACCCCCGGCAGGTACGACGTGGTGCACGCGCAGGACTGCATCAGCGCCAACGCCGTCGGAAACCGGTGCATCCGCACGATCCACCACCTCGACCGGTTCACCACGCCGCAGCTCGCCGCCTGTCACGAACGGGCCGTCGCCGAACCGTATGCGCGGATCTGCGTCTCGCGTGCGGTCGCCGAGGAGGTCCGCGCGGGCTGGGGTTTCACGCCCACGGTCATCGCCAACGGCGTCGACGCGCACCGCTTCTCGCGCGCCGAGCACGACAGGGCGGCGCGGGCCCGGTGGCGGGCGCAGCTGGGGGAGTACGTGCTGGCCGTCGGTGGCATCGAGCCCCGCAAGGGCAGCATCGATCTGGTGGAGGCGTTCGCCCTGCTGCGCCGTGAGCGGCCCGGGATGCGGCTGGTGTTCGCCGGCGGCGAGACGTTGTTCGACTACCGGCCGTACCGAGCCGAATTCGACCGTCGCTGCGCGGAACTGGGCGTGGATCCGACGATCCTGGGGACGGTGGCCGAGGACGCGCTGCCGGCGTTGGTCGCGCAGGCGTCGGTGTTCGCGTTCCTGTCCACGAAGGAGGGCTTCGGGCTCGCCGCGATGGAGGCCCTGGCCGCCGGAGTGCCCGTGGTGGCGCGGGATCTGCCGGTACTGCGCGAGGTGTTCGGCGACACCGTCCGGTTCGCGTCGACGCACCGGGAGATGGCCGGCGCCCTCACCGAGCCGCCCGACGCCGCGCGGACACACCGGGGGCGGGCGCTCGCCGCGGCCCACACCTGGGACGACGCGGCGGCCGCGCACCTCGCGTTCTACCGCTCCGTCGTGCACCTGCAACCCGCGGAACACTCCCGGGATGCGGCCCGGGGTCAGTGCCCGGCGGGCCGGTAGCGGCGGACCGGTCGGCCGGTGCCGCCGTATTCGAGACGCAGTTCGAGCAGGCCTGCGTCCAGGTAGTGCTCGAGGTAGCGGCGCACGCTCACCCGCGACAACCCGGCCAGCTCCGCGCACTCGGTGGCGGACAGTTCGCCGCGGGCGCGGACCGTGGCGAGGATCAGCCGGCCGGTTTCGGCGCTCAGACCCTTCGGCAGCCGTACGGGTTCGGCGGCCTTGCCGCCGGCACCGAACAGGGAGTCGATGAACGTCTGGTCGGCGCTCGTCTGGGTCGCGAGCTCGTGCGCTCGGCGCCGGAAGTGCTCGAGCTTCTCCCGGAGCTGCGCGTACTCGAACGGCTTGACCAGGTAGTCGGTCGCTCCGCCGTGCAGGGCGCGACCGACGGTGTCGATCTCCCGGGCGGCGGTGATCATGATGACGGCGACGGCGTCGCCCTCGGCGCGCAGCCGCTGAAGAACGTCGAGTCCCGACATGTCGGGCAGGTAGACGTCGAGCAGGAGGAGGTCGGGTGCGGTGGTCCGCGCGGCGTCGAGCGCCTCCGCGCCGCTGTGTGCCACCGCGACCGTGGTGAATCCCTTTGTCCGGTCCACGAATCGACGGTGGATCTCCGCGACCATGAAGTCGTCGTCCACGACGACGACCTTGTGCGTCGCCGCCTCGTCCGATCCTGGACGGTCGTGCATGGTCAGCCATCCTTACTGCGCGGGATGTGGACGGTGAACAAGGCGCCGCCGGTGACCGGGGCATCGGAGACGGTAGCCGATCCGCCGTGCTGGGCGCTGACCAGTCGCACCAGCGCCAGTCCGACCCCGCGTCCCCCGGGCGTGTCGGGTTTGGACGTGACGCCCCGGGCGAAGATCTCCTCCCGCAGGGAATCGGGCACGCCGGGACCCGAATCGGCGACCTCGACCGTGATGCCATCGGAGTCGGTGATGCGGACGGAGATCCGCGCGTCCCGCCCGCCCTGCGACACGTCGACGGCGTTGTCGACGAGATTGCCGAGGACGGTGATGACGTCGGTGGCGAGTTCGGGGTCGAGGGCCCGCAGGCGCGAATCGGGCTCGAGGACCAGGGTCACTCCGGTCTCCGCGGCGAGCGATGTCTTCGCGATGAGCAGGGCGGCCACGGCGGGGTCGGAAATACGCTGCGTCACAGCGTCACTGATTTCCGCTCGGCGCCTGGTGAGAGTTCCGACGAAGTCGGTGACGGCGTCGTAGTCGCCGAGTTGGGTGAGCCCCGAGATGGTGTGGAGCTGATTGGCGAATTCGTGGGTCTGGGCCCGGAGGGTGTCGGTGACACTCTTGTGCGACGACAGCTGGCTCTGCAGCGACGCCAGCTCGGTGCTGTCGCGCATCGTGGTGACGGTGCCGATCCGCTGTCCCCGGCTCGTCGCGGTCCGGCGACTGAGCGCCAGCACCCGGGACGCCGTCGACAGCACGACGTCGCCGCTGTCGTCCCCGCTGAGCAGGTACTGACGGACCGCCGGTTCGAGGTCGACGTCGTCGACGCGGCGGCCGACGGCGTCCGCGGTGAGGTCGAGCAGCTCCTGTGCGCTGTCGTTGAGAACGGTGATGACGCCCTCGGTGTTCACCGCCACCACGCCCTCGCGGATGTTGTGCAGCAGCGCCTCGCGGTGGTCGGCGAGGTTGGCGATCTCGGCGATCTCGAGCCCCCGGGTGTGGGTCTTGATCCGTCGCGACAACAGCCACGAGCCGAGGAGCCCGAGCCCGGCGCCGATGCCGAGATACAGCAGCAACCGGGCTCCGGCGCTGCGGAGGAGGTCCCACAGGGACGGGTAGTCGTCGCTCACCGCCACGATCGCGAGCACGGACCCGGCCGGCGACAGGATCGGGACGTGTCCCGCGATGGCCCGACGGCCGTCGACGACCACGTCACCGGACCAGGCCCGGCCGCTTGCCACGTCGCTGGCCCCGAGTTCCGCAGCCGCGCCGAGCCGGGTCGGGTCCGACGACACGAGGACCGTGCCGTCGGCGGTCACGATCTCGGCGAGCGTCGCCCCGGACAGGTTCACGGCGCGGTCCACTTCGGGCGCGAGAACCGTGCCGGCGGACGGTGCGGACAGCAGTTCCCGCACCACGGGCGTCGAGGCCACGTTCTCGGCGACCGCGATCATCCGCTGACCCTGCAGGTCGCGGAATCCGACGGTCGACTGGTGCACCGACACCGCGGCGACCGCCAGCAGCACCACCGCCACGACGGCGAGCTGAAGGAGCAGAACCTGCCCGGCGAGGCTGCGGATACGGAGGGGACGTGGTGACCACAATGAACTCAAGTTCCGTTTCGTACTCAAGAGTGACGTGACTCACTGACGGGTTCAGTATTGCCGAAGGTCACATTTTTCGGCGAAAGAAGGAACGATGTCCAGGACAGCCGGCGGAGGCCGCGTACGTGCGGTCCTACTGCTCGTGCTCGCGGGGATTCTCGTTGCCGGATGCGGCGTCACCCGCGGCGAGGACGAGGGTCTGCACCGGGTGCGGATGATGGTTCCCAACAGCCCCGGCGGAGGCTACGACCTCACCGCCCGGACGGCGGTGAAGATCATGGAGGACGACGGCATCACCGGCCGCGTGGAGGTCTTCAACGTCATCGGCGCAGGCGGAACGGTGGCGATGGCCCGGCTCATGAACGAGGCGGGCAACGACGACCTCATGATGATGATGGGCCTCGGGGTGGTCGGCGCCGGCTACACGAACGGCTCGACGGCCCGGGTGTCCGACGCTACGGCCCTGGCCAGGATGGTCGAGGAGCAGGAGGGCATTCTCGTCCCCGCGGACTCGCCGTTGCGCACCGTCGACGACTTCGTCGCCGCGTGGCGCGCCGACCCGTCGGCGATCACGATCGGCGGTGGATCGTCACCCGGAGGTCCCGACCACCTGTTCCCGATGGAGACGGCACGTGCGGTGGGAGTGGATCCGAAGGCAGTGAACTTCGTGTCCTACGACGGCGGCGGTGATCTGCTGACCGCGCTGCTCGGCGAGAAGATCACCGCGGGCACGTCGGGGCTCGGCGAGTACGTCGACCAGATCGAGGCGGGCCAGGTCCGGGTCCTCGCGGTGTCGGGCAACGAGCGCGTTCCCGGCATCGACGCACCGACGCTCCGTGAGGCGGGCATCGATCTGACCTTCACCAACTGGCGCGGAATCCTTGCGCCGCCCGGAATTTCGGACGAGGCCAAGGCGGCAATGGTGGAGGCGCTCGCGAAGTTGCACGACACCCCGGCATGGAAGGAGGCTCTGGTGAAGAACGGGTGGAGCGACGCGTTCGCGACCGGACCGGAGTTCGAGCGGTTCCTCGAAGAGCAGGACGAGCGGGTTTCGTCCACGCTGTCCGAGCTGGGGCTGGCATGAGTACGCGGGCAGCGGCCGATGCGACGCCGGCCCGCCGGATGAAGGATCCGGCCCAGTTCGTCGTCTGCGGTGTGCTCGTGGCGGTGGGAGTCTTCCTGATCGTCGACGCGCTCACTCTGACAGCGGGTTTCGTCAAGGTCGACCCGGTGGGGCCTCGGCTGTTCCCGATGGTCGTCGGCACCGGACTCGTCGTCTGCGCGGTGGCGCTCGCAGCGGCGATCCTGTGGGGATCGACCGGCGAGGAGGACGGCGGAGAGGACGTGGACCTGTCGTCGCCCGGGGACTGGCGCACGGTCGGGCTGCTGGTCGCGTTGTTCGTCGCGACGATCGCCCTCGTCGGCCCGCTGGGGTGGGCGATCACCGGAACCCTGTTGTTCGCCGGCGCCGCGACGGTCCTGGGAAACAGGCACTACGTGCGCAGTCTCGTGATCGGGGCGGTCCTCGGGTTCGGCAGCTTCTACGCATTCTACGTCGGGCTCGGAATACCGCTGCCCGCAGGCATTCTGGACGGAATTCTGTGACATGGACACATTGACCTGGCTGCTGCAGGGGTTCGAGCAGGCGGCGACCCCGATGAACCTGCTCTACGCGTGTCTCGGTGTCCTGCTGGGGACCGCGGTCGGAGTGCTGCCGGGCATCGGGCCCGCGATGACGGTGGCGCTGCTGCTGCCCGTCACCTACAACGTGAGCCCGAGCGCCGCGTTCATCATGTTCGCCGGCATCTACTACGGCGGAATGTACGGCGGGTCGACGACCTCGATCCTGCTCAACACCCCGGGGGAGTCGTCCTCCGTGATCACCGCGATCGAGGGCAACCGGATGGCGAGAGCCGGGCGCGCGGCGCAGGCCCTCGCCACCGCCGCCATCGGCTCGTTCGTCGCCGGATCGATCGGCACGATGCTGCTGGTGCTCTTCGCTCCCGCGGTGTCGCGCTTCGCCGTGACTCTCGGTGCGCCGTCGTATCTGGCGATCATGCTGCTCGCGCTGGTCGCCGTCACCGCCGTCCTCGGCAGTTCCAAGCTCCGGGGCTGCATCTCGCTGTTCCTGGGCCTCGCGATCGGACTGGTCGGAATCGACTTCCTCACCGGGCAGCCCCGCGCCACCTTCGGCATTCCGCAGCTGTCCGACGGCATCGACATCGTCGTCGTCGCGGTCGCGGTGTTCGCGGTCGGTGAGGCGCTGTGGGTGGCCGCGCACCTGCGCCGCCGCCCCGCCGAGGTCATCCCGGTCGGCCGTCCGTGGATGGGCCGCAGCGACTGGAAGCGGTCGTGGAAGCCGTGGTTGCGCGGCACCGCATACGGATTCCCGTTCGGCGCGCTGCCGGCGGGTGGTGCCGAGCTGCCGACCTTCCTCTCGTACATCACCGAGAAGAAGCTGTCGAAGCACAAGGAGGAGTTCGGCAAGGGCGCCATCGAAGGCGTCGCGGGACCGGAGGCGGCGAACAACGCCTCCGCGGCGGGCACCCTCGTGCCGATGCTGTCGCTGGGCCTGCCGACCAATGCGACCGCCGCGGTGATGCTGACCGCCTTCGTGTCGTACGGAATCCAGCCCGGGCCGACGCTGTTCGAGAAGGAACCGCTGCTGATCTGGACGCTGATCGCGAGCCTGTTCATCGGCAACTTCCTCCTGCTCGTCCTCAACCTTCCCCTCGCCCCGCTGTGGGCCAAGCTGCTCCGCACGCCCCGGCCGTATCTGTACGCCGGCATCCTGTTCTTCGCCGCGCTCGGCGCGTTCGCCGTCAACCTGCAGTGGCTCGACCTCGCCCTGCTGCTGACGTTCGGCCTGCTCGGGCTCATGATGCGCCGGTTCGGTCTTCCGGTCCTGCCGTTGATCATCGGGGTGATCCTCGGGCCGCGCATCGAACGCCAACTCCGCCAGAGCTTGCAGCTCGGTGGCGGCGACTGGGGCAGTCTCGTCACCGAACCCGTCGCCATCGTCGTCTACATCGTCATCGCACTGCTGCTCGTCGCGCCGCTCGCCGCCCGGTTCGTCCACTCGCGACGGCCTGCCGTGATTCCGGCCGGCACCCCCGGTGACGACTCCAGCGAGACCCGAGAGAAGGCCCACGCATGATCGTCGTCGGATTCACCCCGGACCGGTACGGCGGAGCCGCCGTCGACCACGGCATCGCCGAGGCCCGGTTGCGCGGCACCTCACTGCTCGTGATCAACACCTCCAGGGGCGATGCCCTCGCCGACCGGTCGTTCGCCGCCCGGGCACAGCTCGAGGCGCTGGAGGAGAAGTTGTCCGGAAGCGGCGTCGAGCACGAGATCAGGCAGACGGTCGGCGACGAGACCGTCGACGTGATCCTGGACGCCATGGAGCCCGACGAGGCGCAACTGCTGGTGATCGGGGTCCGCGACCGCACACCCGTCGGCAAGTTGCTTCTCGGCAGTACCGCCCAGCGGCTGCTGCTGTCCTGCCGCAAACCGGTGCTGGCGGTCAAGCCCGAGGAGGGGTGAGGCTCCCCGCCGCTCCGGGGTAGCTCACCCGCCGAGCCCGGTGACCCGCATCGTGAGGTTGAGCCGGCCCCGCGTCATCCCCGACGCGGGGTCGGCCGTGCCGGGAAAGACTTTGGGCACACCGTGATACGCGAACCGCGACGGACCGCCGAACACGAACAGGTCGCCGGATTCGAGCCGGACGTCGCGGTGGGGCCGGCCGCGGCTCTCGGTGTTGCCGAACCGGAAGGTGCACGCGTCGCCGATGCTGAGCGACACGATGGGGGCGTCGCTGCGTTCGTCCTTGTCCTGATGCATGCCCATGCGGGCGTCGCCGTCGTAGAAGTTGATCAGCGCGGTGTCGGGGGTGTAATCGTCGCCGGCGTGCGGGTCGTCGTACGCGGCGACGAGGGCACGCCGCCCGAGGTCGCCCAGCCGGTCCGGGAAAGGGGCGACGGGAGCGTCGTTCACGTCCACCGCGGTGCGGGTGTAACGGTACGGCGACCAGTGCCACCCGAGGCAGACGGTCTGCACCGACATCCGGCCCCCGCCAGGCAGGGCGGTGTGACGGATCGGCACGGGCCCGCGCGCCCAGTCCCGGCAGGCGGCGACGAGGCGGCGTTGCTCGTCGACGTCGAGCCAGCCGGGCACGTGCACGGCGCCCGGGGCGATCTCGACGCGGGCGCGCGGCACGGGGAACAGGGCGTCGCTCACGGGTGCCGCCTCGTCTGCCATTCCCGGTAGCGCCCCGGAAGGCACACCGCGCACGGGCGGTATCCGGCTGCGACGGCATCGGATTCGTCGGCGAAGAAGACCCGGTCCCGGACGTACCCGCCGCGGGCGATCGCCCGCAGCGCCGCGCGGCAGTCGAGGCGACCGTAGATCCGGCCGCGCCGGTGCCCACCGACGGACCCGGGGATCGGGCTGCGGTAGGGACGGCCGTCCGCGCCGAGCAGCGTGTAGCCGGTCATCGGGCGTCGTGCAGGACGAGGCCGAGGGTGCGGCGGACGCCGGCGCGGACGGTGCTGACCCCGTGCCGGACGGGGGAGCGGGTCCAGCCGCGCGCGGAGGGGGTGGGCCGGTCGCGGGTGGTGAAGATCAGCCCGTGACCCTGCTGCAGCACGGTGACGGTGCCGCGGGACTGTGCGCGGGCGCGTTGCTCGACGAGGAGGAACTCGCCGCCGAGGTGGTCGTGGCCGGGCCGGTCGAGGCCGATCACCACCTGCAGCGGGAACACCAGGTCGCCGTAGAGGTCGCGGTGCAGGGCGTTCCAGTCGCCGGTCGTGTAGCGCAGCAGGATGGGCGTCGGCCTGGCCTGTCCGGCGGCGTGGCAGGCGTCGAGCCAGTCGCCGAAGTCGTCGGGCCAGGGCGCCGGGTCGCCGAGCCGCTGCGCCCAGTCCCGTGCGACGGGCAGCAACCGGTGGTAGAACGCCGCGCGCAACCGGGTGATGCCCTCGGGTACGGGGTCGCCGAAGTAGCGGTAGGTGCCCTTGCCGAAGCGGTGCCGTTCCATGTCGATCGTGCTGCGGAAGCGGCGGTCGTCGTCCCACATCGCGGCGACGCGCGCGCACTCGTCCGCGGTGAGCAGCGGCCCGGTCTGCGCGCACCCCGTCGCGTCGAGTTCGGCGACGAGCGCCGGCCAGTCCTGAGCATCGACCCGCGCGGTGAGCGAGTCGGTCCGGTTCCCGGTGGTCATGGTTCCTCCTCCGCCCGGGCTGTCCCACCCGGCCCACCGGGTAGACGTCCGTCGGGCGGGGAACGTGAGATCCGAGCGGGAGGTTGTCGCGCCGAGGGGGCGGTTGTCGGGCACGCCACTCGCACGTTGCCACAACAACCTCCCCTTCGTCGCGGGAGTCACCCGTCGGCGAGCTTGGTGAGGAGGCGGGCCAGTTCGGTGCGTTCGGGGCCGTCGAGGTGGGCGAAGAACTCGGTGGCCTCGGCGTCGCGGGCCGCGTCGAGTTCGGCGGCGATGCGACGGCCCTCGTCGGTGAGGTGGACGCACACGGCGCGACGGTCGGCGGGGTCGGCGACGCGACGGGTCAGGCCCCGGGCCTCGAGCCGGTCGATCACCTCGGTGGCCGATCGCGGCGCGATGCGCAGCGCCTTGGCGACGTCGCCGAGGCGCAGCGGCTGAGCGGAGTGGCCGACGACGTGCAGCGCGCGGTGCTCGTGCGGGGACAGTTCCCACGGGACGAGGGTGGCGTGCCAGCGGCGTCGCAGCGTGCGGGTGGCCGTCATCAGCAGGTCGCGCAGCGCCGGGTCGGTGGGGGCGTCGGACATGATGCGGATCATACCTCACTTGACGGCTGCCTCTTAGTGAGGCAACCTCAACAAGTACGTTTCGTGCCTCACGAAGGAGGTGATGGGCATGATGCAGCCTCCGCCCGGCGGCGGGCCGGGACCGATGCGGCACGCCAAGCCCGACCCGCGCGACCGCGCCCAGCTCGAGGAATCCCCCGTGAGCGTGCGCCGCATCGGCGCGCTCTTCGCGCCCTACCGCTGGCAGGTCGCGCTCGTCGTCGCGCTCATCGTGGTGTCGTCGGTGATCACGCTCGCCAACCCGTTCCTCGTCCGCACCCTCATCGACCACGCGATTCCCGACCAGGACGTGCCGTTGCTGCTCGGCGCCGTCGGCGCGATGCTCGCCGTCACCGTCGTCGCCTCGATCCTCGGGGTGGTGCAGACGTGGATCTCCACCACGGTGGGCCAGCACGTCATGCACGACCTGCGCACCCGCGTGTTCGACCACCTGCAACGGCAGTCCCTCGGCTTCTTCACCCGCACCCGCGGCGGGGAGATCCAGTCACGCCTGACCAACGACATCGGCGGCATGCAGAACGTCGTCACCTCCACCGCCACCTCGATCGCCGCCAACGTCACCACCGTCGTCGGCACGGCCGTCGCGATGGCGGTGCTCAGCTGGCGGCTGTCGCTGCTGTCCCTGCTGGTGCTGCCGCCGGCGATCTGGCTCACCCGCAAAGTCGCCCTGATGCGCCGCGAGATCACCGCCGTGCGCCAGCGTCGCCTCGCCGACATGCAGACCCAGATCGAGGAGAGTCTCTCGCTCAGCGGCGTCCTGCTCGGTAAGACCCTCGGCACCGGCCCGGCCATGTCGACACGCTTCGCCCGCACCTCCACCGAACTGGCCGACCTCGAGGTCCGTTCCCAGCTGTCCGGTCGCTGGCGCATGGCCACGATGAACATCGTCTTCGCCGCCATCCCCGCCCTGCTCTACCTCGTCGCCGGCCTGCCCGCGACGTCGGGCGGGATGACCATCGGCACCCTCGTCGCCTTCACCGGCCTGCAGGCCACCCTGTTCCGGCCGCTGATGAGCCTGCTCGACGTGGGCGTGTCGGTCACCGGTTCGCTGGCGCTGTTCAGCCGCATCTTCGAATACCTCGACCTGACCGTCGAGATCGGCGAACCCGCGAACCCGGTGCGGCTCGACCTCGACCGGATCGCCGGCGCCGTGCGGTTCGACGACGTCCGCTTCCGCTACGACGGCGCCGACCGGGACGCGCTGGCCGGCATCACCCTCGACGTGCCCGCCGGCTCACACGTCGCTCTCGTCGGCGAAACAGGTTCGGGAAAGACGACTCTCGGGTCGCTCGTCGCGCGGCTGTACGACCCCACGTCGGGGCGGGTGACGATCGACGGCGTCGACGTGCGCGACCTTCCGCTCGCCGACATCGCGAGCCTGGTCGGGGTCGTCTCCCAGGAGACGTACCTGCTGCACGCCACGGTCCGGGAGAACCTGCGCCACGCCAAGCCCGACGCGACGGACGCCGAGATCGAGCAGGCCGCCCGCGCCGCGCACATCCACGAGCTCCTGTCCTCGTTGCCGGACGGCTACGACACCGTCGTCGGGGCGCGCGGACACCGCTTCTCCGGCGGCGAGAAGCAGCGCCTCGCCATCGCCCGCACCCTGCTGCGCGACCCGCGCATCCTGGTGCTCGACGAGGCGACGAGCGCGCTCGACAACGAGACCGAACGCGCGGTGCAGCAGGCCCTGGACGCGGCCCGCCGCGGCCGCACGACCCTCACCGTCGCGCACCGCCTCTCGACGATCCGCGACGCCGACACGATCGTCGTCCTCGACCGCGGCCGCATCGTGGAGCAGGGCAGCCACGACGAACTGCTCGCCCGCGGCGGCAGATACGCCGCGCTCGCGGCCCGCACGGAACCGCAGGAAGTCGGCGTGTAAGCGGCGCTCCCCGCGGATCAGCCGGACACCGAGAGGACGCCGGTGCGCAGGCGCCGCACCGCGTCCGCCGCCGGCACCACGGCGGCGCACCGCGCCGCGAGGTAGTGCAGCGCCTCGGTGTGCTCGCGCCGGGAGAAGTCCGCGACGCCGTCCGCGACGACGAAGACCTGCACGTCCTGCATGAATCCGTCCAGCGCGGTGCTCAGGCACCCGATGTGGGCGTAGACGCCGGTGACGACGAGCTGGTCCCGGCCCCACGCGCGCATCCGCTCCCGCAGGTCGGTGCGGATGAACGCGCTGTAGCGCCACTTGGTGAGCTGCACGTCGTCCTCGCGCGGCGCGAGGTCGGCGACGACGGACGTCAGGGCCGGATCGTCGGCCAGGCCGGGACCCCAGAAATCGGTGAGCAGCGCCCGCTCGGCCGGATCCTGGTCGCCGGGCTGGGCGGTGTAGACGACGGGAATGCCCGCCTCGTACGCCGACCGCCGGATCGCGTCGATGTTCGGGACCACCGTCGCCAGCGGATCCGCCGCGCGGTCGAAGGCCCGCACGAAGTACTCCTGCATGTCGTGCACGAGCAGTACCGCCCGCCGCGGGTCGATGGTCCAGTCGACGGTGTTGGCGGGCAGGTCGGTCGGCAGGGGATAGGACACGGACTTCGGCAGGGCCATCGCAGGATTCGCTTTCTGTGGTCGAGCGGAGTCGGGATCAGTGCTGCAGGGTGGCGGCGAGCGCGCGACGCAGTCCGGCGCGGCTGGTCTTGCCCACACCGGTGCGGGGGAAGGTGTCGACGAAGACCACCTTGTCGGGGATCTTGTACGCGGCCAGGCCCCGCTCGCGCAGGAAGGTCCTCAGCGCCGGGGCCTTCGGGGCCTCGCCGTCGGCGACGACGAACACACACGTGCGCTCCCCGAGGTAGGCGTCGGGCACGGCCACCACCGCGGCGTCCAGGACCCCGGGGTGGGCGAGCAGGTGGTTCTCCACCTCCTCGGCGGCGATCTTCTCGCCGCCCCGGTTGATCTGGTCCTTCGC
Organism: Rhodococcus aetherivorans; assembly: GCF_025722975.1. Taxonomy (NCBI): domain Bacteria; kingdom Bacillati; phylum Actinomycetota; class Actinomycetes; order Mycobacteriales; family Nocardiaceae; genus Rhodococcus; species Rhodococcus aetherivorans. The sequence goes on along the minus strand of NZ_CP106982.1, from coordinate 5,322,960 downwards.
GCGGCCCTCGACGACGACGTAGCCGTCCTCGGTCAGCCGCACGAGATCTCCGGTGCGGTAGAACCCGTCGGCGGTGAACGCCGACGCGTTGTGCCCGGGCGCGTCGTAGTAGCCGCGGATCGTGTAGGGACCGCGGGTGAGCAGGTGGCCCGTCGCGCCCGGGGCGACGGGACGGTCGGCGTCGTCGACCACCCGGATCTCGTCGTGCGGGCTGATGGGCCGGCCCTGGGTGCCGACGATGGTGGCCTCGGGGTCGTCGAGCCGGGTGTAGTTGACCAGGCCCTCGGCCATCCCGAACACCTGCTGCAGGGTGCAGCCGAGTTCGGGCGTCACGCGCGCGGCCGCCTCGGCGCCGAACTTCGCGCCCCCCACCTGCAGGACCTGCAGCGACGACAGGTCCCGGTCGATACGGGGCCGCGCCGACAGCCACGCCAGTGCGAGCGGGGGCACGAGCGACGCCATGGTGACCCGCTCGCGCTCGATCAGCGCGAAGGCGGTGTCGGGGCTCGGGTCCGGCGCCAGCACGATCGTGCCGCCGGCGTGCAGGACCCCGAGGATCCCGGGTGAGCTCATCGGGAAGTTGTGCGCCGCCGGCAGTACCACCAGCATCCGGGTGCCGGCGTCGACGCCGCAGATGCGGGCCGACTCGCGCACCGAGTACAGGTAGTCGGTGTGGGTGCGCGGGATCAGCTTCGGGGTTCCGGTGGTGCCGCCCGAGAGCTGCAGGAAGGCGACGGATTCCGCTTCGACATCGGCGAATTCGCCCGGCTCGTGCTCGCGCAGCGCGTCGAGCGGGGTGAACTCCTGGGCGTCGCCGGCGACGACCACGACCGGCGGACGGTCGAGGTTCGTGCACACCTGCCGGGCCAGGCCGCGGTAGTCGAATCCGCCGTGCTCGCCGGCGATCACGTACGCGGCGGCGTCGGTGAACCGGCAGAAGTACCCGATCTCGGCGCTGCGGTGCGCGGGCAGCGCGAACACCGGCAGCGCACCGAGCCGGAACACCGCGAAGACCACCTCGGTGTACTCGACGATGTTGGGCAGCTGCACCAGCACCCGGTCGCCCGGCCGGACGCCCGCGGCCGCGAGCCCGGTGGCGATCCGGTCCGCGGCGCCGGTGAGTTCGCGGTAGGTGAGGCGGCGTTCGGTGCCGCGGGCGTCACGGCCGACCACGGCGACGCGCTCGCCGTGGCGGTCGGCCCGCACGGACAGGAACCGGACGAACGTCTCGTCCGTCCAGTAGCCCGCGGCGCGGTAGAGTTCCGCGAACTCCTGGGGGTAGCCGGCGGTGGCAGCCAGGGGAGTCCGGGTGGCGGCGATCGTCACGGAGTTCCTTTCGATCCGGTTCAGGCGCGCAGCGTGGCGCCGCCGTCGACGTACAGGGTCTGCATGGTGATGTGGCGGGCACGGTCGGAGAGCAGGAACTCGACGGCGTCGGCGATGTCGGCAGGGTCGGCGATGCGGCCCAATGGAATCCCCACCTTGAACGAGGCGGCGTCGCCGTCGATCGCGGTGCGGGCGCCCGCGTCGTCGGCCGGATCCGGCCACAGGGACCGTTGCATCGCCGTGTCCGTGGAGCCCGGGGCGACGACGTTGGCGCGGACCCCGAACCGGGCCAGCTCGAGGCCGAGCACACGAACGATCATGTGGGCGGCGGACTTCGACGCGCCGTATGCGCCCATTCCGGCGCGGGGCACACCCGCCGAATTGGAGCCGACCGTGACGATCGCCCCGCGGCGACGCTCGCGCATCCCGCGACCGACGACGCGCAGCACGTTGATCAGGCCGGTGACGTTGACGTCGAACATCCGCTGCCACTCGGCGGGATCGGAGTCGAGCACCGACCCGGTGGTGAAGACGCCCGCGACGTGGGCCAGCGCGTCGACCGGCCCGTGCTCGGCCTCCACTCGTGCGACCGCCTCGGCGACGCCGGCCGCGTTGCACACGTCGAGACCGTGCACGGGGGCGGCCACGTCGAGCAGCGCGGCGGTCTCGGCGAGGCCGTCGACATCGCGGTCGGCGAGGACGACGCGGTGCCCGGCCTTCGCGAGGGTCAGGGCGGTGGCGCGGCCGATGCCCTGGGCGGCGCCGACGACGAGGGTGACGGACCGGCTCACCGCCGCACCCCCAGCGCCTCGAGCACCGTGCCGAACTTCGTTGTGGTCTCCGCGAGTTCGTCGAGCGGATCCGACCCGGCGACGATGCCGCCGCCCGCGTGGGTCGTGAGCGTGGTGCCGTCGGCGTCGAGGACGGCGCAGCGGATCGTCACCATCCATTCGCCGTCGCCGTCCCGGTCGGCCCAGCCGACGGCGCCGGCGTAGAAACCGCGGTCACCCTCCAGTTCCTGGATCAGCGCCCGGGCGGGGGCGGTCGGCGTGCCGCAGATTGCGGGGGTCGGATGCACGGCGAGGGCGAGGTCGAGGGCGGTGACCGACCGGTCCCGCAACCGGCCCGAGATCGGGGTGCCCAGGTGCCAGAGCTGCCGGGTGGTCGTCAGGGTCGGCGAACCGGGGATGTCGAGGTCGGTGCACAGCGGTTCGAGGCTCGCGCGCAGGGCGTCGACGACGTGGGCGTGCTCGGCGAGGTTCTTCTCCGACGCGGCGAGGCGCCGGCCGGTGCGCCGGTCGACCTCGGGGTCCGGGTGCCGGGGCGCCGAACCGGCGAGCGGATGACACGTGACGAGGTCGCCGCGGCGCCGGACGAGCACCTCGGGACTGGCCCCGACGAGGTGCCGGCCGGTCCACGGTCCCCCGGCGGCGGTGAGGTCGACGACGAATCCGTTGCCGGAGGGGTCGTTTCCGGCCAGGCGGGCGAGCAGCGACGCCGGGTCGACGGGTGCGTCCGCCCGCAGGAGCAGCGCGCGGGCCAGCACCACCTTCGCCAGGTCGTCGGCCGGGTCGCGCAGTTGCCGCAGCGCCGTGGCCACCCGGTCGAGATGTTCGTCCTCGGTGGGCAGCGTCGCGGCGATCCGCACCGGCGGCAGCGCGACGGTGACGTCCCCGACGGGGTCCGGCTGGTGCCGCAGCGCGACGGGCGCGGTGAGGGCGGCGTGGTGGTCGGGTGCGAACGGCAGCGCGCCGACGACGGCGGCCACCGAGCCGGCGCGCAGCGCCGCCGCGGCCTCGCCGGCCGAGTCGAACCGGGCGTCGACGCCCTCCGCCACGACGGTGCCGTGCGGACGCGACAGCACGAACGGGGCGGCGGACCCGATCTGCCGCGGGGCGGCGGTGCCGATCTGCCGCGGGGCGGCGGTGCCGTGCGCGGCGACGGCCGGTGCTTGCATGTGCGCAGACCTCTCGTAGTGGTGACAGGGACGGTCGCGGTGCCGTGCACCCGACCCAGCAGAACATATACGGTTAGCCTAACCTTTGGTATCGTCACGTTTCGCGCCGGACCGGCTTCACCTCTCGTGATGCGATACGGCACAGTCGAATTCGACCGTAGAAAGGGGATCGATCGTGCCCACGTCCGGCCCGTCGACCTCGGCATTTCCGCTGACGCGGGCCCAGTCCGGCGTATGGTTCGCCCAGCAGCTCGACCCCGCGAACCCCGTCTTCAACACCGCGGAATGCGTCGAACTCCGCGGCGACGTCGACGTCGCCGCGGTGACGCGGGCGGTCCGGGAGGCCGTCGCCGAAGCCGAGGTGCTCACCGCGGCCTTCGCCGTGGAGGCCGACGGATCGGTCCTCATCCGTCCCGGCGCGCACGAGGCGCCGGAGCCCGCCGTCGTCGATCTGCGCCGCGAGCCCGAGCCGGAGGCGGCCGCCCGGCGCTGGATGGCCGGCGACCACACGCGCGTGCTGGATCCCGCCCGCGAGCCGTGCCTGCGCGTCGCCGTGCTCCGCCTCGGCGACCGGCACGCCGTCCTCTACCTGTGCATCCACCACCTGGTGATCGATGCCTACGGCTTCGGCCTGCTCACCCGGCGCATCGCCGAGCGCTACACCGCCGACGTGCTCGGGCTGCCGGTCCCACCGGCCAGGTTCGCCCCACTCGCCCCCGTCGTCGCCGAGGAAGCCGCCTACCGTGCGTCCGCGGACTTCGCCGCCGACCGGGACTTCTGGGCCGGCTACCTCGACGGCGCCGAGGACGCCGTGACCCTCGCCGACGGTCCCGGCGGCATCGCCGTCCGCTGCCGCGGCGTGCGCCTGACCCTGACCGCCGAACAGCAGCAAGGGCTCTCGCGGATCGGCAAGGCCACCGGCGCGAGCTGGGGCGACGTCGTCACCGCCGCCGTCGCCGCGTTCCTGCGCGCCGCGACGGGACGCGGCGACGTGATCGTGGGATTCCCGGTGATGAACCGGCTCGGCAGCGCCGCGACGACCGTGCCGATGTCCGCGGTCAACGTCGTGCCGCTGCGCCTGCGTCCCGAACCCGCCCGCACCCTCGCCGATCTCGTCGCCGAGGTGCGTGCCGCCGTGGCGGACTGCCGCCCGCACCACCGCTACCGCGGGGAGGACATCCAGAACGACCTGCGCCTGCCCGCGGGCTCCCGGGGCGTCGTCGGGCCGTCCGTCAACGTCAAACCGTTCGGCGACCGGCTGCGCTTCGCGGACCTGCACGCCGCGGTGCACTCCGTGGCCCGGGGCCCGCTGCAGGACTTCATGGTGACCGTGCGGCCGCTCGACCACACCGGCGGCCTCGAAGTCTGGGTGGACGCGGATGCCGACGCCTACACCGCCGACGACCTCGCGCGGCACGCACGCCGTCTCGAACTGCTCCTCACCCAGGTCGTCGCGCTCGCCGATCCGCACCGGCCGCTGGCCCGGCTGCAGATCCTCGGCGCCGGCGAGCGCCGCCGCCTCCTCGTCGAGCGCAGCGGCGACGACCTGCCGGTGCCGACGGACCTCACGCTGCCGGACCTGCTGGCCGCGCAGGTGGCCCGTGACCCGGACGCACCCGCGGTGCGCGATGCCGCCACCGCCCTGACCTTCGGCGAACTGGCCGCGCGCTCGCGCCGCCTCGCCCGTCACCTCCTGAGCCGCGGGCTCGGCCCACAGCGGCGCGTCGCCGTCGCGTTGCCGCGCCGCGCCGACACGCTGGTTGCGCTGTTCGCCGTCCTCGAGGCCGGCGCCACGTGCGTTCCGCTGGACCCCGACCATCCCGCCGAGCGGCTCGCCCACGTGCTCGCCGAGACCGCACCCGGTGTCGTGCTCACCGGCGGCGACGGCGCCGCACGTATCGCCGAGATCTCCTGCACCGCGGGCCTGCCCGATCCGGTGAACCTCGACGGGCTGGACCTGTCCGGCTACGACCCCGAGCCGCTGACCCGCGCCGAACGCGGCCGCCCGCTGCACGAGCTCGACGTCGCCTACGTCATCCACACCTCCGGTTCGACCGGCCGGCCCAAGGGCGTGGAGGTCCCGCACCGCGGCGCCGTCAACCTGTTCCACAGCCACCGCGAGCGCGTCTTCTCCCGTGCCCGCGCCGAGGCCGGCCGCGACCGCCTGCGGGTCGGGCATGCCTGGTCGTTCGCGTTCGACGCCTCGTGGGGCCCGCATCTGTGGCTGCTCGACGGACACGAGCTGCGCATCGTCGACGAGGCCACCCAGCGGGACCCGCACCGGCTCGCCGAACTCGCCGGCAGCGAGGGCTGGCACTTCGTCGAACTGTCGCCCGCGCAACTCGAGCAGATCGTCGAGGCCGACCTGCTGCCCGCCGGTACCGTGCCGACGCTCGGCTTCGGCGGCGACGCCGTCACCGACGCCCTGTGGCGGCGTCTGCGTGAGCGCGACGGCGCCGCGTTCAACTTCTACGGCCCCACGGAGGGCACCGTCGACGTCCTCGTCGCCGAGGTGGGGGACGCGGCGGAACCCGTGATCGGCCGGCCGGTGGCGAACCTGCGCGCCTACGTGCTCGACGCCGCGCTGAACCCGGTCCCGGAGGGCGTGGACGGCGAACTGTACGTCGCCGGCCCCGGCGTGGTGCGCGGCTACCTCGGCGCGCCCGGCGCGACCGCGGCGCGGTTCGTGGCGAACCCGTTCGGCGACAGCGAAAGCCGCATGTACCGCACCGGCGACGTGGTGCGGTGGACCGCGGACGGCCACCTCGTCTACCGCGGCCGCCGGGACGACCAGGTCAAGATCCGCGGCTTCCGCGTCGAACTCGGCGAGGTCGAGGCGGCGCTGCAGGAGCTGCCCGGCGTCGCGCGGGCCGTCGCCGTGGCGCGTCCCGACGCGACCGGCACCGCGCGGCTCGTCGCCTACCTGGTGGGCGGCGACGGTGACCCCGCGACGGCCCGCGAGCTCGTGGCGCGGTGGCTGCCGGCGCACATGGTGCCGTCGGCGTTCGTGTTCCTCGACGCGCTGCCGCTCACCTCCAACGGGAAGGTGGACCGCACGTCGCTGCCGGAACCGGACTTCGGGGCCCTCGTCGGCGGCCGCGCGGCCGCCACCGAACGCGAACGCGTGCTGTGCGCGGTGTTCGCGGACGTCCTGGGCCTCGACACCGTCGGCGTCGACGACGACTTCTTCCTCCTCGGCGGTCACTCCCTCGCGGCGGCCAAGCTGATCGCGAAGGTCCGCGACGCGCTCGGCGTGGAACTGCCGATCCGCACCGTCTTCGACCACCCGACCGTCGAGGGGCTCGCCGCGCAGTGCCCCGACGATGCCGCGGCCCTGCGGATCCCGCTGCGCCCGGTCGAACGCGGCGACCGTGCACCGCTGTCGGCGGGGCAGCAGCGGCTGTGGTTCCAGTTCCGGCTCGAGGGCCCGAGCCCGACCTACAACGTCCCGCTGACGCTGCGCCTGCGCGGCGTCCCCGATCCGGCGGCGCTGCACGAAGCGGTGCGCGCGGTGCTGGACCGGCACGAGGTCCTGCGCACCGTGCTCGAGGACCACGACGGCGTCGGCATGCAACGCGTGCTCGCCGCACCCGGCGTGCCGTTCACCGCCCGCACCGTCGCGGGGGCCGACCTGGACGCGGCGGTGGCGGCCGCGGCGCGGCACGTGTTCGACCTCGAACGCGAGATCCCGATCATGGTGATGCTTTTCGAGGGCGGATCCGCGGAGGCCGTGCTGCTGGTGCTCGTGCACCACGTCGCCGCCGACGAGTTGTCCGCCCCGATCCTGCTGCGCGAGCTCGGCGCGGCCTACGCCGCCGCGGCCGCCGGGAGTTCCTGGACGCCGGCGCCGCTGCCGGTGCAGTACGCCGACTTCGCGGTGTGGCACCGCGAGATCCTCGGCGACGGCGAAGGACTCGCCGCCCGCCAGCTCGACTACTGGCGCGCCCGGCTCGACGGGATGCCGGAGGAACTCGACCTGCCCACCGACCGGCCCCGCGGCGCGACGGCCACGTTCGCGGGCGGCACGGTCGAACGGCTGGTACCGCCGCACGTGGCCGATGCGCTGCGGGCCGTCGCGCGCGGTGCGGGCGCCACGATGTTCATGCTCGTGCACACCGCCGTCGCCGTCGCCCTCGCGCGCAGCGGCGCGGGGGAGGACATCCCGATCGGCTCGCCCACCGCGGGCCGCCCCGCCGCCGAACTGGACGACCTCGTCGGGTTCTTCGTCAACATGGTGGTTCTGCGGACGGACCTGTCCGGCGATCCCACGCTCGCCGAACTGCTCGCCCGGATCCGCAGCACCGACCTCGACGCCTACGCGAACCAGGACCTGCCGTTCGACCGGCTCGTCGAGGCCCTGAACCCCTCCCGCAGCGCCGGCCGGCACCCGCTGTTCCAGGTGCTCGTGCAGCACCGCACCCCGCCGGTCGTCGACGCCTTCGCCGGCCTGGAACCGCGGGTGTCCACCGTCGACACCGGCGCCGCCCTGTTCGACCTGACCTTCGACGTGGTCGAGGACGCGGGCGACGGCCTGCGGGTGCGGGTGGAGTACGCGCGGGACCTGTTCGACGCGGCCACCGCCGATGCGCTCGCCGCCCGCGTGGTGCGCGCCTTCGCGGCGCTCGCGAGGGATCCGCGGACCCGGCTGTCCGCGCTCGACCTGCTCGCCGACGACGAGCGCGACCGTCTCTGCTCCGGCAGCCCGTACGTATGTATGGACGACGTCGAAGACGTCGGCGTGGACACCCTGGGTGAGCTGTTCACCCGCCAGGCGCGGCGCACCCCGACCGCGACCGCGCTGGTCACCGCCACCGGGACGCTCACCTTCGGGGAACTGCACGCCCGTACCAGTCGGCTCGCGCGGCACCTGATCCGCCGCGGCGTGGGACCCGAGACGGTGGTCGGGCTGATGCTGCCGCGCGGCACCGACGCGATCGTCGCGGCCCTCGCGGTGTGGCAGGCCGGCGGCGCCTACGTCCCGATCGATCCCGGGTACCCGGCCGAGCGCATCGAACACATGCTCGCCGACTCGAGGCCCGTCCTCGTCCTCGACGAGGCCGCGCTCGCCGCGGTGGACCCCACGCTCCCGGACACCCCGCTCGAGCCGGGCGAGCATCTCGGCGCAGTCTCCGGCGACGGGGCCGCCTATGTCGTCTACACCTCCGGCTCGACCGGGCTCCCCAAGGGCGTCGTGGTGCCGCACCGCGGCGTCGTGAACCTGGTCGCGACCCAGCGGCGCCGGACCGTCGGCCGCGCGGAGGACCGGCCGCTGCGGGTGCTGCTGACCTACGCGCTGTCGTTCGACTCCTCGATCGACCCGCTGCTGTCCATGCTCGCCGGGCACACCCTGTACCTGCCGGACGCCGACCTGCTCGCCGACGCCGCCGCCACCGTCGCCTACGTGCGCACCCACCGCATCGACGCCGTCGACTGCGTACCGCTGCTCATGACCGAACTGCTCGCCGCCGGCCTGTGCGAGCCCGCGGCGCCGCACCGTCCCAGCCTGCTCGCCGTCGGCGGCGAGGCCGTGTCCGCGGACCTGTGGTCGGCGCTCGGCGCGTTCGAAGGGGTACGGGCGCTGAACATGTACGGCCCCACCGAATGCACGGTCGACGCCACGGTCGCCGAGATCCGCGGGGCGCGCCCGCACATCGGGGCGCCGATCGACGGCGCCCGGGTGTACGTGCTCGACGACCGTCTGCGCCTCGTCGCGGCGGGCGTGGCCGGGGAGCTGTACGTCGGCGGGCCCGGCGTCACCCGCGGCTACCTGAACCGCCCCGGGCCGAGTGCGGCCCGCTACGTGGCCGATCCGTTCGGCGCTGCGGGCGCCCGGCTCTACCGCACCGGAGATCGGGTGCGGTGGATCGACGCGGGCGGCGACCGTCCGGTGCTCGAGTACCTCGGCCGCAGCGACGATCAGGTCAAGATCCGCGGGTTCCGCATCGAGCTCGGCGAGATCGAGGCCGCGTTGTCGGCGCACCCGGCGGTCGCGGGCTGCGTGGTCGTGGCCCGGGAGGACGAGCCGGGCCGCCGCCGGCTCGTCGGCTACGTCACCGGCGCCGGAGCAGATCCGGAAGTGGTGCGGCAGCACGTGTCCCGTAGTCTGCCCGAGCACATGGTGCCGGCCGCGATCGTGGTGCTCGACGAGTTCCCGGTCACCCCCAACGGTAAGGTCGACCGGCGGGCGCTGCCCGCCCCGGTCTTCACGCCCGCCGGGGCGTCCCGGGCCCCGGCGAACGACCTCGAGCGGCGCCTGTGCGCGGTGGTGGCGGAGGTGCTGCGCCTGGACACGATCGGACCCGACGACGACTTCTTCTCCCTCGGCGGTGATTCCATCGTCTCGATCCAGCTCGTGTCGAGAGCCCGGGCGGCGGGACTGCGCTTCGCCGCCCGCGACGTCTTCGAGCACCGCACCCCGGCGGGCCTGGCCCGCATCGTGCAGGTCGACACGGCACCGGACGAGACGGAACGCACCGCCGCCCTGGGTCTCGTCCCGGCGACCCCGATCGTGCACGACCTCCTCGACCGCGGCGGCCCCTACCGGGGATTCGCCCAGTCCCGCCTCCTGCACGCGCCCGTCGGGGTCGACCTCGGCACCCTGGTCGCGGCGGTGGGCCGGGTGCTCGCGGTGCACGACGCCTTGCGTGCCGTGTTCGATCCGGCGGCAAGGACATTCGACGTCCGTGCCGCGGACGCCGTCGATCCGGCCACGCTCGTCACGCGGGTGGATGTCCGGGGACTCGACGAGCGGTCCCGCTCGACGGTGCTGTCCGAGGAGACCGACGTCGCCTGTGCCGCCCTGGATCCCGAGACCGGTGACATGATGCGGGTGGTCTTCTTCGACGCCGGCCCAGGGCGTCCGGGCCGGATCCTGGTGGTGGTGCATCATCTGGTGATCGACGGGGTCTCGTGGCGGATCCTGGTCCCGGATCTGGCCGTCGCGTGCGAGGGCACCGAACCGGCCGGCGGGGGAACGCCGCTGCGGACGTGGGCGCGGGGGCTGCTCGACCAGGTTCCGGCGTGGCGCGGCGAACTGGGGTTGTGGCGCCGCGCCCTCGAACCGGCCGGATGCGTGCGGATCGCGGGGCGGCGGGTGGATCCCGCGCGCGACACGATGGCGACGGTCTCGAGGGTGCAGGTGCAGGTCCCGGCGTCGGTGACCGAGGCGCTGCTGACGACGGTGCCGGAGCGCTTCCGCGCCGGCGTCGACGACGTGCTGCTCACCGCGCTGGCGCTGACGGTGGGCCGGGTGTGCGGCGGTGGGGCGGTCCCGGTGGACCGGGAGGGGCACGGACGCGAGGAGCAGGTGGTGCCCGGCGCCGACCTGTCCCGCACCGTCGGCTGGTTCACCAGCCTGTATCCGGTCCGCCTCGACGTCTCCGGGGTGGATCTCGCCGAGGCGTTCGCCGGCGGCGACTGCGCCGGGGTGGCGCTCAAGCTCGTCAAGGAGCAGTTGCGGGAGATCCCCGACAACGGAATCGGGTTCGGCATGCTCCGCCATCTCGATCCCGAGTCCGGGACCGAACTCGGGGCCGCACCGGCACCGGAGATCGGGTTCAACTATCTCGGCCGGCTGACCCTCGGCGAGGGGGACGGCGGACCGTGGACGGCCGCTCCGGAGGCCGGCGTGCTCGGCGGCACCACCGACGAGGCGATGCCGGTGAGCCACGCGATCGAGGTCGGCGCCGTCACCGAGGAGACGCCGGCCGGACCGGTGCTCCGCGCGACGTGGGGTTACGCCACCGGGGTCGTGCCGGCGTCCGTCGTCGCCGAGTTGGCGCACGGCTGGGTCGCGGCGCTGTGTGCGCTCGCCGACCACGCCGCGCGCGACGACGCCGGTGGCTTCACTCCCTCCGATCTGACGCTGAGCGACCTCGACCAGTCTGAAATCGACGATTTCGCCCTGGAATTCGGGTGAGTGCCTCGGCGCTGGGCCCGGAGGTGCGCCGCATCATCGATGCGGACCGTCGACAGCGGAGTAACGACGTGTTCTTCGATCGGGACGGACAGGACACCGTCCCTCCTGGGGCGTCGGTACGCTCCGGGACCGCGTAGGCCACGGAGCAGTGGTCGGGGTCCTACAGGGGCAGGGGACGGTTGTCTACCACGCTTTTCATGACGAGAGTGGAGCTGAGGCGCCCGACGCCGGGGAGGGTGGCGAGGGATTCGTCGTAGAGCTTCTGGAAGGCGGGCAGGTCGCGGGTGATCACCCGCAGGAGGTAGTCGGGGTCGCCGAACAGTCGTTGCGCTTGCAGGACATGGGGTATGGCGGCGACGGCCGGTTCGAATGCCTCGAGGGTGTCGCGGTCGACGGTGCGCATGGTGACGAAGACGAGCGCCTCGAACGTCAGGCCCAGGGCGCCGGCGTCGAGCTGGGCGCGGTAGCCGGTGATCGCGCCGGAGCTCTCCAGCGCGCGTAGGCGGCGGTGGCAGGGCGAGATGCTGAGTTGGACCCGATCTGCGAGTTCGGTGACGGTGAGCCGCCCGTCTTGTTGGAGCTCGGCAAGGATCTTTTTGTCGACGTTGTCCATGTGGAAGATTTTCCCCCAATTACACGGTTCTTGTGAAAACTATGGGAACGAATTCCAGGTCGATCTCCCTAATCTCTCTATCGGGAACCGCCAGGCGTCCTGGCGGTCCGAGAGTGTGAAGGATGAGTGAGGTCATGGCGGTCGGTACCGTTGCTGCGTTCTGGGCGGTGTCGTTTCTGTTCGTGCTGACGCCGGGGGCGGATTGGGCGTACGCGATCGCGGCGGGGCTGCGGCACCGCACCGTGGTGCCCGCGGTCGGTGGGATGTTGTCGGGGCATCTGGCAATGACCGCGGTGGTGGCGACCGGCGTCGCGGCGCTGGTGGCCCGTTCGCCGTTGGTGCTGACCGCGTTGACGGCGGTCGGGGCGGCGTACCTGGTGTGGCTGGGGATCGCGATGCTCGTCAAGCCCTCGGCTCTGCCGCAGGCCGGGGCGGAGCAGGCGCCGGAATCGTGGGTGCGGCAGGCGGTCAAGGGTATGGGGACCAGCGGGCTGAATCCGAAGGTGCTTCTGCTGTTCCTGGCGCTGCTGCCACAGTTCACCGACACGGACGCGCGGTGGCCCCTCGCGGTGCAGATCGTGCTGCTGGGTGTGGTGCACACGGTCAGCTGCGCGGTGGTCTACACGGGGGTGGGGACGGGGGCGCGGGTGGTGCTGCGCACCCGCCCCGCCGCGGCGCGGGTGGTGACCTGGATTTCCGGTGCCGCGATGATCGGAATCGGTGCGGTACTGCTGATCCAGCGGGTGGTCGGATAGGACTCGGCGACAGCACGCGTTCACGTGCGGTCCGGAACGGCGCGTGCGCGCGACGCCGACCATTTCCGGGGAAACGGCACCTGCAGCGTTCCCGGCGTGACCGGGATGTGTTCGGCGGCGGCATGTAGTCGATTGTTCCGCGCGACGACGGCGCCGCCGCGGATCATCGTCTCGACCAGTTCGGCGGCGAGCGCCTCGGGTGTGAGGCACAACAACCGTGCGGCGTCGGTCAGCCAGGCGCGTGCATGCAGGTAGGGCTCGACCTCGTCGGCGGGAATGCCGCCTCGAATCATCAACGCGAAGACGAAAATTCGACGTGCGCCGTACCGCACCGCGCCGTCCGGGTCGTCGACGTGACGCTGGCCGCGACGCCGTGCACTGGCCAGTGCTCCGTCGGTGTCGGCGGGAATCGGTCCGTGCGCGGGCAGCAGCACCCGTGGCCGAAGGTCGGTCAACCGGTGCAGCGATTGCAGGGCCGTGCGGGCCGCGTCAGGGCCGTCGAGGGCACTGTCGACCCAGCCGACGTCGTAGTCGGACAGCGCGTCTCCGACCACCAGTAGTCGCTCCTCGGGCTGCCACAGCGCCAGGTGGCCGGGTGTGTGGCCCGGGGTGCGGACACCTCCCAGTCGGTGTCGCCGAGCCGGAGCACCTGCCCGTCGTCGAGCGGTTCGTCGACGGTGTACGGGGCGACCGGCTGGTCGAGGTATTCGGCGAGACAGCAGCCCGGGTCGCGTCGGGCGACGGCGTCGGCGTCCGGGGCGCCGGCCGCAATACCGGCACCCCTCGCCTGCGGTAGCGCGTTGCCGCCGACGTGGTCGGCGTGCCAGTGCGTGTTCACGACCCGGGTGAGATTGTCGCTGTGCGCGTGCACCCATTCGGCTGTCTGCTGCGCATGGCCGACGAAACCGCTGTCGACGAGCGCCGCTTCCCGCCCGTCGAGCAGAAGCAGGTTGGTATCGGGAAACGGCCGCTGCCGCCAGATCACCCAGGCGGGCAACTGCTCGTCCGCGCCGCCGTCCACCCTGGTCACCATCCCGCGGGGCGGCCCTTGAGCTGTTCCCAGTACCGACGGTGGGCGCGCCGGGACGGCTCGCTCGTCATGCCGGCGGCCAGCTCCTTGCGGTCGAGCGGGTCGCACAGGTCCGCGATGTCGCGCAGGGCGGGGGCCTGCAGGGCGCGCTTGGTGTAGGCGTAGTTCTCGATGCAGTCTTCGGGGGTCAGTTCGGCGATGGCGACGGCGCGGCCGAGCAGTTCCTCCGCCGGTACCAGCTCGTGCACGATGCCCATGGCGTGCGCCTCGGCCGAGGTGAAGATCTCGCCCTGCAAACAGGTTCGCGAGGCCACCGGTTCACCCCAGGCGTAGGCCAGCATCCGCAGATATACCGCGGGCATCGGGATGCCGATCGGCACCTCGTTGATCCCGAACCGGGCCCCGTCGGGGACGGCGACCCGGCGGTCACACACGGCGGCGGTGATCAGGCCCCCGGCGAATGCGTGCCCGTTCACCGCGGCCACCGTCGGCCGTGGATAGGTGAACAACCGCATGTTCGTCGCCCGGTAGTCCTGGAACCACGACGCGACCTCTGCCTCGTCCCCGGCGAAGAGCGGAAAGTGCTCGGCGAGATCGAGTCCGGCCGAGAACCGGGTGCCGGTGCCGGTCAGCACGACCGGGGACTGTGGGTGGTCGCGTTCGAGTCGATCGAACGCCTCGTGCAGGTCTGCGAAGAAGGCGCGGTTCTGTGCGTTGACCGGATTGGTGTTCATCGTCACGACGGCGACGCGTCCGCGGCGTTCGATGGTCCAGCTCATGTCGGTTCCTCCGTATCGAAGGTGAGTGTGTCTCGTGGTGTGGGTTTCAGGCTTCGAGCCCGAGCATGTCGATGGCGTGTTCTCGCATTTCCACCTTGCGGATCTTCCCGGTCACGGTCATGGGGAACTGGTCGACGCAGTGCACGTACCGGGGGATCTTGTAGTGCGCGAGCCGGCCTCTGCAGAATTCGCGGAGCGCCGCCGCGTCCCAAGGTGCGGCACCGTCACGCAGCCGCAGCCACACCATCAGCTCCTCGCCGTACTTGGCGTCGGGCACCCCGATCACCTGGGCGTCGAGAACGTCCGGATGGGTGTAGAGGAACTCTTCGATCTCCCGCGGGTGGATGTTCTCGCCGCCGCGGATCACCATGTCCTTGATCCGCCCGGTGATGGCGACGAAGCCCGCTTCGTCCATCACCGCCAGGTCACCGGTGTGGATCCAGCCGTCGGCATCGACCGTCTCGGCGGTCTTGTCGGGCTGGTTCCAGTAGCCGAGCATCACCGAGTAGCCCCGGACGCACAGCTCCCCGGGTTGCCCGGAGGGCACGGTCTCACCGGTTGCCGGGTCGACGATCTCGAGTTCCACGTGCGGGTGGGCCCGCCCGACGGTGGAGACCCGTCGGTCCAGGGAGTCGTTCGCCCTGGTCTGGGCGGAGGCGGGGGACGTCTCGGTCATCCCGTAGGCGATGGCCATCTCGGGGGCCCATTGGGTGACCTGCTTCATCACTTCCACCGGGCACGGCGAACCGGCCATCGCCCCGGTGCGGATCGAGGACAGGTCGTAGGAGTCGAAGCCCGGGGCATCGAGCAGGCTGATGAACATCGTCGGCACCCCGTACAGGGACGTGCATCGCTCCTCGGCACACGCGCGCAGCGTCGCCACCGGGTCGAACGCCGGGGCCGGGATGACGACACACGCGCCGTGCGTGCTGGCCCCGAGGTTCCCCATGACCATGCCGAAGCAGTGGTAGAACGGCACCGGCACGCAGATCCGGTCCTGTTCGGTATAGCCGAGGAGTTCACCGACGAAGAACCCGTTGTTGAGGATGTTGCGGTGGGAGAGGGTCGCGCCCTTGGGAAAACCGGTGGTCCCCGAGGTGTACTGGATGTTGATCGGATCGTCGGGGGTCAACCCGTCCTGCACCTCGGCGAGCCGGTCCGGCGAGGCCTGAGCGCCCCGGCGCAGCAGCGCCGCCCACTCCTCGCCGCCCAGGTGGACCACCTTCTCGAGACTCCGGCACCGGGGCGAGACCTGCACGATCATCGCCGCGTAGTCCGAAGTCTTGAACGACGGGACCGCGAACATCAGCCGGATTCCCGACTGGGTGAGGACGTACTCGAGTTCGTGGGCGCGATAGGCGGGGTTGACGGTCACGAGGATCGCGCCGACCTTCGCCGTGGCGAACTGCACGATCGTCCATTCGGCGCAGTTCGGGGCCCAGATCCCGACCCGGTCACCGAGGGTGATTCCCTCCTCGAGCAGCGCTCGTGCCAGAGCGTCGACGTCGGCCCGAAGGTCGGCGTACGTCCACCGCCGCCCGGTAGGTACGTCGACCAGAGCCTCGCGGTCGGGAAACCTCGCGACGGTCCGGTCGAAGTTGTCACCGATCGTCATCTCGAGCAGTGGCTGCTCGGCCGGACCGACGGTGTGGCTCAACCTGGTGTTCATGTGTGTTCCTCCGTTCTCGAGGAGGAATATGGCCTGGGAGAGGACCGGTGCGGGACCCCCGAAGGTAGGTCCGGCGGCCCGGCACCCACCTTCGGGGGTACGACGTTGCCACGGTGTGACGGCACTCACTAGCTTCAATGGCAGATGCGTAGTTGGAGGCCCACATGATCACGTCATTCGAATCAGGTACGCCGGTCGAACGGCGCATCCTCGCGCGCTCGCTGGAGACTCTCCGCAAGCACGCCGGAATGGACATGGTGTTCGGCGGGCCGGTGCAGCACGGCGCCGTGGCGATGGAGATCACCGACCTGACCGGCGTCCGCACCCGCTCGGCGGTGAACCTGGTGGTCCGCAACGGTGAGGGACTCGGCGGAAAGGCGCTGATGCTCGCCCGCCCGGTCTCGGTGGCCGACTACTTCTCGGCCCAGGGCATCACCCACGTGTACGACCACGCCGTGCGCCCGGAGGCGATCGAAACCCTGGCCGCCTTACCGATCATCGTCGACCGGATACCTCGCATCCTCATCTACCTGGCGGCCCGTACCCACGTGCGCCTGGGCGACCGCTGGTTCGACAGCTTCACCCCACTCGTCCGGCGACTCGAGCGCGACATCGCCGTCGAGGACGAGGTAGGGCGGCGTCTCAGCTTGATGCGGACCGATATCCAGGCCGACCGGCCGGCGCTCAGCCGCGCCGACCTGCACGACATCGCTCAGGAACTGGCGGACCTGGCCGGGCAGATCGAGGACGACGTCCTGCGTGCCCGGATCGAGGCGGTCGGGAACCGGTTCGCGCCCGTGCTGACGCCGGCTGCATCGCAGGAACCACCCACTGTGCTGCGGCCCCGCGAGATCGACGTGCTCGAACACGTTGCGCGGGGTCTGAGCAACCGGGAGATCGCCGAGACCCTCGGCCTGTTGCCCAACACGGTCAAGTCCTACCTCAAGAGCGCCATGCGCAAGCTGCACGCGAGCAACCGCGTGCAGGCGATCCTCGCCGCCCGCGAGCGCGGCCTCATCCGCTGACCCCTCTCCGCCCGCAGCCCCGCACCTCCAGCGGACATTCCCTGCCCACGACGTACCCACGAAAGCAGCTACCCGGCAACACAACCCACTTTGGGGGGTGTAGCGGTCGGTGTAACGGCGCTCACACTGCTCGTCGTACCCCAGCCCCTCCGCCAGCCGGACGGGCCCACCGAGCAGGAGATCACGATGTCCCGAACCGTCGACACGGTGACGAGCCCACCGACCACCCCGATGCGCCGCGTCGCCATTGCAAGCTGCACCGGCACCACCATCGAGTTCTACGACTTCTTCATCTATGGCACCGCGGCAGCGCTGGTCTTCCCGAAGGTCTTCTTCCCCGCCCTCGGTACCGCCGCCGGCACCGTCGCCTCCTTCGCCACCTTCGCCGTCGCGTTCGTCGCCCGCCCCCTCGGAGCCGCGATCTTCGGCCACTTCGGCGACCGGATCGGCCGCAAGAAAACGCTGGTCAGCACCCTGCTGCTGATGGGTATCAGCACCGTGCTCATCGGACTGCTCCCCGGCGCCGCCACGATCGGCGTAGCCGCACCGCTCGCGCTGATCGCACTGCGGATCACGCAAGGCCTCGCCGTCGGCGGTGAATGGGCCGGGGCGACCCTGCTGGCCACCGAATACGCCCCCACCGACAAACGGGGCCTGTACGCGGTATTCCCACAGCTGGGACCGTCACTGGCCTTCGCGTTGTCCAACGGCACCTTCCTGGCGGTCAACCTCTTCGTCGGCGAGACCTCGCAGGCGTTCCTCGACTACGGCTGGCGAATCCCCTTCATCGCCAGTGCCCTCCTCGTGCTGATCGGCCTCTACGTCCGGCTCGCGGTCGAGGAAACACCGATGTTCGCCCGGCGATCCACCCAGGCCCGCCGCGCCGGCGCCGGACCCCTCCTCGGAGTCTTCAAGAATCAGCCCCGTGAGCTGCTCCTCGCCGCCGGATCCTTGGCGATGATGTTCGCGTTCTTCTACATCGGCACCGCCTACCTCACCTCGTACGCCACTGCCACCCTCGGCCTGAGCCGCACCACAGTGCTCTCCCTCGGCCTCCTCGCCGCCGCCGTCTTCTGTGCCGCGATCATCCTGTCCGCCATCCACTCCGACCGCATCGGCCGCCGAAAAATGGTGCTCGCCTCCTGTCTCGTGGCCATCCCCGGAGGACTGGTGCTCTTCCCCCTCCTCGACACCGGCTCCCCGGTCGCGTTCCTCGCCGGCCTGGCCCTCACCCTGGCCATCATGGGCGT
The DNA here is from genome assembly GCF_025722975.1 of Rhodococcus aetherivorans. Taxonomy (NCBI): domain Bacteria; kingdom Bacillati; phylum Actinomycetota; class Actinomycetes; order Mycobacteriales; family Nocardiaceae; genus Rhodococcus; species Rhodococcus aetherivorans. The sequence goes on along the minus strand of NZ_CP106982.1, from coordinate 5,304,638 downwards.
CTCCTACGGGCCCGCGGGCGCACTGCTGCCGGAGATGTTCCACACCGAGTACCGCTACACGGGCGCCGGCATGGCCTACGCCATCGCCGGGGTCATCGGCGGCGGCACCGCTCCCATGCTGGCCGCGCACCTCACCTCCCAGTACGGCAGCGCCGCCGTCGGGTGGATGCTCGCGGGCTTCGGTCTCCTGAGTCTGTTCTGCGCACTCATGCTGCCCGAAACCCGGCACCGCGACATGGAAGAGACCGGAACCGACGAGGACAGCCGAGCGGCCCACCCCGTTCCCGAAACCGCCTGATCCGACACCACCGACACGAGAAAGGGAAAACGATGACAGACACGATCGATGCCTGGATGCAGCACCCGACCCAGCGATGGCTGGACATGCCCTTCCTGGACTCCCTGCGCCGCTGGTCGAAGGGAACCATCCCCGAGGCCGAACCGCCGGTGTTGTGGACCCTCGACCGCATGGACGAAGCGGGCGTCGAACTGGCATGTTGAGCGCCCGGTACGCCCCGGCGGGACCGCTGATCAGCAACGACAAGGTCGGCGACATCGTCGAACGTCACCCGGGTCATCGTGGGTCACATCGGCGTGCCATGGACACATGAAGCCATTTCACTGGCCACGAAGTACCCGAACGTCTACATCGACACCTCCGCATACAAGACCTCCCGCTATCCGGCGGAGATCGTCGACTACCTCCGCGGACACGGCCGGCACAAGGTGCTCTTCGGTTCCAACCACCTCGCCTGGCCGGCACCCGACTGCCTGTCCGGGTTGGACAAACTCGAGTTCGACGAGAAGACCCGTACGGCGTTCCTGCGCGAGAACGCGATTCGCGCATTCAATCTCCCGTTCTGACCGAAGCAGACATCGCTGAGCAGTCCGGTCATCCGCCAATCGGCGGTCAACCCACACCGAGGAAGCATTTGTTCACCAATATCTTCACCGAGACCTTCGGGATCGAGCACCCCATCGTGTGCGGCGGCATGACCGCCGTCGGCACCGCGGACCTGATCAGCGCGGTGGCCAACGCCGGAGGACTCGGGTTCCTCACCGCCCTGACCCAACCCACCCCTGAGGCGCTGATCAAGGAGATCGCCCGCTGCCGCGACCTCACCGACAAGCCGTTCGGCGTCAACCTGACGATCCTCCCGACCATCCGGCCGGTGCCCTACGACGAGTACCGGGACGCCATCGTCGACAGCGGCATCACCATCGTCGAAACCGCAGGCGGCAACCCGCGACCGCACCTACCTGCGTTCAAGGCCGCCGGTGTGAAGGTGATCCACAAGGCGGTCTCGGTGAGGCACGCCCTCAAAGCCGAACAACTCGGCGTCGACGCGATCAGCATCGACGGCTTCGAGTGCGCAGGGCACCCCGGCGAGGACGACGTCCCCGGGCTCGTGCTGATCCCCGCCGCGGCCCGGGCACTGTCCATCCCGATCATCGCCAGCGGCGGAATCGCCACCGGCGCCGGTCTCGTCGCCGCCCTCGCGCTCGGCGCCTCCGCGGTGAACATGGGCACCCGTTTCATGGCGACCACCGAGGCACCCATCCACGACAACGTCAAACAGCAGATCGTCGACAACACCGAACGCGACACCGTCATCGTCTTCCGCGAGTTCCGCAACTCCGCCCGCGTCGCACGCAACTCGGTCTCCGAAGAAATCGCCACCATCTCACGCCGAACGGGTGCGACCTTCGACGACGTCGCCCACCTGGCCAGCGGTGCCCGTGGCCGCGAACAGGTGTACGGCAACGGCGACGTCGAAGGCGGACTCTGGTGGGCCAGCCAGGCCCAAGGCCTGATCCACGAGGTCGCCAGCTGTGAGGAAGTGCTCGGCTCGATACTCACCGAAGCCCGGCAGATCATCGCCGAGGAATTGCTCGGCCAGATCACCGGCTGAACCACCTTCACGATGGACCGAAGGGCGAGCGCGCCTTTCCGAAACTGCTACGAAGGCGCACGGACCGGCTACGGACCGTGCGCCTTCGTGGCCCCCTCATCCGGAGCGACGAAAGCTGTCCTCGCGTGCTGTCCCTCATGGGGCACGAGGATCGGCGCAGACAACTGTGCGCAGGACCGGGGACGTAGCGCTTGGCGCCCGCACCGAGTTCGGTTAGCCTAACCAATCAGGTCCGGGCGGGTGCCCGGCGAACAGACATGTGGGAGTAAGCGATGCGGGTTGAGGGACGGGGCCGGCTGCGCCGCGCAGCGGTGTTCGGCGCGACGGCGGTGCTGGCCGTGGGCCTGGTGGGGTGCGGCAGCGACGGTGGCTCCGGCGAGGAACCGGCCGCGGACGCCACGCGCACGTTCGAGGCGCAGAACGGGCCGATCGAGATCCCGTCCGACCCGCAGCGCATCGTCGCCTGCGGCTACGCGGTGCTACCGCTGCTCCAGGCCGACGCGAATCTCGCCGCCGCCTGCGAATGGACCCGCGAGCTCGACAACATGGACGCGGAGACCAAGGCCGCGTACGAGGCGCTGCCCAAGGTGGCGCCGGACGGGGCCGTGAGCGAACTCGACTACGAGGCCGTCGCCGCCGCCGCGCCCGACCTGATCATCATGGGCGTGCCCGCGCGCGTGCAGTCGCAGCTCGACACGGCCAAGCTCGAGGCCCTCGCTCCGGTGGTCTTCCTCGGCCTGACCAACCCCGGTGACTGGCGCGGCCTCGGTGAGCAGTACGCCGACGCCGCGAACGTGTCCGACGCCTACGGCGAGTACAAGGAGCAGTACGAGGCACGCGCCGCGGAGATCGCCGGGAAGTACCGCGGCACCCTCGGGAACCTGACCTTCGCCGGCGTCTGCAACGTGTGCGGCACCGAGCCCGGTGAGTTCTTCCGCGAGTACGCCTCGTCGTACACCACCAACCTGTTCGAGGACCTCGACCTGCAGTTCCCCGGTCAGCCCGCCAACCCCGAGGACGTGCACGGCGAGTACCTCTCCGTCGAGGAGATCGGCCGGAACCTCGGGAACGTCGACGTCATCGTCTACGGCGTCGAGGCCGACGGCTCGGTCTCGCCCGAGCTGCAGGAGCTGATGGCCTCCCCGCTGTGGCAGTCCCTGCCCGCCGTGCAGGCCGGAAATCTGGTTCCGGTCAAACATTCCCACGCCGCGACCTACGAGACCGCGCTGCTCGCACTCGATTCCATCGACGAGGCGCTCGCCGCGCTGCCCGCGAACCGGCAGCAGTAGCCCTCCCGGCACCCACGGCCCCCGCGTCCGGCGACCCGGGGGCCGTGTTCGTCGCACCTCGCACCCGTTCGTTAGGCAGATATGACCCGCACCTCCGCGCTCGAAGACATCGTTCCCCTCTCGCCGCTGCAGCAAGGCCTGCTATACCTCAGCACCGTCGCCGCGCCCGACGACACCGCCCGTGCCGCCGGAGCCGTCGAACCGGACGCCTACACCGTGCAGTCCGTGCTGCGCCTGACCGGGCGGGTGGACGAGGACACCCTGCGGACCTCCGCGCAGGCGCTGCTGGACCGGCACCCCGCCCTGCGCACGTGCTTCCGCCCCCGCAAGGACGGCCGCACCGCCGGCCTCGTCGTGCGCGGCACCGAAGCCCCCTGGCGCAGCGTCGATCTGACCGGTCTCGAGCCGGACGTCGCGGAGCGTCACCTCGCGGACCTGCTCGCCGAGGATCTACGCGACTGGTTCGACCTCACGCGGCCGCCGCTGATCCGCTGGCTGTTCGTGCGATTCGGGCCGGACGACGTGCGGCTCGTGCTCACCGCCCACCACATCGTCGTGGACGGCTGGTCCACCCCGATCCTGGTGCGCGAACTCCTCGAGATCTACGCCGCGGGCGGTGCCACCACCGGCCTGCTTCCGGTCCGGCCCTACCGCGACTACCTCGCGTGGCTCGGCAGGCAGGACCACGACGCCGCCCGCGCGTTGTGGCGCGAATCCCTCGACGGGCTCACCGAACCGAGCCTCGTCGCCCCGCCCGGCGCCACCCGGGCCACGACGCCGACCGCCGCCGTCGCCGTCGAGGTGCCGGCCGGACTCGGCGACCGGCTCACCGGCCTGGCCCGCGACGCCGGCGTCACCCTCAACACCGTCCTGCAGACCGGGTGGGCGCTGCTGCTGTCCGGGCTGCTCGGCCGCGACGACGTCGTCTTCGGCGCCACCGTCTCCGGGCGACCGCCGGAACTGGCCGGCGTCGAATCCATGGTCGGGTTGTTCATCAACACCGTGCCCGTGCGGGTGCGCCTGGATCCCCGCGCCACCGTCACCGAGCTGCTGCGGCGCGTGCAGCTGGCGCAGTCCCGCACCGTCGACCACCAGTACCTCGGCCTCGCCGAGGTACAGCGCGACGTGGGACTGGGGGAGCTGTTCGACACCCTCACCGTCTTCGAGAGCTATCCCGTGGACCGCGACGCGCTCGACCGTGCCCAGCGCGCCGGCGGGGTCACGATCGCCGCCGTCGAGGGCCGCGACGCCACCAACTATCCGCTCGTGCTCACCGCGGGCGTCGCCGACACCCTCGTCATGACCCTCGACTACCGGCCCGGCCTGTTCACCGCGGACGACGCCGCCGCCCTCGCCGGCCGCCTCGTCCACATCCTCGGTGCCCTCGCCGCCGCGCCGGACCGCCCGGCCGCCGCGCTGGACCTGCTCACCGGCACCGAACGCGGTCGCGTCCTCGGCACGTGGTCCGTCGCGCCGGCCGCGCCCTCGGACGGCACCGTCGCGGCGCTGCCCGCCTCGGCGGGTCCGGACACCCTCGCGGTGGTGTGCGGCGCCGAAGAGCGCACCTTCGCGGAGCTCGGGGCGAACTCGGCGCGGCTCGCGCGCCTGCTGATCGGGTTCGGTGTCGGACCCGACGTGCTCGTGGGCCTGGCTCTGCCACGCTCCGCCGCCACCGTGGAGGCCGTCCTCGCGGTGCTCGCCGCCGGGGGTGCCTACCTGCCGCTCGATCCGTCGTACCCGGCGGAGCGGTTGGCGCACATGGTCGCCGACGCCCGCCCCGGTGTCGTGCTCACCACCCGTGCCGTCGCCGACGAACTCGGAGCGACCCTCACCGGCAGCGGCGCGCGCCTCGTCGTGCTCGACGACCCGGACCTGCGCGCCCGGCTCGCCGCGCTGCCCGCCGCCGCGGTGGCCGACGCCGATCGTCTCCGCCCGCTCCGCCCCGGTCACGCCGCGTACGTCGTCTACACCTCCGGCTCCACCGGCCTCCCCAAGGGTGTCACCGTCACCCACGCCAATCTCACCGATCTCGTTGCCGCGCAGCGAGAGACGATCATGCGGTCGGCGTCCGGCACGTGGCGGGTGCTGCTGACCTACCCGTTCGCCTTCGACTCGGCCGTCGCCGCCCTGACCTGGCTGCTGTCCGGGCACACCCTGCACGTGCTGCCCGACGAGCACCGCACCGACACCGCGTTCGTCGTCGACTACGTGCGGACCCACCGCATCGATCATGTCGACTGCGTGCCCGTGCTGATGAGCGGACTGCTCGACGCCGGTCTGCTCGACGGTGACCGCCCCCGGCCCGCCAAGGTGACCGTCGGCGGCGAGGCAGTCGGATCGGCGCTGTGGCGGCGCCTCGGCGCCGCGGACGGCGTCGAGGCCTACAACTGCTACGGCCCCACCGAATGCACGGTCGACGCAACCTGCTCCCGTATCGCGGGAGACACCGTGACCATCGGCGGACCGACCCCCGGCACCCGGCTGTACGTGCTGGACCGGTGGCTGCGACCGGCACCGCCCGGCGTGGCCGGGGAACTGTACGTCGCCGGCGGGGGTGTCGCCCGCGGTTACCTGGGACAACCCGGCCGGACGGGGGAGCGGTTCGTCGCCGACCCGTTCACCGGCCGGGGCGAGCGGATGTACCGCACCGGCGACGTCGTGCGATGGTTGCCGGACCCGGTCGACACCGAACGCGGTGCCCTCGAATACGTGGGCCGCGACGACGACCAGGTCAAGATCCGCGGGTTCCGCGTCGAACTCGGCGAGATCGAGGCCGCGCTGGGTGCCGTGCCGGGGGTGCGTGCCGCCGTCGTCGTCGCGCACACCGACGCCCGCGACGTGCGCCGCCTGGTCGGCTACGTCACCGGAACGGCCGAGCCCGTGACCGTCCGCACCGCCGTCGCCGCCCACCTGCCCGAGTACCTGGTGCCCGCCGCGATCCTGCGGGTCCCGGAACTGCCGACCACCGCGAACGGCAAGGTGGACCGGAAGGCCCTGCCGGAGCCGGACTTCGGGGCGCTCGCCGGATCCGGTGCGCCACGCACCGCGACGGAGTCGGCGCTGTGCTCCGCGTTCGCGGAGGTCCTCGGCCTCGACCGCGTCGGCGTCGACGACGACTTCTTCACCCTCGGCGGCGATTCCATCGTCTCGATTCAACTGGTGTCCCGCGCTCGCGCCGCCGACGTCCGGATCACCGCGCGCCAGGTGTTCGAACTGCGCACCGTCGCCGCGCTCGCCGCGGCCTGCGAGTCCGACACCGGTGACGAGCAGCCGGCGCGGCCCGCCGGCGCGGCCACCGGCCCGGTGCCGCTCACCCCGATCGTGCGCGAAACCCTCGACCACGGAGGGGATCTGCGGCGCTTCGCGCAAGCCCGCCTGCTGATCGCTCCGCCCGGGCTCACCGAGGCGCACCTCGTCGCGGCCGTCGACGCACTGCTGCGCACCCATCCCATGCTCCGCTCGCGCCTGACCGTCGCCGGAGGCGACGCGGACTGGGTGGTGCCCGAGGGTATTCCGGACGCGGCGACGGCGGTGCGCCGGGTCTACGCGGCAGGTCTCGACGACGCGCGGTGGCGCGCCCTGTTCGAGGCCGAACGCGACCGCGCGCTGGCTGACCTCGACCCCGCGGCCGGGCAGATGATCCGCGTGGTGCTCCTCGACGCCGGCCCCGACGTGGCGGGCCGCGTGTTCGTCGCCGTGCACCACCTCGTCGTCGACGGTGTGTCGTGGCGGATTCTCGTGCCCGACCTCGCGGCCGCCGTCGATCGGGTGCGCCGCGGCGCCGCGCCGGACCTCGAGCCGGCCGGCACCTCCTTCCGGGACTGGGCGCTCGGGCTCACCGAAGCCGCCACGTCCGATCGCATTGCGCAGTCTCTGCCGCGCTGGCAGGAGATCGCCGAGACCACCGAACCGCCGCTGGGCGCCCGCCCGCTGGATCCGGCGCGCGACACCGTCGCCACCGCGCGGTCGCGCGAGGTGCGGGTACCCGTGGCGGTCACCGAGCAGATCCTCACCACCGTGCCCGCCGCGTACCGGGCGGGCGTCGCGGATGTGCTGCTCACCGCCCTCGCGCTGGCCGTGACGTCGGTGCGCGGCGGCGACGTGCTGCGCGTGCACCTCGAGGGCCACGGCCGCGCCGAGCACGCCGTGCCCGGCGCCGACCTCACCCGCACCGTCGGCTGGTTCACCACCCTGTACCCCGCCGTCCTCGACGTGTCCGGCATCGACCCGCACGAGGCCCTCGCCGGTACCGCGGCAGCCGGAACCGCTCTGGCCCAGGTCAAGGAGTCGCTGCGGGCCCTGCCCGACGACGGCCTCGGATTCGGGCTGCTGCGCCGGCTCGCTCCCCAAGGAACGCGGCACTTCCCGGGGTACCGGGCCCCCGACGTGATGTTCAACTACCTCGGTCGGATGACGCTCGGGGAGAACGCAGGTCAGGCGTGGACCGCCGCGCCGGAGGCGGGCGCCCTCGGCGGCGCCGTCGATCCCGGCACACCCCTCGACCACGTCCTCGACGTCAACGCCGTCACCGAGGACGGCCCCCGCGGCCCCGAGATCGTCTGCGAATTCACGGCGGCGGGCGTCCTCGACGAGGAGACCGTCGCCCTCGTCGCCGGCCGGTGGGTGGAGGCGCTCGCCGCGCTGGCCCGGCACGCCGGCACCCCCGGCGCCGGCGGACCCACTCCGTCGGACCTGACCTACCGGGGGCTGGCGCTGCCCGAACTCGCCTCGCTCACCACCGAACTCGGCCCGATCGACGACGTCGTGCCGCTCACGCCGCTGCAGCGCGGCATGTTCTTCCTCGCCGGTCTCGACGACGGCACCGGCACCGACGTGTACTCGATGCAGACCGTCCTCGATCTGCGCGGCGACCTCGACCGGGACACGTTGCGGCGCAGCGCCGTCGCGCTGCTGGACCGGCACGCGACCCTGCGCACCGGATTCCGCACGACCGCAGCCGGTGACCCCGTCGGCGTCGTTCTCCGGGATCCCGGCCTGCGGTGGACGGACGTCGACCTCACACACGACCCCACCCCCGTGACCGAATGTCACACCGCTTCGGTCAGATCGACGCGATGTGACATTCGGCCCTTCGAGGAGCGCAGCGACGACCTCGTCGCCGCCGACCGCGCCACCCGGTTCGACGTCGCGGCCGCGCCGCTGGTGCGGTTCACCCTCGTGCGCGTCGCACCGGACCGGCACCGGCTGATCTTCGCCGCCCACCACCTGCTGCTCGACGGCTGGTCGTCGCCGCTGCTGATGCAGGAACTGTTCACCCTCTACGGCGCGGGCGCCGACCCGGCGTCGCTGCCCGCGGTCCGCCCGTTCACCGACTACCTTGCGTGGCTGGGCGACCGCGACACCGACGAGGGCTTGCGCCGCTGGACCGAGGCGCTCACCGGCGTCGAGGAACCCACGCTGCTCGCCCCGGCCGGCTCGTCGCTCGACGCCACGCTGCCCGCCGAACTCTCGGTGCCGGTGCCGGCCGGCCTGGCCGCGCGGCTGCAGCGCCGCTGCCGCGACCTCGGCGTCACCGTGAACACCGCGGTGCAGACCGCGTGGGCGGTTCTCCTCGGCGCCCGGCTCGACCGCACCGACGTGACCTTCGGCGCCGTCGTGTCCGGCCGCGTCCCGGACGTTCCCGGCGTCGAGACGATGATCGGCCTGTTCATCAACACCGTGCCCGTGCGCGTCGCGCTGCGCCCCGGCGAGCCCGCCGCCGAACTGCTCCGGCGCGTCCAGGACGAGCAGAACCGGCTCCTGGATCACCAGTACGTCGGCCTCGCCGACATCCAGCGCGCCGTCGGCCTCGGCGAACTGTTCGACACCCTCATCGTGTTCGAGAGCTACCCGATCGACACCGACGCCCTCGCCCGCGCGCAGCGCTCCGGTGGTCTCGATGTCACCGACGTCCGCGGTCACGACGCCACCAACTTCCCGCTGGTGCTCGTCGCCGCACTCGACGACGAGCTCGCCCTCACCCTCGAGTACCAGCAGGCGTTGTTCACCGCCGCCGACGCTGGCGCACTCGGCCGGCAGCTCGTGCGCCTCCTCGACCAGCTCGCCGGGGAACAGTCGCTGCGCGTCGCCCAGCTCGACGTCCTCGGTCCGGCCGAGCGAGGGCGGCTGCCCGAACTCTCGTCGACCGCCCCGGCACCGTCGAACGGGCACCGCACCGTGCCCGACCTGCTCGCGGCGCAGATCGCCCGCACCCCGGACGCGGCGGCCGTCGTGTGCGGCGCCGTGCGGCTCACCTTCGCCCAGCTCGGCGCCGCGTCGGCGCGTCTGGCACGACGGCTGATCGACGAAGGCGTCGGACCCGAGACGCTCGTGGGCCTGGCCCTGCCGCGCTCGGCGGACATGATGGTCGCGCTCTGCGCCGTGCACGCCGCCGGCGGCGCCTACGTGCCGATGGACCCGGCGTACCCCGCGGAGCGCCTCGCGCACATGGTCGGCGACGCGCGGCCGCGGGTCGTGGTCACGAACGGTGCCGTGGCGCAGACGCTGCGACCGGTGCTCGGTGGGGTGCCGGTGCTCGACCTCGACGACGAGACGGTCCGTGCCGACGTCGGGGCCCGCCCGGCCGCACCCGTCGCCGACCACGAGCGCACCGCACCGCTCCGACCGGAGCACCCCGTGTACGTCATCTACACGTCCGGCTCCACCGGGTTGCCGAAGGGCGTGGCGATCACCCACTCGAACCTGCTCAACCTCTTCGACAGCCACCGCGCCGACCTGTACGTGCCCACCGTGGCGGGGGCGGGCCGGACGAGCGTGGGCGTCGGGCACGCCTGGTCGTTCGGGTTCGACGCCTCGTGGCAGCCGATGCTGTGGCTGCTCGACGGCCACGCCGTGCACGTGTTCGACGAGGACACCCTGCGCGATCCCGAGGCGATGGTCGCGTACGTCGCCGAACACGAACTCGACTTCCTCGAGGTCACCCCGTCGTTCCTCGACCGCATGGTCGCCGCCGGGCTGTTCGACGGCGGACACCGGCCCGCCACGGTCGGGTTCGGGGGCGAGGCCGTCAACCCGGCGCTGTGGCGGCGGTTGCGGGAGCTGACCGACGGACGTGCGTTCAATCTCTACGGGCCCACCGAGTGCACCGTCGACTCGCTCGTCGGACAGGTCACCGACGCCGACACCCCGTGCCTGGGCCGGGCCGTGCACGGCGCCGCCGCCTACGTCCTCGACCGGATGCTGCGCCCCGTGCCGGTCGGCGTCGCGGGTGAGCTGTACGTCGCCGGATCCGGCGTGGCCCGCGGCTACCTCGGCCGCCCCGACCTGACCGGCACCCGCTTCCTGCCCGACCCGTTCGGTCCGCCAGGAACCCGCATGTACCGCACCGGCGATGTCGTGCGCCGGGCCCCGGCCGGCGACGGCCGTGTCACCCTCGAATTCCTCGGCCGCGGCGACGACCAGGTCAAGATCCGCGGCTTCCGGGTCGAGCTCGGCGAGGTCGAGGCGGCCCTGACCGCGGTGCGCGGGGTGCGCGACGCCGTCGCCGTCGCCCACACCGACGAACGCGGCGTGCGCCGGCTCGTCGGCTACGTCGTGCCCGACGGCGACGTGGACCCGGCCGTCGTGCGGGCCGTGCTCGCCGAGCGGCTCCCGGACTACATGGTGCCGGCCGCGGTGCTCGTGCTGGCCGCATTCCCCGTCACCGCCAACGGCAAGGTGGATCGGAAGGCGCTGCCGGAGCCGGACTTCGGGGCACTCGTCGGCTCGGGTGCGCCGCGCACCGAGCGGGAGGCGGTGCTGGCGGAGGTGGCCGCCGAGGTGCTCGGCCTCGACCGGGTGGGCATCGACGACGACTTCTTCGCGCTCGGCGGTGACTCGATCGTCTCGATCCAGTTCGTCTCCCGCGCCCGGGCCGCCGGGCTCCGGCTCACGGCCCGGCAGGTGTTCGAGCTGCGCACCGTCGCGGCCCTGGCCGCGGTCGACGAGACGGACACGGCCCCGGCGGCGGTGCCCGCGGTCGCCGCGACGGGCGACGTGCCGATCACCCCGATCGTGTGGGAGGCCCTCGCGTGGGGTGGCGACCTTGCGCGGTTCTCGCAGGCGCGGTTGCTCGTCGCGCCCGTCGGCCTCACCGTGGACACGCTCGGGAAGGCCGTCGCGGCGCTGCTCGACACCCATCCGATGCTGCGGTCCCGGTTCGCCGTCGCCGGGGGCCGACCCCGCTGGACCGTCCCCGAGACCGCACCGGGCATCGAGACCCTGGTGCGCCGCGTCGAGGTCGGCGAGGTCGACGACGAGCAGTGGGCGGATCGGTTCGCTGCCGAACGCGAAATCGCCTACAGGGCACTCGATCCGGAATCCGGAGTGATGGTGCAGGCGATCTTGTTCGACTTCGGGCCGCACCGCCCCGGCCGCGTGTTCGTCGCCGTGCACCACCTGGTGATCGACGGTGTGTCGTGGCGCATCCTCGTGCCCGACCTCGCCGACGCCGTCGAACAGGCCGGACGCGGCGAGACCGTCGCGCTGACGTCACCCGGCACGTCCTTCCGGGCGTGGGCGACCGGCCTCGCCGAGGCCGCGCGCTCCGAGCGGATCAGGGCCTCGCTGCCCGCCTGGCAACTCGCGGTCGACGCGGTCGAACCACCCCTCGGCGTCCGGGCCCTCGACCCGGCACGCGACACGGTCTCGGCGCTGCGCTCGACGCACGTGCGGGTTCCCGTGCCGGTCACCGAGGACGTCCTCGCCTCCGGGGCCGTGAACGACGCGCTGCTCGCGGCACTCGCCGTGGCGGTCGCCTCGGTCCGCGGCGGCGACGTCGTGCGCGTCGAACTCGAGGGTCACGGCCGCGAGGAACAGGTCGTGCCCGGAGCCGACGTCGCGCGCACCGTCGGGTGGTTCACGTCGATGTTCCCGGTCGCGCTGAACCTGGCCGGTATCGACCCCGAGGACGCCCTGACCGGCGCGGCCGCCGCGCGCGAGGCCCGCGCGCGAGTCGCGCACGCGCTGAACGCCGTGCCCGACAACGGCATCGGCTTCGGACTACTGCACCGCCTCGCGCCCGACCACGTCTTCGACCGCTATCGGCGGCCCCAGGTGGTGTTCAACTACCTCGGCCGGATGACGCTCGGCGAGGACACCGGCGCCCCGTGGTCGGGCGCACCCGAGGCCGTCGCGCTCGGCGGTTCCGTCGACCCGGCCACGCCGCTCGACCACGTCCTGCACGTCGACGCCGTCGTCGAGGACACCCCGGAGGGGCCCGTGCTCGACTGCGAATTCGCCGCGCCCGACGAGGTGCTCGACGAGCACACCGTCGCCGTCGTGGCCCGGCGCTGGGTCCAGGCCCTCACCGCGGCCGCCCGCATCCCCGAACCCGTTGCAACCGAGAAGGAGTGACCTCATGTCAACACAGTCCGGCATCCTGGACCGCGAGACGATCCGCACCGATATCGCACGGCTCCTCGAGATCGAGGCCGACGAACTCGACCCCGCGCTCAGCCTCGTCGACCAGGGCCTCGACTCGGTGCGTCTGATGGCGCTCGTAGAGCAGTGGCGCGGCGCCGGCGCGGATGTCGACTTCGTCTCGCTGGCCACCGAACCGCGGCTCGAGGCGTGGTACGACCTGCTCGCCCCGCGGTGACCCGGCCGTGGCCCTGATCGACAAGCTGGTCCTCGACGTCGACCCCCTGCGCACCAGCCGCGAATTCCGCTACATCTTCACCGCCCGGGTCGTGTCGCTGTTCGGCCTCGGCTTCCTCGTCGTCGCCGTGCCGCTGCAGGTGTACCGGCTCACCGGGTCCACCGCGCAGGTCGCCGCCGTGTCGGCGGTGCTCGGCGTGACCACGTTCGCCGCCACGTTCGTCGGCGGGGTGCTCGCCGACCGCTACGATCGCCGGCGCGTCATCGCCGCCGCCCGGGGCACCGCGGGCGTGGCGTTCGCGGTGCTCGCACTCAACGCGTTTCTGCCCGACCCGAAGATGTGGGTCGTCTATGTGGCGGCCGTGATCGACGGCGCGTGCGGCGGCATCTCCGCGACCGCCCTCATGGCCGTCACCCCCAGCCTGCTGCCGCGGGAGAAGATGGCGGCGGCCGGTGCGCTCATGGCCCTCACCGGAGACCTGGGCGCGATGGTCGGACCCGCACTCGGCGGGGTCGTCATCGCCGCCGGCGGAGTCGGGGTGGCCTACGCTCTCGCGGCATTCACCACCGCCGTGACCACGTTCTGCATCACCCGGCTGCCGTCCCTGCCGCCGACGCACGTCGCCGACGAGTCGCCGCTGCGCTCGGTGCTCAGCGGCTTCCGCTACGCGTCGGGGAACCGTGTCATCGGCGGCGTGCTCGTCTGCGGATTCGTGACGATGCTGCTTGCCGGCTGGTCGGTGCTCGTCCCCGAGTACGCCACCGAGGTGCTCGGCGCGGGACCGTCGGTGGTGGGGCTGCTCTACACCGCCCCGGCCGTCGGCGCGGTGATCGGCTCGCTCACCAGCGGCTGGACCGGCCACCTCCGCCGATCCGGGCAGGTGGTCTTCCTGCTCATGGCCGTCTCCGCCGCCGGGCTCGTCGGGGCGGGCCTCACCGCGACCGTCGCGGTGGCGCTGCTGGGCCTGGCCGCGCACGGCTTCGGCGACGCGCTCACCGACATCGTCCGGTACGCGACGGTCCAGAAACACACCCCCGACGAGTACCGGGGGCGCATCGCCGCGGTGTGGGCGGCGCAGGTCACCGCCGGTGCCTCCGTCGGCGCGGTGGTCGCGGGCGCAGTGGCGGCGCTGGTGCCGATCTCGGCGGCGCTGCCCGCGTACGGTGCCGTCGGGCTGGTGATCACCGCGCTGCTGTGGGCCACCTTGCGCACGCTGCGCCGGCTCGACGAGGGGACCTCGCTCGAGCGCGTCGCCTGAGCCCATGCTGCCGAACGTCGCTGCGCCCGCACCCGTGTGCGGGTGCCGGCGCGGGCCGGTTCCGCTCGGTCGAACACGATCACGCCGCGGATGTTCTTGCCGGCGTGCATGTCCTCGTATGCCTCGGCGACCTGGTCGAGGGTGTAGCGGGTGGTGATCAGCGCGCATACCCCCGAGATCGTGAGCTACGCGGTCCGAAGGCTCGCACCGGCGTGAGACCCGCCTCGTCGTATCGCTGTTTCCGGACTCCGGCGAGGGGAATCCCGACGGCATGTCCACCAACGAACCGTTCGTGCCGTTCGAGCGCACGCCCGGAGAAGAGATCGATGCTGCGCACCCCTCTGCACGCTGGATGACGAGTGACGCAGCGCAGGCCCGGGACTACGACACCTGGTTCGCCACCCCGTGGGGCGCCCACGCCTGGGCCGTGGAGCGTGGCGCGATCGATGTGGCCCTGCCGGAGGTGGCAGGCCGCACCGTGGTCGAGATCGGCTGCGGGACCGGCCGGCTCGTGTGCCATCTTGTTCACCGTGGTGCCCGTGTGATCGGTGTGGACCTGTCGGCGGGCATGCTGGCCGTCGCGGCCGCCCGGGCACCCGGCCGGGTCGTGCGCGCCGACGCCGCCCGCCTGCCGGTGCCGGACGCTGCGGCCGACGCGGCCGTCACCGTCGCGACCCTCGAGTTCACCGACGCCGCGGCGGTGCTCACCGAGATGGCCCGCATCACTCGTCCGGGCGGGCGCATCGTCGCACTCACCCTGAACCCGACCAGCCCTTGGGGGTGGCTCGATCGGCCCACCCGCCGAGCGCCGTACTCGGACGGACGCTTTGTCACGCGGCGAGAGCTGCGCCGTCTGGGCGCTCGACACGGCCGAGCCCGGGTGCAGGGCCGGTTGTTCACCGCGGCGCATCCGCGGTTCGGGCACCGGCTCGAGCCGGCGGCGGCCCTGATCGGCCGGATCGTCCCGCAGTTCGGTGCCGTCCAGGTGCTGGTCGTCGACCGGACGCGATGAGAGGTGAGTCGCCGTCGCGACGAACATATTTCTGCAACTGAGGGGTTGCAGTCGAGGAAGAAAGGTGCAACCCTGGAGTTGCACAACCCCTACCCGAACTGGAGGCGATCATGGCCCCGCTCGACATCACCCGCACCATCGACATCGCGGCACCGGCCACCAAGGTGTGGTCCGCCCTGACCGAACCCGCACTGATCGCGCAATGGTTCGGCGACAGAATCGAATTCGACGCATCGCCCGGCGGTACCGGCACGTTCGGCTGGACGGGCCACGACGCCGGACCCTTCCGGGTGCTGGTCGAACACGTGGACGAGCCGAAGACACTGATCTACCGCTGGGCACGCGACGCGAATGTGGACCCGGTACCGGGCAACTCCACGGTCGTGCGGTTCGACCTGGCCGAGATCGACGGCGGCACCCGGTTGACGATGGTGGAGACCGGCTTCGAGGAACTCGTCGACCCGCAGTCGGCCCACGACGGCAATGTCGACGGCTGGCGTGCCGAACTCGGCGATCTGGTGGAGTTCCTGGAATCCCGGTGAACGATGTGCCGAAGGGCGTTCCAGCGGTGCTCGCGGTACTGGCCGACGAGACCCGCTGGAACATCCTCACCGCGATCGGCGCCGAGGACCTGTCCGCCAGTGCGCTCGCGGGGCGGCTGCCGGTCAGTCGTCAGGCGATCGCCAAGCACCTGACCGTGCTGGCCGACGCCGGGCTCGTGGAGTCGGTTCGGGTCGGACGGGAGATCCGCTACCGGGCGGTCGGTGCCCGGCTCGGCGAACTGGCCGGCGAGCTGGAATCGATCGGACGGCAGTGGGACCGCCGGCTCGAAGCGATCAAGCGCATCGCCGAACGTCCCTAGCCGCACGGGCGGCCGGAGCGCGGCGAGGCCCGAGCGGCGACGCGCTCGGCGAGGAGGGTGGAGCGCCGTCCCGAGGGGTTGTCCATCGACACCCTCGGGGTGGTGGTGCCGGTCGCCGCCGGCACCGACCCTGTAGTGGTCCGAGGAGAGATTCGCCTCTCCGATCGAGTACCACTGGAGGGCAGGTCGATTCATGGCGGCGAGTGGAGAGCGCAGGACCCGGGACCGGGTCCTGCGGTTCGTGACCGCAACGGGAGCGGCGACGGCACTGATCGTGGGCGGGTTCACGTCTCCGGTCGGCGCGGCCGGCTTCGCCTCGGCGGCGGGGGAGATCCCGCCGGGCCTCGAGCCCTTCTACACCCAGCAGCTCCAGTGGGGCTCGTGCGACGGCTACAGCACCGACGGATCGGACCTGGCCGGGGCCGGGCTCGAGTGCGCGCGGGTGACCGTGCCGATCGATTACGAGAACCCCCAGGGCGATACCGCGCAGATCGCCCTGTCCCGATCACGGGCGACGGGGGAGAAGGTCGGGTCGCTGCTCGTCAACCCGGGTGGACCGGGAGCGTCCGGCCTCGGGATGGCCGTCGTCGGCGCCGGCACCGAGCTCGCCGAGCGGTTCGACGTCGTCGGATTCGACCCGCGCGGCATCGGTGCGTCGACACCGCAGATCGACTGCCTGACGCCCGAGGAGACCGACGCGTGGCGGCAGGACCCCGCGGTGGACATGACCCCCGAGGGGATCGCCCGGGCGGAGCAGAACCGCCGGGAGTACGCGGCGCGCTGCGCCGAACGCACGGGCACCGACGTGCTGGCGCACGTGGGCACCCGCGACGTGGTGCGGGACATGGACGTCATCCGGGCCGTTCTCGGCGACCCGAAGCTGAACTACCTCGGCTACTCCTACGGAACCCGGCTCGGTTCGGCCTACGCGGAGGCGTTTCCCGGCAACGTGCGGGCGATGGTGCTCGACGGGGCGCTCGATCCTCAGCAGGACCCGGTCGAGGAGGCGGTGCGGCAGGCCGCCGGTTTCCAGCAGGCCTTCGACGCATTCGCCACGGAGTGCGCGACCCGCGAGGACTGCCCCCTCGGCACCGATCCCGCGGTCGCAGTCGAGCGGTTCCGCTCGCTGGTCGATCCCCTGATCGATCGGCCGGCCGCGACGGAGGATCCGCGGGGGCTGAGCTACGCGAACGCGATCAGCGGCGTCATCGCGACCCTGTACTCGCCGGAGGGCTGGGAATACCTGCGGGACGGGCTGGCCGAACTGGTGCAGGGCCGGGGCGACACACTGCTGGTGCTGTCCGACATGTACGAGGGCCGGTTCGCCGACGGTTCGTACTCGAACTCTGCCGAGGCGATGGCGGCGGTGCGGTGCGTCGACGACGCCGCCGTGACCGACCCCGCCGTGGCCGGTGAACTCGACACCCGGTCCCGGCAGGCGGCCCCGTTCCTCGACGACGGCCGCGGCACCGGCAACGCGCCGCTCGGTGCGTGCGCCTTCTGGCCCGTGCCGCCGACGGGAGATCGGCACGCCGTGGAGGTCGACGGTCTGCCCCCGATCGTCGTGGTCTCCACCACCGAGGATCCGGCGACGCCGTATCAGGCGGGTGTGGACCTGGCGAAGCAACTGGACGCGGTGCTCGTCACGTACCGCGGAACCCAGCACGGCGTGGTGCTGAGCGGCCAGTGGTGCGTCGACCTGCCCGTCGCGCGTTACCTCGTCGATCTGGCTGTGCCGGAGGGGGATACGACATGCTGAGCCGGACCGGAGCCGATCCGTCGTGACAGACGTTCGGGGCGCCCGCGGTGGTCACCGCGGGCGCCCCGCGAATTCGGAGCCGAACGGCAGGGTTTCCCAAGGCTGCTGCCAGCTGCGCGGGTCAGTGTGGAGTCGTCCAACGGGCGGGGAACCACCTCGCCCCGACGAGAGGACTGCGAAGTCGTGAAGGTTCTGAACACGAAGCTGGGCAAGGTCGCGGCGACGGGGACGATCGCGTTGGCCGCAGTGGGCGCCGGCGCCGGCGTCGCGAGCGCCGCACCCGGTTCGTCCCTGGTTCAGCAGCAGCCGGCGCCGCAGCACCAGCCGGCCCCGCAGCATCAGCAGCCCGGGCCGCAGGGGCACGGGTTCTGGCTGTTCGACCAGTGGGTGCCGCTGCCGTGGTGACGACTGCGCCCGTCCATCCCGGCTGAGGGTGCGCGGCGACCGTGCCGCTCCGGCGCGGTCGCCGCGTGCCGCCCTCACGCTCGTCACCGCGGCTCCGGGTCGGCGCCGGGCCGCACCCTCGGCCGACCTGGCAGACTCGATCGGGAAGGCGATGAGGAGACAGACGGTGACGGAAACGGTGGACGGCGCTGACGACGTGCAGCTGAGGCAACCACGAGTCGAGCCGGCGCAGCTCAACCTGGACCCGCCGCAGATCGCGCTCCAACGGGAGTTCCGCCGCGTCCTGATGGTCTACAAGTTCGGTATCGACGAGATGATGACCAAGATCAACATCCTCCGGGAGGAGTTCGGCTTCGCCCACGACCACAACCCGATCGAGCACGTCAAGTCGCGGCTGAAGACACCGGAGTCGGTCGTCGAGAAGGCCGTCCGCAAGGACCTGCCGCTCACCCTCGACGCGATCCGCGAGAACATCTACGACATCGCCGGCATCCGCATCACCTGCAGTTTCATCTCCGACGTCTACCGGATCTTCGACTTGATCACCGGGCAGCGCGACGTCCGGGTCGTCCAGGTCAAGGACTACATCGCACATCCGAAGCCCAACGGGTACCGGAGCCTGCACGCGATCGTCGAGGTCCCCGTGTTCATGTCCGACCGGGTGCAGCCGGTGTTCGTCGAACTGCAGATCCGCACCGTCGCGATGGACTTCTGGGCCAGTCTCGAACACAAGATCTTCTACAAGTACGACAAGGCGGTGCCCGTCGGACTGCTCGACGAACTCCGGGCAGCGGCCGCGACCGCCCGCGATCTCGACGTCCGGATGGAGGCCCTGCACGACCAGGTGCACGGGCCCGACTCGTCGCCCTGACCTCCTGCGGGGCGAGCGAATGTATCGCTCGCTACCGCTGAGGAGATGGACGATACATTCGCTCGGCCCGGGGCGGCCCGGGGCGGCGCGTCGCGCGTCGCTCGGCCCGGCTCAGGCGTCGTGCTCGGTGAAGTCCCGGTCGTGATCCGTGGTGCGGCCGTACCCGGTCTCGGTCATGCCGTGCCGCCAGTAGCCGATGACGAGGGTGGACCTGCGGTCGAAGCCCGCCTCGTTCCGCAGATACCTGCGCATCCGCAGCACAGTCGCGGATTCGGCCGAGACCCACGCGAACCGCTTCAATTCGCCGTCGGGGATCGGCACGGCGGTCGCCGCGTCGGCCAGGTGTGTGGTGGTGCCCGCGGGCGCCCCGTCGCGGTGCACCCAGCGGATCTCGATGTCGGCGGGGGAGCGCAGATCCTGCCGTTCACCCTCGTCGGCGACCTCGACGACGGCGGTGCCGCGGGCGCCCTCGGGTAGGCGTTCGAGCATGCGGCCGATCGCCGGCAGCGCCGTCTCGTCGCCGACGATCAGATACCAGTCGGCCGGGGGCGCGACGATCCCGCCGCCGCCGGCCGCCGCGATGCGGTCACCCGGACGGGCCCGCTCGGCCCAGGCGCTGGCCAGCCCTTCGTCGCCGTGCCGGACGAAGTCGATGTCCATCTCGGAGGCCGCGGGATCGAGCCGCCGCACGGTGTAGGTGCGGACCTGTGCCTTGAGCGTGGGGTCGGGCCACTCGAGGCGACGGCCGCCGGTGTTGACCGGCAGGTCGAGGTCGCCGTTCTCCCGCGGGAAGATCAGTTTGATGTTGGGCACGCGGGTCGGGTCGCTCGCGTAGACCTCGACCCCGCGGCCGGCGAACGTGACGCGGCGCATGCGGGGGGTGATGTCCTCGACCTTCGCGACTTCGATGACGCTGGGCAGCAGCCCGTCTTCGTTCGACATGACCCACACCTTAGGTGAGCCTTTCCAACCTAAGGGGTGCCGGGTGGTTCGGCGGGCCGGTTCGGCATCGTCGCGGCCGTCACCGCCAGGCCCACCGCGGCCACGAGAAGGGCGACGAACACCGGAGCCACCGCGTCGGCGAGCCGCTCCGGCTCCAAGGGGCCCGACCCGGCGACCCCGTCCGCGGCCAGCGCCGAGTTCGCCAGCGCGCCGAACACCGCGACCCCGACGGCGCTGCCGATCGATCGGGCGAACGAATACGCCCCCGTCACCACGCCCCGCTCGGCCCACGTCACGCTCGACTGCGCCGAGATCAGCGCCGGGCTCGCGATCAGGCCCATCCCGAGACCGACCAGCACGCAGCACACCGCGACGTGCCACACCGGCGATTGCTCGTCGAGCAGCGTCAGCAGACCCGTGCCGGCCAGCACCGGCACGGACCCGATCATCGCGGTGTTGCGGAACCCGATCCGCAGGTAGAACCAGCCGGAACGAGCCGCCGCGAGCGGCCAGCCGATCGTCATCGTCGACAGGGTGAATCCCGCGACCAGTGCCGTGGTGCCCAGTGACCCCTGCACGAACGCGGGCACGTAAGAGGTCAGCCCCAGCACCACGGCGCCGACGAGGGCAGCGACCGCGCTGCTGGTCAGCACCACACGACGGGCGAACACCCACGGCGGCAGGATCGGCTCCGGCGCCCGCCGCTCGACCCACACGAACAGCAGCAACAGCGTCGTGCCGGCCGCGAACACCCCGGCGCTCGGCGCCGATGCCCACGCCCACGCCTGCCCGCCCTCGAGCAGACCCAGGATCAGCAGACCCGAACCCGTGGCGAGCGTCGCGGCGCCGGCCAGATCCACCCGCCGCCGGGCGGCCGGGGGCCGTGGCTCGGCGAACGCCCGCAGCAGCACCCCCGCGGCCAGCGCACACAGCGGCAGGTTGACCCAGAAGATCCATCGCCACGACACATAGTCGGAGAACACGCCGCCGACGGCGGGGCCGACGATCGCCGACATGCCCCACACGCTCGCGAGGTAGCCCTGCGCCTTTGCGCGCTCGGCGACGGTGTAGATGTCGCCGGCGATGGTCTGCGCCATCGGCAGCACGGCCCCCGCCCCGAGACCCTGCACCGCGCGGAAGGCGATCAGTGCCGGCATGCTCCACGCCAGCGCGCACAGCGCCGAGCCCAGCGCGAACAGCGCGATGCCGAACAGCAGCACGGGTTTGCGCCCGTACACATCCGACACCTTGCCGTAGACCGGCACGAGCACGGCCTGCGTGAGCAGGTAGCTCGAGAACAGCCACGGGAACTGCGTGAAGCCGCCGAGGTCCGCGACGATGGTCGGGACGGCGGTGGCCAGGATGGTGCTCTCGAGTGCGACGAGCGCGGTGGCGAGCATCAGAGCCGCGAGAATCGGTCCGCGTTCCGAGCGCAGACCCACGTCGATCCGGGGTGCGGCCGACATCACGCTCCTGTTCGGGGTGGGGTTCCGGTCACGATCATTGTCATAGTGAACGATCCGGCGATCGGACGGGGGTGCGGTGCAGGTCGGCGCGGCGCACTAGGGTGGCAGCGTGCGTCCATCACTCCAGTCCTACCCCCACCTCGCCGGCGGCAAGGTCCGGGACCTGTATGTCATAGACGACGAGCACCTGCTCCTCGTGGCCAGCGACCGGATCTCGGCATACGACCACGTGCTCGACACCCCGATCCCCGACAAGGGCCGGGTGCTCACCGCGATGAGCGTGTTCTTCTTCAACCTGCTCGAGGTGAACCACCACCTCGCCGGGGAGCCCGACGACGAACGCATCCCCGCCGAGGTCCTCGGCCGCGCCCTCGTCGTCAAACGGCTGAAGATGGTGCCGATCGAGTGCGTGGCCCGCGGCTTCCTCACCGGGTCGGGCCTGCTCGACTACCGGAAGACCGGCGCGGTGTGCGGCGTCCCGCTGCCCGAGGGCCTCGTGGAGGCCAGTCAGCTGCCGGATCCGATCTTCACCCCGGCGAGCAAGGCCGAACTCGGCGACCACGACGAGAACATCACCTTCGAGGAGGTCGCCGACAAGGTCGGCGTGGATCTCGCCGTGAAGCTGCGCGAGGACACCCTCGACATCTACGGCCGTGCCGCGATGTACGCGGCGGACAAGGGCATCCTGCTCGCCGACACGAAGTTCGAGTTCGGCCTCGACGACGACGGCAACCTCATCCTCGCCGACGAAGTGCTCACCCCGGATTCGTCACGCTACTGGCCCGCCGAGGGCTACGAGCCCGGCAAGGTGCAGCCCAGCTTCGACAAGCAGTTCGTGCGCAACTGGCTGACGGGCCCCGAGTCCGGCTGGGACCGTGCGTCCGACACCCCGCCGCCGCCCCTGCCGCAGCACATCGTCGACGCCACCCGGGAGCGCTACATCGAAGCCTACGAACGGATCTCGGGCCTGTCGTTCGCCGACTGGTGGGGGCCGAGCGCATGACCCCGCCGATCGCCAAGCGGGTCCCGTCCGAGCGGGTCCATCACGGACACACCTTCGTCGACGAGTACGAGTGGCTCCGCGACAAGGAGAATCCCGAGGTCATCGCCCATCTCGAGGCCGAGAACGCGTGGACCGAGAAGCAGACCGCGCATCTGGCGCCGCTGCGGGAGCGGATCTTCGAGGAGATCAAGTCCCGCACGCAGGAAACCGACATGTCGGTGCCCACCCGCATGGGGGACTGGTGGTACTACGCCCGTACCGTCGAGGGCAAGCAGTACAGCATCCAGTGCCGCTGTCCGATCGCCGACCCCGACGACTGGAATCCGCCGGAGCTGGCGCCGGGTGTGGAACTGCCGGGCGAGCAGGTGCTGCTCGACGGCAATGTCGAGGCGGCCGGGCACGAGTTCTTCTCCCTCGGCGCGTTCTCGATCAGCCACGACGGGACGCTGCTCGCGTACTCGGTCGACGTCGTCGGCGACGAGCGCTACACGCTGCGGTTCAAGAATCTCGGCACCGGCGAGCTGCTCGCCGACGAGATCCCCGGGACCGCACCCGGCGCGACGTGGGCGATCGACCACAGCCACATCTTCTACCTCACCGTGGACGAGTCGTGGCGGCCGGACACAGTATGGCGGCACCGTCTCGGCACGTCCCACACCGAGGACGTCAAGGTCTTCCACGAGCCCGACGAGCGGTACTGGGTGTCGGTGGGTACCACCCGCAGCGAGAAGTATCTGATGATCTGGGTGGGATCCAAGATCACCACCGAGGGCTGGGTGCTCGAATCCGCGGATCCCACCGGCGAATTCCGGGTGTTGCTGCCGCGCCGCGAGGGCGTCGAGTACGGCGCCGAGCATGCCGTCATCGGCGGCGAGGACCGGTTCCTGGTCATGCACAACGACGTCGTCGAGGTGGTGAACGACGCGACGGGGGAGATCACTCGCGAGAAGGCGGAGAACTTCGTCCTCGCCGAGGCGCCCGTGGACGATCCGTCGGCGCTGCGCACTCTCATCGGGCACCGGCACGACGTGCGTCTCGAGGACGTCGACGCGTTCGCCGGGCACCTCGTTCTCGGGTACCGGCGGGAGGCGCTGACCCGGCTCGCGGTGTGGCCGCTGACCGCCGACGGCTACGGCGAGCTGACCGAACTCGAGTTCGACGAGGAACTCTTCGCCGTCGGCCCGGGTGCGAATCCGGAATGGCACCAGCCGATGCTGCGGCTCGGCTTCACGTCGTTCATCACCCCCAGCCGGGTCTACGACTACGTCGTGGATTCGGGAGAGCTGTTGCTGCGCAAGGCCCAGCCGGTGCTCGGTGACTTCGACCCGTCGAACTACGAACAGCGCCGGGACTGGGCGGTGGCCGAGGACGGCACCCGTATCCCGCTGTCGATCGTGACCCGCAAGGGCACGCCCGAGAACTCGCCGGCGCTGCTCTACGGTTACGGGTCGTACGAGGCCAGCATCGACCCCGGTTTCTCGGTGGCGCGGCTGTCGCTCCTCGACCGGGGCATGGTCTTCGCGGTGGCGCACGTGCGGGGCGGCGGCGAGATGGGCCGGCACTGGTACGAGAACGGCAAGACGCTGGCGAAGAAGAACACCTTCACCGACTTCGTCGCCTGCGCACGGCACCTGATCGACGCCGGTGTCACCGGCCCGGACCGGCTCGTCGCCGACGGCGGCAGCGCGGGTGGCCTGTTGATGGGCGCGGTGGCGAACCTGGCGCCGGAGCTGTTCGCCGGGATCCTTGCGAACGTGCCGTTCGTCGACCCGCTCACGTCGATCCTCGATCCGTCGCTGCCGCTGACGGTGATCGAATGGGACGAGTGGGGAAACCCCCTCGACAACCCCGAGGTGTACGAGTACATGCGCTCGTACAGCCCGTACGAGAACGTCGAGGCGAAGGACTACCCGGCGATCCTCGCGATCACCAGCCTCAACGACACCCGGGTGCTCTACGTCGAGCCGGCCAAGTGGGTGGCCAAGCTGCGCGCCACCAAGACCGGGGACGCCCCGTTGCTGCTCAAGACGGAGATGAGCGCCGGCCACGGCGGCGTGTCCGGCCGGTACGAGAAGTGGCGCGAGGTGGCCTTCGAGTTCGCGTGGGTGCTCGAGACCTCCGGGGCATACCGCGGCTGAGAACCGCCGGGGCCGAATGTCACATGCGTTCGATGTAGGCGGTTTCAGGCGGCCGATGCGACAAGCTCGGTGAACGCTTCGGTTGGCGTGCGCCAGCGTAGCGTCTGCCGGGGGCGGCCGTTGAACTCGTCCTGGACCTGCTGCAGGTCCTCGGGCGTGTACACCGACAGGTCGGTGCCCTTGGGGAAGTACTGCCGGAGCAGACCGTTGGTGTTCTCGTTGGTGCCGCGCTGCCACGGCGAGTGCGGATCGCAGAAGTAGACAGCGACGTCGGTGGCCATGGTGATCTGGGCATGAGCACGCATCTCGTGGCCCTGATCCCAGGTCACCGACCGCTGCATCACCTCCGGCAACGACCGCATCGCGGCGATCATCGCATCGCGGACGCCGGACACGTCGCGGACCTTCGGCAGGTGCAGCAACACCACGTACCGGGTGGTGCGCTCGACCAGGGTGCCGATCGCCGAGCGGTTGCGCGCCCCCATGATCAGATCTCCCTCCCAGTGCCCGGGCACCGCCCGGTCCTCGACCTCGGCGGGCCGCTGGGAGATGAGGATCTTGTCGGGAATATGGCGGGCACTGCTCGGCACTCGCCCCTGCGGCACCCGACGGGTGTGCCGGCGCCGCAGATACTCCGAAAGCTCTTTTCGCAGTTCGCCTTTCAGTTGCACATACACGGCCTGGTAGATGGTTTCGTGGGACACCCGCATCTCCGCTCGGTCGGGGAAGTCGACCACCAGCCTGGCCGAGATCTGCTGCGGGGACCAGCGCAGCTTCAGCTTGGCGACGACATACGCGCGCAACTCGGGTGCGGCCATCAGCTTGGCGACTTTCGGTCGCAGTGCTCGGGTCCAGGCCCGCGCGTGGGCCGACACGGCGCGGTAGCTACCGTCGCGGTTGCTGTTGCGTTCGATCTCCCGGTAGATCACCGACCGGTGCCGGCCCAGGTGCGCGGCGATCGTCTGGACCGACTCGTTGCGGGCGAGTCCGAGGGCGACAAGCTCCCGCTCGCCCAGGGACAACGACCGTCCGCCGTGCTCCCAGTGCGGGGCACGGCGGACGGTGCCGTTGGCCTCGTCCTCCCACCGGTAGCCGGTTTGTCGGCTGACACCGACCGCGGCTGCGGCCTTGGCGATCGACACCTTCGTCATGCGCATGGCGAAGAACCTAGCCTTCTTCGCCTCTCGTGCTGCTCGACCCACTGACATCTCCCCTGGTCAGGGAGCGTGTCGCATGGACCACCTGAGTCAGCCGTAAACGACACGGTGTGACATTCGGCCACAACGGCCACCGCTCAGCGCGGGGCGTAGCGGATCTGCGGCCGGCCGGCACGGCCGTACTCGGTGTGCCGGGAGGCGACGCCGTCGTCGGCCAGGCGCTCCAGGTACCGCCACGCCGTCACCCGCGACACGCCCACCGCGCTGCCCACCTCGGCGGCCGTCAGCGGGCGCGACGCGTCCCGCAGGCACCGGGCCACCGCATCGAGGGTTTGCGGCGCAACGCCTTTCGGGGACGAGGCGCGCGGATCGGAGGTCCGCAGCGCAGCCATCGCCCGGTCGATGTCGTGCTGGCCGGTGGCCGTGCCCGACGCGCCGAGCGCGTCGCGGTAGGCCAGGTAGTGGTCGAGCTTGTCGCTCAGGGCCGCGAAAGTGAACGGCTTGAGCAGATACAGCACGATGCCCCGGGCGACGGCGGTGCGGACGACCTCGAGGTCGCGGGCGGAGGTGACGGCGATGATGTCCGGGCTCGGGCGGATCCCGCTCATCGCTGCAGCCACGTCGAGGCCGCTCATGTCGGGCAGGCCGATGTCCAGCAACACCAGATCCACCGGCTCGGCGGTCCGCGCGGCGTCGGCGACGGCGCGCAGCGCGGCCTGCCCGGTGTTGGCGACGGCGACGACCCTGAACTGCGGCAGCCGATCGACGTAGGCGCGGTGGGCGTCGGCGATGCGTGGCTCGTCCTCCACGACGAGGACGCGAATCATCGTGCGCCGCCTCCGTGCTCGGCCTGCAGGGGGATCTCCGCGACGACCATCGAACCCAGCGACGGTTCGGTCCGCAGAGTGCCGCGGTGCCGCGCCACCACCTGCGCGACGAGGGCCAGGCCCAGGCCGTGGTGGTCCGCCTTCGTGGAGTAGCCCCGCGCCATGGCACGGGCGAGGGTTTCCGGCGACATCCCCGGCCCGCTGTCCGCCACCTCGACGATCATGTTCGAATCATCCTGCCGTATCGTCACTTCCACCCAGGGCTCGTCGACGGCCCGCGCGGCGTCGATGGCGTTGTCCACCAGGTTGCCGACGAGCGTCACCAGGTCCCGGGTGCCGAGCGGCGTCGCGCCCAGCGCGGTGTCGTCGGTGACGGTCAGCTCCACGCCGCGCTCGGCGGCGTCGTTGATCTTCCCCAGCAGCAGGGCGACCAGCGCGGGTTCCTGCACCGACGCGGTGAGCCGGTCGATGAGCTGCTGCGACAGGCGCAGCTCCTCCGTCGCAAACGCGACCGCCTCCTCGGGGCGTCCCAGTTCGACCATCGTGACGATGGTGTGCAGCCGGTTCGCCGACTCGTGCGCCTGCGCGCGCAGCGCGTCGGCGAATCCGCGCACCGAGTCCAGTTCGCCCAGCACCCTCCGCAATTCGGTGCGATCCCGCAACGTCATCACCGTGGCGATCCGTCGGCCCTCCCACTGCACCGGGCTGCGGTCGACGACCAGGACGCGGTCCTCGGTGAGAAGTACGTCGCCGCGGGCGTCCAGGTCCGAGCCGGCCACCCGCAGCGCCTCGGGCAGGTCCTTCGTCGTGACCGGGCCGTCGCCGAGGCCGAGCAGGCGCCGCGCCTCGTCGTTGACGACCTCCACACGTGCGGGCTCGTCGGTGCCGAGCACGATCAGGCCCTCGCCGATCGCGTGGAGGACCGCGTCGTGGTGCTCGTAGAGCCGGCGCAGCTCGTCCGGTGCGAGTCCGAGGGTCTGGCGGCGCAGGCGCCGGCTGACGAGCACGGCGCCGGCGGCCGCGACGGCCAGGGCCGCGGCCGACAGGCCCAGGAGGGCGGGCAGCCCACGGGCGAACTGGTCGGCGACCTTCGCGCGGGTGACGCCGACGGCGACCAGGCCGACGACGCGTTCGTCGTCGAGGATCGGCGCCACCGCCCGGATGGACGGGCCGAGCGAGCCGGCGTAGGTCTCGGTGAACGCGGTGCCGGCGAGGGCCGGTTCGATGTTGCCGCTGAACGGCAGACCGATCATCGCGGGGTCGGTGTGGGTGTACCGGGTCCGGTCCGGCGCCATCACCACGATGAAGTCGGTGCCCGTCGCCTCCCGGATCCGTTCGGTGCGCGGTTGCAGCACCGCGGTCGGGTCCGGCGTGCGCAGCGCCGCGGCCGTCGAGTCGGACCCGGCCAGGGATTCGGCGATGGCGAGGACGGTGCGGCGGGTGGCGTCGTCGCTGTCGCGGCGCTCGTCGATCCCGACGAGGACGGTACCTGCGGCGATGACCAGGGCGAGCACAGCCAGCTGCAGCACCAGCAGCTGACGTGCCACGCTCATCGACGGCCGGTGCGCGGTCGGCGGCACGGACGTACTCCTTCCGGATGCCGGTGGGTCCGCCTCGTGAGCGCGACATCACCTGAACGAAATGAACGCAATCTTCACCGGGTGAGGCTGCGCTACCACCATTTCTATCAGGAACGTGACCGCGATCACGAAGTCCCCCGAAACGTCCCATCCGAGAGGATCCGCCATGAGCACGTCCACAGACTCCCGGCCACCCGGTGCCAAGTCGCCGGCCAAGCGCAAAGACCGGACGCACTGGCTCTACGTCGGTGTCATCGTGGCGGTGGTGGCCGGCGTCCTCGTCGGCTGGCTCGCCCCGGACGTCGCCAAGTCGTTCGGCGTCCTCGGTACGATGTTCGTCGATCTCATCAAGATGATGATCAGCCCGGTCATCTTCTGCACGATCGTCCTCGGCATCGGCTCGGTGCGGGCCGCCGCCAGCGTCGGCAAGGTCGGCGGCCTGGCGATGGTGTACTTCCTCGGCATGTCCACCGTCGCGCTCGCTATCGGCCTGGGGGTGGGTAACCTGCTCGATCCGGGCAGCGGCCTGAACCTCTCTCCGGAGACCGCCGGCACCGGTGCCGCGCTGGCCGACAAGGCCCACGCCGCGGGCGGGACCATGGACTTCATCGCGTCGATCATCCCCACGTCGCTGCTGTCGGCGCTGACCGAGGGCAGCGTGCTGCAGACCCTGTTCGTCGCACTGCTGGTCGGCTTCGCGCTGCAGGCCCTCGGGAAGACCGGCGAGCCGGTCCTGCGAGGCATCGGCTACGTGCAGAAGCTCGTGTTCAAGATCCTGTCGATGATCCTGTGGCTCGCTCCGATCGGTGCCTTCGGCGCCATCGCCAACGTGGTCGGGCAGACCGGTCTCGGCGCGGTCGTCCAGCTCGGCACCCTCATGATCGGGTTCTACCTCACCTGCGTGCTGTTCGTGTTCGGTGTGCTGGGCTCCCTGCTGCGCATGGTGTCCGGGGTGTCGATCTTCAAGCTGGTCAAGTACCTGGCCCGCGAATACCTGCTGATCTTCGCGACGTCCTCGTCCGAGTCCGCGCTGCCCCGGCTCATCGCGAAGATGGAGCACGTCGGTGTCGAGCGCACCACCGTCGGCGTCGTGGTCCCCACCGGCTACTCGTTCAACCTGGACGGCACCGCCATCTACCTGACGATGGCCTCGCTCTTCATCGCCGATGCGCTCGGTTCGCCGCTGTCCCTGGCCGAGCAGCTCTCCCTGCTGGTGTTCATGATCGTCGCGTCGAAGGGCGCGGCCGGAGTGAGCGGCGCGGGCCTGGCCACGCTCGCCGGCGGCCTGCAGAGCCACCGTCCGGAGCTGCTCGACGGCGTCGGCCTCATCGTCGGCATCGACCGGTTCATGTCCGAGGCGCGCGCGGTCACCAACTTCTCCGGCAACGCCGTCGCCACCCTGCTGGTGGGAACGTGGACCGGCACCGTCGACCGCGGCCGCGTCCGCGACGTCCTCGCCGGCCGCATCCCGTTCGACGAGGAGACCATGGTCGACGACGGCCACGGTCCGGTCGCCGAGCCGAAGCCGGCCGTCGCCGCCGAGCCGGAAGAGAAGGTGCTGGCACGCGCCTGACCCGCCTCCGCGAAACCCCTTGTGGCCGAATGTCACACCGGTTCGATCAGATCGAGCCGGTGTGACATTCGGCCACAGGCGTTCGGTCAGACGTGCGTCCGGGACAGCGCGGCGAGGTGCGCCCCGACCCGCTCGACGAGGTGGTCGAAGAACAGCGGCGGGTCGGTGGCGACGACGATCTCGGCGTTCGGTTGCCGGCCCCACATGCCGGACCAGTCGGCGACGGTGGTGCCGCGGGTGAGCCGGCCGTCGAGTTCGACGTCGACCGTCGCCGGACGGGTGGTGACGGGCACCGCTCCCAGGGCGACCGCCGCCGCGAACGGATCGTGAACGTGTGCCAGGAAACCCTGATCCTGATCGCGGTGGAATTCCATGTAGAAGCGCAGGGCGTCGGACAGGTACCGCACGACCGGGTGGGACGCCTCCGAGCGCAGTCCGCGCGGATCGTCCGGCGAGAGGATTTCGGCCGGCACGCTCCCCGCGGTCTCGGCGAGCCGTCGCAGGTGTTCGGGTCGCATCGCGATGGACTCGGTGGTGTCGAGCGAGCACACGATCGGCCGACGGCCGGGCTCGACCGCGGAGAACGCGTCGAACACCGCCTTCGCGGCCTCGGGGTCCACCGCGACGTTCCACTCGGAGGTGGGTGTGGTGTTGCCCGGGTAGTTGAACGCCCCGCCCATCACGACCAGACGACGCAACCGGTGGGGGAGTTCCGGGTCGAGCCGGACCGCCAGTGCGAGATTGGTGAGCGGACCGGTGACGAGCCCGACGAGTTCGCCGGGGTGGGCGCGGGTCAGCTCCACCCATGCCTCGGCGGCGCTGCGGCCCGACGGGCCGCGTCCGGGGGCGGGCAGGTCGGCGTAACCGACGCCGCGCGGGCCGTGCGTGTCCTCGGTGGTCATCAGCGGCGCGACGAGCGGGGCCTCGGAGCCGACGGCGACCTCGATGTCCGGCCGGCCGCACACCTGCAGCCACGCCAGGTTGTTCGTGGTGACCTGCTGCACGGGCACGTTCCCCGCGGTGGAGAGCACCGCGACGAGCTCCGCGTCCGGACTCGCCAGCAGGTAGAGCAGGGCGAGTGCATCGTCGATGCCGGTGTCGACGTCGGCGACGAGGCGGGTGGGTTCGGGCACCCGCCCATCCTGCAGTACGCGGCCGCGGCCCGGAACGGTCGGGGCGGGCCGGATGGGTGTGGATGCCGACCACACCGCGGACGGACGGCCGATCGCGGCTCGGGCAGTGCGATTGCGGTCTCAGCCGACGATGCGCCGCAACTCCTCGCGGCAGCGGCGGTAGACCTCCACCGGTTCCGCGGCCTCGCCCGCGAGGGCGAGTTCGCCCCAACGCTCCCAGCTCGTGCGCCACACGGCCACGGCCGTCTCGGCGACCAGCAGGATCGTCGCCGGGTCGTAGTGCGGGAGCTGTTCGGTCAGGCGGGCCCGGAGGCGGGACGTGAGGACCTGCTCCTGCGATGCGGCGAGCGCCTGCAGGTCGGGCTCTTTCGCCAGCAGGCGCGCGACGCGCCGGTGTTCCTCCAGGTCGGGGTCGGTCTCCCGGCTCATCACCGCCTCCGCGGCGGCCTCGACGCTTCTCAGGACGGCGGCGGGATCCGGGCCGGAGACCTCCAGGGCGTCGATCACCAGGAGCAGGCGGCGCTGTCCGGGCAGGGCGGCCTGCTCCTTGGAGGTGAAGTACCGGAAGAAGGTGCGGGCCGAGATGCCGACCCGGTCGGAGATCTGCTGGACGGTGGTCTCGCGGACGCCCTGTTCCTCGAACAACTCGAGGGCAGCCCGGTGGATCTCCTGGTGGGTGTCCAGGCGGCGCCGGGTCCGCAGATCGCGGGGGATGTCGACGTTCATGCGGTCCTTCCTCAGCCGGTGTCCTGCGATTATGACCACCTCCGTCGATGCCGGCGTGCGGGCGGCGACCCGGCCGTCGCCTCGGGTTGCCGGCTCAGGAGGGCGGTGTCGTGTCGACCAGGCCGGCGGGGAGCTGGCGGAACATCTCGGCGAGCTGAGGCAGGAAGTCGCGGAAGCCGCTGCTCTTGCGCCAGAACATGCCGATGCGGCGATGCGGGACGGGATCTTCGAAGCGCAGCAGCCGGATGTCCGGCGGCTGGGTGACCGGGGTGGTGACGGCCAGGCGGGGCAACAGTGTCACCCCGACCCCGGCGATCACCATCTGACGCAGGGTCTCCAGGCTCGTCGCCCGGAAGCCGTTGCGTTCGGCGGCTCCGGTCAACCGGCACACCTCGAGGGCTTGGTCCCGCAGGCAGTGACCGTCCTCGAGCAACAGAAGGCTCTCGTCCGCGATCACCGACATAGGGGCAGGTTCGGCCGTGGCGGCCAGCGGATGCGTGGCCGGGACGGCGAGCACGAAGTCCTCGGAGAACAGGTACTCCTGGTGCAGGTGTTCGTCGTTGACCGGGAGCGCCAGCACGGCGACGTCGAGGTCGCCGCCGCGGAGCCGCTCGAGGAGGTCCTCGGTCTTCTCCTCGATCAACAGCAGTTCGAGGTCGGGGAACCTCGCCCGCACCTTCGGCACGACATGGGGGAGCAGGTACGGCGCGAGGGTCGGGAACAGGCCGATGCGGAGCGTGCCCGACTCCGGGTCGGAGGACTGCCGGGCGATCTCGCGAATGTTCGCCGTCTCGCTCAGAATGATCCGGGCCCGCTCCACGATCTGCCGGCCCGCGTCGGTCAGGGTGATCTGACGCGGGCTCCGCTCGACGAGTTCGACGCCGAGTTCCTGTTCGAGCTTGCGGATCTGGGTCGACAGCGTCGGCTGACTGACGTAACAGGCCTCCGCCGCCCGGCCGAAGTGGCGGTGATGCGCCACCGCGGCCAGGTACTCGAGATCACGCAGGTTCACGAGGGACGAACTATCGGACGACCGCGGCGACCGAGTCCTCGGCCGGGGCGCTGGTGCGGATGAGATGGTCGAACGCGCCGAGCGCTGCCGTCGCTCCGGCGCCGGCGGCGATGATGATCTGCTTGTACGGCACCGTGGTGCAGTCGCCGGCGGCGAACACGCCGGGCACCGAGGTCTGGCCGCGGTCGTCGACGACGATCTCGCCGCGCGGCGACAGCTCGATCGTCCCGGTGAGCCACTCGGTGTTGGGCAGCAGGCCGATCTGGACGAAGATGCCCTCCAGTTCGAGCGTGTGCGCGGTCTCGGTGGTGCGGTCCTGATAGGTCAGGCCGGTGACCTTGTGGCCGTCGCCGAGGACCTCGGTGGTCAGCGCGCTGACGACGATGTCGACGTTCGGCAGGCTGCGCAGCTTGCGCTGCAGCACCTCGTCGGCGCGCAGCGCCGAGTCGAACTCGAGGAGCGTGACGTGCGCGACGACGCCGGCGAGATCGATCGCGGCCTCGACGCCGGAGTTGCCGCCGCCGATCACGGCGACGCGCTTGCCCTTGAACAGCGGTCCGTCGCAGTGCGGGCAGTAGGTCACGCCCTTGTTCCGGTACTCGGTCTCGCCGGGCACGTTCATCGAACGCCACCGTGCACCCGTGGACAGGATCACGCTGCGGGCGAGCAGGGAGGCGCCGCTCTCGAGCTCGACCTCGACGAGGCCGCCCTCGGTCGCAGGCACGAGCTTCGCCGCGCGCTGCACGTTCATGATGTCGACGTCGTACTGGCGGACGTGGTTGTCGAGTGCGGCGCCGAGCTTGGGGCCTTCGGTGTAGGGCACGGAGACGAAATTCTCGATCGCCATCGTGTCGAGCACCTGGCCGCCGAAGCGCTCGGCGACGACACCGGTGCGAATACCCTTGCGGGCGGCGTAGATCGCGGCCGCGGCACCGGCCGGGCCGCCGCCGACGACGAGCACGTCGAACGGGTCCTTCTCGTCGATCGCGGCCGCCGCCCGGTCCGCGGCGCCGGTGTCGAGCTTGCCGATGATCTGCTCGAGGCTCATGCGGCCCGAGTCGAACAGCTCGCCGTTGAGGTACACCGTCGGCACGGCCATCACCTGACGTCCGTCGACCTCGTCCTGGAACAGGGCGCCGTCGATCGCGACGTGCTTGATGCGCGGGTTGAGCACGCACATCAGGTTCAGGGCCTGCACGACGTCGGGACAGTTCTGGCAGGACAACGAGAAGTAGGTCTCGAAATGCAGCTCGCCGTCCAGGTCTCGCACCTGCTGCTGCAGCTCCTCGGGCTCCTTCGACGGGTAACCGCCGACCTGGAGCAGTGCAAGCGCGAGCGAGGTGAACTCGTGGCCCAGCGGGATGCCGGCGAAGCGGACCTCGATGTCGGTGCCGACGCGGCGCACCGCGAAGGACGGGCGACGCGCGTCGTCGTCGCGACGCTCGTAGGTGACCTTGTCCGACATCGCCGCGATCTCGGTGAGCAGTTCGGCGAGTTCGGCGGACTTGGGTCCGTCGTCGAGGGAGGACACGAGCTCGATCGGCAGGGTCAGCCGCTCGAGGAGGGACTTCAGTTGGCCGGCAAGCGAGGCTTCGAGCATAGGGATCTACTCCATCGACGGGGCGGAACGGTGATCGGGGCGAAGGGAACTGCGCCGGGTGGTTCGGCGCTCCGGGGGTGGCGCGGGGTCCGGCGGACCGGACCCCGCGCCGCACTACCGGGGTGTCGAATCCGGGTGCGTCAGATCTTGCCCACGAGGTCCAGCGACGGGGCGAGGGTGTCGTCGCCCTCTTCCCACTTGGCCGGGCAGACCTCGCCCGGGTGCGACCGGACGTACTGGGCGGCCTTGACCTTGCGGACGAGTTCGGCGGCGTTGCGGCCGATGCCCTCCGCGGTGACCTCGGTGAACTGGATGATGCCGTCCGGGTCGACGAGGAAGGTGCCGCGGTCGGCCAGGCCCTCGTTCTCACGCAGCACCTCGAAGTTGGTGCTGATCTGCAGGGTCGGGTCGCCGATCATGGCGTACTTGATCTTGCCGATGGTCTCGGACGAGTCGTGCCACGCCTTGTGCGTGAAGTGGGTGTCGGTGGAGACCGAGAAGACCTCGACGCCGAGCTTCTGCAGCTCCTCGTAGTGGTCGGCCAGGTCGCCGAGCTCCGTCGGGCAGACGAAGGTGAAGTCGGCCGGGTAGAAGAAGAAGATCGCCCACTTGCCCTTGATGTCCTCGTCGGACACGGAGACGAAGCCGCCCTCCTGGTAGGCGGTCGCGGAGAAGGGCTTGATCTGCTTGTTGATCAGGGCCACGTTGAACCTCTGTTCGGTCGATATGGGTTTCTGACGTTGTGAACACTAACGACTTTCGATAGATAATGCCAATCGACCGGTCTGATTCGATTGATAGTCTGCATCTATCGGTATGATTGGTCGCGCCCGTCACCGCACCATGAAGACGGCGAGAGTTGTTCTCTCCGCTGCCGAGCGGGGCCGGCGCAGCCCTGAGGCTCAGCCCGCCTGCAGGAACGGCAGGAACGGGTAGTCGGTGTAGCCCTCGGCGCCCGGCGAGTAGAACAACGCCGGCCGCAGCTCGTTCTCCGGGTGCTCGCCGTGCCAGCGCTCGACCAGATCGGGATTGGCGATGAGCGCCCGGCCCACCGCCACGGCGTCGGCATGGGCGGCCTCGATCAGCTGCACCGCCTCCGCACGGGTGGTCGGCGACGCGAAGCCGCTGTTGGCGATCAGCCTGCCGCCGAAACGCCGGCGCAGCTCCTGCACCAGCTCACCGGCCGGGTCCGCGTGCAGCACGGACAGGTAGGCCAGATTCAGCGGGCGCACCTGCTCGAGCAGGGTGCCGTAGGTGGCCAGGACGTCGTCCCGGTCGGTTTCGTAGGCGTCCTGGATGTTGTGCTCCGGCGAGATCCGCAGCCCGACCCGGCCGGCGCCGATGGCCGATGCCACCGCCGTGACCACCTCCACGACGAAACGGGCCCGGTTCTGCGGCGAACCGCCGTACTCGTCGGCGCGCTGATTGGCGGCCGGGGAGAGGAATTCGTGCAGCAGGTAGCCGTTGGCGCTGTGGATCTCCACGCCGTCCAGCCCGGCCTCGATCGCCCGGCGGGCCGCGGCGACGAAGTCCCCGATGATCGCCCGCGCCTCCTCCGTGGTCAGCGCGTGCGGCACCGGGTACGGCTGCTTGCCCTTCTCCGTGTGCCCCACACCGTCGATCGCGATCGCGCTCGGGGCGACGACCCGCCGGCCGCCGTTCACGTCGGGGTGCGTGACCCGGCCGCCGTGCATCACCTGCAGCACGATGCGGCCGCCGCGGTCGTGCACCGCCTCGGCCACCCGCCGCCAGCCGGCCACCTGCTCGCCGGTGACGATCCCCGGCTGGCCGACGAAGGCCTGCGATTCGTGGTTCACATAGGTGCCCTCGGCGATGATCAGCCCGGCACTCGCCCGCTGCCGGTAGTGCTCGACCACCAGGTCTCCGGGGACGCCGGAGGCGCCGGACCGCAGCCGGGTCAGTGGGGCCATGACAACGCGATTGGCGAGTTCGAGGTCTCCGAGGGTGACAGGTGTAAACAAATCCATGTCGGGCGCAACCGGGCTGGCGTACCCGCGATTCCCGAACGTGACCGACTGCGACCGGCGTCACGCCCGCCGCGGCGGTTGTGCCGGGTCATGCTGCGCGCGAAGATGGTCCGATGACCGGCCACGTCGAGGTCCGGGCGTACGCCGAGCTGAACGACTTCGTGGCGCCCGAGTCGCGGGGCATCGCGGTGCGGCGGCCGTTCCGTGCCCATCAGACGGTCAAGGACGTCGTCGAGGCGATGGGCATACCGCACACCGAGGTCGATCTGATCGTGGTCGACGGCGAGCCGGTGGATTTCGCGTACCGGCCGCACTCGGGCGCCCGCATAGCGGTCTATCCCTTGTTCGAGGCGCTCGACATCGAGCCGATCACCCGGCTGCGCCCGGTTCCCCTGCGTGACCCCCGGTTCGTGGTCGACGTCAACCTGGGCCGGCTGGCGCGCCTGCTCCGGTTGCTGGGGTTCGACGTGATCTGGACGTCCGACATGGACGACGCGGAGCTGGCGAGGATCGGGCGTGCGGATCAGCGGATCCTGCTGACCCGCGACCGGGGACTGCTCGAGCGTCGGGAGATCACCCACGGGCTGTTCGTGCACGCCGACCGCCCGCTCGAGCAGATCGTCGAGGTCGTCCGCCGGCTCGATCTCGCGGCGCGGTTCGCCCCGCTCACCCGGTGCCTGCGCTGCAACGGCCGGCTCGACCCGGTGCCCAAGGACGAGGTCCTCGATCGGCTCGAGCCGCTCACCCGCCGCTTCTACGACGAGTTCTCCCGGTGCACGGACTGCGGCCGCATCTACTGGGCCGGCTCGCATCACGGGAAGCTGGTCGCCCTCGTCCGGGAGATCGCGGCGGAGGTCTGACGTCCTCAGATGCGCACCTCGACGTCAGATGCGCAACCCGACGTCGACGATCGCCTGCGCGACGGCGCGCACCGGCGCCTGATGGCGGCGCGCGTAGGCGCGGATCAGCTCGAACGCCGCGGCCGGCGTGACGCCGCGGGCCTGGGCGGTGATGCCCTTGGCCTGCTCGACGACGATGCGGGTGTCGAGCGCGGTCTGCAGTTGCGCGGAGAGCTGCTCCTGCTGGCGCAGCTTGTCCGAGTTGACGATGTAGCCGGTGGCCATGTCGGCGAACACCTGCGCGGCGGCGAGCTCGTCGTCGGCCCATTCCCGGGGCTCGCGGCAGTAGAGGTCCAGGGCGCCGACCTTGACCTCGCCGAGCTGCATCGGGACACCGGCGACGGCGGCGATCTCCCGCCGTCGCGCCTCGGCGGCGAACTCCGGCCACAGATCGTCGCGGCGGCGCACATCGGAGACGGCGATGGTCTCGCCATGGGCGAAGGCGTGCGCGCACGGTCCGGCGGCGAATCGCTCCTGGCACCGCTCCATCGCTTCGATCTGTTCGCCGGCGGCGGTGACGAACCGGAGCCGGCCGTCGATGTGCAGAGTCACTCCCGCTCCCGACAGCTCGAGCACGGTGGTCACCTTGCGGACGACTGCGTCGAGGGCGGCGTCGACCTCGTACGGGGTGAGGAGGCGCTGCGCGAACTTCGACAGCGCAGCGACGAATTCCCTGTGCCGGTAGGCCATCACCACCCCCTGTGCCGCGCGGACGGGCCCAGTTTCCGTCGTCTGTACCGGAGTGTTCCCCGAAACGCCGAGATAATGCCGCGAAAGTCCGGATCCGGCCCGCTCCACGTCGCCGAGTGGCGTCGAGCGGCCGGATCCCTAGGATTCGATCACGCGATCCGGGCGCCGCGAGGGCGCGGACGACGGAGAAGGAGGCAGCGCGATGACCGACGAAGCCGGCGCTCGGGACGTCCCCGTCCCCGCGGCGAGACCCGAGTTCCGGTCCAGCTACCGCCACGGCTTCCTGCGGGTCGCGGCCTGCGCGACGCCGACGACGATCGTCGATCCGGCGGCCAACGCGGCGGCGGTGCTGCGGGCCGCCCGGGTCTGCCATGACGACGGGGTCGGGCTGGCGGTGTTTCCCGAGATGACGTTGACCGGGTACTCGGTCGAGGACCTGTCGATGCAGGACACCGTGCTGGAGGCGGCCGAGCGGGCGCTGGCGGAGATCGTCGCCGGCTCGGCCGGCCTGCTGCCCGTCCTGCTGGTGGGCCTGCCGCTGCGGCATCGGCACCGGATCTACAACGCCGTCGCGGTCGTGCACCGCGGCCGGGTCCTGGGGGTCGCCCCCAAGTCGTATCTGCCGACGTATCGGGAGTTCTACGAGCGCCGGCAGATCGCGCCGGGGGACGATGCGAGCGGCACGGTCCGGGTCGCCGGTCACGACGCACCGTTCGGTCCCGATCTGCTGTTCGAGGCCACCGACGTTCCCGGTCTGGTGCTCCACGTGGAGATCTGCGAGGACATGTGGGTCCCCATCCCGCCCAGCGCGGAGGCCGCCCTGGCCGGCGCGACGGTGCTGGCGAACCTGTCGGGCAGCCCGATCACCGTCGGCCGCGCCGAGGACCGTCACCTGCTGGCTCGCTCGGCGTCGTCGCGGTGCCTGGCCGCCTACGTGTACTGCGCGGCGGGATCGGGGGAGTCCACCACCGACCTGTCCTGGGACGGGCAGGCGATGGTGTACGAGAACGGGATGCTGCTCGCCGAGACCGAGCGGTTCCCGCGCGGCGAACAGCACGCGGTGGCCGACGTCGACCTCGAACTGCTGCGCAACGAGCGCACCCGCATGGGCACCTTCGACGACAATCGGCGTCATCACGCGGCCCGCCTCGACGCGTTCCGCCGTATCGCGTTCACCCTCGCGCCTCCGCTCACCGACATCGGGTTGCGGCGCCGGGTGGAGCGATACCCCTTCGTGCCGTCCGATCCGGCCCGCCTCGAGCACGACTGCTACGAGGCGTACAACATCCAGGTCGCCGGGCTCGAGCAGCGCCTGCGTGCGCTGAGTGGTCCGACGCGGGGCGGTCCGAAGGTCGTGATCGGCGTGTCGGGCGGACTGGACTCCACGCACGCGCTCATCGTCGCCGTCAAGGCGATGGACCGCCTCGGCCGTCCGCGCGAGGACGTGCTCGCCTTCACCCTCCCGGGGTTCGCGACGAGCGACCGGACCCGGGAGAACGCCCGCCGGCTGTGCCACTCGCTCGGGGTGACGCTCGAGGAAATCGACATCACCCGTGCCGCGCGCGTGATGCTGGAGGACCTGGGTCACCCGTTTGCGCGCGGCGAGCGGGTCTACGACATCACGTTCGAGAACATCCAGGCCGGGCTGCGCACCGACTATCTGTTCCGGGCCGCGAACCAGCGCGGCGGCTTGGTGCTCGGGACGGGCGACCTGTCGGAGATCGCGCTGGGCTGGTCCACGTACGGCGTCGGGGACCAGATGTCGCACTACAACGTCAACGCCGGGGTGCCGAAGACGCTCATCCAGCATCTGATCCGCTGGGTCGTCTCGTCCGGGCAATTCGACGACGAGGTCGGCGCCACCCTCGAGGCCGTGCTGGGCACCGAGATCAGTCCCGAGCTCGTCCCCGTCGAGGAGGGGGAGACGCCGCAGAGCACCCAGGCCACGATCGGTCCCTACGACCTGCACGACTTCTTCCTGTTCCAGGTGCTGCGCTTCGGGTTCCGGCCGTCGAAGATCGCCTACCTCGCATGGCAGGCCTGGCACGAGGCCGGCGCCGGGGAGTGGCCGTCCGGCCATCCCGGGCATGCCCGCCGCGAGTACGACCTGCCCGAGATCCGGCGGTGGCTGGGTGTGTTCGTCCAGCGGTTCTTCGCCTTCAGCCAGTTCAAGCGGTCCGCGATGCCGAACGGGCCGAAGGTCGCCGCCGGGGGGTCCCTCTCACCGCGCGGGGACTGGCGTGCGCCCTCCGACGCGTCCGCGCGCATCTGGCTCGACGAACTCGATCGGGAGGTGCCGGAGGACCGGGGCGGATCAGGTTCCGAGGAACTCCGTCAGCGGTGAGACGGCTCGTCGCCCGCGCATCGCCGCCGAGATGCCGTCGAGGATGTGCTCGAGGACAGCCGCCGACGTGGCGAAGTTGATCCGCACGAATCCCGCTGCCGCGCTTCCGAAGGGTCTGTCGCCGTCGACCAGCACCCGGCCGAGGTCCCGGATCCGGCGGATCGGATCGTCGACGGGGAAAGCCGAGACATCGACCCAGCTGAGGTAGGTGGCTTCCGGCAGATGGTGGCGGGCTTCCGGCAGGTGCTCGCGCAGGACCGTGTCGACACGTCGCCGGTTGCGGTCGAGCACTCGGAGCAGCGTGTCCTGCCAGCGCTGGCAGCGTTGCCATGCGGCCAGTGTGCCGAGCACCGCCGGGGTCGATACGGTTCCGTACAGGTCGGGCGGTTCGCCGTCCCGCACGGCGAGCAACTGCTTCGACCCGTAGTGCGCGACGGCGCAGCGCAGTCCGGCGATGTTGAAGGCCTTTCCGGCCGACGTGACGGTGATCGTCCGAGCTGCCGCCTCCGGACTGATCGACGCGAACGGGATGTGCCGGTGCGGCGCGTAGATCAGCTCCGCATGAATCTCGTCGCTGACGACGAGAAGGTCGAACTCGACGGCCAGTTCGGCGATGCGGGTGAGTTCGGAACGGGTGTGGACGCGTCCGGTCGGGTTGTGCGGATCGACCAGGACGAGCACTTTCGGGCGCTCGGCGGCGAGCGACGCCCTGAGCGTCTCGAAGTCGAGCCGCCACCCGTCCTGTGTGTCGGCGAACGGGAATTCGACCGTCCTGCGGCCCATGGCCGCGATGGTGGCCAGGAACGGCGGGTAGTTCGGAGTCTGGATCACGACGGCGTCGCCGCGCTCGGTGTGCAGGTGCAGGATCAGTTGCAGGGCCTGGATGAGATCGGTCTGCTCCCGGACGTCGGCGGGGTCGACCGTCCATCCGTATCGGGACTGCATCCGCCGGGCGAATTCCGCACGCAGCGGGGTACCGCCGAGCCAATCGGGGTAGCCGAGTTCTCCCGACCGGGCCGACTCGCACAGCGCGTCCCGGATCTCGGGGGCGATCGGGAAGTCCATGTCGGCCACCCAGGCCGGTAGGGCGCCCGCGCGGACGGCACGTGCCCACTTGACCCCGGTGCGACGGACGAGATCGCCGATCTCGATATCGTCGAATCCGGGATACCGGGCCTCCGATGCCGGAGGCAATCCGGTCATCGGACGGTCCCGGAACGGGGGTCCCCCGAGCAGTCCATGCAGTGAGTGTGCCCGTGCCGCGTACCGGACGGAAGCGAACCCGAAATCCGATCCGCCTTCGTCCGCAGCTGCCCGTGCACTCCGCGAGTGGTCGATCGACGTTCGAAAGCGCCTGCCTGCCGTGCCGACTGCTGCCACCCGACCACTGGACCGGGCGGGCCTGTGTCCCCGTCGCGCAGCACCGGGCACGGGGCGTGGTTGACGGCGCCTGCGTGATGGGTGGAGCCTGACGACATGGCGAGGCGGTTGCCGGAGTGGGAGTTGCTGGTACCCGGGGAGGGGCCGTACGTCGGCACGATCCGGATCGAGGACGAGGCGGGGCGGCCGGTGCCGATCGCCGGCGGGGTTGCGGTGGGGGCGTGCGCGTGGCGGGCGGAGTGTCTGCATTGTGACTGGCTGGGCAGCACGGCGGTGCGGGTCGGTTCGGGCGAGGCGTTGCGTCCGGGGCGCCTGACGCGGGAAAAGCTCGAGGAGGAGTGGGTGCGCCACATCTATCGGGTGTCGGCGAAGGCGGCGGTGCTCGATGCGCTCGAGCAGCTCGACCGGTTGGCGGCCGAACAGCAGGCCCTGACCGAAGTGGTGGACGAGGGGGTACGGCGCCTGCGCGCCGAGGGTGCCTCGTGGGCGCAGGTGGGGGAGCTGGTGGGGATGACGCGTCAGTCGGCGTGGGAGCACTGGGCGGACTCGTCGGCGGCGCGCCGGCACCGCCGATGACGGTTGAAGAGTGCGCGCGCCGTAAATCGGGGCTGTCAGCCCCTCCTGACCCCTGACGTTGATGTGGCGGCGTGAACAGTGGAGTTCTGCGCAACGGTGAAGTGCCGGTCGGTGCCGGGGCGCTCGATTTCGTCCAGGGCGGCCACGGCGAGGTCCTCTGCGGTGATGCGGGAGGTGCCGTCCGGCTCGGTGAGCAGGGTGGTGGTTCCCCGGCGGTACGTGCCGGTGCGGGTACCGGGTTCGAGGATCGCGGGCGGGCTGAGATAGGTCCAGCGGTGGTTCGGGTGCTGGACGCAGGTGCGGAGTTGGGTGGCGCTGGCGTCGGCGATCGCTCGCCATTCGATCGGCACATAGTTCGGATCGTCGATTACCGACAGGTCGCCCTTGTGCGGTGAGCGTAGGGGCCCGGCCCCGCCGATGACGAGTAGACGGGCGCCGGCCCGGCCTGCCGCGTCCAGAACTGCGGTGGTCAGCGGTGCGATCGTCTGCTCCTGGCCGGGAGCGGCACGGACGGCGAGGATCGCGGCGTGGGCGTCGGCGAGTGCGGCCTCGAGTTGCCCGGGTGCGCCGGCATCGACGGCGAGGGGAGTGACGGCGGGGTCCGGGTGTGTGCCGGGGTGCCGGGCGGCGGCGGTGACGCGGTGCCCGCGGGCGGCGGCTTCGGTGACGAGGCGCGAGCCGACCATGCCGGTGGCGCCGATGACGGTGATGTTCACGATGGGAGTCCTTTCCTCGTACGGGGACGAGGGATGACCTGTCCGGCGCCCAGCGCTGCGAGGGCGAGCGCGAAGCCGACAAGTTGGAGTGCGCTGAGGGTTTCTCCTGCCACGACGACGCCGAGGATGGCGGCCACGAGTGGGGAGAGCAGTCCGAGCAGAGCCGTCGCGGTGACCGGCAGGGTGCGCAGGCCGTTGAACCAGAGGGAATAGGCGAGAAGCCCGCCGACGATGCCGAGCCAGAGGTAGCCCGCCACGGCGGGGGCGCCGATTCGGTTGGGAATCCCCTCGAGCAACAGCGTCGGGGCCAGCAGCACCAGGCCTCCGGCGGTGAGCTGCCAGCCTGCGAAGCCGATCGCGCTGACTTCCTCGGGCCGGCCCCACCGTTTGGTGAGAACGACGCCGATTCCCATCGCAGCGGCACCGGCCAGACCGGCGATGATGCCGACGGGGTCGAACATCGCTCCGGGGCCCAGCACCACCAGCCCCACCCCGACCACGCCGACGACGCCCCAGCCCAGGCGCCAGAGCGAGAGGCGTTCGGACAGAACGATCACGGCGAGGACGGCGACGAGGATCGGCTGGGCCGCCCCGAGAGTGGCGGCCACTCCGCCGGGCAGTCGTTCCGCGGCGAGGAACAGCAGCGGGAAGAACAGACCGATGTTCAAGGCGCCCAGCACCGCGGCCTTCCACCACCATGCCCCGCGCGGAAGCGTGCGGGAGAGCAGGAGGCCGAGTGCGCCTGCGGGCAGAGCGCGCATGAGCGCGGCGAACAGGGGGTGGTCAGGCGGCAGCAGTTCGGTGGTGACGAGGTAGGTCGTGCCCCACACCACCGGGGCCACGGCGGTCGCCGCGGTGAGCGCCGCACGATTCGTCACCGGGCCGGGTGACGTGGGCGGAGAAGTGGTCGTCGTAGTCACCCCACCACTGTCGTGCCCTTTCGGTTGATGAGTCCAACACATGCTTTTCATCACAACGATCGCGATGCACGATAGATGGATGGAGTTGCAGCAACTGCGGTATGTGCTCGCCGTGGCAGAGAAGAAGAACTTCACCCGAGCGGCCGAGCAGTGCTTCGTCGTCCAATCGGCGCTCAGTCACCAGATCAAGGCGCTCGAACAAGAGCTGGGCGTGCCGCTGTTCGCCCGGACCAGCCGTCGGGTCGAGCTCACTGATGCCGGGGCGGCGTTCCTGCCCGCGGCGCGGGCGAGTCTGGAGGCCGCCGAGCGTGCTGCCGCCGACGCGGCAGCGACCGTAGGGCAGATCCGTGGCCCGTTGACGATCGGTGTCATCCCCACCGTGACCGCCATCGACATTCCCACTGCGCTGGGCGAATTCCACCGCGCTCACCCGGCGGTGAGCATCGCGCTTCGAAACGGCGGCAGCGACGAACTCGTGACCGCGATCCGCGCGGGCGAGGTCGACATCGCCGTGCTGGGCCTGCCTGACGCGACCACCCCTCACCGTGTCCGGTTCGTCGAGTTGGCCCGCGAACGTCTCGTTGCCGTTCTCGCCGCTGATCATCGACTGTCGGGGCGGCGCCGCCTGCGCCTACGCGATCTGGCAGACGAGACCTTCGCGGATTTTCCCGCCGGGACGCAGGGGCGCGCACAGAGCGACCGGGCCTTCGATGCTGCCGAACTCCGGCGCGAGGTGACCTTCGAATCGATGTCTACCGATCTGATCCTCGACCTCGTGAAACAGGGCCTCGCCGTCGCACTGCTGCCCCCCGCCTTCGTCCCCTCGAACCCGAATCTGGTCAAGGTGCCCGTCAGCGACGGGCCGACCCGAGTCGAATACCTCGCCTGGAGCGACTTCGACCCCGCGCCCGCCGCGGTGGCATTCCTGGACGCATTGCACTCTCAGATGGCATCGAATCGACTGAATTCCCAACCTATTCCGATGCGACCATCGTCCTGGGAGTCGGATGCTCAGGCGAGGACGTTGTCGCGCAGGTAGTTCGCCAGCTGGGTGCGGGACCGGATG
This sequence comes from Rhodococcus aetherivorans, assembly GCF_025722975.1. Lineage (NCBI taxonomy): Bacteria > Bacillati > Actinomycetota > Actinomycetes > Mycobacteriales > Nocardiaceae > Rhodococcus > Rhodococcus aetherivorans. The sequence continues at coordinate 5,259,935 of NZ_CP106982.1, read as the reverse complement.
CCGAGTTTCCGGTACAGCCGTCCCAGATGCATTTCGATGGTCTTGACGCTGAGGAAGAGCTGCTCGGCGATCTCACGGTTGGTGCCGCCGCGGGCGGCGAGCCGGGCCACCTGGAGTTCCTGCGGGGTGAGCCGGTGTCCCGCGGCAGCGGCGGGCGCGTCGACCGGCCGGGCGACGGCGCCCAGTTCCGTCGCGGCCTGTGCGGCCCACGTGCGGGCCCCGATGTGCCGGAACGCGTCGAACGCCACCTCCAGATGCTTGCGGGCGTCGCGCCGGCGCCCGGCGCGGCGCAACCGTTCGCCGTAGCACAGCGCGGTCCGGGCGGTGTCGAACGGGGACGGCGAGCGTGCGTGTAGTTGCAGGGCTTTGGTGAACCAGGTGTCGTACTCCGCGTCGTCGCCGATCAGTGCCCGGCCGCGGCAGATCAGGGCTCCGAGCGCATCGGGCAGCGCGAGTTCCGTGAGCAGCCGCAACTGTTCGCGAACCGCGTCCGGCACGTCGCGTCCTGATCGGACGTACGCTTCGATCAGGTCGGCGGACGACGCTCGCGCGACGAGGAGACCGTCCGCGTACCCGGACGGTCGCCGGTTGGCCTCCTCCAGATGGTCGACGGCACGGTCGGGCCGATTCAGGCTCAGTTCCAGCAGCCCGAGTCCGTCCAGGGCGTCGCGGTGCATCTCGCCCAGACGGGTCCTCTCGCGGATCCGCAACGAGTCGGCGGCGTGCGCCCGGCAGGCCTGTTCGTCACCGAGTTGCGCCTCGAGTTCCGCCAGGCATCCGAGCGCCGCGCAGAGCGCGAGCAGATCGCCCGTGCGGGTGGCGAGTTCGACGGCCTCGGTGGCCGCGCGACGACCGGAGTGCAGGCGTCCGAGGCGGCTGTCGGCCAGCGCCGTGACGTACAGCGCCAGGGGCAACTGCCCCCAGGCGCCCTCGGCCCGGAGCCGGTGGACCAGCGGGTCGAGCACCTGCCGCGGATCGCCGTCCTCCCCGTGCCAGGCCACCGCGCCCAGCTCCGCGAACAGGACCCATTCGACGTCGGCGTCGGTGCCCCACCGCGCGAGCGCCGCCGCATCCTGCAGCCAGCGCATCCCGTCGGAGGGGTTGCCGGACAACGACAACGCGCTGCCGATGACGAGCGAGCCGAGGAGCGTCGTGTCGGTGTCCCGGGGCGGCGCCGATCGGATCGCCCGGCGAGCGAGCCGCAGTGCCCCCTCGGGCTCGCCGGCGACGAGTGCTCCCTCGGCCGCCATGGCCAACAGGTGGGCGCCTCGCGCCGGGTCTCGTCGACCGATGTCCGCGGCGCCCGTCTCCCACACCCGGCGTGCGATACACGCTGCGCCGGTGTGGAGTTCGACCCGTCCGCGGACGCCGGCGCTGGCGGCCCGCAGGGCCGGATCGGTGGTGTGGTCGTCGGATCGGTCCAGCAGCCGCAGCGCGGTCGTGCTGCGGCCCGCGCGCCGGGCCGCGTCGGCCGCCGCGCAGAGACGCCGGGCCGTACCCGCCTCGTCGGCGGAGAACGCGGCAGCCTGCTCCATGACGACCGCGGCGGCCGCGTACCCGCGCCGTTCCGACGTCAGCCGCGCGGACTGCTCCAGTTCCCGGGCGGTGCCCTCGTCCGGGGCGAGGGTGGCTTCGGTCAGGTGCCACGCACGTCGGTCCTGCTGCGCTGGATCGGTGAGCATCTCGGCCACTGCGCGGTGCAGCGACCGCCGCCGCGTCGGCGGGAGATCGGATACCGCGGCGCTGCGGATCAACGGATGCGGAAAGGACAACCGGCCGCCCGCGAACGACGTCAACCCGGTGTCCTCGAGCGTTCCCAGGGCACCTCCGGCGATCCCCAGGTGCGCCAGGACGGCGGACACCACCGGCAACCCGTCGTCGGCCGCCACCGCCGCGACCTGGAGGGCTCGGCGTGTCGCGTCGTCGAGCGTGGCGATGCGCGCACCGAAGATGCGGGTCGCGGCCGACCCGGCGCGTACCGGGAGGCGCAGCGGACGGGTTCCGGTGAGTTCGTCGCACGAGAGAGTGCCCGCCAGCTCCAGCAGCGCCGACGGGTTGCCCCCCACCTGTGCGGCCGCCGCCGCCACCACGTCGTCCGGCGGGCGCCGGCCCAGGAGGGCGGCCAGCAGCTGACCGGCCGCCTCGTCGCCGAGACCCCGCACCACCGACGTCTCGACGCCGGCCGGACCCTGCGGCTCGCGGGTGGCGACCAGAATCCCGATCCGCTCGGTGGTGAGCCGCCGAGCGGCGAAGGCGACGGCGTCCAGGGTCGGCCGGTCCAGCCACTGCGCATCGTCGATCACTACCAGCAGTGCCGCGCTGCGTGCGGCCGCTGTCAAAATCCGGAAGAATCCGGCGTAGATCGCGAATCGGTCCTCCGGCCCGGGAATTTCGCGCGCGGTGGAGCCGCACAACGGGCGCACCCTGGGCAGCGACGCGATGGGCCCCGGCACCGGCGCCAGCAGGCGTTCGAGCGCCGCGAAGGGGATCGGGGCCTCGGCTTCCGCACCCGTCACCGACAGCACCCCGAGCCCGGAGGCATGCTCGCGGGCGTAGTCGAGGAGGGCGGTCTTGCCGATTCCCGCTTCCCCGCTCAGCACCACTGCTCCACCCGCTCCCTGCCGGAGTGCGGCAAGCAGCCGATCGATGCGTGCGCATTCCGGTCCCCGCCCGAACAGCACAGCTTCACCGTAGCCCCCGGGTGGGGGCCGGCGCCCTCTTCTCAACCGAAATGGAAGCATCGGGGCCGGCCTCGACCGAAACGAGACCCGTCGGTACGTGGCCATGCCCGAGTCGTCGCGATGCAGGGTTTTCCCCGTCGCCCGGCGTCGGGTTCGTCGGCGATGCTGATATACAGCCGATCCATTTCCGTGCCGTGGGCGCGTATCGGTCGCGGCACGCGACGCGAGGAGAAACACCATGAGCAGGACTACGTTTCGCGCGGCGGTAGCGGCGACCGCCATGGCCCCCATGATCGCCCTCGGCACCGGTGCCGCGACAGCGGCCCCCGCCATCCCCACCGCGCCTGCCCCGATCGCGGAATCCGTCCAGCCGGCGGTCCTCGGCCCGTTCGGTGTCGTGTGCGTTCCGTTGCTCTTCGTTCCGGTCGTCGGAGTGCCGCTGTTCGTGGTCTGCCTCGTCTGACACCGGGTCGACCCCTCGTTGCGGCGAGCCGGCCCGGCCGGCCCGCCGCAACGAGACACCCGTACCTGCCGAGATGCGCAGCCGGCATCTCGGCGGCCCCTCCCTACCGTGACGGTCGTGTACCGAGGCGACCGGTGGGTATCCCGAAGGACGGATCGCCGGCATCGGCGGGGCGCCCGGCACGGACCACGGGAGGAAACGAACAGTGACCGACTTCGGCTACACCATGCTCTGCGAGCAGTCCCGGCCGGACCACCTCGTCCGCGACGTGCAGATGGCGGAGAAGGCCGGCTTCGACTTCTCGGTGATCAGTGACCACTACAACCCGTGGCTGGAGGAACAGGGGCATTCCGGCTACGCGTGGTCCATCCTTGGTGCCGCTGCCCAGGCCACCGAGCAGATCCCGCTCATGACCTACGTGACCTGCCCGATCCTGCGGTACCACCCGGCGGTGGTGGCGCAGAAGGCGGCGACGATGCAGATCCTGTCCGGGGGCCGGTTCCGCCTCGGCCTGGGCGCGGGCGAGAACCTCAACGAACACGTCGTCGGCAAGGGCTGGCCCGCGGTGGGCACCCGTCACGAGATGCTCGCCGAGGCCGTGGAGATCATTTCGGCGCTGTTCGACGGCGGCAACGTGAACTTCCGCGGCGACTACTTCGACGTCGAGTCCGCGCACCTGTACGACCTGCCCGAGACCCGGGTGCCGATCGGCATCGCCGTGTCCGGTTCGCAGTCGTGCGCCCTCGCCGGGGAGAAGGCCGACCTGATGGTGGCGACCGAACCCGAGCCGGAGCTGACCCGGATGTTCGACGAGGCCGGGGGAGCGGGCAAACCGCGAGTCGGGCAGATCGCCGTCTCCTACGACACCGACCGCGACGCGGCGGTGCAGCGGGCGCACGAGCAGTTCCGATGGTTCGGCCTCGGCTGGAAGGTCAACCCGGACCTGCCCGCGCCGTCCTCGTTCGCGGCGGCCACCCGGTTCGTGACGCCCGAGCAGGTCGGGGCGCAACTTCCGTGCGGCGACGACATCGACGAGTACGTGGACAAGATCCGGCCGTTCGTCGACGCGGGATTCACGGAGGTCGCCCTCGTCCAGATCGGAGGTGACCGGCAGGGGCCGTTCATCCGGTGGGCCGAACAGGAACTGCTGCCGGCGCTGCGCAGCCTGTTGCCGGGCTCATGAAGCGCAGCCTGTTGCCGGGCTCATGAAGCGCAGCCTGTTGCCGGGCTCGTGAAACGCCGCGCGCTCGCGGCGCGATGGTCTCGGTAGTAGTCAGTTTCGCTGACGCCGCAGATCTCGGACCCGCATGCTCCCGCGAGCGCACCCGACGGTCGCCGGCGTCGAAGGGTGCCGAGATGAACGTCGAACCGCGGATGGCCGGGTTGCGCCAATGGCGCACCGATCGCCTCGAGGATCTCGTGGCCCAGCTCGAACGCACGACCGATCCCGCGCTGCCCTGCTTCGCCCGCGACGTCGCGCGCACCGAGCTGGCGCTGCGCCGGGAGGGCGGAACGGTGGACTGGGTGTGCCGTGTCAGGGCACAGCCGAGGTCCGACGGTCGTTCCGTGCTGCTGACCCTGGCGTTGCCCACGACGCTGTCGGAGCCGGAGGTGCGCGACGCGGCTCTGGTCCGCGCCCGCGAACTGTTCGGGTCCGACGTCGTCGTCGACAGCGTGCAGTTCGGCGACTGAGGGGTTCGCCGAGCCGGTCAGGGTCCGAGCCGGACGGCCGAGACCAGGCCGGACACCGTGGCGACGGTACCGACCGCCACGAAGCCGGTCACCATGGTGGCGACGGCCCCCGCGGAGACGACCGTGCCGAGGACGGTGCCCACGCGGGGACGCAGGCCGGAGGCCGGACGGATCGGGGCCGGCTCCTCGAGGCGTATCGAGTGGGGCGCCGCCGGAATCGTCGCGGCCGGCAGAGCGAAGAGGGGGTCGGGTCGGTGGGCGATGTTCTCGGACATATCAGTGTTTCCCCGTCCGTCGTTGACACCTTGTGCCTCCAGTGTCGCGGCGGCGGGTCTCCGGCAGATGGCCGCATTTTGAACTCTGGGTTTCGTGGAGTCGGCGTCGTCGGTCCCGGTTCCGGGGCACCGCGGGCGAGGCAGCGGCGTGGCAGTACGGTGATCCGCCCGAGTGTGCCGGCCCGCACGCGCCCGGATGCCGGTCACCGCCCCCTGCGCGGTGACCGGCCCCGCCGGTCCGCAGCATCACCCGACGTTCCGGCGCGTTGCTCCTCGGAAGAGGGGCCGGTGGCGACGCCCCGGCCGCACGAGGGCGCAGCCCGTTCGACAGCCACCATCAATCGGAACGCACCGGGGATCGTCGCGGTTCCGGAGCCGAGGTCGCGAACGAGGTGAAAGTGAGGGTGAAAACCGGGGGAGGGCGGCGGACGATGGAACGGCGCTCCGGGTGGCCGTCCCGACGGACCCGCGCACCGGTGGCCGGCCCTGCGATGCGGGCCGGCCGCCGACATGCATAATGGCCGCAGCGTTGCTGACGCCCGTGCAGGGAAAGTCCGGTCCGAGTCCGGCGCTGACCCGCAACGGTAGGCCGTCCATCCGACGGTGAGCCCGATCGCCTGCACGGGGGTGCGCGACTCCGGTATTTCGTCGTGGTCTACGAGATGGAGTCCAGCAGGGTAGCCGGTGCCCGCTGTCCGGGGTCGCTGCCGTGCCGGAGTCTGCCTCGTGCCACCTGAGCAGAGCACGAGGTCCCATGCCCGTCGACTTCCGCCGTCCCGTGCGAGACGCCGCCGCGGTTCTCGCCGCCCTGACCGTCGCCACCGCGGCCCTGTCGGGTTGCTCGCGGGGCGCAGACACCGGCGCCACCCCGCCGGCCGCGGCCTTCGGCGAACCGGTGACGATCACCAACTGCGGACGCACCGCGACCTACGACGCGCCCCCGCAGCGGATCGTGTCGATGAACGACCACGTCACCGAAACCCTGATCCAGATGGGCGTGGGGGATCGCATCGTCGGTATGGGCTACGGCGAGAAGGACGACCCGCTGCCCGAGACGGCCGAGCAGTTCCGGGCGATTCCGTCGCTGGCTGCCGAGTACCCCACGTACGAGCAGATCCGCGACCTCGACCCGGATCTGGTCGTCGGCGGGATGCGCAGCGCATTCGACGACAAGACCGGACGCGGGCGGGACGCACTCGAGCAGGCGGGTATCCGCACGTTCCTGTTCTCCGAGTACTGCGGTGCCGGCTTCTCCGATATCGCGTTGCTGGAGAACGACTTCGCCCAACTCGGCGCCCTCCTCGGTACCGAGGAACAGGCCGCGGCCCTGACCGAATCGATTACCGCGGAACTCGACGCGGTACGCGCCCGCCTGGAGCAGGCCGCCGTCGCGCCGGTGCGCACCTTCTTCTACGACTCGGGCGAAGCCGAGCCGCTCTCGGTCGGCGGCGTGGGCATCGGCAACCTCATCGCCGAATACGCCGGCGCCGACAACATCACCGCCGAAGGCCCGAAACCGTACTTCACCACCGGCTGGGAGGTCGTCGGCGAGCGCGCACCCGAGGCGATCGTCGTACTCGACTACGGCGCGACCAGCGCGGAGGACAAGATCGCCTATCTGAAGAACCAGCCGATCGTGGCCACCACGCCCGCCGTGCGCAACGATCGTTTCGTCGTCGTGCCGCTCGACGACTTCTTCGAGAGCTCGCGCATGGTCGACTCGGTCGCGACGATCGCCCGCGGACTGCACCCGGCCGCGTTCACGGATCCGGAATGACCCCCGCCGGTACCCTGGCCGACGCATCGGCGCCGCACGCCGGCGCCGCGGCGCCGGCCGCGCGGGGACGGGACGGGGGCGCGGCGCGTCGTTCGCTGTGGCTGATCCTGCCGCCGCTGCTCGCCGCACTCGTGCTGGCGCTGGCGGGCGCCGTGTCGCTGGGCACGGTGAACATCCCCTTCGGCGACGTGTGGGCGATCGTCGCGCACCGCCTCGCACCGGGGGCCTTCACGCCGTGGTGGACCGCGGCGCGGGAAGCGATCGTCGTCGAATCACGCCTGCCCCGGGCGTTGACGGCCGCCGTCGTCGGTGCCGCGCTCGCGATCGCCGGGGTGGTGGCGCAGGCGGTGACCCGCAACCCGCTGGCCGACCCCTACCTGTTGGGCGTGTCCTCCGGTGCCGGGTTCGGGGTGGTGCTGGTGACGGTCCTGGGTGTCGGCAGCGGCGCACTCGGAGCGTTCACCCTGCCGTTCGCGGCCTTCCTCGGAGCCCTGTTTCCGCTCGCCGGCGCGATCGCGGTGAGTCTGCGCGCCCATGCCGTCACCGCGATCGTCCTCGTCGGCGTGGCGATGTCGATGGTGTTCTCTGCGGCGACCACCTTCACCCTGCTGGTCCTGGGTGACGACCGTCAGATCGGTACGGTGATGCGTTGGCTGGCAGGAGGATTCGGGGATGCGACGTGGTCGATGCTCGCCGCGCCGGCGCTGGTCCTGCTCACCGTCGGCGGCGGCGTCCTGCTGTGCGGCCGGCAGCTGAACCTGCTGCTCGTCGGCGACGACGGGGCGACCGCCCTGGGAATGGACGTGCGGCGGTTCCGCATCCTGATCCTGCTGGCGGTCTCTCTGCTCACCGCCGCGGCGGTGGCCGTCTCGGGGACCGTCGGATTCATCGGACTGCTGATCCCGCACATCGCCGGCCATCTCGTCGGCCGCAACACCGTCCGGCTGATACCCGTGGCGGCGGTGGCCGGGGCGCTCGCGCTGGTCCTGGCCGACATGGTCGCCCGTTCGGTCAGCGGCTCGACCGAGCTGCCGGTGGGGGTCGTCACCGGTCTGCTCGGTGCGCCCGCCTTCCTCGTCATGCTGTGGCGCAGCTACGGGCGGGCCCGATGACCCGCCTGCGCGCCACCGGGGTCCGCGCGCGGCTGGGCGAACGCACCGTACTCGACGGGGTGAACCTCGACGTGGTCCCGGGCCGGGTGCTCGCCCTCGTCGGGCCCAACGGCAGCGGCAAGACGACCCTGCTGCGCGCCTGTTACCGCGCGGTGCGGGTCGGGGCCGGCGCGATCACCGTCGGCGACGAGGACGTCACGGACCTGAAGCGCCGCACCCTCGCGCGCCTCGTCGGGGTCGGCGTCCAGGAGCCGGTCTCGCTCGGTGGGACGACCGTGCGCGAATCGGTGCAGCTGGGACGCACCGCCCGGCGGGGATGGCTCGAGCCGTTCGGTGGCGACGACCGGGTGGTCGTCGAGGATGTGCTCGGCCGGCTCGGGCTGCTGCACCTCGCCGATCGCGACGTGCTCGCCCTGTCCGGTGGGGAACGCCAGCGTGTGTCCATAGCCCGGGCCCTGGCCCAGCAACCCCGCGTGCTCCTGCTCGACGAGCCGACGAATCATCTCGACCTGCGCCACCAGCTGACCGTGCTGGAGTTGCTGCGCAGCCTCGCCGCGGACGGGCTCGCCGTGCTGGTGACGCTGCACGACCTGCGGCTGGCGGCCGCGTACTGCGATCGCATGGCGGTACTGGACCACGGATCGGTGGTCGCTGCGGGAACCCCGGAAGACGTCCTGCATCCCGCCGTGCTGGCGGGGGTCTTCGGAGTTCGTGGCCGGGTGGCTGTGGACGGCGACGGACGACGCACGCTCGAGGTCTGGGGGCTCGCCGATGCCTGACGGGCACGCCGACGCCGCGGCGCGTGCCTACGCCGCGGCCCGAACCCTGCTCGGCGACTTCGCGCACACCGTCGACCTCGGGACCGCCGTCCTTCCGGGCACGGTGACGACCGATCCGCAGTGGCTGGCCGGACGGGTATCCGACACCGGCCGCAGGTGGGACTGCAGCGACCCTCGGGTCAACGGCACGCTCTGGTGGTACTCGGCCAGTTCGACCCTGGTGGCCGGACCCGTCGCGATGCTCCTGGCCACCGGCCACGCTCCCGATCCCGACCCGGCCCGGTTGCGCTGCGTGCTGCGGGAGGACGGCTACCTCGGCGCGGTGCGTTCCTCGCGCCTGCTGCCCGGGCGCGATGCCTTTGCGCGCGCTCTCGTGTCGGCGCTGTCGGCGATCATCGCGCCGCTCGCGCGGGTGTCGGGTGCGCCGGAGCGGGCGTTGTGGGCCGTCGCGTCCGACTCGATCGCCAACCGTGCCCTCGACGCCGGGCGTGCCGCCCACCGCGTCGACGACGGGTGCACCCTCGCCGCCGCGCTGTCGCGGCCGCCGCTGCTGCCACCGCGTTTCGTCGACGTCGATCCCACCGGGAGCGTCACGGCGGCAGCTCCCGGATCGCCGGAACCGGCGGACGGGCGACGCTTCGTGCGACGCAGCTCCTGCTGCCTGATCTACCGGGCGACCGACAGCGGCAAGTGCACGAGCTGCCCGCGCCGGTCACCGGCCGACCGCGCCGCGGCGCTGGGGCGGTACGTCGCCGCGCAGGAGTAGCGGATCAGGCTGCCGCGAGCGCCATCAGCGCGATCGCCGGTGGCGTGCACTGCGCCGCGGCACCCCCGAGCCCGGCGCCGCGGGGCCGGCTCATGGCCATGCGGTCCGAGACGAACAGGGCGATCCCGGCGAGCAGCATGAACGAACACGTGTAGAGCACGAGCGCGCGTCCGACCGTGTCCTCGCCGGCCCGCCACAGGGCCACCCCCATCAGCGCGCCGGTGCCGAGGAACAGGTTGTAGAAGCCGACGTTGAACGCCCACATCCGCACCGCTGCGACGTCGCCGGTGGGGATGCGGAACAGGTCTTCGTGTATCGACGGCCGCCGGAACAGCAGCGTCTCCCACACGAAGGCGAGCAGATGCACGGCCGCGCCGACCAGCGCGGCGACCTGCGCGAGAACGATCACGACGCACCTGCCTCCGCTGCGAGCGTGACCCCGTACCGGTCGGCGACCTCTCGGAGAGCCCGACCCGTCTCGTCCGGTGGACGCTCGTGCCCGAGGGCGTCGACCGCGCCGAAGAATCCGCCCATCGAGGTCCCGGCGGCGATCAGCAGGAAGGTCGCGGCGTCGGTCAGGACGGTGAAGGAGTTCACCGTTCCCGGCGCGAGGGTGATCGTGTCCCCGGCCGCGAGCTCGTGACCGGTCGCTGCGGCACGGACCAGGATCCGGCCGCTCAGCACGTGATACGACTTGGCCCACGGTTCGGCGTGCAGCGGCGCCGGCTCGGTGCGCGGGGCCTCGACGAGGAAGAGCTCGTAGGCTCCGCCGGCGTGTGCACCGGTGGACAGGACCGTGACGGTTGCGTCGGGCAGGGTGAGGCGACGGCCCTCGCCCATCCTGCAGAGTTCGATGTTGTCGGACATGTCTGTCACGTTAGGAACCGCCCGGCCGATGGCCCATCCCCGAAAACGGGGATGGGTACAGGTCCGCCACCAGCGCATACTGGGTTCATGCTCGAGATCCGGGCGGAGAAGGTGGGCCGCGAGGTGGTGGCGCTCGCGGCCGCGGGCGCCGATGTGACGCAGGTGCACGGGCGCGCCATCGAACTCGTCGGCCGGACGGTGCGCAGCGACCTGACGTGCTGGGCGATGATCGATCCCCGGTCCCTGACGATCGGTTCCATGACGAGCGGACCCGACCGGGTTCCGCCGGAATACGAGCCGCTGCTCGCCGAGAGCGAGTACCGCGGGCGGGATCCCGGCACTTTCGCCGAGCTGTTCCGCAACGGCCGCAGTGCGGCCCGGGGATCCGAGCTGCCCCCGGACGAGGTGGCCCACAGTCTTCGCCACGCCGGGGTGTGGCGTCCGCTCGGGTTGGACCACGAACTGCGCGTGATCTTCCGCATCGGCGGACTGTGCTGGGGTGCGGCCGGATTCGTTCGGTCCGGGGCGGACTTCACCGACTCGGAGGTCGAGTTCCTCACGCGGGTGGCGCCGGCGGTGGCGTCGGCGACCCGCGCCGCCGTGTGCGCCACCGCCGCCTCGCGCCTGGGCGACCCGGGTCCGGCGGTCGTACTCACCGGGGCCGCGGGTGAGCCGCTCGCGCTCACAGCGGCCGCCCGCGACTGGCAGGACCGATTCGACGAGATCGCGCCCGGACGGCTGGCCGTCATGGTGCGCGCCGCCGCGTTCGGGGCGCGTGCGAGCGGTTCGGGTGTGTTCCGAACGCGGATCCGCGACGCCACCGGCGGGTGGATCCTGATGCGGGCCACCGCGCTGCTGGGCGGTGCCGAACCGCAGACCGTGGTCACCATCGAGCATGCGACCGGCCTCGAACTCGCCGAGTTGCTGCTCGCCGCATACGCGCTCACAGCCCGCGAACGGGACGTGTGCCTCGAGGTGATGGCCGGATACTCGACCGCCGAGATCGCCGACCGTCGCGGTATCACTCCGAACACCGTCCACGATCACCTCAAGGCGATCTACACGAAGACCGGAGTCCGCAGCAGGGCCGAACTCACCGCCCGCCTGCGGTCCGATCGGGACCTGCGCCGAACCACAGCCGCCGGGCCGGAGTGATCGCACCGGCCGAGCGCATCTGCCAAGATCAGGCATGCCCCTGAACCGGCGGATCCTGTCCGTGCTGTGCGCACTCGGCCTCCTGACCGCCTGCACGTCGACGGACGATGCCGCGCCCGGCCCGTCCGGATCCGCCGACACCGCGGCCGCATCGGGGACCGCCTCGTCGGCCGACCCCGCACAGGCCGAGGCCGTGGACCGGATCGTGCGCGACACCATGGCGGAGACGCACCTGAAGGCGGCGGTCGTGCGCGTCACCGTCGACGGCAGGGAGATCCTCACCCGCGCCTACGGCGAATCCACCACCGGCGTGCCGGCGACGACCGACATGCACTTCCGCAACGGCGCGGTGGCCATCTCCTACGTCGCCACGCTGCTGCTGCAACTCGTCGACGAGGGGAAGGTCCGCCTCGACGACAAGGTCTCGACGTGGCTGCCCGACATTCCGAATTCGGACCGGGTCACCCTCGGGCAGCTCGCCCAGATGACCTCCGGCTATGCCGACTACGTGCAGAATCCCGAACTGTCGGATGCGATCTACCGGGACCCGTTCCGGAACTGGACGCCCGACGAGCTCATCGCCTACGGCACGTCCCAGCCCCTCTTCTACGAGCCCGGCACCAACTGGAACTACGCGCACACCAACTACGTGATCCTCGGCCTGGCCCTCGAGAAGATCACCGGCCGGCCGGTGGCGGAACTGCTGCAGGAGAAGGTACTCGACCCGCTCGGGCTGGACGGCACGACGCCGTCGCAGACGCCGGCGATCCCGGAGCCGGTGCTGCATGCGTTCAGCTCGGAACGCCGGCAGGCGCTCGGGATCCCCGCCGCGACACCCTTCTACGAGGAATCCACGTTCTGGGACCCGTCCTGGACCATCACCCGCGGCGCCGTCCAGACCACCGACATCCACGACCTGCACGACACCGCGGTCGCCGTCGGCACCGGCACGCTGCTCTCCCCGGAGTCGTACCGGGCGATGGTGTCGACGGACCTGCGCGGCCGGACCACCGCGCTGCCCGGCTGCCCCACGTGCTTCCCGCAGTCCGAGGGCTACACCTATGGCCTCGGTGTGGTGGTCACCGGCAACTGGCTGATGCAGAACCCGTTGTTCGGTGGGTACGCCGCGGTCGAGGCATACCTGCCGTCGCGGAAGATCGCCGTCGCCGTCGCCGTCACCTTCGACCCGGCGGCGTTCGACGACACCGGTGCGTACCGGAACGAGGCCGACACGCTGTTCCGTCGGATCGGTGCGCACCTCGCCCCGGACGACGCACCCCCGCCGCGGCCCACCCGGTGACGAACCCCGCCGCGGCCCACCCGGTGACTCACGCCGTCACAGCAGCCCCGACAGGCGTGCCGAGCCGTCGAAGAGGAACCGCACGAGCACCGCGTCGTCCGGGGTGACCCGCGACGCCGACCCCTGCAGGTAGAGGCCGCCGACGACGAACGCCGAACGGTCCCGGATCGGCACCGCCAGCGCGGCCCGCCCGGTCCGGCACTCCTCGCCCTCGTACGCGTAGCCCGCGGCGGCGACGGCGCGCAGTTCCTCGGCGAGGACGTCGTGGTCGCAGATCGTGTGGTCGGTCAGGCGCCGCAGTTCCGGATCGGGACGCACGTGCGGATGGTGCGCCAACATGAGCTTGCCGAGGGCGTTGGCGTGCAGGTTCTTCGCGAGCACGCCGATGGCGATGATCTCGTGGTCGGGGTCCTTGTCGACGAACCGCAGCCGCCCGGCCGCGAACGAGGCGACGTGCACCCCGAATCGGGTGTGGGTGCGCAGTTCCTCGACGACGTCGTGCAGCGTCGGCGACGGGCTCGTCTCCGCGGCCGCCTGTGCGAGCTCCGCGGTGCGACGACCCAGCGCGAAGCCGGACAGGTCCGGCACGCGGACGAGGAATCCGTCGGCCACGAGCAGGTTGAGCATGCGGTACGCGGTGGTCGGCGGCACCCCGGCGAACCTGGCGATCTCCTTCGCGGACGTGCCGGGGCCGAGCTGCGCGACGGCCTCGAGCATCCCCAGCGCCTTCTGCACCGCGCGCGGCTGCTGTCCGCTGAAGTGCGAATCGTCCGCGTGCACGGACACGTGCGCGGTCAACCCGGGTTCCCGTCGCGGGGACGGGCGTCGTCGCCGGGGTGCGGGACGTCCGGGAGGATGCGCCGCCGCCCGTCCGCGCCGATCACGAGGGTCCCCGCCCCGGGGAGGATGTCCCCGGTCTCGACCGAGTCGAACGCACCGATGGTCGTCAGGCTGCCCGGCCGGACCCGGCGCAGCACGTACTGCCACACCGTGCCGGACGCCGCGACCGCCGAGAGTGTCGCGGGCACGACCCATACGCCGTGCGCGGTGCCGTCGACGGCGATGTAGCCGAGCAGGCCCATCCCCAGGACCGAGACGAACAGCGCGGCCGCCCGCGTCACGACGGTGTGCTCGCCGATGCGGTGCAGGAATCGCAGCGACGCGACGGCCACCAGCGTGTAGGCCACGACGAGGCCGATCTCCACGACGCCGTCGAACGCCCCCGAATCCGCCCCCGCGAGGGACGCGTACAGGCACGCGCCGGCGAAACCCGCGGCGGTGAAGGAGAGCACGCCCACGTGCGGGGTGCGGAACCGGTCGTGGACACGGGCGAGGGCGCTCGGCAGCACCCGCTCGACACCCATCGAGTACAGCAGCCGGGAACCCGCCTGCGCGCACCCCAGGGTCGACGCGAGCCACGAGCACGTCATGCCCGCCTGCACCGCGAGCACCACACCGACGCTCGCGCCGGACGCCGTGCCGTCGAAGTACGCGCCGACGACGACGGCGCCGTGGCCGGACAACGCGGCCCACGCCGCGAACACGAACAGGACACCGACGACGACGGGGGAGATCAGCACGGTGCGAGTGACGGTCACCAACGGCCGCTTGGCCTCCGGGCCGAAGAACGCGGCGCTCTCGAAGCCCGCCATCGACAGCACGGTGAGCATCGCGAGGAACGGCATGAGGCTCAGGGGTGCGTCCGGCAGTTCGGTGGTGGCCGTGCCCGCACCGGCCGGGGTGCCGAGCATGAGCGCCACGATGAGCACGAGCGAGCACGCCTCGACGAGCAGGATGGCGCGCGTCGCGAACCGCACGCCGCGCACCGTGATCACCGCGACGGCAACCGCGACGAGACCGATCGTGACCGACCACGGCGCGGCGCCGGGCACGTGCATGCCGAGCAGGTCTGCGATGCGGAGCAGGCTCTGTGCGGCCTGCGACATCACCGAGATCGAGATGCCGAGATAGCCCAGCAGCAGCGCCGCGCCCGTGGTGAGGGTCGCGCGGGCACTCAGGCCCTGGAACACGAAGCTGTAGAGCGACCCGGCCGCGGCGAGGCGCCGCGTGAACTGCGTGATGCACAGCGCCACCAGCACCACCACGGCGGTGGTCCCCGCGATCGCCAGCAGACCGCCGACGCCCGGCCGGTGGGTCACCATCCACAGCGCGATGAACACCATCCCGGTTGCCGGCGCGATCGTCGACAGGGACTGGCCGAGCAGATCGATCGGGGTGAGCTGACGGCGGCCGAGGGCGCGCAGCGGCGAATACACCGGATCCCGATGGGTTTCGGCGTCCCGTGAGCGGGCAATCGCGGCCCGGAGTGCGGTTGTCACGATCGTCGTATCCCGTCTGTGCGTCCGTGCAGCCGGCGGTGCCGGCACCTCGGGCGGTGAAACGCCTCAGGGCGAGGGACAACGTAGCGCCGCGGTGTTACGCGACGGTTACCTCCGCGAACGACATGTGGACGGCAAGTGGGAATCCGCCCGACGCGGCGCTGTGGCCCGCGCCACCGCACGGCCCCGTGCCCCGTGCGGACACGGTCCCCCGAGCGCCGGAGACCGTGTCCCACCTGCAGTGTCCGCATGGGGCGCGCCGCCACGGCCGGTTCCACTCGCGGTGCCCCCGGACGTTTCCCCGACGACCCGTTCGCGACGCATCCGGTGCGCACGATTGACCGGCACGATCACTCGACTGCGAAGGGGACGACCATGATCTGGGCGGTGGTTGCGGCGCTCGTCGGCGGGACGTTGTTGCTCGCCGGGGTGCCGAAGGCCGGCGATCACGAGGGGCTGCTGCGCGTCGTCCGCGGCTATCGGCTGCTGCCGCCCGTGTTGGAACGGGCGGTCGCGCGGGTGTTGCCCGCCGCGGAGATCGCCGTGGGTGCCCTGCTGGTGCTCGGCGTCGCCGGCAGTGCCGCCGCGGCTGTCGCGGCGGTGCTGTTCCTCGGCTTCTTCGTCGGTCTCACCGTGAACCTCGCGCAGGGCCGGCGCGAGCTCGACTGCGGCTGCTTCGCGTTCGGCGGCCACGGCGAGGCACCGCGCATCGGCTGGTTCCACTCCGTGCGGGCCGGTGCGTTCGCCGCCGCGTCGATCGTGCTGGCCCTCACCGGACCCGCGACGATCGCCGCGCTCCAGCAGGTGGCGGCAATCGCGCTCGCGGCGCTCGCGCTCGCCGCCGGGCTCGCGGTGGCCCAGTTGCGCTCCGTGGTCCACGTCGGGCGCCGGCCCGTCGACGAGCACCTGACCGGCGCGTCCATCGAACTGCGCGCGGTCTCTGCCGTGTCGCGCTACGGGGCCTGAAACCATTTCTTCCACAACATTTTCCGAGACAGGACGACAGATGGACACCATATTTCTCGTTGCGATCATCGTGCTGGTGGTGGCGGTCGCCGTGTTGTTCCTGATGGTGCTCGCGCTGGCCCGCGAGATCGGCCGGGTACAGGTCCGGCTCGGCCCCCTCGGGGCCCGCATGATGGACACCGGTCCGAAGATCGAGCAGGCCGGCCCGTCCTTCCGGGGCCTCACCGACCATGTGGGCCGCACCGTCGGCGTCGGCGGCCACCGCGACAGGCCGCAGCTGCTGCTGTTCACGGCGCCCACCTGTTCCACCTGCAAGAGCCTGCTGCCCGGCATCCGGGCGATGGCCAAGGCGGAGAAGGACCTCGACGTCGTGATCGTCTCCGACGGCACACCGGAGGAACACCGGCAGTTCCTCGCCGGAAGCAACATCGGCACCGAACTGAGCTACGTCGACGGCCGCGACGTCGGCATCGCCTACCAGGTCGGCACCACCCCCTACGGGGTGATCCTCGACGAGCACGGCAGGATCCGCGCCAAGGGGCTGTGCAACCACATGGCCCAGGTCGAGAGCCTGCTCAACGCCCTCGAGACCGGCACCCCGTCGCTGCAGCACCTGCACGAACAGGCCAAGGCCCGCGCCGCCGCGAGCGCCTGAATCCCGCCTTCCCCCTGGACGAACGGAGAGATGCGTTGGAAGAGATGTACGAGAACCGGTATCCGGTCGACGAGGAGACCGTCAAGGAACAAGCCGCCTGGATGGCCGGCAAGGGCGGCTCGTTCATGAGCCGCACCGGACGCCGGATGTCGGAACAGGTGTCGCGCCGCTCGATGATCAGCCGCCTCGGCCGCTGGACGATGGGCGTGTCGGGGGTGGCGCTCATCAGTTCGCTTCCGGTGACGCGCACCGCGTTCGCGCAGGAACCCGCCCCCGAGCCCGGCCCGGAACCGCTCGTGCCCGTGTACGACGGCAAGGATCCCGCCGAGTGCGAGTACTGGCGCTGGTGCAACATGGACGGCACCTCCTGCGCTGCCTGCAACGGAGGCGGAGTGACCACGTGCGCGCCGGGCAGCAAGCCGGGCGCCGAATTCTGGGTGGGCTGCTGCACCAACCCCGACACCGGCAAGACCTACCTGATCGCCTACTACGACTGCTGCGGCGCCCCGTCGTGCTCCAACGCCTTCTGCGGCGAGCCCGATATGCAGGCCGTCATGTACAACCCGGTCTCGGGCAGCTACGACCAGGAGATCATCTGGTGCGTGTCCGACGAATCCCAGTCGTACACCTGCACCATGGCCCCCATCATCGGCGAGGACTGCCAGGCCCGTCCCGCCGACCGCCCGAAGGTCGGTGCCGGATCATGACATCGCGTTCCCGCCGCCTCGTGCGTCCCGCCGCGGCCGTCGTTCCGCTCGCGCTGCTCGTCACCCTCGCCGGTTGCGGCTCGTCCGGCGACGACGCGAACACCGCCGGCGACGTCGCCTATCCCACCGTCGAATTCAGCACCCCCGGCGAGGGCATCTCGCTCGGCCACGACGACCAGGAGATCGGCGACACCATCCCCGAACCGCTGCACGTCGCCGAGATCGACCCCATCCGACGTGACCAGATCGTCGCCGTGGCAGGCGGATTCGGCAAGCTCGAGCTCGGCGTCAACGTCCTCGACCCGAAGACGGGCGTCGCCGGCAGCCGCATCGTCGTCGGCCCCGGCATCTGGGACCCCGTGATCCACGGCTTCGTCGGCGAGACCCCCTCCGATCCGGCCGTTCTCGCCGCCGAGGTGTGGCGCCCCCGCGGCTCGCGGGGGGCCGCGGACTTCACCGTCAGCACCTACTCCGGGAATCTGCTCGAGCCCGCCGAGGCGCTGCTGCCCGACGTCGCGCGCGTGCACTCGCGGCCCGGTTCCAACGCGGTCACCTCCGACGGGCGGTACTTCGTCACGTGGGACGACGGGCTCTACGGCGTCCGCGTCGTGGACCTCGAGACGAAGCAGCAGAGCGGGGCCGTGCAGATCGTCGGCTGCGGACCGTTCACCTGGACCGTGGACCACGAGATCTACAGCGTGTGCGAGGAGACCGGCGAGCTGATCCGGATCTCCGTCGGCGACGACGGCGTGCCGGCCGAGACCGCCCGGGCGAAGGTGCTGCCGGAGGACTTCGTCAGCGCCCGGAAGGTCGGGTGGGCCGCCGAGGCGCGCAAGGCCCTGCTGGTCGGGGAGAACGGCGACGTGTACGTCTTCGACTTCTCGAACGGCCTGCCGCAGGGCGCGGTGACGCCGATCGGCAACGCCGGTCAGCCCGACGGGCGGTTCGCGAGCGACGTCATCGACAACACCGGCACCCGGATCGCGATCGCCTACACCGACTCACCGATCCATCCCAGTTCCGCGCGCGGCGGCGACCTGGCCCGCATCGTGCTGTCCGACGCCGCGAACCTCGCCCCGATCCGGTCGCTGAACCTGCAGGACCTGGGGCTGACCGACATCGCGAGCATGGCGTTCTCCGTCGACGGCGCGACGTTCTACGTCCTCGGTGGCAATCCGGAGGGTCAGGGCGAGGCGGCACAGCGCATCGTCGGGTTCGACGCCGCGACCGGGCAACAGGTCTCCTCGGCGGAGATCAGCGGCAACGTCGAGGATTTCACCGACCTGCTCACCCCCGAGGTGATCGGATGAGACAACCCGACAACGGGTTGGGCCGGCGCCGATTCCTCGCCCTGGGCTCCCTCGGAGCCGGGGCGCTGGGAATGAGCGCGCTCGGGTTCGGTGCCGCCGGCTGCGCTACCGCATCGTCCGGTACGCAGCCGGCGGCCGCCGGCTCGGACACACGATCGGCGGCGTCCGATCTCGACTACATTTCCCCGGCCGATCCGGAGATCGCCGCCGCCGAGGCCGCCCGCGGGTGGAACGGCACCGTGGCGTCGTTCGCGCTCGCCGCCGGATTCTCCACCGTCGACCTGGGCGGACGCCTGGTCGACACCTGGACCTACGGCGGGCACGCCGTCGCCCCGGAACTGCGGGTACGCAAGGGCGACCGGCTCGACGCCGCGGTGCGCAACGACCTGGACGCCGACACCACGCTCCACTGGCACGGCATCCGGATCCGCAACGACATGGACGGCGCAGCGCCCGTCACCCAGGCGGCGATCGCACCGGGCACGACGTTCGACTACAGCTTCGTCGTCCCGGACCCCGGCACCCACTGGTACCACTCGCACAGCGGCCTGCAGGCCGACCGCGGCCTGTTCGGGGCCCTGATCGTGGAGGACCCCGACGACCGCACCGGCGCCGACGCCGACGCCGTCCTGGTCCTCGACGACTGGGTCGACGGCCTGGGCACCACGCCCGACGCCGTGCTCGCGGCGCTCAACCCCGCGATCTCCGGCGGTCACGGCGGCCACGGCGGGGGTGCGGCACCCGGCGCACACCCGGCCGGCGACACGGACGTCGCCCGGCGGCTGGTGAGCGCCGGGCACGGCGACTCCGCGCCCCTCGGCGGGATGACCCAGCACATCGCGTATCCGTTGCACCTGATCAACGGTCGTCCCCCGAACGATCCCGCCCCGGTCGTCGCCGTGGCGGGGCAGCGGTTGCGGCTGCGGATCGTCAACGCGGCGGCGGAGACCCCGTACCGGTTCGCGGTGGCCGGGCACGAACTCACGATCGTCGCGGCGGACGGCTTCGACGTGCAGCCCACCGTCGCCGACACGATCGTCGTCGGAATGGCGCAACGCTACGACGTCCTCGTCACCGTGAAGTCGGGCGTGTGGCCGATCGTCGCGAAGGTCGAAGGGCGGCAAGGGTATGCCTCGACGGTGCTGCGCACCCCGGATGCGGTGCCGATGGCCGACGCCGACGTGGGCGATGCGATCCCCGAACTCGGCGGCCGGCTCCTCGCGGAGAGCGCGTTGCGGCCTGCCGACACCGTGCGGCTCGACCCGCGCGAACCCGACCGGGACTACCGGATCGAGCTGATCCAGGCAGGGGACCGCTACGTGTGGGGCATGGCCGGCGCCGACGCCGGCCGCCTCCTCATGAAACAGGGTGAACGCGTGCGGATCACGATGAAGAACTCGTCCACCATGTGGCACCCCATGCACACGCACGGACACACCTTCGCGATCGGCGCGTACGGCGGGTTGCGCCGCGACACGGTCAACGTGCTGCCCGGCACCGAACTTGCGATCGAATTCGATGCCGACAATCCGGGCGAATGGATGTTCCACTGCCACAACGCCTACCACTTCGAAGCCGGCATGACCGCGAACCTGCGGTACATCCGATGAGAGGAATCGCCATGAGAAGGTCCGTCACCCTGCTCGCCGGCCTGCTGACCGCGGCGAGCCTGTCCGCGTGCGGCAGCGCCGGAGGTTCGGCCGAACCGGCCGTCGTCGTGGAGGTGAGGAACATGGCCTACAACCCGGAGTCGGTGACGATCGAGAAGGGGCAGACCGTCGAATGGCGATTCGACGACGGCGGACTGCCGCACGACGTCGTGGGCGAGGGCCCCCTCGAGGGGGAGCTGAAGAGTGAACTCCTCACCGAGGGAACGTATTCCTACACCTTCGACGAAGCCGGCACGTTCACCTATCACTGCACGCCGCACCCGATGATGGTCGGCACCGTGATCGTCCGGGAATGACCCGGCGGCCGGGGTGGGCTGCGGCCCTGCTGCTTCCGCTCGTCACGGCCTGCGGCCCGTCCGAGCGGCCCCCGGACGCGGTGGTGGTCGTCAGCAACGTCCACTTCGCTCCGCCCGACGTGACCGTGCCGGCCGGCGGCACCGTCGAATGGCGGTTCGAGGACGGCGGGGTGCTGCACCAGGTCACGTCGGAGGGGCGGTTCGACAGCGGGATCACCGGGGGAGGCACGTACTCCCACACCTTCGACGAACCGGGAACCTACGAGTACACCTGCTCGGTCCACCGGTACATGACCGGCACCGTCACCGTCACCGAATCCTGAACCAGTCGTCCGAATCCGGAGAACACCGACCCCCTTGGAGGAAGTCATGACAGCAGTACTCACGCACGAGCCGCTGACGACGGACGTGCCGGACATCCGTCCCACCCTGCAGAAGGCCGTGCCGTCGCGCACCCGGGCGGCGCTGATCGCCGCCGCCGGCGTCGCCGGTGCCGGGGCGGCGGCGCTCCTCACGCCGTCGGGACCCGCCGCGACGACCGCCGCGGTCGTGGGTGCCGGCGCCGTCACCGCCCTGGCCGCGAACTGGTCGACGTGCGGCATGTCGGTCGCCGGCGTCGTCGCGGCTCCGAAGCAGCCCGACCGCGCGGGCTCGTCGACGCCGGTGCGCCGGCTCGGCTGGCACGCGCTCGGGTCGGTCGCGACCGGCGCCCCCACCGGTGCGCTCGTCGGCGCGCTCGGTGCGCTCGTCGCCGGATCCGTCCCGGTGACGTGGGCGCTCGTCGCGTGGGGCGTCGTCGCGTTCGCCTACGGTCTGCACGAGCTGGGTCTGGTGACGCTGCCGACGCCGATGCGCCGCCGGCAGCTGCCGCGGCACCTGCGCCGGTCGATGGCCCCGTGGAAGGTCTCGCTGCTCTTCGGCGCCATGATCGGACCCGGCTTCGTGATCTTCATCCGGTCGAGCGCGTACTACCTGCTGGTGCTCGGCGTCGCCGTGGTCGGCTCCCCGGCGCTCGGCGCCGCCCTGTTCACGCTCGTCTCGCTCGGCCGGTGCCTGCCGAGCCTGCTGGCGATCCTGCACACCCGCGGCGGCGGGTCGATGCCGGGCTTCCTGTCGGCGATGTGCGTGGTCGACCGCCGCGTGCAGACGCTGACCGGCGCCGTGCTCGTCGCCCTCGGTGCGTTCGCGGTCGTCGCCGCACTCTGACGTGCCGGTTCGCGGCGGTTTCCGGGCGCACTACCGCACCCGGGACCGCCGCGACTAACGTCGGGCGGCATGACGACTTCTCTGCAGAACATCGGCATCAACACCCTCGGCGGGGTGCCCACCTCCCTCGCCGAGTTCGACGGCCGCGCGGTCCTCGTGGTCAACGTCGCCTCCAAGTGCGGCCTGACCCCGCAGTACACGGCGCTCGAGAAGCTCGCCGTCGAGTACGCGGACCGGGGCCTGACCGTGGTCGGTGTGCCGTGCAACCAGTTCATGGGCCAGGAGCCGGGCACCGCCGAGGAGATCCGGACCTTCTGCTCCACCAACTACGGCGTCACGTTCCCGCTGATGGAGAAGATCGACGTCAACGGCGAGAGCCGGCACCCCCTCTACACCGAGCTCACCCAGCACCCCGACGCGAACGGGGAGGCCGGCGACGTGCAGTGGAACTTCGAGAAGTTCCTCGTCGCGCCGGACGGGAACGTCGTCGCCCGGTTCCGGCCGCGCACCGAGCCCGACGCCCCCGAGGTGATCGCGGCCATCGAAGCCGCGCTGCCCCGCTGACCGCGATGACCGACACCATCGATGCGCGGGCGGCCCTGTACGACGTGATCCGTGCGCGCCGCGACGTCCGCGCGGAGTTCACCGGCGAGCGCGTCGACGAGCAGGTCCTGTGGCGGGTGCTGGGTGCGGCGCACGCCGCGCCCAGCGTCGGCAACACCCAGCCGTGGGACTTCGTGGTGGTCCGCGACCCGCAGCGGCTCGCCGAGTTCGCCGACCACGTCGCCGGATGCCGTCGCGCGTTCGCGGACTCGCTGCCGGAGGAGCGGCGGCGCACCTTCGACCCCATCAAGGTCGAGGGCATCGCCGAGTCCGGCACCGGGATCGTGGTCACCTACGACCCGTCGCGGGGCGGGCAGCACATCCTCGGCCGGCACACGATCGACGACGTGGGCGTGTTCTCGGCGGTGCTGTCGATCCAGAACCTGTGGCTCGCGGCGACCGTCGAAGGACTCGGTGTCGGCTGGGTCTCGTTCTACGACGAGGCGTTCCTCGCCGACTTCGTCGGGGCGCGGACCCCGGTGCGGCCGATCGCGTGGCTGTGCGTCGGCCCCGTGACGCGGTTGCAGGAGGTGCCGGACCTCGAACGGTTCGGGTGGCGGACCGGCCGGCCCCTCGCCGACGCCGTGCATGCCGAAACCCTTCAGGTCCGCGACGCCTGACGTTCACCCGGCCCTGGCACCGTGGAGCCCATGAGCGGCCAGCTGATCGTGTCGGTGTCGGGCATCAGGGACGAAACCCGCCCGGCGGTGGACGACTTCGCCCGGGAGATGGACGCCCGCGGCGTGCCGCTGTCGCTGCTCGTCGCGCCGCGACTGAAGGATCACTACCGGCTGGCGCGCGACCCGCACACCCAGGAGTGGCTGCTCGAGCGTCGCGAGGGCGGCGACGCCATCGTGCTCCACGGCTACGATCAGGCCGCGACCAAGCGGCGGCGCGCCGAGTTCGCGGTCCTGCCCGAACACGAGGCGCGGCTGCGGTTGCTCGCCGCCGACCGGGTGCTCGAGGAGACGGGGCTGCGGACCCGGCTGTTCGCGCCGCCGCGCTGGCTCGCCTCGCCCGGGGCCGTCGCGGCGCTGCCCGCCACCGGTTTCCGGCTCCTGGCCGGCGCCGCCGGAATCCACGACCTCGACCGCGATACCGTCACCCATGCACGGGTGTTCGGCATCGGCGAGGGCGCCAAGGCCGAACCGTGGTGGTGCCGGGCGATGGTCATCGGCGCCGCCCGGGTCGCACGGCGCGGCGGGCTGCTGCGGCTGTCGATCTCCGGCAAGCAACTCGACCGGCCGGGGCCGCGGCAGGCGATGCTCGACGCGATCGACCTCGCCCTGCACCTCGAGGCGCAGCCCTCCGTCTACCGCTGGCCGCCGCGCCTGCGCACACTCGGCGCGGCCTGAGCCCGAAGATCCGCCCACACGAACCTACCCTGCAGTAGGTTGGCGGGCATGGACGCAGACGTGATCGTGGTGGGCGCCGGCCTGGCCGGGCTCGTCGCCACGGCCGAACTCATCGACGCCGGGCGCACCGTGGTGCTCGTCGACCAGGAGAACTCGCACAACCTCGGGGGACAAGCCTTCTGGTCGTTCGGCGGGCTGTTCTTCGTGGATTCCCCCGAGCAGCGCCGGCTCGGCATCCGCGACTCGTACGACCTGGCCCTGCAGGACTGGATGGGCAGCGCCGCCTTCGACCGGGAGGACGAGGACTATTGGCCGCGCCGCTGGGCGCAGGCCTACGTCGAGTTCGCGGCCGGAGAAAAGCACGCGTGGCTGAAGGAACGCGGGCTGAAGCTGTTCCCCATGGTCGGCTGGGCCGAACGCGGCGGCTACGACGCCGGCGGTCACGGCAACTCCGTGCCGCGCTTCCACATCACGTGGGGCACCGGACCGGCCCTCGTCGAGATCTTCGCCCGCAGGGTGCTCGACGGCGTCGAGCGCGGCCGGGTGATCCTGCGGAACCGGCACCGCGTCGACGACCTCGTCGTCACCGGCAACGCCGTCACCGGGGTGCGCGGAACTGTGCTCGAGCCGTCGTCGGCGGCGCGGGGCGTGGCGTCGTCGCGCGTGGCGACCGGCGAGTTCGAACTCTCGGCCGGCGCGGTGATCGTCACGTCGGGCGGCATCGGCGGCAACTACGACCTGGTGAAGAAGAACTGGCCGAAGCGGCTGGGAGACCCGCCGAAGCACATGCTCACCGGCGTGCCGGCGCACGTCGACGGGCGGATGCTCGAGATCACCGAACGCGCCGGCGGGCGCGTCGTCAACCGCGACCGGATGTGGCACTACACCGAGGGCATCACCAACTACGACCCCGTCTGGCCCAACCACGGCATCCGCATCCTGCCCGGCCCGTCGTCGCTGTGGCTCGACGCCACCGGCAAGCGACTGCCGGTGCCGCTGTTCCCGGGCTTCGACACCCTCGGCACGCTCGAGCACATCGTGCGCAGCGGCCACGACCACACCTGGTTCGTGCTCGACCAGAAGATCATCGAGAAGGAGTTCGCGCTCTCCGGCCAGGAACAGAACCCGGACCTGACCGGACGCGACATCCGCAAGGTGCTGCAGCGGGTCAAGCCCGGCGCACCCGGACCGGTGGAGGCGTTCAAGCGCCGCGGCGTCGACTTCGTCGTCCGCGACACCCTCGCCGAACTGGTGGCAGGAATGAACGAGATCACCCCGGATGCGCCGCTGGACTACGCGACGGTCAAGCAGGTCGTCGAGTCCCGCGATCGCGAGATCGCGAACAAGTACACCAAGGATCTGCAGGTCGCGGCGATGCGCGCGGCCCGCGCCTACCTGCCGGACCGGATCACCCGCATCGCCGCCCCCCACCGGCTGCTCGATCCCAAGGCCGGACCGCTGATCGCGGTCAAGCTGCACCTGCTGACGCGCAAGACGTTGGGCGGTCTCGAAACCGACCTGTCGGGCCGGGTGCTGAAGGCCGACGGCTCGGTGTTCGAGGGCCTGTTCGCCGCCGGTGAGGTCGCCGGATTCGGCGGCGGCGGGGTACACGGCTACCGCTCGCTCGAGGGCACGTTCCTCGGCGGCTGCATCTTCTCCGGCCGCGCCGCCGGGAGGGCCGCAGGCCGCTGACGCGGCCGGTGCGTCCTTTGGGCGGCTACTGCAGCCCAAAGGACGCACCGGCGGTTACGCCTCGACCGAATCCTCGGCGGGCAGCACCCGGAACTCGGTGCCCTCCGGCGCCATCTCGGAGTAACGGCCGTAGAAGATGCCGGTGGCCTGCTCCGCGACGATGCCCTGGTGGATCGGCACGGCCACCCGCGGATTGACCGCGCGCAGATAGTCCACCGACTCCCAGATCTTCAGCCACGGTGCCGCGGCGGGCAGCGCGAGCACGTCGACCTCTTCGTTCGGGATGTACAGCGAATCGCCCGGATGCAGCAGCCGCGCCGGGTTCTCGGCGTCGCCGAGCAGATAGGCGGTGTTGTCGATGACCGGCAGTTCCGGGTGGATGACGGCGTGCCGGCCTCCGGTGCCGCGCACGCGCACGTCACCGACGGTGAATGCGTCGCCCGGGAGCACGGCCTTCCAGCCGCCGCCCAGCTGAGCGGCGGTCTGCGGGTCCGCGTACAGGGCGGCCCCCGGGTTGGCCTCCACCAGCGCCGGCAGTCGCGCCGGGTCGGCGTGGTCCGGGTGCTGATGGGTGACCAGGATCGCGTCGAGCCCCGTGATGCCCTCGAAGCCGTGCGAGAAATTCCCCGGGTCGAACAGGATCGTCGCGCCCAGGTGCTCCACGAGCAGGCAGGAATGTCCGAAGTGGGTCAGTCGCATGCACCCGAGTATGGACCGTCGCGTGCCGCGGCGCGCCGAGCGATCTCGCGTCCGGGTTGCGCCGAGCGAATGTATCGTTCCGTCGGCCTACGGAGATGAGCGATACATTCGCTCGGCCCGCGGGCGGGTCAGCGCAGCTCCTCGGACCCGCTCGCTGCCTGCTGGGCGAGCGAGCGGCCCCACTGCTCGGCCCGATCCTCCTCGCCGGGCTCGAGCTTCGACTGCTTGTCGACGAGGAAGCTCTCCGGATCGGCGACGAGCTCGAACCCGTGCTTGCGCAGCTTCTTGGCGATGCCCTTGCCGGCGCGCCCGGTCAGGACGGCCGCCATGTCGATGCGCGTGTCGAACGATGCGGCCTTCCCGCCGCCGGCCGGCAGCGAATCGAGCCACTCGCGGACGCCCTCGCTCTCGGCGTCCGGCTCGAGCGTCAGCCCGCTGTCGGGTTTCTCGGCCTGCTCGACCGCGCCGTGGCGCGTCGACTCCCGGCTCATGCCGTGCGCATGCGTCGGGCCGCCGACGACCACCAGGTCGTATTCGGACAGGTTCTCCTCATGCGCCTGCGTCACGGGGACCGTGCGCACCGCGTCCGCCGGTCCCAGCCCGCGCGCGACGGCTTCCGCCACGTGACGGGTGTTCCCGAACATCGATTCGTACACCACCAGTGCTCGCATGCCGCGCCTCCTCGGCTGGGCGGAAAGTCGACGACCGTCCAACTCAGCATAGGAGCCGTCGGACCGAGCGAATGTGACTTTCCGTCGGCCTACGGAGATCAGCGATACATTCGCTCGGGTGGGTGGCGTTGTGAGGAGCTGCGAGGAGAGGATCGGGGCATGACGGATACGGTGCAGACGACCGGGGGAACGGTTCGGGGCACGCCGACCGACGGAGTGTGGGCCTTTCTGGGCATTCCGTACGCGGCCGCCCCGGTGGGGGCGGTGCGGTTCGCGGCCCCGGGCCCGGCGCCGCGTTGGGACGGTGTCCGCGACGCCACCGCGCCCGGCCCCACCTGCCCTCAGGCGCCGTACGCCGCTCCGGCGGCCGCATTGCTCGGCAACGTCATCGCACCCGGCGACGAGTGCCTGAATCTGTCCGTGTGGACACCCGATCCGGGCGCCTCCGGGTTGCCGGTGATGGTGTGGATCCACGGTGGCGCGTTCACCCGCGGCTCGAACCGGATCGACAGTTACGACGGACGCGCCTTCGCGCGCGACGGTGTGGTGCTGGTCGGCATCAACTACCGGCTCGGCGTCACCGGGTTCCTGTCGCTCGACGGCGCGCCGGACAATCGTGGCCTGCTGGATCAGCTCGCCGCGCTGCGCTGGGTGCAGGACAACATCCGGGCCTTCGGCGGCAACCCGGACAACGTGACGGTGTTCGGCGAGTCGGCGGGCGGGATGAGCGTGGCCACGTTGCTGGCCTCGCCCGCCGCGAGCGGACTGTTCCACCGCGCCGTCGTGCAGAGCGGCAACGCCACGGCCGCCTCGGACCTCGAGGACGCGCGCCGGGTGGGGGCTGTCCTCGCCGACCGCCTGGGTGTGCCGGCCACGGCCGAGGCGTTCGGGGCCCTCGCCCCGGACGTCCTGCAGGCGGCCCAGGACGCTCTCGGGCTCGACCTCGCCCAGAATCCGGACCCGGCCCGGTGGGGCGGGTCGGTGGTGCAGCGCGGCTTGGGCGTGATGAGCATGTTCCCGACGATCGACGGGGAGATTCTGCCGTCGTTGCCGATCGACGCGATCGCCGCCGGAGCGGGCACGGGTGTGCCGGTGCTGGCCGGCACGACCACGGACGAGTTCCGCTTCTTCCTGGTGCCGACCGGTATCGCCGCGGCGATCACCGACGACAACCTGCCGTTCGTCCTGCAGCGGTACGGGATCGATCCCGCGCTCGCCGACCTGTACGCGGCCCACCGGCCGGGCGCGACTCCCGGCGACGTGCTCGCCGCCGTCCTCACCGATTACGCCTTCCGGTCGGGCACGGTCACCCTGGCCGACGCGGTCGCCCGCCGCGGTGGCACGGCGTGGTTGTACGAGTTCGCCTGGCCGAGCCCGGTGCAGGATCTGCGGGCGTGCCATGCCCTCGAGATCGCGTTCGTCTTCGACCGCCTCGACGTCTCCCACCGGCTCACCGGCGATCGGCCCCCGCAGGCCCTCGCCGACGAGATGCACCGCGCCTGGGTGCAGTTCGCGACCACGGGAGGTCCGGGATGGGCGCCGATCGGTGCCTCGCGGCCGGTCCGGGTGTTCGGCGGTGAGGGTGATCCGGTGGTGGCCGATCCGCGCGCCGACGAGCTGGCGTGCTGGATCGGGTGACGTCGCAGCGGAATCCGTGACGGCAGCGCCCGCGGCGGGTAGGGCGGCCGCACGGTATCCCGGTGCCCGGAGGCGTCGCCCTCCGGGCCTTCGTCGAGTGCACCGGGCTGTGATGATGCATCGTTTCACCGAGCCGACTCCGATCGGTGCCCGGGTCGGTAACGACGGGAACACTGCTGCGCCCTCGGGTCCGCTCGCTCGGGTGCCGGCCGGTCGGCGAGGGTGGCGGGCGTGAGGATCTGGATGCTCGTCGACCTCGAACCCGGCTACGAACGGCTGCACGTCGGGGACACGATCGAGGGCACGACCGAGTGGTGCCTGCCGCACATGCTGCCGCCGGAACTGATCAGCCGGAACCTGCCCGCTCACGTCGAGCGGGTCCCGGCGAGCACGCCGGGTGGGTTCGACCGGGTCGCGCACCTCGGCGACGGGGTGTCGGCGCTGCTCCCGCCCGGATATCCGGAGGACGGGCGGGACACGGTCTCCGGCTGCCTGCTCTACGACCGCTACCTCGGTGTGTTCCACCGCACGGTGCCGACCGCGCGGGGCCGGATCGTGCGCCGGGGCTGGATCACCCAGCTCGCGAATCGCACGCCGACCCGGTATCCGGGCTGGTATTCGGTGCACCCGTCCGGGCCGCCGACGCTGTGGGAGGGCGGTGGCCGCATCCCGGCGGAGCGGACCGTCACGTGGGACTGTGTCCTCCTCGACACGCAGGGGTGCTGAGCGGCCGGTGCTACGGCTCCGGGCCGGCGACGATCTGCTCGACCCGATCGTGGAAGATCCGCCAGCGCCGCTCGTTCTCGTGCGTCAGCACCGCGCTCTGCGCCGCGAGATCGGCGGCGTGGTCGATCATTTCCGCGGCCGAGAAGACGTAACGTGGCGCGATGCGGTCCCCGGCGAGGTCCGCGCGCAGGGCGGCTGCGGTGAAGTCGATGCGTCCCAGGATCGCGACCGCCCGGTCGAGGTTGCGGGCGACGAGTTGGGCCGTCGTCGCGCACTGCCAGTCGTTGGTGACGATGCGGTGCCGTTCGGCGAGCAGGTCCGCCAGGCCCGGGTAGGCCAGCAGCGCCTCGAGCACGTCCCAGGCGGTCGCCATGGCGTCGGCGAGCCACTGCCCGGTCGTCCGGTTCGCCTCGGCGAGCGCCCCGAGGTCGGCCTTCAGTCTGGTGATCTCGGCGGGTTCGTCGCCGCTCTCCATGAACAGGATGCCGAGCGTCTCGGTGGCCCGATCGTCGTTGAGGTCGGGCGCGCCGGCGAACGGGCTCGGCGACGTCCGTTCGAGTGGTGCGACGACCGACCACCGCTCGGCGAGCGCCTTCAGGGCACGTGAGCTGCGGTGCAGCCGGATCACGTCGTGGAACGGCGATTCGGAATAGAACTTCTCGTGCTCGCGGTGGAACCGGGCGAGGTTACGCACCGTGAGCAGCAGCTGGTCCCGCTCCGCCTCCATGGCACGAGCGTGACACAGCACGACGACGCGCTGCCGGCGAATCGGAGACCTTCCGCCGGCAGCGCGTCGTGGGTGCGGGCCTCAGCGGGGGCTGAACCGCCGCAGCCGCAGGCTGTTGCTGACCACGAACACCGAGCTGAACGCCATCGCCGCGCCGGCGATCAGCGGGTTGAGCAACCCGAGCGCCGCGAGCGGCAGGGCCGCGACGTTGTAGGCGAACGCCCAGAACAGGTTGCCCTTGATGGTGCGCAGGGTGGCGCGGGCGAGCCGGATCGCGTCGGGAGCGGCCCGCAGGTCGCCGCGCACGAGCGTCAGGTCGGAGGCCTCGATCGCGACGTCGGTGCCGGTGCCCATCGCCAGTCCGAGGTCTGCCTGGGCGAGGGCGGCCGCGTCGTTGACGCCGTCGCCGATCATGGCGACGACCCGGCCCTCGTCCTGCAGCCTCTTGACCACGTCGACCTTGTCGGCGGGCAGGACCTCGGCGATGACCTCGTCGATGCCGACCTGCTTCGCGACGGTCTCGGCGGCGCTGCGGTTGTCGCCGGTGAGCAGCACCGGCCGCAGGCCGAGTTCGCGCAGATCGGCGATCGCCGACGCGGAGGTGTCCTTGATGGTGTCCGAGACGACAACGATCGCCCGGATGCGCCCGTCCCAGGCGATCCACACCGGTGTGCGGCCCTCGGCCTCGGCGGCCCCGGCGCTCCGTCGCAGCGATTCGGGCGCGGTCAGCGACCACTCGTCGCGCAGCCAGGACAGCCGGCCCGCGAGCACGGCGTGTCCGTCGACGACACCGGAAACCCCTCGTCCACCGTGGTTTTCGAAGCTTTCCACCGGCGAGAGAGCCCCGGTGCCCGCGGCCCGGTCGGCGACGGCGCGCCCGATGGGGTGCTCGGAGGCGTGCTCGAGCGACCCCGCCAGGTGCAGCGCCTCGTCCTCGGAGTCGCCGTCCGCCGCGTGCACCGCGGCCACGGCCATGCGGCCGGTGGTGACGGTGCCCGTCTTGTCGAGCACGACGGTGTCGACGCGGCGGGTGGATTCGAGGATCTGCGGTCCCTTGATCAGGATGCCGAGCTGGGCGCCGCGGCCGGTGCCGACGAGCAGTGCGGTCGGGGTCGCGAGGCCCAGCGCGCAGGGGCAGGCGATGATCAGTACTGCGACGGCAGCGGTGAACGCCGCGGTCACCGAGTTGCCCGTGAGGAGCCAGCCGGCGAGGGTGAGTAGCGACAGCCCGATGACGATCGGGACGAACACCGCCGACACCCGGTCTGCGAGCCGCTGCACCTCGGCCTTGCCGTTCTGCGCCTCTGTCACCAGCCGCGCCATCTGAGCGAGCTGGGTGTCGGCGCCGACGCGGGTCGCGCGGACCACGAGCCGGCCGCCAGCGTTGACGGTCGCGCCGACGACGGGGTCCGCGGGCCCGACCTCGACGGGCACGGGTTCGCCGGTGAGCATCGACGCGTCGACGGCGGAGGTGCCGGAGACGACGACGCCGTCGGTGGCGATCTTCTCGCCGGGACGCACGACGAACCGGTCGCCGACGGTGAGCCGGCCGATCGGGATCCGGGTTTCGGTGTCACCGTCGCCCAGCACGGCGACGTCCTTGGCGCCCATGTCGAGCAGTGCCCGCAGGGCCGCGCCCGACTGCCGCTTGGCGCGGGCCTCGAAATAGCGCCCCGCGAGAATGAAGGTGGTGACGGCGGCGGCGACCTCGAGATAGATGTGCGGCTCGGAGCTTCCGGTGGGGAGCAGGTCGAACGTCATCCGCATCCCGGTCATGCCGGCGTGGGTGAAGAACAACGCCCACAGCGACCAGAGGTACGCGGCCGTGACGCCGACGGAGATGAGGGTGTCCATCGTGGCGGCGCCGTGGCGGGCGTTGGTCCAGGCGGCGCGGTGGAACGGCAGTGCCCCCCACACCACGACGGGGGAGGCGAGGGTCAGGGTCAGCCACTGCCAGTTGTCGAACTGCAGCGCCGGGATCATCGACAGCAGTACCACCGGCACGGTGAGGACCGCGGAGACGGTCAGGCGCTGACGCCAGGCGGCGGCCTCGTCCGGTTCGGGGGCGGCCTCGGTGGCCTCCTCGGCCCGGGGCGGGGCGGGGAGCGCGGCGGTGTAGCCGGTCGCCTCGACCGTCGCGACGAGGTCGTCGGGGGCGACCCCGTGCGCATAGGTGACCTTCGCCTTCTCCGTCGCGTAGTTGACGGTGGCGGTCACGCCGTCCATCCGGTTGAGCTTCTTCTCGATGCGCGCCGCGCAGGAGGCGCAGGTCATGCCGCCGATCGAGAGTTCTACCTCGTGCACCATCTCACCCGTGGTCATGGGCGGGTCCCTTCTCGGGTCGGCGGGTCACTGCGGGGCGAGGCGGTAGTCGCCGGCCTCGTCGAGCGCGGTGGCGACGGCCTCGTCGTCGATTCCGTCGACGCTGGTCACCGTGACGGTGGAGACGCCGCCCGCGACCAGTTCGACGTGTACGTCCTCGACGCCGGGCAGGGCGCGCAGTTCCTCGGTGACGGCGCCGGCGCAGTGGCCGCAGGTCATGCCGACGACGGGGAAGGCCTGGGTGTTCATTCGGGGGTCCTCACTGCTCGGTCCGGTCGGTTCGGTGGGGTGGCTGCCGCAGCGGCAGCCGCTGGCCGTGTCGGTCAGGGGCAGGAGCCGGGTCATCGCGATTCTCCTCTGCGTGGGTGCACCCCATTTATACCCCCTAGGGGTATTGAACCGCCAGGGCGGGACGTGCTCTTCATCGAATCTTCAGGAATGCCGCGTGCCGTCGGGGCGGGACAAGGCCCGGAAAGCGGCGGGCCGGCCCGCCTTATCCTGAGAACCTCCGACAGGACCGACGGCAAGGATGTGAGGCGACACCGAGGTGAACGACGAGACTTCGGCCCGCGCCCTGTTCCCGGAATCGGATCCCACCGCGACCGCCCACCGCGCCGCCGACTGGGCGTCGACCGCGCTGGGGCCGATCGACACCTGGCCTCCCGAACTGACGGCGGCCGTGCGGACCGTCGTTCCGTCGCGGGTGCCCATGCTGCTGTGCTGGGGCCCCGAACTGGTGCAGATCTTCAACGACGCCTTCCGGCCCCTCCTCGGCGAGAAGTTTCCGGCGGCGGTCGCCCAGCGGGCCTCCGAGTGCTGGGGCGAGATCTGGGACTTCGTCGGCGCCCTCTTCGCCCAGGCGCAACGCGGGGAGCCGACCCTGTCGGAGCGGATGCAGTTGTTCATGCACCGATTCGGCTACACGGAAGAGACGTACTGGACGTTCTCCTACAGCCCCGTCCGGGCCGCCGACGGCACCGTCGCGGGCATCTTCGTCGCCACCACGGACGTCACCGAGCAGGTGCTCGCCGAGCGCCGGGCCGCCGTCCTGCGGGAACTCGGCCAGCTCTCGATGACGGAGACCGATACCGCCGACGATGCCTGCCGGGCTGCGCTCGGCCTGCTCGCCGGCCACGAGGACGATCTGCCGTTCGGCAGTGCCCACCTGTGCCGCGACGAGGTGACGGTGACGGTCGCCGAGTTCGGCACCGCTCCCGGCGCCGCGTCGGACCTGCCGGAGGTGATCGCCCGGGTCGCCGAGTCCGGCAAGGCCGAGACCGTCGCGGACCTCGGCCGCGACGGCGACACCGCGGTGGTCCTGCCGCTCCCGGTCTCCGCTGGTGGCCCGGCCGGCTCCCTCGTGCTCGGCATCAGCCGGTTCCGCGAGCTGAACGAGCAGTACCGGGTGTTCCTCGATATGGTCGCGGTCCGCGTGTCCACGGCTCTGTCCGATGCGCAGGCCTACGAGGCCGAACGCCGGCGGGCGGCCGAACTCGCCGAGCTCGACGCCGCCAAGAGCCGGTTCTTCGAGAACGTCAGCCACGAGTTCCGCACCCCGCTGACGCTGCTCCTCGGGCCGCTGCAGACCCTGCTCGACGAGCACGCCGCCGCGCTGCCACCCGCCCAGGTCGACGCCGTCGCGGCGGCGCGGCGGGCCGCCCTGCGCCTGCAGCGGCTCGTCGACATGCTGCTCGACGTTGCGCGTGGGGACGCCGGCCGGCTCGACGCCCACACCGAGCCCACCGACATCGTCGCGGTGACGCGCGAGGCCGCCGAACTGTTCCGCGACGCCGCGGACCGCGCGGGGCTCGCGCTCCTCGTCGACGTCGACAATGTGCCGACCCGGTACGTGGCGACCGACCGGGCGATGTGGACGCACATCGTGCTGAACCTGCTGTCCAACGCGATGAAGTTCACGCCGGAGGGATCGGTCGCCGTGTCCCTGCGGGGTGACGGGGCGAACCTGGTGCTGCGTGTCGCCGACACCGGCACAGGCATCGCGGAGGCCGAGCGGGGCAAGATCTTCGACCGCTTCTACCAGATCGGCGACCGGTCCGGCCGCAGCCGCGAGGGCTCGGGCATCGGGCTGTCTCTTGTCGCGCAATTCGTTGCCGCCCTGGGTGGTTCGGTGTCCGTCGACGCCGTCGCCCCGCACGGCTCGGTGTTCACGGTGACGGTGCCCGCGGTGCCGAGCGCGCAGCCGGCACCACGCGCCGCGGACGACGTCGTGGCGTCCGCCGGCGCGGCGTATCTGGGGGAGGCCGAGGCGTGGCGGCCCGTCGCGACCCCCGGCGCCGGACCGCGCGAGGGGCAACCGCGCCTGCTCCTCGTCGAGGACAACGCGGACATGCGTGACCATCTCGTCGACCTGCTCGCCGCGCAGGGTTGGCACGTCGACGTCACCGCCGACGCCGAGTCCGCGCTCGAGCGGATCCGGACGGAGGTTCCCGACCTGCTCCTCAGCGACGTCATGCTGCCCGGACGTAGCGGGTTGTCGCTGCTGCAGGACGTGCGGGGCGACGAACGGCTGGTGCGGCTGCCGGTGATCCTGCTCACGGCCCGGGCCGGATCGGAGTCCGCCGTCGAGGGGCTGCGGGCCGGTGCCGACGACTACGTCGTCAAGCCGTTCCATCCCAGCGAGCTGATCGCCCGGGTCCGCGTGCACCTGGAGATGTCGCGGCTGCGGGAGGCGTTGCTCGCCGCCGGCGAGCGCGAGGCCGCCTCGCTCCGGACCGCCTTGGACACACGGAGTGTCACGAGCCGGGCCGTGGGCCTGCTCATGGCAGCGCACCGGGTCGACGCGGACACCGCGTTCGCGCAGCTGTCGGCGATGTCGCAGGCGACGAACGTCAAGGTCCGCACCCTCGCGGCCGAGATCGTCGAGAACTTCACGGCGTCGCTCGCCGAGCCGGGGCCGCCACAGCCGTGACGGGGCCGCCGGCGTCGGGCCCTGCCGATTCCGGACCGGCTCGGGTCGGCCGGTAAACTGCGGGCTGTCCGGTGTCCGTCCCCGGGCGCCAGCACTACTACCGAGGAGCAGCACGTGGCTCGTGTCGTCGTCGAAGTCATGCCCAAGGCCGAGATTCTCGATCCTCAGGGCCAGGCCATTGTCGGGGCGCTGTCGCGACTGGGCTTCGCGGGCGTGTCCGACGTCCGTCAGGGAAAGCGCTTCGAGCTCGAGGTCGACGGCAGCGTCGACGACGCCGAGGTCGAGAAGATCGCCGAGGCTCTGCTCGCCAACACGGTCATCGAGGACTGGACCGTGCGGCGGATCGACGGTGACGCATGAGTGCCCGCGTCGGAGTCATCACCTTCCCGGGCACGCTCGACGACATCGATGCGGCCCGCGCCGTCGAACTCGCCGGCGGTGAGGCCGTCAGCCTCTGGCACGGCGACGCCGACCTGAGGGGAGTCGACGCGGTCATCGTGCCGGGTGGCTTCTCCTACGGCGACTACCTGCGCTGCGGCGCCATCGCGCGGTTCGCCCCGGTCATGGGCAAGGTCGTCGAGGCCGCTCGGGGCGGGATGCCGGTGCTCGGCATCTGCAACGGCTTCCAGGTGCTGTGCGAGGCGGGTCTGCTGCCGGGGGCCCTCACCCGCAACGAGGGCCTGCACTTCATCTGCCGCGACCAGTGGCTGAAGGTGGAGTCGAACACCACCGCGTGGACCACCCGCTACGAGGCCGGGGCCGAGATCCTGGTGCCCCTCAAGTCGGGTGAGGGCCGGTTCCAGGCCTCGGAGAAGGTGCTGGACGAACTCGAGGGTGAGGGCCGCGTGGTGTTCCGCTACGCCGGCGACAACCCGAACGGCTCCCAGCGCGGCATCGCGGGCATCTCGTCGGCGAACGGCCGCGTCGTCGGCCTGATGCCGCACCCCGAGCACGCCACCGAAGCGCTCACCGGTCCCAGCGACGACGGGCTCGGCATGTTCTACAGCGTTCTCGACGCGGTCGTCTCCGCCTGATTCCCGTTCGTGGGCAGGGTCAGGTCGAAGCGGGCACCGCGCCCCGGCCCGTCGCTCGCGGCCGTGAGATTGCCGCCGTGGGCGCGGGCGAGACTGCGCGCGATGGTCAGGCCCAGGCCGCTGCCGCCGGGGCTGCGGGCCGGATCGATCCGGTGGAACCGCTCGAACACCGCGTCGAGCTGATCCGCGGGGATGCCGTCGCCCGTGTCGCGGACCCGCACCCGCACGGCCGCCCGGTCCGCGCGCTCGCACGTGACGACCACCCGGCCCCCGGCCGGCGTGTGACGCAGGGCGTTCTCGAGCAGGTTCGCCAGGATCTGCGCCACTCGCTGCGAATCGAACCGGACCGGCGGCAGCGCCTCGGGCAGCTCCGTCCCGAGCCCGACCTGCTTGTCGGCGAACCGCGGTGCCGCGGCCGAGACCGATGCCGTCACCGCCGCGGCGAGGTCGCCCTCCTCGGGGTGCAGGGCGAGCGCGTGCTCGTCCGCCGCGGAGAGGTCGGACAGGTCCGACACGAGACGCCGCAGCCGGTCGAGCTGGTGGTGCATCACCTGCCACGAGGTGGCGTCGGCGGGCAGTACGTCGTCCTCGATGCCCTCGAGGTAGGCCTCGAGCGTGGCCACGGGTGTGCGCAGTTCGTGGGCGAGATCGTCGAGCAGCCGGCGTCGTGAGAGCTCCGTGCTGTGCAGGCGGCCCGCCATGTCGGCGAAGGCGTTCTCGAGCCGGGCGAAGTCCGCGTCGCCGGACCGGGTGATCGGCACGTCGTAGCGGCCGCGGGCGACGTGGCCCGCGGCCTCCACCAGCCGGCCCACCGGCGCGGTGATGCGGCGCACCAGGACCACGGACGTGATCGCCGCGGCACCGAGCGCGACGGCTGCCCCGGCGGCGAGCGCGACCGCCCCGGCCTGCGCGAACGCCTCCTCGGTGTGAAGGCGGACCTGCGTGTCCTCCACGCCCGCGTGGGCGAGGTGGTAGTGGAACAGCGGGGCGGCCACCAGCGTCGCGACGACGGTGAGCGTCGCGGCCCCGACGAACAGCACGAGCAGTTGCGCGATCAGCAGCCGCCCGCGCAGTCCCAGCCGGTTCACCGCGCGGCCTCCATCGCATACCCGACCCCGCGCACGGTCCGGACGAAGCGCGGGGCGGCGGCATCGTCGCCGAGCTTGCGGCGCAGGGCGCGGATGTGGACGTCGACGATGTGCTCGTCGCCGAACCAGTTCGGCCCCCACACCTCGTCGATGATCTGCCGGCGTGAGAGCGCCGCCGAAGGTCGATCCGAAAGTGCCAGCAGCACATCGAATTCCGTGCGTGTCAGCTCCACCGGCGCGTCGTCGACCGAGACGGTGCGCGACACCGGATCGACGACGAGCCCGCCGATCCGGCGCGGTGCCTCCGCCGCGGTGCCACTGCGGGGCCGGCGCAGCATGGCACGCACCCGGGCGACGAGCTCCCGTGGCCCGAAAGGCTTCACGACGTAGTCGTCGGCGCCCACCGACAGGCCGATCACCTTGTCCACCTCGTCGCCACGGGCGGTGAGCATGAGCACGTACGCGTCCGAGAAGGTCCGCAGCTGCCGGCACACCTCGATGCCGTCGAATCCCGGCAGCATCAGGTCGAGCACCACGAGCACCGGGTCCGTCTGCCGAGCCAGCGCGACGGCCGTCGGTCCGTCGTAGGCGAGCGCGACCTCGAAGCCCTCCCGTTCGAGATAGCTGGCCACCACCTTCGCCAGGGCGGCTTCGTCGTCGACTACGAGGATGCGGGGGCCGGGGGTGTGCACGCGGCCAGGGTACCCAGCACTCGCGGCCGTCCGTTCCCTGTCGCGGGTCGGGTGTACAACTGGGTGGCCCTGTCCGCCGACCGAGGAGATCCCATGCCCAGCGCGGACAGTGTGCGCGCGATGATGCTGGCGCTGCCCGAGGCACGTGAAGTGGTGGTGGACAGCTGGGGTGACCAACCCACGTACCGGGTGCGGAACAAGATGTTCGGCCTCCTGGGTTACGGTGCGGCCACGGTCTGCCTCAAAGCCACCGTGGACACCCAGGCGGCCCTGCTCCACGAGGATCCGGACGTGTTCCGCGCGGCCCCGTTCTTCGGGCGCTACGGCTGGATCGACGTGGTTTTCGCCGCGGTCGACACGGTCGAGTTGGCGGAACTGATCGAGGATGCGTGGCGGCTGACCGCGCCGAAGCGGGTCGTCGCGGCGTTCGATGCCCGCCGGGAACATCGCTGACGAGCGAGTGCCGCAGGGTGCCGACCATGCCTCGGGTGACCATGCCGCGGGGGACGAGGGCCGGGCGCCCCCGGCTGCCCGCCACTCGGGTTGCGGCAGAGAATTGTTCGGCGACCCGTCGACGACGGATCGGATCGCGGTGACCCCGTGAACGTGCTGCATCGCGTATCGAGCAGGCGGATCTATCGACGCGTCCGTCGTCGGGGCCGCGCGTCCAGTTCGTCGCGCAGAGTCCGGTAGGTTGCGACGTCGATCTCGCCGGAGGCGAGCCGCCGGTCCAGGATCCGGCGGGCGTCGTCGCCGGGATCCGGTGGCGCCGCCGCCCGGACCACCGCCCACACCACCACCCCGGCGAGCAACAGCCAGAACACACCCATTGCGAGGGCGGCGGCCCAGCCTGCGCCGCCGTACCAACCCATCATCGCGCACCTCCTACGACGAGTGTGCGCGCCGCCGCGTGTGGGCGGGCGTTGCGGCCGATGAAGTTTCGATGAAGGACCGGCCGGGGCGGGGCTGCGGCCCCGGACTCGGCCGATACGGCGGGTACCGTCGAATCATGTTGTGGAACAAGAGAGTAGTAGCGGCAGCGGCGGCGGTTCCGCTCGCCCTGGTGATCGTGGCGTGTGGCAGCGACGAGCCGCAGCAGCAGTCGGGGACGGCGACTCCGGGCACGTCCCAGACCTCGGTGCCGGCCGGGCAGGCGCAGTTCGTCGACGCGGACGTCGAGTTCCTGCAGGAGATGTATCCCCATCACGCGCAGGCCGTGCAGATGGCCCAGGCCGTGCCCGAACGCAGCGAGGATCCGCAGCTCATCGACCTCGCCGCCCGCATCGAGGCCGCGCAGGAACCCGAGATGGAGCAGATGGTGTCGCTGCTCGACAGCTGGGGGCAGGAGGCGCCGGACGAGGACGGGATGGGTCACGGCGGCATGGGCATGCCCGGCGGGATGCCGGGAATGATGTCCGACGACGAGTGGGACTCCATGATGGGGGCCCGCGGCATGGACTTCGACCGCATGTGGCTGACCATGATGATCGTCCACCACGAGGGCGCGATCGAGATGTCGCAGACCGAGCTGGCCGAGGGCGTGAACCCGGAGGCGCGGCAACTCGCCGAGTCGATCATCGCGACGCAGCAGGCGGAGATCGACGAGATGCGCGCCATGCTCGAGCGGTAGTCGGTGCCGTGACCGGATCGTGACCGTCCCACCCCTTCCATTTATACCCCCAGGGGGTATCAATGGAGGGGTCCACGGAAACGGAAACGGATCGAGGCGGGAGCCATGACAGAGCTCGCACACCACGGACACGCTGCCCACACCGCGCCGCCCGGAGCGCGCGACGCCCACCGCGCCCGGGACCGGCACGCCGGGCACGGGCCGCACGGTGAGATCTTCCGTCGCAGATTCTGGGTGAGCCTGGTCCTCGCGGTTCCGATCGTGGCGTTCAGCGCCATGTTCGCCGACCTGCTCGGCTACGCGCTGCCCGACGCCGCGTGGGCCGGATGGGTCTCGCCCGTCCTCGGCACGGTCGTGTTCGCCTACGGCGGCAGCCCCTTCCTCGTCGGCGGGTGGAACGAGCTGCGGGACCGCCGGCCCGGAATGATGCTGCTCATCGCCATGGCCATCAGCGTCGCGTTCGCGGCGTCCTGGGTGACCACGCTCGGGCTGGGCGGGTTCGACCTCGATTTCTGGTGGGAACTGGCGCTGCTGATCGTGATCATGCTGCTCGGGCACTGGCTCGAGATGCGGGCGCTGGGCTCGGCGTCGCGCGCGCTCGACGCCCTGGCCGCGATGCTGCCCGACACCGCCGAGAAGGTGACCGCGGACGGCGTCGTGCAGGTCGCCCTCGCCGACCTGGCCGTCGGCGACGTCGCGCTGGTGCGCGCCGGTGCGCGCGTCCCGGCCGACGGCACGGTCGTCGACGGGCGCGCCGACGTGGACGAGTCGATGATCACCGGCGAGTCCCGCGCCGTGCCCCGCGCCGTGGGCGACACCGTCGTCGCCGGCACGGTCGCCACCGACAGTGCACTGCGCGTCCGCATCTCCGCGGTGGGGGAGGACACCGCGCTCGCCGGCATCCAGCGCATGGTCGCCGACGCGCAGGCCTCGTCCTCGCGAGCCCAGGCGCTCGCGGACCGGGCCGCCGCCTTCCTCTTCTACTTCGCCACCGTCGCCGGCGTCCTCACCTTCGCCGTGTGGACGCTGCTCGGCAACGTCGACGAGGCCGTCGTCCGTACCGTCACGGTCCTGGTCATCGCGTGCCCGCACGCGCTGGGCCTGGCCATCCCACTCGTCATCGCCATCTCGACCGAGCGCGCCGCCCGCGCCGGCGTGCTCGTCAAGGACCGGCTGTCGCTGGAGCGGATGCGCGGCGTGGACGTCGTCCTGTTCGACAAGACCGGGACCCTGACCCAGGGGCGGCACGTCGTCACCGACGTCGTCGCCACCGCCGGCACCACCGAGGACGACCTGTTGACCCTGGCCGCCGCGGTCGAATCCGACAGCGAGCACCCCGTCGCCCGCGCCGTCGTCGCCGCCGCGGGAGGGCGAGTCATGTTGCCGACGAAGGATTTCCGCTCCCTGCCCGGCCGCGGGGTGCGGGCCGTGGTGGACGGGGCGACCGTGTTCGTCGGCGGTCCGGCCGTGCTCGCGGACCTGCGGGCGCACGTGCCCGCCGACGTCGCGGCCGCGACCGACCGCTGGGTCGCCCGCGGGGCGTCGGTGCTGCACGTCGTGCGCGACGGCACGGTGCTGGGAGCCGTCGCCCTCGAGGACGCGGTGCGCGAGGAGTCGCGGCAGGCGATCGACGCCCTGCACGGGCGCGGGGTGAAGGTCGCCATGATCACCGGGGACGCGCGGCAGGTGGCCGACGCCGTCGCCGCCGACCTCGGTATCGACGAGGTGTTCGCGAACGTGCTGCCCGAACACAAGGACGCGAAGGTCGCCGAGCTGCAGGCCCGCGGGCACCGCGTCGCGATGGTCGGTGACGGGGTCAACGACGCGCCGGCGCTGGCGCGGGCCGACGTCGGCATCGCGATCGGCGCGGGCACCGACGTCGCCGTCGAGTCGGCCGGCGTGGTCCTGGCCGCAGACGATCCGCGCGCCGTGCTGTCGGTGATCGCACTGTCGCGGGCGAGCTACCGCAAGATGTGGCAGAACCTGGCCTGGGCCACCGGGTACAACGTCGTCGCGGTGCCCCTCGCGGCCGGTGCGTTGGCCTTCGCCGGGGTGGTCCTGCCGCCTGCGGTGGCTGCCGTGCTCATGTCGGTCTCCACGATCGTCGTGGCACTGAACGCGCAGTTGCTGCGCCGGCTGGAGCTGGATCCGGCGAAGGTCGCAGCCCGGAGCTGAGACGACCGTCGCCCGACGCGACGAAAGGGGCCCCGCCGCCGTCCCGATCGGCGGCGGGGCCCCTTCTCCTGCGGTCCGGAGCGCGGCCCCCAACCGGCTCCGGCGGGCACCGCCGAATCCCCCGATCGGCCGTGCCGGGCACCACTATGCCGCACGTCGTCGCCGTTGTCTCGAGTAGCATTACGCATCTTTGCCGGGGCCGTTCGGCCGTCCCCTTCCCGGGCCGGGAAGCGCGTGAGCGCGACGGCTCACCGTGAATTCCGCCTTTCACCGGCGCGGGCGCGTCCCGGCGTGTCACGCTCGAACGATGAAGACCAAGACTGCTGTGGTGGCGGCGGTCGCCGCCCTCTTCCTGCTCACCGCCTGCGGATCCGACGACGAGACGTCCGCGCCCGAGAGCACGACCCGCCCGGCCGGCAGCGTCGCCTCCAGCGTCGTCCAACGTGCCGTCGACGCAGCGAAGTTGGGGACCTTCGTCGCAACCTTCCGGACGGGCTACCCGAACCTGGCCGACGGTCGGGACGACGCCTCCATCGAGGCGATCGTCACCGAAACCTGTCCCCTGATCGACGACGGGGCGAGCGACGAGGAGATCAACAGCCAAGTCGCGGAGCTGTCCGCCAACGGGGCGGTCACCCCCACCGATCAGCAGGTGGACCGCATCACCCAGCTCGTCCGCGCCGCCTGCTGACGGCGAACTCGGTGCCGTGGCGGCACACTCGTGTCGGTCCCGTCCGCTACCGTCCCGGCCATGGCACTGAACATCGGCATGATCACCTTCGACAGCGCCGACCCCGGCCCGCTTGCCACGTGGTGGGCCGAGCAGATCGGCGGCCGGATCGAGCAGGACAACGACGGCTGGTTCTACATCGTCGGAATGCCCGGCACCGCACAGAAACTCGGTTTCCAGAAGGTTCCGGATCCGACCCCGGGCAAGAACCGGGTCCACCTCGACCTGGTGGCGCCCGATCTCGACGCCGAGGTGCGCCGGCTCGTCGAGGCGGGCGCGGGTGAGGTGCACCGCCAGGACATGGGCGGGTTCCGGTGGGTGACGCTCACCGACCCGGACGGCAACCAGTTCTGCGTGGCGGGAGGGCACTGAGCGACGGCGGCAGCGCGGCCCCGGGGGCGGGATTCGATCCCGCCCCGTCGGCGCGGTCGCCGGCGACGCGGTGCGCTCGCGGAGACACTCCCGGTCGTGCATCACGGACGTGCCGGGGTGCGGGGTGGCGCGGCCGGGGTGTGTCGAGGCGGGTGCGGTGCGAGGATGCAGCCATGCCTACGACCACGCCCGCCGACGCACAGGGCCTGTGCAACTTCGTCGATCTGTCGCCGTCGCCGTTCCACGTGTGCGCGACCGTCGCGGCCACCCTCACCGACGCCGGCTTCACGCAGCTCACCGAGACCCAGGTGTGGCCGAGCGAGCCCGGCCGCTACTACCTGCTGCGGGGCGGCTCGTTGATCGCGTGGAGCACCGAAGGCGCCGACGGCGACCCCGCCCGCCCGTTCCGGATCGTCGGCGGCCACACCGACAGCCCCAACCTGCGGGTCAAGCAGCACCCCGACCTCGCCTCGGCAGGCTGGCAACTGGTCGGTCTCGAACCGTACGGGGGAGCATGGCTGAACTCGTGGCTGGACCGCGATCTCGGCGTCTCCGGCCGGCTCACGGTACGGGCCGGCAACGGTGCCGAGGACGTGCTCGTGCGCGTCGACCGGCCGATCCTGCGTGTCCCCCAGCTCGCCATCCACCTCTCGGAGGACCGCAAGGGCGTGCAACTGGATCCGCAGCGCCACGTCAACGCCGTGTGGGGGGTGGGCACCGCGCCGCGGTCCTTCCTCGCCTTCCTCGCCGAGGCGGTCGAGGTCGAGGCCGACGCGATCCTGGGCTGGGAGCTGATGACCCACGACCTGGCCCCGTCCACCCTGGTCGGGGCGGACGCGGACCTCGTCAGCGCGCCACGGTTGGACAACCAGGGCACCTGCTACGCCGGGACCGCGGCGCTGCTCGCCGCCGTCGGCCACGTCGCCGAGCACGGCGGCCCGGTGCCGCTGCTCGCCCTGTTCGACCACGAGGAGGTCGGCAGCATGTCCGACCGCGGCGCGTTCTCGGACCTGCTGAACACCGTGCTCGAACGGGTCGTGCTGGCCCGCGGCGGGAGCCGCGAGGACTTTCTGCGGACCATGGCCGGCTCGGTGGTGGCCTCCGGCGACATGGCTCACGCCACCCACCCGAACTACCCGGACCGCCACGAGCCCGCCCACCGCATCGCGGTGAACGGCGGCCCCGTGCTCAAGGTCAACCAGAACCTGCGCTACGCCACAGACGCCGCCGGCGCCGCCGCGTTCGCGCTCGCCTGCGATCAGGCCGGGGTGCCGCTGCAGCGCTACGTGCATCGCGCCGACCTGCCGTGCGGCTCGACGATCGGCCCCATCACCGCCTCCCGGACCGGGCTGACGACCGTCGACGTCGGGGCTCCGCAGCTCGCGATGCACTCGGCGCGCGAGCTCATGGGAGCGAAGGACGTCACCGCGTACGCCCGCGCTCTCCGGGCGTTTCTCACTCCGGCGAACTGACCGGCACGGCCCGGCATCCGGTGCCAGACTGAGGGGACAATTCGCCCGACCGCGAACGGTGGTGATCCTGTGACCGGCCCGTCGTTCCCCGACCATCTGCTCACGCTCGCCGAATGGACGGAACTGCCCGAATACGAGCAGTTCCACGTCGAGGTCTGCGAAGGGGTGCTGTCGGCGTCGCCGCGGCCCGGATACCTGCACCAGCACGTCGCGTTCGGGCTCGTCGCTCAGCTCGCCGAT
Organism: Rhodococcus aetherivorans; assembly: GCF_025722975.1. Classification (NCBI taxonomy): domain Bacteria; kingdom Bacillati; phylum Actinomycetota; class Actinomycetes; order Mycobacteriales; family Nocardiaceae; genus Rhodococcus; species Rhodococcus aetherivorans. The sequence goes on along the minus strand of NZ_CP106982.1, from coordinate 5,215,124 downwards.
CAGCTGCCGAAGGAACTGGCCGTGCTCGGCGACGTGGAGGTGCTGCTCACCGAGTCCCCGCTGACGGTGCGCTGCCCGGACGGCATCGTCGTCGACCGGGCGCTGGTCGACGCCGACCCCGACCGCGCGACGGCCGCCGACGTGCGGTTGGTGGTGGAGGTCATGGCCGAGGGCAGCGTCCGCACCGATCGCGTCACGAAGTTCTCCGAGTACGCCGAGGCGCGCATCCCCGCCTACTGGATGATCGACCTCGTCGAACCCGCGACGCTGGGGGTGTTCGTGCTCGACGACGGGTGGTACCGCTACGAGGGGGAGTACACGGGCAAGGTGCTGCTTCCGGCCGCGGGTCACCGGGTGAGCGTGGATCTCGACGCGTTGACGGCGGTGCGGCCGCCGCGGGGCGTCGCACCGGTGGACGGCGCCGGGCGTGCACCCGGATAGACTGGCCGCGGCAGCGCGCGCCCGGCCTGCCGTTTCGATCCCAGAGTGAAGGGACCCGACGCCCAGTGTCACCGCAGGTGGATACCGTCACCCACGCCGCCGAAACCCCCGATGTCGCCCAGCCCTCCCGCGAGCTGGGGCTGAAGGACGACGAGTACGCCCGCATCCGCGAGATCCTGGGCCGTCGTCCCACGGACGCCGAGCTGGCCATGTACTCGGTGATGTGGTCCGAGCACTGCTCCTACAAGTCCTCCAAGGTGCACCTGCGGTACTTCGGGGAGACCACCACCGACGAGATGCGGGCGTCGATGCTCGCGGGTATCGGTGAGAACGCCGGCGTCGTCGACATCGGCGACGGCTGGGCGGTCACCTTCAAGGTCGAATCCCACAACCATCCGTCCTACGTCGAGCCGTACCAGGGCGCCGCGACCGGTGTCGGCGGCATCGTCCGCGACATCATGGCGATGGGCGCCCGCCCGATCGCGGTCATGGACCAGCTGCGCTTCGGCGCCGCCGACGCGCCCGACACCCGTCGCGTCGTCGACGGCGTGGTCCGCGGCATCGGCGGCTACGGCAACTCCCTCGGCCTGCCCAACGTCGGCGGCGAGACCGTCTTCGACGCCTCCTACGCCGGCAACCCGCTCGTCAACGCGCTGTGCGCCGGCGCGATGCGCAAGGAGGACCTGCACCTGGCGTTCGCGTCGGGCACGGGCAACAAGGTCATCCTGTTCGGTGCGCGCACCGGTCTGGACGGCATCGGCGGCGTGTCCGTCCTGGCGTCGGAGACCTTCGAGGGCGACGAATCTTCTTCCGGCCGGAAGAAGCTGCCGGCCGTGCAGGTGGGGGACCCGTTCACCGAGAAGGTGCTCATCGAGTGCTGCCTCGACCTCTACCGCGAGAAGCTCGTCGTCGGCATCCAGGACCTCGGCGGCGCCGGCCTCGCCTGCGCGACCTCCGAGCTGGCCGCCGCCGGCGACGGCGGCATGCACGTCGCACTGGAGCGGGTCCCGATGCGCGCGAAGGGAATGACGCCCGCCGAGGTGCTCTCGAGCGAGTCCCAGGAGCGCATGTGCGCCGTCGTGACCCCGGAGAACGTCGACGCCTTCATGGCCGTGTGCAAGAAGTGGGACGTGCTCGCCACCGTGATCGGCGAGGTCACCGACGGCGACCGGCTCGTCATCACCTGGCACGGTGAGACCGTCGTCGACGTGCCGCCGCGCACCGTCGCGCACGAGGGCCCGGTGTACCACCGTCCGGTGCAGCGCCCGGAGTCCCAGGACGCGCTCGTCGCGGACACCACCGCCGGACTGCAGCGCCCGCAGACTCCCGAGGAGCTGAAGGCGACCCTGCTGAAGATGATCGGCTCGCCGCAGCTGTGCAGCCGCAGGTGGATCACCGAGCAGTACGACCGCTACGTCCGCGGCAACACGGTGCTCGCCGAGAACGCCGACGCGGGCGTGGTCCGCGTGGACGAGAAGACCGGCCGCGGCATCGCGCTGGCCACCGACGCGTCGGGCCGCTACACCCAGCTGGACCCGTACGCCGGCGCGCAGCTCGCCCTCGCGGAGGCCTACCGCAACGTCGCCGTCACCGGTGCCACCCCCAAGGCCGTGTCCAACTGCCTCAACTTCGGCTCGCCCGAGGATCCGGGCGTGATGTGGCAGTTCCAGCAGGCCGTGCGTGGTCTCGCCGACGGATGCGCGCAGCTCGGCATCCCCGTCACCGGCGGCAACGTCAGCTTCTACAACCAGACCGGGGCCACCCCGATCCTGCCGACCCCGGTCGTCGCCGTGCTCGGCGTGATCGACGACGTGCACCGGCGCATCCCCACCGGCCTCGGCCTCGAGCCGGGCGAGACCCTGATCCTGCTGGGGGAGACCCGCGACGAGTTCGACGGCTCGATCTGGGCGCAGGTCGAGCACGACCACCTCGGCGGCGTGCCGCCGAAGGTCGACCTCGAGCGGGAGCGGCTGCTCGCCGAGATCCTCACCGCCGGTTCGCGCGACGGCCTGATCTCCGCCGCCCACGACCTGTCCGAGGGCGGCCTCGCACAGGCGGTCGTGGAGGCCGCGCTGGCCGGCGAGACCGGCTGCCGGATCCTGCTGCCGGAGGACGCGGATCCGTTCGTGACCCTGTTCTCCGAGTCCGCCGGCCGGGTGCTGGTGGCGGTGCCGCGCACCGAGGAGACCCGCTTCACCGGCATGTGCACGGCGCGCAACATGCCGTGGGTGCGGATCGGGGTCGTCGACGAGGGCTCCGACTCCGTCGAGGTGCAGGGCCGGTTCTCGGTCTCGATGGCCGAACTGCGAGAGGTCTACGAGGGCACACTGCCGGCATTGTTCGGGTGAGCGATGGTCGGATCCCAGGTCGATCGGCTGGCGTTGATCGAGGCCCGGCAGGGCCGGATCATCGACGCGGTCACCGAATTCGGTGACCGTCATCCCCACACCGCTCAGGCGTGGGGACTGCTGAGCCTGGATTTCACCGGCATCGCCTTCGCGGCCCTGTTCTTCTGCTGGTCGCTGACCCCGTCGCTGCTGCCCCGCGACTGGTTGTTCCAGGGCATCATCGGCGGCATCAACGTCGCCATCGGCTACGGCGTGGGGTGTGCCGTCGGCTGGGCCGGGTACCGGCTGCTGCTGGCGAACCGACCGTGGTGGCCGCCGCCGCTGCCCGTGCTGCGGGCGATCAAGGTCGCGGTCCCCGTCGCGGCCGTGCTCGCGTCGCTGGTGGCCCTGGTGTTCGCCTCGCGGCAGCAGCGTCAGCTCGCCGCGCTGATGAATGCCGAGGGCACCACCACCAGCGGGTATCTGCGGACCCTGGTGCTTGCCGCCGCCGTCGCGATCACCCTGATCGCGACCTGGCGGGGGCTGCGCGAACTCGCGGGAATCGTCGCGTGGCAACTCGTGCGGCGCCTGCGCATGCCGCCGGGTGCGGCTCGCTCGCTCGGTGCGCTGCTGGTGGTGCTGGTGGTCTTCATGCTGATCGACGGTGTGCTGGCCCGGGGTGCGTACGCGGGACTCAACGTGGTGTTCGGTCTCCAGAACAGCGAGACCCGCCCCGGGATCACCCAGCCGCTCGTGCCCGAGAAGTCCGGGAGCCCGGAGTCGTTCGCGGCGTGGGACACGCTCGGTTACCAGGGCCGCGACTTCGTCGGCCGGGGACTGAGCGCCGCGGAGCTGACCGCGATCAACGGCGCCCCGGCGAGGGAACCGATCCGGGTCTACGCCGGGCTCGAGACCGCCGACACCCCCGAGGCGCGTGCCGACCTGGTGATCGACGAGCTCGAACGCACCGACGCGTTCGACCGCGAGGTGCTCGTCGTCATCCCGACCACCGGCACCGGATGGGTCAATCCGACCGCGGCGATGATGATGGAACTGGTCCACAACGGCGACGTCGCCCTCGTCGCGTGGCAGTACTCGTACATGCCGAGCTGGATCTCGTTCCTCGCCGACCGCGAGAAGGCCGCCGCCGCCGGCGACATGCTGATCGACCGGGTGCACAACCGGTGGCTCGCCCAGGCCGCCGAGCATCGCCCGAAGCTGTACCTGTACGGGGAGAGCCTCGGAACCCAGTCGGGGGAGGGCGCTTTCGACACGCTCGCCGAGATCCGCGACACCGTCGACGGTGTCCTGTGGGTCGGTCCGCCCAACTCGAACCGCCTGTGGCGTCAGCTCGTCACCCGGCGCGACCCGGGCACCACCGAGGTCGAGCCGGTGTACGCGGACGGTCTGGTGGTGCGCTTCGCCGACAACCGCGCGTCGATCGGCGAACCCGACACTCAATGGTTGTTCCCCCGGATCCTGTACCTGCAGCACGCCTCCGATCCGGTGGTGTGGTGGTCCCCGGACCTGATCTTCAGCCGGCCGGACTGGCTGTCCGAACCGCCCGGACCCGATCGGCTGCCGCAGATGCGGTGGTTCCCGTTCGTGACGTTCTGGCAGGTCTCGGCGGATCTGACCAACGCCGCGGGGGTACCCGACGGTCACGGCCACAACTACGGCACCACGGTGCTCGACGGGTGGCTCGCGATCGCCCGGCCCGAAGGCTGGGCGGAGACCGACACCGAGCGGGTGCGGTTCGCGCTGAGCGTCATCGACGACCTGCAGGGACCGGAGAAGTGAGCCGGCCGGGACGGGCTCGCCGCCGGCCGTGGCTCGGTCCGGTCGTCGCCGCGGCGGTCGTCGGCTGGGGTGCGGTGCTGCCGGCCACGCGCCTCGGGCCGCGGGGGCGGGCCGTGCTGTCCGCAGCGGTCGGCGCCGCGGCGGTGGGTGCGGCGCGGGCCTCGGGCCTGGAACGGGCGACGCTGGGACTGGACCCGGTGCACCTGGTGTCCGGCGCCCGCTGGGGTGCGGCCGCCGCGACCGTCCCGCTCGCCGCCTACGGGGTGATGCTGGCCGTCCCGTCGCTGCGTGCCCGGCTCGTCGACGAGGCCCGTGCCGAACGTGAGGACTTCTACGAATGGGTGGGCCTGCACATTCCCTTCGGCACCGTCGCCGCCGAGGAACTCCTGTTCCGCAGCGTGCTCGCGGCGCTGCTCGGTCCGGGTGGGGCGGGGTCCGGCCTGCACGCGGCGGCCTTCGGGCTGTGGCACGTGCGGCCCGCGAGGGACGCCGGTCACCACGTGCTCGGAACCGTGCTGGTCACCGGACTCTCGGCGGTGGTCTTCGACGGGCTGCGCCGGCGCAGCGGCAGCGTCCTCGCGCCGGCACTGCTGCACCTGGCCCTCAACGCCGGCGGCGCGGTGGCCGTCCGCCTGGCCGGCCTGCCGCCCGAGGAGGACGCCGCCGCGCCGCGGCGGCGTTAGGCTGGCTCGCCGTGGCACCGCGCAGACCCGTCGACCCCGCCGAACTCCGCGCCGCCCTGCTCCGGGTCGGTCCGTGGCTGCGGGCGGAGACCGACGACGCGCCCGCCCGCACCGACCTCGCGACGGCCGTGCGCCTGAGCGCCCGTGCCCTCGAACAGGTGGCGCCCGGATCCGGCGTCGAGGTCCGGGTGCCGCCGTTCGTGGCGGTGCAGTGCATCGAGGGACCCCGCCACACCCGGGGCACCCCGCCCAACGTGGTCGAGACCGACCCGCGGACGTGGCTGCGGCTGGCCACCGGTCTCGTCGGCTTCGCCGACGCGGCCGCCGAGGGATCGCTGGACGCGTCCGGCAGCCGGGCGGGGGAAATCGCGCACTGGATGCCGCTGCTGCGGTTGTGAGTGGGGGGCTACGGGACGCCGGATGGGGCCCCGGCGGCCCGTCGGGGCGGGGCACCGTCGCGCGACCCGTAGAATGGTGTTGCCTCTCTTCTGTCCAGCCCCCAGGGAGCACCCCGGTGACCAGTGCCGATCTGTCGGTCCACACACGTAATCTCCTCGCAGCCGAGGAACCTGAGAACGAACCTCGCGAGGAGTGCGGAGTCTTCGGAGTGTGGGCTCCGGGCGAGGATGTGTCCAAGCTCACGTACTACGGCCTCTATGCGCTGCAGCACCGCGGCCAGGAGGCGGCCGGCATCGCCGTCGCCGACGGCTCGCAGGTTCTCGTCTTCAAGGATCTCGGGCTGGTGAGCCAGGTCTTCGACGAGCAGACGCTCGCCGCCATGTCCGGTCACATCGCGATCGGGCACTGCCGCTACTCGACCACCGGGTCGACCACCTGGGAGAACGCCCAGCCGATCTTCCGCACCACCGCGGCCGGCACCGGCGTCGCGCTCGGCCACAACGGCAACCTGGTCAACACCGCCGAACTCGCCCAGCGCGCCCGCGAGCTGGGCCTCGGCGAGGACCGGCGGGCGGTCACGGCGACCACCGACTCGGACATCGTCGGCGCGCTGCTCGCGCACGCCGCCGCCGACAGCACCGTCGAGCAGGCGGCCCTCGAGCTGCTGCCGACCCTGCGTGGTGCCTTCTGCCTCACCTTCATGGACGAGCACACGCTCTACGCCGCCCGCGATCCGTGGGGAATCCGGCCGTTGTGCCTGGGTCGCCTGGACCGTGGCTGGGTGGTGGCCAGCGAGACCGCCGCGCTCGACATCGTCGGTGCGTCCTTCGTGCGCGACATCGAGCCCGGCGAGCTGCTCGCCATCGACGCCGACGGCGTCCGCTCGACCCGCTTCGCGAACCCCGAGCCCAAGGGCTGCGTGTTCGAGTACGTCTACCTCGCGCGTCCGGACTCGACGATCGCGGGCCGCTCGGTGCACGCGACCCGCGTCGAGATCGGCCGGCGCCTGGCCAAGGAACACCCGGTCGACGCGGACTTGGTCATCCCGGTCCCCGAGTCGGGCACCCCGGCCGCCGTCGGCTACGCCCAGGGCTCCGGCATCCCCTACGGTCAGGGCCTGATGAAGAACGCCTACGTGGGCCGCACCTTCATCCAGCCGAGCCAGACCATCCGGCAGCTCGGCATCCGGCTCAAGCTCAATCCGCTGCGCGAGGTGATCCGCGGAAAGCGGCTCGTCGTCGTCGACGACTCGATCGTGCGTGGCAACACTCAGCGCGCCCTGATCCGCATGCTCCGCGAGGCCGGTGCGCTCGAGATCCACGTGCGGATCGCGTCGCCGCCGGTGAAGTGGCCCTGCTTCTACGGCATCGACTTCGCGTCCCCGGCCGAGCTGATCGCCAACGGCGGCGGCACCCGCGACGCCTCCGAGCTGACCGGGCACGACTTCGACGAGATGGTGGAGATGGTGCGCCGTTCGATCGGTGCGGACTCCCTCGGGTACATCTCGATCGACGGGATGATCGGCGCCACCGAGCAGCCCGCATCGCGCCTGTGCGCCGCGTGCTTCGACGGGCACTACCCGATCGCGCTGCCGAAGGAGCACGCCGTCGGAAAGAACGTGCTCGAAGGCATGCTCGGCGGGGCCGCGGGCACCGCGCCGGTGCTCGACAACGACAACGCGGACGCGTTGAGCCGCCCCTAGACCCACCCGCCGCCGCGATGGCGGCGGCCACGGTTTCGCGTCGTCGCGCGTCGGCGGTCCGACCCGGTCAGGTACCTTGAGGTGCGCGATCGGCGGGCTTCGGCGTGCGTGCGCGCGCCCGGCAGCGATGCCGACACACCTGTTCACCACAACTCGAGGCTGGAGCCGACAACCCATGACCGAGGACACAACCCCCGGAGCTTCCTACGCAGCGGCGGGCGTGGACATCGAGGCCGGCGATCGAGCCGTCGAACTGTTCGCACCGCACGCGAAGAAGGCGACCCGCCCGGAGGTGCTCGGCGGCCTCGGCGGATTCGCGGGTCTGTTCGCGCTCAAGGGTGACTACAAGGAACCGCTGCTCGCGGCGTCCACCGACGGCGTCGGCACCAAGCTCGCCGTCGCGCAGGCCCTCGACAAGCACGACACGGTCGGTCTCGACCTCGTCGCGATGGTCGTCGACGACCTCGTGGTCTGCGGCGCCGAACCGCTCTTCCTGCAGGACTACATCGCGGTCGGTCGCGTGGTGCCCGAGCGGGTGGCCGAGATCGTCGGCGGCATCGCGGCCGGCTGCGTCCAGGCCGGTTGCGCGCTGCTCGGCGGCGAGACCGCCGAGCACCCCGGCGTGATGGCCGACGGGGACTACGACCTGTCCGCCACCGGTGTCGGCGTCGTCGAGGCCGACAGGCTGCTCGGACCCGACCGGGTGCGCCCGGGCGACGTGGTCATCGCCATGGGCTCGTCGGGCCTGCACTCCAACGGATACTCGCTGGCGCGCAAGGTCCTTCTCGACATCGGCAAGATGAGCCTGACGGCACACGTCGACGAGTTCAGCCGCACCCTCGGCGAGGAACTGCTCGAGCCGACCCGGATCTACGCGAAGGACTGCCTCGCGCTGGCCGCCGAGACCGAGGTCCGTACCTTCTGCCACGTCACCGGCGGGGGACTCGCGGGGAACCTGGCCCGCGTGATGCCGAAGGGACTCGTCGCCGAACTCGACCGCACCACGTGGAGCCCGGCTCCGGTGTTCGGGCTCATCGCCCAGCGCGGCCGCGTCGAGCGGGCCGAGATGGAGAAGACCTTCAACATGGGCGTCGGCATGGTCGCGATCGTCGCGCCCGAGGACGTCGACCGGGCCCTCGCGGTGCTCACCGCGCGGCACATCGACTGCTGGACCCTGGGCACCGTGCGCAAGTCGCAGGACCAGGACGACGTGCGGGCCGTGCTGGTGGGCGACCACCCGCGGTTCTGACCCGGCGCCGGCCCGAGTCCGGCATCCGGGAACGCCCCACCCCGGAACCTCTCCATACCCGAAACACGCAGCGCCCGGGCCGTTCAGGACGGCCCGGGCGCTGCGCGTCGTGGTGATGAAGAAGTTTTCGGGATCGCCTCACCGCCCGACCGGGTCCGCAGAGCTGTGCGGGATCCGGGCGGAGGGGAGGGGTGCCCAGCGGGAGGGGGGAGTCGGTGGTCCGACTCCCCCCTCCCGTGCGTGAGGCTCGGGTCAGCGACGCCAGTCGTCGTCGTAGTCGTCGTCCCAGGCGGAACGACCGTCCGGGCCGGAACGCTGGTCCGCGAAGACCTCGTCCCGGTGCGAGTTGGGTGTACCGCCAGACAATTCCCGCTGGAGGCTCTCGAAGTCGGTGGCCGGTGAGCTGTACTTGAGCTCCCGTGCAACCTTGGTCTGCTTTGCCTTAGCCCGGCCGCGGCCCATGGCTAACCCCCTCGCGCCTTGACGGGGCGGCCTGGGGAATTTGGCGGCCCCGGTTAATTGAGTATTTTCCTGGCCACCACTCTAGCGTGCAAAAGTCGGTTCCGCCTCCACACACCTGGTTGCGGCAGTGTCCGATTGGTCTCACCCACAGGCGACCTGGGCAAATGCGGTGCCGGTGGCGCTCAGAGCACCCCGGGGATCGCCCGCACCGTGCCGACCCGGATGCCGCCGCCGAGCACCGGCTGCGAGGCGAGCTCCGCGTGGTCCTCGGACCATGTCACGCCGAGGTGGTGCAGCAGGGCGGCCGTGAGGGGGAGCCGGGCCCGCTCGTGGCCGTCGTCGATCTTGAGGGCGAACGCGGTGCCGTCCGGCAGGGCGCCCGCGTGCACGCCGTCCGCGCCGGCCTTGCACAGCAGCCCCGGCACCGCGGGCATCAGCCGGGCGTCGTCCTTGCCGCTGCCCGAGACGAGGCGCGGATGACGCCGGATCGCGTCGGCGACGGCCCGTTCCGGCGTCCCGGGCGCGGCCGTCGCCAGCCGCGAATAGGCGCGGGCGAGGTTGAACAGCGGTAGCGGCACGATCGGCAGTCCGCACCCGTCGATTCCGAGATCGGTGTCCTCCACGTCCCCGGCGAGCTCGAGGATCGTCTCGAGCACGGCCTGCTGCAGCGGATGGGCGGAGTCGAGGTAGCCCGGCTCGTCCTGCTCGGCGCGGACGGGCCAGCCGTTCGCGGCGCACGTCGCGAGCATCGCCGCGTGCTTGCCGGAGCAGTTCATGTACACCATCCGCCGTGGGCGGCCGGCCGCGACGATCGTCGCGCGGGCCGGTTCGTTGCCCGGCAGGTCCGGCGGGCACTGCAGGTCGTCCTCGGTGAACCCGTGCCCGGCGAGCAGCGCGTGCACGAGCCGGACGTGATCCTCCTCGCCCTCGTGGGAGGCCGTCGCGATGGCCAGTTCCTCCGTCGAGCTGGGCACGAATCCGTGGCGCAGCAGGGCCACCGCCTGCAGCGGCTTGTTCGACGAACGCGGGTAGACGGGCGTGTGGATCTCTCCGAGGGCGATCCGCACCTCACCGTCCGGCCCGACCACGACGAGCGAGCCGCGGTGCACGCATTCGCGGAATCCGGACCGCACCACTTCCACGAGTTCGACGCTCAATACTCCACCTGCACCTCTCGTCCGGCGACTCGTCTGCGAGCCTTGTCGGCGACACTAGGGGACAAGTCGGCCTGCCGTTCGAGCATCACCGCGATCCGCGCCGGGTCCCGGCCGGTGAACAGCTCCCGCACGGTCACCCCGTGCTCGGGCACGTGCACGACGGTGATCCCGTCGCCCGCCTCGACCGGGCCCTCGACGATCACCTTCAGGTACGCGCCGGTGTCGCCGCGGGCCGCGAACCGCTTCACCCAGCCCGGTTCCTGCGCCCACACCCCGAACGTGCCGCACGGGGTGCGCGGTCCGGTGACCTCGAGGAGCAGGCCGGCGGAGCCGATCCGCCAGCGCTCGCCGATCACGGCATCCGACGTGGCGATCCCGCTCACGCGCAGGTTCTCGCCGAACCAACCCGCGGGCAGTTCGCGGCCGAGCTCGTCGGCCCAGCGGCGCACCTCGTCCTCGGCGTACGCGTAGACGGCCTTGTGGCGGCCGCCGTGGTGGGCGGTGTCGCACTGCCGGTCGCCGTGCAGGCCGAGCTGCCGGACCGGCACGGGCCCGGGCACGGGCCGCTTGTCGATGGCGGTGTACGGAACGCGGCGGGTGCCGCTGTGGCGGACGGCGTGCACCACGCAGACCGCCTCGACCCGGCCGGTCGGGACGTACGGGTGGCTCACCGCCCGCGGAGCCGTTCCACGGCGAGCCGGCCGGCCTGCACGGCGGCGTCGTCGGGCACCGAGTCCGGATCGATCGCCGCGGCGCAGGGTCCGGCGACGAGCGCCGTACCGACGGGAACGTTCCGCTTGACGAGGGCCAGCGCGACGGGACCGAGCTCGAAGTGGTCGACGACGGTGCCCACCCGGCCGACGGCGCGACCGTCGGCGGTCACCGGGTCGCCGGGTTCGGGCCGGCCCTCGGCGGAACCGTCGAGGTGCAGCAGGACGAGGTGCCGGGGCGGCTTGCCGAGGTTGTGCACCCGCGCGACGGTCTCCTGCCCCCGGTAGCAGCCCTTGTCGAGATGGACGGCGCCGCGCTCGGCCGGGCCGCCGATCCAGCGGGCCTCGTGCGGGATGGTGCGCTCGTCGGTGTCGAGGCCGATGCGCGGGCGCAGCGAGACGACCCGCAGCGCCTCGAACGCCCAGGTGCCCGCCGGGCGGGCACCGGCGTCGACGAGGGCGGTGAACACGTCGGCGAGCCGTTCCCGGGGTACGAGAAGGTCCCAGGCGTCGTCGGTGGGCCAGGGCATGCGCCGGACGAGCCCGCCCCCGGGCAGCGCGGCCGCGGCGTAGACGTCGGCGGGCAGGGCGTCGATGCCCAGCGCGGCCAGGACGGCGGCATCGCCGGCGTGCGGACCGAGCAGGGTGAGCACGGCCAGTTCGTTGCCGTCCCGCGGCTCGGCCTTGGACCAGAACACCATCTTGGTGAGGAACGCGAGCAGGTCCGGTCCACGCTGCGGCTCGGTGTCGATCCAGGTGACGCCGTCGAGATCGGTCTGCACGAAGTGGTGCTCGACGCGGCCCTGCGCATCGAGGCTGAGGTTCTCCGCCGAGGTGCCGTCGCGCAGCTGCGCGACGTGCTGGCTCGAGATGGTGTGCAGCCAGCTCAGGCGCTCCTCGCCGGGAACGGCGACGACGAACCGGGTCGAGCGGTCGACGACGGCCACGCCGGTGAGGGCGGCGCGCTGTTCACCGAACGGGTCGCCGTAGTGCCACGGCAGTCCCGCGTCGGGGGTGCCGGCCGGCGCAGGGACGGCGCCGGGGCGGGCAAGGAGTGGGCTGTCGGTCACGGAGGGAGTGTCGGCCACGACACCAGTCTAGGAGCGCGGGTCTGTACCGGGAGGAATGGATAGGGTGTGCGCATGGCTGAGCGGGTGCTGGTGACGCTGGACGGCGAGGTTCGGGACGCGGATGTGCCGCTGCTGCACGCGGACGACATCGGGGTGCTGCGCGGCGACGGGGTGTTCGAGACGCTCCTCGTGCGTGGCGGGCGGGCACGCACCGTCGAACAGCACCTGAGCCGGCTCGTGTCGTCCGCCGCGGCGGCGGGACTGCCGGCCCCCGAGCGCGACGACTGGCGGCTGGCGATCGAGGTCGCGATCGAGCAGTGGGACGCGGAGCGGGAGGGGGCGTTGCGCCTGGTGTACACCCGCGGCCGGGAGGGCGGGAGTGAACCGACCGCGTTCCTGTTGCTGACGCCGGTGGCCGAACGGGTGTACAAGGCCCGCAAGGACGGGGTGTCCGTGGTGACGCTCGAGCGCGGATACTCGGTGGATCTCGCGTCGAAGGCGCCGTGGCAGCTGCTCGGGGCCAAGACCCTGTCCTACGCGACGAACATGGCGGCGCTGCGGCACGCCGAGTCGCTCGGCGCCGACGATGTGATCTACATCAGCAGCGAGGGGTACGTGTTGGAGGGGCCACGTTCGTCGGTCCTCATTGCGCGCGGCCGCACGCTCATCACTCCGCCGCCGGAGCAGGGGATCCTGCCCGGCACCACGCAGCAGGCGCTGTTCGACGTCGCGGGCGACCACAATTTCGTGGTGCGGTACGAGCCGGTCCGTCCTGCGGATCTTGTTGTGGCGGAAGGTGTTTGGCTCGTGTCGAGCGTCGCTCTGGCGGCGCGGGTGCACACCCTCGACGGGCACGCCCTGTCCCGCCGTGCCCTGGTCGGTGAGGTAGAGGCGTTGGTGGACGCCGCGGTCGAGTGAGCGCCGCCGCGGCCCGGCCGGGGGCGTGCCGCTCGCGCGATCGGAAGCATGTGTCGGTCGACACCGTCGACGCTTCTGTCCACTTCTACTACTGTTAGTAGTAACAAGGTCTCCGGCGCGTGCGGCGGATGGTCCCTTGTGCACAGAGTCCGAGGCCCCGAGCCCGCGCCCCGGATTCGGAGCCTGTCCCTGGGCGTCACCTCGGAGTAGCCATGGATGTGTTGGACCTGTCCCGGTGGCAGTTCGGCATCACCACCGTCTATCACTTCATCCTCGTCCCGCTGACCATCGGTCTCGCCCCGCTCATCGCGATCATGCAGACCATGTGGGTGGTCACGAAGAAGGACCACTGGTACCGCCTGACGAAGTTCTTCGGCAAGCTCTTCCTCATCAACTTCGCTCTCGGCGTGGCCACCGGCATCGTCCAGGAGTTCCAGTTCGGCATGAACTGGAGCGAATACTCCCGCTTCGTCGGGGACGTCTTCGGCGCCCCGCTGGCGCTCGAGGGCCTGGTGGCGTTCTTCCTCGAGTCGACCTTCCTGGGCCTGTGGATCTTCGGATGGGGCCGGCTGCCGAAACTGCTCCACCTGGCGACGATCTGGCTGGTCGCGATCGGCGTGAACGCCTCCGCGTACTTCATCATCTCGGCCAACTCGTTCATGCAGCACCCCGTCGGCGCGACGTACAACCCCGAGACCGGGCGTGCGGAGCTGACGAGCATCTGGGAACTGCTGACCAACAACACCGCGCTCGCGGCGTTCCCCCACACCGTCGCCGGGGCGTTCCTCACCGCCGGCACCTTCGTCGCGGGCATCGCCGGCTGGTGGATGGTGCGCAACATGCGGCGCGCCGCGCAGGCCGAGCCGGTCGAGGCCGACCGGCTCGAGGGCGAGGCCCGCGGGATGTTCCGCCCCGCCGCCCGCCTCGGCATGCTGGTCATGATCGTCTCCGGTGTCGCGCTCTTCGTCAGTGGCGACATCCAGGCGAAGCTCATGTTCGAACAGCAGCCGATGAAGATGGCGTCGGCGGAGTCGTTGTGCCACACCGAGACGGACCCCAAGTTCTCGGTCCTGACGATCGGCACGCACAACAACTGCGACGGTGTCATCCACGTCCTCGAGGTGCCGTTCGTGCTGCCGTACCTCGCGCAGGGCGAGTTCACCGGCGTCACCCTGCAGGGCGTCGAAGACCTGCAGGACCAGTACGAGGAGCAGTTCGGCCCCGGCAACTACCGGCCCAACCTGTTCGTCACCTACTGGTCGTTCCGCGCCATGATCGGCCTGGCCGCCGGTTCGGCCGCGCTGGCCCTGGCCGGGCTGTGGGTCACCCGCCGCGGCCGCGTCCCCGACCAGAAGTGGTTCGGCTGGTTGAGCATCCTCGCCATCCCCACGCCGTTCCTGGCCAACAGCGCCGGCTGGATCTTCACGGAGATGGGACGCCAGCCGTGGGTCGTGCACCCCAACCCGACGGGCGTGGACATGATCCGGCTCACCGTCGACCAGGGCGTGTCGAACAACTCGTCCGGCGCCGTGATCGCCTCGCTGGTCGCCTTCACCGTCGTCTACGGCGCGCTCGGCGTCGTGTGGTTCTGGCTGATCCGCCGCTACACCATCGAGGGCCCGTTGCCGCACGACGCCCACCCGCCGGGTGAGCACGACGACGAACCCGACGACACCGGCCGGCCCAAGCAGCTGTCCTTCGCGTACTAGGAGATCGGTCATGGGACTTCAAGAGGTCTGGTTCGTCCTGATCGCGGTGCTGTTCACCGGGTACTTCGTGCTCGAGGGTTTCGACTTCGGTGTCGGCATGCTGATGCCGGTGCTCGGCCGGGGCCGCACCGAGACGGCCGACACCCGCCGCCGGGTGTTGCTCAACACCATCGGACCGGTGTGGGACGGCAACGAGGTGTGGCTGCTCACCGCGGGCGGCGCGATGTTCGCCGCGTTCCCCGAGTGGTACGCGACCCTGTTCTCCGGGTTCTACCTGCCGCTGCTGCTGATCCTGCTCGGCCTCATCGTCCGGGTCGTGGCGATCGAGTACCGCGGCAAGATCGACGACCCCACCTGGCGGCGGCGCTGCGACTGGGGCATCGTCTTCGGCTCCTGGGTGCCGGCCGTGCTGTGGGGCGTGGCGTTCGCGAACATCGTCCGCGGCGTCGCCATCGACGAGAACAAGCAGTACATCGGCGGCTTCTTCGACCTGCTGAACCCGTACGCGCTGCTCGGCGGCGCGACCACCGCACTGGTGTTCGCGCTGCACGGCGCGGTCTTCATCGCCCTGAAGTCCGCCGACGAGGTGCGCGAGGACGCCGTGAAACTCGCCGCCCGGCTCGCCGTTCCGGCGGTCGTCGTGGCCGGTGTCTTCGTGGTGTGGACGCAACTCGCCTACGGCAAGACCTGGACGTGGCTCGTCGTCGGCGCCGCGGCGGCCGCGCTGCTCGCCGTCGTCGCCCTCACCCGCGCGGAGCGCGAGGGCTGGGCGTTCGTGTTCACCACCGTCGCGATCGTCGGCACCGTCGTCCTGTTGTTCGGCTCGCTGTTCCCGAACGTCATGCCGTCCACGCTCGGCGACACCCTGTCGCTGACGATCGAGAACGCGTCGTCGAGCCCGTACACGCTGAAGGTCATGACGTGGGCCGCGGTGATCGTCACCCCGGTGGTCCTGATCTACCAGGGGTGGACGTACTGGGTGTTCCGCCAGCGCATCTCCACCAAGCACATCCCGAAGTCCATCGGCCTGTCGCTCGGGACGAAATGACCGCGCCCGCCGACGCCCCGGTGCGTCCGTTCGGCTCCGCCCCCGGAGCGTCGGACGCGCCGCGGCGTCGCGGGCCGATCGACCCACGGTTGTGGCGTTACTCCGCCACCGCCCGCGGCTATCTGGCGCTCGCCGTCGTCACGGCCTCGATCAACGTCGCGATGATCGTCGTGTCCGCACTCGCGATCGGTGCGGTCCTCGCCGGGGTGCTCACCACCGGCTCCACCGACCTCGGCGCATGGCGGACCGAACTGCTGACGCTGGCCGCGGCCGTCACCGTCCGGACCCTCGTCACGTGGGTGCAGTCCCGGTTCGCGCACCGCTCGGCGAGCCGGGTCGTCGCCGAACTCGAGCACGAGGTGCTCGCGGCGGCGACCCGGTTGCCGCCGCGCGAACTCGAACCACGCCGCGACGAGATCGCCACCGTCCTCACCCGCGGGCTCGGCGGGCTCTCCGAGTACCTCACCGGGTACGTGCCGGCCCTGCTGCTCGCCGTCACGCTCACCCCGATCACCGTGGTGGTCATCGCCTTCCAGGACCTCACCTCGGCGATCATCGTCGTCGTGACGCTGCCGCTCATCCCGGCGTTCATGATCCTCATCGGGCTGCTGACCAAGGGCAAGGCCGACCGCACGCTGCGCACCATGACGACGCTGTCGGCCCAGCTGCTCGACCTGATCGCCGGTCTGCCCACGCTGCGCGCGCTCGGCCGCGAGCAGGGGCCGGCGCAGAAGGTGCGCGAACTCGGCGACGACCACCGCCGCACGACCATGTCGGCGCTGCGCGTGGCCTTCCTGTCCGGCACCGTGCTCGAATGGCTCGCCACCCTGTCCGTCGCGCTGATCGCGGTGAGCATCGGCCTGCGCCTCGTCTACGGCGACATGGCCCTCGAGGCGGGCATCGTCGCGCTGATCCTCGCCCCCGAGGCGTATCTGCCGCTGCGAACGGTGGGCGCGAAGTTCCACGCTGCCGAGGACGGCAAGGCCGCCGCCGAGCGCGCCTTCACGATCCTCGACCGTGCCCCCGCGACCACCGCGGTGTCGGAGAGCGCCGAATTCGATGCCACCGCAGCCGAACTGACGTTGACCAGCCTCAGCGTCGCGAGCCGCGACGGCTACGCCCCGTTCCGGCTCGACGCCGTGTGCCGGCCGGGCGCCGTGACCGTGCTGACCGGAGCGAACGGCTCGGGCAAGTCGACGGCGCTGCTCGCCGTCCTCGGCCTCGCCGCGCCGGTGGAGGGCCGCGTCGAGGTCGGTGGCCGTCCCGTGGTGGCCGACGACGCGTGGTGGGGGCAGGTGGCGTGGCTGCCCCAGCGGCCCGTGCTGCTCCCCGGTACGCTGGCCGACAACCTGCGCCTCACCGGCGTGGACCTCACCACCGCCGGGATCGACGACATCTGTGCGGCAACGGGATTCGACGAGGTGCTCGAGGAGCTCCCGGACGGCTGGAACACCGTCGTCGGCGCCGGCGGCAGCGGGCTGTCGCTCGGGCAGCGGCAACGGCTCGCCCTCGTCCGCACCCTCGCCGCGGACCGGCCCGTGCTGCTGCTGGACGAGCCGACCGCCCACCTCGACGACACGACGGAAACCACGGTCCTGGCGACGGTGCGGGACCTGGCCCGTCGCGGACGCACCGTGGTGATCGTCGCGCACCGCCCGAGCATCCTGGCGATCGCCGACACCGTCGTCCGGGTCTGCTCCCACAGCGACGCGACCTCCGGCACGGGGGAGCGGTGATGAACGATCTGCGTCGCGCGATGGCGCTGCTCGAACTGCGCCCCGGCCGGGTCGCCGCCGCCGTCGCCGCCGGCGTCGCCACCCTGGGCAGCGCCCTGGCGCTGGCGGGCCTGTCGGCCTGGCTGATCATCCGTGCGTGGCAGATGCCGCCGGTGCTGGACCTGACGGTCGCCGTCGTCGCGGTGCGGGCCCTGGGCATCTCCCGCGGCCTGTTCCGCTATCTCGAGCGGCTCGCCGGCCACGACACCGCGCTGCGCGGCACCACCGCCGCTCGCACCCGGCTCTACCGGCGCCTCGCCGACGGCGACCCGGTCGCCTCCGCCGGCCTGCGCCGCGGGGACCTGCTCGCCCGCACCGGCGCCGACGTCGACGCCCTCGGGGACGTGGTGGTCCGGGCGCTGGTGCCCATCGCCGTCGCCGCGGTCCTCGCCCTCGCCGCCGTCGGCTGGCTCGCCCTGATCTCCCCGGCCGCGGCGGCGGTCCTCGCCGTCGCGCTGCTCGTCACCGGCGTCGCGGCCCCGTGGCTGTCCGCCCGCGCCGCGGCCCGCGCCGAGGCCGACAGCGCCGCCGCCCGCGTCCGGTTCTCCCGCGACGCGGTCACCGCGCTCGACCACGCCGCCGAGCTGCGGGTCGCGGGCCTGCTCCCGCAGGCCGTCGGCCGGGCGCACCGCGCGGGCGTGGACGCGGTGCGGGCCACCGACCGCGCGGCCGTCCCCGCCGCGTACGCGGAGGCCGCCACCCCCCTCGCGGTCGGGGCGAGCGTCCTGGGGTCGCTGCTCGTCGGCATCGCGGTCTTCGCCGAGGGCGGGATGAGCCCGATGTCCCTCGGGATCCTCGTGTTGCTGCCCCTGTCCGCGTTCGAAGCCGGCGCGGCGCTGCCCGGCGCGGCCGTCACCCTCACCCGCGCCCGGATCGCGGCGCGCCGCGTCGTCGACCTGCTCGACCGCGCCGACCGGCCGGTGCCGCACGGCACCCGGCCCGTCGCGGAACCGTGCCACCTGCGTGCCGTCGATCTGCGCAGCGGCTGGCCCGGCGGACGGGACGCCGGGCCCCTCACGCTCGACCTGCCACCCGGCGCGCGCGTCGCCCTCGTCGGGAGCAGCGGCAGCGGCAAGACCAGCACACTGATGACCCTCGCGGGGTTGCTCGAGCCCGTCGCCGGGACGGTCACCCTCGGCGGCGTGCCGCTCGCCGAGCTCGAACCGGCTGCCCTGCGGCAGAAGGCCGGATTCTTCGCCGAGGACGCCCACCTGTTCGAGACGTCCGTGCTGGAGAACCTGCGGGTGGCCCGCGGAGACCTCACCGAGGCCGAGGCGCTGGACGTGCTCGGCGACGTCGGGCTGGGGGAGTGGGTGGCCGGGCTTCCCGACGGACTGCACAGCACCCTGGCCGGCGGTGCGCGGGCTGTCTCCGGGGGCCAGCGGCGCCGGTTGTTGCTCGCGCGGGCCCTCGTGTCCCCCGCACGGGTGCTGCTGCTCGACGAGCCGACCGAGCATCTCGACGCCGTCGACGGTGCGCAGTTGCAGCGGCTGCTGCTGGACCGGGACGCCGGATTCGTCGCGCCCGAGCGCACCGTCGTCGTCGTCACGCACCAACTGCCCGGCGACACCGCGGCCGACCTCGTCGTTCGCCTGGGGAAAAACTCGTTGCCCGCGGTCTGAGCGGGGCGTACTTTCGGGCGTACACGAGAAAGGAGGTGGTCTGAATTGAAGTATCGGACACGTGAGGTGGCTGCGCGCTAGCCGCTGTCATCGACGACGGGATTGTCGACCGCTGCAGCGGCCGGCGAATACCACGCAGTCACCCGGCCCCCGAGCCTCCCGGTCCGTCCGACCGGGAATCGCCGAGACGATCCGTCCCGGCGTAGCGCTCGGGGGCCGTTCGCGTCCGTCGCTCGGGGGCCGTTCGCGTCCGTGGGCGGAGGCCGTGCGCGGGCCGCGCGACCACGTCCCTCGGCTCGGGGACCGGCGGAACGGGCCGCGTGCCCGGAGGGCGGTTCCGAAGGAGTGCCGGGCGGTCAGCCGATGTAGCGTGCCAGCCGCGCGGACATGTGCGGCTGCAGTTCCCCGTCCGCGGTGACGCGTTCCTCGACGTAGGCGAGATCGCCGCCCTCGACGATGCCGTACAGGCGCTTGGCGCCGCCGACCACCTCGCCGGACTGGCTTCGGATCACCACGTCGGTCGCCAGCTCCCAGGACGACTGGGTCAGGGCGGTGCCGTAGTACAGCTCGACGACGCCGGAGCTGTGATTGAGGAGCAGCTCGAGGGTTTCCGGATCCTCGCTGCCGGGCGCGCCGGTGCCGGAGACCCGCCAGAATCCGCTCTCCCGCCGGTCCGGGCCGCGGTAACCGCCCTCCTCGTCGAGGCGCCACGAACGGGCCTCCCACACGAGGTAGTTGCCGCCGTCGTGGGTGACCACGATCTGCTGGCCGAAGCGGTAGTCGCCGGTGCGGGGATCGTTGCCCTCGCCCTCGCCGCGCCACACGCCCACCATGGGCAGCAGCGCCAACAGCTCCGGATGCATGTCCGGGCCGAGGCGCAGGTTTGCGGTGTCGTCGGGGACGGGCAGGCCGCTCAGGATCGGGACGTTCTTGTCGGCAGTCGCCTTGGCCCGTTCGAGGGCGTCCGCGACCGCCTTGTCGCCGCTCCCGCGGACGACCTCCCGTTCCTCACCGGACTCGGCACTCACGGCTGATCGGTCACCAGACGGTAGAGGACGTACACCGCGAACCACGTGATGAGCACGGCCGCCAGGACAAGGAGAGCTTCGAAGAAGATGACCACGGCCATATCCTAGACGGCGCCCGGAGAGCGCGAAAACCGACGTCCCCACCGGGCGCGCAGTGCGGCGCGCGGGATAGTACCGTGCAGTGGGCCGTGTGGGCCCTTTCGTCCGGAAAGTCCGACTCGGAGGTCGTGTGCGCCCCATCCGTCTGCTGCTGCCGGCTGTTGCGGCGCTCGCGACCCTGTCCCTGACCGTGCCCGTCGCGGTCGCCGCCCCCGGGACGGGGTCGAGCAGCGGTTCGTCCGGGCCCGCCGTCCACCCCGACAACTACGCCCTGGAGTGCCCCGACCTGCTGATCGTCGCGGTCTCCGGCGCCACCGACTCCGAGGCCGGCCGCGATCCCGTGGTCGAGGAGTCGCGACAGCTGTGGTCGAACTGGGTGGGCAACGTGACGGTCCCGGCCGGCGAGGCCACCGCGGACCGTCCGGGCTCGATCGGCTGGATGTACGTGCCGTACCCGGCCACCTACGGCCTGGGCCTGTTCGAGGACGTGCCGACCTATCAGGACTCGGTGGCGGCGGGCGTCGCGTCGACCAACCGCATCCTCGACGAACGCAAGAGCGCCTGCGGGGAGCGCACCCGGTTCGCGCTCGTCGGCTACAGCGTCGGCGCCGAGGTGATCGAACGGGTGAGCCGCGAACTCGGGCACCGGCCCGCCGACGCCCACGTCGCACCGGACGACATCGCCGGGGTCGTCCTCGTCGGTGACCCGTACCGGCCGGCGGGGGTCGACTCGATGGGCGAGCCCGGTCCGCCCGGTGGCGGGTTCATGTCCTCGGAACCCGCCGACTACGGGGCGCTGGCCGACCGGGTCGTGTACTCGTGCCGGCGTTACGACGTCGCGTGCGACGCACCCGAGGACATCGCGGTGCTCGAACTGGTCCTCGGCGTGCTCGGACAGATGCGGTTCACGCTGCTGAACCCATTGCAGACCGTGGGCGACCTGGGCGGCGCAGTGGCGGTGACGGCGGCCCGCGCGGCCGCCCACATCGTCACCCGCGACGACTGGTGGGAGTCCGACGAATCCCTCCTCGACGTGCTGCGCAAGGTCGTCGACACGACGTACCCGGTGGACCCGAGCGCCGATGTGAGCCCCGAACGGATGCGGGAGATCCTCGACTGGGCCTTGGGACCGGGTCGGCCGATCGTGGTGGAGAAGCTGCGCGCCGAGGGAGCCGGCTTCGCCGACGACAACAGCGGCATCGTCGACCTGTTCCTCGAGCCGTACCTCCTGCTGGGCTTCATCCAGCACATCGGCTACTGGAACACGAACCCGCACGATCCCTGGTACTGGGACAGTGAGCGGATCGTCGACTGGATCGTCGCTCTCGCCGAAGCCGAACGGACGGACCGGCAGCCGCAGAACTGACCACGGACGACGGCGGGCCCGTTCCCGGAGGAACGGGCCCGCCGAACGGTCTGCTACTTCGCGACCGTGACCTCGACGTGGTGGACGCCGGGGGCGGCCGGGCTCACGGCGACGTCACCGTTGCCGCGGCCGGACAGCGCGCGGACCTTCCAGTCGCCGGGCGCGGCGAAGAAGCGGAAGTCACCGGTGCCGGAGGCGACGACCTCGGCGGTGAACTCACCGGTGCCGTCGAGCAGGCGCACGAAGGCACCGCCGACCGGCTGGCCGTCGGCGTCGACGACACGGCCGGTCAGGACCGTCTCCTTCTCGACGTCCACGCCCGCGGGCAGGGTCTGGGACTGAACGGGTGCACCACACATGGTCAGCGAACCTCCAACTCGATCGGGGCTCCGACGAGCGAGCCGTATTCGACCCAGCTGCCGTCGTAGTTCTTGACGTTCTTCTTGCCGAGGATCTCCTGCAGCACGAACCAGGTGTGGCTCGAGCGCTCACCGATCCGGCAGTAGGCGATGGTCTCGCGGCTGTCGTCGAAGCCCTTCGCCTGGTAGAGGGCCTCGAGGTCGTCGTCCGACTTGAAGGTGCCGTCCTCGTTGGCGGTGGTGCTCCACGGGATGTTGATCGCACCCGGGACGTGGCCGCGCTGCTGGGCCTGCTCCTGCGGCAGGTGGGCCGGGGCGAGGATCCGGCCGGAGAACTCGTCGGGGGAGCGGACGTCGATGATGTTCTTGGTGCCGATCGCGTCGATCACCTCGTCGCGGAAGGCGCGGATCGAGTAGTCCGGCTCCTGCGCCTTGTACTCGGTGGCCGGGCGGGTGACCTCGTCCTTGGACAGCGGGCGTCCGTCGAGCTCCCACTTCTTGCGGCCACCGTCGATGAGCTTGACGTCCCGGTGCCCGTAGAACTTGAAGTACCAGTACGCGTAGGCGGCGAACCAGTTGTTGTTGCCGCCGTAGAGCACGACGGTGTCGTCGTCGGCGACGCCCTTCGCGGACAGCAGGGCGGAGAACTGCTCCCGGTTCAGGAAGTCGCGACGGACGCCGTCCTGCAGGTCCTTGCGCCAGTCGAGCTTGATCGCGCCCTCGATGTGCCCGCCGTCGTAGGCTGCGGTGTCCTCGTCGACCTCGATGAACACGGTCTTCGGTGCGTGAAGGTTCTGCTCTGCCCAGTCTGCTGAGACCAGGACGTCGGAGCGAGCCATGGAGTTTCCTTTCGGTGTTGACACTCTCGGTCGAGTGGAACGGTGCGGAGGGAACGGTGGTCAGGCGGCGACGGCCCGGAACCTGGCCACGAGCGGGTAGATCGCGCAACCGAGGCACACCCCGAACGCGGCGTTGAGCAGCGCGGCGAACAGCGCGAACCCGGTGGCGACGAGACCGGCGAGGTCGGCGCCGAGGAGGAATCCGAAGGTCCCCACGGCGGCGAACACGAACCCGACGAGCTGCGCGAATCGCAGCGGGGCGACCGGTTCCTTCTCGGTGAGCGCGCTCAGCCGGGGCGCGACGAGCCGGGCGAAGAGCAGGCCGTAGGGGCTGCGGCGCGGGCCGAGGGCCGCACCGGCCGCGAACACCGCGGTCTGGACGGCGAGCAGTACGCCGGCCACCGTGGTCGAGACCGTCGCGACGGCCAGGACGACGACGAGGACGGCGGTGGTGATCCACGCCGCGAACCGGGGGCCGCGGACGTCTACCTGCTGACCCTGGCGGGTGGTGGGGGCGGTGGTGGACATGAGTGGTGCTCCTGCTGGGAGGGGACGCGTGGGGGCGAACCGTCGCGGTGGCAACCGCGGGGATCACACCGGTGACGGCAGCGGATGCCGCGGAGACGGTCGGGCGTCTCGGCCGGGTGATCAGCAGCAGGTACAGCAGAAGCCGCCGAGGCGGCACAGATCGACTGTGCGGCGTCGGGTGAGCATGAGCTCTCGGCAGGTCGACACGGCAGGCAGCTTAGCCGACGTCTCGACGGATCGGGGCCTAGGGGGTGCGCAGCGGCACCAGCGCGGCCCGCAGGTCGGCCGCGGTCGGCACGCCCGAAACCCGGTACCTTTCGGTACCGGCGGCGTCGAACAGGAAGGTCGTCGGCAGTGACAGCACGCCGAGTTCCCTTGCCAACTGCGGGTTCTCGTCGATGTCCAGTTCGAGGTCGCGGGGTGCCGGCAGCCCGTCGCCGGTGGCCGCGAGGTCGGCGACCACCTGAGCGACGACCCGGCGCACCGCGGCGCACGGTCCGCACCAGTCGGCGGAGAAGTGCAGCACCACCGGCGCACTGCCGGTGCCCACGCCCACCGCGGCCAGCAGGGGGCCGGGCCCCGGCGCGGGGGCGGCCGCGACGGCGCGGACCTTGCCCGCGCGGGCCCGCAGGACGGTCCCGGTGATCAGGGCGGCAGCCACCACCACCAGCAGTACGACGACGGCGGTCACAGGCGCTGAACCTCCTCGAGGTCGATCGTGGTCTGGTGCGCCTCGCCCTCGATCACGATCGTCGAGCCGCGGGCTTCGACCGCGGTCGGGCGCACCCCGAACGGCAGGTTCTGGGGTTCGATCGTGGTGGTGAACAGGCCCAGCACCGCCGGCTTCAGCGGATCCGGCACGGTGAAGTCCGCCTGTCCCTCCGGGCCGAAGTACAGGTCCGACGCGACGATGCGCACCGTGTCGCCCTCGAGCAGCAGGTCCGCCTGGACGCTGACCTCCGCGGAGACCGGGCCGACCGGAACCGTGCCGGTGAGGACGACCCCGCCCGCGGTGGTGCGTCCGGAGCCGCCGGACCCGCCGGTGCCGTCGGACTTGTCGGCCGGGGGAGCGGACACCTGCAGGTCGGGAATGCCGTAGAGCTGACCGAGCTCGGTCGCGTCGATCATCACGCGCCCGTACAGCAGGTCCACCGGCACCGAGCGGATCGAACCGTCGAGCAGCTCGCCCGCGGCCGCATGGGCACCGATCAGGTTGGCCTCGATCGTGATGTCGCCGAGCGTCCCGCTGGGCACGCCCTGCGCCCGGATCTCCACGTTCTCGTAGCGGCCCGCCCGGGCCTGGGTCAGGAACGGGAATCCGTGGATGGTCACTGCCGGGTCCGCCGTCAGCGCCCCACCCTCCCGCAGCGACCGCGAGACCCGGTACTCGGACCACGCCGCGGCGCCGAAATCGATCAGGAGCGCGACTCCGACGAGCGTCACGAGAGCGAGGATGAGTTTGCGCACCGCACCATTGTGACGGACGGCTCGCGCCGCTTCCCGAGTGCGGTTGCCCGGTGAACGCCGTCGTGGCGTTAATCTGTAGCGCGTCGTTTACACGAGTTTCGCGCAGCCCGCGAAGAATGGAGGCACGGTGGAGCTGTTGCTGCTGACCTCCGACCCCAACCCGGACGCGGTCCTGCCCTCGCTGTCGTTACTCGCGCACTCGGTGCGCCCGGCACCGACCGAGGTGTCCTCGCTCCTCGAGGCCGGTTCCGCGGACATCGCCATTGTCGACGCCCGCACGGACCTGGCCGCGGCCCGCGGCCTGTGCCGGCTGCTCGGCAGCACCGGGTCGGCGATACCGGTCGTCGCCGTGCTCACCGAGGGCGGCCTGGTGGCGGTGAACCCGGAGTGGGGGCTGGACGACATCCTGCTGACCACCACCGGCCCCGCCGAGCTGGACGCGCGGCTGCGATTGCTGGTCGGCCGGTCCGGCGGTGCGGCGGGCCCCGAGAACACCGGCAAGATCACCCTCGGGGAGCTCTCGATCGACGAGGGCACCTACACCGCTCGCCTGCGTGGCCGCCCCCTCGACCTGACGTACAAGGAGTTCGAGCTCCTCAAGTACCTCGCGCAGCACGCCGGCCGGGTGTTCACCCGCGCGCAACTGCTGCAGGAGGTCTGGGGTTACGACTTCTTCGGCGGCACCCGCACCGTCGATGTGCACGTGCGGCGCCTGCGCGCCAAGCTCGGCCCCGAGTACGAGTCCCTGATCGGCACGGTCCGCAATGTCGGCTACAAGGCGGTGCGGCCCACCACCAAGACCGGGAAGGGCGGCTCCACCACCATCGAGTTCGAGGACGCCGAACTCGCGGACTAGGCTCGCCGTCGTGGAATTCGTCAGCCGACTGTCCGCCGAGCAGGCCGCCGAGGTGCGGGCGCTCGTCGCCCGCGCCCACGCCGCCGACGGAACGGCCCCCGTGTCCGAGCAGGTGCTGCACTCCCTCACCGGCGACGGCGACGTCCGGCACCTGGTGGCCGTCGATGCCGCCGCGATCGTCGGCTACGCCAATCTGGTCCCCGGTCACGGGGAGCACCCGGCGATGGCCGAGGTGGTCGTCGATCCGCCGCACCGCCGCCGCGGCGTGGGGTCGCGGCTCGTCGCCGCGGCCCTCGACGCCGGTGGTGCCGGCACCCGGGTGTGGGCACACGGCGACCTCGAGTCCGCGCGGGCGCTCGCGGCGCGGCTCGGCCTGACCCCGGTCCGGGAACTCCTGCAGCTGCGGCGCCCCCTCGGGGAGCCCGAGCTGCCGGCCCTGCAGGTCCCCGACGGGCTGATCCTGCGGACCTACCGCGGACCCGAGGACGACGCGGAACTGCTGCGGGTCAATGCCGCCGCCTTCGCGTGGCACCCCGAGCAGGGCCGCTGGACCGAGCGCGACGTCGCGCAGCGCCGCAGCGAGTCCTGGTTCGACCCGGCCGGGGTGTTCCTCGCCTTCGACGAGCAGGACCCGGACCGGCTCCTCGGCTTCCACTGGACGAAGGTGCACGCCGCCACGGCGGACCAGCCGGCGATCGGGGAGGTGTACGTGGTGGGCATCGATCCCGGGGCGCAGGGGCGCGGTCTCGGCCGGCTGCTCACGCTCGCCGGGTTGCGGTATCTGCGGGAACGCGGGCTCGGCGCGGTGCTGCTGTACGTCGAAGGCGACAACGACGCCGCGCTGCGCACCTACGGCCGGCTCGGATTCGAGCGATTCCACGTGGACCTCGCATACGCGAGAGCGTGAGCGGAGCACGTACCGAACGAGTCCGGCCCGTGAATGTCGTGTGACGTCGACCATACGGACTGCAGGTGTACTTTTCGCGTTCACGTCGCGTTCACCTTCGGGCGCCCAACCGTCAACCCGTCCTCATTAACTTTCCATTACGGGCCGCAGCATGCCGGTCCGGCGCCGGGATCACCCCGCGCCTGATGCCGCCGCCCGTGTCGCGGGCGTGCCGGTCGCGAATTCCGGAGGAGTACGAGTGAACCTCAAGCGCAATGGCGCCCTGCTCGGTGTGGTGGCTGCAGGTGCCCTCACCCTGGCCGCATGCGGCAGCGACAACAATGCCGCCTCGACGGACGTGGACGCGTCCGCATCGGCAGCGACGTGTGAGGGCAAGGAGACGCTGTCCGCCGCCGGGTCGTCCGCGCAGAAGAACGCGATGGACCAGTTCGTGTCCACCTACATCGCGGTCTGCCAGGAGAAGGGCAAGAACGTCAACGTCGCCTACAACCCGTCGGGTTCCGGTGACGGCCGCACCCAGTTCATCGCGAAGCAGATCGACTTCGCCGGCTCCGACTCCGCCATCAAGAGCGAGCAGGCCGCCCAGGCCGCCGAGCGCTGCGCCGGCAACCCCGCCTGGAACCTGCCGCTGGTCTTCGGTCCGGTCGCCGTCGCGTACAACGTCGAGGGCGTCGACAACCTCGTGCTCAACGGCGAGACCGTCGCCAAGATCTTCAACGGCACCATCAAGCAGTGGAACGACCCGGCCATCGCGGCTCTCAACGAGGGTGTGAGCCTTCCGGATTCGGCCATCACCCCGATCGTCCGCTCGGATTCGTCGGGCACCACCGACAACTTCCAGAAGTACCTCGAGGCCGCCTCGAACGGTGCCTGGACCACCGGCGCCGGCTCCGACTTCACCGGCGGTGTCGGTGAAGGCGCCAAGGGATCGGCCGGTGTCGCCCAGGCCGTCGCCAGCGCCCCCGGCGCGATCACCTACGTCGAGAAGTCCTTCGCCGACCAGAACAACCTGAACGTCGCACAGATCGACAACGGATCCGGCGCGGTGGAGCTGACCGACGAGACCGCGTCGAAGGCCATCGAGGCGGCGACCTTCGCTCCGACCGGTGAGGGCGACCTGACGCTCGACCTGACCTCGATCTTCGGTACGAAGGAGGAGGGGGCCTACCCGATCATGCTCGCGACCTACGAGATCGTGTGCTCCGCCGGTTACGATGCCGACACCTCCGCGGCCGTGAAGTCGTTCCTCGTCAGCGCCGCCAACGAGGGCCAGGAAGGCCTCGCCGAGCAGGGCTACGTGCCGCTGCCCGAGTCCTTCAAGGCGAAGCTCACCGAGTCGATCAACGCCATCGCCTAGCCGATGAGCGCCGCGGACCGTACCGTCAATCCCCAGCAGAGAGAGATCGCGAGCGCAGATGAGTGACGCGCCCACCAAATCCGCACCTCGCACTCCCGGGTCCGGCAGCGATGCCGGGCCCGGGGCGGGCGGTCCGCACGGCAACACCCCGGAGGCCACGATTACCACTCCAGCGCGCGGCGACAGCAAGCCGCTGACCAGGCCGGGCGACCGGATCTTCCGTTCACTGGCCTCCGGGTCCGCCGTTCTCATCTCGGTGATCATCGCGGCCATCGGCGTGTTCCTCGTCTGGCGTGCGGTGCCGGCGCTGCAGCGCAACACCGTCAACTTCCTCACCAGCCGCGAGTGGGTCACCCAGGACATCGCCGCGATGGCGTTCGGCGTCCTCGACCTGTTCCAGGTGACCGTGCTGGTGTCGTTCTTCGCGCTGGTGCTCGCGATGCCGGTCGCACTCGGCATCGCGATCTTCCTCACCTCGTACTGCCCCGAGCGCATCAAGAAGCCCCTGGCGTACGTCATCGACCTGCTCGCCGCCGTGCCGTCCATCGTCTACGGCCTGTGGGGCCTGCTGGTCCTGGCCCCCGCGATCCGGCCGCTGGCGACGTGGCTCAACGAAAGTCTCGGCTGGTTCCCGCTGTTCGCGTCCGGCTCGGGTTCCATCCTCGGCGGCGGCACCATCTTCACCGCGGGCATCGTGCTCGCCGTGATGATCCTGCCGACCATCGCCGCGGTGAGCCGGGAGGTGTTCGTGCAGACGCCGACGTCCCATATCGAGGCGGCGCTCGCTCTCGGTGCGACGCGCTGGGAGGTCGTCAAGACCACGGTGATCCCGTTCGGCAAGTCGGGCTACATCAGCGGCTCGATGCTCGGTCTCGGCCGCGCACTCGGCGAGACCATGGCGCTGTACCTGATCCTGCGCACCACGTCGCAGCCGTTCTCGTGGTCGCTGTTCGACGGCGGTGCCACCATCGCCTCGAAGATCGCCCTCGGTTACGCCGAGTTCAACAACGACATCCAGGCCGGCGCCTACATCGCCGCGGGTCTGGTGCTCTTCGTGCTGACCTTCGTGGTCAACGCCGCGGCGCGTGCGGTCGTCGCAGGAAAGAAGGACTGAAGCCATGACGACCACTCTCCTCGAGACACCGGTCAAGGGCCCCACCTTCCGGGGCGTCGGCACCCGTCGGCGCGTCTCGGATCTCACCGCCACCGTCCTGGTCACCGTGTCGGTGCTGATCGCTCTCGTGCCGCTGGCATGGGTGCTGATCACCGTGATCGTCAAGGGTCTTCCCGCCCTGACCAGCGCCACCTGGTTCACGAATTCCTTGAGCGGTCTGTCCGCGTCCGCGATGGGCGGTGGCATCTACCACGCCCTCGTCGGGACCCTGCTGCAGGGCCTGGTGTGCGCGGTGATCTCCATCCCGATCGGCATCTTCGTGGCGATCTTCCTCGTGGAGTACGGCGCCGGCACGCGACTGGGCAGGATCACCACCTTCATGGTGGACATCCTCAGTGGTGTCCCCTCCATCGTTGCCGCGCTCTTCATCTACGCACTGTGGATCGCCACCTTCGGCTTCCCGAAGTCCGCCTTCGCGGTGTCCCTGGCGCTGGTCCTGCTCATGGTTCCCGTGGTGGTGCGCAGCACCGAGGAGATGCTCCGGATCGTGCCGCAGGATCTGCGCGAGGCCTCCTACGCCCTCGGTGTGCCCAAGTGGAAGACCATCGCGCGCATCGTGATTCCGACCGCGCTGCCCGGCATCATCACCGGCGTCATGCTGGCCCTGGCCCGCGTCATGGGCGAGACCGCTCCGCTGCTGATCCTGGTCGGCTACGCGCCGTTCATCAACTTCAACCTGTTCGGCGGCGAGATGGGCAGCCTGCCCGGCGTCATGGTGGCGGAGATGAACAACCCGACCGACGCAGGCACGATGCGGATCTGGGGCGCTGCCCTGACCCTCATCCTCGTCATCGCCATCCTCAACATCGTTGCCAAGGTGGTCGGCCACTTCTCCCAGGTGCGCACCAAGTAGGTCACCTCATGTACACACCCTTCGATTTCGATACACCAATAGGGAGCCGGTAATGGCCAAGCGTCTGGACCTCAAGGACGTCAACATCTTCTACGGCAAGTTCCACGCCGTCTCCGACGTGACGCTGTCCGTGCCGCCGCGGAACGTCACCGCGTTCATCGGACCGTCGGGCTGCGGCAAGTCGACCGTGCTGCGCTCGCTCAACCGCATGCACGAGGTGA
This sequence comes from Rhodococcus aetherivorans, assembly GCF_025722975.1. Taxonomy (NCBI): domain Bacteria; kingdom Bacillati; phylum Actinomycetota; class Actinomycetes; order Mycobacteriales; family Nocardiaceae; genus Rhodococcus; species Rhodococcus aetherivorans. Next base: position 5,184,998 of record NZ_CP106982.1, on the reverse strand, counting down.
CCCCCGGTGCCCGCGTCGAGGGCTCCGTGCTGCTCGACGGCGAGGACATCTACGACTCGTCCGTCGACCCGGTCGGCGTCCGCAAGACGATCGGCATGGTGTTCCAGCGCCCCAATCCGTTCCCCACCATGTCGATCCGCGACAACGTCGTCGCCGGCCTGAAGTTGCAGGGCGTGCGCGAGAAGAACAGGCTCGACGAGATCGCCGAGCGGTCGCTGCGCGGCGCGAACCTGTGGAACGAGGTCAAGGACCGCCTCGACAAGCCCGGCGGCGGCCTGTCGGGTGGCCAGCAGCAGCGCCTGTGCATCGCCCGCGCCATCGCGGTGCAGCCGGAGGTGCTCCTGATGGACGAGCCGTGCTCCGCTCTCGACCCGATCTCCACCCTCGCCATCGAGGACCTGATCGCCGAGCTGAAGCAGGACTACACCATCGTGATCGTCACGCACAACATGCAGCAGGCCGCGCGCGTGAGCGATCAGACCGCGTTCTTCAACCTCGAGGCCACCGGCAAGCCGGGCCGGCTCGTCGAGATCGACGACACCGAGAAGATCTTCTCCAACCCCACCCAGAAGGCCACGGAGGACTACATCTCCGGTCGCTTCGGCTGAGCCGGCTGCGACTTCGGCACCGCGGACGCGGAAAGGCCCCGCCCGGAAACTCCGGGCGGGGCCTTATGCCGAGTCGGGTTACTGGTCCTGCGGGTACACCGTGAGCTTGTCGACGCGCTCACGCATCGCCCGGAAATCCTCGTCGGTGGGGAGCTTGCCGGTGACCAGGAAGATCACGCGACGACCCACCTCGACGGCGTGGTCGGCGAACCGTTCGTAGAACCGGCCCAGCAGCGTCACATCCACAGCCGCGGCCACGCCGTGCTTCCACTCCCGGTCCATGAGCACGGTGAACAGGTGACGATGGAGATCGTCCATCGCCTCGTCCTCCTGGTGGAGCCGGGCCGCCCGCTCGGGGTCGCGCGTCTCGAGGATCTCCCTGGTCGCTGCGCCGAGCGAGACTGCGATGCGGCCCATCTCGGCGAAGTAGCCGTTGACCTCTTCGGGCAGAACATGATTGGGGTGCCGACGTCGCGTCGCCTTGGCGACGTGCAGTGCCAGCGCACCCATCCGGTCGATGTCGGCGACGATCTGGATGCCACTGACCACGGAACGCAGATCACCGGCGACCGGCGCCTGGAGGGCGAGGAGCGAGAAGGCCTTCTCCTCGCACTGGGTACTCAGGTCGGTGATCTTGTCGTGCTCGCCGATGACGGTCTCGGCGAGCGCCAGATCCGCCTGGAGCAGCGCCTGGGTGGCCCGCTCCATCGCAAGGCCGGCAAGGCCCGCCATCTCTCCGAGGAGATCGGCGAGCTCGGTCATCTGTTCGTGGTATACGACGCGCATAATGGCACAGACTACGGCGCAGACAAAGCCGAGTCACGAGCAGCGGGTGAACGCCGGGTGAATGGACGGGCTCGAGGTGCTGCTCAGGCGCAGGAATCGTCGCCCGCGTTGGTGATCGACAGGTCGACCGGCAGCTCGTTCTCCTCGGCGGCCTGGATCGGCACCGTCGGCAGGACCGAACCCACCTCGGTCGGAGCCGCGATGCTGCCGACGAACCCGGTGCCGAGGACGAGTTCCACGATGCCGCCGAGGTCCTGGGACTCCTGCAGCACGGCCCCCGGAACTGCGGAGGCCAGCGTCAACGCCTCGGCCTCCTGCCCGGGCGAGAAGCGGACGACGGTCTCCTTGCTCGTCCCGGAGTAGTTGCCGACGCTGTAGATCGGGAAACCGTAGGCGCCGAGTTCTTCCGCGGTCCGGGCCGCGAGGCCGGATTCGCCGGAGGCGTTGGACACCTGCACCGACACCGTCGAGGGGTCCACCGCGGTCTGTGCAGGCAGCGGGGCTGCCGGCGGCGCTGACGATTCCGGCTCGGGAACATCGCGTTTCTCGCCGGGGAGCGGTTCGTCGTCGATGATCGCGTTGAAGATCGCCTTGATGTCGTCGAGACGCGGAATCTCGTTGCCCCACTCGTTGGTTCCGGCCGTCGGCACGGTGAGGAAGGTGACGGCGCCGGCTTCGACCCGCTGCAGCGAGCGGCCGAGCCGGACGAGGGACTCGGTGTCGACGTTCTCGACGAACGTGGCGCGGGTGAACGCGTTGATGAACCCGTTCAGCTTGCCGGGGTCGAACAGGACCTTGTTCGACATGGCCGAGCGCAGCAGTGACGACAGGAACTTCTGCTGCCGGGTGATACGCCCGTAGTCGCCGTTGCCCTCCGACTCGACCTTGCGGGCCCGCACGTAGTCCAGGGCCCGGCGGCCGTCGAGGGTGTGGGTGCCCGCCGTCTCGATGATGGTGCCGAGTTCCCCGTCGACCAGGGGGGTGGGTGTGCACACCTCGACGCCGCCGACCTCGTTGACCATGCTCTCGAAGCCCGCGAAGTCGATTCCGACGAAATGCCCGATCTTCAGGCCGGACAGCTTCTGGATCACCTTCACCAGGCACTTGGGCCCGCCCAGCGCGTAGGTGGCATTGAGCTTGTCGCCCTCGGCTGCGGGGAACGTCTCCGACGTGTACTCGCCGGTGGTGCTGTCCCAGCCGCGGCACACGGGCCGCGTCACGTCCAGGTCGCGCGGAAAGGAGACGGCGACGACGCGACTGCGGTCGGCGGGGATGTTGACGAGGATGACGGTGTCGGCGCGTGCGCCCTCGGCGTCGGCGACGGTGCCGGCGCCGACCGCGCCGCTCGCCCCGGCGCGGGTGTCGGTGCCGATGATCAGGTAGGTCTCGTCGCCGGTCTGCCCGCCGGGGTCGACGATGTCGGTGGATTCGGTGTCCAGCGCCGCGATCTGGGCGAATCCGGCCTCGGTGGAACGCACGTAGCCCCACACCAGGCCGCTGCCGACGAGGGTCAGCACGGACAGCAGCGCCAGAACGGTGCGGCCCACGGTCGCGAGGCGCCGGCGTTTGCGGCGCTTGTTCAGAGCCAGCCTGCTCAGGCCGTCGCCCCCGACGGCCTGGGGCAGCGCGGGCGGCTGGTCGGGGTCGTCGCTCCGCCGTCCGGCACGGTCGTCGCGCGGGGGTGGGGGCGGCGGGCCGGTCGGCGGGGCCGCGGCCACGGGCGGGATCTTCTCGGTGGGGTCGTCGTCGACGGCCGGCGTCCGCCGCGGCCGGCCCGGCTGCGGGCCCGGCACGGCCGGTTCGGGTTCGGGGTGCCGCCCGGGCGGGCTGTCGCGCCCGACCTTGTTCATCAGCGCGGCGACGGTGACCTGATCGGGATTCTCGTCGGGAGCGGCCGAGCGGCGGGGGCGGCCGGTATCGGCGCCCCGGCCCGACGGCGCGGGTCCGGCGTCGGCGGGCGGCGCAAGACCCTCCGGACGTCGTCGCACCCGGCCGGAATGTGAGCTGCGATACCCGGAGTCGGCGATAGGACGTTCCCAGGGAGCGCGACTGTCGGGCAGGCCCGACTCGTGCTCCTCACCCACCGATTCCCTCGCCTCTCCGCGGATGTTCCGCTCTCGTACGCATCCGCCACCACGGCGATTCCGTCATGATACTGGCGGCCTCGATCCGGATCGAGGCGTCCGCCGAGCACCGGTCCGGTTCGTCCGGCCCGCACGGCGGACCCTGCGGTCAGCCGCCCGAGTGCATGACGTCGGCGCCCGCCGGCACCATGCAGTCCTCCGGGTCGTCGAGCCAGCCGTCCGGCAGTGCGACGGTACCGGGGGAGCCCTGGCGACCGCGCGGGCCCTCCGCGTCCTTCGGGAAGGGCACGGTCGGATCGAGCCGGCCGAGCAGGTCGTCCAGCTCGGCGAGACCGGACACGCGCGCCAGGGCGTTGCGCACGTCGGATCCGGCCGGGAAGCCGCGCAGGTACCAGGCGATGTGCTTGCGAATCTCACGCATGCCGCGGTCCTCGCCGTGGTGGTCGGCGAGGAGTTCGGCGTGCCGGCGCATGATGGCCGCCACCTCGCCCAGGTTCGGCGGGGTGGGCATGGGGGTGCCGTTCAGTGCGGCGCTGAGTTCGGCGAACAGCCAGGGCCGGCCGAGGCATCCGCGTCCGACGACGACGCCGTCGCAGCCGGTCTGCTCTATCATCTTCTGGGCGTCCTCGGCGGCGAAGATGTCGCCGTTGCCCAGCACCGGCACGTCGGTGACGTGCTCCTTGAGGCGGGCGATCTCGTTCCAGTCGGCCTCACCCGAGTAACGCTGCGCGGCCGTGCGGGCGTGTAGCGCGACGGCGGCGGCGCCCTCGGCCGCCGCGATCCGGCCCGCGTCGAGGTGAGTGTGATGATCGGCGTCGATGCCGATGCGGAACTTCACGGTCACCGGGATGTCGGTGCCCTCGGTGGCGCGGACGGCGGCCGCGACGATGTTGCCGAACAGCCGCCGCTTGTACGGCAGCGCCGAGCCGCCGCCCTTGCGGGTGACCTTCGGCACGGGGCAGCCGAAGTTCATGTCGATGTGGTCGGCGAGGTTCTCGTCGACGATCATCTTCGCGGCCTGGTACGTGACGTCCGGGTCGACGGTGTACAGCTGCAACGATCGCGGCGTCTCGGTGGGACCGAACGTCGTCATGTGCATCGTGACGGGGTGGCGTTCCACGAGTGCCCGGGCGGTGACCATCTCGCACACGTACAGCCCCGACGTGCTCCCCGACCGCTCGAGTTCGAGTTCGCGGCACAGGGTGCGAAAGGCGACATTGGTGATTCCCGCCATCGGCGCGAGTACGACCGGGCTGTTCAACTCGAGCGAGCCGATGCGAAGGGGTGACATGAAAAAACCTCGAAGACGGCGTGAAGAAGAAGTGCGTGCAACTGTGCCCGGCACCGAATCCGGTACCGGGCACAGGATAGCTGTTCGGGGCCGCTGCTCCCGAATCACGGAACGGCCTGGATCAGGACGCGGCCTCGTTGCGCTCGCGGCGGGCGGCCTCGCGGGCGAGGGACCGATCGCGCATCTCCTCGAACTTCACCGCCTGCTTCTCGAGATCCTCGAGGAAGGTGCCGAGCTCGTCGAGGATGCGGGCGCCCTCGGCACCGAAGTCCTCACGCTCGAAGATGCGCCACTTGCGGAGCACCGGCATGACCACCTCGTCGAGGTGCTGACGCAGGTCGTAGATGCCGTGCTTGGCCATCAGCACGCCGTTGCGGCGGAAGTTGGGCATACCGGCGCCGGGCATCTGGAAGTTCTTCAGCACGTCTGTGATCGCCGCGAGGGTCTGGTCCGGGGCGACGTCGAGGGCCGCTTCGCAGATGTTGCGGTAGAAGATCATGTGCAGGTTCTCGTCGGCGGCGATGCGCTGGAGCATCTTGTCGGCGATCGAGTCGTGGCACGCCCGGCCGGTGTTGCGGTGCGAGACGCGGGTGGCCAGCTCCTGGAAGGTGACGTACGACACCGAGTGCAGCATCCCGACCTCGTTGGGCGAGGCGAACCCGTTGGTCATGTGCTCCATGCGGGCGTTCTCGAGGGCGACGGGGTCGACACCGCGGGTGACGACGAGGTAGTCGCGCATCACGATGCCGTGGCGGTTCTCCTCGGCGGTCCAGCGGCCCACCCAGGTGCCCCAGGCGCCGTCGCGCGAGAAGCTCTCGGCGATCTCGCGGTGGTAGGACGGCAGGTTGTCCTCGGTGAGGAGATTGGTGATCATCGCGGCCTTGGCGACCTCGTCGAGCTTCGACTGCTCGGGCTCCCAGTCCACGCCACCCATGGCGGCGAAGTTGCGCCCCTCGTCCCAGGGCACGTAGTCGTGGGGGTGCCAGTCCTTGGCCATCGAAAGGTGGCGGTTGACGTTCGCCTCGGCGACGGGCTCCAGCTCGCGCAGAAGCTCCAGCTGAGTCAGAACTCGCGTCATTCCGTTTACCTCTCCATAACTGTGCGTGTCACGTACGAATTACAGCCTACGGCACCGTAGGTTCGGCACCCGTTTGTCTGTTACCTGTTCCAAGTTCGGCCGACCGGGGCCTACCCGCCGATGGGATCACTCACAGACGGCGACGTCGTTATCATACCGGGGCGCGAACGGCGTCCCGGGGCGACGCGCGGGGGCAATCCATATCCCGCCGTGACCTCAGCGCTTGCCGGCGCCGAGGAGTCCGCCGAGCAGCTCGCCCAGGCCAACCCCGTTGCCGCCGAGAACGCTGCCGAGCACTCCGTCGAGACCGCCGCCGCTTCCGGTGCCGTTCGTCGCGCTGCGCAGGAGCCCGCCCAGCAGCTCGCCCAGGCCGCCCTGGCCGCCGGAACTTCTGCCGACCTGCTCGGCCAGGTACGTCAGCACGATCGGGGCGAGGATGGGCAGCAGCCGTGCGACGAGGTCGTTGCCGCCCGCGCCGTCGGCTCGGCCCAGCGTCTGCACGACCCGGTCCTTGTGGTCGCCGAACACGTTCGCCACGATCCGGTCGCCGTCCGCGGTGTCCACGTCGGTCACGTCCACTCCACCGTCGAGCAGGGCCGGGTTCCGGTGCTGGTCGAGCGCGGACAGCAGGGACGAGGCGCCGTCCGGATGCCGTGTGTTCGCCTCGAGGCCGCCGACCAGCGTGGGCAGGGCGGCCCGCACCGCCGTCGCCGCCGTCTGCTCGTCCACGTCGAGCCGGCGGGCGATCTGGTCGACCGGAATCCGCGAGAGGAGATCGTCGAGGGAAGGCATGGGAACCGAGGGTAGCCACCGTGGTCGCCCGCTCCGGGATCCCGCGTCGGCGTTTCGGCTACGCGGACGCCCGCCGCCCCGCGATCACCGCGCACAGCAGGGCGACCCCCAACCCGCTGAGCAGTAGCACGAACCCCGTCTGGTTGGTCAGCGCGGTAGCGTGGTTGACCTGCACGTAGTCGCCGAACCGCTGATAGACCCGCACCGCGAAGGCGCCGGTCGCGACGAGGCCGATCACCACCCCGGCCCAGCCGGCCACCGCCGAGTCGAACAGGGCGGCCAGGAGCAGCAGCACGGCGGCGAGCACGAGCGGCGCCGCCAGTGTCTGATGGACGGGCAGGTCGGCTGCGCCGAGGGCGGAGACGTCGCCGGCCGCGATCCCGTCGCGCAACTCGGTCAGCGGGACGTCGGTCGGCCGGGTCCCGGCCAGCACCGGGAGAAACGAGCCGATCCCCAGGGCGACGGCAGACAGGAACAGACCCAGGTCCACGAAGCTGCGCACGCCACTCCCATCGATCGTCGGATCGGTTTTGTGAGCGACCACACCCTAACCGCAATTCGGGTGCGGCAGCAGCGCGGAACCGACGATTCGGTCGCCGTGTCGGGCTTGCGGGTACGTAATCTGAGGGGAGCGGCACACCCGGACCCGGAAGGGGAACAACGCAATGGTGGGCAACGAGACGGTGCAGCGGTCGGGGCTTCCGCCGTGGGCCAAGAAGGCCCTGTGGAGCGTCGGGGCCCTGCTCGCGCTGGTGGTCGCGTACTTCGTGCTGGCGGCATTCGTCCCCCGGTGGTGGGCGCAGCGTATCGCCGGGCTGGCCGATGCCGGCTTCGCCCGCGGGATAGCCTGGGGCCTGCTGTTCGGCCTCGTGTGCACGTTCGTGCCGTTGGCCCTGTTCGCCGCCGCATGGCGGATCAGGACGTGGCGCCGGCACCGCGTCCTGCAGGTGGTGTTCGCCGCCGCCGCCGTGGTGGTGGCGATCCCCAACCTGATGACGTTGAGCATCGTGCTGGGCAACGGGAACGCGGCCCATGCGGGGGAGCGGATCCTCGACGTCGACGCCCCCGGCTTCCGGGGCGCGACGCTCGTCGGTGCCGTAGTCGGCGTGATCGTGTTCCTGGTGTTCGCGGCCCTGAGTTACACGTACCGCAAACGCGGTCGCGACCTCGAGCGGGAGCGTGACGAGCGGGGCCGGCAGGAGCCGGAGCTACGAAGCGACCGGCCGGGCAAGGTGGCCGGCGCTCCGGAGTAACGGGCGACGACGAGCCGCCTCGTGCCGGGGCGCTCCCGTCCTTCCGGACGGACGAGGGTGTGGTGCCCCCACCAGGGCTCGAACCTGGGACCTGCGGATTAAAAGTCCGTAGCTCTACCAACTGAGCTATAGGGGCGTGGGCGCACAGTCTAGCTGCATCGCGCCGGACAACAGTATCGGACGCGCGGGCCGTTCGAAGGCTCGGGTGCGCACCCCCTGCGGCGCACCCGAGCCGCGCAAAAGCATACCACTTGGTGTGTTCTCTGCGAAGGCCGGAAAACGCCTGGTTGCGGGCGTGGGGGCCGGACGGCGGCTACAGTGGCGTCCGGGGGGGACTGCCGGTCACGTACGGAGGCACGAACCCCCCATGTCACGTCAGCAAGAGCGGGCGCGGCGCACACGCGCGGCGATCGTCGAATCCGCGGCGATCGAATTCGCCCGGCGCGGATACGGCGCCGCCTCGGTCAACGCGATTCTCGAGCACTCCGGGGCCACCAAGGGTGCGATGTACTTCCACTTCGATTCGAAGGAAGCGCTCGCCCGGGCGGTGCTCGCGGAGGGCCTCGAGCGCTACCGGGTGATCGCCGACCGGTGGCTGGACGCGCCGGGGCTCGATCCGTTCGAGCGGCTGTACGGCCTCGTCGGAGATCTCGCCGATGCCCTGCACGGCGACGTCATCATCCAGGCGGAGTTCAAGCTCGTGACCGAGCCCGAGTTCGACGCGGAGGCCAAACTGCGCGGCAGCTCGGTGTGGGGGAAGGCCGGTCACCGGCTCGCCGTCGAGGCGCAGGAAGCGGGGCTGTTCCGTGCCGGGGTCGACCTCGAACGGTTCCTGGGTGTGCTCAGTGCGTGCCTGGCCGGGCAGCGCTACTTCCACGACCTCACCGCGGAGGACGTCGACGTCCGGGCCCGGTTCGCGGAATGCCTGGACGTCTGCCTCGAGGCGACGGCTGCGCCGCAGTGGCTCGAGCGGCGGCGTGGTGCGCCGGAGTTGCGCCTCGAAGGCGAACAACCGGCGTGACCTGCTGATTTGTGAATCCGGAAACCCGTGTCCTAAGCTATCCAAGCTCCCAACGGAACGCGAACCCGTTGAGGGTGCGGGTCGGAGTAATCCGGCGGGCCCCCTTCGTCTAGCGGCCTAGGACGCCGCCCTTTCAAGGCGGTAGCGCGGGTTCGAATCCCGTAGGGGGTACGCTTGCGGAAGCAGTATCACCGCATGCAGTACGGTTTGACCACAAGTGAAGAGCATGGCCCTGTGGCGCAGTTGGTTAGCGCGCCGCCCTGTCACGGCGGAGGTCGCGGGTTCGAGTCCCGTCAGGGTCGCAGAGTTGGCAATTGGCATTCGGTTCGGGTGCCGTCCGGCCAGGTAGCTCAGTTGGTACGAGCGTCCGCCTGAAAAGCGGAAGGTCGCCGGTTCGATCCCGGCCCTGGCCACCACACAATTTCATACGGTAGACCCACCGCTCGGCGGTGGGTTTTCTGTGGAAACCCCTTCGGGGGTGCACACGGCCCTGTGGCGCAGTTGGTTAGCGCGCCGCCCTGTCACGGCGGAGGTCGCGGGTTCGAGTCCCGTCAGGGTCGCTTCACGGCGAAGGCCCGGTCCCGAAACGGACCGGGCCTTCGCCGTCCCGACCGGTTCAGCCGCGGGCCCGGAGTTCCCGGCGAAGAAGCTTGCCGGACACGGTCTTCGGGATCTCGTCGATGATCTCCACCAGCCGCGGGTACTTGTACGCCGCCATTCTCTCCCTGGCGAAGGCGATCAGTTCCTCCGCGGTGACCGAATGCCCCGGACGGAGGCTGACGAACGCCTTGACCGTCTCGCCGCGGTAGCTGTCCACCACCCCCACCACCGCGGCCTCGCGCACCGCTTCGTGCTCGTAGAGCACGTCCTCGACCTCTCTCGGCCAGACCTTGTACCCACCGGCGTTGATCTGGTCCTTCTTGCGGTCGACGATGTAGAACCAGCCGTCGGCGTCCATGTACCCGACGTCCCCGGTGTGGAGGGCACCCCCGGGCAGTGCGGTCGCGGTCTCCTCAGGCTTGTTCCAGTAGCCGGCGACCACCTGCGGGCCCGACGTGACGAGCTCGCCCACCGCACCGACGGGAAGGTCGTTGCCGTCCTCGTCGACGATCCGCACGACGGTGTCGAAGGTCGGGACTCCGACCGACAGGGCGCCGGACGCCTCGTCCACCGGAGCCCGGGTGCCGAACGGAACCGCATGCGAGGGGGAGGTGGTTTCGGTGAGGCCGTAGATGTTGTGGATGTACGTCCCGGAGAATCTCTCGAACGCCGCGACGGTGCTCGGTGGTATCGGCGCTCCGCCGGAGAAGATCTTGGTCAGCGTCTTCAGCGACTCCCCGCGGGCGCCGGGGGCGTTCATCAGCGCGATGAACACGGTGATCGAGCCGACCGTGAACGTCGCCCGCTCCACCGCCACCGTTTCGAGGGTCACGCCGGGGTCGAGCCGGTACATCAACACCAGCGGCGCACCTGTCAGCAGGGCGACAGCGATGTGCCCGACGAGCCCGGTGATGTGGAACAGCGGGGCGATTCCCAGCACGACGTCGTCCGCGCCGAGTCCCACCCATTCCCGGTAGGTGCGGGCGTTGAACACCACGTTGCGGTGAGTGGTCATCGCGCCCTTCGGTGGCCCGGTCGTACCGGACGTGTAGGTGAGGAACGCGATGTCGTCCGGGCCGAGAGTGTGCACGGGGACGGGCCGTCCCCGGAACTCGGCCAGGAGGGTCTGCAGGTCGAGGGTGTCGGGCAGATCGAGGCGTTCGATGCCGGAGAAGATCCGCTCGTCTCCGCGGGTCTGGTATTCGAGTTCGGACGTGGTGATCACGATCCGGACGGCGGTGCCGGCGACGACGTGCTGTGCGACGTCCCGGTACAGCCCCTGGAGTGCGACGAGCACGGTAGCCCCCGAGTCCAGGAGGATTTCGCCGAGCTCGCGTTCCTTGTTCATGGGGTTGACGGAGACCGGGATGCCGCCGGCCTTCCAGACACCGAGCTGCGCCACGACGAACTGCGGGACGTTCTGCAGGAACAGCGCCGCCCGCTCACCCGGGCGGAAGCCGTGGGCCGTCAGTGCGGCCGCGAACGCGTCGGACTGCTCGTCGAGTTCGCGGCGGGTCAGGCGCCCGTCGAAGTAGCGGATGATGTCCGCGTCCGGATCGTGAGCGACGGTGGCGCGGAACATCTCCAGCGCGTCGGTGTACTCCGGCTCGATGCGGATCGGCAGGCCGGGCGCGTAGCGCGCGAGCCAAGGCTTGCTGTCGTAGACGCCCGTGCGTGCGTCGCGGGGTCCGGCTGCGCTCATCGGATGACGACCGGATTGACCGGAGCGCCCGTGCCGCCCACGACCTTCAGTGGTGCCGCGGTGTACAGGAAGGTCCAGCGGTTGTCGGCGGCGCACGCGTCGGCGAGGTCCTCGAGCCAGGCGATCTCGGTGAGGGCCACACCGAGATTGCGCATGAGCGCGCAGTGCAGGGGCAGCGCCACGCCACTGGCCGGGTCGGTGGTCACCTCGTTGGCGATGGTGTCCGTGACCAGGTTGGGGATCTCCCGGTTCCGGAACCATTCGACCAGTTCGCGGCTGTAGGTCAGGCCGGGTTCGCAGAAGTCGGTGTAGAACTCGGTGGTGTCGTCGAGGCTGTACCAGTACTTCAGCCAGCCGGTCCGGATCACGAGGATGTCGTGCGGTTCGATGGTCACGCCCTGGGCGGCGGCGGCCGCCTCGAGGTCGTTGTGGTCGAAGGTCTCGCCGGCGCCGAGCCAGTCCTTGCCCCGGTGGCGCGCCATATCGATCAGGATCCCCCGGCCCACAACGCCCTTCTCGGCGATCGGCAGCACCGAGGCCTTGTCCATGCTGCCGACGGTGCTGCGCGCGTCGTATCCGTTCCAGAGTTTGCCGTCGTACCAGACGTGGCCGAGGGCGTCGTACTGGGTGGAGCCCTGCAGGAAGAGGGTGGCTGTGTCGTCGGCGTAGTGCAGTCCGCCGGGGAACTGCGGAGCGTCCTCGCCGTCCCACGACGATTCGTCGAGGGTGTTGCGGCGATCGATGCCGCTGCGGCTGGGCCACAGGGGATCGCCGGGGGCCTCCTTGCGGCCCATGTGGATCTGCAGGGTGAACACGTCGCCGGACTTGACCTCGCCGATTCCGCCGAGAACCTCCTTGGTGCCGAGGAAGTTCAGAGCTCCGAGCTCATCGTCGGCGCCCCAGCGTCCCCAGTTGCTGGGGGCGTCGTCGCCGAGCAGTTCGCGCATGGACGGGGCGTCGGACATACCGTCTCCTTTTCGGGTCGAGGTGCACTCGTCGCTCACCGAGCGTTCGTACGGTAAGCGTGCGCTTATGGTGTAGGTCACATCGCCGGGTGTCAACCCGCGGAGGACGAGGGCGCGCCGCCCGCTCGCAATGCGCACCGCAGGCCCGGTCCGGTGTCGTCCCGGCGGGTCTTCGACGGCGGAACGGCTCGCCACCCTGTACGTTCAGTTTGCACTGGACCTGGTGCGGTTCCGGCGCTGATCCGCAGGGCTGCGCCGGGTTGCACGTCGGACGAGAACATGTTCTAGAGTGAGTTCGATCTTCTGGACGGACCCGCTCCGGCGACACGACGAACGAGGTGATCTGTGCGAATAGCTCTGCTGTCGTACCGCAGCAAGCCGCACTGCGGTGGTCAGGGCGTGTACGTTCGACACCTCAGCCGCGAGCTCGCGGCGCTCGGCCACGACGTCGAGGTGTTCTCCGGCCAGCCGTACCCCGAGCTGGACGACGGGGTGACCCTGGTGAAGGTGCCCAGTCTCGACCTCTACCGCGAGGACGATCCGTTCCGCTTTCCGCACCCGCGCGAGATTCGCGACGCGATCGACCTCCTGGAGCTGGGCACGATGTGGACGGCGGGTTTTCCGGAGCCGCTGACCTTCAGCCTGCGCGCCGCCAGGCTGCTGCGGGCCCGGGCCGCCGAGTTCGACGTCGTGCACGACAATCAGTGCCTCGGCTACGGCCTGCTCCGCATCGCGGACGCGGGCCTGCCACTGGTCGCGACGATCCACCACCCGATCACCCGCGACCGGGAACTGGACCTCGCGAGCGCGCCGACGTTGCGCCGCAAGCTCACCCTGCGCCGTTGGTACGGGTTCCTGCGCATGCAGGCCCGGGTGGCGCGGCGCATCCCCACCCTGCTCACCGTCTCGAAGTCCTCCGAGGACGACATCCGTACCGCCTTCGAGATCCCCGAGGGGCGGCTGCGCACGATCCCGCTGGGCGTCGACACCGAGGTCTTCGCCCCGCCGACGGCCGAGCGCGTGCCCGGCCGCATCGTGTGCGTGGCCAGCGCGGACGCGCCGCTCAAGGGCGTCGCCAACCTGCTCGAGGCGGTGGCGAAGCTGCGCACCGAACGGCGGGTCGAGCTGGTGCTCGTCACCCGGCTCGCGCCCGGCGGGGTCACCGAGAAGCTGATCGAGCAACTGGCCATCGGCGACGCGGTGCGCACCGTCTCCGGGATCGACGACCGCGAGCTGGCCGAGCTGCTCGGTTCGGCGCAGGTGGCTGTGGTCCCGTCGCTCTACGAGGGGTTCTCGCTGCCCGCGGTCGAGGCGATGGCCTGCGCCACCCCCTTGGTCGCGAGCCGCGCCGGCGCGATCCCCGAGGTGGTCGGCGACGCGGGCATCCTCGTGCCTCCGGGGGACAGCGAACAGCTGGCCGCGGCGCTGGCGCGGGTTCTCGACGATCCCGCCGAGCAGATCCGCCTCGGGTCGGTGGCACGGGCACGCGTGCTCGAGCGATTCAGCTGGGCGGCCGTGGCCGCCCGGACCGTCCGGGCCTACCAGGACACCGTGGCGGCGCAGGCAGGAAGGACGAACACCTGATGCTGACAGTCGATTTCGACCGGCTCGGGGTCAAGCCCGGCGACCGTGCCATCGACATCGGGGCGGGCGCGGGCCGGCACTCGTTCGAGCTCTACCGTCGGGGCGCCGACGTGGTGGCGTTCGACCGCAGCGCGGAGGACATGAAGGCCGTCGGCGACATGTTCGCGGCGATGGAGCTCGAGGGCCAGGTTCCCGAGGGTGCCCTAGCCCGGGCCGAGGTGGGCGATGCCCTCGCCCTGCCCTACGACGACGAGACCTTCGACGTCGTGCTGATCTCCGAGGTGCTCGAGCACGTGCCCGAGGACGACCGTGCCATCGCCGAATTCGTGCGTGTGCTCAAGCCGGGCGGCGTCGCGGCCGTCACCGTGCCGCGGTGGCTGCCGGAGAAGATCTGCTGGGCGCTGTCCGACGCGTATCACGAGGTCGAGGGCGGGCACGTGCGGATCTACAAGGCCGACGAGCTCGCGGCCGAGCTGACCTCGGCAGGCCTGACGGTGCGCGGCCGGGAGCACGCGCACGCCCTGCACTCGCCGTACTGGTGGCTCAAATGCGCTGTGGGCGTCGACAACGACGACAACCCCCTGACGAAGGCGTATCACCGGCTCCTCGTGTGGGACCTGATGCAGGGGCCGTGGCTGACGCGCACCGCCGAGTCGTTGCTGAACCCGGTGCTCGGCAAGAGCGTCGTGTTCTACCTCGAGAAGCCGACGGTTCCCGTTGCCGGCCGCTGACTTCCGCCCCGGCGGGGCACGGCCGGCGGTTCCGGCCGTGCCGGGAGTGCTGTCCGAGGAACAGTGCCTGCACACCGCCCGCGCGATCGCCGACATGCAGGAGTCCTCCGGAGCGATCCCGTGGTTCCCCGGTGGTCACACCGATCCGTGGGACCACATCGAGTCCGCGATGGCTCTCACCGCCGCGGGGTTGCTCGAAGAGGCGGAGGCGGCCTTCGACTGGTCCCGTCGCACCCAGCGGCCGGACGGCTCGTGGCCCATGCAGTTCCGCGAGGACGCCGTCGAAAACCACGACGCCGACTCGAACTTCACCGCATACATCGCGGTGGGGGTGTGGCACCACTACCTCGTCACAGGCGACGTCGACCACGTGGAACGGCTGTGGCCGACGGTGCGGACGGCCCTCGACCATGTGCTCGAGTTGCAGGCGCCCGGCGGTGAGATCTACTGGGCACGAGGAGAACACGGCGCGGCCGACGAGGCCCTGCTGACGGGGTGCTCGAGCATCCACCACAGCCTGCAGTGCGGCCTGCGCCTCTCGGAGGTGGTCGGCGATCCCCACCCGGACTGGGAGGTCGCGTGGTATCGGCTCGGGCACGTGCTGCGCCGGCACCCGGAGGCGTTCGCGCCCAAACCGGAGTACTCGATGGACTGGTACTACCCGATCCTCGGCGGCGCGGTGCGCGGTGCGCCGGCCCGGCAACGGATCCGGGAACGCTGGGACGATTTCGTGGTCGGAGGTCTCGGAATCCGCTGCGTCGACCATCGGCCGTGGGTGACGGGGGCCGAGACCTGCGAACTCGTGCTCGCATTGGACGCGATCGGTGAGGCCACGACGGCCCGGGAACTGCTCGCGGCCATGCAGCATCTGCGCGATCCGGACGGGTCGTACTGGACCGGAATGGTTTTCACGGACGGTAAGCGCTGGCCCGTGGAGAAGAGCTCCTGGACCAGTGCCGCCGTGATCCTTGCCGCCGACGCGCTCTCACGCAGCACCGCGGGCAACGGTGTGTTCCGCGATGCCGCCGCACCCTCCGGATGGGTCGCGACCGAGAACTGCCACGAGGACTGCCGGGTGACGGTTTGAGCCGTCAGCCCGGCAGCACTCCGACGGTGCCACCGGTGCGTTCGAGCACCCGCAGCGACCCGGTCACCGACACCTCGGCGAACTCGCCGCTGCCGAGCGCGCGCAGGTAGACCTCGTACGGGGGTCGTCCGCCGTCCTTCGGGTCGGGGAACACGTCGTGGATGATCAGGGCCCCGCCGACACGCACCCAGGGAGCCCAGCCCGCGTAGTCCGCCTGCGCCGCCTCGCTGCTGTGACCGCCGTCGACGAACACGAACGCCGCCGGGGTCCGCCAGAACGCCGCGACCTGGCACGACCGCCCCAGCACCGCGACGACGTGGGATTCGAGGTCCGCGTCGGCGAGGGTGTGGCGGAACCGGCCCACCGTGTCGAGCCGGCCGGTGTGCGCGTCGACGAGGGCCGGATCGTGGTACTCCCACCCGGGCTGGTGCTCCTCGGACCCGTGATGATGGTCGATCGTGACGATCGTGCCGCCGGTGGCCTTCGCGGCGGCACCGAGATAGACGGTCGAGCGCCCGCAGTAGGTGCCGACCTCGACACCGACACCGTCACCGAGGTAGCGCACCGCGGCGTCGTGCAGGGCCGTGCCCTCGTCGATCGGCATGAAACCCGGTGTCGCCTCGGCGAGTTCGATCATCTCCCGGGGTAGGGTGGTACGGGTCATGACGGCGGTCTCCGTTCGCTGCGGTCCGGTGGCGGGTGCTGAAGCGGCGTGTACTGACGAGCACATTACCCATCGCCGGTTCCGGTGCGGTACCCCGCGCACGGTGGGCGCCGGTCACGCGCCGTAACCGCCGTCGACGTCGAGTGTCTGCCCGGACACGAAATCCGCGCGGTCCGAGGCGAGGAACGCGACCGCCTCGGCGATGTCCTCGGCGTCGCCGAAGCGGCGCAGCGGAATGTTGTTCCGCGCGAACGACAGTGCGTGCTCGTCGAGATCGCCGGACCCGATCAGCCGGGCGGCCGTGCCGTCGGTGAGCATGCCCGGCCCCACCGCGTTCACGCGCACACCGAACCGTCCCTCCTCGGCCGCCAGGCCCCGCACGAGGGCCTCGATCGCACCCTTGGGTCCGGCCGACAGACCGTCCCGGACGGGGAACCGGCGGGTCGCGGCGGTGGTCACGGCGACGATGCTGCCCCGCGACTCCCGTAGCCGGGGCAGGGCGGGACGGACGAGGTTGAAGAACGCGCCCGCGTCGCCCACGAGCTGGTCGCGGAACTGCGCGGGCGTGACCCGGCTCAGGTGCAGCATCGGTACGTGCGGCCCCGCCGCGTAGACGAGAGTGTGCAGCGCACCGAAGGATTCGATCACCGCGTCCACGCCGCCGGCGGCCGCGGCACTGTCGCCCAGGTCCACCTGCAGCGACAGCACCTTCGCGCCGAGCGCGGACAGTTCGGTCGTCAGGGCTGCGGCGGCCGCCCCGCTGCGGCGGAACATGAACGCGACGTCGCTGCCGCGCTCGGCCAGCACCCGGCACACCGCTCGGCCGATCCCGCCGGTGCCGCCGGCCACGAGGGCCGCGCCCGGCCGGTCCGCGAAGTCCTGCACTCGTCACTCCCTGTGTTCTCGTGCCGCACGGTGAGCCGGTGGCAGGCTCACTTCGCCGCCTTGCGGCGCTCGGCGAGCACGCCGCCGATCATCGAGTCGAGCTTGGTGCCGAGCGGCCACCCCACGTAGTGGCACAGGAACAGGGCGATCTCCTTCAGCTGCTGTTCGTCGAGTTCCTCGTTGTGGAGGGCGGCGCCGACCTGGATCTCGGCCACGTCGATCAGTCCCTGTGCGGTGAGCGCACCGAGCAGCAGCAGCCGCCGGTCGCGGATACTGAGCCCGGGCCGGAACCAGATGTCGGCGAACAGGTGGTCCGCGGTGACGGCGAAGTGGTCGCCGGGCCCGTCCTGCATCTCCCAGCCGTACACCTTCGACATCATGTCCAGGCCGCGGCGGCGGCGATCGTCGGTCATATGCGTTCCTCCTGTCGGTTCCGGCTCTCGACGTCTCCGGTGCCGACGCCGAGTCCGGGTCCCAGACCGGTCAGTGCCCGCGTGGCCAGGGGCAGGTCGACGCCGAGACGGGCGCCGAGGCCGAGGGCCAGCGACAGGTCCTTCTCGCCCAGGGCGCGGACGTGGTCGAGGATCGGGAACCAGAAGTCGTCCGGCGGGATCGGTGCGGTGGTGTCCCGGAGCATGATCGCCCCGGCGCCACCGGTGATCGCGTCGGTGTGGCGGACCACCTTCCCGAGCGCGGTGATGTCCAGCCCGGCCGCCTCGGCGAGGCGCTGCGCCTCCGCGGCCGCGGTGAACGACACGAAGTGCAGTAGATTCCGGGCCAGCTTCATCCGGGTGCCCGCGCCGACCGGACCGGCGTGCACGACGAGGTCGGCGAACCGCGAGAACGGCTCGCGTACCGCGTCGAACGCCGCGTCGGAGGCGCCGACCATCACCGCGAGCCGGCCCTGCTCGGCGCCGGGGGCCCCGCCGCTGACAGGCGCGTCGACCAGTTCGACGCCGCGGTCGGCGCATTCGGCGGCGAGCTCGACGGCGGTGGTGTCGGCGATGGTCGAGTGGACCGCGATCACCGTGCCGGGCCGGGCCGTGTCGAGCAGCCCGGCGACGACGGTGCGGACCTGCGCGTCGTCGACCACGGTGACGCAGACGACGTCGCAGTCGCGCGCCAGGTCGGCGGGGTCGCCGGCGACCCGGGCGCCGGCCGCGGTGAACGGCTCGACGGCCTCGGGCCGGGCGTCGAGGACGGTGAGCCCACCCGGCCGGTCCAGCAGCCGCTTCGCCATCGGCGCGCCCATGTTGCCGAGGCCGATGTAGCCGAGCCTGGTCACGAGCGGATCACCTGGCCGCCGTCGACGTTGAAGATCTGCCCGGTGATCCAGTTCGCCTCGTCGGAGAGCAGGAACAGGCACATTCCCACCAGGTCCCCGGGCGTACCGATCCGCTTCAGCGGCAGTGTGGAGACCATGTCCGCCACCATGTTTCCCGGCGTGACGGTGCGGGTGGCCTCGGTGTCGATCGGACCCGGGGCGATCGCGTTGATGCGGATGTTCGAGCCGCCGAGTTCGACGGCCAGCTGCTGGGTCAGGCCGTTGACACCGACCTTGGCCAGGCCGTAGAAGCCGGAGTACACCCACGCGGCGGTCGACGACTGGTTGACGACGGAACCGCCGCGGTCCGTCATGTGCGGCCACGCCGCGCGGGTGATGTTGAGCGCGCCGTCCATGTTCACGCTCATGAACTTCTTGTAGTAGTCCCACGGGACGGTGAGCAGCAGGTCGAGCTTCATGCCCCCGTAGATGGCGGCGTTGTTGACGACGTGGTCGATGCTGCCGAACGTCTCGACCGTGAAGGCGGCGAGCTCGGTGGCCGAGTCGGGATCGGAGACGTCGACGGTCTTGAAGACGGCGATGCCGCCGTCGGCGACGATCTGCTCGGCGACCTGCTCGCCGCGTTCGGTGTCGATGTCCGCGACGACGACGGAGGCGCCCTCGGCGGCAAGGGCTCTGGCGTACGCCTCGCCGATTCCCTGCGCCGATCCGGTGACGATCGCGGTGCGGTCGGCGAAACGCGTTGTGCTGCGGGTCATGTTCGTCAGCCTCTCTGCTTCGTCGCCGGTTCGGCGACGAGCTTGGTCTCCAGGTATTCCTCGAATCCGGCCACACCCATCTCGCGGCCGATTCCTGACTGCTTGTAGCCGCCGAAGGGAGCGTCGGCGGCGTACCAGATGCCTCCGTTGACGCCCAAGGTGCCGGTGCGGACCCCCTCGACGACCCGGCGGACCCGGTCCTCGTCGGTGCCCCAGACGGCCCCGGACAGGCCGTAGGGGGAGTCGTTGGCGATGCGGATCGCCTCGTCGTCGCCGTCGTAGGGGAGGATCACGAGGACCGGCCCGAAGATCTCCTCCCGGGCGACGCGAGCGGTGTTGTCGACCCCGGCGATCAGCGTCGGTTCGAGGAAGAAGCCACGCCGGTGCTCGGCGGGACGGCCGCCGCCGACGACGATCGTCCCGCCCTCCTCGACGGCGAGCCGCAGGTAGCCCTCGACCCGTGCGCGCTGGTGCTCGGAGATCAGCGGACCGCACACCGTGCCGGGCTCGTTCGGGTCGCCGGGCCGGATGCCGCGCAGGGCGTCGGCGGTGACGCGGACCGCCTCGTCGTAGCGGTTCCGGGGGACGAGCAGACGGGTCGTGATGGCGCAGCCCTGCCCGGCGTGGGTACACACGGTGAAGGCGGCCATCGAGCATGCGGCTCCGAGGTCGGCGTCGTCGAGCACGATGAACGCCGACTTTCCGCCGAGTTCGAGGAACACCTTCTTCAGCGTCTCCGAGGCGGCGCGCATCACCGACCGGCCGGTGGCGGTGGAGCCGGTGAACGACACGAGGTCCACCCGCGGGTCGGTGGCGAGCAGGGCGCCGACGGCATGGTCGCTCGAGGTCACGATGTTCACGACGCCCGGCGGGATGTCGGTTTCCTCGGCGAGGATCCGGCCCACGACCGCGGCGCACCACGGGGTGTCGGGCGCGGGCTTGAGCACCACCGTATTGCCGGCGGCGAGCGCGGGACCCAGCTTGGCGAAGTTGATCTGGTGCGGGAAGTTCCACGGTGTGATCGCCCCGACGACACCGACCGCCTCGCGGAGCACGTAGCGGTGGGTGGGGATGCCCATCGGCGCGGCATTGCCGAGATCCTGTTGCCACGGGTAGTTCTCGGCCAGGTCGGCGAAGTACCCGAGATCGTCGACGGGGCCCTCGAGATGGGCGGCGGAGGTGAGGAACCGGGGTGCGCCGACCTCGGCGATGGTGATCGCCCGCAGTTCCTCTATGTGGCCGCGCAGCGCATCGCGGAGCTGACGCAGGCAGCGGGCGCGGAAGGCGTGCTCGCGGGACCAGCCGGTGGTGTCGAAGGCGCGACGGGCCGCCTCGATCGCGGCGTCCATGTCGGCGGCGGTGCCGTCGGCGGCGGTGCCGAGCACCTCCGCGGTGGCCGGGTTCACGACCTCGAACGTGCCGCCGGAGCCGGGAACCAGCTTGCCGTCGACGAGCAGAGCCGAGCTGTCGCCGGGAATCAGGGACATCGGACGTTTCCGTTCTGGAGATTGGAAAGTGTCAGGTGTAGTAGGAGATTCGGATGCGCACATGGCGGGGACCGGTCGGTACGCGATGCTGACGCCTTCGCTGCGTGCCTCGGGTGCCCCTTGTCTGGACAGTTGTCTGGACTATAGTTCGGACAAGTGCGTGACGCAATGCCCCGCGTCGCCCGGCGAAGCGGCACGCGTGCGGTGGGGCCGGACGATGGGCCTGGGCACGAGTCGGCGCACGGCACGACGGTCGGTCCCCGGCGTGGGTACGCCGCGGCCCCGAGCCTCGGCGGCTCCTCCGGGGCCGGCTCCCCACGGGGTCGAGTGATCGGCCCGGAGCGGGCGGGGAACGCCCGATCGCGCGGCGTCGATGGGGAGTGGTGGTCCCGCGGGGTCTACGGGCGGGCGAGTAGCGACGGCACGACGAACGCGTACAGCTTCGCCCGCAACCGGTCGAGCGAGCCCGCACTGGCGCCGAGCGCACTGATGTAGTTCATCTCGATCTCCGACAGCCATTCGTAGAGCAGGTCCAGATCGACATCGGCGCGAAGCTCTCCGGACTCCCGGGCCTCGAGCAGAATCGGCTCCCACAGTTCGCGGGTGAGTTGGACGGCACGGCCCGAGGTCGCGAGCAGGGTTGTGGCGAGTGTTGCCTCGGCGGGGGAAACGAGGAGATGGATCATCGGGTCGCGGAGGCCTCGGCGGATATTGGCGCACAGGCCCTCGACGATCCGTTCGCCGAATGTCGGGTACTTCCGGATGCGCACTCGCCACGGCTCCATGTTCATCCGTGCGCGGCGGACGATCGACGCCACAATGAGCGATTCGCGGTCCGAGAAGTAGCGGTAGACGGTCGCCCGGGACATGTTTGCGGCTCGCGCGACGTCGGCCATCGTGGTCTTCGTGATACCGAACTGTTCGAAGCATGATTCGGCGGCGACAAGGATCGCTGCGCCGACGTCCGTGGTCTCGGTGTCCGTCTTGTGTGCCACGCATGCACCATACCGCCGGGTAATCTGGATAAGACACTAGACGCCACATGTCTCATGTGCCACGCTGGGGTCATGCAGCGTGAAGACAAGATCGACCTCACTCGGCGCCTGATCGCGCACGTCGACAACAACAGCACCGACTACGCGGACGAGATGCTTCGTGTTCCGTTCTCCGTGTTCAACGACCCCGAACTGGCGAGCCTCGAACGTGACGCCGTGCGCCGATTTCCGCACATCGTGGCGCACATCGACGAGCTGAAGAAGACCGGCGACTTCGTCACCACCGAGCTCATCGGCACGCCGCTGCTGGTGATCAGGCAGTCCGACGGCAGCGTCAAGGCGTTCTCCAACGTGTGCCGGCACCGAGGTTCCAAGGTCGAATTCGAGGAATCGGGATGCAAGCGCCTCTTCAGTTGCCCCTACCACAACTGGGCGTACGGCCGTGACGGTGCGCTGCGGGGAATGCCTCACGCCGAAGGGTTCGACGGCCTGGATCGATCGCAGTACGGGCTGGTCGAGTTCCCGTGCGAGGTGCGGCACGGGCTCGTCTGGGTCGTGCCGACGGTCGGTGCCGAACTGGACATCGCGAGGGTGCTCGGTGAGAAGCACGACGCCGAGGTCGCCGACACCGGTATTGCCACGTCGTTCCAGGTCCGCAAGGAGACCTGGAAGCTCGACATGAACTGGAAGATCGCGGTCGACGGCGTGCAGGACTCCTACCATCTGTGCCAGCTGCACACCAAGACCGTGTGCAACTTCCTCGAGGGCAACATCACGGCCTTCGATCTCGTCGACAGGTCGTGGCGAATCGTTGTGGCGCGCAAGGCGATCACGGAGGTTCGCGATGCGGATCCGGATTCCTTCGATGTCCGCGACTACTCGCTCGCGAACTACACGATCTATCCCGGCACGATGCTGGTCACCGAGCCGAATCACTTCGAGGTCTGGACCATCGTCCCCGACGTCGACGATCCCAACGTCTCGTACTGCACCATCCGGTTGCTGTCTCCGGCCGAACCCACGACTCCCCGGGAGAAGCGGGTACTCGAGAAGAACTGGGAACTCCTGATGGAGACTCTCCACGCGGAGGACTGGTTCGTCACGAAGACGATCACCGACAACGTCGCGCACGGCCAGGTGGACGAACTCGTCTACGGACGGAACGAACTGCCTGGGCAGGTCTTCCACAAGATGATCTCGGGCGATGCCGCTGCGATCGCGGAGGAGCGGCGGAAGAAGGCCGGCGTGACGACATGACCTCGCGTGAGTTGCTCGAATCGTCTCCCGCACCGGGTGTACTGCAACTGACGTTGAATCGTCCGGAGGTACACAACGCGATCTCGCTGTCGCTGCAACGGGCACTCGACGAGACGCTGACCCGTGCAGCGTGCGACGACGCCGTCCGGGTCGTGGTGGTCGCCGGGTCCGGTGAGCGCGCCTTCTCGGCAGGGTACGACCTGCAGGAACTCGCGGCACTGTCGTCGGACGCGAACCTGGAGGCGATGCTCGAGCGCGAGGAACTGCTCTGGCGGTATCTCGAATTCGCCAAGCCCACGATCGCGGCAGTTCAGGGCGTGTCGTACGGCGCCGGGACACTGCTCGCTGTCTGCTCCGACCTACGGGTCGGCGGATCGTCGACACAATTCACCGTGACTGCGGCGAAGTACGGTGGTGCGAACCTGACCTGGGTGCTCGACACCTTGATCGGGGCCGGACAGACGCGAGATCTGCTCATGACCTCGCGTGCCGTCGCCGGCGACGAGGCATATCGGATGGGCCTGCTCACCCGATACGCAGGTGACGGTGACGTTCTCGGGACCGCGCTGGAGGCCGCGGCGCAGATCGCAGCGCAACCACCCGAGGCGGTCCGGGAGATCAAATCGCTTCTGCTCGCCGGGCATGGTAAGGATCTGCGCAGCCGCTACGACCGCGAGAACGCGGTCGCACGCACCACGCTGCGCCCTCGCCCCATCGGCGACATGTTCACGGAATTCTTCGGTGCCCGTGCGGGAACCGACTGAAAGGGGCATCATGGACGTCTCGCTACGCCCGAACGCACCGATCGATATCTGGAATCCGGACTGGAACGATCCGTTCGATCCGACCGTCGAGGCCGGCGACGAGTTCGCCGAGCTGGTCGCCGCAGTCCGTGCGGTACAGGAGGCTTTCACGCGGTCGCGTCCCGACCCTGCCGCCGCGGCGGGTATCGCCGGGACACTGCGTTCTGTTGCACAGCGATTGGAAGAACTCGAGGTAGGCGAGGACGATCAGATCGCGGGACATCGCTGGGATCTGGCCGGTCGGGGACAGGCCCTGGCGCCGCCGCTGCACATCGACGCGGTGACGGAAACGACCGCTCGTGGGCGGGTCACGGTCGGGCGCTTCCATGCCGGTCGTTACGCGATGAACGGTGGTGTCACACCGCTGATCTTCGACGAGATCATGGCCCGGCTGGCCAATGATTCCGGACGTCCCTGGGCGCGTACGGCTTATCTGAATGTGAACTTCCGGGCGCCTGCCCCACTCGACGTCGAACTCCGTGTGGAGGCGGAGTACCTGCGACAGGACGGACGCAAGCGGTTCATGCGCGGAACCATGTACCACGGCGAGGTGCTCGTCGCCGATGCGGACGGACTCTGGGTGGAACTGAAACCCGAACAGACGCTCAATATTTCCGAAGGAGGAGACGTATGAGTGGTTACTCGTTGCTCGAGGGCATGCGCATCCTCGAGGTCGCACAACTGGCGCCCGCATCGGTCGGTGGGCACCTTGCCGACCTGGGTGCCGAAGTCATCAAGATCGAATCAGGGCCGCTCGGCGATCCGGTGCGCATCGGCGGCAGCCGCGCGATCGGCGACCAGGACGGTCCGTCGTTCATGCATCTGAGGTGGAACCGGGGTAAGAAGAGCGTTGCACTCGACCTGCGGTCCCCCGAAGGCGCGCAGGCTTTCCTCGATCTCGCCCGGACGTGTGACGCGGTCGTCGAGGGCATGCGCAGCGGTTACCTCGACTGGCTCGGTGTCGGCTACGACCAGCTGCGAGAGGTCAATCCGAAGATCGTCTTCTGCACGGTCTCGGGTATGGGATCCGATGGGCCCTACAGCCGGCTCGGGACCGGGGGTCCTGTGTTCGATGCGTACGCGGGGCTGCGCGACGTGCGCACACCGGAGGAACCGCCGACCGACGGGATCGCGGGGTCCACGACTGCGCCGATCGCGATGTACGCGCTGGGTGCCTACGGCGCGATGGGCCTGCTCGCAGCGGTGCATCGTGCCGATCGCACCGGTCGCGGCTGCAAGCTCGAGGTGGCGGGCATCGACGTGGCCGCGTCGTGGATGCCGGACCTGGTCGATGCCGAACTCAACAAGGATCGATCCATCCATCGCCCCACGTGGCTGCCGGACGGACGGCTGCCCGATTGGCCGCGACTCGAGGCGTACCGCACGAAGGACGACGAGGCCGTGCTGTTCGGCTCGCACGTCGACAAGTTCTGGCGCAACTTCTGCATGGCCGTCGACCGGCCGGATCTGCTCGAGATCGATCTGGCAGGTACCGATCCGGAAGCGCCGGCGCGCGCCGACCGTGTATACCGCGAGCTTCGCGAGATCTTCCTGCAGCGCACCCGCGACGAGTGGGTCGCGCTGTTCCTCGCGCACGACATCGCGGGTGGACCGGTGAACAGCGTCCGGGACATGATCGCCGATCCACACTTCGCCGGTCGCGCGAACACGTACCGCGTCGAGTACGAGGGAGTGGGTGAGCTCGAGTTCGTGGTGAGCCCGGTCCGGGTGCAGGATGAGAAGTTCGCGCCGTCGCTACCGCCGGAGCTCGGGGCGGACACAGCGGAAGTCCTCCGAAAAGTGTTAACACGCAGTGTATCCGACCATTCCGACGCGATGGGACCGATCTCGCGCGGGTAGGGGCGGCAAGGTCGGAATCCCCGCAGTCGGGTGTGCGAATTCGATGCCGCATTCTGTTGTGCCAACTATCTACAGATGTTAGATTAACTGCGACCTCGGTGACGGCGATCACACACCGCCTCGGTGGGTGATCCGGCCCGACGGTCGCGCAGCAACTCCAGACGCGCCGCCCGACGGAGGCGCGTCCGAATCGGGTGGACGGGCCCGGCGCGGGCCGCACCCCCACCGCCGTGAGCGAGAGCGGGGTACGCCGCCACGGCGAGCATGAGGAGACGACAATGAATCTGACCGATCTGGTTCGATACTGGGGCAAGACTCGTCCCGCCCAGCAGGCGATCGTGTTCGGCAACACCTCCCAGACGTGGTCCGAGGTGGACGCAGTCACCGACGCGCTGGCCCGTGGCCTCGCCGCCCGGGGCGTTCGTAAGGGTGACCGCGTCGGGGTGATGATGCTCAATCGACCGGAACTGGCGCACGTCATCCTCGCGACACTCAAGCTCGGTGCGATCAGCGTCCCGCTCAACTTCCGACTGCTCGGCAAGGAACTGGCTCCGATGCTCGTGGATTCGGCGCCGCGGGTCGTGATCGTGGAGAACGAGCTGGCTCCGTTGCTCGAGGAGGCAGCGGCCGAAACCGAGTTCGAGATCTTCGCGATCGGGGGAAGCGACCACCGTGCATACGAGACGCTGCTCGACCCCGGAAACGTGCCGGACGTTCACATCGAGGCGTCCGATCCGGCATTCATCTGCTACACCTCGGGCACCACGGGTATACAGAAGGGTGCGCTCGTCACACATCGCAGCGCACTCGCGCCCGGTATCGCGCAGGTGCTCAGCCACGGCATTTCCCGCCGCGACCGCGTGATGTGCTCGGCGCCCCTCGTCTACACCGGCTCGGTCCTGTCGATCTTCATGCAGCTCGTGGTGTTGCCGGGATCGACGATGGTGCTGCTGCGCGAGTTCGATCCGGCGATCGCCCTGGACACGTTCGAGCGTGAGCAGGTCACCGCGACCACAACAGTGCCGGTGATCTGGGAGCGCATGGCCCAGCTCCCGGACTTCGGAACCCGCAAGCTCGCGAAGTTCACGTTCGCCGGCGCCGGTGGCGCACCCGTGAGCCTGGACCTGCTCGACTTCTACAACAGCCGCGGCGTGCCGCTCACCCAGGCATACGGACTGACCGAGGCCTCGGGAATGGTCTCGACGCTGTACTACGAGGACGCTCGTACCCGGCCGGGCTTCGCCGGCCTGGCCCTGGCCGGCACCCAGGTGCGCATCGGCAGCATCGCCGGTGGCTTCGCCGCACCGAACGAGGTCGGCGAGATTCTGGTGCGCGGCGAGCACGTCATGCGGGAGTACTGGAACAAGCCCGAGGCGACGGCGGACACGCTTGTCGACGGCTGGTTGCGCACCGGCGATCTGGGCCTGCAGGACGAAGGCGGCTTCCTCAAGGTCGTCGACCGCCGCAAGGACATGCTCATCTCCGGTGGACTCAACGTATACCCGGCCGAGATCGAGAAGGCGCTGCACGGCATCGACGGCTTGGTCGACCTCGCGGTGATCGGCGTCAAGGACGACCGATGGGGTGAGGTCCCGATGGTGGTGTTCCACAGTCAACGGCCGGCGGACGACATCGTCACCGACATCGCGTGCGTCGCGAGCGGGAACCTGGCCAGATTCAAGCGCCCCGCGGTGGCGCTCGCGCTCGACGAACCGCTGCCGCGCACCTTCTCGGGCAAGCTTGCGAAGGCTGTTCTCCGAGAGCGCTTTCAGACGCCGCCGGCCCATGCGATCCCGGTACCCCGAGAGGCGCAGTCGGCGGATGCCGCGACGTCCCGGTCCTGAGGTTCATTTCCCCTTCTCCGAGAGGACACGCACCGTGAGCAGTACCCGCGATGTGGACATCACCAAGATCATCGACGACTCGCCCCTGTCATCCCTGCAGAAGCGTGTCCTCGCCCTGTGCCTCGGTCTCGCGATCCTCGATGGCATCGACGCACAACTCATCGGGTTCGTCATTCCTGCCATGTCGGCGGACTGGGGACTGTCGCCCGCGTCCTTCGGCTTCGCGCTCGCGCTGAGTACCGGCGCGATGGTCGTGGGCAGCCTGCTCTTCGGGCCGCTGGCCGACCGCTACGGCCGCCGCAGGATCATCATGGTGTGCACTGTCATCTTCGCGGTGTTCACGCTCGCCACCGCGCTGGTGACCTCCATGACGGCGCTGATCGTGCTGCGCGTGATCGCGGGTCTCGGCCTCGGCGGTGTGACACCGAATCTCATCGCGATGGTGAGCGAATACAGTCCTGCCCGGATGAGGGCGACGATGGTGACCGTGACGGTCGCGGGCATGTCGCTGGGTGGCTTCGTCGGTGGTTTCGCGGCCGCGTTCCTCATCCCGAAGTTCGGGTGGCAGGCGCTGTTCGTCGTCGGTGGCGTGTTACCGCTGATCTTGATGGCTGTGGCGATGCGGTGGCTGCCGGAATCCGTGAAGTTCCTCGTTGCCCGAGGCCGCAACGAGGAGGCCGCGCACATCGTCGACGAGATCGCGCCCCACGCACGCGTCACCGCCACGGCCAGGTTCGTGCAGGACACGTCGACCGTGACGAAGTCGCCGGTGAGCGTCCTGTTCCAGGGCGGCCGCGCGGTCGACACGGTCCTGTTGTGGGGCGTGTTCGTCATCAACTTCCTGGTCATCTATTTTCTGCTCAGCTGGATGCCGACGCTGTTCGGCGAAGGCGGTCGGAGTGCATCGACCGCGTTGCTCGCCGCGTCGCTGTTCAACCTCGGCGGGATGACGGGTGCGCTGACATTCGGCCGGATCACCGACCGGATCGGCAACGGCTTCGTCGTGGTGATGGCGGGCTACACGCTCGGAGCCGTGTTCACTGCGCTGGTCGCAATGCTTCTCGGCAGCGGATGGTTGCTGCTGCTGGCGGTCTTCTTCGTCGGATTCGGCATGTCCGGTAGCTCGGCCGGCATCATCGCAATCGCAGCCACGGTGTATCCGGTTGCGGTCCGCGCGACGGGTGTCGGCTGGGCAATGGGCATCGGGCGAATCGGCTCGATCGCGGGTCCGGCGGTCGGCGCGCTTCTGATCGCGGCGGGGTTGGGTGCGCAGAGCATCTTCCTCCTCACGATCGTGCCGACGCTGCTCGCTGTCGTGACTCTCGGGGTCATGTCCATCCGGAATCGCCGAGCGCAGAGCAACCGCCGTTCCGAGACCGCTACGACACCCCACACCATGGCTGCAGCCGAATAGCCCTACGCGGTTGACGGTTATTCACCGCATGGAGTTCTGCTGGTGAATAACCGTTTGCCGTTCGTGGCCGCCGCAACAGGCTCATGTTGTGCCATTTACCTACAGATGTTAGATTGCGATGACGTCGGTGACGATCATCACATCCTGCAGAGCCCATCGCCTCTGCCGAACAGCGGACGGAGCGGACAGTGCCGGTGAAGTTGTCCTATTGCCGCCTGTGCCCCGCCTCGTGCGGGGTGCGGGTGGAGGTCGACGGCGATCGGATCCTCGGCATCGTCGGCGACGGACTGCACCCGTTGTCGGGCGGCTACTCGTGTCCGAAAGGACGTCGTGGTGGCGACTTCCATCAGGGGCCGGATCGGCTCACCACCTCGATGCGCCGCACCCCCGGCGGCAACTTCGAGCCCATCCCGGTGGAGGTGGCGATCGCGGAGATTGCCGAGCGCCTCGAAGCGATCACGGGGGAGCACGGTCCGGACGCACTGGCATTGTTCATGGGAACCCAGCAGAACTTCGCGGCGCTGACCGGCCCGATGGCGCGGGCGTGGTTCCGCACCACCGGATCCCGGAAACTGTTCTCGACCATGACGATCGATCAGTCCGCCAAGTGGATCGTGCAGTCGCGGATGGGGGAGTATCTCGGCGGGCGCCAGCGCTTCGACACCGCGGACGTGTGGCTGCTGGCCGGCACGAACCCGATGGTGTCGCTCAACGGCGGTGACGGGGACGGCGCGATCACCCAGAACCCGTCCGTGACGATCCGCAGGGCGCGCGAGCGAGGGCTGAAGCTCATCGTCGTCGATCCTCGGCGCACCGAAACTGCGGTTCGTGCGGACCTGCACCTGCAGCTCCGCCCCGGCACCGATGCCGCACTGTTCGCAGGACTGCTGCACGTGATCCTGTCCGAGGGTTGTCACGATCACGGGTTCTGCGAGCGCTTCGCAGACGGCCTCGAGGAGCTCGGCGCGGCGGTCGCACCGGCGACACCGGCGCACACCGAAGCGGTGACGGGCGTGCCGGCCGCCGATGTCATCCGCGCGGCCCGGATGTTCGCGGCGGGGCGGCGGGGCATGGCGACAACGGGCACCGGGGTGTGCATGGGCCCGCATTCCAATGTCGCCGAACACCTGGCCGCGTGCCTGAACGTCGTCTGCGGTCGGTACCTCCGCGAAGGCGAGGTGACACCCAACCGGAACGTTCTCGCACGGACGACCCCGTTGAAGGCGGAGGTTCGTCCGCCGTACCGGACCTGGGAATCCGGGTTCCGCAGCCGCATCGGCCGGATCGGCACGATGAACGGCGAGCTGCCGTCGGGCATTCTTGCCGACGAGATCCTCGAGCCGGGCGCCGACCGGGTGCGGGCACTGGTGGTCTCGGGCGGGAACCCGGCGCGGGCCCTGCCGGATCGGGAGAAGGTCGAACGTGCACTGAGCGAGCTGGAGCTCTTGGTGTGCGTCGACACGCGAATGTCCGACACCGCCCGGCTGGCCGACTATGTGATCGCGCCGACGATGGCGTACGAGCGACCCGACCACACCTTGCTGATGGAGTTCTTCTTCGCCCGGCCCTTCGCGCAATACACACCACGACTCGTGGCTCCGCCCGCAGGCGTGATCGAGGACTGGGAGTTCTTCTTCCGCCTTGCCTCTGCGGCCGGGCACACGGTGAAGTTCGCCGGGCGGGTGCTCGATCCGGACGTGCCGCCCACCTCGGACGAAATGCTCGCGATGTTCGCAGAACGCGGGCGCGTTTCCATGGACGAAGTGATGTCGGCACGACGCGGCACGCTCGCGCCTCCGGAGGAGAAGGTGGTCGGTCCGCCCGCAGAAGGAGCGTCCGAACATCGCCTCGCCCTGTGCCCGGACGATGTGAGCGCAGAAATCGCTGCTGCACTGGGTGAGTCGACGCCACAACGCGGGCTCACCATGCGGCTGACGGTGCGCCGCATGCGGGAGCTGATGAATTCGGTGGGCCGGGATGTCAGCGGGCTCGCACGCTTCGGCTACAACCCCGCACACGTGAATCCGCAGGACCTGCGGCAGCTCGGCATCGAACACGGCGACATCGTGCGCATCCGCTCGGCCCACGGCCGCATCCGGGCTGTCGCACACACCGACCCCACCGTCCGACAGGGCACGGTCTCGATGACCCACTGCTGGGGTGCGTCCGACGCCGACGCGGACCCCCGCGGAGTCGGCAGCAATGTCAACGACCTGACCGGCTACGACCGAGTCCAGAACATCAACGCGATGCCGGTGATGACTGCGGTGCCGGTGGCCGTCGAATCGGAGGTCCCCGCCGGTGCTCACTGACACTTCCGCCACGACGGTCGGCGCACGCATCTGTCCGCTGTGCGAAGCGACGTGCGGTCTGCTCTTCGAACTCGGCGGACGCACGGTGACGTCGGTGAGGCCGAACCCCGACGACGTGTTCACCGCAGGGCACAGTTGCGCGAAGGGGCTGGGCCTCGGGCAACTGGAGAACGACCCCGACGTCATCCGCACTCCGTTGATCCGCGACGGGGACGATTTCCGTGAGGCAACGTGGGACGAGGCGTTTGCCGAGATCGGTCGGCGACTGCCTCCGATCATCGCGGCGGACCCCAACAGTTGCGCTGTCTACTCGGGCAACCCGGCCGCGCACCACCTGGACCCGTCGTTCTACACGTTGCCGCTGATCTCGGCGATCGGCACCCGCAATGTCTACTCGCCCGCCAGCATCGACACCCTTCCGAAGAACTACGCGAACGCATTGCTCTACGGAACCGGGCTCGGAATGGCGGTCCCCGATATCGACCGCACGTCGTATCTGCTGATCCTGGGGTCGAATCCGCTCGTGTCGAACGGGAGCACCGTCACCGCGCCGGGAATCGGGAGGCGTTTGGAAGCGCTGCGAGAGCGCGGTGGCACCCTGGTGGTGGTCGACCCGGCGCGCACCCGGACGGCGGAGGTCGCCGACCTCCATCTCGCCATCCGGCCCGGTACCGATGCGTTTCTCCTGCTCGCACTCGTCTCGGTGATCGCGACCGAGGGGCTTGCTGCGCCCGGGCGCCTGACCGGGTACGTCGACGGATTGGACGACGTCCTTCGGCTCACAGAACAGTTCACCCCGGACGCGGTCGCGGAGATCTGCGGTATCGACGCCGACGTGATCCGCCGGATCGCACGGGATTTCGCCGCTGCCGACTCGGCCGTTGCCCATTCCCGGATGGGTTCGTGCACACAGGAGTTCGGTTCGGTCGCCAACTGGATGGTCGAGATCCTCAACATCGTGACCGGCAACCTCGATCGGCCGGGGGGCGCGATGTTCCCCGTGCCACCGGCAGGCGGTCCGACCACCTGGCCCGCCAACCCGAAGGCTCCGCTCGTGTTCGACCGATGGCGGTCGCGGGTCCGGAACATGCCGGAGGCGATGGGAGAGATCCCCGCGGTCTGTTTCGCCGAGGAAGTCCTGACCCCGGGCCCGGGACAGGTGCGGAGCCTGATCACGATCTCCGGCAACCTGGCACGGTCGTTTCCGAACAGCCACGCTGTCGAGGCCGCCCTGGCCGATCTCGAATTCATGGTGTGCATCGACGGGTACCTCAACGAGACGACCCGCTATGCCGATGTCATCCTGCCACCTCCACCGCTGACGACGCGGGGCCACCACGACCTCGCGCTCACCCACTTCCAGGTGCGCAATGTGGCCCGGTACACGGCCCCGTTGCTCGAGCCGAGTCCGGGCCAGGTCCCCGAGTGGCAGATCCTGCTGCGCCTCGCGGCAATCGTCCGTGGCGAACCTGAGCGGCCGGTCACCGAGCTCGACGACGAGGTCGCCACCACAGCGATCCGTCGCGCAGCGAAGCTCGCGGGCTGCGAACTCGACGACGTCGTACGGGCGACCGCGGGCCGCACCGGCCCGCAGCGGCTGCTGGACCTGCGGTTGCGCAGCGGCCCGTACGGCGACCGGTTCGGTGCCGTTCCCGGCGGACTGACCCTCGAACTGCTCGAACGCAATCCCAACGGCATCGACTACGGGCCGTTGCAACCGCGAATCCCCGAGGTGCTGCGGACCCCGAATGGACGGATCAACCTCGTCCCCGATGCGTTGACCGCCGACCTGCCGCGCCTGCGTGACACGCTGGCACAACCCGTGCCGGAGCTGGTCCTCGTCAACCGGCGACAGCGTCGCGGTATGAACTCCTGGCTGCACAATGCGCTGCCACAGCCCGACACAGGTCAGTGTGCGCTGTTCATGAATCCGTTCGACGCTGCCGCACGCAACCTCGTGGACGGCGACACGGTGCGTATCGCATCGAAGACCAGCGCTGTCGTCGCCGAACTGCGCATCACCGACGCGATGCGTCAGGGCGTGGTGAGCCTGCCGCACGGGTGGGGTCACGACGGCCGTGGTCTCCGCACCACTCGCTCGGCCGCTGCACCCGGTGCGAACGTCAATGCCCTGGTCGACGACACCGTGGTCGAACCGCTGACAGGCGCCCCGATCTTCAACGGTTTCCCCGTCGACGTCACCCGCGTGGAAAGGCCGCAGTCATGACCGGGGAGTCGGGTGCTCTGACCGGCACCACGATCGGTGTCGTCGGCGCCGGGATGATGGGATCGGCCCTCGCGTACACGTGCGCACGGGCCGGCGCCGACGTCGTGCTCGTTGCGCGGACCCTCGGGGGTGCGCGCCGCGGAAGGGCGTACGCCGACCGGCGCGAACTGCATGCACTGCAGGCCGGGACGACGGATACGGCGGTCTCACAGGCGTTGCTCGCCCGCATCACGCCTACCGAACGGGTTTCGGACCTCGCGCCGGCCTCGTTGGTGGTCGAGGCCGTGGCGGAGAACGTCGCCGCCAAACAACAGGTCCTGCAGTCGGTCGAGGCCGTCACCGACTCGGGCACCTTCCTCGCGTCGACGACGTCGACCCTGCCGATCACAACCCTCGCATCCACGCTGGCACGTCCGGAGAACTTCGTCGGGATGCACTTCTTCTCGCCCGTCGACCGGATGGCGTTGGTGGAGACGATCACCGGTACGCGCACGTCGGAGACCACTCTCGCGGCATCCTTGACGTACTCACGGAAGCTCGGGAAGACGCCCATCGTGGTGCGCGACAGCCGGGGGTTCTTCACCAGCCGGGTGATGCAGCCCTATCTGGACGAGGCGATGGTCGCGGTCGGGGAAGGAATCGATCCGGTCCTCGTCGAGCGTGCGGCGCTCGAAGCGGGATACCCGGTGCCGCCATTGCAATTGCTCGACGAGATCACGTTGACCCTCAACCGCGCGGTGCAGCGAGAGAACCGAGCCGCTGTCGGGACCGCCGGCGGCGCGTGGCGGGCGACTGGTGCGGACCGTGTCCGCGACCGGATGATCGACGAGCACGGTCGAGTCGGTCGATCGGTGGGACGCGGATTCTACGAGTACGACACCGACGGCACGCGAATCGGATTGTGGCCCGGCCTTCGCGACGTGTTCGGGACGACCCGGAGTATCCCGGTCGACGACATGCGCGACCGGTTGCTCTTCGTCGAGGTGATCGAAGCGCTGCGTTGTCTCGACGAAGGTGTGATCGGTTCCGAGGCCGACGCAGACACCGGATCCGTTCTCGGCATCGGATTCCCCGCGCACACCGGTGGGGTCGTGTCGTTCAGGCGGTCCTATACCGGTGGTGCGGAGGGATTCACGGCTCGCGCCCGCGAACTTGCCGACCGCTACGGCCACCGCTTCCTCCCGCCGGAACAGAGTTCGGAAGCACACGATCAACCGGAGTATCCATGACATACGTAGTCACCCAAGCCTGCTGCAACGACGCGACGTGTGTCGCGGTGTGTCCGGTGAACTGCATTCACCCGACTCCCGACGAAGCGCAGTACGCGCGCACCGAGATGCTCTACATCGATCCGGACACCTGCATCGATTGCGGGGCGTGCGCCGACGTGTGTCCGGTGGAGGCGATCGCGCCCGACAGCGATCTCACAGCCGAGACCGAGATCTACAAGGATCTCAATGCCGCATACTTCCTGGGGAACCCGACCGTGTCCGGCCCGACGGAGGTGCCGAAGGAGCCCGTCGTCGTCGCCGAGCGGCCCGGTCCGCTGCGGGTGGCGATCGTGGGTTCCGGTCCGTCCGCCTTCTACGCTGCCGAGGAATTGCTGAAACGGCGTGACATCGACGTGGAGGTCTCCATGTTCGAGCGGCTCCCCGTCGTCGGTGGGCTCGTCCGCTTCGGTGTGGCACCGGATCATCAGACGACGAAGGCCGTCGAGCGGGTCTTCGCCCGTACCGCCGGCCGCAACGGCTTCCGCGCATTTCTCGGTGTGGAGGTCGGACGTGACCTCAGCGTCGACGAACTGCTCGACCACCACCATGCGGTGATCCACGCAGGCGGCGCTTCCGACGACCGGAAGCTCGGTATCCCGGGCGAAGACCTGCCGGGCAGCTTTGCCGCACGTGAATTCGTGGCCTGGTACAACGGGCATCCGGACTACGCCGACCGTACGTTCGATCTGTCGGGGCGTCGCGCCGTGGTGATCGGCAACGGCAATGTCGCGTTGGATGTAGCGCGGATCCTGGCACGCGATCCCGAGCGGCTCGTGCCCGGCGACATCGCGGAGCATGCTCTGGATGTACTGCGCCGCAGCGCGATCGAGGAGGTGGTGGTGCTCGGGCGCCGCGGCCCCGAGCACGGGGCGTTCACGACACCGGAACTGCTGGCGCTGGGCTCGTTGCCCGAGCTGGACGTGACCGTCCACGGCGGTTACGACGCGCCGGAGGGCGCCTCGATCAAGCTGCAGACGATCGCCGAGTACGCGCACCGGCGTCCGCAACCGGGCAGGCGGAGGATCACGCTACGCTTCCAGGCCGCGCCGGTCGAGATTCTCGGCGGCACTCGCGTCGAGGGTCTGCGGATCGCACCGTACGGCCAGGCGGGGCCCGGCGAGGACCTCGACGCGTCTCTGGTGTTGCGGTCTGTGGGGTATCGCGGCCGTCCGGTGTCGGGTCTGCCGTTCGACGCGGTCCGCGGAACGATACCCAACGTCGCAGGTCGCGTCGTCGATCCGGCCGGCAACCGTCCGATATCCGGTGTCTACGTAGCAGGCTGGATCAAGCGGGGGCCGACCGGCGTGATCGGGACCAATCGATATTGCGCAGCCGAGACCGTCGAAGCGATCGTTGCTGACCACGAACGCGCCCTCCTGTCGCGGCCGAGCCGCACGGGCGACGATCTGGCGGCGATCGTCGAGACGCGCTGTCCGGACGCGTTCGGCTTCGACGGCTGGCGGCGCATCGACCGGTACGAACGTACCGAGGGGCGTCGTCAAGGCCGTGCCCGTCGGAAACTGGTCGAGGTCGATGCGATGCGCGCCGTCGCCCATGGTGCGGACGCCCATTCGTACTTGCCTCAATAAACAACAACCTTTAGATTTAACAGGCGGGTGTGATCTGCGCCTCACCGAGGTGGGCCCGCATCGACGACACACATTCATGGAGGGCTACATGAGCGGCACCGTTGTAGACGCTTTGACCTACTGGTCTCGGTCGAAGCCGGATCTGCCCGCGATCGATTTCGACGGCGATGTCGTCAGCTACGCAGAGCTGTCGAGCTGGGCAGACGGTGTTGCGCACGACCTCGCCTCCCGTGGCGTCGCGCCGGGTGATCGAGTGGGCTTCCTCGGTGCCAACAGCCTGGAATGGGCCGTGGCCTCGCTCGGCGCCATGAAGGTCGGCGCCATCGCCGTGGGTTTCAACCAGCGCATGCTCACCGGCGAGCTCACCACCCTCGTCGACGACTGTGAACCCTCCGTGGTCTACTGCGAAGAGGCACTGCTGCCGCGACTCGAAGAGGTCCAGCAGGCACGCAACACCTTCTCGGTCGCCGTGTTCGAGAAGGATGTGCGCCCGCTGCGCGGCCGCGAACACGCGAAGTACCGCTCGCCGGTCGTCGATCTCGACACTCCCACTGCCATCGTGTTCACCAGCGGCACCACCGGGAAGCCGAAGGGTGTGATCTTCACGCACGCCACGATTGCCGGTGAGATGCACGAGTGGTCGCTGATGGAACCGATTCAGCCGAACGGTCTGCGCCCGGTACTGGTGCTTCCGCTGTTCACCGCCGCCGGCATCGTCTGGGGCATCTCGCGTGTCGTGCTGCACGGCGGAACCTTGTTCCTGCAGCCGGGATTCGACCCGTCGTCGGCGCTGCGCATCCTCTCCGAGGACAAGGCCAACACCCTGACCGGGCCCCCGATTCTCTTCGAACAGATCGCGAAGGTGCCCGGATTTGCCGACACGGATCTGAGCCACATGATCACCGCACACGTCGGCGGTGCCCGCGTGCCTGTCGACCTGCTGCACAAGTGGCAGGCCCAAGGGGTGTCCCTGAGGCAGATCTACGGTCAGACCGAGATCGGCGGATCGGCCACCGCAATGCCGCGGGACGAAGCCGCGGAACACCCCGACAAGTGCGGGTGGGGCGGCATCTTCACGAAGATCCGGGTGGTCGACCCCGAAGGAAACGACCTCCCGCCCAACGAAACCGGTCAGATCCTGCTGCGCGGACCGGGCATGATGCCGGGATACTGGCGCAACGAGGAGGCCACCCGTGCGACTCTGATCGACGGCTGGCTCCAGACCGGCGACCTCGGCAAGCTCGACGAGAACGGCTACCTCACGTACGTCGACCGCCTCAAGGACATGATCATCTCCGGTGGCCTGAACATCTCGCCCGCCGAGATCGAGACCGTCATCAACCAGATCCCAGGGGTCGAGGAGGTCGCGGTGATCAGCGTCCCCGACGCCAAGTTCGGCGAGACCCCGGCAGCGCTGGTCAGGACGAGCGCGCAGATGAAGGAATCCGAGGTCGTCGCCTTCTGCAACGAGCGCCTCGCCGACTACAAGGTGCCGCGCTACGTCGTCTTCATGGACGAGCCGCTGCCCCGGATGCCCAGCGGGAAGATCGCGAAGCGCCAGTTGCGCGACACCTTCGCGGATGTGCCCGACAACTACGAGAAGGTCCGGTAATCCAGTGGTGAACCCGCAGAAAGTTGCTGTCGTTAC
Source organism: Rhodococcus aetherivorans (assembly GCF_025722975.1). Taxonomy (NCBI): domain Bacteria; kingdom Bacillati; phylum Actinomycetota; class Actinomycetes; order Mycobacteriales; family Nocardiaceae; genus Rhodococcus; species Rhodococcus aetherivorans. The sequence goes on along the minus strand of NZ_CP106982.1, from coordinate 5,147,117 downwards.
CGGCGGGGGGCGCGGCATCGGCGCGGCCATCTCGCAGCGGCTCGCCGCCGATGGATTCGCCGTCGCGGTCAACTATTCGCGTAGTGCGCGCGATGCCGAGGACGTAGTCGCGAAGATCGTCGCGGACGGCGGACAGGCCGTGGCAATCAGGGCCGACATCTCGAAAGCCGCCGACGCGGAACGGCTCATCGCCGACACGACGGCCCGACTGGGTGCTCCCACCGTGCTCGTCAACAATGCGGGCATGAACAAGGCCGGTGCGGCCCGTAAGCAGTCCCCCGACGAGTTCGACGAAGTCATTGCGGTCAATCTCAACGGCGCGTTCTACTGTACACACTTCGCATTGCCCGCAATGTACGACGCAGGTTGGGGCCGTGTGGTGTTCGTGAACAGCCCGTCGGGCGGGCGCCGGCCGTCGCCCGGCATGAGTGCCTATTCCGCAGCCAAGGCCGGTCTCGTAGCCATGACCAAGACGATGGCGGTGGAGGTGGCCCGTCGCGGCATCACGGTCAACTCTGTGATGCCCGGCTTCGTCGCCACGGACATCGTGTCGTCGGGAGGCGAAGCCGGCGTGGAGGCCCTGACCAGGCACTGGCCGTCGATTCCGCCCGAGTCGATCGCCTCGACGGTGTCGTTCCTGGTGAGCGACAACGCCGCCGACGTCTCCGGTGAGGAGATCGGTGTGTGGCGGGGTGGTCCGGTCGGCGTCTGAGATGCGACCACGATGCGACCCGTGCCGATTCGATCGGCACGGGTCGCATCGTTGTTGCGTGCCCCCTGCACCCGTGCGCGTTTCTGGTAGCTCTCGCTACCAGAAACGCGCACGGTGTTGGGTAGGTGTTACACCGACACCGGGGCTCGGTCGTCGTCCTGCTTCAGGACGGACGACGACCGGGTACGGGACAGGACGGTTGCTGCGAAACCGAGCAGCGAGACGACGCAGACCAGGAGGCTGAGCCACACCGTCGTGTCGTCGAACGCCAAGGCGACTGCGATGACCGGGACGATTGCCGCGCCGAGCGCGTTGCCGGCCTCACGACCGAGACCGAGGCCACTGTAGGCGTGCTGCGTGTGGAACAACTCGATGACGTACGCGCCCATCGGACCGAAGATGGCGGCGACTCCGACCCCGTTGCCCAGTGCCATGACCACCCAGTACAGCAACGGAGGAGTTGCTGCCCCCGACAGGAGTGAAATGCCCACCCACGCGAATACGGCGCTGTAGAGGAAGCCGAACATGATCACAGGCTGTCGTCCGACACGATCCGAGAGTGCTCCGAAGAGCGGGATCAGAACGGTATTCGTGAGTTGCGCAGCGATCAGGCCGACCAGTACTTCGGTTCTACCGAAACCGAGCTGGTTGGTGCCGAAGGTGCCCATGAACACGATGTAGAAGTAGCCGATACCGGTCTGTCCGATGGTCATCACAAGGACGGTCAGAAGGGCGCGCGGCTGCTGTCGGATCACATCGAGAATGGGACTCTTCGACAGGGCGTCGGATTCCTTGATCTCGCGGAACGCGGGCGTCTCGGGCAGGGCGCGACGGAGCCACAGGCCGTAGGCGAGGATCACGACGCTGAGCAGGAACGGAATGCGCCAGCCCCACGCGAGGAAGGCCTCTTGGGACATCAGGGCGGACACCAGGAGGAGCGACAAGGTTCCGAGCACGCCACCGAGTGCCGCGCCCATGCCGGGGAGGGAGCCGAGCAACCCACGCTTCTTCTCGGGTGCGAACTCGACGGCGACGAGGGCGGCACCGCCGTACTCACCGCTGGCCCCGATACCCTGGAGAATGCGCAGGAAGACCAGCAGAGCCGGTGCAGCCCATCCGATCTGCGCGTAACTGGGCAGAAGCCCGACGAGGAGGGTTGCCCCTCCCATCAGCAGCATCGTGAAGACCAGGATCTTCTTGCGTCCGATGCGGTCACCGAGGCTGCCGAGAATCACGCCACCTACCGGGCGGACGAGGAAGCCGACCGCGAACGTGGCGACCGCCTGTAGTGTTCCCAGGAACGGGCTCGAGCCGGTGAAGAACACGCTGGCGAAGACAATCGACGCCGCCGAGGCGTAGAGGCTGAAGTCGTAGTACTCGAGCAGGGTTCCTACGAAGGCGGCACGGCTTGCGCGTCGTGAGTCCGCGCGGGAGGGCCCGGAGGTCGTGTTCGGGGGAGGGCCTGCAGCCGCGGTCGTACGTTCGGTCATGCGAAACCTCGATGTGAGTGATGGGCGATCTGCCCGAATGATGCAGTGACGGAAACCACATTAAGCTATAGGCATTAGATTTGTCTATCGGGGTCCGTTGTGCCCGCGCCGTGTGACATCGACGTTGATGCCGGTGAGGTGCGACTGATTGCTGAGGACGTCGTATCCGTCTTTCCCGATGGGGGAGAGTCTGTTCACGTTCGCACCGGGCTGGCGCCGCGCCACCTCGAGGCTGCGAGCGGAGCTCTGACCCCATCCGTGTGTCATCGCGACTACGCCCGGCTTGAGGGCCTCGTCGTATGCCAGTACCGCGTCGACCGACCCGTAACGGTTGTGGACGGTGACGTCGTCACCGGCGACCAGTCCGCGCCGCTCCGCGTCGGCCGGGTTCATCCACAGGGGATTATTCTGGTGCACTCCTTGTTTCAGTACCGGAAGGTTGTGCAGCCAGCTGTTCACCATGTACAGGGTGCGGCGTGTGATGAGCTTGAGCTGGTCGGCACTCTCGGTGGACAACTCCTCGAGAATGTCCTCGGCGGTGCGGTATGCGCGCCGGAAAACTGCCGGGCAGCAGTCGATCAGGCCGTCGTCGTGCTGCACTGCGATGGTGAACACGTGCGACGGGTCCGCCTCGGGCAACACCGCGGTCTGGCAAGGCATTTCCTTCAGCCGCTCGATACTCAGGCCCGAGTCGCGCATGGCGGCATCCGCGTTGGCGAGGGGGTCGGGATCGGGACTGTCGAGCAGCGTCTCCACGCCCATCTCCTGCTGGATTCGTGACAGGATCCACCAGTCGTCGCGCCGGTCGCCCCTCGGCGGTACCACCGCGGGGGTGTACTGCACGTAGGGCTCCATCGCGACGCCCATCGTGTTCAGGAAGTTGAGGTCCTCGTGTTCGAGCCAATCCGTGGCGGGGAGAACGTAATCCGCCATCTCGCCGGTGACCGTGCGGTACAGGTCGATCGTCACGATCAGTTCCAGGTCTTTCAGGGCGCGGCGCAGGCGCTCTTCTCCGCCTACCGACAACAGCGGGTTACCGGAGATGACGATCAACGCTCTGATCGGATCATCCCGAGTCTCGATGTACTCCGACAGCATTGCTGCGGGCAGATCCCCACTGACAGTGCGGACCTCGCCCACGCTGTTATGGAAGAACGGATTCTCGCGCTTGCGCTTCGAATTCTGCACGACGTCGGTCATGCCGCGGGAGTAGATGTTGCCGCCTCGGCGGCCGAGGTTGCCGGTGAAGAGACTGATCATGTTGAGCATCCAGTACGCCAGCGTGCCCTGGCGTCCCTGGTTCACGCCGGTCGCCATGTAGATGCTGGCGGTGGGGGCGGTGCAGAAGTCCTCGGCGACCTTCCTGATGACGTCGGCCTCGATGCCGGTCGCCGCCGTTACTCGCTCGACGGGATACGCCCGGAGGAAATCGAGCAGCCCGTCGATGTTGCGTGCATGCTTCTCCACCGCGGTGCGGTCGTACCCGATCCGGAACACGATCTCGTGCAGGATCGCCGCGAGGAAGTAGAAGTCGGAATCGGGTTTGATCAGCAGCACGTCACCGGTGTCCGGTCCCGACGACTCGATCCGCCGCGGGTTGACGAACAGGACGGTCCCTCCGCGCTGCTTGACCGCCTTGATCTTGGCCATCGGGTTCGAGATGTGCATGAGGGTCATGTGCGAGACGAGGGGGTTGCTGCCGAGACACAGGAAATAGTCGGTGTGCAGCAGATCCGGGATCGGATGCGCCATCGACGCCCCGTAGATCGCCTCGCTTGCAGCGTATTTTGCAGAGGTATCCTGGGTGCCGGCGCTGAAACGCATCCTGGTGTCGAAACCACGCGCGAGTGCCGCCGCGTTGGCGTAGTAGGTGCCGTTGAACGCCGACGGGTTGCCTTGGTAGACGGCGAGCGCGTTGCGCCCGTACCGCCGGCGGATGTCCCCGAGCTTGTCGGCGATCTCGCGTACCGCATCGTCCCAGTCGATCGGTACGAAGTCGCCGACCTCCTCGTGGCGAGGATTCGTGCGCTTGAGCGGGCGGTCGAGGCGGTTCGGATCGTCGTGGACCTGGAGGAAGTGCACACCCTTGTGGCAGGCGAATCCCTGGTGGATCGGGTGATCCTTGTCCGGCTGCAGTGAGACTACCTGGTCGTCCCGGACGTCTGCGACGAGACCGCACCCCGGTTCGCAGATGCGGCAGAACGTGTGGACCCGGCGCGTCGTCACCTGGTCAACCGCCCACGGCGGCTGCGCAAGTCGATGCCGCCCACGGCGGCTGCGCGAGTCGATGCCGCCTGCGCCTCGTCCCGATAGTTGGACGGCCACTTCTTGCCCAGGGTCAGTCCCCCGTCGACTCCGAGGGCCTGGCCCGTGACGAACTCGGAGTCGTCCGAGGCGAGGAACGCCGCGGCGTGCGCAAGGTCCTCGGGTTCGCCGGCTCGCGGGATGGGCTGGAACGTCGTCAGGCTGCCCCGTACGGCGTCGACGCTGCGGTCGAGTGCTTCGTCCTCGAGTCCCGCACCGTGGCCTACGATGCGGGTGGCGACTCCTCCGGGGACCAGTGCATTGACGCGGATCCGGAATTCGGCCAGCTCCACGGCCGCGGTCCGGGTCAGTTGGAGCACGGCGGCCTTCGCGGCGCTGTAGGGATGCGGTCCGAATCCGGTGCGCACGCCCGCGACGCTCGAGACGTTGACGATGCTGCCGGAGCCCTGGTCGCGCATCACGCGCGCGGCATGCTTGGTTCCGAGGAACACGCTGCGTGCGAGCACGGCGAACCCGTCTTCCCATTCCTCGAGGGAGGTGTCCTCGAGGAATGTCCAGGCACCGACGCGGCCCGCGTTGTTGACCATGCAGTCGAGCCGTCCGAACCGGTCGACCGCCAGCGCGACGGCGGCCTCGACCTCGGATTCGGTGCGTACATCGGTGTGCAGGTAGGCGCCGCGGGGACCGAGGGCGGCAGCAACGGTCTCCCCGCGAGCGTCGTCGATATCCGCGACGATCACACGCGCCCCGCGCTCGACGAACACGTGAGCAGTGGCTGCGCCGATTCCGCTCGCGGCTCCCGTCACCACGGCAACCTTGCCGTCGAGGTTCGTCATGGTGGACTCCTTCGGTTGTGCTCGCCGGTTCCTCGAGCTTTAATCTAAAGCCATTAGTCTTCTTCTGTCGAATCCTTCGTCCCTGGGGAGAGCCATATGTCCGATGCGACACCGATCCTGACCGAGCGGCCGCGGCCGGGCATTCTCCTGATTCGCCTCAATCGCCCGGACGAGCTCAATGCCATGAACGTCGACCTCATCGACGCGCTGCACGAGGTGCTCGCCGAGGTGCGGGACGATTCGACCACCCGCGCGATTGTGCTCACCGGTGAAGGACGTGCCTTCTGCGCAGGTCTGGATCTGCGCGGATACGGAATCCCGCAGGGTGCGACCGAGGGGGAGGGTCGCGCGCAACTCGGACTGCGGGTGCAGAAGCACATCGCGGGTCTCGTCGATGCATTCCGCGGTGCGCGGCCACCGATCATCGCGGCCGTCAACGGGGCCGCGGCGGGCGGCGGAATGTCGCTCGCCCTCATGTCCGACATACGCATCGTGTCCGAATCCGCGGTGTTCCATGCCGCGTTCATTCGCCGCGGCCTGTCCAACTGCGACATCGGAATGAGCTGGCTCCTGCCCCGCATGATCGGCTTCTCCCGGGCTGCGCAGATCATGCTCACCGGCAGGTCCATCGACGCCGCCGAAGCCGAACGGATCGGGCTCGTCTCGTCCGTCGAACCCGCCGACAAGCTGCTCGACGTCGCGCTGGACACCGCCGGGGCCATCGCGCAGAACAGCCCGTTCGGCGTCTGGATGACCAAGGAAGTGATGTGGTCGAACCTGGAGGCGCCCAGCATGCGCGCTGCAATCGACCTCGAGAACCGTACGCAGATCCTCAGCTCGTTGACGCGCGATCACAAGGAAGCCGTCGTCTCGTTCCTCGAGAAGCGGCCGCCGGCGTTCCAGAATCACTGACCGGCACCGATTGATTCGACGACACACCGAAGAGGCAGTGAAAGCAGCATGAGAGTTGGAATCGCCGCAGGGTATTGGGGTTCGGGCCCGCCGCGCAATGTCGAACGGATGCTCGCCGAGGCCGAAGCGCTCGGGGTCGACAGCTTCTGGACCGCCGAGACCTACGGGTCCGACGCGCTGACACCTCTCGCGTGGTGGGGTGCGCAGACGTCGAGGATCAAGCTGGGGACGTCGGTGTGCCAGATGTCGGCGCGCACACCGACGGCGCTGGCGATGGCCGCGCAGACCCTCGATCACCTCAGCGGTGGTCGCGTGATCATCGGCATCGGCGCGTCCGGGCCGCAGGTCGTCGAGGGCTGGTACGGGCAGCCCTACCCGCGACCTCTCGAACGCACCCGCGAGTACATCGAGATCATGCGGCAGGTGTGGGCGCGTGAGGAGCCGGTGACCTACTCGGGACGGCACTACCAGCTGCCGCTCCAGGGCGGCTCCGGACTGGGGAAGCCGCTCAAGTCGATCGTCCACCCCCTGCGTGACGACGTCCCCGTCTACATGGGCGCCGAGGGCCCGAAGAACGTGGCGCTCGCCGCCGAGATCGCCGACGGCTGGACGCCGCTGTGGTTCTCGCCCAAGAGCGACGAGTTCTACCGCACGGCACTCGCCGAAGGCTTTTCGCGTGAGGGAGCGCGCCGCACCGCCGATGACTTCGAGGTTGCGAACGTGTGCTGGCTCCTCGAGAACGACGACGTGGAGAAGGCCGCCGCCCGGCTCAAGCCGACGGTCGCGCTCTACGCCGGCGGTATGGGGGCCAAGGGTGCCAACTTCCACAACGACGTGTTCGCCCGCATGGGGTGGGGCGAGGTGTGCGCCGAGATCCAGGAGCTGTACCTGAGCGGGCGGCCCGAGCTCGCCGCACAGGCCGTGCCCACCGAGATGGTCGAGGACGTCGCCCTGGTCGGTCCCGCGGACAAGATCATCGAAGAGATCGAAACCAAGTGGAAGTCCACGTGCCTGACCACCCTCATCCTCGGTGGGTGGCCGAAGCCGGAGAACCGCGAGCGCATTCTGGAGGCAGTGCAGTCGTGACCCTCGATCCGAGAACCCCGATCCTGGTCGGCACCGGCCAGGTCGACGAACGCGGCGGCGGCGTGGAGCCCGTCGATCTCATGGTGCGCGCGGCGCGCGAGGCCGCTGCCGATGCCGGGTCCGCGCGCCTGCTCGAACTGGTCGACTCCGTCCGCGTGGTCGGGCTCCTGTCCTGGCGTTACCGCGACCCGGGCGCACTCGTCGGCGAGCGCATCGGCGCGACCGTACGGCACACCGGTTACTCCGGAAACGGTGGGAGCACGCCGCAGGTGCTGGTCAACGGTGCCGCCGAGGACATCGCCGCTGGCCGCGCCGACGTCGTGCTCATCGGTGGCGCCGAATCCTGGCGGACCCGCATGAAGCTGCGGGCGCAGAAGCAGCGACCCGAGTGGAGCGTGCAGGACGAGTCGGTGCCCGCCGCCGAGATCATGGTCACCGATGTGCCGATGGCGGACGAGAGCGAACGCCGGATCGGTCTGGACCGGCCCTCGTACGTCTATCCGCTGTTCGAGCAGGCGCTGCGGGTCTCGGCGGGACGCTCCCTCGAGGAGCACCGCGAGTTCATCGGGGGCCTGTGGTCGCGGTTCAGCAAGATCGCGGCAACGAACCCGAATGCGTGGGTGCAACGGGAGTACACCGCGGCGGAGATCGCGACACCGTCGCCCGAGAACCGGATGATCTCCACGCCCTACACCAAGCTGCTGAACTCGAACAACATGGTCGATCAGGGCGCGGTGCTGCTGATGTGCTCGGTCGAGACGGCCGCCCGGCTCGGTATCCCGCGGGAGAACTGGGTCTTTCCGCAGTCCGGCACCGAATCGCACGATACGTATGCGATCGCCGAACGGGGTGCCCTCGACGGGTCACCGGCGATTCGCATTGCGGGGGCGCGGGCTCTCGAGCTCGCGGGTATCGGGCTGGACGATGTCGCGCACGTCGATGTGTACTCGTGTTTTCCGTCGGCGGTACAGGTTGCGGCGAACGAGCTGGGGTTGGCGCTGGATGATCCGGGTCGGCCGCTGACCGTGACCGGTGGTCTGACGTTCGGGGGTGGCCCGTGGAACAACTACGTGAGCCATTCGATCGCGACCATGGCGAAACGGGTGCGTGAGTCCCCGGGTTCGTACGGTCTGGTGACCGCCAACAGCGGCTATCTCACGAAGCACGCCATGGGCGTGTACCGGACGGAACCTCCCGCCGGAGGATTCCGGCGGCTGGACGTGCAGGCCGAGGTGGCGGGGCAGCCCACGACCGCCGCGCTCATGTCCTACGCGGGCACGGCGTCGGCGGAGTCGTGGACCGTGGTGTACGGCCGCGACGGTTCGCCGGAGCGTGGTTTCCTCGCGGCACGCACTGCCGCAGGGGAGCGAACCCTCGCGGCGACCACGGACGCCGAGGATCTCGCGCGCCTCACGGAGGGCGATGTTGCAGGTCAGCACGTTTCGATCACGGAGGACGGGCAGTTCCACTTCGCGCGACGTTGACGGCATTTATCTAACGACATAAGGTTATTGCACTGACGGACACGACAGGCTCGTGTCACGAATCGAGGAGTTCACAGATGTCTGTCGAAGACTTTCGTGCACTGTACGAACAGCATGTCGGCTACGTTGTCGCCGGAAACATGAAGGCCGCTCTCGCCGACATGGTGCGAGAGAACATTCCGCAGGTCTTCGACGGAATCGACACCCCCCGCGAGGCCACGAAAGGCTTCGAGATCAAGGACGTGCGCGCCGAGGGCGACCGGATGGTGGGCGAGACCGTCTACGACATGGGCGACCGTTCGATCGGGCTGCGCTCCATCTGGGAGCTCCACGACGGACGCTGGCTCGCGGCGAAGCTCGAGAACTTCCCCGCCGGAACGGAGGCGAACGCATGACCGCAACAGAACTCGCGACCGAACCCTGGGGACCCGCGCCGGACGGACTCGATCAGCCGTACTGGGACGGTCTCCTTGCCGGTGAGCTGCGCCTTCAGCGCTGCAGCGATTGCCGCACGTGGATCTGGGGGCCGCAGGCCATTTGCGGTCACTGCCACAGCTTCGACCTCGGATGGGAAACCGTCGAGCCGGCCGGCACCGTCTACAGCTGGAATCGCAGCTGGTACCCGTACATGGACGAATATGCCGAGCGGTTGCCGTACGTGACGGTGCTCGTCGAACTGCCGCACGCCGGTGGCCGACGGGTGCTGGGCATTCTCGCAGACGACATCGACGCGAACCCCGAGATCGGCGACCGGGTCGTCGGAGTCTTCGAGCGGACCGAGGGCGCCGCCTGGCCGTTGCTGCGCTGGCGCCGGGCCGATTCGATCGTAGAGGGAGAAATGCGATGAGCGCCAACATCATGCGCGGCGCGACGGCCGTCGTCGGCGTCGCCGAACAGCATTACAAGCGCGGCGAAGCCCCGCACAGCGAGAAGCGCATGACTCTCGAGGTCATCCTCCGGGCGTGTGCCGACGCGGGTATCAACCCCCGCGAGATCGACGGCTTCGTCTCCTACGCGGGCGGCGCCAACGACGGCGCCATCATCGGCGGCGCACTGCTGATCGACGAACTGCGTTGGTCGAACATGATGTGGGGTGGGGGCGGCGGCAGCGTCGCAGCGGCCATCACGAATGCAGCCACTGCGATCGCCACCGGTCAAGCCGAGTGTGTTGTGGTCTATCGCGCGATGACGCAGGCGGATACGGGTCGGCTCGGATACGCGAAGTACCACTACGGCAGTCACTTCCTCGCGCACGGCATCGGCTCGCCCGCGCAGATCTGCGCGATGCGCACCCAGCGGATGCTCGAGCACGGCGGGGTGCCGCGGTCGGCCATGCGATCCCTGGTCCTCGCGTCGTACCAGCACGCGCAGAGCAACCCGACGGCGCAGGGTTACGGACGCCCACTCGACGAGGAGACCTACGAGGATTCGCGGTTGATCGCAGAGCCGTTCCACCTGTTCGACTGCTCCCGTGAAAGCGACGGTGCGGTCGCGCTGGTGCTCGTCTCGGCCGAGCGGGCGAAGACCTTGCGTCCCGACCCGGCGTATCTACTGGCAGGCGCGCAAGGTGCACCGGGCGGATACTCGGAACTGATCGACAACGATCTCGGCGAGCAGTACATGACCGCCGGATTCGGCCCGGCCAACAACGGAAAACCCGGTGTCGCCGAAAGGCTTTGGTCTGCAGCCGGTCTCGGACCGGATGATGTCGACGTGGTCCAGGTCTACGAGAACTTCAGTGGTCCTGCTGTCGCGGCACTGATCGATCACGGCCTCTGTCCGCCGGGGGAAGCTGCCGGCACCTTCATGACCGTCGAGAACCTCACCGCGCCGAACGGCAAACTGCCCATCAACACCAGCGGCGGCAACCTCGCCGATTCGTTCATCAACGGTCTGAACCTCGCGGTCGAAGCGGTCCGGCAGATCCGCGGCACCTCGACCAACCCGGTGGAGGGCGCGAAGACCTCCCTGTTCATCGGCGGCCCGATGGCGCCGTTGGTGAGCTCGGTGCTGTTCGGCCACGAAGACACCCTCTGACCGCCACGTCCGAAAGGCACGACATGAACGACCGTGACACCAATAGTCTGGACCGGAGCGAGCTGTTCATCGGCGGACGGTGGGTAGCGCCGAAGTCCGGTGGCGGCGTGGACGTCATCGAGGCGGCCACCGAGAAGGTGCTGGGTACCTCCGCTCTCGCGTCCGACGCCGACATCGATGCGGCCGTCGCGGCCGCGCGTACCGCCCTGACGGGTCCGTGGAGCAGGCTGACCAACGTCGAACGGGCCGACCTGCTCGACACGTTCGCGGCCGCCCTCAAGTCACGTGGTCGCGACACGTCCCGGCTGGTGAGCCGCGAGAACGGCATGCCGATCGCGCTGTCGGGCGGTGTGAACGGTTTCGGCCCCGCGGCGATGCTCTCGTACTACGCAGGTCTGATCCGCGAAGCGTCCAACGAGGACGTGCGGCCGAGTGCATTCGGCGGTCGCACCGTCGTGCGCCGCGAGCCCGTGGGCGTGGTCGCGGCAATCACGCCGTGGAACTACCCGCAGCCGCTCGCTGCGATGAAGCTCGCTCCCGCGCTCGCGGCGGGATGCACGGTGGTGCTCAAGCCCGCCCCCGAGACCGCACTCGATGCGTTCGCCTTCGCCGACGCCGCGCTCGAGGCGGGTCTGCCCGACGGTGTGGTCAACGTCGTCCCCGCCGACCGCGACGCCGGTGCCTACCTGGTTTCGCACCCGGGCGTCGACAAGGTGGCGTTCACCGGGTCCACCGCGGCAGGTCGCGCGATCGGGGCGGTCTGCGGTCGGCTGCTGCGGCCGGTCACGCTCGAGCTCGGCGGCAAGTCCGCGGCGATCGTCACCGAGCACGCCGATCTCGACGTCTTCGCGAAGAACCTGCTCGAGGTGTCGCTGGTCAACAACGGCCAGACCTGCCACGCGAGCACCCGGATCCTCGCCCCGCGCTCGCGGTACGACGAGGTCGTGGACGCGGTCACCGAGACCGTGCGGGCACTGACCGTCGGTGATCCGCTCGACAAGGCCACCAACGTGGGTCCGCTGGTCTCGGCCGCGCAGCGCGACCGCGTCCTCGGCTACATCGCTTCGGGCCGCGCCGACGGCTACCGCATCACCACCGGCGGCGGCGTCCCTGCCGACCAGCCGCTGGGGTGGTTCGTCGAGCCGACCGTGTTCGCCGACGTCGACAACTCCGCGCGCATCGCGCAGGAGGAGATCTTCGGTCCGGTGCTGACCATCACCGCGTACGACGGTGAGAACGAGGCAGTTGCCATCGCCAACGACTCGGAGTACGGACTCGGCGGTACTGTCTGGACCACAGACGAACAGCACGGCCTCGACCTCGCGGCGCGGATTCACAGCGGCACAGTCGGAGTGAACTACTACGCCCTCGATCTGGACGCGCCGTTCGGCGGCGTCAAGTCGTCGGGGCTGGGCCGCGAGCTCGGCCCGGAGGGACTGGCACCGTACTTCACCGCGAAGTCGGTGTACTTCGGAACTCGCTGACCAGAGCCAGGTCTCGCGGCGAGCACACACTATTGGAGCACAAGATGGCACTACCTCTGCATGGTGTCCGGGTACTGGAACTGACGGACGGATTCGGCGACACCGCGGGCCGGTTCCTCGCCGACCTCGGGGCCGAGGTCGTCCGAGTCGAACTGCCCGGAGGCTCGCCTTCGCGCTCGGCGCAACCGGTCCGGAACGGTGTGAGCGTTCCGTTCGCGCTGCGCAACGCGAACAAGCTCGGCGTCACGCTCGATCTCGAGGAGGACGAAGGCCGGGACCGGTTGCGCGCCCTCGCGCGGCGCTCGGACATTCTGCTGGAGTCGTTCCCGCCGGGCTTCCTCGCTGCGCGCGGCGTGGGTACTGCGGACCTGTGCCGGGCCAATCCCGCGCTCGTGGCCGTGTCGATCACCGGTTTCGGTCAGGACGGTCCGTATCGCGACTGGGCGGCGACAGAGCCGGTCCTGTATGCACTCAGCGGTGTATTGTCGCGCTCCGGTGAGCCGGGGGAGCAGCCGCTGCTGCCGCCCGACGGGCTGATCGACGAGTCGGTAGGCGTGCACACGGCGTGGTCGGCGCTACTCGCCTACTTCGACCGGTTGCACACCGGACGTGGCCAGAGCGTCGACATCTCGGCGTTCGAGGTCATCGTGCACGGCTTCGATCCCGGATTCGGTGTGCAGGGCTCCGCTGCCGCCGGCCGTTCCGAGGACTTCCCGCGGGGCCGGCCGGACGCCGCCAACTTCTACCCGGTCTATCGCTGCGGCGACGGGCAGGTGCGCATCTGCCTGCTCGCGAAGCGGCAGTGGCGGGCGATGTTCGAATGGCTCGGTGAGCCGGAGGAATTCGCGGATCCGACATACGACACCATTCCCGCGCGATTCGCTGCGTCCGCTCGCCTCAATCCGCTCATCGAACAGTTGTTCAGCACCTATACCCGCGACGAACTCGTCGTCGAAGGTGCGGCCCGGGGCATCCCGATCGGTGGTCTCAACACCGTGTCGGAGGTCTTGACGACCGAGCATTTCGATGCGGCCGGTACGTTCGTCGATACCGAGATCTCACCCGGCGTCACCGCGCGAGTCCCGTCCGGGTACGCGAAGGTCGACGGGCAGCGAGCCGGAGTGCGCATGCGTGCGCCAGAACTCGGTGAGCACAACGACACGGTGTTCGGGTCCGACATCGACGGGGCTCACGATCCGATTCCCGCACTGCAGCGCGAACCGGGTGGGCGGCCGTTCGAGGGTCTTCGGGTCCTCGATATGGGTGTCGTGGTGTTCGGTGCTGAACTCGGGCGCCAGTTCGCGGACAACGGCGCCGACGTCATCAAGATCGAGAACTCGAACTTCCCGGACGGATTGCGCCAGTCGAAGCGGGGTGCGGCCCTCGCCGCGTCCGTGGCGTGGGGCCACCGTAACCGCCGCAGCCTCGGACTGAACCTGCGCAGTCCCGAAGGCATCCGCATCTTCAAGCGGCTGGCCGCCGAAGCGGACATCGTGCTCGCCAACTTCAAGCCCGGCACTCTCGCCTCGATGGGGCTCTCGTACGACGAGCTCGCCGCGATCAATCCGCGCATCATCGTGTCCGAGAGCAGCGCCTTCGGCAGTGTCGGCCCGTGGAACAAGCGGCTCGGCTACGGACCGCTGGTACGGGCAGCCTGTGGTGTCTCGGCGCTCTGGCGGTACTCGGACACCACTGATGCACTGTGCGACGGCTCGACTGTCTACCCCGATCACATCGCCGGACAGGTCACCGCAACCACGATTCTCGCCACGCTGATCCACCGGCTGCGGACCGGGCGTGGCGCCGCGATCGAGGTCGCTCAGGCCGACACCGCGATCGTGCAACTGGGTAGCCAGCTCGTCGCGGAACATCTCGAGCCTGGGTCGATCGGCGCACCGGGAAATTCCGATCCGTACTCGGCGCCCTCCGGGGTGTACCCGTGTGGAGGTGACGACGAGTGGTGTGTCGTCACCGTCCGCGACGACACGGACTGGGCGAGGCTGTGCGGTGTAGTCGGCCGGCCCGACCTCGCCGACGACCCTCGTTTCGCCACCGCCGAGCTCAGGATCGACCACCGCGCCGAGGCCGACGAGGTGCTGACGGAGTGGCTGCTGCGGCACACGCCGACCGAGGCGATGGTGACTCTGCAGGCGGCTGGAATACCGGCCGGGGCCATGATCCGGTTGCCGGAGCTGCTCACCAACCCTCAGCTGATCGCGCGCGGTGCGTACACCGAGCTCGAACACGAGCTGCTTCCGGCGCCGCTCCCGACCGCGAAGCAGGTGGCGCACTTCGCGACGTTGCCGGACTGGCCGCTGCGGCAGGCGCCCCTGGCCGGTCAGCAGACACGTGAGATCTGCGAGAGAGTGCTCGGGCTGAGCACAGTCGAGATCGATTCGCTCGTGCGCGACGGCGTGCTGCAACCGCCCGCCGACGATCCGGCGCTGTCGCCGGTTCCCTCCACTGTGTGACACAGCCGAGAAGGTCCCCCGGAGCTTCCTCCGGGGACCTTCTACTGTTCGGGCCGACTTCCTGCGACCGGGTCGAGCGGGATCAGCGCGTCGACGGCGTGAACGTGATCGGCAGCTTCTCGCATCCACGGACCTGGGACGAATGGAAGACCGCGGGATTGTCCGGAACGAGCGCGTAGTCGGGAATCCGCTTGTGAATCTCCTCCATGGCGAGCCTCAGCTCGAGCCGCGCGAGATGGGAGCCGAGGCAGCGATGCGGGCCGGCGCCGAACCCGATGTGGCGGTTGGGGTGCCGTTCGATCTGCAGCTCGTCAGGGTTGTCGAACTCGTCGTCGTCCCGGTTGGCGGAGGTCATCAACACCAAGAGTTGGTCGCCGGCCTTGATCGAGACACCACCGATCTCGGTGTCTCGGGTCGCACGCCGGCCGCCGCTCGTGGCAGTCTCGATCCGCAGGATCTCTTCCACCGCCGACGGAATCAGCGTCGGGTCGTCAAGGATCGCCTCGCGCTGCTCGAGATTACGAGACAGGTGGATGAGTCCCCAGGCGAGAGCGCCTTGGACGGTGTGGAGTCCCGCGACGAGAAGCAGGAAGAACATCCGGCACAGTTCCTCGTCGGTGAGCTGCCTGGGTGTTCCTTCGACGTCGAGTGGGGTGTTGATGATCTGCGCCGTGAGGCTCCCGGAGTTGTCGTCGCCGGAGCGGACCCGGGCGACCACCTGCCCGAAGTACTCGTAGATCTCGCCGGCGGCCTTCGCGCGGGCCTCGGCCGATTCCTCCTCGCTCGCGCCGGGGATGCCCTGGAGCGTGATGTCGGTCCACTCCGTGAATTGCGGTGCGTCACTCAGTGGCCACCCCATGAGCGCAAGGAAGATCCGCGTCGGCAGTTCGTGTGCGAACTCGGAGATGAACTCGCACTCGCCCTTTTCTGCGAAGTCGTCGATCAGCGCGGTGATGATGCCCCGGATCTCGGGCTCGAGCGCCTTCATTTGCTTGGGACTGAACAGCGGCTGAAGTGCCTGCCGATAGTAGCTGTGTTCGGGCGGGTCGAGTTCGAGTGGAAGGAATTTGCCCTGCGCGGCATTGAGCAGGTTGTTCGGGAAGCTCGAGAACGTCTCCGGATCCTGGAGCACCTGGAGTGCCTCGCTGTATCGGGTGACGACCCAGTGTCCGCCGTGATGTGGGGAGTAGAGGACCGGCCCTTGCTTGCGTAACGCAGCGACACGCTCCTGGAACACATCGGCCGGCACGGCCAGGGACGGGTCGTACACATCGAAGTCGGTGATCAGATGTGCGGGAATTTCGATCTGTGTCGTGATCATCGGCGATCCTTCGCGAGGGGAGTGATCCGGAGGGCGCCTCGGCGGGGAGGGGTCTTCCGGGGAGTCAGGTGATGTGGCGCTGTGACGAGCGCGGGCTGACGTGGGGAGGGGCGATTGCCTTGGGACGACGGTAGATCAGTCGTTTCCGACCGGTCAACAGCGTATGTGCTCATGTCTGCGTTTCGCAGGGGAATTGCTGTCGCGCAGTCGGTGCCCGCTTGACCGATTAACCGATAGCATTTAGATTGATCGGTGTGATGCGCAGCACTCGCGTGCTGCGGGTGGGGCGCGTATCACACGTAGCACGCGGTGCTTCCCTGTTCGTGTCCGTGAACTGAAATCTGTTGTGGGACAGAACGTACTGTCTGCAATCCCGGCGCCGTTCGTCGTCACAGAATTGTCTCCCGGAGGGGCAAACATGGGCTTTCGTCGCGTAATCGCAGTCGAACGCAAGGGCGCGGCTGTGCTCGTCGCCGACGAGCAGATCGAGAGGCTGGACGCCGCCGGAATCGACCCCATCTGGCGAACCGACTCCGATCCCGAGGTCCCCAATTCCGGTGAAGTACCGGACGCCGTCGGATTTCCGGATCCGGGCGGAGTGTGGGTGATCGGCTGGGTGCTCGAGCCTGGTCGCATCGGCGACAGCGACAACGGAATCGTCGTCATGGACGACGAGGATCCGGGGTTTCATCGGACGGATTCCGTGGACGTGCACGTCCTTCTCGAGGGTTCGCTCGTGCTCGAACTCGACGACGGTGTGGAGATCGAACTGAATCCCGGCGACACGGTGGTGATCAACGGGAACAGGCACCGATGGCACAACCGAGGAGAACGGACCGCTCGGGCCATCGTCACCATCTGCGGCGCGTCACGCAATGACCGACAGGAGAACTGAAATGGAATCGGCAACCGAGAACACCGGGTCGAACGTGAACTATGCGCCGGCTGCGAGGAAGGCTCCGCTCCGGTGCGGAGTGTTCCTTCCGCCGTACCACAATCCCCGCCGTAACCCCACGATGGCGATCGAACAGGATCTCCGCCATGTCGAGGATCTCGATCGGCTCGGTTTCCACCAGGTGTGGTTCGGCGAGCATCACAGCGGTGGATACGAGGTCGGTCCGTCACCGGAACTGATGATCGCGGCAGCTGCACAGCGCACCGAGCGCATCGAGCTGTGCAGCGGTGTCATCTCTCTCCCGTACCACCATCCGTTGATGGTGGCCGACCGAATCACGTTCTTGGATCACATGACTAGAGGACGCATCAGGATCGGTGTCGGGCCGGGCGCGCTCGTGGCCGACTCGCAGATGATGGGCATGGACTACAACCTTCTGCGGCCGCGGATGGAGGAATCCCTCGACGCCATCCTGGAACTGCTCGAGACACCGGGGCCGGTCGACCGGAAGACCGAATGGTTCTCCCTCGAGGATGCCCGAGTGCAGCTGGGCCCCTATTCGTACCCCGGCGTGCCGATCACCGTCGCGGCGGCGATGTCCCCGTCCGGACCCAAGCTGGCAGGCAAGTACGGACTCGGTCTGCTCTCCATCGGTGGCACCAGTGACAAGTCGTTCGAATTGCTCGAGCAGACGTGGGGTATCACGACCCACGAGGCGAACGAGCACGGTCGGACGGTCGACCGCGGTGACTGGGCGATCGTCGGCAACATCCACATCGCCGACACCTTCGAGCAGGCCGTCGAGGACACCCGGTACGGGCTGCGCGACTTCATGGATTACCGCCACGTCGTCACCCCGATGAAAATGATCGAACCCGGCGAAGAAGTCGCGCACGAGGAACTGGTCCGGCGCGTCAACGAGTCCGGATATGGCTGCATCGGCGATGCGAACGACGCCATCGACTACATCCAGAAGATCATCGACCGCACCGGCGGCTTCGGCACCTTCCTCGCGACAGCACACGACTGGGCCGACACCGAGGCCACCTCACGCATGTACCGCATCCTCATGCGCGACGTCATGCCGCGCTTCACGGGCGCCTGCGAACCGCTGCTGAACTCCTATCACTGGACCCAAGCGCGCAAGGACGGCTTCAGTGAGCGATTCGCGACCGGCATCAGCCAAGCGACGCAGGACTACGAGCGTGTGAAGAGCGCGCGGTAGTCGATCCGGCAAGACCCCGCTCAACACCGTTATCCGACAGCAGGAGAATCGATGACCTCACTCGACGGAAAAGTAGCAATCATCACCGGCGGAGCTCGCGGCCAGGGTCGCGCCCACGCGCTCACGCTTGCCGCTGCCGGCGCCAGGATCGTGGTGTGTGACGTCGCCGCACCGATCAAGAATGTGCAGTATGCACTCGCGACACCGGGGGACCTCGAGGAGACGATCCAGCTGGTCAAGGAAGCCGGGGGTGAGATTGCCGGCATGCAGGCGGATGTGCGAAGCAGTGCGGACATGAAGGCTGTCGCAGATCTTGCGGTATCGCAATTCGGAAGGATCGACATCCTGCTGGCGAACGCCGGAATCCACGATCACTGCGAGTCGACGATCGAGATCGAAGACGACGCGTGGCAGACGATGCTCGACGTCAACCTCACCGGAGCGTGGAAGGCGTGCAAGGCTGTCGTACCGGTGATGATCGAGGGTGGTCGAGGCGGATCGATCGTGATCACCTCGTCGGTCGACGGACTCGGCGCTTCTCCCTCGTGGGGGCACTACGGCGCCGCGAAGCACGGACTCCAAGGCTTGAAGGACACACTCGCGTTCGAGCTCGCCGATCACAACATCCGCGTCAACACGGTCAACCCCACAGGGGTCAATTCGCCCATGGCGGAGGGACTGTCGAAGGTGTTGCCACACGTGGTGCGGAAGTGGAAGCACAACGACCGCACGAATCTGCTCGACGTGATGATGCTCGAACCACAGGATATCTCCGACGCCGTGTTGTGGCTCGTGTCCGACGGCGCGAAGTACGTGACCGGGATCGACCTGCCGATCGACGCGGGCTACCTGACCAAGCACTGACCGACCGGACTTTCTGCGACACCCGCCCGTAGGGCGAAGGAGCGATATGCCGATTCACGAAAGCGGTGCGATCCGATGACACCGGGTCCCGGGGTGGCCCGCGAGTTCCCGGCCACCGTCCTGGCCGGTCCGTACGCGGACGGCCTGGACCTGCCGTATTGGGAAGGTCTGCGGGCGGGTGAGCTGCGGCTGCAGAGATGCGGCCGGTGTGGACTGTGGATCTGGGGACCACGCTGGATGTGCGGACAGTGCCGGGCGTTCGACCCGGCATGGGTCGCCGTGGAACCGGTCGGACGGGTCTTCTCGTGGTCGCGGACCTGGCACCCCTTCATCCCGGAGCTGGCCGGCGAACTGCCGTACGTCACGGTTCTCGTCGAGCTCCCGCACGCCGGGGGGCGACGAGTGCTCGGTCTGCTGGCGGAGAACGACGATGCGGACATCGCCATCGGTGACTCGGCTGCGGGAATCATCCAGCAACCTGCCGACTCGCCCTGGCCGGTGCTCCGCTGGCGCCTCGCGAGCACTGCGAACGGGACCGAACGGGGAGACGAGCGATGACCGGCTCATTTCTCCGCGGTGCCGCAGCCATCGTGGGCGTCAGCGAATTCCACTACAAACGAGGCGAATCGCCCGACAGCGAACTTCGGATGACGTTGCGCGCCATCGTCGAGGCTGCTGCCGAGGCCGGGGTGTCGCCCCGCGAGATCGACGGCTTCGTCTCGTACGGCGGCGGTGACAACGACGGGACCGTCGTGGGTGCGTCACTGATGTCGCACCGGATCCGCTGGTCCACCATGATCTGGGGTGGTGGCGGTGGTGGTGCCGCCGCGGCGATCACCAACGCGGCGGTCGCTATCGCAGCGGGCCAAGCACAGTGCGTGGTCGTGTACCGCGCCATGGCACAGCGGGATTCCGGCCGCCTCGGATATGCCAAGCACCATTTCGACGGTCACATGCTCCCGCACGGAGTCGGATCCCCCGCCCAGGCCTGCGCACTGCGCACCCAGCGGATGCTCGAGCACGACGGGGTCCCGGAATCCGC
This sequence comes from Rhodococcus aetherivorans, assembly GCF_025722975.1. Lineage (NCBI taxonomy): Bacteria > Bacillati > Actinomycetota > Actinomycetes > Mycobacteriales > Nocardiaceae > Rhodococcus > Rhodococcus aetherivorans. The sequence goes on along the minus strand of NZ_CP106982.1, from coordinate 5,126,993 downwards.
GATGAGGTCCCTGGTTCTCGCCGACTACGTACATGCGCAGCAGAATCCGGGTGCCGCGGCGTTCGGGCGTCCTCTCGACGAGTCGACCTACGAAGCCTCGCGGATGATAGTCGAGCCGTACCGGCTCTACGATTGTTCTCGTGAGAACGACGGAGCCGTTGCTCTGATCCTCGTCGCTGCCGAGCGCGCCGAGAAGCTCCATCCGAATCCGGCCTACGTGCTGGCCGGCAGTCAGGGCGCGGTAGGGGGCTACGCCGTCGACACGGAGAACGATCTCGACTACACCTCGGCGGGATTCTCCGGGGCGGCGGGGGTCGCGGAGAGTCTGTGGGCAGATGCCGACCTCGGTCCCGACCAGGTCGATGTCGTCCAGGTCTACGAGAACTTCAGTGGTTCCGGGGTGGCCGCGCTGATCGATCACGGGCTGTGCCCACCCGGCGCCGAAGCCGGCAAGGTCATGACCCTCGAGAATCTGACGGCTCCGCACGGACTGCTCCCGGTGAATACCAGCGGGGGCAATCTCGCAGATTCGTTCGTCAACGGGATGGGGCTGGCAGTCGAGGCCGTGCGCCAGGTGCGCGGAAGCTCGGCAAACCAGGTGCCCGGGGCGAAGGTGTCCCTGTTCATCGGCGGGCCCATGGCCGCACTCTCGAGTTCGGTCCTTCTCTGCACGCGCGACGTGTTGTGAGCTGAAAGGAAGCAGGACATGAGCACCGACACCGACACCGACATCGATGGCGTCTCGATCGCCCAGCGGATCGTCGGGGCCTGGGAACTCGTCGAGTACTCGACAACCTCCGATACGGGAAAGGTCGACTACCCGCTGGGTCCCGAGGCTCGCGGACTGATCATCTACTCGGCGGACGGGTACATGTCGGCACAGATCATGCGTTCCGGCCGAACCCTCTACCGGACCCGCAACGTGCACAGCGGCGAGATGGGCGAACGAAGCGAGGCCGCCGGGGGGTACCTCGCCTATTCGGGTCCCTACCGTGTCGACGAGGACAACTCCGCTGTCTGGCACGAGATGGCGGTATCGCTGTTTCCGAACTGGATCGGCGACGACCAGAAGCGGTACGTGCGCTTCGAGGGTGACGTGATGACCCTGTCGTCGGATCCGCTCGTGTTCCGCACCACCACGCTGTCTCCGGCACTGGTCTGGCGACGGATCACTCCCCGCGCGGTACGGACGGCGCCATGAGCCCGATGCAGCTCGTTCCTGCAGGCGAGATCCGGGTGCACATCGCACCGGCCAGATGAGAGGACGACACGTGTCGACGCGAGTGGACAGCAGCACCGGCCCGGCAACGGACACTCGGGCGCTCCGCGACGTCTTGGGACATTTCTGCTCCGGTGTGACGGTGGTGACGGCGATGGTGGGCGACGAACCGGCCGGATTCACCTGTCAGTCGTTCTCGGCGCTGTCGCTGGATCCGCCCCAGGTCCTGCTGTGCCCGAGCCGGCGTTCGACGAGCTGGCCGGCGATTCGTACCGTCGAGACGTTCTGTGTCAACGTACTTTCCTCGGGCCAACACGCTCTCAGTGACCGCTTTGCGAAATCGGGGGGCCGGAAATTCGACGGAGTGCGGTGGCGCCCGGCCGAGGGCGGCGCGCCGATCATCGGCGGGGTGGCAGCGTGGTTCGAGGTGGCGCTGGCTGCGGAGCACGACGGTGGCGATCACCTCATCGCGGTTGCCGACCTCCTCGACTTCGGGTCCGATCCGACCACGCAGCCACTGGTTTTCCATCGGAGTCGATACGGCGGGGTTGTGGAACTGAGTCTCGGGTCGATCGAAAGGGGGACGTGATGGGACGACCGGCAAAGCCTCTGATCAGCCGGAGTTCGACGATCGCGGCAAGCATCGAGATCATCGACACCGAAGGTATGGCTGCGTTCAGCCTGCCGCGCGTGGCCAAACACCTGAACGTGAAAACCTCCTCGCTGTATCACCACTTCGCCGATCGCCGTGAGCTCATGACAGAGGTGGCGAAGGAGCTCATGACCGGGGCCACGGTGCCCGAGTATTCGTCGGATACCGACTGGGTGGAATGGTTCGTCGAACTCAGCCTCAACTACCGCGACGCGATTCTCCGCCATCCCAATGCCGCTCTCGTGCTGGTGCAGTTTCTTCCGCGCGACGTCCTCACGAGAACGTACGAAATGTGTGCCCGAATCCTCGAGGACGGGGGCGTACCGGCGCGCCTGCACGTGGTGATCCTGGACGGACTGGAGAAACTGGCACTCGCCACCACTCTGAGCGATCTCATGCGCGACCCGGTCGGCAGCACGGAGGTCTTCCCGAATGTCGACGAGCGGAGACACCCGACGCTCACCCGCGCGCTGGCAGCCAACCGATGGTCGTCGCGCGAGCTCTTCGTGGTAGCGATCCGAGGATTCCTCGCCGGTGTGATGGGTGTGGCCACCGCACCGGTGAGCGACGAAGGTCTGCGGGACCTCGTCGGATCGTAAGCGGTAAGCCGTTGCTTCTTATGCCTTCTCGGTGACGAGCAGCTCGGTGTACCGGTGAATTCTGTCAACTCGATGATACGGAGTAAGCCATCGTGACCCTTGATCTGTACGTGGACGGCACGTGGAGTGCCTCCACGAGCGCGGAGCGTATCGACGTCGTCAACCCGACCACCGAGGAACGCATAGGGGATGTCCCCGCCGGGGCTGCCGCAGATGTCGATGTGGCGGTGGCTGCCGCGCGGCGGGCCTTGGAGCAGTGGTCACAGACCGCGCCGCACACGCGGGCGGAGTTCGTCTCGCGTCTGGCCGACGAACTGGAGCGGCGACAGGAGGAGATCACCGATATCGTCGTCGCCGAGGTCGGCACCCCACGCAGGGTGGCGCGTTGGGCCCAGGTCGGACTGGGTATCGTCGACCTGCGTGAGGCCGTGACCGCGGCGAGGGACTTCCCGTGGGAAGAACAGCTCCGCAACTCCCTGATCGTGCGTGAGCCTGTCGGGGTGATCGGGTGTATCACGCCCTGGAACTACCCGTTGCACCAGATCACCGCCAAAATCGGGGCTGCGCTCGTGACCGGGTGCACGGTGGTCGTCAAGGCCAGCGAGGTTGCCCCGTTCACCGCCCACGCCCTGGCGGAAGCGGTCGACGCTGCCGGAGTTCCGGCCGGCGTATTCAATCTGGTTCACGGGTACGGTCCGATCGTCGGCGAGGCCATCGCCATTCATCCGGACATCGATATGGTCAGCTTCACGGGATCGAACTCGGTCGGCAAGCGAGTCCTCGAACTGGCCGCCGGGACAGTGAAGCGGGTGTCGGTCGAACTGGGTGGAAAGAGCGCCGCTGTGCTGCTCGACGACCTCAGCGACGAGGAGTTCGGTAAGGCCGTGCCGCACACCGTGCGTGCCTGCTACATGAACGGCGGACAGTCCTGCAGTGCGCAGACTCGTTTGGTCGTACCGCGCTCCCGCCTGGCCGAGGCGGAGAAGCTCGCCGCGAAGGCGGCCGCGGCATATGCGCCCGGCGATCCCGCCGACGGCGACACGAAGCTCGGACCCATGGTTACCGCATCTCAGCGTGAGCGGGTCCTCGACTACATCCGTGCCGGCGTCAAGGAGGGCGCAAAGCTCGTCGCCGGGTCGGTCGACGCACCGGCCCGTACCGGATTCTTCGTCGAACCGACCGTGTTCTCGGAGGTGGACCCGGACAGCACGATCGCTCAGGAGGAGATCTTCGGTCCGGTGCTGTCGATCATCGCGTACGACACACCCGAGCAAGCGATCGAGATCGCGAACGGCACGATCTTCGGTATCGCCGGCGCTGTGTGGTCCGGCGACCCCGAGCGCGCGAAGTCGGTTGCGCGCAGGATGCGTGCGACGCAGATCGAGGTCAACGGTGGAAAGTTCAACGGCGCTGCGCCTTTCGGCGGATTCAAGCAATCCGGCCTTGGGCGTGAGGGCGGGGCATTCGGCCTCGAGGAGTTTGTCGAAATCAAGAGTCTGCAGCTCTAGCGACGTTCTTGCGGGGACCGCCGCGGTCCCGCGAAGGAGTGAGCACGATGGTCTACACCGATCTTCCGTACGACGAGGCGACGAAAGCGGGTTTTGCCCGGGCGTTGTTCGATCACCTCGACCACGACACCACCGATATGGCGCCGGAGATCCTCGAGGTCGATCCGCGCGTCTACACCGATCCGGAACTGGCGGCCCGCGAGCGCAGAGAGCTGTTCGGATATGTGCCGATCATCGCGGCGCACAGCACCGAATTGCCCGGCAACCACGACTTTGCGACGGTCCAGTTGCCGAACAACGAGATTGTTCTCGTTCGGCAGGCGGACGGTGGGGTTCGTGGGTTCGTGAACACCTGCCGGCATCGAGGCGCCCGGCTCGTTCCCGAGGAGAGGGGTTCGAAGCGCATCTTTTCGTGCCGCTACCACGGGTGGGCGTATGGGAGCGATGGCAGTCTGCGGTCGATCGCGGACGAGCCGACGTTCGGGAGGGTCGATCGTCGCTGCATGAGCCTGCTGGAGGTTCCGGTCGAGGAGCGACATGGTTTCGTCTGGGTCGTCGACTCCGCCGCGGGTGATCGAACGATCGACATCGCGGAGTGGCTCGGCCGGGAGTTCGACGAGTCCCTCGCCGCCATGGAGATGGACAAGTACCACTGCCATATCGCCCAGAACTTCGATGTGGACATCAACTGGAAGGTCTTGATGGATGCCTTCCTCGACGGCTACCACATCACCTCGACCCACGCCGGAACTGTTGCGCCGTACTTCTACAACAACGCGCAATCCTGGGAACCCATGGGCAGGCACGGACGAATGGTCACGGCACGCAAGAGCATCGACACGGTGCGAGGTGTCGCGCCCGCGGACGCCCCGATCGACCGGCACATCACCGTTGCGCACTTTCTGATGCCCAATATGTCGGTGCTGCGTCAACCGGATCATCTGGAGGTGCTCAACTTCGTCCCTGCTCCGGGCACGCCCGTCGGGACTCGGATGCAGATGCGTCTTCTCACTCGGGAACCTGCCGTGACGGACGAGCAGAAGGCGCGGTGGGACAAGAACTGGAACATTCTGATGGCGGTACTTCGAGAGGAGGACCTCGTCGTCAACGAGGGTCTGCAGAAGGCCGTTACGAACACGGACATCGGACCGATCTACTTCGGGCGAAACGAGATTGCCAACCAGCATTTTCATCAGTGGATGGCGCGTGCGTTCGAGGATTCGAGGAAGTGGGGCTGAGCTCCGAAGTGCTCATTCCGGGCTTGTCGCCAGTACCGATAGACATTAGATTACTGCCCGTGTGATGCAGGGCATACCGCGGTGGTAAAGGGCTTATCCCGCAGCCCCGCACCTCGACGGTCGCGATGAGCTTGCAATCGAACGATTCTGCCCCGTTGTCGACACACGTCGACAACCGCCACTCGCGCGTTCATCGGCATCGAACCCAGATACCCCACAACCCGAAGGAACCAACATGTCGCAGATCTCCGGCCTGGGGAAGGAAAGGGCCGTCTCGGGTGCCCGATCCGTGGTCCTCACCTGCTTGGCCATCACCATCCTCGATGGTGTCGACCTCATCATGTTCGGCGCAGTGCTTCCGACGTTGCTGGAAATCGAACAGTGGGGGATCACCACCGCCTCGGCAGGGTTGATCGGCAGCTTGTCGCTGTTCGGAATTATGGCCGGCGCAATGCTGGCCGGCTACCTCACGGACCTCGTCGGCCGGCGACCGATCGTGCTCGCCTGCATTGTGAGCTTCAGTCTGTTCACCGGGTTATGTGCCATTGCGCCGAATCTCGAGACCTTCGGCCTCTTCCGGTTGCTTGCCGGCCTCGGCTTCGGCGGAGCCCTCCCCACCCTGATTGCGCTCACCCAGGAATACGTCAAGGTCGACCGACGGCAGTTCTACAACGGCGTCATCCAAACCGGTTTTCCCATCGGCGGGTGCGTGGTCGCCATCGCCGCCATCTTCATGATCCCTGCCTTCGGCTGGGAATCGATGTTCGCAGTGGGTGGCCTCCTTGGGGTCGTGTTGTTCGTCATCGCATACCGAAGCCTGCCCGAATCGATCGCTTTCCTCGTGAGCAAGGGCCGGCACGATGAGGCCCGCGCGTTGACGCAGCGTTACTCGGTTGATCACGGTGCCGAATCCGGCCTGGCCCTGGAGGAGTCGAAAACCGCGAATGCCGGTTCCAAGTCGGGTCTGAAGCTCCTGTTCGCACCCGGATACAGGATCGCGACGATCATGTTCCCGCTCATCACCTTCTTCGGCCTTCTCGTCTCGTACGGCATGAACACCTGGATTCCTCAGATGCTGAGGGCCTCCGGCTACGATCTCGGGTCCGCGTTGACGTTCCTGCTCGCCTTCAACATCGGTAGCGGGTTCGGCATGGTGGTCATCACCGGTCTGGCGGATCGACTGGGATCGCGTCCGGTGATCTCGGTGAGCTTTGTCGGGGGAGCGATCGCAGTGTCCGCCCTGACCCTGCAGCCGGCACAGGCGCTCGTGTTCGGGTTGGTTCTGCTGATCGGCTTCTGTGCGTCCTCCACGACGGGCGTTTACGGATTCGTCGGGGTCTTCTACCCGGCCGCTGCGCGTGGCACAGCGCTCGGACTGGCGGTGGGGCTGGGCCGGTTGGGTGGTGTCTGCGGGCCCATTCTCACCGGAATGATCATGAGCTCTGCGCTCGGAGCGGACTGGGCCTACTACGCCTTCGCGTTCGCTGGAGTGGCTGCCGCAGTGCTGGTGTCGTTGGTTCCCCGAAGGACCAATGCCATGCATCGGACGGACGCGCCTGTCGAAAAGGCCGCGGAGCCTGCCTGATCGATTCCGAAACGTGAGGGGGCTGGGAGACGGAGGCGCGCACGTAGCCTTCATCTGCGACCCGAGCTTCGCGACGTTCCTGCTGTGTCGCACTGGCGGCTCTATCGACAGCAGAGGGCCGGCATCAGGGCTCCGGCGGTTGTGTAACCTACGTACGTTAGATATTGTGGTGTGATGTCGCCCACATCCGGCCCGGCGCTCCCGAGCCTCTCGGTCGACGAGGGCGGACAGGGGTGTCACCGACCGTACCGATGGCGCAGAAGGGCCGACCGCTATGAGGATGAAGACGAGATTGACCTGCCCGTGTGGAGCCGTGGTCACGGGCACGGATGAAGACGACCTGGTTGCGAAGGCCCGGTCGCACCTGAGCGAGTCACATCCCGGAATGGAGTACTCGCGCGATGAGATTCTCTTCATCGCGTACTAGCAGTGTCGCGTACTAGCAGTGTCGCGTACCGGCAGTGTTTCGCCAATGGTCAAGCGGCTGTTCATCAACGACATCGATGCGGTGAGGAGTCGATTCCCGCGCAAGGGTCCTCGACACGTCGATCCGGCTCGGCTGATTTACAAAGAACGATTGACGTATCACTTCTCATGTATGTAAGCTGAATCACATGACGGTGCGAACCCTGTAGGGAAGTCGCCGTCCTCCAGCATCTTCCATCCCTCTGTTACATGTTCGAGCTGAGGAGCTTTGATGAAACTCGAAGGTAAGGTCGCGCTGATCACCGGTGCCGGGTCCGGGTTGGGACGCGAGGCGTCGCAGTTGTTCGCGTCGGAGGGCGCGAAGATCGCGGTGGTCGATATCGATCCGGAGCGTGCGAAGGGCACGGTCGAGTTGGTCGAGCAGCAGGGTGGTTCGGCGATCGCGGTCACCGCCGATGTACGCGTCGAGCAGCAGGTGGTCGATGCGGTGGCGGCGACGGTGGCGGCGTTCGGCAAGCTCGACATCGCGTGGGCCAATGCCGGGATCGTCTCGCGCGGTGGTGTGCCGTCCGTTGCGGGTGGTGAGCAGGTCGAGTTCCAGGATCTGACGGACGCGGACTGGCAGGACGTCATCGGGGTGAACCTGTCCGGCGTGTTCTACACCGCGAAGGCGGCGGTGCCGGCGTTGCGGGCCAATGGTGGCGGTGTCATCCTGGCGACCTCGTCGGCGGCGTCGTTCGTGGCGTACCACAGCATCGCAGCGTATTCGGCGACGAAGGCCGGTGTGAACGGGATGGTTCGCGGTCTGAGCCTGGATCTGGGCAAGTACGGGATCCGGGTGAATGCGATCGCCCCGACGCACGGGATGTCGCCGAACTTCCTGGCGCCGGCCGGTGCTCCGGTGGTGGGGCAGTCGTACGAGGAGGTCGCCGGTCCGTGGGACCCGAGTGTCTCGCCGATTCCGCTCAAGCTCAATCGTCCGCCGTCGCTGAAGGACAATGCGCGGGCTGCGTTGTTCCTCGTGTCGGACGAGTCGGCATACATATCCGGTGTCACCCTGCCGACCACCGACGGCGGCACCTTGTCTCGTGTGGCGATGATGTTCCCCGAAGACGGGAACAACCCGCCGCCGATGGTCACCGGCGAGGAATGACGATGACTGCCCACGACACGGAAGCGCAGTCAGGCACGCGCCGACTCGTCGTGGATCGGTCGGCGTGCGCCGGGCACGGCCTCTGTTACGGCCGCGCCCCCGAAATCGTCGACTGCGATGATGCCGGATACCCGGTGCTCGTGCAGGAAACGCTCAGGACCGAGGAGCACATCGTGGCGGCCGAGGAGGCCGTCGCGATGTGCCCCGAACGAGCCCTGAGCCTCGAAACACTCTGACTTCTCGAGCAACACAGACCCTTCGAACGGGGCGATCAGCATGACCATCACCGACGAAATGTCGACACCTGTCGTCGACTTCGACATCTACGACCCGTCGCTCACGGACCCGGTGGACACCGTGCAGGAGAAGGTCGCCGAACTCGCGGCCAAAGGCCCTGTCGTCTACTCGACCGCGCACGGCGGCCACTGGATCGTCACCCGGTACAAGGAGCTCCACGAGGTCCTCCGCGACCCGGAAACCTTCTCGAGTTACCCGAACAACCTCGTCAATGCCGGGGACGGCAAGTTTCTGCCGCTCGAGCTCGACCCGCCGGAGCACACCGGATATCGGGTGGCCCTGCAGCCGCTGTTCTCCCCGAACCGGATGAAGGCGCTGTCCGAGCAGATCCGGGGCGTGGTCAACGAACTGATCGACAGTTTCGCGGGCAAGGGTGAGGCGGAGTTCATCGCCGACTTCGCGCACGAGCTGCCCACCCGCGTCTTCCTCGCGTTGATGGACTGGCCACTCGAGGACGCCCCGATACTCACCGAGGCCACCGACACCGCCCTGATGGGCAAGCCCGGCGCCAGCGAGGACGAGTCGGCGAAGGCACGCGCCGAGGCAGCCCAGCAGATGTTCGCCTACTTCCAGAAGATCGTCGACGAGCGTCGCGCGAACCCCGGTGAGGATGTCACCTCCGCACTCATCCGCACCGAGGTCGACCTCGAGGACGGCAAGCGACTGCTCACCGACGAAGAGCTGACCCGCATGTTCTTCCTCCTGCTCATCGCAGGTCTGCACACCGTTCAGGGATCGCTGGCCTGGGCCGTGATCCACCTGGTGAACAATCCTCGTCAGCGCGCCGCGCTCATCGAGGACGACTCGCTGATCCCGAACGCCGTCGAGGAGGTCCTGCGGATCGAGGCTGCAGTGAGTATGGGCCGCCGTGCGACCCGCGACGTCGAACTCGGCGGGGCGAAGATCAAGGCCGGCGACCAGTTGCTGCTGGTGCTCTGTTCGGCCAACCGCGACGGAAGCGAATTCGAGGATCCCGACGAGTTCGTGATCGACCGGTCACCGAACCGGCACCTGACATTCGGTGCCGGTCCGCACCGGTGCCTGGGCTCACATCTGGCCCGCATCGAACTGTCGATCGCGCTCGAGGAATTGCACCGCCGGATTCCGGACTACGAACTCGTCGAATCCGATCCGCCGATCCTGCACGCAACGCAGGTGCGGGGCTGCTTGCGGCTTCCGATCAGGTTCACACCGACGACCTGAGCGTCGGATCGGTAGGTTCCATGGATTCAGAAGGGTGCAACGCGTTGACTGCCAGTAACGTATCCGAGGATCTGCTCGTCGACTTCGACGTGTACGACCCAGCTCTCGCCGCTCCGGTCGATGTCTTCCAGGAAAAGGCCGCCGAACTCCGTGCCCGCGGACCGATCGTCTACTCCCCGCACCACGGTGGGCACTGGATCGTCACGCGGTACGCGGACATCTTCCGCATCCTGCGCGATGCCGAGACGTTCTCCAGCTATCCGAACAACCTGGTCGATGCCGGCCAGGGCAAGTTCATCCCGGTCGAGATCGATCCGCCCGAGCACACGCAGTATCGTCAGGCGCTCCAGCCACTGTTCGGTCCGGCGCGGATGAAAGAGCTCGAGCCGAGGATCCGCGAGATCATCAACCAACTGATCGACGGCTTCGCGGACTCCGGCCGGTGCGAATTCGTTGCCGAGTTCGCGCATGCGCTGCCGACTCGTGTCTTCCTCAGTCTCATGGGCTGGCCTCTCGACGATGCCGAACAGTTCACGGAGTGGACGGATATTGCGCTCCAGGGGATTCCGGGAGCCGGCGAGGAGGAATCCGCCCGTGCCCGGGCAGAAGCGGCAACGAACGTGTTCGAGTACTTCGGTGCATTCGTGGATCGGGTGCGTTCCGGGCAGGAGGACTCGGAGAGCGTCACCGCACAGATCATCGATACCCCGATCCGGATGGACGGAGTCGAGCGGCACCTCACTGACGAGGAACTGCGCCGCATGTTCTTCCTGCTGCTCATTGCCGGACTGCACACGGTGCAGGGTTCACTCGGTTGGGCCATGGTGCACCTTGCGAACAACCCGGTGCAACGGCAGGCGCTCATCGACGACAGCAGCCTGGTGCCGGACGCAGTCGAGGAGATCCTCCGCATCGAAGCCGCCGTCAGCATGGGCCGGCGGGCCACCCGCGATGTCGAGATCGCCGGCGTCAACATCAAGGCCGACGATCAATTGTTGCTCCTGCTGTGTGCGGCCAACCGCGACGAAGCCGAGTTCGACAATCCGGACGCGTTCGTGATCGATCGTGGCCCGAACAGGCATCTGTCGTTCGGCGCAGGGCCGCATCGGTGCCTCGGGTCTCACCTCGCCCGCCTCGAGCTCACCTTGGCGATGGAGGAGATACATCGGAGAATCCCCGACTACGCGCTGGTCGACAGTGATCCGCCGTTGATGCACGGCACGTCGGTGCGTGGTTGCGTGCGGCTACCGCTCACATTCACACCGGAATCGCGAAGCTGACACGAGGAAGGGGACCCGATTCGATCGGGTCCCCTTCCTCGTGTGCCGGGGCTCAGGCCTTCAGCAGATCACGGTGGATGATTTCCTTCATGATCTCGTTGGTGCCACCATAGATCCGCTGGATGCGGGCGTCGATGAAGGCCTTCGCGACCGGGTATTCCATCATGTAGCCGTAGCCGCCGTGGAACTGCACACCGGCGTCGATCACACGGCCCTGCAACTCGGTGGCCCACAGCTTCGCCTTGGACGCGTCGACCGCGGTGAGCGTGCCCTTGTTGTGTTCCCGGACGCAGCGATCGAGGTAACTGCGTGAGACCTCCACCGCCGTCTGCAGTTCCGCGAGAGTGAAGCCCATTCCCTGGAACTCGCCGATGCGCTTGCCGAAGGCGGTGCGTTCCTTGACGTAGTCGAGTGTCCAGCTCATGACGGCCTCGGCGGACACCTGCGCGGCGATGCCGATACCGAGCCGCTCCAGCGGAAGGCTCTGCATGAGGTAGCCGAAGCCCTGCCCCAGCTCGCCGAGCACATTCTCCTTGGGAACGCGGACATCCTCGAAGAACAACTCGGCCGTGTCCTGGGCGTGCAGACCGACCTTGTCGAGCTTGCGGCCGCGGGAGAACCCGGGCGTTCCGTCTTCGACCACGAAGAGGCTGAACCCTCGCGAACCGGCTGCGGGGTCGGTCTTGGCGAAGACGATGACGAGGTCGGCCAGGATGCCGCTCGTGATGAACGTCTTGGACCCGTTGAGGACCCAATGGTCGCCGTCGCGCACTGCGGTGGTGGTGATGCCCCGCAGGTCGCTGCCGGCGGCCGGTTCGCTCATCGCGATCGCGCCGATCGTCTCGCCCGTGACGAATCCGGGCAACCACCGCTGCTTCTGCTCATCGGTGGCATGGCGGAGCAGGTAGTTGAGGACGATGTCGTCGTTGGTCGAGAACCCGGACTGCAGCGCGGACGCGCCCACCCGCGCAATCTCGGACTGGATCACGACGCGAAAGCGGTAATCGAGCTCGCCGGGCCCGCCGTACTGCTCAGGGACGCTCAGGCCCAGCAGTCCTTGCTTACCCGCGGCGAGCCAGGTTTCCCGGTCGATGAGCCGGTCGGCGTCCCACTTCTCGAGATTTGGGACGACGTGCTTGTCGACGAAGCTCCGCACGGAGTCGCGAAACAGTTCGTGGTCGTGTTCGAAGAGATCGCTCTCCATGTAATCCTCCTGATGCGGGGCGCCCGCAGGCGCCCCGCTGTGGTGTTCGGTGTCAGTTCTCGCCGACGAGTTTCTGGATCTCGCGGCGGAAGACCTGGTTGGCAACCTCGTTGCGGCCCAGGAGCATGTTGCCGGCGTTCGCGCTGTCCATGGCGACCTGCGAACCACGCAGGATCGGGAAGTCCTCGTTGTGGAGGACCGCGATCAGGATCTCGACGTTCTTGTCCCAGATCCGATTCCAGCGCTCCTCGGTCATGCCGCTGTCTTCGAGCGTCGGTGCGATCAGACGGATCTCCATGTGGCAGCGCTGCGGATCGCTCCGGTGGGGGCGGAAGGTGAGCAGCTGGAAATGGTCGGGCTGCTTGAGCAGGGTGCTGTTGGGACCCACCAGGTGGCTTTCCGTCACGTGCTCGGCGAGGCTGCGATCGCCGGGGTCTTCCTCGATCCACCGGTCGATGGTCTTGCGGAGATTGAGGAACCGGCAGTGATGTCCGAAGTCCTCGAAGGCCATGACGTTGGTGTGGATGTGCTTGGCGGCGGTGTTCGGGTGCGCGTACTGGATGTGGTAGCCGTCGAGGAACGCGTCCTGCATCAGCTTCCAGTTGACGGGCTCGTCGAAGCGCTGAACTCGGGTAGTCACCATTTTGTCCATGCCGTATGACCCCATGATCGAGTCCATTTCGGGGCCGAGCCAGTCTGCGACATCGATGGTGGCGTCGGCGTCGTCGACAACCCAGACGAATCCGTGACGTTCCTCGGTCGGGAGTTGCACGAGGTTCCGTTCGGAACGGTCGGCGTCACCGAACGTGTTGTCGCGGGTGATGGTGCGCAGCGCGCCGTCGGTGTCGTAGGACCAGCGATGGTACGGGCAGGAGAACAGGCGGCAACGGCCCTTCTCCTCCTTCTCGACCATCGCGCCGCGGTGACGACATTGGTTCACCAGGGTTTTGACGCTGCCGTCGCGCTGACGGACGACGATGACATTGTTCCGCGGCAACTGGAGGGTGACGAAATCGCCCGCGCGGGGGATCTCGGAGCCGTGGATGATGATCGACGGAACCCGGCCGAAGACACGCTCGCGTTCGAGCTTGGCGATCTCCGGATCGGTGAACTCGACGGGTTCGAACCACGTGACGTGCTCGAATTCGTCGGTGGTGTCGTTGCGCAGATGGTCGAGAGCGCGGCGAATGCGTTCCTCGCGGGGAATTCCGACCTCTGTCATGGCTGCCCTCCAGGCGGTGGTTCGGATCGATGACGCTAAATCTAACTCAAGTAGTTTTAAGTGTAAACCCCGGACCGGTTGCGGGTGGCGCTTCGGCCGTTGCGGCCCTATACCGATCGGCATTAGATTTATGAGAACTGACCCGCAGATGAGGAGCGAACAGGATGATCTCGTATCAGTGGTGTTCGGAACTGGATTCCGGCGATCGGGACGAGGTGCTGGCTCTTGTCGCCGCGGCCGCCGAGTACGACGAGGAAGCCGGGTTCTCGCGGATCCACCCCGGTGATGTGACCTCGACGAGTCGCGACGGCGTCCGCGTCTCCCATCTGCCGATCAAGGCGCGCAAGGACCTGAGCGCGCGCGACGACGCGCCGCTGGTGATTGTGGCCTACCTGCACCTGCAGGTGGACGGCGAGGGGCTGGGTACCGTGCAGTTCGTCGTCCATCCGGACTACCGGTCGCGCGGTGTGGCCACGATGCTGGTCGAGGAGATCGGCCTGGGCACGACAGCGGACGGCGGCTGGGAGCGCACCGGTGCGGTGGCTCTGCGCTGCTGGGCGTACAGCACGCACCCCGCGTCCGAACGTCTCGCGCGACGGTTCGGCATCCCGGCGGTGGGCAGGCTGTGGACGTTGTTCCGCCACCTGTCCGGCCCGTTCGCGATCCCGCTCGACGAGGTCGCGGCGCCCGAGGGCATCACGACGGGCGACGCGCGTCCGCTCGGTGATCCGGCGGTGTCGCGGGCGATCGACGAGGTGCTGGACGCGGCGTCGCTCGTACCCGCGCAACGCGAGCGCCTCGCCGACGAGATCCGCCTCGGTTCCGGCAATGTGCTGGTCGCAACCGACTCTTCGGGAGCGAAGGTGGGGTTCGTGTGGTCCGATCCGGCGCTGTCCACCCACCTCGAGTTGGATGCGGCGTCGGTCCGGGCGCTCGTGCTCACGGAGACCGCCCGCGGGGCGGGCCTCGGGATGACGCTCCTCACGATGGCACTCGGGGCGCTGCGCGACGCGGGGGCCCAGATCGCCCTGATTCGTATCGACCCGGACGACGCGGGGGCGGTGCGCACGTGCCGGTTGATGGCATTCGAGCAGGAGGGGGAACATTCCTGCTACCAGGTCGGCGAGTGGGCCGAGGCGCCCAGCTTCCGAGTCCGCCCGGGTGAGACGAGCGACGAATCTTGTCCGACGTTGACCTAAAGGGTTTAGGCAACTACCGTCTGTGGTGCGCCTCACACTGATGTGTGGGTCCCCAACTTCACTACGTTCCCCCGCACGGGCGCTTGCCTGCCCGGAGCTGGGGCGTGCAATCGGAGGAGAACACTCATGGGTCGACTCGAAGGCAAGGTCGCTTTCATCACCGGTGCGGCGCGAGGCCAAGGGCGCTCGCACGCCGTCCGGCTCGCCGAAGAGGGGGCATCCGTCATCGCGATGGACATCTGCGACCAGATCCCCACGGTCTTCTATCCGATGGCGACCAGCGACGACCTTGCCGAGACCGAGCGGCTGGTCAAGGAGGCCGGAGGCTCGATCGTCGCGTCCATTGGAGACGTCCGCAACATCGAGGATGTCCAGCGGGCCTACGACGCGGGCATCGCACAGTTCGGCAAGGTCGACATCGTGCTGCCGAACGCCGGCATCATGCCGGTGATCGGTCCCGGTGAACAGCGCCAGGCATGGCACGACGCAATCGACACCATGCTCACCGGGGTATGGCACGTGCTCGAGGTGACGGTGCCGCACCTCGTCGAACGGGGGGAGGGCGGGTCGATCATCATCACGAGTTCTGCGGCCGGCCTGACGAGCATCGGGCTGAACACCCTCCCCGGTCAGGTCGGGTACAGCGCCGCCAAGCACGGTGTTGTCGGTCTCATGCGGATCTACGCGAAACAGCTTGCCCCGCACAGCATTCGGGTGAACACTGTGCACCCGACCGGCGTGAACACGCCTATGGTGGCGAACGCGGAGTACGGCGAGTTCGTCAACTCCCATCCCGAGGTTGCCGCCGACGAGTCGTACAAGAACCCGATGCCGGTCGAATTGATCGAGGCCGTCGACATCAGCAACGCGATCGTCTACCTCGCCTCCGACGAGGCTCGTTACGTCACCGGTGTCACGTTCCCGGTCGACGCCGGCTACAACATCCGCTGAAGCGAAGGAGCTTTCACATATGACCACCACCGAAGCCTCGACGGGTACCACCCCGTCGATCGCCGACCGCGAACAGGTTTTCATCGGCGGCCGTTGGGTCGATTCGACCGGCGGCGAATGGGTCGACGTCGTCGACTCGTTCACCGAGGAGAAGGTCGCGCGGGTGCGCACCGCCACGGTCGAAGACGTCGCCAAAGCGGTTGCCGCAGCGCGTGAATCGTTCGACAAGGGCGAGTGGTCGTCTCGCAGCATGGCAGAGCGCGCCGATGTCGTCGACGCCATCGCCGACCGCCTCGAACGGCGGGTGGACGAGCTCACCCCGATCGGGGTCATCGAGGTCGGCGTGCCTGTGAGCGTCAGCCGGCCGACCCAGGAGATGGTCGGCGGGTTGTTCCGTGCGGTGGCCGCTGTGGCCCGCACGTTCGAGACCACCGAGGAGCGTCCGCGCGCAGCGGGCGGTGTCTCGCGCATCGTGAAGGAACCGACGGGCGTCGTTGCCGCGATCATCCCGTGGAACGGCCCGGTCGGCACGATCGCGTTCAAGCTCGCCCCGGCGCTGGCCGCGGGCTGCTCGGTCGTGCTCAAGACCGCACCGGAGGCACCGCTCTCGCCGTCGGTGTTCGCGGACATCATCGCCGAGCTGGTCGCGGAAGGTCGCATTCCCGAGGGGGTCGTCAGCGTGCTGTGCGCCGACCGCGAGGTGTCGGAGACGCTCGTGACCAACCCCGACGTCGACCACGTCACCTTCACCGGCAGCACCGCGGCGGGCCGGCGCATCATGTCGCTGGCAGGCGAGCGCATCGCGCGTGTCTCGCTCGAACTCGGCGGCAAGTCCGCGGCGATCATCCTCGACGACGCCGACATCAACCACGTGGTGCAGACGCTCCCCATGGGGGGCTGCATGCAGTCCGGTCAGGCGTGCATCGCCCTCTCGCGCGTGCTCGTCTCCCGCAAGCGTCACGACGAGGTGCTCGAGGTCCTGAAGGCCGCGTATGGCGCGTTGCCGATCGGCAACCCGTGGGAGCCGACCAATTTCCTCGGCCCGCTCGCGTCGAAGCGACAGCAGGATCGCGTCCTGGGATACATCGACATCGCGAAGGAGGACGGCGCGAAGGTCGTGCTCGGCGGCGGTCGACCGGAGGGATTCGACAAGGGCTTCTTCGTCGCACCGACACTGCTCGACAACGTCGACCCCGACTCCCGGATCGCGCAGGAAGAGGTCTTCGGTCCGGTCATCTCGGTGATCACCTACGAAGACGAAGAGGACGCCATCGCGATCGCCAACAACTCGATGTACGGGCTGTCGGGTGCGGTGTACACGGAGGACATCGACCACGGGTTCGAGGTTGCGCGGCGCATCCGCACCGGCACCATCAGCGTGAACACCGCGACGATGGACTTCACCCTGCCGTTCGGCGGCTATAAGCAGTCCGGCGTGGGCCGTGAGGGCGGCCTCGAAGGTCTCGAGGAGTTCTTCGAGATCAAGACCGTCCACATGCCCGCTCCGGCCCGGTAGGACCGACGACGACGCCCCGCGATTCGATCCGCGGGGCGTCGTCGTTGCGTCGTGGGTGGTCGTACGACTGCCGAACAGGTCAGTGGGCCGACACGCTCAGTGGGTCGACACGCTCAGTTGGCTCTTGTCCGCGATCTCTACCTGAGCGTTGCGCACCACGCCGTGGAGGAAGCTGCGGATCATCTCCTCGAACAACTGCCGGGAGGTCATCTCGTTCTCGGCGAGAGCCCGCGCCAGCAGCGGCTGCGACTCCGGGTCGACGTTCGGGAAGATCGTGTTCTTCGTACTCGGCTTGCGCATCGCCTCGGTGAGCACTGCGCCCAGCGTCAAACGCTCCATGCCGTCGAGAATCTGGACGTGCAGGCGGGCCGGCACGCCGGACTCCTCCAGGAATCGGGCAGTGTCCTCGTAGGTGCCGATCAGCAGATCACGCGGAAGATACTGGAGCAGGATCGGCGCGGCATTGCGGTGCTTGAGGATCGACTGACGCAGATTCATGCTCAGCGTCACGAAGTACTCGGGCCAGTCCGGGCCGGGCCTGCGGCGTGGCAGGGTGCCGGCGCCGGCAATCTGTCGCGCGACAGCCTGGAGGATCTCCGACTTGTCGGCGAAGTGGTGGTAGAGGGAGGGCGCCCGTACCCCGAGGTGCTTCGCCAGCCGCGGCAGGCTGAAGGCATCGAGTCCCTCGGAGTCGATGATCTCGATGGAAGCCGCCACCGCGGACGCGCGACTGATGAGAGGCTTCGACGGTCGGGCCATCATCTACTTTCAGCTCGTGCGGTCCACCGGGCGGGTCTGCCCGGCGGGTGACCTATAGATGCTATCTGTTCCGGTCCGGCCGGTGGTTACGCCGTGAGGACGGCCTCGTCGAGGAACTCGACCAGGCCGCGGCTCAACACGTCGTTGTCGTCGCCGCCCACCATGTGCCCGGCACCGCCCACGTCGATGTACCGCGCCCCGGGGATCAGTTCCAGGAGTTCGCGCGCACCTTCGATGCTGACGACGTCGGACTGGGCACCACGAATCAGGAGGGTCGGAACCGCGACGGCGCGCGCCGCGGCCCGGGCCCGCTCCTCGCGCTCCGCGGCAGCATCCGGAAGGTTCGTCCGATGCGACAGCATCCGCGGATCCCAGTGCCAGTACCAGCGACCGTCTCGCTCGCGCATGTTCTTACGCAACCCCTCCACCCGCGGCGGACGGCTCCGGTGCGGGTTGTACGCGATCACGGCGTCGAGCGCGTCGTGCAGGCTGTCGAAGCCCGCCAGTCCCGCGCGCATGAATCCGGTGATCTTGGCCAACCCCTCGGGTTCGGCCTTCGGGGTGATATCCACCAGCACCAGCGCGCGGGAGAGCCCCGGATTGTCTCCTTCGGCGACGAGTGCGGCCATACCGCCCATCGACGCTCCCACGAGCACCGGTGGCTCACCGAGTTCGTCGACGATCGTGCAGATGTCGCGCGCGTGTGCGTCGGAGCTGTAGTCGCCGTCGTCGGCCCATCCGCTGTGGCCGTGCCCGCGCGCGTCGATCGCGTATGAGCGCCATCCTTGTTCCGAGAGGCGGATTCCGGTGCGCTGCCACGAGTGCCTCGTCTGCCCGCCGCCGTGCAACAGCAGGACGGTCCCCTTCCGCTCGGACGCGGGCTCCCAGACATCGGCGACCAGGGAAACGCCGTCGCCCCGAAGTGTGGTCACGGTGCTGGAGATCGTCATCGTTTCGCCCTTCGTCGTCGGAGTCAGTGTCCGGAAGTCCCACCGTCGACGGCGAGCGTCGACCCGGTGATGTAGCCGGAAGCACGGCTGGCGAGGAACACGACGGCGGCGTCGATCTCGCGCTGCGTGGCGGTGCGACCGAGCGAGCAGCCGCGCAGGAACTCCTCGAGGGTATCCGACGACATCTCGGCGATCAGGTCGGTCTCGACGAAACCCGGCGCGATCGCGTTCACGCGGATCCCTTTTCGCTGCGACCACTGATGGGACAGATCGCGGGTGAGGCCGACGAGACCGGCCTTGCTCGCGGCGTAGGCGGCCTGGGGGAGCACCGACTTGACCAGCCCGAGCATGCTCGCGATGTTGACGATGCTCGAGCCCGGCTTCATCACGCGTCCGCATGCTTGCGCTGCCCAATACGCGCCGAGCAGATTCACGTCCAGCACGGAACGGAAATCCTCGGGTCGCTCGCGTGTCGCGGGTGCGGAATGGGTGACGCCGGCGTTGTTGATCAGGATGTCGAGCCGACCGAACTCGGCGACCGTGGCCCGGGCGAGGGCGTCGCACTGCTCGGGGTCGGTGACGTCGGTGGGGACGATGAGGCAGCGTCGGCCGGTGGCCTCGATCGTGGGGCCGACGGCGTCCAGCTTCTCGCGACGGCGTGCGGCGATCACCACGTCCGCCCCGGCCTCCGCGAGGGCGCGCGCGAACCCTGCTCCGAGGCCGCTGCCGGCGCCCGTGACGACGGCGACGGACCCGTCGAGCCTGAAGAGGTCGAGGATCGAGCCGGTGTCGTGTGCGGTATCTGTCGAGGTCATGTGGCTGCTCCCGGTGCTGCGTGTCATGGGGTTCGTCTGCGGGCCTTGCGTCCCTTAAAACTAATTACTTAAGATTAGAGCGTAGGTGATGTCCAGGGGAACGGAAACACTGATGGCCGGAAGCACCGATGTGGAGCAGGGCAAGATGCAGGTGATCGGCAAGGACGCACTTGCAGACGGCGTCGTGGCGGTGCGGTTCGCCGATCCCGACGGGGGGACCGTCCCCGCATGGGAACCCGGATCGCACATCGACGTCATCATCGACGAGTCGACGGTCCGGCAGTACTCGCTGTGCGGCGACCCGGCCGACGACACCTGCCTGACTGTGGCGGTCCTCCGTGAGGAGAACGGACGCGGCGGATCGCGGTGGATCCACGACTCGCTGCAGGTCGGCGACCTCGTCAGCATCGCCGGCCCCCGCAACAACTTCAGCCTCGAGCCCGCGCAGTCGTATCTCTTCGTCGCGGGCGGAATCGGCATCACGCCGATACTTCCGATGGTGCGGGCGGCCGACGCGGCCGGCGCCGACTGGAGGCTCCTGTACGGCGGACGTACCCGCGCGAGCATGGCTTTCGCGGACGGCCTCGTCGCCCGGTATCCCGGCCGGGTCGAGCTCCGGCCTCAGGACGAATGCGGGCTCCTCGACCTGGCGGCAGCGCTCGACGCCCTCGGGGACGGCACCGGTGTCTACTGCTGCGGGCCGGAACCACTGCTGCACGCCATCGAGAACGAGTGCCGCAACCGCTCGGGTGTCACCTTGCACGTCGAACGGTTCGCCGCGAAGGAGCGGCCGGCCGACGCCGTCGACGGGGCATTCGAGGTGGAACTCCGGCAATCGGGCAAGACGATCACTGTCGACTCGGGCGAAACACTGCTCGACGCGGTGCTCCGCTCGGGCGTCGATTCGCCGTTCTCGTGCCGCGAGGGAACCTGCGGTACGTGCGAAGCCACTGTGCTGGAAGGAATTCCGGATCATCGCGACTCCGTCCTCACCGAGGACGAGCAGGCGGAGAACGACTGCATGATGATCTGCGTATCCCGCAGCTGCACCCCCAAGCTCACTCTGGATCTGTAGATCGGCCCATGGTGACCCTCCGTCTCGCCACTGCGCGAACGCGTGTGCGCACACCTGCCGTCTCGCCCGGTGTGCTGATCCCGGCGCTCTGCTTCGTCGTGATGATCACCTCGGTCATGCAGACCGCCGTCGTGCCGCTGATGCCCGATATCGCGGCGCAGCTCGGGGTGGGTACGAATGCGGTGGGATGGATCGTCACCGGGAATCTTCTGACGGCCACAGTCTGTACGCCGCTGCTGGGCAGGCTCGCCGACCGACGTGGACCACGAAGAGTGCTGCTGGGCATCCTGGGAGTGGTGCTCGTCGGTTCGTTGCTGTGTGTCGCGTGGGACTCGTTGCCGGTACTCATCGCCGGGCGAGCGCTGCAGGGGACGTCGTTCGCGCTGTTTCCGATCGGCGTCGCTGTGCTGCGCAGTGCTCTCGGGCCGTATCGGCTCACGGCGGCGCTCGGCATCATGTCGGGAACGATGAGCGTCGGCGGCGGTGCGGGAATGATCGCCGCCGGACTGCTGTACAGCGACGGCGACGACTATCGTCGCGTGTTCTGGCTGCTGGTGGCGCTCGCGGTGATTGCAGCTGCACTTGCGTGGGCGGTCGTTCCCGGTTCGCCCGGTTCCGGGACCGGATCCGGATCCGATCTCTGGGGTGCGGTCGGGCTCGCGGTCGGCCTGTCCGCACTGCTTCTGGCGCTCGCGCAGGGCGGGACGTGGGGTTGGGTGTCCGTGCCGACGATCGGTTGTGTCGTCGCGGGTGTGCTCGTGCTTGCCGCCTGGTACCGGCACGAGCGGCGATCCGATGCGCCGCTGGTGGCCCCAGCCCTCCTGACCGCACGTGCGGTGGCGCCCGCCCACCTTGCCGCGTTCCTCGTGGGAATCGCGATGTTCGTGCAGTTCCTGGCCACAGCCGTGTTCGTGCAGGCCGCCCCGGAGGAAGCGGGGTACGGGTTCGGTGCTTCGGTGCTCGAGACGAGCCTGCTGTACCTGCTGCCCGGGCAGGTTGTCGGCATCTCCGCGGCTGCGGTGAGCGGGTTCCTGGTGCGGAGGTTCCGCGCCGAGCGGGTGCTGATGGTGGCGTGCGCTATCGGCGTGTGTGGGTTCGCATTTGTCGGGTTCGCCCACGACCGCCCGTGGCAGGTGATCGTTGCGGTGGCGGTCCTCAATGTTTTCGTCAGCGTTGCCTACGGCGCCCTGCCGGCAATGCTCGTCGAGCATGTGTCGCTGCACGACACCGGTGTTGCGAACGGCATCAACGCCATCGCACGGACATTCGGCAGTTCGCTGGCGAGCGCGCTGGTGGGGATGCTCCTCGCGACGATCACGATCGCGGGTGCCGACATTCCCTCCGAGCGTGCGTTTGTGGCCGCATTCGTGATCGGCGGTGTGGCCGCGCTTGCCGCCGGGTTCGTCGCCGGTGCGAGCCGCCCTTTGCAATTTACAAAATTTGATTGACGTCTCATGAGTGAGCCTATAGCCTGAGGTGTACGCGATATGAGGACCCGCGCTCCTCTCGCGCTGAAAATTCTTGTACACAAAACAGATTCGTATTCTCTCGGTCAAGGAAGGCAAGGGACACATGGCTGCCACCGTCGGCTCGGCCCTGTATTGGTGGGCGAAGACCAAGGGGGAACAGAACGCGATCATCGTTGCCGGTGAGGCTCTGACCTACCGTGAACTCCAGGACTGGTCCAGCCGCGTCGCTCGTGAGATCGTCGACCGGGGCATCAAGCCGGGTGAGCGTGTCGGAGTGCTCGGCCCGAATTCGGTGACGTGGCCCGTGGTGGCACTCGGCGTACTCAAGGCCGGTGCGGTGCTCGTCCCGCTGAATCCCCGGTTCAAGCCGGCGGAACTACGCAAGGTCGTCGATGACGCGGGTGCCGTCCTGGTCATCGCGCCGGAACAGTTCTCCGCAACGGTCGCCCAGGCGCGTGACCTCGGCGATCCCTTCGACACGTTCGGGTTCACCGACATCGCGGCGCTGCGGGAAGGGGAGCGCAACGACTTCCGCGTCGACCTCGCGCCCGACGACCCCACAGCACTTCTGTTCACCAGTGGCTCCACGGGGTTGTCGAAGGGCGTCATCTGCACCAATCGGACTCTGCTCAACATCGTGTTCGAGGCCACCCTCACCGAGGAAGGCTTCCGTCCGGGTTCCACGTCGCTGCTGGTGTTGCCGCTCGTGTTCACCCCGGGCCTCGTGTGGGGGCTGGTCATGTCCACGGTGCTCGGTGGCACGCTCATCATCGAGAAGGAACTCGATCCCGGTCGTGCCGCGGCACTGCTCGGTGAGCACAAGGTGCAGGCTCTGTTCGGGGTTCCGCTGATCTTCGAAGCGATCTCGCGGTCGCCCGAATTCGAGAAGGCCGACCTGTCGTCGCTGCGCACCGCGATCGTCGGCGGCGCGGCAGTCGCACCGGCCCTGTTGAAGCGGTGGGCCGACAAGGGCGTCGCGCTGCGTCAGATCTACGGCATGACCGAAGCCGGCGGGGTCGCGACTGCGACTCTCGTCTCCGAAGCCTTCGACCACCCCGACACCTGCGGGTCCGGCTCGATCTTCACCGAGACGAAGGTGGTCCGCACCGACGGCACCGACGCAGAGCCCGGCGAAGAGGGGGAGATCCTGCTGCGGGGACCCGGCGTGACCCCCGGCTACTGGAACGATCCGGAGTCGACGGCGTCCGCGTTGCGCGACGGCTGGCTGCACAGTGGGGACCTGGGCACCCTCGACGAGGGCGGGCGCGTCAAGTTCGTCGACCGCCTCAAGGACCTCATCATCACCGGCGGCATCAACGTCTCGCCCGTCGAGATCGAGCGTGTCATCAGTGCGATCCCGGGTGTCGAGGAGGTCGCGGTCATTGCCGCGTCCGACGAGCGTTTCGGCGAGACGCCCGCGGCGATCGTCACTGTGAAGGACGGGGTCGACGCGGCAACGATCGTGGAATACTGCGACCGTTTGGTCGCCGACTACAAGGTTCCGCGCTACGTCGTGATCCGGGACGAGCCGCTGCCCCGGCTCCCCAGTGGCAAGCTGTCGAAGACGGCGATCCGGTCCGAGTACCGGGACGTCTCCGAACGATTCGACAAGGTGCGCTGACGCACCCGTCGCGCAGAAAGGAGCCCTCGTGGCTCGGACCGGAACCGACGACGCGGTGATCCTCGAGCGGCACGGAGAGATCGCCGTCGTGCGCTTGAACCGTCCCGATCGGCTCAACGCGTTCACCAATGCGATGTGCTACCGGCTCATCGAGATCTTCGACGAGACCGACACCGACGACGAAGTACGCGCGGTTGTGCTCACCGGAACCGGCCGCGCGTTCTGCGCGGGCGCCGATCTCGCCGCAGGCGGCGACACGTTCGTCCTCGGCGACGATCCGGAGACCGGTGGAGCCCCCGCCGACACGGGTGGTCAGATGACGCTGCGGATCTACCGTTCCCTGAAGCCGGTGATCGCGGCGATCAACGGGCCTGCAGCAGGCGTCGGCGTCACGATGACACTTCCGGCCGACATCCGCATCGCCTCGGATACGGCCAAGTTCGGTTTCGTGTTCACTCGCCGCGGCTTGGTGCCGGAGGCATGCTCGACGTGGTTCCTCCCGCGGGCGGTCGGAATCTCCACCGCCGTCGAATGGACGGTCGGCGGGAAGATGGTGCCGGTCACCGAAGCTCTCGACCGGGGTCTGGTACGTGAGGTCGTGCCCGCCGATCAGGTACTGGATCGCGCACTCGAGGTCGCCCGGGAACTGGTTTCGGGCACGTCGCCGGTATCGGCGGCACTGACCCGTCAGCTGATGTGGCGGATGCTCGGCGCGTCGGAACCCGAGGTTGCGCACCGCGCCGAGTCGATCGGCATCTATGTCCGGGGCTCCTCCGACGACGTGCGCGAAGGTGTCGACGCCTTCCTCGAAAAACGTGATCCGAAGTTTCCTGATCGCGTCTCGGATGGACTGCCGGATCTGTTCGAGTGACACTGGTGCCGCGTCGGACGCTCCGTGCCACAGTCGCGGGCCCGATGCTTGACAATGGTCATTACTTGTATCATTGCCCGTAGGAGTCGGTGAGGACGAGTTCGGGGGTGCGACATGGCGCGACGGCGGGCGAACGTCCTCAGTGAGAACGCAGAGGTGGCGCGAGGGCAGATACTGAAGGCTGCCGAGTCGATGTTCCAGCGGTACGGGCTCTCGAAGACCACGATGGACGACATCGCCAAGGAGGCCGGCGTTTCGCGGCCGACCGTCTACCGCTACTTCGGTGACCGTGACACGCTGATCACGGCCTTGATCGAGTTGCGGTCGCGCCGGCTGTTCGACAAGGCTCGTGCGTTCCTGAGGGAACGGACGACGTTCGCGGAGCAGATCGTCGACGGCCTGATCTTTCTCGTCGACCGTGGTCGCCACGATCCGATCGTCCGCTTGATCGTCAGCCCCGAACACATGGACATGGCGACGGCTCTGATCGGCAGCACCGGACTGGCGGTCCGGCTGACCCAGGAGATGTGGGCGCCGCTGCTCGACGAGGCCCGCGAACGAGGTGAGATCCGCGAAGGCCTCACCGACGAGGAGATCTGCCAGTGGATCGCGCTGGTGCAGCTCATCCTGGTCGGGCGGATGGATTTCGGCTCCGAGGGGGACCCGGAAAACAGACGGATGCTCACCAACTTCCTGCTTCCGGGAATCGTGACGGAGGAGGCGGCGGAACAGCTGCGGTCCGGTGGGGCAGCTGCTACTCCGACCCACTGAAGATCGCGGGTACGGAGTGGTAGACCCCGGACGCCGAACCGGGTAATGGCTCAGCGCGGCAGCGGAGTCACCCCCGCCGCCGCGAAGGCTCCCGCGACCACGTTCTCGTAGATGCGGTCGAGGTCGAGTTCGTCGCCGAGGAAGCCGCTGCGCACGATCGTGGCGAACCCGTGCATCGCGGTGAACAGGCTCACCGCGGCCTCGAGCGTGTCCTCCTCCGGCACCCCGCAGGAGGCGAGCATCGAGCGGAGCGCCCTGTTCGCGTCGAGGGCCGCCGCGATCAGGGCGCTGCGCTCGATCGGTTCCGTCGTCAGCGTCTGGTAGCGGTGCGGATGCTCGGCGGCCCACGCACGATGCGCATCGATCAGGGTGCGCAGGCCCTCCGGCCCGCTGCGCCCCATCGCCACCTCGCGCAGCCGCTCACCGAGGTCGGCCATCGTCCGCACCTGGATCTCGCCGCGGACGTCGTCGAGACCACGGACGTGGTTGTAGAGCGAGGCGGTGACGATGCCGAGGCGGCCGGCGAGGGTGCTCATTGTCAGCTGCTCCCAGCCCGACTCGTCCACCGCCTCCAGTGCCGCCTCGATCACCTTCTCGCGGCTGAGGTTTCGACGGCGCATCGGCCTCTTCTTCTCGGTTTCCATCCGCCCATCCTACGGGTCTTCCATTTCAAACGAATGTGTGTAGCTTATAAACGACGATCATTCGTAAACAAGTGCGAGGTGGTCCCGTGACGGCATCACGTATCGACCTGAAGAACCCCGATCTCTACACCGAGGGGGTACCCCACGACTTCTTCGCCGAGCTGCGGCACGGCTGCCCGGTCTACCGGCAGGACGAGGAGGACGGACCCGGCTACTGGGCGGTGACGCGCCATGCGGACGTCACCGCGGTCTCCCGCGACAGCGCGACGTTCTCGTCGGCGCTCGGCACGACCCAGATCGACGAGTTCGACGGCGAGACCCGCCTCAAGCAGGCGGCGATGCTCGTCAACCTCGATCCGCCCGCGCACACCCGGCTGCGCCAGCTCGTCAGCCGCGGCTTCACGCCCCGGATGGTCCGGACGCTCGAAGGGCGCATCCGGGACATCTGCAACCGCATCGTCGACGATCTGATCGAGCGGGGCCGCAACGGCGCGGTCGTCGACTTCGTGCCGGTGGCCGCCGCCCCGCTTCCGCTCGAGGTGATCGCCGCCCTGCTCGGCGCACCCACGGAGGACGTCGGCAGGCTCTACGACTGGTCCAACCGGATGATCGGGTTCGACGACCCGGAGTACGGCAACACCCAGGCCGACGGGGAACTCGCCGCCGCGGAGATCTTCTTGTACGCCAACGAGATCGCCGCGGCGCGCAGGGTGGAGCCACGCGACGACATCGTCTCCCGGCTCGTCCGGCCGGACGAGAACGGTGACACGCTGACCGAGATGGAGTTCGACATGTTCTTCGTGCTGCTGGTGGTGGCCGGGAACGAGACGACGCGCAACGCCACCGCCGGCGGCATGCAGGCCTTCATCGACCATCCGGATCAGTGGCGCCGCCTGCAGGCCGAGCCGGAACTCGCCGCCGGCGCGGTCGAGGAGATCCTCCGCTGGGTCACCCCGGTGATCGGGTTCCGCCGCACGCCGACGTGTCCGGCGACGATCGGTGACCAGCCCGTCGAGGCGGGGGACAAGGTGGTGGTCTACTACCCGAGCGCGAACCGGGACGAGGACGTCTTCGAGGACCCGCACGTCTTCGACATCGGCCGGACCCACAACCCGCACGTGGCGTTCGGGGGCACCGGGGTGCACTTCTGCCTGGGCGCCCACCTGGCGCGCCTGGAACTGCGCATCCTGTTCGAGACCCTGGCGCGCCGGATCGAGCGCATCGAGCCCGCAGGGCCGGTCCGGCGGCTGCGCTCGAACTTCATCAACGGCATCAAATCCATGCCCGTACGGGTGTATCCGAAGGTCTGAAGCGAATTCGGGTGGGTGGGACCATTGCCTCGGACAGGCGACCGTAGTAATGTCCAGACACGTGTCCAGAAATGTGAATCTCGAATCCACCCGCCGCCGTCTCACCGAGAAGCAGGCCGACACCGTGGACCGTCTGACGCGCGCTGCCGTCGAGGTCCTGCGGGAAGAGGGGTTCGCAGGACTGACCGTACGCAACGTCGCCGCTCGGGCCGGTGTCGCACCGGCCACCGCCTACACCTACTTCTCGTCCAAGGAGCACCTCGTCGCCGAGGTGTTCTGGCGCCGGCTCGCCGCCTCGCCCGAACCCGAGGCGGCCACGACCGACCGGGTCGACCGCGTGGTCGCGGTGCTGCGCAACGTCGCGCTGATGATGGCCGACGAGCCCGAACTCGCCGGCGCGGTCACCAGCGCGCTGCTCGGCCGCGACCCCGACGTCGAACACCTGCGCGCCCGCATCGGCCTCGACATCCGGGACCGGCTCGCCACGGCCCTCGGCCCCGACGCCGATCCCGACGAGATCGAAGCGCTGGAAATGCTCTACGCCGGCGCCCTCGTCCGGGCGGGCATGGGGTACGAGACCTACGAGAAGATCGCCGATCGGCTGGAGACCTCCGCCAAACTTCTATTGGAGTAGCGCATGACCCAGGCTTCGCTCGAACCGCTCCTGTTCGATCCCTACGACTACGGCTTCCATGAGGACCCGTATCCGATCTACCGGCGCCTGCGCGAGGAGGCGCCGCTCTACCGCAACGACGACCTCGGCTTCTGGGCCCTGTCCCGGCACGCCGACGTCGTCGCGGGCTTCCGCGACCACACCCGGCTCTCCAGCGCGAACGGGGTGTCCCTCGACCCGGCGGCCTACGGCCCCCACGCCCACAAGGTCATGTCGTTCCTCGCGATGGACGACCCCCGCCACATGCGCATGCGCCGGCTCGTCTCCAAGGGCTTCACCCCGCGCCGGGTCGCCGACCTGCGCGGCCGCATCCTCGAGCTGACTCTCCACTACCTCGACACCGCCTTGGACAAGGACGAATTCGACTGGATCGCGGACTTTGCGGGCAAGCTCCCGATGGACGTCATCTCCGAACTGATGGGCGTGCCCGAGGCCGACCGCGCCGAACTGCGCCGGCTGGCGGATCTGGTGGTCCACCGGGAGCGGGGCGTACTCGACGTGCCCGTCGCGGCGATGGAGGCGTCGCTGAACCTCGTCGGCTACTACGCGGACATGCTGGCGCAGCGCCGCGCCCACCGGAGCGAGGACCTCACCTCGGCCCTGCTCGACGCCGAGGTCGACGGAGACCGCCTCGAGGACGACGAGATCATCGGCTTCATGTTCCTGATGGTCGTCGCGGGCAACGAGACCACCACCAAACTGCTCGGCAACGCACTGTACTGGGGCGCGAAGAACAAGACCGAGGTGGCCCGCGTCCTCGGCAACCCGGACGCAGCCCCGGGCTGGGTGGAGGAGACGCTGCGCTACGACACCTCCAGCCAGATCGTCGCGCGCACTGCCGCCACCGACATCGACGTGCACGACAGCACCATCCGCGCGGGCGACAAGGTGCTGCTGCTCATCGGTTCGGCCAACCGTGACGCCGAGGTGTTCGAGGATCCCGACACCTTCCGCATCGGCCGCGACAGCGCGTCCAAGATCGCCAGTTTCGGTGGCGGCGTGCACTTCTGCCTCGGTGCCCACCTTGCGCGCCTCGAGGCGAACATCGCGCTCGAACAGTTCGCCGCGCGCGTCGCCGACTACGACGTCGACTTCGACCGCTGTGAACGCGTCCACTCCACCAACGTCCGAGGCCTCGCGGCCCTGCCCGTAGAGGTGACCCGGCGACATGCCTAGATTCGAACCCAATCCGCCGCGCCGGCCCGCGATCGTCAGCGGCGCCTCCTCCGGCATCGGTACGGCCACCGCCTTCGCGCTCGCCGCCCTCGGTCACCCGGTCGCCCTCGGTGCGCGGCGCGTCGAACAGTGCGAGGCCCTCGCGGAGAAGATCCGCGGCGAGGGCGGCGAGGCCGTCGCGCACTTCCTCGACGTGGCGTCCACCGAATCGGTCGACGAGTTCGTCGCCGCCGCCGAGAAGGCCCTGGGTCCCACCGAGATCGTCCTGTCCGGCGCCGGTGACATGGATTTCCGGCTCGTGCACGAGATGGATCCGGACCGGTTCGAGTTCCAGGTGAACGTCCATCTCGTCGGCACGCAGCGTCTCGCCCATCGCGTGCTGCCGGGGATGATCGAACGGCGCCGCGGCGACTTCGTCGTCATCGGTTCGGACTGCGCCGACGTCGCGCGGCCCCGCATGGGCGCCTACGTCGCCGCCAAGACGGGCCTCGAGGCGCTCGTGCGTCAGATGCGGATGGAACTCGAGGGCACGGGGGTTCGCGCGTCGGTGGTGCGTCCCGGCCCGACACAGACCGGGATGGGACTCGATGCCCCCGCGGAGATCATCGAGCCGCTGATCGCCGACTGGACCAGATGGGGCTTCGCCCGGCACTCCTACTTCCTCCGCGCCTCCGAGATCGCGAACGCCGTCGTCGCCGTCGTCTCGGCCCCGCGCGGAACCCACCTGGTGCTGACCGAAGTGCAGCCGGAAGCGCCTCTGCAGAAGGATTCTCGGGGAAAGGACCCTGAATGACCACGATCACCACCCCCACGCGCGTCTCGGGGGGCGAGCACGAACACGGCCACCTCGAGGAACTGCGCACCGACCCGATCGGCCTGATGCAGCGAGTCCGCGAGGAGTGCGGCGACGTCGGCGCCTTCCAGCTCGCCGACCGCAACGTCGTGCTGCTCTCCGGGGCTCGGGCCAACGAGTTCTTCTTCCGCTCCGCCGACGAGGACCTCGACCAGCAGGCCGCGTACCCGTTCATGAAGCCGGTCTTCGGGGAGGGCGTGGTCTTCGATGCCAGCCCCGAGCGCCGCAAGGAGATGCTGCACAACTCCGCGTTGCGCGGCGAGCAGATGAAGGGCCATGCCGCCACGATCGAACGCGAGGTCCGTGACATCGTCGCCGGGTGGGGTGACGAGGGTGAGATCGACCTGTTGGAGTTCTTCGCGGAGCTGACCATCTACACGTCCTCGGCCTGCCTGATCGGCAAGAAGTTCCGCGACCAGCTCGACAGCCGGTTCGCGAGCCTCTACCACGACCTGGAGAAGGGCACCGACGCCCTCGCCTTCGTCGACCCCTACGCGCCCATCGAGAGCTTCCGTCGCCGCGACGAGGCCCGCCGCGGGCTGGTCGCCCTCGTCGAGGAGATCATGGTCGACCGCATCGCGAACCCGCCCCAGGGCAAGGAGGATCGCGACATGCTCGACGTCCTCGTCTCCATCAAGGACGAGAACGGCAAGGAGCGGTTCAGCGCGGACGAGATCACCGGCATCTTCATCTCGATGATGTTCGCCGGCCACCACACCACGTCGGGGACGGCGGCATGGGCGTTGATCGAGTTGCTGCGCAATCCGGAGTACCTGCGCGGGGTCACCGACGAGCTCGACGTCCTCTACGCCGACGGTGAGGGCGTGAGTTTCCATGCGCTGCGGCAGATCCCGATGCTCGAGTCGGTACTCAAGGAGACGCTGCGGTTGCACCCGCCGCTGATCCTGCTGCTGCGCGTCGCGCGCGGCGAGTTCGAGGTCGAGGGGTACCGGATCGGCGAGGGCGACCTCGTCGGCGCTACCCCGGCGATCTCCAACCGCATCCCGGAGGACTTCCCCGAGCCCGATGCCTTCGATCCGGGCCGTTACCTCGATCCGCGGCAGGAGGACATCGTCAACCGCTGGACCTGGATCCCGTTCGGGGCCGGCCGGCACCGGTGCGTGGGGGCGGCGTTCGCCCTCATGCAGCTCAAGGCGATCTTCTCGGTCCTGCTGCGCGACTACGAATTCGAGATGGCTCAGCCGGCCGACACCTACCGCAACGACCATTCCAAGATGGTGGTGCAGCTCGCGCAGCCGTGCGCCGTGCGCTATCGCCCTCGCACCCGGATGTAAGGACTCGCGCCGTGAAAGTGGAAGCAGACCTCGATCTGTGCCAGGGCCACGCGATGTGCTCGCTGGAGGCACCGGACGTCTTCGACGTTCCCAAGCACGGCAAGGTCCGGATCCTGATGGACGACATACCCGAAAAACTTTGCGGCGACGTCCGATCCGCCGTACGGTACTGCCCCACCCGAGCCCTCCGCATCGTCGAGGACTGATCCAGAGGAGACAAGTCATGGCACCCTTCGACCGAGCAGAACTCGACGAGATGATCGAGCGCTGGATCGAGGCCAACAAGAAGGCCGAGGCAGCCGGTGACTGGAAGCCCTTGGCCGACATGTACACCGAGGACGCGACCTACGGCTGGAACTACGGTCCCACGGACGACTTCATGGCCGTCGGGCGCGAGGAGATCCGCGAACTCGCGCTCGGCCAGGAGATGGCCGGCCTGGAGGGCTGGCAGTATCCCTATCAGCGGTTCGTCGTGGACGAGCGGACCGGCGACGTCATCGGCTTCTGGAAACAGGTCGCCGACGCCACCCGCGACGACGGGTCGCACTACGAGGTGCACGGCTTCGGCGGCAGCTGGTTCCGCTACGGCGGGAACTTCCGATGGTCCTGGCAGCGTGACTTCTTCGACTTCGGGAACATCTCCCACCTCTTCCTGGAGATGATCACGGGCAACGCCCTGTCCGACGGCATGAACAAGCGGATCGAACGGTCGACCTCGACGAAACGTCTTCCCGGCTGGTATCCGGCCGGACAGGCGCCGGTTCCGCTGTGGTGAGCCCGGTGAACGTCCGCGACTCCTTCGCGGCGCTCTCCCGGGCCGACCTCGCCGTCCTCGTCCCCGAACTGCTCCTGTGCGGTCAGCTCATCGACCGCTCCGGGATGGCGCACCTGATCTCGGCGTTCGGACGGGAGGGAATGACCGAGGTCGCCGTCGAGGAGTGGCAGGCGTCGAGCCCGTGGTACACCCGGCGCATGCAGCGGGCCCTGCGGTACGAGGGCGACGGTGTCGAGACGATCTTCAAGGGGCTGCAACTCGACATCGGCGCGCCCCCGCAGTTCATGGACTTCCGGTTCCGCGTCGACGACCACGACCACGGTGAGTTCCGGCTCGACCACTGCGGCGCGCTCATGGACGTCGAACCGATGGGCGACGCGTACGTGAAGGCCATGTGCCACGACATCGAGGACCCCACGTTCGACGCGACCGCCCTTGCCACCAACCCGCACGCCCGGGTGCGGCCGATCCACCGGCCGCCGCGCCGGCCGGCCGGCCGCCATCCGCACTGCGCGTGGACGGTGACGATCGACCCGTCGCACGTTCCGCCGCAGGCCGCGCCCCACACCGAGGCGATCGGGCGTACCGCGGCCGTCGCAGTGGAACTCAGCGCGATCGACCCGGCGGACGAGGGACTCGGCGACTATTCCGGGCCCCTGCTCTCCGACCTGCGGTTCGCGGACTTCTCGCACTCGGCCCTGGTGCGGATCGCGGAGGAGGTGTGCCTGCAGCAGCATCTGCTCACACTGGGTTTTCTCATCGGCGTGCGCAAACGCACGGACGAGGACGCCGCGCTGGCCCTTACCCGCAAGCAGTTGACCGGCATCGCCGGGCTGGCGTCCGAGCGGATACGCGACGCCCTCGGCCTGCCGCGCGACTTCGAGGGACTGGCGACGGTGCTGTCGGTCCACCCCGTGTTCGCGCCGAGGCAGTACGTCCAGCGCGACATCCGGTGGGAGCCGGACAGGCTGCGCCTGCGCCTCGGGCGAGCCGGGGGTGCCGACGCGGACGGGTCGTGGCCGACTCTGGTCGACGGGCACCACCTCGAGCCGCTGCAGGCGCTGGTGCGCGGCGTCGACCCGCACTTCACCGCGCACGTGGTGTCCGAGGACGCACACGCGCTCACCGTCGAGGTGATCCGCCACGCCGAACCCGCGAAGGAATGCGGCGAGGTGGCGATCACCCGCTTCAGCACCGGTGCGAACTTCACGTTCGCCGACCGCGGAATCCCCCTGCCGCTCACCGTCGTCTGAGCGTCCCGTCCATTCCCACCCCCACCCCCACGCGCCCCCAGGTGAGCGAATGTATCGTTCTGTCGGCCTGAAGAGGTGAGCGATACATTCGCTCGGGTGGCTGCGTGCAGTCAGGGTGGGAGGCAGTTCCCTTCTCTACCAAGGGATGACGCTGCAGCCCGACGGTGAGCGTTTCGCGCAGAGCGTGTCGTCGCGCATCGACTACGACCTGCTCGCTGTCGAGCACTTTCCCCGCGTGGCGCGGACGCTGCGCCTGCAGACCATCCCCGACGATCTGCTGAACCACGAGCGCTACCGCTCGTCGAGGCAATTCCTCGACCGGGTCGCCGAGGAGGGCTTCGAGCCACTCCGTGTGCCGATGCCCATCGACTGGGAGTTCGCCCGGCGGGAGCTGGCCGGCGAACTGGCGCCGTCGTACACCAACGGCGACCTGATCTACGGCGTGAACAACGGCGGCAAGTTCTCCGTCGACGTGACGTACCTGGCGGAGGCCGAGGCGACGGGTCACGTCCGCATCGAGACGCTGCACCGGGTCAACGACATCGAGCGCGGACGGGACGGCACGTGGATCGCGCATACGGACCGGATCTCCATGGACGGTGTGGTACTCGAACGCAAGCGCATCGTCGCCGACGCGCTGTTTCTCGGTGCCGGATCACCGGGTACCACAAGGCTTCTCGTCAAGGCGCTCGCGAAGGATCTGATCCCGGATCTGCCCGACGCCGTGGGAACGGGATGGGGCAACAACGGAGACCGCGTGTTCTCGGTGACGACCACGCTGCTCGGTCCGGGTGCATGGCAGGGCGGTCCCGCGTGCGTCGGCTTCAAGGACCTCGGGAATCCGGCCGGTCCGCTCATGATCGTCACCGGCCCGGTGCCGTTCCCGGCCGACCTGCTTCTGAGCACCCCGAACCGGCCGAATGTCACATGGGTTCGATTAGATTGAACCCATGTGACATTCGGCCACACAACGGGATTCGGGAACGCTCAGTTCTCGGCGGCGGCGGCGACGCCGGCGCGACGGCCGAAGAAGCTGCTGTCCCCGAGCGACGTGCCGCTCGCGTAGCCCCCCGCACACACGCCGGAGGTGCACCGGCCCGCGGCGAACAGGCCCGGGATCGGTTCGCCCGAGACGTGCAGGACCTCCGAGTTCACGGTGGTGCGCAGGCCGCCGAGGGTGAAGCCCGCGGTGCAGTTGCGCAGGTCCAGGGCCGCGACGGGGGTGCCGATCGGCGTGACCCACTCCGGCTTCTTCCCGAGGACGGGATCGGTGCCGGCCGCGGCGTGCCGGTTGTACACCTCGACGGTGGCCTGCAGCGTGCCCTCCGGCAGGCCCATGTCGGATTCGAGTTCGGCGACGGTCTCCGCCGCCCACTTCGGCGGGAACCGGAAGTACGGGGTGGAACTCGTCGTCGTGCAACCTTCCTCGTATGCCGCCTCGTCGATGATCAGGTACGCCTGGTTGTCGTTCTCGAGGAGGGTGAGCTGCCCGATGCGTCCCGGGTAGGTGTCCTCGGGAACGTACCGCTGGCCGCGGCCGTTGACGAGGATGCCGCGCGCCATCAGCTGCGGGTCGGCGAAGAACGCCACCTCGGTGGCGTTCATGTGCGCGAGGTCGGCGCCGAGGGCCTGGGCCATCCGGATGGAGCAGCCGTCGTGCTCCTCGATCGCGGCGCCCGGGCGGCCGATCAGCTGCGGGGCGAACGAGGTGACCATCGCCTCGTTGTAGGCGAAGCTGCCGGTGGTGAGCACGACGCCGCGCCGCGCCCGCACGAAGACCTCGTTCCCGTACTTCTTGGCGGCGATCCCGACGACCCGGTCCGTGTCGTCGACAATCAGCCGCTGCGCCCGGATGTCGAAGACGGATGTCACGCCGAGGGATTCTGCCGTCTCGGCGAGCGGCTTCATCAGCATGTACCCGCCGCCCTGCTCACCGGTGCGCTTGTTGCTCATCTGCGGCACATGGCCGCGCGGGGCGGGTGTGGCGATCTCGTTGAACGGCGCGGAGTTCTCGCCCCCCGAGTACATCAGACCGTCGTCACCGGGGATCTCCCATCCGGGCTCGCCCCAGAACGCCGGTTTGAAGACCACTCCGTTGTCGGTGAGCCAGTGGTAGTGCTCGACGCTGCCGTCGCAGTATTCCGAGATCTTGGCCTCGTCGGCGCCGGGGCCGAGAGCGGCGAGCATGAATCTCTTCATGTTCTCCGGGGTGTCCTCGAACCCGAGCTCGCGCTGCAGCGGGGTGCCGCCGCCGAGGTAGACGATTCCCCCGGACAGGGAGGCGGCACCGCCCCAGCCGCCGGTGCGTTCGAGGATCAGCACGTCGGTGCCGGCCCGCGCGGCCTCGATGGCGGCCGAGACGCCGGCGATGCCGTAGCCGGCGACGACGATGTCGGCTTCGTGGTCCCAGGCGGTGACCTCTGCGGCACGGAGCGGGCGGAAGGGAGCTGTGGTCATGGAGGTGTTTCCTTCTCGGTCGTGACCGTCAGCGGGTCGGTTCCAGCGTGGCGGCGAGCTTGTCCAGGTAGGCGAGGATCTCGTCCTCCGAGCGGTCGGGCAGGCCGAACATCACTTCGGTCACGCCGAGGTCGCGCCACTGCTGGAGCTTGGCGGGGTCGGGCCGGCCGGCGAGGACGACGATCTCCGGGGCGCCGGCGCGGCCGGCCTCGGCCCAGGTGGCGCGCAGCCGCTCGACGTTGTCGTCGATGTCGCGTTCGATCGGGGTGGTGATCCAGCCGTCGGCGGAGCGGGCGATCCACGCGAAGGTGCGTTCGCTGCCGCCCGCGCCGATCAGCACCGGTGGGCGGGGCTGCTGGATCGGCTTGGGCCAGGCCCAGCTCGGGCCGAACGAGACGAACTGCCCGTCGTAGGAGGCTTCCTCCTCGTTCCACAGCGCCTGCATCGCCTCGAGGTATTCGCGCAGGGCGGTACGCCGCTTGCCGGGAGGTACGCCGTGGTCGGCGAGTTCCTCGGCGTTCCAGCCGAAGCCCGCGCCGAGGACGACGCGCCCGCCGGAGAGGTGGTCGAGGGTCGCGACGGTCTTGGCCAGCGTGATGGGGTCGTGCTCGAGGGGCAGGGCGACCGAGGTGCCCAGCCTGATGGTCGAGGTGACGGCCGCGGCGAGTCCGAGGGCGACCCACGGGTCGAGCGTGCGGCGGTACCGGTCGTCGGGCAGCGTCGCGTTGCCGGTGCCGGGGTGTGCGGATTCGCGGCGCACGGGGATGTGGGTGTGTTCGGGGACGTAGAACGCGTCGAAGCCGCGTTCCTCGGCCGCTAGGGCGGCCGTCTCGGGCCGGATACCGCGATCGCTGGTGAACAGGGTGATGCCGTGACGCACGGAAGCTGCCTCCCTACTTGTCGGGTCCCCGCAACTGTAACGCGTTCTAGTGATTGGTGGAACCCGTTCCAGACGCCTGTCCATTTTTTCGGTCAGGTCCCGGCGCCGGCCCGGGGAAGGCGCACTACGCTGGCGGGCAGGCGTACGAAAGGTGAGGACGATGGCGGAGCCGAGTGCAGCATCCCGAACGAAGGCGCGGTCCGCTTCGCTTCTCGGCGCGGACCTGAAGCCGGCCCAGCGCGCCCGCTACCTGAGGATCATCGAGGCCGCGAAGGAACTGGCCTCCGAGGGCGGATACGACGCGGTCCAGATGCGTGCCGTCGCCGAACGGTCGGGCGTGGCGCTGGGCACCGTGTACCGCTACTTTCCGTCCAAGAACCACCTGCTGGTGGTGGCGATGGTGCTGCTGTTCGAAGATCTGAGCAACAGGTTCGGCGACACCGACATCCCCGGCGACTCGGCTCACGAACGGATCATGTCGGTGCTGCACGGCTACATCGGCCGGCTCGAGAGCGACCACAACCTCTACGACGCGCTCGTGCGTGCGGCGATGTTCGCGGATGCCTCGTCGTCGGCCGAGCTCGACCGGCTCGGAGCGATCATCACCGGGATGTACGCCCGGGCGGCCGGGGTCGAGGTGGTCAGCGAGCAGCTCCTCAACGCGGTGCACGTGATCGCGGACGTGTGGATGTCGAACCTGGTGAGCTGGGCCGCCGGTCGGGCCACGGCGGATCAGGTGATGGCGCACATGGACAGCGTGGTGCGGCTCGTGTTCGACCGGCTGGAGAAGCTGCAGGCGATCGGCTGACGCGGCCGCTGCGTCCGGGGCGCGCATGCGCGCCCCGGACGCGACGGATCAGGCGGGAACCTCCACGATGCCCACGGTCGGGAGGAAGAAGCACGACGTCTCGCCGTTCTGCACCGTGCCGAACACGGCGGCCAGGACAGTTCCCGAGCCGGTCGCGACCGGTGCCGCGCGGACTCCGCCGAGCGGGACCGCGCCTGCGAAGAAGTTCTGCACCGCGGCGGCGACGAGGGGCTTGGCGAACTCGGGCAGGCCGCCGGGCACGGCGAGGGCTGCGGCCTCGGCGATGGTGCCCATGGGCACGAACCCGCCCTGGAAGGTGTTGACGTTGAACCAGGCGACCTGCATGCCGGTGGTGTTCCCGCTGTCCTTCTCGACGCCCATGGGCACGAAGGCGAACAGGGTTTCGCCGGGATCGACGGCATTGACGGGACCGACCATCGGGATGTTCAGGTTGGGCCACGGGCCGGGAGCCGCGCCGGCGACGGCGGGGGCGATACCGAGCGGCAGGCTGCCGCCCTCGGTGCAGAAGGGCGCGCCGGTGGGGTAGAGGAACGGTTCGATGCCGAGGCCGCGCAGGAACTCCACGGCGTCCTCGTAGGCGGAGAGCGGCGAGTTCTCGGCGACGTCGGTGGCACCGCCGCGGGCGGAGCCGATGGCCTCGGCGGCGGCGAGCGCGAGCGCATCGGCGCCCGGCTGGGCCCGGAGCGTCTCGAGGGCGCCGAGGAGCGGGTCGGGCGCCGGCGCCGCGGCGACTGCGGGGTCCGCGGGGGGTTCGGCGGCCGCGACGGTCGGCAGCGCCAGAGCAGCGGCCACGGTGAGGGAGGCTGCGGCGGTGAGCCGGCGCAGCCTGCGCCGGGTGGTCCTGGTGGTCATGCTTCGCTCCTGTACGTGGTCGGAACCGGAACACCCCCCGCCCCGGAGTCGTGCGACGGCTCCGGGGCGGAGACCCATGGGTCTGGTGTTACTCGTGTGACTCATGGTGTTGGTGGGATCTAGCAGACCACAGGAAGAACAGACCGGCCAGTCCGGCGCGGCGTGGCGTTATTCAAACGAAACGAGTTGTGGCCGGTTCGAGACCGGACATTTCAGTCGTGGTGGGGTTCAACCGGCGTCTGCCCCGAAGTCTCGTCCGGATTCCGGCGCAGATGCAGCAGGCTGACGGTGAGACCGCCCCACACCAGCCCCAGCGCGACGAGCATCATCCCGATCGCAGATCCACTCACAGTCTCTCTCCCGCTTCCGTCGATTCGGTATGCGCCAGCTCGGCGTCGGTCAGGCCCCACGGTGCGAAGGACAATGCCACCGCGATCACGATCACCAGCGCCTGCACGCCCCACCCGAACGTCATGACGAGTGCATCCGGCAGGTCGTTGTAGCCCTCCCGGCTCCGATCCACGATCTCGCTGATCAGCATGTAGCCGAGCACGATGGGTGTGAGGACGCCGGCGAAGACCCGCCAGAGCAGGCCTACCCGGAACGACGACACCGAGTTGAGATGGTCCTGCAGTTCGGGCAGCCGGCGCAGCCCCCATGCGAGCACCACGAGCGTCGCGAAGGCGACCCCGACGATGCCGAACTGGTTGGCGAAGCGGTCGACCACGTCGAGGGTGTTCAGGCCGGTGGTGGTCGGGAACAGCAGCAGCGAGGTGACGCTTGCGACGCCACCGACGATCAGGACCGCCGGCACGCGGGTGAGGCCGGTCTTGTCCTCGACGGCCGACACGCACACCTGGATGATGCTGATCAGCGACGTGAAACCCGCGAAGACGAGCGAGCCGAAGAACAGCAGGCCGAACAGGGAACCGCCCGGCATCTCCGAGACGATCGTCGGGAACGCGATGAACGCCAGCCCGATACCGCCGCTGACCACCTCGTCGACGGCGACGCCCTGCGCCTGTGCCATGAAGCCGAGCGCCGAGAACACGCCGATTCCGGCGAGGATCTCGAAGCTCGAGTTCGAGAAGCCGACGACGAGACCGGAGCCCGTGAGGTTGGTCCGGTGCTTGAGGTACGACGAGTAGGTGACCATGATGCCGAACGCGACGGACAGCGAGAAGAAGATCTGCGCGTAGGCGGAGATCCACACCCCGGTGTCGGTCAGCGCCGACCAGTCCGGCCGGAAGAACGCGTCGAGACCGGTGGCGGCGCCGTCGAGGGTCAGCGCCCGCACCACCATGCCGGCGAACAGCACCAGCAGCAACGGCACGAAGAACCGGTTCGCCGCGCCGATGCCGCGCTGCACGCCCAGACCCAGGATGACGAGCACCACGAGCCAGATCCCGAGCAGCGGCCACGCCACGCCCGGGACGAAGTCGAGGCCGAACGTGGCGTCCGCGTTCATCTGCAGGAAGTCCTGCAGGAAGAAGGTCTCCGCGTCGTCGCCCCATGCCTGCGTGGCCGAGAAGAACGTGTAGCGCAGCGCCCACGCGATGATCACCGCGTAGTACACGCCGATGACGAAGCAGATGCCCACCTGCCACCAGCCGAGGCTCTCGGTGGCGCGCTTGAGGCGGTGGAACGCCAGCGGCGGCGACCCGCGGAACTTGTGACCGATCGCGTAGTCGACGAACAGCAACGGGATGCCCGCGGTCAGCAGGGCCACCAGATACGGCACGATGAACGCACCGCCGCCGTTCTCGTACGCGATGTACGGGAAACGCCAGATGTTGCCCAGCCCGACCGCCGAGCCGATGGCGGCGAGAATGAACACCGACCGGCCGGACCAGACCTCTCTCTTGCGCACCGCTGCGTCCTCTGTCACTGACGTACCTTTCCTCGGTTACAGACTGTCGACGCTAGCGCCCCCGCGGCTGCCTCGCGGCTGATCCGGGAGGGCGGACGCGGTGTGTCGGAGCGGAGCTCAGTCCCGCCACAGTTTGTCGAGTTCCGGACCCGGTTCCTCGTCCGGCGGGGCGCCGCGGTAGCGCAGGGCGAAGATCACCCAGCCGATCGACGCGATCATCAGGAAGCTCACGAGCCGGTATACGACGACGGCGGCCAGGGCCTGCGCGCCGGTCATCCCGCTGGCCGTCAGCGCGGGCACGAGCACGGCGTCCATCACCCCGAGCCCGGCCGGCAGGAGGGGGATTGCGCGGCTGGCGGCGGTACCCGCGGCGTACGCGACGGCGATGCCGGCCAGGCTGGGCTTGCCGCCGATCGCGTACGCGGCGAAGGCGAGGCACGCACCGTCGCACAGCCAGTTGAACAACGACCAGCCGAACGCGCGCGCGGCGTGGGTGCGGTCGAGCTGGACCGCCTGGAGCTGCGCCACGATCCGCTTCCAGGCGCGGGCGCCGGCCCGCGCGGGCTTCTTGCGCAGGCGGTTCACGCCGCGCAGCGCGATGATGCCGATCGACTCGAACGCATCCGGCCGGCTTGCCGCGTACTGCACGAGCACCACGAACGCCGCGAATCCGCCGAGGGAGAAGATGAGCGAGAACGGGTTGGTGGTGGCACCGACGAGCAGCGCGCCGACCAGACCGAGCAGCGCCAGGCCCGCGGCCTGCAGCAGACCGGCCATCACCAGCTGCCAGGTGGAGACGACGGGGCTGGCCCCCCACTTGCGCATCTGCCGGTAGGTGAAGGTGGTGGCCACCACGGGT
Organism: Rhodococcus aetherivorans; assembly: GCF_025722975.1. Classification (NCBI taxonomy): domain Bacteria; kingdom Bacillati; phylum Actinomycetota; class Actinomycetes; order Mycobacteriales; family Nocardiaceae; genus Rhodococcus; species Rhodococcus aetherivorans. The sequence goes on along the minus strand of NZ_CP106982.1, from coordinate 5,085,684 downwards.
CCGCCGGGCAGGGTCACGCTCATCGAGTTCGCCGCGTACGCCACCGACAGGGACTGGCGCTGCGTCACGGTGACCCCGGCCGCGGACAGTAGGGTGCGCTGTACCCGGGCAAAGCTCGACATCTCGGTCAGCGCGGCCAGGATCGCCGCGCCCACCCACCACCAGCGCAGGTCGCCGAGGCTGCCGACGCTGGTCTTCAGTTCCGGCCAGACGAGAACGACCTCCACGGTGAGGACGAAGACGAGCACGAGGCCGAGCAGCCACTTGAGGCGCCGGCGCCGGGTCGGCGACATTCCGCCGTTGCCGTTGCCGTTGCCGTTGCCGTTGCCGTTGCCGTTGCCGTTGCCGTTGCCGTTGTCTCTTCCGTGGCTCGGGGTGTGGTCGTGTTCGCCCACGGACGCGCCCCCGTTCTCACCCGCATCGGTCATGTGGTCGTGGGCCAGTTCGCCAGCGTCTTCCGGTACAGGTCCTCGACCTCCGCGACCCGTGTGCCGAGCTCCTCGAGGGTCCAGTCGCTCACGTCGATGGGATCGAGGACCACCACGTCGACGGTTCCCGGCCGCAGGACCGTGGAGTGCTTCCACAGCACCTCCCCGGCGTTGCGGATCACCACCGGCACGATCGGCACGCCCGCCTGCATCGCGATGTGGAACGCGCCCTTCTTGAACCGGCCGATCTCCGGGGTCAGGGAGCGGGTGCCCTCCGGTGCGATGATCACCGAGGTGCCCTCGCGCAGCGTGTCGACCACAGGACCGAGTGCGGCCTTCGCCTGCTCGGTGTTGGCCCGGTCCACGAACGCCGCACCGACGAAGCGGAGCACCAGCCCGAACAGCGGGTCGCTGGCCATCTCCTTCTTCGTGACCCCCGTGAAGCTGTGCCGCAGCACCCGCGCCATGATCACCGGATCGAGCTGGCTCTGATGGTTGAAGATGAACACCGCGGGGCGATGTGACCAGGCGTTGGCCTCGTTCCGAATGTTCACGTCGATGCCGGCGAGCGCGAGGGGCACCTCGCCGGTGAGGGTGGCGATCGAGTCGAGCGCCACCTTCTTGTTGCGGTTGAGCAGGCCGAGGCCGACGCCCGTCCACACCGAGCCGAACAGTCCGCCGTACGCCGCGAGGGTGCGGATCACCTCCTTGGTGCCCGGCGTTCCGCGCGGCCTGAATCGCAGGATCGGCCAGCCTTGCTCGGCGGCGGTGCGCTCGAGGTTCCGGTCCGGATTGGTCGGCGTCGGATTGCCCATCGTGGCGAGGAAGTCGGCGTCCTCGCCCCCGTTGGAATACGTGTAGCTCTGCTCGCGATCGATGTTGTTCGCCTCCGCGAACGCCACCACGGCCTGCGCTTTACCGCTGCGCCACAACGACTTCCCGTCCACACGGCCCGTGAGCACCCCGTCGCGCACCTCGAGGGGGCTGAACAGGACGTGCTCGACGCCGAGCGCATCCGCCGTCGCCTGGATCTGGTAGCGCGACGCCGAGGACGCGATCACCACCGTGTGCCCCGCCGCCTGATGCGCCCGGATGAGCTGCCACGCCTCGGGATAGATGTGGCCGGCGATCGTGGAGGCGAACAGCCGGCGCCCGATCTCGTACAGCTCCTCCTCGGTGTGCCCGCCCCACGCCTTGAACGCCACCGCGACGAACCGCTCGAAGTCCGCCTCGGTGTCGTGGCCGCGCAGGCCGTTGAGCATGGTTGCGGCGAGTTCGGCGGCGCCGACCTTCCCGGCGAGCAACCGGTCGCGGAAGAAGTGCAGACCGGAGAAGCCGTGGACGATGGTGCCGTCGAAGTCGAAGAATGCCGCGATCTCCGGACCCTTCGGCCCGGTACGCACGCGCTCGAGCGCTTCCTCGAGGATCACCGCTCCGCCTTTCTGTTGGATACGTCGAGAGACTCGGCGAGCCGGACCCGCTCACCCACCGCCAGCAGCTGTACCGCGAACTCCTCCCGCTTCTGCCGAATCTCCTCGCCCCCACGTTCCAGCAGCCCGCGGTTGGCGGCAAGCTGTAACGCCGTCGTGAACAGTTCCGACGAGACCGATTCGGGTCCGAACAGCCGGCCCTGCAGCAGCATCTGCCGGCCGACCGCGACGCACTCGTCCAGGAACGCCTTGCGGTCGACCTGCAGGGACGGGTCGCGCCGCGCGAGCCGCTCGGCGACGACGAGCTGCGCGTCGAAGAAGGACCGCAGAGCTCGGTGCACCATGAAGAACCCGGTTTCGAGGAGCGCGGCCAGCGCGAGTTCCACGTCCGGCAAGGCGTTGCGCCAGGACGGCATCAGCAGGGCGATCTCGTCGCGCATGTCGGCCTCGAACCGGTCCCGGTCGGGGAAGAAGAACTCGAACTTGAGCAGGTCGCGCGCCGCCTTGGCCTCCTCCCACGCCGCCCGCACCGGGTCGAGGCCCGGATTGGCGTGCGCGTGGAGGATGGCCAGCTCCATCAGGGCACGGTTGACGAACCAGTGCACGCCGCTGTTGCGATAGAACGCCGCGACCAGGTGCTGCCCGGGCTGGATCGCGTAGACCGGCTCGTCCCCGCCGGCGTAGGTGGTGACCACACCGGCATCGCTCAGCGAGGCGAGGACGTTCGCGAGGCCGCCCTCGATGTCGAGGACGCCGAGTTCGCCCTGGGGTATCCCGCGGGCGTCGATGTACCGGCGCACCGGCGCGATCACCGCCCGCACCTCGTCCAGGGTCAGCGCCCGGTCCCGGACGCCGAGCAGAGCGAGGGTGACCAGGCAGTTCACCGTGACCGGGGTGTGGCAGTTGATGCCCACGGCCACCTCGAACGCGACCTTCTGCAGCGCCTTGCGGCTGCGCTCGCTCCCGGGCTCGGCCGGCTCCCCGGACAGCTCGGGGTCCCCGCTCGTGGCGAGCTGCGAGCGCATCGACAGCGGTTCGCCGAACCGCACGTACACGTTGCCCGCACGACGCCGCTGATTGCGCGCGTACCGGGCCAGCCAGGCCAGGCCCTCGGGCTTCTTCTGGGCGCCCGTCTGTTCGGCCGCGACGGCCGCGACCTCGGCGAGCCCCTCGTAGGTGATGGACACCGGCACGAGCATCGCGTCCTCGACCCGGCCGCTCCGAATGGCGTTGGCCACATAGTTGAGCAGGCCGTAGCGGGGCGCGCGGAGTTTGCCGGTGCGGGTGCGGCCACCCTCGAAATACCATTCGAGGTTGAACCGCTTGGTCAGCAGATACGCGAAGTACTCCTCGAGCGCCGCCTTGTAGACGGCGTCGTCGCCGAAGCTACGGCGGATGAAGACGGTGCCGGTGCGCCGGGCGATCGGGCCGATCGGCCAGAACGTCAGGTTGGCGCCACCCATGAGGTGGTTCCGCGGAAAATCGTTCCGGGCCAGCACGTCGCCGAGCACGAACGCGTCCGCGTAGGACCGGTGCGACGGCAGGAACACCAGCGGATACCGGCGGTTGACGTCGCGCAGGCTCCGCAGCCCGGACTCGTCGGCGTGCACGGTCCACGCCGCGGAGTGCAACGGGCGCATCATCTCGGTGAACAGGTCGGTCACCAGCCGGGACTGGACGGCGACGAGTTCCCCGAGGGCGGACGTCGCTCGTAACCGGACCTCCTCGGGCGCGATGTTGTGCTCGGTGCTGATCGCGTCGAGCCGCCGCCGGAACGACGCCGAATCCATGATCTGCTCCGCCACCAGCCTCGGCACCTTGTACCGGTCGCCGATGACGGCACGCTCCGCCCGGTCGAGGCCCACCACCGCGCGGTGCGTCACGAACCTGGCGAACGACTCGGGTGCCGGATCGCCGTCCTCGGCCAGGTGCCGGGCCCGCAGCTCGCTCAGCCGCGCCGGCTCGGCGAGAACGATCCGATACCGGTCGGGGGACCGCCCGACCAGCCACTTCTGCAGGAGCCGGTTCGGGCTGCGCGGGTTGGTCAGCGCCACGACGTCGGAGAACCGGACCCGGCGCTCGCCGTCCCGGGCCTCCGGCAGCCACACCACCCCGACTGGGAGCACGAGGGGATCGTCGTCCCGGTTCACGAGATCGCGCGCGAGCCGGCGCGGGTCGAGTTCCATCTCCTCGACCGGTCCGTCGGCGCGGTACTCCTTCGGCACCCGGTCCGACCGCAGCCAGCTCGCGATCAGCTTGCGCTCGATCGGTGTCGTCGTCTCGGCGACGACCACCGTCGGTTGTCTCCCGGATTCCGAGCCTCGCCCGTTCGTGCTCATGTCACCCCATTCCCGGATAGCCCGAGTGAAACGTACCGCGTCTCCGGCACCGGCTCCGGTGCAACCACACGAGAGACCTTCGGCACTTCTGCCGGCGCGCGATCCGGTCCACCCTGAGGCAAGGTGGGCAGCGTACCGACGTTCGACAAGCCTCATCGGGGAGGAACTCCGTGACCGGCACCGACCGATCCGAACCCGCATACGCGGCGATCCGCGAGACCCACACCTCGGTGGTGTTCTTCGTCGGGGGCCGCGTGCACAAGCTCAAGAAGCCACTCGATCTCGGGTTCCTCGACAACCGGACCCGGCAGGCGCGGGAGCGGGCCTGCCACCGTGAGGTCGAACTCAACCGGCGTCTCGCCCCGGACGTCTACCTCGGCGTCGCCGACGTGCGCGGGCCCGACGGGCAGGTGTGCGAGCACCTCGTCGAGATGCGCCGGCTGCCCGACGACCGGCGGCTCGCCGCGCTGGTGCAGCGGGGCGAGCCCGTCGCCGGGGTCGTCACCGCCGTCGCGCGGCAGGTCGCGGCCCTGCACGCCGCGTCGCCGCGCGATCCGGCCATCGACCGGTGTGCCACGGCGCAGTTCCTCGACGGATTGTGGCGCGAGAGCCTCGACCACCTCGACCGCCTGCCCGTCGGGGCCGAGGCCGGCGACGCGCTCACCGCGATCCGGGACATGGCCGGCCGCTATCTCGCGGGCCGCGAACGGGTGCTCGACGAGCGGATCGCCGCCGGGCGGGCCGTCGACGGCCACGGTGATCTGCTCGCCGACGACATCTTCTGCCTCGACGACGGCCCCCGGATCATCGACTGCCTCGAGTTCGACGACCGGCTGCGCTACGGCGACGCCGCACTCGACATCGCCTTCCTCGCGATGGATCTCGAACGGCTCGGCGGCGAGGCGGCGGCGCGGCAGCTGCTGCCCGCCTATGCCGAGTTCTCCGCCGACGCGTTCCCGCCGTCGCTGATGCACCATTACATCGCGTACCGGGCCGTGGTCCGGGCCAAGGTCGCCGCGCTGCGGCACGAACAGGGTGACGAGCACTCGCGCGCCGGCGCGCTCGCGTTCCTGGACCAGACGCGGCGCAACCTCGACCGGGGCCGCGTCCGCCTCGTCGTCGTCGGAGGTCTGTCCGCCACCGGCAAGACCACCGTGGCCCATCTCGCCGGGCAGCACCTGGGTGCGACCGTGCTGCGCAGCGACGTGGTCCGCAAGGAACTGGCCGGTCTCGCCCCGACCGCCGATGCGACCGCCGCCGTCGGTGCCGGGCTCTACAGTGCCGCCCACACCGACGAGACCTACGGGGAGGTGCTGCGCCGCGCCGCCGTCGCGCTCACCCACGGCGAGTCGGTCGTGCTGGACGCGACGTGGCTCACCGAGGCTCGTCGCGCGGCGGCGCGTGCGGTTGCGGCCGCCGCGACCGCCGACCTCGTCGAGATCGAGTGCCGGGCGGACCCGGCGGTGCTGGTCCGCCGCATCGTGGCCCGGCGCGAGCGGGGCGACGACGCGTCCGACGCCACGCCCGCCGTCCTGGACGAGCAGCTGCACGTGCGCGACGAGTGGCCCACGGCTCGCGTCGTGGACACGAGCGACGGCGCCCTCCCCGATGCCGCGTGGCTGGAGCGGGAACTCGGTCCGGGACCGTGGTGAGGACAGGCTCGCATTGCTACCGCGGCGCGCGGAATCGCCCTAGCCTGGCGGCATGTCGACCGATCCTTCCCTCAATCACGCCGACGTCGAGCCGCACTCCGGAGGCATCTCGGCGAAACTGAACTGGCTGCGCGCCGGCGTGATGGGCGCGAACGACGGAATCGTCTCCACGGCCGGCCTCGTCGTCGGTGTGGCCGCCGCCACCACCGACGAATCGACGATCCTCACAGCGGGTTTCGCCGGGCTCGCGGCCGGCGCGGTGTCGATGGCCCTGGGGGAGTACGTGTCGGTCAGCACGCAGCGTGACACCGAGCGGGCGCTGCTGCACAAGGAACGTCGCGAGCTCGAGGAGATGCCGGACGCCGAACTCGAGGAGCTGACCGCGCTGCTCGAGGGCAAGGGGATGTCGAGGGCGACGGCGCGCTCCGCGGCGAAGGAGATGACCAAGCGCGACGCGCTGGCCGCGCACGCCGAGGTCGAACTCGGCATCGATCCCGAGGCGCTGGCCAATCCGTGGGCCGCGGCGTTGTCGTCGGCGGTCTCGTTCACCGTCGGCGCCCTCGTGCCGCTGCTCGTGATCGTGCTGCCCCCGGCGAGCTTGCGGATCCCCGTCACGTTCGTGTCGGTGCTCGTGGCGCTGGCCCTGACGGGTTCGGTCAGCGCGTGGCTCGGCGGCGCGCGCCGCGGCCGGGCGACGTCCCGCGTGGTGATCGGCGGTGCGCTCGCGATGATCGTGACGTACGCGGTGGGTATGGCGTTCGGGACCGTGACGGCCTGAGCCGGTGCCGCCCGGCGACGGGCGGCACCGGCCGGTCGTCATTTCTTGCGGCTGATCATGATCGGGCAGGGCGCGTTGTGCAGCAGGTTCTGGCTCACCGACCCGAGCAGTGCGCCGGTGAACTGGCTGCGGCCGTGGCTGCCCACCACGACGAGCTGTGCGTCCTCGAGCTGGCGCAGGATCACCTTCGCGATGGGGCCCCGGTCCACGACGCGGCGGACCTCCACGTCGGGGAACTTCTCGTGCCAGCCGGCGAGAGTCTCGGACAGGACCGCGGATTCGGACTCACCCACCGCCTCCCAGTCCACCAGCGTCGCGACCGTGCCGACGCCGAGGGCGGCGTCCCCGATCCAGGAGTGCACCGCGACCAGCGGCACACCGAACAGCGAGGCGTACTCGAAGGCGTGCCCGACCGCGGCCGTCGACAGCTCGCTGCCGTCGACGCCGACGACGATGGGCCGGGTGTCCGGCAGCGGTCGTGCTGTGTCGCCGCGCCACACCACCACCGGGCACGGGGCGTGGTTGGCCACGCGCAGCACGGTCGAGCCGAGCAGGAAATTCTCCACGGCGTTGGCACCGGTGGCGCCCATCACCACGAGGCGGGCGTCCTCGGCGGCCTCGAGCAGTGAGTTGGCGGCGGGGCCCGGACCGATGAAGCTCTGCACCTCGAGATCCGGATGGTCGGAGCGGACCACGTCGGTGACGTTCGACAGGATCGCTTCGCCGTCCTCCCGGAGCTGGTCGACCATCTGCGCCTGGATGAGCACCGCGGCCTCGCTGTAGAAGATGCCCTCGCTGGGCAGCGAGTGCACCAGGTGCAGGGGCGCTCCGAGACGAGCGGCGAGGGCGGCCGCCCACCGGGCCGCACTCGTGGCGACGGCGGAACCGTCCACGCCCGCTACGACGGCATTCCGGTTGGCAAGTGTGCTCATTCGAACTCCTTCTCGGTGCATTCTCCGCGCTCGGGGGCGCATGTCGAGTGTTTCACGGAACCAGGACCGCCGCGCCGCCGAAACGCCCCGCGGACAGGTCCTCGAGCGCGCGGTCGGCACGGTCGAGCCCGTACGCGGTGGTGGTGACGCGCAGGCGGTGTTCGTTCGCGAAGCCGAGGAACTCGTGTGCGTCGGAGCGGGTGTTGGCCGTGACGCTGCGCACCTGGCGTTCGCGGAACAGGTGCTGCTGGTAGTTCAGCGGGGGCACGTCGCTGAGGTGGATGCCGGCGACGGCGAGCGTGCCGCCGGCGTCCAGTGCGGCGAGAGCGGTGGGCACCAGTTCCCCGGCGGGGGCGAACAGGATCGCCGAGTTCAGCGGCTCGGGCGGCTCGTCGTATGCGCCCTGCGCGGAGGCCGCGCCGAGTTCGAGGGCGAGCCGCCGGGCGGTCTTGCCGCGGGTCATGATGTGCACGCGGGCGCCCCGGGCGAGGGCGACCTGCGCGGCGAGGTGGGCGCTGCCGCCGAAGCCGTACAGGCCGAGCACGCCGCCGTCCGGAACCTCGGCGCGCAGCAGCGCCCGATAGCCGATGATGCCGGCGCACAGCAGGGGGGCGAGTTCCGCGTCGGCGTACCCGGACGGCAGCGGCAGTGCGAAAGCGGAAGGGACGGTGGCATATTCGGCGTAACCGCCGTCCGCGTCCCAGCCCGTGTAGGTGGAGTTCGGGCACAGGTTCTCGTCCCCGCGCAGGCAGTACCGGCACCGGCCGCACGTGCTGCGCAGCCACGGGATGCCCACCCGGTCGCCTACCCGGTGCTCGCCGAGGTCGCCACCGACCACCTCGCCGACGACCTCGTGGCCGGGGACGACGTGCGGCCGGTGCACCGGCAGGTCGCCCTCGCTCACGTGCAGGTCGGTACGGCACACCCCGCACGCGAGGACACGCACCAGCAGTTCCCCGGGCGCCGGTTCGGGAATCGGTTCCCGGACCGGTCGCAGCGGATGCTCCGCCGCGGGGCGTGGGATGTCGACACGCCATGCTCGCATCTCTCCAGGGGTGCTCATGCGCGCCTCCTTCCGTCGTCCGGGCTCAGCATGCCCTTTCTCGGCGGTGGTCGGCCAGGGGACAAGGACACGGTCGGCAGTGGTTCACTTCCACAGCGGTTTCGCCGCCCGCCGCGCCCGCTTCCACGCGCGTTCGAGCTGCGCGACCTGCGCTTCACCGATCTCGAGTTCGCGCTGGTAGGCGATCCCGAGGCCGAAGCTCGACTCGGCGGTGTGGTCCTGCTCGGAGACCATGTCGAGCAGGTGCTCGCGGGCGACCACCGAGTCCTGGAATTCGCCGAGCAGATCCTGGAAGTCGTCGAAATGATCGAGGGCGCGCTGGGCGCGCTTGCGATGCAGCGGCCGCAGCACCTCGATGGCGTAGCGCATCCGCTTGGCGCCCTTGCGGGCCCGATGGACGAGTTCGTCCCGCTCGGCGTGCGTGGCTGCCTCCCCGGCGTTGCGGACCCGGCGCGAGACCTTCTTCGCGAGGCGGGCGAGGGCGCGGTCGAGGTCCTTCGGGCGAACCTCTCGTCGCTGTTCGCCTGGACCGGATCCGACTGCCCCCCTCGCCAGCCCGTCGATCAGTGCGTCGAGCGAACCCAGCAGGGCCGCGTAGCGGTCCGAGTCGAGGGTGCCGACGGCCTCGAGCCGGGCCGCGTCCGACCGGGCGGAGAAGTACTCGTCGACGCGGGCGCGGATGGCCTCGCGCTGCGCTTCCACGGGCACCTCCCCGACGCGGTCCACGATGCGCTCCCACTGCACCTCGAGGTCGCGCGAGGGGCTGAGTTTCCTTCCCGCCCAACGTAGTTCGTCGACCAGGCTGTCGTCGATCGCGAAGGTTCCCGCATACGTCTGCAGGGCACTGCGGATCCGGCGCAGGGCCTTGCGCATGCTGTGGACGGCGTCCGGGGCGTCCCGGCGCACGCCGATCTCGGCGAGCTCGAGGGTGCGCAGCTCGCCGCGCAGGTAGTCGCGCAGGTGCCCGGCCGGGCCGGGCACCGGCTCCTCGGTGGGCAGCAGATCGGCGAGCGCCCGATGCAGCTTGGAGGGATTCGGGGCGCGCTCGATTCCGGCGGCGGTCAGCCGATCCTCGACGACATCGAGCAGATCGGTTCCGGCCGAGGCGAGCTCGACCTCGATCTCGCGCCACCGCTGCGGCTCGCTGCCCTCCCCTCGGGTCGCGACGACGTCGTCGACGACGATCTCGGCGAGGGCCCGCCCCTCGTCGTCGATCAGGCGGTGGCGCCACCGCTGCGTGTTCAGCACCGCCGCGAGCGCGACGGGACGCGCACGGCGCACCCCGTGCAGGAGGGCGAGCAGTTCGGCCGGTGGCCGGGCGGTGTCGTCGCCGAGGGGGAAGCGCACCTCGGTCCGGGTGTCCGTGCCGGCCGGGAGCTTCACGTGCCAGCCGGCGTCGTGACCCCCCTCGCGGCGGCGCAGGGTGATCCCGGCGCGCAGCAGTCGCAGATCGTCGGTGTCGTAGTACCGCGCCGACAGCTGCTGAAGGTCGGGTTCGGGGTGTCCGGCGACGCCGGGCAGGCCCGACAGGTCCGGCAGCTGCTGCGCGTGCCCGACCGCGTACTTGCGTTCCGATTCCTGAACCGCGTCGATCCTGGGCGGCGTGGTCATGCGATCCGACTCCTGTTCCGGCGGTTGCCCTGCGTGTCCTCGTCGCACTCGTCGGCGGCGTTCGTCAGACCACTCTGCCACCCCGGCGCCGACCTGTGCCCGTCGCACGTGATCGCCGCAACGGCCCGGCTGCGGCCGGCCCGGGAGCGGGGCCCTTCGACTCTGTCCGACCGCGTGCCCGTCGGGCGATCATCGAATAACCTGGGCCGGGGAGGACACAGATGAGGATTCTGGTGACGGCGGCGAGCAGGCACGGCTCCACCACGGAGATCGCCACGGCGCTCGCGGCCGCCCTGCGCGACAAGGGAGCGCACGTCGACGTCGTCGCGCCCGAGCAGGTCGACGCCGTGGACGGCTACGACGCGGTGGTCCTCGGCAGCGCCGTCTACCTCGGGCACTGGTTGCATCCCGCCAAGACCTTCGTCGATCGGCACGCCGGCGCGCTGCGGGAGCGCGCCGTGTTCCTGTTCTCCTCGGGCCCGATCGGCGACCAGGACCGCCCCGTGAACAGGCCGTACGACGCCTCCCTGGCGACGGAGCGCACGGGCGCGCGCGAGCACCGGATGTTCGCCGGGAAACTGGATCCGGAGGTGCTCGGCGCCGGCGAACGCGTGGTTGCCCGCATGACCGGAGGACGCACCGGAGACTTCCGGGACTGGGACGCGATCGGGACCTGGGCCGCGCAGATCGTCGAGTCCGTGGAGCGGCATGCGGTCGAGTCGAGCGGCTGGGGGAGAGACAACGATGGTTACTGAGATCCGGCCGGACACCGCGGCGATCCGGGATGCGGTCGAGTCGGCGTGCCGGGCGCCATCCCTGCACAACAGCCAGCCGTGGCGTTGGGAGTGGACGGGCGAACGGCTCGAACTGTATGCCGTCGCCGAGCGCATGCTCGGCCACACCGATCCGAGCGGCCGGCAGCTGGTTCTCGGCTGCGGGGCGGCGCTGCACCACGCCCGCGTCGCGCTGTCCGCCGCGTCGTGGATCCCCACCGTGACCCGGCTTCCGGATCCGTCGCGACCGGACCTGCTGGCCGTTCTCGACTTCGACCGGCCCCACACGGTCGACGCCCGTGACGCCGCCCTCGCCCTCGCGATCGGCGCCCGGCACACCGACCGGCGGCCGTTCGCGGCGCCCACGACCCTGCGCGAGAGCCTGGTGGATCTGGAGAACGCCGCCCGCCGGGAGGGGGCGTCGCTGTCGATCCTCGACGCCGAGGCCCGCTCGGACCTCGCGCGGGCGTCGGAACTGAGCGCGGCGATCCGCGAGGGCGACGAGGCATACCGGCAGGAGCTGGCCTGGTGGACCGGTCGCGCGGAGCCCGGCGACACGGGCGTGCCGGCGTCCGCGCTGCTCGACGACGAGGCCGCCGGGGACATCGATGTGGGACGGCGGTTCCCCACGGGCGCAGGAACTCTGGACACTGCGCAGCCGAAGGCGGACGCGTCGGCGCTGGCGGTGCTCAGCACCCGGGCCGACGAGCGGATCGACTGGCTGCGGGCGGGGGAGGCGATGTCCGCGGTACTGCTCGAGGCCACCGCGGCGCATCTGGCGACGTGCCCGCTCACCCACGTGACGGAGATCGAGGCCAGCCGCGGCATCGTGCGCACGGCGACGGCGCGGACCGGGGAGGTCGCGGGATTTCCCCAGGTGGTGATCCGGTTGGGGGCCCGCAGCGCGCGGGGACTGCCCACCACGTCGCGACGTCCGGTCGACGAGGTCTTCGTCGACCGGAGCGGACGGGACGGATAGCCGCCGGCAACCGGACGAGTGGGATCAGTCGGACGGGTTGCGGTACTTGTCGGCGAGTTCCCGGGCGCGTTCCCACGGCGACCAGTTCACGTCCCGGCCCTCCAGCTGGGCCTCGAGCACCTCGAACCCGGCGTGCCAGTCGGCGCCGTGCGCGTAGGCCGAGTCCTCGTCCTCGACGGTGTGCGTGAGCGTCAGCCAGCAGCCCCCGGACCCGTCCGGCACCAGTTCCCAGTGCAGGACCTCGGCGTCCCACATGTACTCGAGGATGCGCCCGGGATGCACGGAGATGACGGTCCCCGTGGCGGTGTGGTCGGCGGGCAGCCCGAGGCGCTCGGCCTGCTGCTCGGTGGCATGGAAGACGAGCTGGGCACCGGGGGTGAGATCCAGTTCTACGCGGGCCGGGAACCAGGCGCGTAGGTACTCGGGGTCGGTGATGACCCGCCATACGCGGTCCGGGGGATGGGCGAAGGCGTGCTGGAAGCGCAGGGCGACGCGGCCGTCGTAGGTGCGCGAGACGGTGCCGTTATCCATGGGGTCCTCCAAGACGTGAGCCCGTGCGATCAACGGGGTCCTGGTGTGCTGTGCCTCCATGCTGCCAGGTTTCGGGCGCTGGCGAAGCGGGTCCGTCGACCTGTATACGGATCGTCGAACTCCACGGCGCGGGCCAGCAACTGCAGTGGTCGTGAATAGTCTTGGGGCGCAACGTCATATACATCGGGATACAGGTTGTCCCCGAGGATCGGCAGGCCGAGCGAATTCATGTGCACGCGCAACTGGTGCGTCTTGCCGGTGCGGGGCAGCAACCGGTAACGGCCCAGCCCGGCGTCCGTTTCGAGCAGTTCGACGCGGCTGAGGGCGTTGATCTCACCCCGCACCTCCCGCGCCTGCAACACGCCGCGCTCCTTGACGATGCGGCTGCGCACCTCGCGCGGAAACCGCATCCCGGGCACGTGCCGGGCCACGGCCTCGTACTCCTTGTCGACCCGGCGGGCATCGAAGAGCGACTGGTAGGCCCGGCGCGCACCGGCGTGGACGGTGAAGACCAGCACGCCCGCCGTGAGTCGATCGAGCCGATGGGCCGGGCTCAGCTCCGGCAGGTCGAGTTCCCGGCGCAGCCGCACCAGCGCCGTCTCGGCCACCCACGACCCACGCGGTGTCGTCGCCAGGAAGTGCGGCTTGTCCACCACCAGCAGATGCTCGTCGCGATGCAGGACATCGATCTCGAACGGCACCCGCTCCTCGACCGGCGGATCGCGGTACAAGTACACGAATCGGCCTGCCGCGTACGGGGTGTTCCCGGTGATCGCCGCGCCGGCACCGTCGACGACCTCACCGGCCGCGACCTTCTCCTGCACGCGCGCCGCGTCGGCGGGGAAGCGCGCCAGCAGAAACTCCGCCACCGTCGCCCAGGAGCCGCCGTCGGGCAGGCGCAGGCGGGTCGGATTCAGGCCGTCGCGGACGGGCAGCGGGGCACGGCGCACACCCGCACGGTAACTGTTTCCGCCAACCGACCGCGCGGCGACCGCAGGATGGCGACACTGGTGGCGGAAGAACCGGACGGAACGGGACAAGGAGCGGGCGATGAATGATGCGCCGATCGTGGTCGGGGTCGACGGATCGGCGCCGGCGCGCGCCGCGCTGCGGTGGGCGGCCGGCGAGGCCGTCTCCACGGGGGTGCCGCTGCTGCTCGTCTCCAGCGCGAACGCCGGCGGGATCGGCGCCTCGTCGCCGTTCGTCGACGAACTGCGATTCACCGCGCGACGGAACCTGGCGTCCGCCGCGGAGACCGTGGAACGCGAGCACCCCGAGCTGTCCGTACGCACCGAACAGTCGAGCCTGGTGGCCGCACAGGCGCTGCTCGGGTATTCCGGTCGGGCACGGATGCTCGTCCTCGGCCGGCGCGGTCTCGGCGAGTTCACCGGCGGACTGGTCGGATCGGTGACCTCCGCGGTGGTCGCGCACGCGCACTGTCCCGTCGCGGTGATCCCCGGGCCCGACGAGAGCGGACGGGGCGCGGACGGCCCCGTCGTGGTCGGTGTCGACGGCTCGCCGGCGAGCCTGCACGCCCTCGACGTCGCGTTCGAGGCCGCAGACCGCTACAAGGCGCCGCTGGTGGCGGTGCACGCATGGTCCGACCGAGACCTCGTCGACGTCGTCGCCGGCACGCCCGGAGCCACCTGGGAGGACGTCGACCAGCAGGAGAGCGTCGTGCTCGCCGAGTCCCTCGCCGGCCGCACGCAGGACTATCCGAACGTCGACGTGGAACGGGTCGTCGTGCGGGACCGCCCGGTGCGCCACCTGCTCGAGCGGGCGGAGAACGCCCGGCTGCTCGTCGTCGGCAGCCGCGGCCGCGGCGGCTTCGAGGGCATGCTGCTCGGCTCGACGAGCCGGGCGCTGCTGCACACGACGCCGTGCCCGCTGCTCGTGGTCCGGCGCGACTAGGGATACCCGGGTCGGGTCTGCTCGTCCGGCGGCGGTGTGCGGCGGATGGGCAGGCCCAGCGCGCTGCGATCGCAGGCCCGCACCAGGTCCGTCGCCGTGACGATGCCGACCAGTCGTTCGCCCGACACGACGGCCACGAGGTCGAGCCCCGGCCGCAGCAGCACCCGGCTCGCGACCTCGGCGAGCGACGCGTCGGCGGGCACCCGCGCCGCCGCGGGCAGCGGCCGGGCCCGGTCCGAGACCGCGACGACCGTGCGCTCGCCCTCCGGGACGGGCGTCAGGTCGGACAGCGACACCACCCCGGTGGGCCGGTGGCCGTCGTCGACGACGGGGAAGACCCGGTGGTGCGAGCCGCGGGCCGCGACGGCGAGGAGCTGCGCCACGCTCCAGCGCGCGGGGGCGGCCACCGGCGACGGCGTCATGACGTCGCCGATCCGGGTGTCGCCGAGCTGATGCCGTAGCGACGCGTTCGCGAGCTCGGCGTTGGCCGCGGTCCGCAGGAACCAGCCGAGGAGCATCAGCCACAGGCCGCCCGCGCTGCCGAGGGCGAGCGTCTCGGCGGCGCCGAGCAGGATCAGCGCCAGCCCCACCGCGCGGCCGGAGCGCGCGGCGCCGCTCGCGGCCGCGAGGCGGTCGCCGGTGCGGCGCCACAGCACCGCCCGCACGACCCGTCCCCCGTCCAGCGGCGCACCCGGCAACAGGTTGAACACGGCCAGCACCAGGTTGGTCGCGCCGAGCCAGCCGATCGTCGCGGTCACCAGCTCCGGGACGGGCGGGCCGAGGAACGAGGCCGCCGCCAGCGCGACGACGCCGATCCCGACGCTCGTGAGCGGTCCGGCCAGCGCGATACGCAGATCGGCTTTCGGGTTCGGGGGTTCGTCGCGCAGCTCGGAGACGCCGCCGAGCAGCCACAGCGTGATCCCGTCCACCCCGACTCCGTAGCGGCCCGCCACCACCGAGTGCGCAAGTTCGTGGGCGAGCAGCGACACCAGCAGGCCCACCGCCGCGGCGACGCCCGCGATCCAGAACTGTGCGGGGCTCGGACCGCTGATCCGGGCGGGCAGGATCGCCCCGGCAAGCAGCCACGACAGCAGCCCGAGCGTCGCGAGCAGCGACCAGTGGGCCCGGATCTCTATCCCCGCGACCCGGCCGAGCCGGATCGATCCGCGCAGCATCGTCACACCCCCGGACGGCAGATCATGGTCGGGCACGGCGCGTGGTGCAGCAGCGCCTGACTCGTCGAGCCCAGGAGCAGGCCGCCGAGCAGTCCCCGGCCGTGGCTGCCGACGACGCTCAACTGAGCGTGCGTCGCCAGCCGCAGCAGCAGGTGCCGGGCGCCGATCTGCTCGACGATCTCGGTGACCGGCACGTCCGGGTACCGCTCGCGCTGCCCGGCGATGCACTCGGACAGCAACGCCGTCTCCTCGGCCTCGACGACTGCCCAGTCGATCAGTTCGAGCGCCGAGGTGCGGCCCGCCACCTCCCCGGCACCCCACGCGTGCGCGGCGAGGACGCCGACCCCGAGCGCCGCGGCCATGTCGAACGCGGCGGTGACCACCGGGCCCGCGTCCTCGCTGCCGTCGATGCCGACCAGCACCGGCCGGCGGTCCGTGCCCGGTTCGGGGACCGGATCGCCCCGCCAGACCACGACCGGGCAGGTGGACCGGTTGGCGACCCGCAGCGCGGTGGAGCCGGTGAGCAGCGAACCGAGCGCACCCGTGCCGGTGGCTCCGAGCACGAGCATCCGGCTGCGGTCGCCGTGTTCGAGCAGCGCCAGGTCGGGTGGGCCGTCATGGACGGTTGTGACCACCTCGAGATCCGGGTGCCGCCGGTGCAGCGCCGCCGCGGTGTCGTCGAGCAGTTCACGGCCGATATCGGCGAGGCGCTGGGTGTATTCGGTCCGCGCGCGCAGCGCGGCGTCACTGAAATAATTCCGGGGGCCCGGCAGCGAATGGACGAGCTGCAGGTTCGTGCCGAGCCGCGCGGCGACGGCTGCGGACCAGGTCGCGGCCTGTTTCGCGGCGTCGGAGCCGTCGATTCCGACGGTGACCGGCCGCCTGCCGAGGTCGCTGCTCATTGCGCCTGCCTTTCGGTTCGGCTTTGCTCGATAACGATTATGTGCAAGCCTCGTACAGGCCGACGTGGACCTCTACCGTGTTGTTGCGTAACTGTCGGGGCCACAGTTGTTGTTGCTACAGATGTGCTGATGGAGCCTGGTGTGACTCATACTTCCAGAACCAAGGCCGGACGCCGAGGGGTTCGGGCGCTCGTCCGATTCCTGATCGCGGCGCTCGTGCTGCCGCTCGCGGTGGCCTTCGCCGGCGCGGGCACCGCCTCGGCGGACCCCTACTCCCGCCTGCGGGAACACTGGGTGCCGGCGCCGGGCGGGGTCGGCCAGATCAAGGTCCGCATCTGGCTGGCGAACAACGGCAGCAACAAGGCCATGTACCTGCTCGACGGCCTGCGCGCCACCAACGACGTGAGCGGCTGGGAGCACGAGACGAACGCCGCGTGGCTGTCGGATCACGGCGTCAACGTGGTGATGCCGGTCGGCGGCCAGTCGAGCTTCTACACGGACTGGTACGCGCCGAGCAACCTCAACGGCCAGCGCTACACCTACAAGTGGGAGTCCTTCCTCACCCAGAACCTGCCGGACTTCCTGGCCGGTACGTACGGCATCGACCGTTCCAGCAACGCGATCGTGGGCCTGTCGATGGGAGGCAACGCGGCGCTGATCCTCGCGGCCTACCACCGCGACCAGTTCCGCTTCGCCGGTTCCATGTCCGGTTACCTGAACCTGTCCGCGCCCGGTATGCGCGAGGCGATCCGCCTCGCGATGATCGACTCCGGCGGCTACAACGCCGACTCGATGTGGGGCCCGCCGTGGAACTCGGCGTGGCTGCGCAACGACCCGTTCGTCGCCGCGCCCAGCATGCGGGGGCTGCCGATGTGGATCTCCGCGGGCAGCGGCCTGCCCGGCCAGCACGACCGGCCGAACTCCGCGATCGGGGTGTTCAACACGGGTAACGCGATGGGACTCGAGGCGCTCGCCCTGGCGCAGAACCGCGCGTTCCAGGTGCGGTTGGCGACCCTGGGCATCAACTCCGCCCACTTCGACTTCCCGGCCGCCGGCACCCACACGTGGGGTTACTGGCAGGACCAACTGTGGGCGATGCTGCCCATGATGAAGTCCTCCATCGGTGCCTGAACGGTTCTCCCCGCCGGCACCCGGCACCCTGCGGGGCCGCACCTTCGTGGTGACCGGCGCGAACAGCGGCCTCGGTGCGGCCACCGCCCGGGCGCTCGGTGCCGCCGGTGCCGACGTGGTGCTCGCGTGCCGGAACGTGGCCAGGGGCGAGGCGGTCGCGCGGGATATCGGTCCGCACGCGCAGGTGCGCCGGCTCGATCTCGCCGACCTGGCGTCGGTGCGGGAGTTCGCGTCGGGCATCGAGACCGTCGACGTGCTCGTCAACAACGCCGGCGTGATGGGTGTGCCGCTGAGCCGCACGGTGGACGGCTTCGAGATGCAGATGGGCACCAACCACCTCGGGCACTTCGCGCTGACCGGGCTGCTGCTCGATCGGCTCACCGACCGCGTGGTCACCGTCTCGAGCATGAGTCACCGGTTCGGGCGCATCCATCTCGACGACCTGAACTGGGAGCGCCGCCGGCACTACAGCCGCTCGCTGGCCTACGCGGAATCGAAGCTGGCGAACCTGATGTTCAGCCTCGAGCTCGGGCGCCGGCTGGCGGCCGCCGGATCGCCGCTGCGGGCGGTGGCCGCGCATCCGGGCTACGCGGCCACCGACGTCGGCACGCACACCGGAACGTGGTTCGACCAGTTGTTCCGCCTCGGGAAGAGAGTGCTCGAGCGCACCCCGGCCCAGGGCGCCGAATCCGTGGTGGTGGCCGCCGCCGATCCCGAGGTGACCGGCGGCTACATCGGGCCGGACCGCTTCTTCGAGCTGTACGGCCCGCCGACCGTGGCCGCCTACAGCCGCCGCGCCGGAGATCCGGACACCGCCCGGCAACTGTGGGAGCTGTCGGAGAAGCTCACGGGCGTGCGGTTCGAGCTCTAGCGAACGGCGCCAGCAGGCCCGCGTACGGCTTCGCCGGCGGGACGGCGAACTCGCCCCGTTTGCCGGTGCGCAGACCCAGCGTGACCAGGGACTGGACGAACAACGTCGCCGCGGCCACCCCGTCCACGACCGGGGCGCCGAGCTCCTCGGAGATGTGTGCGCACAGGTCGGCCATGCCGGCACACCCGAGCACGACGGCGTCGGAGCCGTCCGAGTCGAGCGCCTCGAAACAGGCCTCCGTGACGATCTTGCGGGCGTCGGGATCGGTCTCGAGGTCCAGCACCGGCAGCTCGCACGCGTGCACGCCGAGGCAGGACCGGCGCAGGCCGTACCGTTCGGCCAGATCCCACGTCCGGCCGGTGGTCCGGCCCAGCGTCGTGACGACGGAGAAGCCACGGCCCAGGAGCGCGGCCGCGTGCATGGCGGCCTCCGCGATGCCGACGACGGGTCCGGCGGCGATCTCCCGCGCTGCGTCGAGCCCCGGGTCGCCGAAACAGGCGATGACGTATCCGTCGACGCCGGCCTCCTCGCCCGCGGCGATCTCGGCGAGCACACCCGGTACGGCGAGCGCCTCGTCGTAGTGGCTCTCGATCGAGGCGGGACCCATCGTGGGGCTGACCGCCTCGACATCGGTGCCCGGGCCGGCGACGGTCCGGGCACACGCCTCGATGGTGGCGGTCATCGACCGGGTGGTGTTCGGGTTGACGACCTTGATGCGCATTCCGATCAGCCCACGCTCACCGGTTCGGCGGAACCGTCGCCGACGCGGACCGCGAGGGCGGTGCGGGTGGCGAGGACGTAGTAGACGGCCAGGCCGAGGCCGCACCCGATGAACCAGCTGTACTGCGCGGCGGTGTGCATGCCGGGCGCGGACTTGACCAGCACCGGGATCACCGCGACGGCGGCGCCGACGACGGTGGCGATCACCGCGGCGGGGTTGTAGCCCTTGCGGTACCAGTACGCGCCGCGCTCGGACATGGTGAACAGATCGTCGACGATCACCTTCTGCCTCCGCACCAGGTAGTAGTCCGCGATCAGGATGCCGAACAGCGGACCGATGAACGCGCCGAGCGTCTCGAGGGTGTAGTGGATGACATCGGGGTTGTTGTACAGGTTCCACGGGGTGATCAGCACCGAGCCGACGGCGGCGATCATTCCGCCGGCGCGCCAGCTGATCCGCTGGGGGCTGACGTTGGAGAAGTCGAAGGCGGGGGAGATGAAGTTGGCGACGATGTTGATGCCGATGGTGGCGACGGTGAACGTCAGGGCACCGAGCACGATCGCGAAGGTCGAGTCGATGCGGGCGACCGTTTCGACGGGATCGGTGATCAGCTCGCCGTACACGGGCAGGGTCAGCGACGCGGTGATCACCACGAGCAGCGAGAACACCAGGAAGTTGACCGGCAGGCCGAGGAGGTTGCCCTTCTTCACCGCGGCGAAGGACTTTCCGTAGCGGGAGAAATCGCCGAAGTTCAGCATCGGTCCGGAGAAGTAGGACACCACCAGCGCAATCGCGCCCAGCATCACCGGAATCGCATCCAGGCCCGTGTAGGTCACCGAGCCGAGATTCAGATCGATTGCGCTCCAACCGGCCTGGGAGATCAGGTAGCCGCACAGCAGGAACATCACGACATAGACTGCGGGACCGCAGAAGTCGATGAACCTACGGATCGACTCCATGCCGCGCCAGAATACGCAGGCCTGCACGACCCACAGGGTCAGGAAGCTGCCCCAGCCCAGGGCGGAGAGTCCGGCGAAGCCGTAGTCCTCCACCACCGCGTACGGGGCCAGCGACGGGAACAGCTTGATCAGCACCACATCGAGCGCCGCCGAGGCGAGGAACGTCTGGATTCCGTACCAGGCCACCGCGATCAGGCCGCGGATGATCGCGGGTATGTTCGCGCCGAGCACCCCGAAGACGCTGCGGCAGATCACCGGATAGGGCACGCCGGTCACCTGACTGGGCTTGGCGACGAGGTTGCAGAAGAAGTAGACGATCGTGATGCCGGCGAGCAGGGCCACCAGCACCTGCCAGCTGGCCAGGCCGAGGGCGAAGAGGCTGCCGGCGGTGACGTAGCCCCCGACGCTGTGCACGTCGGACATCCAGAACGCGAAGATGTTGTACGAGCCCCAGCTCTGCTTCTTCAGCGGGGCGAGGTCCTCGTTGGTGAGCCGCGGGTCGTAGTCCGGCTCGACCAGCCCGCCGCCGACGGGGTGGCCCGCCGCTTCGACGAGGTCGTCGGCGCCGAGCACGGCGCCGCGCGGCAGATCACGGCGGGGAGAGATCAATTCGGTCATGGGTACTCCTGGACGTCGACGACCGGCGGGGTGCCGATCGGTTCGGCACGGCGCAGGTCCGCGAGGAAGGCAGTGGACCCGGAATCTCAGCGACGGTGGTGAATTCCGATGAGGTGAACGGTAACGATCAGGTGTTGCCGGTGGGTTTCCCGATCGGTATATCTTCCGGGGTCAGCAACCCGGCGTCGGCGGGCAGCGTCGCGATCACGGAATCGAGCCGATGGTTGTGGGCGTCGGCGGCGGCGAGGAGCCCCGCCGTGTCCCGGGCCAGGAACGCGGTCAGCATCCGCTCGTGCTCGGCATGCAGAACCGTCCGCTGCACCGCGGACACGTGCACCATCGGTTGCACGGGTTCGGTGATGTTCCAAGCCGATTCGAGCATGTGCAGCAGCCGGTGCATGCGCGACGGGCCGGCCAGCGCCAGGTGGAACTCGCGGCTCTCGCGGTGGTAGGTGTGCGGATCGTCGTCGGCGACGGCGCGTTCGAGGCGTGCGTGGACCCATGCGGCGTGGGCGTGATCGGCTTCGGTGGCCAGCGCCACCGCCGCCGTCAGTGCTGCCGTCTCGAGGGTTTCCCGCACGAGATACATCTCGCGGAGTTCGGCGGCGGTCAGCCGGGCGACGGTGTATCCGTGGTTCCGCCGGTGGTCGACGAGTCCCTCGCCGATGAGGGTTTTCAGCGATTCCCGGATCGGGATGCGGCTGACGCCGAACAGTTCCGCCACCTCGGGTACCGGGATGGGGGTTCCCGGCGGGACGGCGCCGGAGAGGATGACGCGGCGCAGTTCGTCGAGGATGGCCTGCTGGGGACGGCCGGGGGTCCCGGATTCGAGCCGGTCGAGCAGTATCGACCTGCGACGTGGCGGCACGGGACCCCTCCTACTGCTCCCTTCGGAATTCCGGCGCGACGGGCGACGGAAGCGAGGCGACCCTATCGCCGGCCTGTTTCGGGAACGTGTCGGCGACGTGTCGGCGCCGGGCGGGTGGCCGAGCGGGTTCCTTTCCCGGATGTCCCGTTCCCCGTAGGGTGGCCGACATGACGGCTTGGACCACACGCGACATCCCGAAGCAGGACGGCCGCACCTTCGTGGTGACGGGCGCCAACAGCGGCCTGGGCGAGGTGGCGGCCCGCGCACTCGGGGCCGCGGGGGCGCGGGTGGTGCTGGCGTGCCGGAACGTGGCCAAGGGCGAGGCCGTGGCCCGGGAGATCGGGCCCAACGCGCGGGTGCGGCGCCTCGATCTGGCCGACCTGGCATCGGTGCGTGAATTCGCCGGGGGCGTCGACGAGGTCGACGTGCTGGTCAACAACGCCGGCGTGATGGCAGTACCGCTGCGCCGCACCGTCGACGGATTCGAGATGCAGATCGGAACCAATCACCTCGGCCACTTCGCCCTCACCGCCCTGCTGGGCGAGCGCGTCACCGACCGCGTGGTGACGATGTCGAGCGGCATGCACCGGATCGGTCGCATCGATCTCGACGACCTGAACTGGGAGCACCGTCGCTACGACCGGTGGCTGGCGTACGGGCAGTCGAAGCTGGCCAACCTGCTGTTCACCCACGAGCTGCAGCGCCGGCTCACCGAGCAGCAGTCCCCGGTCGTGGCGGTGGCCGCGCACCCGGGATACTCCTCGACGAACCTGCAGTCACACACCGAGTCGATCCAGGACGTGTTCCTGGGCGTGGCGAACCGGCTGGTGGGGCAGTCCCCGCAGACCGGAGCGCTGCCGCTGCTGTACGCGGCCACCGCGCCCGGCGTCGAGCCCGGCGGGTACTACGGTCCCGGTGGCCTGTTCGAGCTGCGGGGCGCCCCCGAGCGTGTCGAATCCAATTCGCGCTCGCACGACGAGGCTGTCGCCCGCGGACTCTGGGAGCTGTCGGCGCGGCTGTGCGCCCCGGCCGGATAGCGGAACCCGGGACGGCAACCGCACGGTCGGTCCGAGACGCCCCGGCCGGTCCGGGACGTTCCGATCAGTCCGAGACGCGCCGGAGGTAGAGCAGCCGGTCGCCGGCCTCCACCGCCTCGACCTCCGGGGACCCGACACGCAGCAGGCGGCCGTTGCGTTCGACGCCCAGGACGATGTCGGGGAGGTGCCGCGGTGAGCCGCCGACCTCGCCGGGTTCGACCTCGCGTTCGGCGATCGCGAAGCCTTCCTCCGGGGTGAGCAGGTCCTCGATCATTTCCACGACGTTCGGGGTGATGGTGGCGGCTCCGAGCAACCGGCCCGCCGTCTCGGAGGAGATCACCACCGTGTCGGCGCCCGACTGGCGGAGCAGATGGGTGTTCTCCGATTCGCGGATGGCCACGACGATCTTGGCGGCGGGGGCGAGTTCACGGGCGGTGAGGGTGACGAGCACCGCGGTGTCGTCGCGGTTGGCGGCGACGACGATCGAGTCGCAGTGCGGCACCCCGGCCAGGCGCAGCACGTCGGACTTGGTCGCCGAGCCCTGGACGGTGACCAAGCCCTGGCCGCTGGCGGCGTCGAGCACCACGGGGTCGGTGTCGACGACGACGATGTCCGAGGGCGCGGCGCCGTCGCCGAGCATCGCCT
This sequence comes from Rhodococcus aetherivorans, assembly GCF_025722975.1. Taxonomy (NCBI): domain Bacteria; kingdom Bacillati; phylum Actinomycetota; class Actinomycetes; order Mycobacteriales; family Nocardiaceae; genus Rhodococcus; species Rhodococcus aetherivorans. The sequence goes on along the minus strand of NZ_CP106982.1, from coordinate 5,062,330 downwards.
CGACCGCGGTGCGGCCCTTGGTGCCGTAGCCGGCGACGACGGTGTGGTTGCGCACGCGGTGTCGCCAGCGTTGGATGCGGAAGGTTTGGCGGGAGCTCTCGGTCAGGGCGGAGAGGGTGGTGCCGACCAGGATGATGAGGAAGAAGATCCGCAGCGGGGTGATGACCAGGACGTTGACGAGGCGGGCCTGCGGTGTGATGGGGGTGATGTCGCCGTAGCCGGTGGTCGAGAGCGACACCGTCGCGTAGTAGAGGCAGTCCAGCAACGACAGTTCGTTGTCCTGGGCGTCGGAGTAGCCGTCGCGGTCGAGGTAGACGACGAGCACCACCAGGGCCAGGGCGATCAGGGCGTATCCGATCCGGCGCACGATCGCCCGGCCCGGGCTGGTCTGTAGCTGCGGCACCCGCAGGATGCCCACCAGCGCGAAGTCGGGTCGCTCGGTCAGGGCGTCGGAACGGCTGAACCGGGTCCTCAGCGTGCTACCGGGCACGACCGGTGCCGTTCGGTGCCGCGGCCGGGTGGGGGTCCGGTCGCTCCTGGTGCGCTGTCGGTGACATCGTCTGCAGCCTACGTCGTTCCGGTGCTGTCAGGTGAGTTCGCTGAATCGTTCGGTGTTCCGGACCCGCCCGGAGACGATGATGGTGTCCCCGGGGGCGAGGACGGTGTCGGCGGTGGCGTAGGTGAAGTCCTCGCCGGGACGTTTGATCGCCACGACGGTCACGCCGAAGTCGGAGCGGACGGCGGTGTCGCCGAGGCGCCGGCCGATCGCGAACGCCGGCGGGGTCGTCTTGACCATCGCGAAGCCGTCGTCGAACTCGATGTAGTCGATCATCCGGCCGCGCACCAGGTGGGCGACCCGCTTGCCCATGTCGTGCTCCGGCCGGACGACGTGGTGCACCCCGATCTGGGTGAGGATCTTCGCGTGCGCGTTGCTGATCGCCTTGGCCCAGATGTTGTGCACGCCCAGGTTGATCAGGGCGGAGGCGGTGAGCAGGCTGGCCTCGAGATCGGAACCGATTCCCACGACGGCGCGGCCGTACTCGTGCACCGACAGTTGCCGCAGCGATTCCTCGTCGGTGGTGTCGGCGACCACGGCGTGGGTCAGGCGGTGGGCGACCTTCTGCACCACGGCGTCGCTGGAGTCGATGCCGAGGACCTCGGTGCCCTGGCTCATCAGCTCGAGCGCGAGCGACTTGCCGAACCGCCCGAGCCCGAGCACGACCACCACGTCGGCGGCGGATTTCCTAGCCAATGAAGGGCCTTTCTTCCGGGAGTTCGTAGCGCCGGCCGCGATCGCGGGCGGCGAGAGCGCTCACGAGGGTGATCGATCCGATGCGGCCCAGATACATCAGGAGCACCAGGATCAGCTGCCCCCAGACGGGCAGCTGGGCCGTGATCCCGGTGGACAGGCCGACGGTGGCGAACGCGGAGGTGACCTCGAACAACAGGACGTTGAGGTCGAACGAGGTCCCCGCCAACAGGGCGATGGTCGGCACCATCACCAGGGCGACACCGATCAGGGCCACCGACAACGCCTGACGCTGGACCCGGGTGTCGATGCGCCGGTCGAAGACGCTCACCGAGCGCTCGCCGCGGGCCTCGGCGAGGATGACGAACAGCAGAAGGACGAAGGTGGTGACCTTGATTCCGCCGGCGGTGCCGCCGCTGCCGCCGCCGATGAACATGAGCACGTCCGTCACCAGGAGGGTGGCCGGGTCCATCTGGGCGTAGTCGACGCTGTTGAAGCCGGCGGTGCGGGGCATCACGCCCTGGAACGCGGCGACGAGCAGCTTCTGGCCGAAGTGGTAGTGCTGCAGGGTGCGGGTCCACTCGAGCACCAGCACCAGCATCGGTCCCACCACCAACAGCACCGCGGTGACGGTCACGGTCAGGCGGGTGTGCAGGCTCCAGCGGTGGCTGCGGCCGCGCAGGTGCCGGGTCACTTCGAACAGGACCGGGAACCCGATGCCGCCCAGGATCACCGCGAGCATCAGCGGCACGCAGATCCACGGATCGTCGGCGAAGCCGATGATGTTGTCGCTGTAGAGCGCGAAGCCGGCGTTGTTGAACGCCGAGACGGAATGGAACACTCCCAGCCACACCGCACGCAGGGGCGGCTCCTCGTAGCCGAGCGCAAACCGCAGGGCGAGCGCCACCGCGGTGACCGACTCGATGAACACGCTCATCCGCACGACGCCGACGACGACCGAGCGGACGTCGCCGAGCCCCGACGCACGCACCTCGGCCGCGGTATTCAATCGGGCCTTGAGGCCGATCCGGTTCGCGAGCAGCAGGCCGACGAGCGAGGCCATGGTCATGATCCCGAACCCGCCGGCCTGGATCAGGGCCAGGATGATGCCCTGGCCGAAGCCGGACCAGTGCGTGGGCGTGTCGACGACGACCAGGCCCGTCAGGCACATCGCCGAGGTAGCGGTGAACAGGGCGTCGACGAGGGAGGTCGCGGTACCGGGCAGGCTCGCCGCGGGCGTGAGGAGCAGGAGCGTGCCGACGGCGATCGCGGCGGCGAAGCTCAGCGCCACGACCCGGACAGGAGTGAGCGTCGCCCGCGCCGCCATGCGCCGCAGCAGGGACGGCGCGAACGCACCGGTGCGTGTCCTCACCCGGAGGAGACTAGACCCGCTCCGGGCCGCCGGGGAACCGGACGGCGGTGGCCGGAGTTCGGACCCATGCCATGACGGCGGCGGGTGCGGGCCGCCGATCGGCGGAGGTGAACGTCACCGGTCTCTGCTGCGGGATCGGCGTGGCGCCGGCTCCCGTTCGTCCTCGTTGCCGGCGAGCAGGCCACGGACCCGTTCGCCGGCGGAGTCCAGTGCGCCCTTCGTCTTGTGCTCGGCGGCCTTCTCGACGACGTTCCCGGCCACGCCGCCGACGACGTCCGTCAGGCCCTTCGGCTCGGTCGTGGAGATCTCGAGCCTGTTGACTGCCTCGGCGAAACGCAGGTAGGTGTCGACGCTCGCCACCACGACCCGTGCGTCGATCGTGATGATCTCGATGCCCACGAGCGAGACGCGGACGAATGCGTCGATGACGAGTCCCTTGTCGAGGATGGTGTCGATGACGTCGGCGAGGCCGGACGAGTTCGGCCGTGCCATCGTGCCGCCGCCCCCACCTCCGCCTGCGGATTGGATGGTCATGGTCCGCGCTCCTGTCGCTCCAACGGTCCGCGAGCCGCCGCGCCGCGCGGGAGACCTCTCGTGGGGCGGTGCCCGTGTAAGGGCTATAGCCACGCGCTCCCGAGTCGAAACACGCCCGCGCGGAGAAATACGGGCGGGACCAGCTCCAAAGACATACCGTGCGACCGGTTTGTTGCTATCGTCGCTTCGGGCCGCGATCCCGGCAGGGAGGTCACTCCGCCTGGCATGCGAGCGGGGAGTCCCGGCCCCCTACGTCTCCGCGTCGTCCGGGACTGGACGAGGGGTAGTCCCCGCGGCGCGGAGACGTCACACCATTTCCGCGCGTCGCGGGCACGTCCCTGCGGAGATGGCCGGGTTACCGCACGCGCGGGCTGTTTCGGCGCCACGATGGGGGAATGCAGGTGATGAGCCTTCCCGAGGCGCTGTTCGTGCTGCTCGAAACCTCGTCGCGTCCACTGCACCTCGGGGCTCTCGCGTTGTTCGAGCCCCCGCCGGATGCCGGGGACGACCATGCCCGTCGCATGTACGAGACCCTGCTCGCCCACGACGAGGTGGCGGATCCGCTGCGCCGGCGTCCGGTGCGGACGCTGCGCGGGGCCGGCTACCCGTGGTGGTCGCGTCCCGAGGACGTCGACCTGCGGTTTCACGTACGTCACACCGCCGTGCCCGGATCCGGTTCGATGGCCGACCTGCTGGCCCTCGTCTCCCGGATCCACGGCTCGCCGCTCGACCCGCTCCACCCGATGTGGGAGGTGTACGTCATCGAGGGACTCGAGGACGGGCGCACCGCGATGTACGCGAAGATCCACCTGTCCCTCGCCGACGGCCCGGCCGGCCTGCGCCTGCTGCACCGGAGCATGTCCACCGACCCCGCCGCCCGCGACTGCCCCGCGCCGTGGAGCCCGGAGGTGGTGGCCCCCCGGGCTCGGCTGTCGCCCCTTCCCACCTCGTGGCTGCGCGCCGGGCTCCGGGTCGGCGCGGAGGTGTTCGCGATGACCCCGGAGATCGGCAGGCTGGTCACGGAGGGCGTGCGCCGGCACCAGGTGGCGCTGCCGTGGCAGACGCCGCCCACGATGTTCAACGTCGCGGTGGGGCGGGGCCGGACCCTCGCGGCGCGCTCCTGGCCGATCGAGCGGCTCCACTCGGTTGCGACGTCGGCGGACACCACGATCGACGCGGTCGTGCTGACGATGTGCGCCGGCGGCCTGCGCGCGTATCTGTCCGAGCGGTACGCGCTCCCGGAGGCACCGCTGACCGCGATGCTCCCGGTGCCGATGAACCTCGGTGGCGCCGCGGTCGGTCCCGGCGGCCGCGAACCCGGCGTCGGAGCGATGGTGATCGGCCTGGCCACCGACGAACCCGATCCCGCGGTGCGGCTCGCCCGGATCGCCGACTCGCTCGTCCACACCGACCGGGTGGTCACCGCGCTGAGCGGAACCCAGTTCCTGATGCTCAGCGCGTTGTCGCTGAGCCCGCTCGCGCTCGAGCCGGTGCGGCGGTTCGTCGACGAGATCCCGCCGCCGTTCAACGTGCTGATCTCCTACCTGCCGGGACCTTCCCGCACCCGGTACTGGAACGGTGCGCGGCTGACCGGCATCTACCCCGTGCCGGCCGTGCTGAACGGGCAGGCACTGAGCATCACCCTCACCGGGAACGACGGCCGGCTCGATCTCGGGGTGGTCGGCGACCGCCACGCGGTGCCCGCCCTCGACCGGCTGGTCGAGCTCCTCGAGGGCGCGCTCACCGAACTGGAGAGCGCTGTGGGTACCCGGCCGCGGTGAAGCCGGCCGGCTCCACCGGGCACTCGCCCCTGCCGATCTGCCCGAGCAGGTCGAGGGTGCGCAGGTAGCGCCGGACGAGATCGCCCGCCGACAGATCCGACTCCGCCGCCTCGCGCAGGGCCGCGGACACGCCGTCGCCACGGGCCCACCGGTGGATCGCCCGCATCGCCACCGGATCCGGTTCGGGGCCCGCGGGCAGGCCGTGCCGGCGCTCCGCGTCCGACAGCTCCCGCCACAGCCGGACCGTCGCGCGGTACGCGGCGTCGACACCGGCCGTGGGGGCTCCGCCGCTGGGCGCCGGCCGTCGCGATTCGCCGAGCACACTCGACACGACGGCGGCCAGCTCGGCCGGATCGAGGCCCGCCCACACGCCGGTTCTCAGGCACTCGGCAACGAGAAGGTCGCTGCCGCAATAAATCCGGCCCAGCATCCGGCCGTGGTCGGTGGCCACCGCCTCGCCGGTGTACGGGTCGGACAGGATGTACCCGCGTTCGTCGAGCAGCCCGAGGACACGGTCGAACGTCTCCACGAGCCGGCCGGTGGCGGCGGCGACCTGCCCGCGCAGCACCTCGGTGTCGGCGGCCAGCGCGCGACGGCGCTCGGCGACGGTGATCAGGCGTTCCCGATCGGCGTGCCGGTGCCCGGGGTGCGAACGCACGGCCCGCGCGAGAGCGGTCACCGCGTCGGCGGTGCCGCTGGTGCGTGCCGCGGCCAGCCGCTCGCGCAACTGCTGGTACTCGGCGAAACCCTCGGCGTCCCCGAGTTCGTCGTCGAGCCGGTGGAGCGTCGCCGCGTTCGTCGTCGCCGCGGTGGCCAGCGCGGCCACCGAATGCTCCGCCTGGAACTGGGCGAAGGACCGGCCGAGCAGGTCCCGGGCTCCGGGGACGCCGAGCCGGTCGACGAGGTTGACGGCGGTGTTGTAGCCCACCCGCAGGGAGCTGTTCAGCGGGTAGGTGCGGGTGGAGGCGAGCCCCGCGACGGTGGCCGGCTGCACCTCCGGGCTCCACAGCACGACCGCGTGGCCCTCCCGATCGATGCCGCGACGGCCGGCCCGTCCCGTCAACTGGGTGTACTCGCCGGCGGTGAGGCGGACCGGCCCGGCGGTGGTGTGCTTGACGAGGCGTTCGAGCACGACGGTCCGTGCGGGCATGTTGACGCCCACGGCGAGGGTCTCCGTGGCGAAGACGATCCGGACGAGGCCGAGGCCGAACAGCTCCTCCACGGCGTGCCGGAATACCGGCACCATGCCCGCGTGATGGGCGGCGAAGCCGCGTTCGAGTCCGTCGAGCCAGTCGGCGAATCCGAGCGCGTCGAGGTCGGCGGGGGAGAGGCCGGCGGTGTGCCGGTCGACGATGCGGCGGATGCGGGTGACGTCGGCGGCCTCGGTGAGCCGCAGCGACGAGCGCAGGCATTCGGCGACGGCCTCGTCGCAGCCGCTGCGGCTGAAGCGGAACCAGATCGCCGGCAGCAGCGACTCGGCCTCGAGCCGCGCGACGAGCTCGGGCCGGTCGACGCCGGCCGGGCCGGGCGTGGCCGTGCGGCGGCGCCGGCGACGCGACGGGACGGCGGGGGCGGCGTCGACGAGCTGGCGATGCGCGACGTACCGCACGAGGTTCTCGTCGATCGCACCGGTGGTGGGGGAGAACAGGTCGAACAGCCGGCCCCCGGCGAGCACGTGCTGGTGCAGCGGAACCGGCCGGGTCTCCTCGACGACGACGGTGGTCGCGCCGCGGACCCGGCCCAGCCAGGCACCGAACTCCTCGGCGTTGCTGACCGTCGCGGACAGGCTCACCAGGCGCACGGTGCCGGGTAGATAGAGGATGGCCTCCTCCCACACCGCGCCGCGCTCGCGGTCGGCGAGGTAGTGGACCTCGTCCATCACGACGTGGGTGAGCCCGTCGAGCAGGGGCGAGCGGCCGTGCAGCATGCTGCGCAGCACCTCGGTCGTCATGACGACCACGGGTGCGTGCGGGTCGACCGAGACGTCTCCGGTGAGCAGGCCGACCCGCTCGTCCCCGAGTTGCGCGGCGAGGTCGGCGTGCTTCTGGTTGCTCAGGGCCTTGATGGGCGTCGTGTAGAAGCACTTGCCGCCGGCGGCGAGCGCCAGGTGCACCGCGAACTCGCCGACGATCGTCTTGCCGGCGCCGGTGGGGGCACAGACGAGCACGTCCCGGCCCTCGTCGAGAGCGCGACAGGCGCGGACCTGGAAGTCGTCGAGCGTGAAGCCGAGTCCCGCGGTGAACTGCGCGAGCCGCGGCCCGTCCTGCCTGCACACGCAATCCACGCTACGCGTGCCTGGGGACGGACCGCGGCGAGCCGCGCGAGAGTGACCGCGGCGAGCCGCGCGAGAGTGACCGCGGCGAGCCGCGCGGGTCAGTCCTCGGTGACCTCGAGTTCGACATCGATGTTGCCGCGGGTGGCGTTCGAGTACGGGCACACCTGGTGGGCCTTCTCGGTCAGTTCGAGGGCCTGGGCGCGCGGCACGTGGGGCAGCGACACCTCGAGCGTGACCTTCAGGCCGAAGCCGCCGCCGTCGGTGCGGCCGATGCCGACGCGTGCTCCGACCGCCGAGTCGGCGACGTCGGCCTTGTCCTGCCGGGCGACGAGCTGCAGCGCCGAGTGGAAGCAGGCGGCGTATCCCGCGGCGAAGAGCTGCTCGGGATTGGTGCCCTCGCCGGTGCCGCCCATTTCGGTGGGGATGGCGAGGCCCAGGTCGAGCGTGCCGTCGGAGGTCCGGGCGCGGCCGTTGCGACCCTCTCCGGTGGCGAGTGCTTCGGCGGTGTAGAGCACGTTCATGGCTTCTCCTGTGGGGTGGCGGGATGGGGATCGGGTGTTTCGGGGCGGTGCAGCGCCTCGGTCATGCGGTGGAGCGTGTCGCGAAGGGCGGCCAGCTCGTCGGCCGCGAGGCCGCTCGCGCGGGCCATGCGCGCGGGGATGTCCTCGGCGCGGGCGCGCAGCTCGCGCCCGGCCTCGGTGAGGTGGATCTGCACGCGGCGCTCGTCGCTGCTCTGCCGCCGGCGTTCGAGCAGTCCGGCGCTCTCGAGCCGCTTGAGGAGCGGGGAGAGGGTGCCGGTGTCGAGGTCGAGGGCGTCGCACAGGTCGCGGACGCCGCGGCCGCCGTGGTCCCCGCGGCTTTCCTGTTCCCACAGGGCCAGGAGTACGAGGTACTGCGGGTAGGTGACGCCGAGCCGGTCGAGCATGCCGCGGTAGGCGGCGGTGGTGGCCCGGGAGGCGGAGTAGAGCGCGAAGCAGACCTGCCGGTCGAGCGCGAGATCGTCGGACACGAGAAATAAAGTAGCGCACCGCTATGTTGTGCACAACTGAAATTCGGGCCTCGGGGATATGGCGCACATCACACCATCTGTGGAATTGACAGGGGACCCGACACGTTAGTTGAGTGAGAAAGACTCAAGTCCGAGAGAGAGGCTTCGGAATGCCGGCATTCTTCGGGCCTGGTGGCCCTGGGCGTATCGACATCACCCGCTACCTGAGCCGTGGCACCCAGGAACTCATGGCCGCTGCGGCCCGATTCGCCGCCGAACGCGGCGACACGGACCTCGACGCGCTCCACGTCCTGCACGTGATGGCGGAACAGGACCCGGTCCGGTCGGTCATGACCCGCGCCGGGGCCGATCCCGCCGAGGTCCTGGCCGCGGTGGAGCAACGGCTCCCGCAGGAACAGACCCGCACCGCGGTCACCGCTCCCGCCCTCACCGGCGCGATCAAGACGGTGCTGCTCGAGGCGCACCAGCTCACGCGCGCCCTCGGCGCGACCTACATCGAACCCCAGCACCTGTTCGTGGCCCTCGCCGCCGACCAGGAACACGGGGTCGGAGGGCTGCTCGTCTCGGCCGGGATCACCGCTCAGTCGCTCCAGGCCGCCCTGCAGCCCGCCGCGCCCGCCGAGGCGGCGCAGGAGCAGTCCGCCACCCCCACCCTGGACAAGTACGGCGTAGACCTGACCGAGCGTGCCCGCGGCGGCGGCATCGACCCCGTCATCGGCCGTGCCGACGAGATCGAGCAGACCGTCGAGATCCTCTCCCGCCGCACCAAGAACAACCCGGTTCTGGTCGGTGAGGCCGGTGTCGGCAAGACCGCGATCGTCGAGGGCCTGGCCCAGCGCGTCGTCGACGGCGACGTCCCGGACAGCCTGCGCGGCAAGCGGATCGTGCAGCTCGACCTGACCGGTATGGTCGCCGGCACCCGGTACCGCGGCGACTTCGAGGAGCGGCTGACCAAGGTGCTCGACGAGATCGCCGCGCACTCGGACGAGCTGATCGTCTTCGTCGACGAGATCCACACCGTCGTCGGCGCGGGCGGCGGCAACGAAGGCGCGATGGATGCCGGCAACATTCTCAAGCCCAAGCTCGCCCGCGGGGAACTGCACATCGTCGGCGCCACCACGCTCGACGAGTACCGCAAGCACATCGAGAAGGATCCGGCGCTCGAGCGCCGCTTCCAGCCGGTCACCGTCGGCGAACCCGGCCACGACGACGCGGTCGCGATCCTGCGCGGCCTGCGGGACCGCTACGCCGAACACCACGGTGTGCGGTACACCGACGACGCGCTCGACGCCGCCGTGGACCTTTCGGTGCGGTACCTGCCGGACCGGCACCTGCCGGACAAGGCGATCGACCTGATCGACCAGGCCGGTGCCCGGCTGCGGCTGCGCTCACCGCGCGTCGACGAGAAGGCGTTGCGCGAGCAGCTGGCCCGGCTCGAGGCCGACAAGGACCGGGCCGTCGCGGCGGAACGCTACGAGCAGGCCTCGCGACTGCGCGACCAGATCACCGAGGTGCAGGCCCGTCTCGATGCCGGCGCCCCCGCCGGTGCCGAGGTGCCCGAGGTGACCGCGGAACTGATCGCCGAGGTCGTCTCCCGCGCCACCGGCATCCCGGCGACGCGGATGACCCAGGCGGAGAAGGAGCGGCTGCGCGGCCTCGAGGACGAACTGCACCGGCGCGTCGTCGGGCAGGACGAGGCCGTCCGGGCCGTGGCCCGGGCCGTGCGGCGCAGCCGCGCCGGCATGAGCGATCCGCATCGGCCGGTCGGCAGCTTCCTGTTCCTGGGTCCCACCGGCGTCGGCAAGACCGAGCTGGCGAAGGCGCTGGCGGAGGTGCTGTTCGGCGACGAGCGCAAGATGCTGCGGGTGGACATGAGCGAGTTCGGCGAGCGGCACACGGTCAGCCGTCTCGTGGGGGCGCCCCCGGGCTACGTCGGCTACGGCGAGGCGGGTCAGCTCACCGAGCAGGTGCGGCGCAACCCGTACTCGGTCGTGCTGCTCGACGAGATCGAGAAGGCGCACCCGGACGTGTTCAACACCCTGCTGCAGGTGCTCGACGACGGCCGGCTCACCGACGGCCAGGGCCGCACGGTCGACTTCACCAACACCGTGGTGATCATGACCAGCAACCTCGGCTCGGACATCATCTCGAGCCGCGGCGGGGCGCTGGGCTTCAGCACCGGGGACGCCGAGGCGGCCGAGAAGCCGCTGCGGGACCGGGTGATGGGTCGTCTGCGCGAGTCGATGCGGCCGGAGTTCCTCAATCGCATCGACGAGATCGTGATCTTCCGCAGGCTCGACACCGAGCAGCTGCACCGGATCACCGACCTGCTGTTGGACGACAGCCGCAAGCGACTGCACGCCAAGGGAATCGAGATCGAGTTCACCGAGGCCGCCGTCGACTGGATTGCCGAGCACGGCCACCAGCCGGAGTTCGGGGCGCGGCCGTTGCGCCGGTCCATCCAGCGCGCCGTGGACGACCGCATCGCCGACCTGCTGCTCGACGACGTGCTCGTCGAGGGTGGGCAGGTCCGAGTCGACGTCGCCGACGACGAACTGGACCTGATGGTGCGCTGACGCTGCCACCGACGCGCAGGGACGCGGGGCGGTGACCGGAACCGGTCACCGCCCCGCGTGCTGTGCAACGGGTCCGCGGGTCGTCGTCGAGCCCGGCTCCGACCGGGCGTCGGCGACGCGGCCCTGTTCCACCGGCCCCTGCGGCATTTGTCCGTTGTCCGGGCGCGCAACTTGTCACCCGCAGTGACAGTGATCACACTGACTGGGCAGCGGTCTGCGATCCCGTGCGGGCCCGGGGTCGCAACGAAGGAGCCGCCCAGGTGGATGTGCAGCAGGGGGAGACGCGGATCGCGGTCGACGAGGAGGAGTTGCAGACGCCATGGCCGAACCTCGCAGCCCGGCCGCGGTGGGGGCCCTCGCCATCCTCGTGATGCTGTTGGCGACGCTGGCGGTCTTCTCCTTCGATTCGCTACCGCTCCTGGGAGCCGGCGCCCTCTACCGTGCCGAGTTCACCGAAGCAGCGGGCCTGAGACCCGGCAACGAAGTCCGGATCGCCGGTGTCAAGGTCGGCAAGGTCATGTCGGTCGAACTCGAAGGCGACCACGTCGAGGTGACGTTCGGAGCCAAGGACGCGTGGATCGGTGACAACACCTCCGCCTCCATACAGATCAAGACGATCCTGGGGCAGAAGTACCTGGCCCTCGACCCCCGTGGCTCCGAGGTCCTGAATCCGCGGGAGGTGATCCCACGCGACCGCACCACGTCTCCCTACGACGTGCTCGAGGCCTTCTCGGCGGCGGCACAGACCATCGGGGAGATCGACTCCACCCAACTCGCCCAGAGCCTGACGGTGTTGTCCCAGGCATTCGACAACACCTCCGACGACATCCGCGCCTCCCTCGACGGCGTCACCCGACTCTCACAGACCATCGCGAGCCGCGACCGAGAATTGCGCAGACTGCTCGACGCGACCGAGCACACCACAGGGGTGCTGGCCGACCGCAATGCCGAATTCACTCAACTGATCACCGACGCCGGACTGCTCATCGGGGAACTGAACAGCCGGCAGCAGGCGATCTCCCAGCTGCTCAACGGAACCCAGCGCCTGTCCCGGCAACTGACCGGACTCGTGCGCGACAACGAAGCCACCATCGGACCGGCACTCGAACAACTCCGCGGCGTCGTGCAGATCCTCGACGCCCGCAACGACGACCTGAACCGGGCGCTGGAGCTGTACTACCCCTTCATCCGCATGTACACGAACATCATCGGCAACGGACGCTGGTTCGAGGGAGTCATCGTGAATCTCACCCCGCCCGGGTTGCCGGATATTTCGGCGCCGCGCAGTCCCATTCGCACGATGGAAGGCAATTGACCGGCAGACGTCGCATGAGGCCGCAGCGCAGACAGGTCACGCCGCTTCGCCCGCACCGCCACCGGCCCACCTCCGCTCGCCGACACGGGACTGCACATCCGAGCAGTTGCACCGGCATCCCCAACCGAGGGATGATCGTTCGGTCCGGCGCCCACGTCCCATAGCGACCGCACCCTCCGAAGACGTGGCCCCGGCGGCGGGACGCCGTTCCGGGTTCCGAACCGGACGTCCCCGCGCCCCCGGCTCTCACCCCCAGGGTCACACTTCTCACCCCTAGGGTGGCTATCGAGGCTCCCGATCTCGGACAAGTGTCGAGCTGGGTAAGTGGCGCGGCGCCACAAGCCGCGCGATGCGAGGAGTCACTCATGAGCATCGTCAACCTGCAGGCAGACCCCCGGGCCGGTCCGGGGCAGCGCTCCACACCGAAACCCCTCGTCGAGGGGACGACGCTGGCGGGGGTGTGCGGCGTCGTACCACCGCACCGTTACGCTCAGGCCGAGCTCACCAAGATGTTCGCCGACTACTGCCTCGGCGAGGACGGCGACATCAGGTTGCTGCAGCGGCTGCACGCCAATGCCGAGGTCCGGACGCGGCACCTGGTGCGCCCGCTCGAGCGCTATCCGGAGCTGCACGACTTCGACGATTGCAACAACACGTTCATCGAAGGTGCGATCGAGTTGGGTGCGGCCGCCGTGACCGGCGCGCTCGCCCAGTCCGGGATTCGACCCGACGAGGTGGACTTGATCATGTCCACCACGGTCACCGGTGTCGCCGCCCCGTCGATGGAGGCCCGGATCGCGTATCGGGTCGGGCTGCGACCCGACGTCAAACGGGTGCCGATCTTCGGGCTCGGGTGCGTTGCCGGTGCGGCGGGAACAGCGCGTCTGTACGACTATCTGCTCGGGCACCCCGACGACGTGGCCGTCCTGTTGTCGGTGGAACTGTGTTCGCTGACGGTGCAGCGCAACGATCACTCCATCGCCAATCTCGTGGCGACCGGGCTGTTCGGCGACGGTGCGGCAGCGGTGGCGGCCGTCGGCGCCCGGCGCGCCGAACGGACCCGGGCGCGCGGGCCCCGGGTGATCGCGTCGCGCAGCCACCTGTACCCGGACACCGAGCGGACCATGGGGTGGGATGTGGGGTCGAGCGGCCTGAAGATCGTCCTCGATGCCCAGGTGCCCGTCGTGATCGAAAAGTACCTCGGTGCGGACGTCCGCTCGTTCCTGGCCGAACACGGATTGCGGACGGACGACATCACCGCCTGGGTCTGCCATCCGGGAGGGCCGAGGGTGATCCGCGCGGTCGAGTCCGTGCTCGGTCTGTCGTCGCAGGCGTTGGAGATGACCCGCCGGTCGCTGGCCGCGGTGGGGAACCTGTCCTCGTCGTCGGTCCTGCACGTGCTGCGGGACACGCTCGAACAGCGCCCCCCGGAACCGGGAACTCCGGGGCTCATGATGGCCATGGGGCCGGGGTTCTGCTCCGAACTCGTCCTCCTCGAGTGGTAGCGCGGACGCCATGTTCTATCTCCTGCTCGTCGCCGCGGTCGCCACGGAGCGGCTTGCCGAGCTGGTGGTGTCCCGGCGGAACCTGGCGTGGAGCATGGAGCGCGGGGGCCGGGAGAGCGGCCGCGGACACTATCCGGTGATGGCGTCACTGCACGCGGGGCTGCTGGCCGGATGCCTGATCGAGACGTTCGGCGTCGGCCGCCGGTACGTGCCGGCCCTCGGCCGGCCGATGCTGGCACTCGTCCTGGCGTCGCAGTGCCTGAGATGGTGGTGCATCCTCACCCTCGGACACCGCTGGAACACCCGCATCGTGATCGTGCCCGGATTGCCCCTGATCCGCCGTGGGCCGTACCGCCGGCTCCGGCACCCCAACTACGTGGCCGTCGTCGTCGAGGGTGCGGCACTGCCGCTCGTCCACTCCGCGTGGGTGACCGCGGTGACCTTCACTGCGCTCGATGCCGTGGTACTTCGGGTGCGGATCCGCGCCGAGAACGCCGCCCTGCGCGAACTGGTGCGCGATGCATGACCTGATCGTCGTCGGCGCCGGCCCCGCCGGGCTGGCCACGGCCCTGTATTCCGCCCGGGCCGGCCTCGATACGGTCGTGATCGAGTCGAGGCCGTCGCCGATCGACAAGGCCTGCGGGGAGGGTCTGATGCCGGGCGCGGTCGCCTGCCTGCGCGAACTCGGTGTGCCGCTCGACGGACATCCCCTCCGGGGGATCCGGTACACGGACGGGCACTGCCGGGCCGAGGCCGTCTTCCGCGACGGCCACGGCTTGGGGGTGCGCCGCACCGATCTGCAGGCAGCATTGCAGTCCGAGGTCGTGACACGAGGTGTTCCGGTGCTGCAGCGCCGGGTCTCCGAGATCACGCAGGATGCCCGGTGCGTGACGGCCGCAGGCGCCACGGCGCGGTACCTCGTCGCGGCCGACGGGCTGCACTCCGCCATCCGACGGCAGCTGGGCCTGGACCGCCCACCGTCCGGTCACCACAGGTGGGGGCTACGCCGGCACTTCGAGGTGGCCCCATGGACCGACTTCGTGGAAGTGCATTGGGCCCGCGACCGCGAGGCCTACGTCACCCCGGTCGGTCCCCGCCTCGTCGGCGTGGCGCTGCTCTCCGCTACCCGCGGGTCGTTCGCCCGGCAGCTGGCCGAATTCCCCGCCCTTGCCCAGCGGCTCCCCGACACCGCGGCGACCGCTGTCCGGGGGGCGGGACCGATGCGTCAGGACGCCAGGGCCCGCGTCGCGGGCCGTGTGTTGCTCGTCGGCGACGCGGCCGGATACGTGGACGCGATCACCGGCGAGGGCATCGACGTCGCTCTGAAATGCGCACGCGCCCTTGTGCAGTGCCTCGAATGCGGGCAACCGGCACGCTACGAACGGGCATGGTCACGGGCGTCGCGGCGCTCACGCCTGCTGACCTCCTCCCTGCTGTGGGCGCGTCGGCAACCCCGCCTCGGCCCTGTCATCGTGCCGTTGGCTGCGCGGTCACCACGCCTGTTCGCTGCCGCCGTCCATCAGGTCGCACGATGACGATGTCGACGTCCCCGACCCGGCCTCCGCCACGGCCATGACCCGCTGGGCCGCATTTCTTCTCGCACGCCGGTGGCTCGTGCTGATCGTGACCGTCACCGCGCTGGTGCTCGGCGGCGCATGGGGGCTGGGGGTCTTCCCCCATCTGAGGTTCGAGGGCTTCCTCGACGACGGGAGCGAAGCCGCGCACGTCACGCACCAGGTGGAGGAGCACCTCGGCCGCCGGGAGCCGGACATCGTCGCCATCTACACCGCCCCACCCGGGCAGAGCATCGACGACATCGGACCCGAGGTGGCCGGGCACCTCGCCGCTCTCGATCGCACCCGGGTCGAGCGCGTCGACACCTACTGGACGGTGCCCGTGGTCGAGAAACCGTACTTGCGCTCCGCCGATGGCACCCGAGCGCTCGCGACGGTGACCCTGCAGCATTCCGGGTCGGGTGATCGGCCGCCGTACCACGATCTGCTGTCCGTGCTGCAGGTTCCCGGAGTCGACACCCAGCTGACCGGCAAGACCGTGGTCGACGATTCGTTCAACACGCAACTGAAGACCGACCTCGTCGTCGCCGAGTCGGTGTCGCTTCCGCTGACCCTGATTCTGCTGGTGATGATCTTCGGCGGACTGACCGCCGCGGCGGTGCCGGTTCTCGTCGCCGCGCTGTCGGTGCTCAGCGCGCTCGGGACGCTTCGGCTGCTGACCATGTTCACCGCGGTCAATGCCTTTGCCCTCAACGTCACCTCCCTTCTGTGTCTCGGTCTGGCCATCGATTACGGACTGTTCATCGTCAGCCGGTTCCGGGAAGAACTCCGCTCCGGCGCCTCGCCGAACGACGCGGTTCGGCGGACCGTTCTCACCGCGGGCCGCACCGTGTGCTTTTCCGCGCTGCTGCTCGTATGTGCCTTCGCCGGAATGCTCGTCTTTCCCCAGGAGGTGATCCGGTCGCTGGGTTTGGGCGCCATCTCGGCCGCCCTCAGCGCGGCCCTGCTGTCCTTGACCGCCGTGCCCGCGGCCCTGGCCGTTCTGGGTGCCCGGATCAACAGTCTGACCTGGCGCCGCGGGGCGGTCGAGCGCGGCGAGGTGCGAGCCCACCGATTCTGGGGAGCCGTCGCCGACCGGGTGATGCGCCATCCGCTGCGCGTCGCAGTCCCGATCACCCTCGTGCTGGTGGTGTTCGCGGCCCCGGTCCTTCTGACGCGGTTCGGCTCGATCAGCTACACCTCGCTGCCGCCCGGCAATCCGGTTCGCGCGGCCACCGAACAGCTGGTCCAGGAATTTCGGTCACCTGGTGGCGACATCACCGTCCTGGTGCACGGAACAGCCGGCTCGCCCCCGCCCCTGCATGCGAGCCTCGGGTTCGTGGCACAGGCCGATGCCGTCGACGGGGTCACCGGGGCGCAGCCCATCGCCACGACCTCGGATTTCACCGTCATCTCCGCGGCGGTGACCGACCGATCGGACGTCGAGCGCGCGAACGCGGCCGTCGCAGCACTGCGCGAGCTGGCGCCGCCGGCAGGAACCCGGATCGAGGTCGGCGGACCGTTCGCCCTCGAGGCCGACAACAATCACGCGATCACCGAGGCGCTGCCCACCATGATCGCCGTCATGGTGGGCGCGACACTGCTGCTGCTGTTCCTGGCCTTCGGCACGGTGGTGCTGCCGGTCAAGGCGGTCGCCATGGCGGGACTGAGCCTCGGGGCGACCTTCGGGCTGCTGACCTGGATCTTCCAGGAAGGACACGGCGCCGGTCTCATCGGTGTGGCTCCGGAGCCCGTCCAGCCCACCCTGGTCGTGTTGATCCTCGCCGTCGTGTTCGGCCTGTCGACCGATTACGAGATCTTCCTGATGTCGCGGATGGTCGAAGCGCATGCTGCGGGGGCGTCGACCGAGACGGCGGTGCACACCGGTACCGCCCTCACCGGTCGTGTCGTCACCTGCGCCGCGCTGATACTCGGTACGGTCACCGCGGCCTTCGCGCTCTCCCCGATGACGATCATGCGGTTCATCGGACTGGGAATGATCTTCGCCCTCGTCATCGACGCCACGCTGGTCCGCATGCTGCTGGTTCCCTCACTGATCAAGCTGATGGGCGACGCGAACTGGTGGGCGCCGGCACCCCTGGCACGCCTGCACCGACGCATCGTGCACGGATGGTCCGAGGGCCGGGGCCCGCGCCACCGGGCCACCGCGGGAGGCCGGTCGACACCCGCCGCGGGCCGGCACCGGTCCTCCGTGGACCTGCGCCGACCACGCCGGAAAGGGTCCTCCCCGGACCGGGGGGCGGCCGCGATCGACCCGGTCCACCGGCCGCATCGGGGCGGACTCGACGACCCGGCACCCTCGGGTGAGGATCCCCTGGCGGATACCACCGACGGCCACAGCCCTACGTCGCCTGCACCAGCCGACGGATCGCGTTGAGCGGCAGCCGGATCCACTGTGGCCGGTGGCGGGCCTCGTAGACCACCTCGTAAACGGCCTTGTCCAGTTCGTACGCGCGCAGCAGCGCGGCCGACTCGCGCGGATCCGCGCCGGACGCGCCCGCATAGCCGTCGCAGAACGCGGCGGAGTTGCGCTGCGCCCATTCCTGCGCCCGGAACTCGCGTTGCGCGGCGGCGGCCTCCGACGTCGCATCGTGCAGGGAGTGGTGGGCCGCGTAGTCGAACGAGCGGAGCATCCCCGCCACGTCGCGCAGGGCGCTGTCCGGTTCCCGCCGTTCGTCGAGGGACTTGGCGGGCTCGCCCTCGAAATCGATGAGCAGCCAGTGTTCCGGGGTGCGCAGCACCTGCCCGAGGTGCAGGTCCCCGTGGACCCGCTGCACCGTGGTCGTGCCGGTGGCCGCCGCCTCCGCCAACCGCTCCCGCACCGCCGGGGCGAATTCCGCCAGTTCCGGTACGACGGCACCGGCCGCGTCCAGGCGGCGCAGCATGCCGTCGACGATCTCGCCGACGGGTCGCTGCGACGTCCCGAGGGACTGCGCCAGCAGCGCGTGCACCTCGGCCACGGCCGCGCCCATCCGCTGCGATTCGCCGGCGAAGTCCGTGCCCACCTCGTCCGCCCGCAGGTCGGCCTCGAGCAGCAGGTCCCGCACGCTGCCCAGAGCCATCGACCAGCCGTCGGCGGAGTTGGCCGCGAAGTCCTGCACCATCGCCAGCGTCGTGCGCACGCCGCCGATCTCGGCGTCGATCCACGCGCGCACGGGGGCGACCGACCGGCAGCCCGCCTCACCGAGCGCGAGGTGCAGTTCCACGTCGGGGTTGACGCCCGGAGTGATCCGGCGGAAGAGCTTGAGCAGCAACTGCTCGCCCAGTACGACGGAGGTGTTGGACTGCTCGGCGCTGAGCGCCCGCCCGCGCAGTCCCTCCTCGATGACCGTGCCGGGCACGGTGTGCAGCTCGACCGGGCCGTACACCTGCCCGGTGGCGATCGAGTGCGCGTACAGGTCGATGATCTCCTGGTCGCGCAGGCCGTCGTAGGCGTGGGGGCGGTCGTCGCCGCTCCCGTCGGGCCGCGGCAGCGCCCAGGGTGCCAGCTCGTCGGGCAGGTGCGGGCGATACCCGAGCGGCACCTGGTAGATCTGCTCGGCGTCGGATTCGAACTCGACGGTCACCAGCAGATGGTCCGCTCCGAACGCGGGGGTGTCGGTGAGCGGTTCCCGCAGCATGATCCGGACGGCGGCGACGGTTCTGCCCTTGGCGGCGAACCAACGCTGGTGGGGAAGCCACTCGGCCAGCAGGGCCTCGAGCTCCGCATCGGAGTAGTGCTGCACGTTCGGATCCCTCATGGCTGCACCGCCGCCTCGGCTTCGCTGCTCACCGGATGTTCGCCGACGCCTTCCCTCGTCGGATCGGGCTGCAGCGCGAACCAATAGAAACCGTGACCGGGCAGGGTGATCATGTACCCCTCCTCCGTGATCGGTGGGAACGGGACGGAACCGGTGAGCTCCACCGGAATCCACCCTGCGAACCGGGACAGGTCCAGGATGACGGCCTGGGGATACCGGGACAGGTTGTTCACACACAGGATGACGTCGCTGTAGTTGCGGTCCGGGCCGAGCGGCATCTCCCGCAGGTACGACAGGACGGCCGGGTTGGCGCTGCCCAATTCGGTGAAGGCGGCCTTGCCGAACGCCGGATGCTGCTTGCGGACCTGGATCATCCGGCGCGTCCAGTGCAGCAGCGTGTTCGTCGAGTTCATCTGCCGCTCGACGTTCACGGACTGGTAGCCGTAGGTCGGATCCATGATCGTCGGCAGGTACAGCCGCGCGGGGTCCGCCCGCGAGAAGCCCGCGTTGCGGTCGGGTGTCCACTGCATCGGCGTGCGCACGGCGTCGCGGTCGCCGAGCCAGATGTTGTCGCCCATCCCGATCTCGTCGCCGTAGTAGAGCACCGGCGAGCCGGGCAGGCTCAACAGCAGAGCCGTGAACAGCTCGAGCTGGTTGCGGTCGTTCTCGAGCAGCGGGGCCAGCCGGCGCCGGATGCCGATGTTCGCCCGCATCCGCGGGTCGGTGACGTACTCGGCATACATGTAGTCACGTTCTTCGTCCGTGACCATCTCGAGGGTCAGCTCGTCGTGGTTGCGCAGGAAGATGCCCCACTGCGCACTGCTCGGAATCGGCGGTGTCTGGGCGAGGATCTCGGAGATGGGGAACCGGTTCTGGCGCCGCACCGCCATGAAGATGCGCGGCATGAGCGGGAAGTGGAACGCCATGTGGCACTCGTCGCCGACCTCCGGCTCGCCGAAGTACTCCACCACGTCGCTGGGCCACTGGTTCGCCTCCGCCAGCAGCACCCGGCCCGGATACTCCGCGTCGATCACCGCGCGGCACTTCTTCAGGAACGCGTGTGTCTCGGGCAGGTTCTCGCAGTTGGTGCCCTCGCGCTCGAACAGATAGGGCACCGCGTCCAGCCGGAACCCGTCGATCCCCAGGTCGAGCCAGAAGCGCAGGACGTCGATCATCGCGTCCTGCACCTCGGGATTGTCGTAGTTCAGGTCCGGCTGGTGCGAGAAGAACCGGTGCCAGTAGTACTGCTTGCGCACCGGATCCCACGTCCAGTTGGAGGATTCGGTGTCGACGAAGATGATGCGCGCATCCGGGTAGCGCTCGTCGGTGTCGGACCACACGTAGAAGTCGCCGTACGGGCCGTCCGGGTCCGTACGCGACTCCTGGAACCACGCGTGCGTGTCGGACGTGTGGTTCATGACCAGGTCGGTGATCACGCGGATACCGCGCTTGTGCGCCTCGTCGAGGAACGTGACGAAGTCGTCGACGGTGCCGAACTCCGGGAGCACCGCCCGGAAGTCCCGGATGTCGTACCCGCCGTCGCGCAGCGGGGAGTCGTAGAACGGTGGCAGCCAGATACAGTCGGCGCCCAGCCAGGCGATGTAGTCGAGCTTCTCGGTCAGCCCGCGCAGATCACCCGTCCCGTCGTGGTTCGAGTCGTTGAAGGCGCGCACCAGGACCTCGTAGAACACCGCGGTCTTGAACCAGTCGGGATCCACCGCGAGGTTTCTGGCATGGGAGAAGTCCTCGGACTGGGCCTCGACGAGATGGCCGTCGGCTGTGTGTTCCGGTTCGTTCGACCGGTCCCTGGACTCGTGTGAACCTTCGAGCGGCATAACACCTCGGCGATCGTCTCGGCGGTACGGGCAGTGTTCTCGGTTCGTTCCGATCGTAGGGGGGTCGGCGCCGTCGCGCTGGCAATGCGGACTCGCCCCGGGCCCCCGATGTGCACCCCCGCGGGGGCTCGGGTAGGGTGTCCGTCATGCAGCGTGCATATTTCTGGTTTAGCAGGCCGGCCCGGGGTGGGTCGGTCGGCGTAACCGCGCGCTGACTTCTTCCACCTACGAGCCGGACACGGACCGGCTCGCTGGGATCTTTCAGGTTCAGCCAGGGTCGGCCCGGGAACAGGAACCGAACCCCGATGACCACCAGCACCTCCATCTCCACCGCGAATCTCGACGAACAGCGGACCGTGCGGATCAGCCCGCTCGTCGCCCCGGCCGTCGTCCGCGGCGAGCACGCCCCCGACGAGGTGGCCGCCGCCACCGTGCGCTCGGGCCGCGCCGACACCGTGGCGATCCTCGACGGCACCGACGACCGGCTGCTCGTCGTGGTCGGGCCGTGCTCGGTGCACGACCCCGCCGCCGCGATGGACTACGCGCGCCGCCTCGCCGCCAAGGCCGACGATCTGCGCGACGACCTGCACGTGGTGATGCGGGTGTACTTCGAGAAGCCGCGCACCACCCTCGGGTGGAAGGGCCTGCTCAACGACCCGCACCTCGACGGCACCTACGACATCAACACCGGTCTGCGCATCGGCCGCAAGCTGCTGCTCGACGTGTCCGGCCTCGGACTGCCGGTCGGGTGCGAGTTCCTCGACCCGATCCTGCCGCAGTACTACGCGGATCTGGTCACCTACGGCGCGATCGGTGCCCGCACCGCGGCCAGCCAGGTACACCGGCAACTGTGCAGCGCCCTGTCCATGCCGGTCGGCATCAAGAACTCCACCGAGGGTGACGTGCAGGTGGCCGTCGACGGCACCCGCGCCGCCGCCGCGAGCCACGTGTTCCCCGGCACCGATCTCGACGGGCAGGCCGCGCTCATCGAGACCGTCGGCAACCCCGACTGCCACGTCATCCTGCGCGGCGGCTCCGCCGGCCCCAACTACGACGCCGGGACGGTCGCCGACACCATGGCCCGCCTGCGCAAGGCCGGTCTGCCCGAGCGCGTCGTGATCGACGCGAGCCACGGCAACAGCAGCAAGAACCACGAGAAGCAGGTCGACGTCGTCACCGACATCGCCGAGCGGCTCGTCGCGGGCGAGAAGGGCATCGTCGGTGTGATGCTGGAGAGCTTCCTCGCGGCGGGCCGTCAGGACCTGACCCTGGGCCGGTCCGACGAGCTCGAGTACGGCAAGTCGATCACCGACGCGTGCCTCGACTGGGCCACCACGGCCGACCAGCTCGACCGGCTGGCCGACGCGGTGCGCCGCCGGCGCGCCTGAGGCCCGCGGCGCCCCTGACGCCGGTGCCCGGGAACCGTTTCGGGGGATGTCCCGGAACGGTTCCCGCCCTCGGCGCTCCGCGGCGCGCGGCCGGTCGCGGTAGCGTCGGAGGCATGCATCAGCACACGCTGTCGGTGGTCGTGCCGGCGTACAACGAGGAACGCTACATCGGTCCGTGCCTGGCGGCGCTGTTGGAGCAGGAAGCGGACATCCGCGAAATCGTGGTAGTGGACAACAATTCGACGGACAGGACGGGCGAGATCGTCGACGCGATCGCCGAGCGGTCTCCGATCGTCCGCCGGATCGTCGAGCCCCGCCCCGGCGTCGCATTCGCCCGCAATGCCGGATTCGACTCGGCGGCAGGAGATCTCCTCGGCCGGATCGACGCCGACACGCGGGTGCGGCCCGGATGGGCCCGCGCGATCCTCGACTTCTTCGCGCGTGCAGACACCGAGAGCGTCGGTGCCGTCAGCGGACTCAGCAACTCCTACGACTCGCCGTACCGGGAGCTCAAGCGCCGGTATATCGAGCAGCGCGTGCGCAAGGGCTTCTTCGGCGGTGAGCGCCGCATCGACAACCTGCACGGTGCCAACATGGCCGTGCGCCGGTCGGCCTGGCAGCGCGTCCGCGACGCGGTCAGCACGGATGCCGGGATCCACGAAGACCTCGACCTGGCCCTGTGCCTGCGCGAGGCCGACATCGAGATCGCCCAGCTCTCCGAGCTGTTCGTCGACATCTCCCCACGGCGTGCGCTGACGCCGCCGCGGGAGTACACCAAGTACATCCGCTCCGGAACCGCCACGTTCGAACTGCACGGCCGGATGAATCCGGTGCTTCGCCGAATCCTGCGGGCGCACTGGGCGTTCCACGTGCTCGTGTATCTGGCCTACCGGCCCTACGATCCGGAGCTGGGCCGGTTCACGCTCACCCGGCTGCTGCGCACACCGCGTGCCCGCACGCTGCCGATCGACGTGGCGGACACCGCCCGCGTGTGAGCGCCGCGATGCGGGGTGCGCCCGGCCCGCGCCGGTCGCACCCCGCGTCCGTTCGTGTCAGCACGTCCGTTCGGGTCAGTGCAGGGGAGTGAAGTCCCGGCTGCCGAGGTAGTCCGGCCGCCGGCGCGGCGCCGAGAACGGCTCGACGAGCGCGTTCTCGACACTGTTGAACACCACGAACAGATTCGACCGGGGGAACGGGGTGATGTTGCCGTTCGAACCGTGCATGCAGTTCGCGTCGAACACCGTGGCCGAACCGGCCGAGCCGGTGAACGTGGCGATGCCGTGCTCGGCGGCCATCGAGGTCAGCGTGTCCTCGTCGGGCGAACCGGTGGGGGGCACGTGCGTGACGAGGGACTGCCGGTAGTAGTCGTCGGGGGTGGTACCGGCGCACGAGACGAAGGTCCGGTGCGAACCGGGCATGATCATCAAACCGCCGTTGTAACCGTAGTTCTCGGTCAGCGCGACGGAGATGCTCAGCGCCCGCGGACGCGGCATCCCGTCCTCGGCGTGCCAGGTCTCGAAATCGGAGTGCCAGTAGAACGGTCCGCCGCGGAATCCCGGCTTGACGTTCAGCCTCGATTGGTGGATGTAGACCGCCGAGCCGAGGAGTTGGCGGGCGATTCCGGCGATCTCCGGTCGCCGGACGATCTCGGCGACCGTGCCGGAGAGGCGGTGCACGTCGAACACGGAGCGCACGTCCCCGCTTCCCGCCTCCCGCACGACCCGCTCGTCGTCGGCCAGATCCCGGCCCAGACGTGCCGTCTCGTCGAGCAGATTTCCGACGTCGTGCGCCGGCAGGAGCGCGTCGACGGTGTGGAACCCGCGCCGGTCGTACTCGGCGACGGCCGGGGCGTCCGGCGGCCCCGTTGCCGATCCCCACACCACCGGATCCGGCCGGGACACGCTCACGCAGTTCGTGCGGTTCCGGGTCGGGTAGTCGTCGATGACGGCCGTCTGCATTGTTGCGAATCACCCTCTCGAAGTCGATGACGGTTCCTTCCGACGCTCTCACCCACCGTGGGCGGATGCAACCCGTCGCGGAGATCCGCGGCACAAACATGCGCAACGCCGCATGCGCCGGGAGTAGGGTCGCCCCTGGCTGCCGCCGCACAACAGGATGAGGGGATCATGACCGAGACGATGCGCGCCGCGCGTTTTCATGCGGACACCAGAACCAATGTGCTGGAAGATGTTCCGATTCCGTCGCCGGGCCCCGGCGAGGTGCTCGTCAAGGTCGCCTTCTGCGGCATCTGCCACTCGGACCTGAGCCTGCTCGACGGCACCTTCCCGGCCCTGCTGCCGGTGGTCACCCAGGGCCACGAAGCCGCCGGGATCATCGCGGCCGTCGGGGACGGCGTGACCGGGTGGGAGGTCGGGGACCGCGTCGTGCCCTCGGCCGGACGACCGTGCATGCAGTGCCGCAAGTGCCGGCGCGGCGACCTGACCAACTGCCTGAACATCCAGTTGATGGCCTTCGCGTACGACGGCGCCTGGGCCGAGTACACCGTCGCACAGGCGGGCGGTCTCACCCTCGTGCCCGACAACGTCCCGCTCGAGCAGGCGGCGATCCTCGCCGACGCGGTGTCCACGCCGTTCGGCGCCGTCGTGCGCACCGGGCAGGTGCAGGTGGGCGAGGCCGTCGGCGTGTGGGGGGTCGGCGGAGTGGGCACCCACATCGTGCAGCTCGCCCGGCTGATCGGTGCCGTGCCGGTCCTCGCGTTCGACATCAACCCCGCGGTGCGGGAGCGGGCCCTCGAACTCGGCGCCGACTATGCGTTCGACTCCCGCGACCCGGACCTGGTGCAGAGGGTCGCCGAGGCGACCGGCGGGAAGATGCTCGACGTGGCCTTCGACTCGGCGGGCGTGAAGGCCACCTTCGACCAGGCCCTGCAGTGCGTGATGACGGGTGGCCGCGTCGTGGTCGTCGGGCTGAGCGGGCAGGAGGCCTCCCTGGGCCCCACCGCCACGTTCGGACTGTCGCGCAAGCACGTGATGGGCCACCTCGGCTACAAGAATGTCGACATCGAAACGCTCGCCGCGCTCGTCTCCCGCGGCCGCCTGGACATCTCCCGCTCGATCAGCGAGATCGTGCCGCTGGAGAACATCGCCGAGGGCATCGAGAAGCTGCACAACCACATCGGGGATCCGATCCGGATCCTCGTTCAGCCCTGACCTGTCGGAGTCTCGTCGTACCGTCGCCGCATGGGTTACGAATTCCAGGTGACGGTCGATTCCAACAGCCCGCACACGCTGGCGAAATGGTGGGCGGCCGCGCTGGGCTGGCGGGTGGAGCCGAGCAACGAGGACTTCATCCGCGGCCTGGTCGCGGCCGGCCACGCCCGCGAGGACGACACCGAGATCTTCGAGGGCGTCCTGGTCTGGAAGGCGGGCGCCGCGATCTCCGATCCCGAGGTGCCCGCGCGTCCGCGCGTGCTCTTCCAGCGGGTGCCCGAGGGCAAGACGGTGAAGAACCGGCTGCACTTCGACATCCGGGCCGGGGAAGAACGTGAGGCGCTCGCCGGGCGGCTCGTCGAGGCGGGCGCGACCGTCCTGCACCGGGGCCGGCAGGGGCCGAGCGAGTGGATCACCATGACCGACCCGGAGGGCAACGAGTTCTGCGTCGGGTGAACCGGCGGACCTACCGATACGCGCGCGGGGTCTTGCCTGTCCATCGCTTGAAGGCACGCCGGAACGCGCTCGGCTCGGAGAAGCCGAGGCGGGCCGACAGCGCGTCCACCGGTTCGCCGCGGCGCAGCCCGGCGATCGCCGTGTCGCGCAGCACCTCCTCGCGCAACTGCCCGAGCGAGGTGCCCTCCTGCCGGAGCAGGCGCCGCAGATGCGGTGCGCTCACCGACAGCATCTCCGCGACTTCCTCGGCGGTCGCCGTGCGTCCCTCGATGCCCGACTCGAAGATCCGCCGCACCTGCGACGCGGCGGTGGAGTCGTAGTCGCGTTCCGACATCATCAGATTCGGCGATTCGCGCAGATAGTCCTCGAGCGTCTCCTCGGTCTGGACGATGGGCGACCGCAGTGCCGCGTTGTCGATTTCGAGCGCCGCCCCGTCGGCGTCGAAGGTGACCGGCACCCCGAAGATCGCGTCGTAGTTCTTCGCGAGCACCGGATCGGGCTCGCCGTAGGGAACCGTGACCGACGCCAGCCGTACTCGTCCGCCGACGAGCCAGGCCGCGAAGCGGTGCAGCAGGATGAGCAGGAAATCGATGATGACGCGGGTCTTGTCGTCGCACGGCTCCGGCAGCACCACCTCGAGCCGGGTCGTCTGCGGGCCCGGCGTCAGCCGCAGTCTCGGCAGCGTCGGCAGCACGCGGTTGACCTCGATCATCCGTTCGAGGGCCTGGGCGAGGTCCCGGCAGTGGATCAGCGTCAGGCACATCACGCGGAAGGTGCCGCGGGGCACCGGCCCCGGGCCGAGGCCGAACAACTCGTCACCGGTGAGCTCCCAGGTCTTCTGCGTGAACCGGGTGACCTGTTCGGGGGTGAGGCGCGCGTGCGGGTGCGCGAGCACCGCGCGACTGATCCGGGCCGCGTCCAGGGCCGGGGCCAGATCCACGCCGTTCGCCGCGGCGAGAACCACCGAGCGGCGCACGAAGTCGGAGGGAATGGTGGCGGGGGCGGTCATGTTCAGCCGTGCTCCCGCAGGCTGCGCAGCCGCCGGACGCCCTCGAGGAGGACGTCGTCGCGCTTGCAGAACGCGAAGCGCACCAGATGGTTCCACTGCTGGGGGTCGTCGACGAAGGCGCTGACCGGGACCGCGGCCACCCCGATGCGTTCGGGCAGGGTCCGGCAGAAGGCGACACCGTCCGTCGCGCCGAACGGGGTGATGTCCGCGCACACGAAATACGTGCCGGCCGAGTCCAACACACCGAATCCGGCGTCGGCGAGGGCGCCGGAGAGCAGATCGCGCCTGCGCTGCAGATCGTCGCGCTGGGCGGCGATCCACGGCTGCTCGTGGGTCAGCGCGTACGCGACGGCGGGCTGGAACGGCGCCCCGGCGACGAACGACATGAACTGTTTCGCCGCGCGCACCCCGTCGATCAGTTCGCGGGGGCCGAGCGCCCATCCGATCTTCCAGCCGGTGACGTTGAACGTCTTCGCGGCGCTGGACACGGTGACGGTGCGTTCGGCCATGCCGGGCAGCGACGCGAGCGGGCGGTGCCGGCGGCCGTCGAACACCAGGTGCTCGTACACCTCGTCGGACAGCACCAGCAGGTCCCGCTCGCAGGCCAGTGCCGCGACCGCGGCGAGCGCCGCGTCGTCGTAGACCGTGCCCGTCGGGTTGTGCGGGGTGTTGACCACGAGCATGCGGGTGCGCTCGGTGACCGCGGCGCGCAGCGCGTCCACGTCCAGGACGAACCCGGACCCCGCGCGGGCGAGCGGCACCGTGCGGCGGCTCGCCCCCGCCAGCGCCACGGACGCGGCGTAGGAGTCGTAGTAGGGCTCGGTGAGCAGCACCTCGTCGCCGGGTTCGACGAGACCGAGGATGGCGGCGCTGATCGCCTCGGTGGCGCCGACGGTGACGAGGACCTCGGTGTCCGGGTCGTGCTCGAGCCCGTACCGGGCGGCGCGGTCCGCCGCGATCGCCCGGCGCAACTCGGGCGTGCCCGGCCCGGGCGGGTACTGGTTGACGCCGTCGGCGATGGCCTGGCGCGCGACGTCCAGCATCGCGCGGGGGCCGTCCGTGTCGGGAAAACCCTGGCCGAGGTTCACGGCGTCGTGCGTAACGGCCAGGGCGGTCATCTCGGCGAAGATCGTGGACGCGAACGGGCGCAGCCTGCGGACGGTGCGGACCCGATGTGAGGACGCGATTTCTGCCATTTCTGCAGCTTAGCCGCGCCCTTCCCGGCCTCCGGCAGCGGTCGTGTCACATCCGGCGGGGCTGTCTCGTCCAAAGGATGAACGGTCCCGCTCGGGACCCGAGGAACGGAGAAGGTCATGGCGCGCATTCCCGCGGTGACACCGGCCGAGGCCGGCGTCACGACGAAGATCGCCTACCGGGTGGCCCGGCGCCGCTTCGGGGAGGTGCCCGAGCCGTTCGCCGTCTACGCCCACCATCCGGCGTTGATGCGGGCGAGCGCCGTGCACGAGATGCTCGTCGAGCGCGCCTCGACGGTGCTGCCGGCGCACGTCCGCGAGCTCGCGGTGTACCGGGTGGCCTGGAGCGTCGGGTGCTCCTGGTGCGTCGACTTCGGCGCGATGCTGCAGCGGCTCGACGGACTCGACGTGGACCGCCTCGAGCACATCGCCGACTACGCGACCTCCGACGCCTACAGCGACGACGAGCGTGCGGCGATCGCGTACGCCGACGCGATGACGGGAGCCGGCGGTGCGGCCGTCGCGGTGACGGACGAGCAGGTCGCCGACCTCGAGCGTCGCTTCGGGCGGGCCGGGGTGGTGGAACTGACGTACCAGATCGCGCTCGAGAACATGCGGGCCCGGATGAACTCGGCCCTGGGCATCCACGAGCAGGGATTCAGCACCGACGCGTGCCGGGTGCCGTGGCTGCAGGACGACGCGGCTCAGGGCAGCACGAGCTGACCGATGGGACCCGGATTCCAGGCGATCTCCCACCGGAATCCGTCGGGGTCCGCGAAATACCCTGTGTAGCCGCCCCACTCACGTTCGACCGCGTCGGAGACCGGATCGGCTCCGGCGCGGCGGGCGGTGTCCAGCACCCGGTCGACGTCCGCTCGGTCGGCGACGTTGTGGGCGAGCGTCACGGGCGGGACGCCGCCCCGCTGCACGGGGCCGACCTCGGCCGCGAACTGCCGTTCGTCCCACAGGGACAGGACGAGGTGCGGGCCGACCTGGATCATCACCACCTCGCCGGGGACGTCGACGACCGGGGTCCAGCCGAGTCCGTCGACGTAGAAGCGCCGGGTGCGCTCGAGGTCGGCGACGGCGAGAGTGACGAAGCTCAGTCGTTGCTCCATGGCCGAAGCCTAGGCGTGTCCGTCCCGGACACGCGAGTGCGGATGGGCGACACTGTTCGTGGTGTCTCGTTCGCGGACCCGACCGCGGCCGGACCCGGATACTGGGAGGCGCCATGGCCGGTGGTTTCGTGCCTGTTCCGGACTGGTTCAGCTGGGAGAATCACGACTGCGGCGTCGCCGTCGCCGACCTCGACGGTGACGGCGCACCGGACGTCGTCGCTCTCATGATCGACAACCCGCGAGAGCAGAACACCGGCTGGTACCGGGTCGGACACGGGCTGGCCGCCGACGGAACGGTGCGCAACTGGGAGTCCTGGATCCCCGTTCCCGATTGGTGGGGCTGGGAGAACCAGGGCGCCGGTATCGCCGTCGCGGACCTCGGCGGTACCGGCACGCTCGACCTCGTCGTCTTCGTCGTCGACAACCCGTCCGGTCAGAACTCCGGATACTTCCGCATCGGCCGCGACCTGGCCGCCAACGGAACGGTCACGGGAGGGTGGACGCCGTGGATCGCGGTCCCGGACTGGTACGGGTGGGAGAACCAGGGCGCCGACATCGCGATCGCCGACCTCGACGGCCTGCCCACCCTCGTGGTCTTCGTCGTCGACAACCCGCCCGGCCAGAACAGCGGACAGTTCCGGCTGGGCCGGGGGTTGACTCCCGAGGGAACGCTGACCGCCGGCTGGACGCCCTGGGTGCCCGTACCGGACTGGTACGGCTGGGAGAACCAGGGTGCGGGCATCGCCGTCACCGACCTCGACGGCGACGGTCGGCCCGAACTGATCGTGCTCGCCGTCGACAATCCGCCGGGGGAGAACGGTGGTCACTACACGATCGGCTGGGGTCTGGACGGATCCGGTCACGCCCTCGACGGCTGGAGCGTGTGGTCCACCATCCCGGCGTGGGGCTTCTGGGAGAACCAGGGTGCGGCAGCCGCAGTGCTGGATCGGGGCGACGGTTCCCGGCCCGAACTGGTCGTGCTCGCGACGGACAACCCACCGCAGCGCAACACCGGATACCTCCGCGTGGTCGAACTCGTCACGGACGTCGACGAGGCGCCCGACATGGGCCTCTGGCGGCTGCTCGACTTCGGCACCGAGATCAATCCCGTGCACGCGGCGCTGCTGCACACCGGGGACGTGCTCTTCTTCGCAGGCTCCGGGAACGATCCCGACCACCATGCAGCCCATCGATTCCGCACCAGAGTCTGGCACTATCCCGCTCCCGAACTCGACGCTCCGGCCACACCGATCGACCTGTTCTGCGTCGGGCAGGCGTTTCTTCCCGACGGGCGCCTTCTCGCGGCCGGGGGCACCGAACGGTACGACCCGTTCTACGGTCTGAAGGACGCGCTCGTCTTCGATCCGGTCACGGGGGAGTGGTCGGCGACCGCCGACATGACGTACGGGCGGTGGTACCCGACGCTGCTCACCCTCGGCGACGGGAACGTGGTCGCGGTGTCCGGACTCGGCGCCGACAACCATCTTTCGGTCGTCCCCGAGCGGTACACCGCGGCGACCGCGACGTGGTCGGAACTGCCGTCGCCGGGCCCGATCCCGATGTATGCGCACCTGTTCCTGCTCGCGGACGGCCGGATCTTCTATTCCGGAGGTCAATACGGCGGGAACAACGGCATGCGGCCGTCCGTGTGGGATCCCGATACGGGTCACGTCACCGCCGTGGCCGGCCTGGCCGTGCCCGGTTCCCGCAATCAGGCGGCGAGCGTGCTGCTGCCGCCGGCCCAGCAGCAGAGGGTCATGATCCTCGGCGGCGGAGGATTCGACCTGCACAGTCCCGCACCTGCACTCGCCGACACGCGGATCGTCGACCTCACCGACCCGGAGCCCGCCTATCGGCCCGGTCCCCCGATGGCCCATGCCCGCATGCATCTGAGCGCGGTGCTGCTCCCGGACCGCACGGTGCTCGCCACGGGCGGTTCGGCGGTGGAGGAGACGGCGCACGGCGCACCGCCCCATGCGGAGATCTACCGGCCCGCCACCGGCGTGTGGACGCACACCGCGCCCTCTCGGGTGCCCCGGCTCTACCACTCGGTCGCCTTGCTGACCCCCGACGGGAAAGTGGTCACCGCCGGCTCGAATCCGGCCCGCAAGACGGAGGACCTGCGCATCGAGATCTACTGGCCCCCGTATCTGTTCCACGGCGACCGGCCGACCCTCGAGCTGGCCGCCGCCGAGGGCGGGTACGGGGGAACCGTTGCCGCGACCGTGCACCCGCGCGGCGCCGTACAGACCGTCGGCCTCGTCCGTCCGGGCGCCTGCACCCACTCGTGCGACAGCGAGCAACGCCTGGTCGACGTCGCGTTCACCACCGGGGCGGGTGGATCGGTCACGCTGCATCTGCCCACCGACCCCGACCTCGCGCCGCCGGGGTGGTACCTCGTGTTCGCGGTCGACGAGCACGAGGTGCCGTCGATCGGCCGATGGCTGCACCTGGGGTGAAACCGATCGCACCGTCCGGTCGGCGGATTCGGCCCGGTTCGCTACGCTCGGTGGTCGTCCCCGCGGGCGAGCAGGACGCCGCGGAGCTTGTCGGGATTCGCCATGTCGTAGGCCGCCCAGACCCGTCCGTTGCGGACCGTGCAGCCGACGACCCGGCCGGCGAAGGCCCGGTGGGTCTCGTCGCCGGGGCCGCCCCCGCTGACGAACCCGAGTTCGCCGTTGACGAGCGCCGGTGTGCCGGCCAGGAACGCCTCGGCGCCGTAGCGCTGCATCAGGCCCAGGAAGAACCGGGCGAACCGCTCCGCGCCGACGACGACGTTGACGGCCGTGCGGGTCACCCCGTTGGCGTCTCCGATCACCCGGGCATCGGGATCGAGCGCCGCGACCACCGCCGCGAGGTCCCCGGAGGCGAGGGCGGTCATCAGCCGCTGCACCGCCTCGACGTGCTCGGCGGCCGGCACGGGGGGCGGCGCGGCCGCGACGGCCCGCCTACCGCGGGAGGCGAGCTGGCGCGCGGACGCCGGCGTGACGTCGAGAATGCCGGCGATCTCGTCGAACGGCACGGCGAACCCGTCGTGCAGGACGAAGGCGACGCGCTGGGCGGGGGTGAGCGTGTCCAGCACGACCATCGCCGCCATCCTGCTGTCCTCCTGCCGCACCACGGCTTCCAGTGGATCCGGGGCCGGCGATCCGCCGAGCGGGGTGACGATCGGCTCGGGCAGCCACTGGCCGACATAGTTCTCCCGGCGCGCCGTCGCCGACCGCAGCCGGTCGAGGCACAGGCGTCCGACGACGGTGGTCAGCCACGCCCGCAGATCGTCGATCCGGTCGGTGTCGGCGCCGTCGAGGCGCAGCCACGCGTCCTGGACCGCGTCCTCGGCGTCGGCGACGCTGCCCGTCAGCCGGTAGGCGACGGAGAGCAGGTGCGGCCGATGCTGCTCGAAGGCGTCGGCGAGCACGGCGGTGCGCATGGGGCGATCGTACCGACCGACGGCGCGATCGCGACCGGTACGGCACCGGACCGAACATGTCAAGGGATCCGCACACGGATGCGCCGAAGCGTTGACCCGTCGCGGCGGCCCGGGACAGACTTCCGGAGTCCGATCGCCGCAGAAGGAGTCCACCGTGTACGAGTGTCCGGACTGTTGTCGCTGACCCTCCCGGTGTAGCCCGGCGTGCCGGCCCGTCCGGCCGGCCGCCGTCGCGCGATCTTCCGTTGCCGCACCGCGAATCCCGGTGTCGCGTACGCCTTCACTGTCGCCGCGCGCCGCATTTCTCCGTGCCCGCCGTGCCGGGCCTCTTCGTCGAACGTAAGGGACAACTCTCGCGATGTCGTATTCCACGCTGCGCAGCCGACTGGTCCGGTCGGCTGCGGTCGCAGCCACTCTCGTCACCCTCGCCGCGGGGGTCGCGGCCTGCTCCTCGGGGTCGGAGACCACCACCACCGAGGACGGTCGCACCGTCCTGCGCTACCAGGGCTCGGCCGGCCAGGTCACCTATCCCGAACTCGCGGAGAACCTCGGTTACTACGAGAACGTCGCGCTGGACTGGGTGGGCGACACCACCAGCGGTCCGCAGGACATCCAGTCCGCGGCCACCGGCCAGACCGAGTTCGGCGGCGCATTCAACGGCGCCGTCATCAAGCTCGCCGCCGCCAACTCGCCGATCACGTCGGTCATCAGCTACTACGGCTCCGACAAGGAGTCGTTCAACGGCTACTACGTGCTCGAGGACAGCCCGATCCGCACCGCCCGGGATCTGATCGGCAAGAAGGTGGGGATGAACACGCTCGGTGCCCACCACGAGTTCCTCGTCCGCGAATGGCTCGCCCAGCAGGGACTGACCCCGGACGAGATCAAGCAGGTCGAACTGATCGTCGTGCCCCCGGTGAACACCGAGCAGGCGCTGCGGGAAGGGCAGATCGACGTCGGCACCCTCGGCAGCGTGTTCCGCGAGACCGCGGTCTCGCGCGGCGGGATCCGTCCGCTGTTCACCGACGAGTCCCTGTTCGGGGCGTTCAGCTACGGCACGTACGTCTTCCGAGACGACTTCATCGCCGAGAACCGGGACGCGGTGGCGGATTTCGTGCAGGGCACGGCGCGGGCCATTCGCTGGGCGCAGACCACCCCACGCGACGAGGTCATCGCCGAGTACAAGGAGATCATCAACGGCCGCGGCCGCAACGAGAACACCAACCTCGTCGAGTTCTACAAGAGCCCCGGCGTCGCCGGCCCGGGCGGGACGATCACCGAACAGGAGATCCAGACCTGGCTCGACTGGCTCGCCCGGAACGGCGAACTGCCCGAGGGCACGTTCACCCCGGCCGACATCTACACCAACGAATTCAACCCCTACGCCAACGGCACCTACGAACCGTCGAGCGGTCCGAACGGTGAACCCGTCGAGGAGGCGAAATGAGCACCACCCCGAAGCTCCGTCTCGAGCACGTGACCAAGCAGTTCCCGGTCCGCGGTACGGACACCGCGTTCACTGCCCTCGACGATGTCAGCCTCGACCTGGCCGACGGTGAGTTCCTCGTCCTCGTCGGCCCCAGCGGCTGCGGCAAGTCCACGCTGCTCGACCTTCTCGGCGGGCTGAGCAGCCCGACGTCGGGACGGATCCTGCTCGACGGACAGCCGATCTCCGGGCCGGGCCTGGATCGGGGCATCGTCTTCCAGCAGTACGCGCTCCTGCCGTGGCGCACCGCGCGGCACAACATCGAATTCGGCCTCGAGGCGAAGGGCCTGCCCCGGCGTCAGCGCCGCGCGCTGGCCGAGCACTACCTCGAGCTGGTGGGGCTGCGCGGGTTCGGCGATCGCTATCCGCACGAGCTGTCCGGCGGCATGAAACAGCGCGTCGCGATCGCCCGGAGCCTGGCGTTCGACCCCGAGGTGCTCCTCATGGACGAGCCGTTCGCCGCCCTCGACGCGCAGACCCGGGAGTCGTTGCAGGACGAGCTGTTGCGGATCCGGCACGAGACCGGCAAGACCATCCTGTTCATCACCCACGGCATCGACGAGGCGATCTACCTCGGACAGCGCGTCGCCGTGCTCACGTCCCGGCCCGGGCGGATCAAGACCGTCGTGGACATCGACATCGATCGCACCGTCGACGACGTCCGGTCCGGCGAGGCGTTCCGACACTATCGACACCGGATCTGGTCGTTGCTGCACTCGGAGGTCGAGCGCGCGCAGCACCACGAGTTCGGTGCCGCAACCCAGGAGGTGCAGCATGTCTAGTCCGAGCGCCACGCTGATCGACCCCGTCGAGCTCGACGGGGCCCTCGCGGAGCAGCGACCCGCGCCGGCCGTGCCCGCCCCGGGCGCCGGGACCGGACGCCGGGTCGGTGCCGTCGTATGGCGCGGTGTGAAGCCGGCCCTCGCGATCCTCGCCTTCCTCGCGGTCTGGGAGACCGCGCCCCGGCTCGGGCTCGTCGACGAGGTGTTCCTGCCGCCCTTCACCGTGGTCGCGGAGGCCTTCACCCAGCTGATCGGTAGTGGCCAGCTCGCCGAACACCTCGGCGCCAGCCTGTCCCGGGCCGTCACCGGATTCGTGATCGCAGTGCTCGTCGCGATCCCGCTCGGGGTGGCGATCGGCTGGTACCGGCCGGTGGCCGAGTTCCTCAACCCGATCCTCGAGCTGTTCCGCAACACCGCCGCGCTCGCACTGCTGCCCGTGTTCATCCTGATCCTGGGCATCGGCGAGACCTCGAAGGTGGCGCTGGTGATCTACGCGAGCACCTTCCCGATCCTGCTCAACACCATCTCCGGCGTGCGCACCGTGGATCCGCTGCTGGTCAAATCGGCCCGTTCCCTCGGTCTGCCTTCCTACCGCCTGTTCCAGAAGGTGATCCTGCCGGCTGCCGTGCCGACGATCTTCACCGGCATCCGGATGGCTGCGGCCTCGTCGATCCTCGTGCTCATTGCGGCCGAGATGGTCGGCGCCAAAGCAGGTCTCGGCTATCTCATCACCGCCTCGCAGCTCAACTTCCAGATCCCGAACATGTATGCCGGCATCGTCGCCATCTCCCTCGTCGGTCTGACCTTCAACGGGATCCTCGTCGCAGTCGAGCGCCGACTGTCCCGCTGGCGCGCAGACCAGTAGTCCGTCCGTTCCCACGTACTCGGATAGGTTGTCATGTCCCAGTCTCCGAAGCAGTTCCACCTCAACGCCTTCCTGATGGGGGTCGGCCACCACGAGGCCGCCTGGCGGCACCCGCGCACCGACGAGCGCCGCGTCCTCGACGTCGCACACTTCCAGGAGCTCGCGCAGATCGCCGAACGCGGCAAGCTCGACTCGGTGTTCTTCGCCGACGGCCTCGCGACCGGTCCCCGCGTGGAACACAACATCCAGGCGGTCTTCGAGCCGATCACCCTGCTGTCCGCGATGGCCGTCGTCACCGAGCGGGTGGGCCTGATCGCCACCGCGTCGACCGGCTACAACGAGCCGTTCAACCTCGCCCGCAAGTTCGCCTCGCTCGACCACATCAGCCACGGCCGCGCCGGCTGGAACATCGTGACCTCGGGTGGCGCCGACGAGGCGGCCAACTTCGGCTACGACGAGACACCGGACCACGCCGGCCGTTACGACCGCGCCGCCGAGTTCGTCGACGTCGCCGTCGACCTGTGGGACAGCTGGGACGACGATGCCGTCGAGCTGGACGTCGACAGCGGCCGCTTCGCCGACCCGGCCAAGGTACACACCATCGACCACGACGGCGCGCGGTTCACGGTGCGCGGCCCACTGAACTCCCCGCGCTCACCCCAGGGCCGTCCCGTGCTGGTACAGGCCGGATCCTCGGAGAGCGGAAAGGATTTCGCCGCCCGGTACGCCGAGGCGGTCTTCACCGCGCAGCGCACCCTGGCCGAGGGGCAGGCGTTCTACCGCGACCTGAAGGCCCGCGTGGCCGAGGCGGGGCGGGATCCGCACTCCCTGAAGGTGCTCCCCGGGATCGTGCCGTTCATCGGCGACACCGAGGCCGAGGCCAAGGCGCTCGAGCAGGAGTTCACCGACCTGATCTCACCGGCGTACTCGTTGCGCCAGCTCTCCGGGATGGTGGGAGTTGATCTCACCGAGCATGCCCTGGACGCGCCCCTGCCTCCGCTGCCGCCGATCGACCGGATCCAGGGCAACAAGAGCCGCTACGAACTGGTGAGGAACCTCGCCGAGAGCGAGGGCCTGACCGTGCGCCAGCTCATCGGGAAGCTCGGCGGCGGCCGCGGTCACCGCACCTTCGCCGGCACCCCCGAACAGATCGCCGACGAACTGCAGCTGTGGTTCGACAGCGAGGCCGCCGACGGCTTCAACGTCATGCCGCCGTATCTGCCCGGCGGACTCGAGGACTTCACCACCCGCGTGGTGCCGATCCTGCAGGAGCGCGGGCTGTTCCGCACCGAGTACACGGCGACGACGTTGCGCGGCCACTACGGGCTCGACCGCCCGGCCGGTCGCCTCGCGGCCACCGCATACGCGGGTGCCGCGACGGCGTGAGTCCGCCCCTCGAACCGACGTCGCTCGTCCGGACGGTGTTCGTCCCGTCCGCGATCTTCGGGATCGGGCAGGGTGCCGGGGCCCCGGTGGTTGCGCTTCTCGCGTGCGACCTCGGGGCCCCGGTGTCCGTGGCCGGGTTGATCGTGGCGTCGACCTACTCTGTTCGTATCCGGCGGGACAGATGATGGACCGCTTCGGCCGCCGCGTCGTGGCGGTGCCGTCGCTGCTCGTGATCGGTGTGGCGTTTCTGGCGCTCCCGATCGCGGACGATCTCGTCTCCCTCGTGGCGGTGGCCGTGCTCCTCGGAATCGGCAACGGCCTGGGCAACGGCGTCATCATGACGCTCGGGGCCGACACCGCCCCGCCGCGGACGCGTGCGGAGTTTCTCGCGGCCTGGCGACTGATGCACGACAGCGGTATGTTCGCCGGCCCGTTCGCGGTCGGGGCCGTCGCCGCGCTGTCGCTGGCGGCCGGCGCACTGACCGTCGGAGGACTCGCGATGCTCGGTGCCGCCGTCATGTACCGGTACATTCCGCGATACTCGGCTTGGCCGCGTCGCACGCTGCAACCGGCGTCGGCGTCCGAGAAGGCAGCACACACCACGACACCGAGTTAGGACCCACATGCGTTTCGGATTCTTCGTCCCCCAGGGCTGGCGGCTCGACCTCGTCGGCATCGATCCCGCCGAGCAGTGGCGGGTGATGCGCGACCTGGCGCAGCGCGCCGACGCCGGCCCGTGGGAATCGATCTGGGTGTACGACCACTTCCACACCGTGCCTCTGCCCACCGAGGAGGCCACCCACGAGGCCTGGTCGCTGGTGTCGGCATTCGCCGCGGTCACCGAGAACGTGCGCATCGGACAGATGTGCACCGCCATGAGCTACCGCAACCCCGCCTACCTGGCGAAGGTCGCCGCGACCGCGGACATCATCTCCGGCGGCCGCATCGAGATGGGCATCGGCGGCGGATGGTACGAGCACGAGTGGCGCGCGTACGGATACGGCTTCCCGCCCGCCGCCGAACGGCTGCGCCGGCTCGACGAGGGCGTGCAGATCTTCCGGCAGGCCTGGACCACCGGCACCGCGACCCTGCACGGCAGGCACTACCAGGTGGACGGCGCCGTCGTGCGCCCCCTGCCGCTGCAGGACGGCGGCATCCCGCTGTGGATCGCCGGCGGCGGGGAGAAGGTGACCCTGAAGATCGCGGCCAAGTACGCGCAGTACACCAACTTCGACGGCACCCCGGAGGGCTTCGCCCACAAGTCGGAGATCCTGCGCGGGCACTGCGCCGACGTGGGCACCGACTTCGACGCCATCGTCCGCTCGGCGAACTACAACGTCGCGATCGGCCGGACCGAGGCCGAGGTGCAGGAGCGCCTCGATGCGCTGCGCGCGCGGCTCGAACCGTACGTCGGGCCGGAGAAGGCCGACAGCGCGCTCGACGCGTTCCGGGGGCTGCCCGCCGTCGGCACTCCCGAGCAGATCGTGGAGAACTTCACCGCGCTGAAGAAGCAGGGCATGACCTACGCGATCCTCTATTTCCCCGAGGCCGCGTACGACACCTCGGGCATCGAGTTGTTCGAGAGGGAAGTCCTGCCCGAACTGCGCTGACCGGGGTCGCCGGCGGCCGTGCCGATCACATCGGCCACCCGTCGGCCGGCACGCGTGGGTCGTCGGGCAGCAGACCCGCGACCCACGCGTCGTGCCGCACCCCGCGCTGCAGCACGCCGCGCCGTTGCACCCCCTCGAAGCGGAAGCCGACGCGCCGCGCCACCGCCGCCGACGCGAGATTGGCGGCCAGCGCCCGCCATTCGATACGGCCCAGTTTCAGACCGTCCGCGCGGAAGGCGAAGTCGCACAA
The DNA here is from genome assembly GCF_025722975.1 of Rhodococcus aetherivorans. Taxonomy (NCBI): domain Bacteria; kingdom Bacillati; phylum Actinomycetota; class Actinomycetes; order Mycobacteriales; family Nocardiaceae; genus Rhodococcus; species Rhodococcus aetherivorans. Next base: position 5,023,422 of record NZ_CP106982.1, on the reverse strand, counting down.
CACGTTCACCGCGGCCGTCGCGAGCCCGCGGGTGCGTGCGGCCGGAGCGATCCAGTACCCGATCTCCGCGGCCGACGGGTCGCGCGCGATCAGCCCGATCGTGCCCAGCAGCGGGCCGTCGGCGGTGGTCCGCACCGCCCACACCGGACTGTGTCCCTCCCAGCCGGCGGGCACCACGTCGCCGACGAACCGTTGCGCGTCGGCGCGGGTGTAGGGGTCGGGGACCGTCGTCCACCGGACGATCGACCGGTCCCGGCAGGCGGCCGTGATCGCGTCGACGTCGTCCGGGCCCGGCACCGTGAGAACGACGGTGCTTCCGGCGAGGACGACGGGTCGCATGGTCAGCGGAGGTCGGGGGGCAGGTCCTTCGGGTCCAGCACGAGCCGGCGCTCGTCGCTGGCCGCGACCTCGTCCGAGAGGGACAGCTTGCCTTCGACCACCTTCCACTCGGTCTCGTCGATGGCGGCCGCGGCCTCCCGCAGCACCGAGGCGTCGCGGGTGCCCCACGCGATCGGCATCGGGCTGACCATCTGCCACGCGCCGCTCGTGTTGCGGGTGGTGCGGTCCGACAGCACCGCGACGCACGGCACGCGCTCGCCGACCTGCACCCGGTGCCCCGGTACGGCCGTGACGTCCCGGGCGACCAGCGCATAGCGGTGGACGCCGGTCTCCGGCTTGGCGATGTCGACGAGCGCGAGCAGCGTCATCCCGCGCGGCCGGAGCTCGGAGACCACGGCCGGCACCAGGGGACTGTCCCGGTACAGGTGCTGGATCGTGCCCACCTTGCGCGGCGCCCATACCGCAACCCACGCAGCGGTGAGTGCGGCGACGATCACCACCGCCGCGACGACGAAGGACCACGCCTGGCCGATCAGGAGCAGCCACACCGCGGCCGCCGCGAACAGCACCGCCAGCACGATCCCCGAGACCCGCAGCCGCCGCACCTCGGCGACGGTCTGATTGACGGCCTTGGCGTGGGGCAGGTCCACGGGGAAGTCGAAACGGCGCACGCCGTCAGCTTATGCGACCGGCTGGTCGGCGGTGGAGCCCTGTAGGGGGGCCGCAGCGGTGGTGAGGGGGGCGTTGCTGTGGAGCCCTCTCGCGCGATGGCGCAGGATCCACCCCTTCGACACGAGGACCTTCGGATCACTGCGTAGCGGCCCGTACCGCCGCGATCACCCCGGCGACGAGCAGGGCCAGCAGGGCGACCACGAGCAGGACCGGAGCCAGCAGCGCCACCAGGACGACGGCGAGAGCAAGGAGGATCTTGGCCTTGATGCTCAGTCCGGACAGCAGGCCCTTGAACGCTGCCCACACGACGTTCTTGCCGGTCAGGAAGGCCCGGATCCCCTCCAGGACGGCACCTTTGATCGGGTGGCCCTCGGTGACGGAGTCGGTGAGCTGATCCGTCCACCCGGGGATCTTGCGCATCACCGCGGCTCCTTGCCTCCGCGCCGCGCGCGCAAGTCGGCGAACGCGGATCTTCAGCCACTCGACGAGGGCCGCGAAGGGTCCGGGCTTGCGGCTCGGAAGAGGCTCGCCGCGACCAGTGGGTCCGGGGCGTTGCGAGGTCGAGGCCGGCCGGCGGGGCGTGCGCTCCGGCGACGAGGGCCGGGATGCCGACGAGGGCCGGGATGTCGTGGAGGTGCGGGACTGCTCGCGGGGCCGCTGCCGTGCCTCCCCCGCGGCGGCGGTCCGCGTCCGCGGACGGGCCGGGCGCGTGGCGGCTTCCTGCCCCGGGCGGCGGGGGGTCTCCGACGTCGATCGGCGGGGGGCCGTTGCCCGTTCGGTGCGCGGCTTCGACGCCGTCCGCCGCGGTGCCGCCGTGGTGGTCGATTTCGTGGCGGCCTCCTGCCCCGGGCGGCGCCGGGGGGCATCCGACGTCGATCGGCGGGGTGTCTCCGGCGCCGATCGACGGGGGGCCGTTGCCCGTTCGGTGCGCGGCTTCGACGCCGTCCGCCGCGGTGCCGCCGTGGTCGATTCCGTGGCGGCCGACTTCGTGGCGGCCGACTTCGTGGCGGCCGACTTCGCGGCGGTCGGTTTCGTGGCGGACGAGCGTCTGCGGGGCGCTCGTTCCCGGCCGGCGGTGGCCGACGCCGTCGGCCTTTTCGCCGTCTCGGACGACGGGGCCGCACGACGCGGCCGCTCGGTCGTCCTGGTCGAGCTGCCCCGGTCCGCGGCCTTGGTAGCCGTTCGGCCGGGGCTGCCGGATGCGGTCCGGCCACCCTTGTCGCCCCGTGCGCCCATGCAGAAGGCGTACCCCTCATGCGGTCCCGGTAAACCCGCCGACCGGGGCGAATGCACTCGAGCAGAATGCGCACAACGGCGCTATCGCACGCAACGGTGACCACCCGCAGTGGCCTGCCCCACACTTCCGTGTAGCAGAGATCACACCGGGCGACGACCCGGATTCTCGAACCCCCTCCGCACCGTCCACCGACGAAAGCGAGCAGATCGTGCTTGTCTTCCTCGGCTTCCTCATGGTTGCCGTCTTCATGTATCTGATCCTGTCCAAGAGGGCCACTCCCGTCGTCGGGCTGATCCTCGTTCCGGTCGCCTTCGGCCTGTTCGCCGGTGCGGGCGCCGATCTCGGCGACATGATCGTCGACGGGGTCACCGACCTCGCCCCGACGGCCGCGCTGCTGTTCTTCGCGATCATCTTCTTCGGGATCATGATCGACGTGGGGCTGTTCGACCCCCTGGTGCGGCTCGTCCTGCGGCTCGTCCGGGACGACCCGGCGCGGCTCGTCGTGGGGACGGCAGTGCTGGCGATGGTCGTCTCCCTCGACGGCGACGGCTCGACCACCTTCATCATCACCACGTCCGCGATGCTGCCGCTGTACCTGAAGCTGCGGGTGAGCCCGGTGGTGCTGACGGTTGTCGCGGGCCTGTCGAACGCGACGATGAACATCATCCCGTGGGGCGGCCCGACGGTCCGCGCCGCCAGCGCGCTCGGCCTGTCCCCGTCGGATGTGTTCGTCCCGATGATCCCGTCGCTGCTCGTCGGCCTGGTCGTCGTGCTCGGGTTCGCGCTGCACCTCGGTGTCATGGAGCGCCGGCGCCTCGGCAAGCTGGTGTGGACCGCTGAGCCGGTCCTGGCCGGCGCCGGCCGCGGCGGCTCCACGGGAGCGGGTCGTTCGGGTTCGCGTGGCGCCGGCAGCGGATCCGGCCCGGACGCGCCCGGCGACGACGAGACCGGCGGTTTCGTCGCAGGTCTCGACCCGACCCGCGCGACCCTGCGACCGAGGCTGCTGCCGTTCAACGCGCTGCTCACCGTCGCCCTGCTCGTCGTCCTCGGGCTCGACATCCTGCCCATCCCCGTCCTGTTCATGATCGCCGCAGGTCTGGCGCTGGCCGTGAACTTCCCGCGCGTGTCGGAGCAGTCCGAGGCGATCGTCCGGCACTCGTCGAGCATCGTGTCGGTCGTGGCCATGGTGTTCGCGGCCGCCGTCCTGACCGGTGTGTTCCAGGGCACCGGCATGGTCGAGGAGATGGCGCAGTGGCTGACCGGCGCGATCCCGGACGCGCTCGGCCCCTACCTGGCCGTGATCACGGGCGTGCTCAGCATCCCGTTCACCTTCTTCATGACCAACGACGCGTTCTACTTCGGCGTGCTGCCGGTCCTGGCCGAGACGGCCGCCCAGTACGGGATCGAACCGGTCGAGATGGCCCGCGCCTCGATCACCGGCCAGCCCGTGCACATGCAGAGCCCGCTGGTGCCCGCGATCCTGCTGCTCGTCACCCTCGCCGGCGTCCAGCTCGCCGACCACCACCGCAAGGTGCTGTGGCGTGCGACGCTCGTGTCGCTCACCATGCTGGCCGTCGGCATCCTCCTGGGCCAGATCCCGCTCGGCTGAGCTCCGCACCGACGTACCGTCGCGAGAAACGGATCAACGTGTCGGACCCCGAATTGCCGGAGGCGTCGTGAGGCTGCGCACCCAGGTGCTGCTGTTGCAGTCCGCCGTGGTGGCGGTGGCGCTCGGACTCGGGTTCGCGGCGTTCGTCACCACCACCGAGGACCGCGTCACCGACGAATACGGACAACGCGCCCTCGCCGTCGCCCGGACCGTCGCAGCCGATGCCACGGTCCGGGCCGAGGTGGCCCGGCTCGCGGCCGCCGACGACGGAGTCGTCGCACCCGGCAACCCGGAGCTCGCGACCGGCACGGTCCAGCAGGCCGCCGAGGCGGTGCGCGCGGCCACCGGCGCGTTGTTCGTGGTGGTCACCGACGAGCAGGGACTGCGGCTGGCTCACCCCGACGCGCGGCTGCTCGGTCTGCGGGTCAGCACCGACCCGGACGAGGCCCTGGCCGGACGGGAGGTGGTGCGCAGCGAGCGCGGCACCCTCGGCGACTCCGTCCGGGCCAAGGTGCCCGTCGTCGCCCCCGGCTCGGAGCGGGTCGTCGGCGAGGTCAGCGTCGGCATCGCCACCGACCGCGTCCGGTCGGAGCTGCGCGAGGACGTCGCGCAGGCGGCGCTCGTCGCGGCCGGCGCCCTGGCGTGCGGCGCCGCGGGATCGGCGCTGCTGGCCCGCCGGTGGAAGCGGCTGACCCTCGGCCTCGAGCCCGAGCAGCTCGCCGAGCTGGTCCGGGAGCAGGAGGTCGTGCTGCACGGCATCGGGGAAGGGGTGATCGGCGCCGACACCGAGGGGGTGGTCACCGTCGTCAACGCCGAGGCCCGGCGGCTGCTCGACCTGCGCGGCGGAGTGGGGGACCGGCTCGAGGACGTCGGGCTCACCCCGCGCCTGCTCGACGTCGCGCGCCGCCCCCGCGACGAGCCGGTGGCCGCCGCCGCGGGCGACCGGATCGTGCTGGCCGTCGCGCGACGGGTCCTGCGCGACGGCCGCGACCTGGGCACCGTGATGTCGGTGCGCGACCGCACCGACGTCGAGAAGCTCACCCGCGAACTCGACGCCGTGCAGTCGCTGACCACCGCCCTGCGGGCCCAGCGGCACGAGACCGCGAACCGCCTGCACCTGCTCTACGGCCTGCTGCAGCAAGGCCGCAGCGCTCAGGCCACCGAGTACCTCGAGCAGCTCCTCGGATCCGGGCCCACCGGCCGGCCCCTCGACGGGCTCGACGCCGTCGCCGACCCGTACCTGCACGCCTTCCTCACCGCCAAGGCCGCCCACGCGCGGGAGAGCGGGGTGACGCTGGTCCTCGGCGAGAACACCTGGGTGCGCGGCACCGTCCGCTGCCCCGTGGACGTCACGACCGTGCTGGGCAACCTGCTCGACAACGCGATCGAGGCGGCCCGCGAGCACGGGCACGACCCCGCCGAGGTGGAGGTCGAACTCGTCGAGGCCGGCCGCGACCTGCACCTGGCCGTCGCGGACACCGGTGCCGGCATCGCCGCCGGCCGCGCCGGGGAGGTCTTCGGGGAGGGTGTCACCACCCACGCCGACGGTGCCGTCCCGGGCGGTCGCGGAATGGGCCTGGCGCTGGCGCGGCAGGTGGCCCGGCAGCACGGCGGCGACGTGATCCTCGCCGATCCCGGCGGGCGGCGCACCCCGGACAATCCCACCGGGGGCGCGGTGTTCGTCGCCACGCTGATCGACGTACTCGACGAAGGAGACACCGCGTGGGCGGATCCGATCTGACGGTGCTCGTCGTCGACGACGACTTCCGCGTCGCGGAACTGCACGCGAGCGTGGTCGCCGCGGTGGCCGGGTTCCGCGTGGCGGCGGTCGCCGGTACCGTCGCGGCCGCGCGCGACGCGGTCCGCGAGGCCCCGGTCGACCTCGCGCTCGTGGACGTGTACCTGCCCGACGGCTCCGGCATCGACCTGATCCGTGAACTCGACTGCGACGCATTCGTACTCGGCGCAGCCGCCGAGGGCACGACGGTGCGGGCCGCGCTGGCCGCCGGCGCCTCGGGGTATCTGGTCAAGCCGTTTCCCAACACCGAACTCGCGCGGCGGTTGTCGGCGTACGCGCAGTACCGGCGTCTCGTCGCCGGCGCCGAACTCACCCAGGCCGAGATCGACTCGGCGCTCGCCGCGCTGCGCCCGGCGCCGTCGGGCGCCGGCGACAGGGCGCCCCGATCGGTGACCAAAGAACTTGTCCTGCAAGCTCTCTCGTCCTCGAATACGCCCATGTCGGCGGGGGAGGTGGCGGCCACGATCGGGGTGTCCCGCGCGACCGCTCAGCGTTATCTCGCCGCGCTCGTCACCAAGGGGCAGCTGCGGATGCAGCTCCGGTACGGCAGCACGGGACGACCGGAACAGGAGTACCGCCTCCCGCCCGGCTGAACCGGCCGGCGGTCAGCCGATGGTGGGGCCGAGCAGATCGTCCGCGTCGGTGATCCGGTACGCGTAACCCTGCTCGGCGAGGAACCGCTGCCGGTGCGCGGCGTACTCGGCGTCGAGGGTGTCGCGCGCGACGACCGAGTAGAAGTGCGCCTGCCCGCCGTCGTGCTTGGGGCGCAGCAACCGGCCGAGGCGCTGCGCCTCCTCCTGGCGCGAGCCGAACGTGCCCGACACCTGCACCGCCACCGACGCCTCGGGCAGGTCGATCGAGAAGTTCGCGACCTTCGACACGACGAGCACCTTCAGCTCACCGGCGCGGAAGCGGTCGAACAGCTCCTCGCGCTCCTTGTTCCGGGTCGAGCCCTTGATCACCGGGGCGTCCAGCGCCTCGCCGAGCTCGTCGAGCTGATCGAGGTACGCCCCGATGATCAGGGTGGGGGAGTCGCGGTGCCGGTCCAGGATCGACTTCACCACCGCGATCTTCGTGTGCGCGGTCGAGCACAGCTTGTACCGCTCCTCGGGCTCGGCCACCGCGTACGTCATCCGTTCCGCGTCGGTCAGGGTCACCCGCACCTCGACGCACTCCGCGGGCGCGATCCAGCCCTGCGCCTCGATGTCCTTCCACGGTGCGTCGTAGCGCTTGGGGCCGATGAGCGAGAATACGTCGCCCTCGCGGCCGTCCTCGCGCACGAGGGTCGCGGTGAGGCCGAGCCGGCGCCGGGACTGCAGGTCGGCTGTCATCCGGAACACCGGGGCGGGCAGCAGATGCACCTCGTCGTAGATCATCAGCCCCCAGTCGCGGGAGTCGAACAGCTCGAGGTTGCGGTACTCGCCCTTCGACTTGCGGGTGATGACCTGGTAGGTGGCGATGGTGACCGGGCGGATCTCCTTCTTCTCCCCGGAGTACTCGCCGATCTCGTCCTCGGTGAGCGACGTGCGGGCGATCAGCTCGCGCTTCCACTGCCGGCCCGCGACGGTGTTGGTCACCAGGATCAGGGTGGTGGCGCCCGCCTTGGCCATCGCGGCCGCACCCACCATCGTCTTCCCCGCCCCGCACGGCAGCACCACCACGCCGGAGCCGCCGGCCCAGAACGAGTCCGCGGCCATCTCCTGGTAGTCCCGCAGGTGCCAGGGGTTGGTCTCGAAGTCGAGGTTGATCGCGTGTGCCTCACCGTCGACGTAGCCGGCGAGGTCCTCGGCCGGCCAGCCGACCTTGAGCAACATCTGCTTGAGCCGGCCGCGCTCGCTCGGATGCACGATCACGGTGTCGTCGTCGAGCCGGGCGCCGAGCATCGGCGCGATCTTCTTGTTGCGCATCACCTCCTCGAGCACCGCCCGGTCGAGGCTGACCAGGGTCAGGCCGTGCGCGGGGTTCTTCACCAGCTGCAGCCGGCCGTAGCGGGCCATGGTGTCGACGATGTCGACGAGCAGCGGCTGCGGGACCGCGAACCGGGAGTGGGTGACCAGGGCGTCGACGACCTGCTCGGCGTCGTGTCCCGCGGCGCGGGCGTTCCACAACGCCAGCGGGGTGACCCGGTAGGTGTGCACGTGCTCGGGGGCGCGTTCGAGCTCGGCGAACGGCGCGATGGCCTGCCGGGCCTCGTTCGCGAGGGCGTGGTCGACCTCGAGGAGCAGGGTCTTGTCGGACTGGACGATCAACGGTCCGTCGGCCACGGACGCCTCCTAGCACGGGAACAGGCAGAACCTCCCCATTCTCCAGGTGCGGCGGCAGGCCCGCCACCGGCCGCCGTCACTCCACGAGCGCGACCGTGGTGATGCGGTGCAGCACGAAGCTGCGGACCGTGCCCGCGGCGGGGTCGAACGCCTCGAGCTGCCCCCCGCCGACGGCGACGGGATCGACGATGCGGTGAGTGGCGACGCCCTGCGCGTCGACGTAGCCGATCCGGACGCTGCGCTTGCCGTGCGCGGCGAGTTGCAGCAGCGCCATCGTCGCGGCACCGCCCGTGCGGGTGCCGTCGCCGCGGACGGTGGTGCCGCGCGGGGCGGCCGCGGCCCGGTCCCCGGCGCGCAGCGTGCGGATCAGGGTGTCGAGTTGCTCCCCGGTGGGCGGCGTCGGTCCGATGTAGCGGGGCCGTGCCCGCGGCACCGACACCCGGGCGCCTCGTGGCCGCAGGTCCAGCACCGCGCCGGTGGCGTCCTCGCCCGCGGGCGCGAAGCCCGCACCGCGCAGCTCGGCGAGCACCTCCGCCAGCGGCGCCTGCGACACCGCGACCGTCGGCGCGACGGCCCGCAGGGCGAGGTGGCCGGCGACGGGGTGACCGAGCACCTCGGCCAGCAGCGCCGGGTCGTCGGAGCGGACGAACGAGGCGGCGATCCCGGCGCGGAGCCGGCCGTGGCGGCGGGCGACGTCGTCGATCAGGTAGGTCAACGCCTGGGGGACGGGAGTGCGCGAATGCGTGGCGAACAGGGCGTGCAGCTCGGCGGCGCCGGTGCCCGCGTCCAGAGCGCGGCGCACGCCGGGCTCGCTCACCCGGTACACCGTGGCCGCGCCCGCCGACTCGACGTCGGCGACGAGGGCGATGCGGTCCGCGAGTTCGGGCACCAGGGGGCCGGGCGCCACCACCGTCAGGTCGGCCTGGACCAGCACGTAGTCGACCGGTTCCGGCAGGACCGCGGCCATCTCCGCCTCGGGGTCGCCGCCGTGCAGCAGCGCCTTGCCGGGCGAGGCGAGAGCCCCGTGCGCGACGACGGCCAGCGCCGTCGCCTCCCGCAGCGTCTCGGCCACCGTGTCGGCGCCGAGCCGGGCCGCCCACCGCGGCCGCCGCCAGGCCAGCACGGCTCGCGCCGCATCCGCGCCGGGCGCCGACCCGGGCACCTCGGCGAGCAGCTCGAGCAGCAGGCGCCGCTCGCGCGGTGCGGCGGTGGACTGGCACTCGTCGGACAGTGCGGCGATCGGCTTGTCCGTCGCGTCGCGGCGCCCGACGAGCCACGGACGTCGCGGCGCGTCGAGCCACGCGCCCGCGAGCACGGCCCAGCGCTGCGCGGGCGGCGCGTTCGACCAGCCGTCGGCGGCGGTGGTCGGCGCCCAGTAGTCGTCGATGTCCGTCGGGGGCGGCGGCTGGGGCACACCCCGCGAGATCAGGCCGGCCGCGGCGAGCACCTCGACGAGCAGCGCGGCGAGTTGCTCGTCGACGTCGACGGTCTTGGCGAGGCGGCGCAGTTCGCGCACTCCGAGTCCCCCGGACTTGAGCGCGGGGGCGGGCAGCGCGGCGAGCGCGTCGATCAGGTTCTCGCAGTGCCGCAGCAGTTCGAGGGCGGCGCCCGCAGCGGTGGCGTTGACCTCGGCGACGACGTGCGTCGCGGGCAGCGGCCGGGGCGGGGTGAGGGCGGCGGGGTCGAAGGGGGCCTCGCCGCGCAGCGCCTGACCGACCCGGTGCGGCAGCTCGACGGTCTCGTCGTCGAGCCGGATCAGCAGCCCGGCGGTGAGCAGGCGCTGCACGGGCCGGTCGGCGGGTGTGCCCGCCGCGGCGTCGCGGGTACGCCCGACGGGCGAGGTGCGCGCGAGGGTGTCGAGCAGGCTGCGCTGCGCCGGATCGAGGTCGGCGAGCAGGGCGCCGACCTCGGCCGGGCCCGGCAGCTGCTCGGGGTCGGGACTGCGGCCGATTCGCCACGGCACCGCCTCGGCCGCGGCCTTGACCAGCCGCAGCCCGTCGGCGGGACCCCACACGAGCGACAGGCGGCGCAGGCGGTCGAGGGACCGGTCGACGTTCTTGGCGGTGACGCGGCCGGACACGGAGTCGAGCAGCGCCCGGCGGGTCACCGGCTCCCGGTCGGCGCCCAGCCGGGTCAGCGCGTCGACCACACCGAAGTCGAGGACGGTGAGTTCGTCGGCGGCGCGGAACACCGAGGCACGTTGCTGCGCGCGGCCGGCCAGGACGGCCATCGTCGCGGGTGGCGGGACCACCAGGTCGGGGCGCGCGCGCAGCAGCTCGGCGAGGTCGGCGTCGCGGCGGTCGCTCAGCCAGCGCGCGAGCGACTCCGGCCCGGTCTCCGGCGCGGCGGGGTCGGTGGCGGTCATCGAGACCAGATTAGAGACCTGAAGTAGCTGTCCGTGAACCTGCCTGCCAAAATGAGCGCATGGCTGACAATTCGAAGAAGCAGTATGTCGATCCGGGGTGGCCCAAGGTGGCGGACGGGGACCACGCCGTCACCGAGTTGTCCTCGACTCGTTCCGGCCCGTTGTCCCCGTACGGCGAGGAGATGGAGTTCCCGTTGCCGGTCGACTCCCTGCCGTACACCCACCCCCGCACCGTCATCAACCGCTGATCGAAGCACGAAAGAGCCCCGCACCGGAACGGTGCGGGGCTCTTTCGTGCGTCTGTGCCGGGTATCAGTTCGGCAGGGCGGCGTTGACCGCGTCGACGAGGTTCTGGTCGACGGCGATGCCGGCCTGGCGCAGGGCGTCGAGGCCCTGTTCGAAGCCGGCCCGCAGGCCCTGGGCCTCCGCGGGCAGAGCGGGAAGCTCGGGCACCTCGGGGGCGGCCTCGACGACCGGGGTGTTCTGGACGGTGCCGGCGCTCGTGGACGGGGCGCTGCGCTGCGTCGGAGCGCTGCTCAGGCCGAGGCTCGAGGAGCAGGACGGCCACGCGCCCCAGCCCTGGCCGGCGAGCACGCGCTCGGCGACGGTGATCTGCTGCTCGCGGGTGGCCTGGTTGGCGGTCGCCGCGTACTCGCCGCCGCCGTAGGCGTTCCACGTGCTGGGGGAGAACTGCAGGCCACCCTGGTAGCCGTTGCCGGTGTTGATGCCCCAGTTGCCGCCGGACTCGCACTGCGCGAGGCGGTCCCAGTCGGAGTCGGGAGCGGCGTTGGCGGTGCCGCTGAAGGCGACGCCCGTGACGCCGAGAACCGCGCTGGTCAGCGCGAACTTGGCGACGGTGCGGCCGGTGTTGGTGGGTTTGCGATGGCGTCCGCTCATGTCGGTTCCGGTTCCTCTCCGTACGCGCCTACGAGGTCAGCTGTCGGGTTCGGGCTGAAGAGGTAGCCCGGCCTCCTCGCCGGTGGGCGATTCGGCTTCACCCCAAGGACCGTCGCCGTGGGCGGCGATCCGGGTGCCTCCTGGGAATCGGTGTTCCCTGGGAGACCGTTGGGTCCCCCGCTTCCTGCTCCCGTGGATCGTTCGTCGGGACACCCGGAATCCGCGGAGCAGGATTTGGCGCGACGGACCCGGGGTGGCCGAACCAACCGGCCGGAGACGACGGTAACGGCTCGAGGCGGGGATTGTCACCAATTGATAACGCCGAGCGCAGCGAGGGCGGCGCGTGAGTGGCGCGTGTGGCGGGATGAAGTCGCAGGTAGGGACCAAAGTCCATCGCCGGTGCCGGTTCGCGACCTCGCCGTTATGCCCGTGTTATGTGAGGAACGTCACATGTAACTCGGGCGGTTGTCCACCGGGACGATGTCCTTCCCGAGCGGCAGCAGCGAGATCGGCACCATCTTCAGGTTCGCGAGCGCCAGGGGGATGCCGATGATCGTGATCGCCATCGCGATCGCCGTCACGACGTGACCGAGGGCCAGCCAGATGCCGGCGACGACGACCCAGATCACGTTGCCGATCAGCGACCCGGCCCCCGCCGTGGGCTTGTCCACCACCGTCTTGCCGAACGGCCACAGCGCGTACATGCCGATGCGGAACGAGGCGATGCCGAACGGGATGGTGATGATCAGCACGAAGCAGATCAGGCCTGCCAGGAAGTACCCCAGCGCCAGCCACAGGCCGCCGAAGACCAGCCAGATGATGTTGAGCAGAATCCTCACGTGTGATCCCTTCCGCGGGAGCGCCGGCCGGAGCGCAGCGCGAAGGTCAATGCCAGCACGAAGCCGAGCGGCCAGGCGAGAGTCAGCAGATACAGCACCAGGCCCGGCCGGCCGTCGGTGACGGCGGGGGTCAGGAAGATCGCCACCACGGCGACGATCCCGACCAGGAAACATGCCAGCGCGGCCTTGAGCAGGCCGTTGCCCGGTGCGGAAGAACTGGAGGTGCCCACGGGTTCCACCGTAGTGCTTCCCCACCCGCCCGCGCCGCCGCCGGACTTTCGAAGGTGGACTCCGCCGCGGGTACACTGACGCATGTCTGCGCGTCCCGCACTCGAAGCGGGGCGCGTTGTTTTGCATATCCACTCGTGCCCACCGGGGCACGGCTGTCGAGGAGCGGGTGAACGCAGTGCCTACCGGCAAGGTGAAGTGGTACGACATGGAGAAGGGCTTCGGCTTCCTGTCCCAGGAGGAGGGCGAGGACGTCTATGTGCGTGCCTCCGCGCTCCCGGCCGGGGTCGAGGGCCTCAAGCCGGGTCAGCGGGTGGAGTTCGGCATGGCCGCGGGCCGTCGCGGACCGCAGGCGCTCAGCCTGAAACTGCTCGATCCGCTGCCGTCGGTGCGCCAGGGCGGGCGGCGTGAGGCGGCCCCCCAGAAGCGGCACACGCCCGACGAGCTGCACGGCATGGTCGAGGACATGATCAAGCTGCTCGAGGCCACCGTGCAGCCGGAGCTGCGCAAGGGCCGCCATCCCGAGCGCAAGACCGCCCAGCGGATCTCCGAGGTGATGCGGGCCGTCGCCCGCGAGCTCGACTCCTGACGCCCGGCGTCGGGCCGACCCGACGCGAGAGGGGCCTTCCGGGACAGCACCCGGAGGGCCCCTCTCGCATGCCGGACGGGGGTCAGAACGTCTGGATCGCCCACACCGGCGCCTGCTCCCCGGTGGCGGGAAGCTGCAGCACCACATTCAGCAACTGCGCGCCGGGGTCGGACGGCACCGTCACGGCCCGGGCCTGACCGGGCGTGTAGTCGCGGAACCCCTCGAAGATCTCGCCGGTGCGGGGATCACCGTAGGTGACGTTCAGCCGCCAGTCCGAGTCGGTGATCTCCGACGGCAACGACAGCTGCAGCGGCCGGCCCGCCGGCACCTCGAGCATCACGGCCTCGAGGCCGGCGCACGTGCCGTCGGCGCTGCACAGGCCGGGCTCGACCGTGACCGTACGGCCCTGCGCGTACGCCGTCACCGTGGGCACGCTCGGCGGTGCGGAACGGACGAGGGAGACCACGACCGCGGTGAGCCCGCCGATCGCGACCAGCGCCACGATCACCAGGATCGCGATCGTCTTCTTCGTCCGGGGCTGCAGTCTCATCACGTTCCGTTTCTCGTCGTACGTCCGCCTGGCCGCGGGATGCGACCGGTGGTCTCCTGGGTGGCGTGTTCCGGGCGTTTGCCACCGAAGCCCGGAACGACGGTGCCTCCACGGTAGGTGAGGATCGTCTGCGTCAGACCGAGGGCCAGCACGACGGTGACCACGGTGAACCCGAGCCAGTACTCGGTCGGCAGCAGGACCCCCAGGGCCCCGCCGAACACCCAGCTCAGCTGCAGCACCGTCTCCGAGCGACCGAACCCGGACGCGATGGACTCCTCCGGCAGGTCCTGCTGCAGCGACGCGTCCAGCGACACCTTCGCCAGCGCGCTCGCGCAGGATCCCACCAGCGCCACGAGGGCCGCCGTGATCAGGTTGCCGGTCGCGGCGGCCAGCGCCGCCATCACCGTCACGGCCGCGGTGCACCGCACCACGATCAGCGCGGGACGGCCCAGCGTGAGCCGCGCGCCGGTCGCGTTGCCGGTGAAGTTGCCGATGGCGGCGGCCGCGCCGACCAGACCCAGCATCCCCGCCTGGACCAGGGGCTCGTGCTCGGTCTTCGACTTGGCGACGAACGCGATGAACAAGGTCAGGAAGCCGGTCAGCACCCGGATCGTGCCGTTGCCCCACAAACCGGTGAGCACGGCCCGCCCCAGCGGCTGCCGACGGCTCTTCGCGCCGCCGGCGCGCGCGGGCGTCGCAATCACTTCGGTGCGGGTCCCGGTGACCTCGGTGCGGGCCTCGGCGCCGTGATACGACAGCGTGGCCGGCACCTCGCCCTCGGTGACCTCGACCCACGACGGGATCCGCATGCTCAGGTACGCGCCGAACGCCGTGATGACGGCGCACAGCCACAGTGCGCCGGACGATCCGAACAGCCAGGCCGCGGCGGCGGCGACGGCCCCGGCGCCCATCGTGCCGCCCACCAGGCCGAACACCGTGAGCCGGGAGTTCACCCGGACCAGATCGATCTCGGGCGGCAGCACCCGCGGCGTCACCGCCGATTTGAGCACCGCGAACGATTTGGACAGCACCATCATCGCCAGCGCGGCGGGGTACAGCCCCCAGCTGTCGAAGTTGAACACCAGCACCACGGCGAGCACGGTGCGCGCGGCGAACGACGTGGCCAGCGCCAGCCGGCGACCGTGCTGCAACCGGTCGAGCAACGGACCGATCAGCGGGGCGATCACCGCGAACGGGGCGATCGTGATGAGCAGATACAGGGCGACCTTGGTCTTGTCCTCGCCCGTGGCCGCCGAGAAGAACAGGGTGTTGGCCAGGGCCACGGCGACCGCCGCGTCGCTCGCGAAGTTCGCCATCGTCGCGTAGGTCAGGGCCGTGAGGCCCGAGCGGTCCGCACCGTCCGCGGTGGCGGCCCGGCGGAACGTCGCGATGCCCTTGCTCGTGAGCTCACGGCTGCGCAGCGCCGCGACGCGGGTGACCGTCAGTTTCCGCGGCATCCGTGGGGCCCGCGGGGCGCCGGCGCGCTCCTCGCGGGAGAAGTCGTCGCCCCGGTACCTGCGGGCGTCCTCGACCGGGTGCAGCGGCGGCAGGGGGGTACGTCGCGCAGACGTGCGCCGCGGCGGCGGATAGTTGCCGTTGCCGGGGTGCGGGGCCCGGGCCGACCGGCGGGGACGACCGCCGACGTCGGCGCCACGGCCCGCGTCGTCGTGTGCGCGTTCCTCGTCCGAATCGGTCACGGCACAATTCTGTCGCACCGGGCGGATCGGTGTTCGGTGGCGTGCCCCACCTGCGGCGCGATCACGGCACGAACCGCACCTCGAACACCGACGGCCAGTACTTGCCGGTGACGAGGAAGCGATCGGTACCGGGCAGGTGCGCGATTCCGTTGAGCACGTCGATACGCTCGCGCTGCCCGTCGGTGAGCTGCTCGCGCAGCGCCCCGGCGTCCACCACGGCGGTCACCCGGCCCTCGTCCGGGTCGATGCGCAGGATCTCGTCGGTCTTCCACACGTTGGCGTACACGGCACCGTCGTCGGTGCATTCGAGTTCGTTGAGGCGGGTGACGGCGCGGCCCTCGCGCAGGACCGTCACCCGGCCCGTCTCCGCGAAGGTCCCGGGGTGCCGGAACGTCAGCTCCGCGGTGCCGTCGCTCATCACCAGCCGGTCGTCCTGGGCGCACAACCCCCAGCCCTCCCCGTCGTAGCCGGCGCGGCCGCGTTCGGCCAGGGTGTCCCGGTCGCGGGCGACCGCGACCCCGTCACGCCACGTCAGCTGCCACACCGTGGTGCCGGCGACGGTGATGCCCTCGCCGAACATGCCGTCCGGCACCGGCACCCGGACCCGTTCGGCGCCGGTGGCCAGCGACCGCGCCGCGATCCACGACCGGCCGGACAGGCCGGTGCCCTCGAGCAACTCGTCGCCGGACACCTCGAGGCCCTGCGTGAACGCGGCGGGATCGTGCGGATGCACGGCCACGACCTCGGCCCGCAGGCGCTCGGGCGGCGGACCCGGATCCGCCGGGGCGGAATCGCACGCGGCTGCCGCGACGCAGGCGGCGACCGCGGCCGCGACGGAGAGCGGACGGCGGCGCATGCCCACATGATGGCAGCCGAGGGTCGCGGTGGCGGTTCCGTGCGGCAGAATGGGGTCCGTGAGTGGTGTGCCTTCCTCAGTTGCGTCCGGCTCCGCGTCCGCCTCTACCGAACAGCTCGTGCAGCCTCTGCTGGCCGACGCCGTCGACGTCGCGCGGGCCGCGCTGCTGGACGCGGGCGAGACCGGCGTCGGCGCGTACCTCGGCGTCGCGGCCGAGGACGACTGCGCTGCCACCCACCGGTTCGCCGCGGAACTGCCCGGGTACCGGGGCTGGCAGTGGGCCGTCGTCGTCGCCGCCGCACCCGGCTCGGACCGGGTGACGGTGAGCGAGCTGGCGCTGCTGCCCGGACCGGACGCGCTCGTCGCGCCGCGGTGGGTGCCGTGGAACGAGCGGATCCGGCCCGGCGACCTCGGTCCCGGCGACCTGCTCGCGCCCCCGGCGGGGGATCCGCGCCTCGTGCCCGGCTACGTCGCCACCGGCGACCCCGAGATCGACGAGACGGCCCTCGAGATCGGCCTCGGCCGCACGCAGGTCATGAGCCTCGAGGGCCGCCTCGAGGCAGCCCAGCGCTGGTACGACGGCGACTACGGCCCCGACTCGGAGATGGCCAAGGCCGCGCCCTCGACGTGTCGGCTGTGCGGGTTCTACCTTCCCCTCGCGGGTTCCCTGCGGGCAGCGTTCGGGGTGTGCGGCAACGAGTTCGCCGCCGACGGCCACGTGGTGCACTCGGCGTACGGGTGCGGCGCCCACTCGGACACCACCCTGCCGACCGGCGCGGGCTCCCCGGTCCACGAGGCGTACGACGACTCCGCTGTGGAGGTCGTCGCCCTGCCGCCGGCCGAGGCGGGTGCGGAGGCGCACGCCCCGGCGGACGCGGAAGGCACGGTCCCGGAGGCCTCGGAGGAGACCGGGTCCGGGAGCGCCGGGGACACGGAGAGCACCGAGAGCACCGAGAGCACCGAGAACACCGAGAGCACCGAGGACACGACTGCCGAGCCGGCCGCGGTCGCGCCGCCGGAACAGACCGACTGAGGATGCCGCGCCCCGACCCCGCCGACCCCTTCGGGACCGCGGCGCTGCGCGAGGGCACCCTGCTGGCCTGGGCGTCGTCCCCGACGCGGCTGCGGGAGGATGCCGCCACCGAGGCCGATCTCGTCCGGGCCGGCTACCGGGACCGGGTGCTCACCGAACTCGCGCAGAACGCCGCCGACGCGGCCGCGCGCGCGGGCGTGCCGGGCGCGCTGTGCCTGTGGCGCGACGGCGACGACCTGCACGTCGCGAACACCGGCGCGCCGCTCGACGAAGCCGGCGTGCAGGCGCTGACGGCGCTGCGGGCGTCGAGCAAGACCGGCGGGGTCGGCCGGTTCGGGGTCGGCTTCACCGCCGCGGCCGCGGTGAGCGAGGACATCGAGATCCGTTCGCGGTCCGGCTCGATCCGCTTCTCCGCCGCGCACACCCGGGACGCGCTGGCCGACCGCGGCGTGCCCGCCCCGGAGTCCGGCATCCCGGTGCTGCGTCTCGCGTGGCCCGCGTCCATGCCGCCGGCGCCCGGCTGGGACACCGAGGTGGTGCTGCGGCTGCGTCCCGGGATCGACGCGGAGACGCTGCTCGACGGGTTCGCCGCGGAGGCCGTCGACCTGCTCCTCGAGCTGCCCGCACTGGCCGCCGTCACGGTGGGCGGCCGCGAGCTCACCCGCACCTGCACCGAAGCCGAGTCCGGACTGCGCGTCGTCGCCGTCGGCGAGCGGACCTGGTGGGAGTACGCCGGGCCCCACGCCCGCTGGCTCGTTCCCGTCGTGGACGGGGTGGCGGT
Source organism: Rhodococcus aetherivorans (assembly GCF_025722975.1). Taxonomy (NCBI): domain Bacteria; kingdom Bacillati; phylum Actinomycetota; class Actinomycetes; order Mycobacteriales; family Nocardiaceae; genus Rhodococcus; species Rhodococcus aetherivorans. The sequence goes on along the minus strand of NZ_CP106982.1, from coordinate 5,005,668 downwards.
GCCGGTGCCGCAGGACGTGCTGCGGGCTCCCACCCGCTCCGACGAGGAACTCTCGTTGCCCGCGCTGGTGATCGCCGACGTGCCGATGCAGCCCGACCGGCGCCGCCTGCTCCCCGGCGCCCCGGTGGCCGGCCTCGCGCGCGGCTACGCCGGCTTCGTCGCGGCGCTGCCGCCGCGGCAGCGGCCGGCGATGGTTCCGGTTCCCGGCTTCGCGCGCAGCGAGGTCGACGCGCTGCTGCGTGAGGCCGTGCTGCAGGAGTTGCGCGCGCATCCGTGGCTGCCCCCGGCCGGCGGTGGCGACGATCTGGTCCCGGACCGGGCCACCGCGCTGACCGGTCTCACCGACGAGCTCGCCGCCGTCCTCGCCGACGTCGTGCCCGGCCTGATCCGGCCCGATCTGTGCGGGCCGCGGTACGCTGCGGCGCTCGGCGCCGTCGACGTGCACCGCCTCGGGCCGGCGCGGATCGCCGAGCTGCTCGCCGGGGTCGAGCGCGAGCCTGCGTGGTGGTACCGGCTGTACGAGGCGCTCACCCCGCTGGTCGTCGACTCGGTGGTGGCCGAGGAACTCGCCGCGATCCCGGTGCCGCTGTCGGACGGCCGCACCGTCACCGGGCCGCGGACCGCCGTGCTGGGCACGGACGTCGGGCATCTGCGCATGCCGTGGGTGCGCCTCGTGCACCCCGACGCCGCGCATCCCCTGCTCACCCGGCTCGGCGCCGGCACGGTCACGGCGGTGGATCTGCTCGCGGACCCGGCGCTGCTCGCGGCGGTCGAGGACGTCGACGTCGACGACCACGAGGCGACGGCCGAGCTCGCCGAGGTCGTGCTCCGGCTGGCGGCGCAGGTACCGGCCGAAGCGGTGCCCCGGGAGCTGGGGGCGCTGCTCCTGCCCGATGCCGACGGCGAACTCGTGCCCGCCGACGAGCTGTTGCTGCCGGGGGCGCCCCTCGCGGATGTGCTGGTCGAGGACGCGCCCTTCGCCATCCTCGATCCGCAGGTGGCGGAGCAGTACGACGCCGAGGCGCTGCGGGCCGTCGGCGTCGGATGGGGTTTCACGGTGCTGCGTGCCGAGCTGCCCACCGGTCCCGATCACGACCTGCCCGACGAGGAGCAGTGGTGGGGAACCCTCGACGAGGATCCCGAGTCGCTCGTGGCGGTGCGCGACCTCGACCTCGTCGACGACGCCCGCTGGGATCGGGCCCTGTCGCTCCTCGTCGCCGAACCCGGCACGGCTGCGGCCCTCGGCGACCGGCGCGGCTACACCGCCTGGTGGCTGCGCACCTACGCGTCGCTGGGCGGCCGGACCCTCGGGCACCTGCGCGCCCCCGACGACGAGGCATTCGCCGGTCTGCTCGACCCCTGCCCGCACCCGGACGCGGACCGTCTGCGGCCGTGCCTGGCCGCGACGGGCGTCGAGAGCACGGAGACGGCCGCGCTGCTTCTCGACCGCCTCGCCGACCCCGACCGCACCCCCGCCCCGGCCGTCACCGCCCGCGCCCACGCCGCCCTGGCCGCGGCGAGTGCCGCCGGCATGCTCGACCTCGACGCCCTGCACCTGCCCGACGCCGTCCGCAGCCTCGCCGGGTCGATCGTCGACGCGGCGGACGCGCTGGTGCTGGACCGGCCGTGGCTCGCCGCCGTGGTGCCCGCCGACCGGCTCGTGCTCGGCGCCCTGCCGACCGCAGCGGTCCTCGCCGACCTCCTCGACGTCGCCCTCGCCTCGGCCGAGGTGTCCGGACACGTCACCGGCCCGGGCCGCGCGACCGGGTGGCGGAACGAGCCCGCCGCGGTGCTCGCGGCGGCCGTCGCGCAGCGGCCGTTGCCGCGCGGACCCCTCGTCGTGCACGAGCGACTGACCGTGCGCTGCTCCGGCGCGGTCACCGGCGAGCGCGACGTCTCGTGGTGGGTCGACGAGAGCGGTACGACGCACTGCACCGGCCCGGGACTGGCCGCCGCCGTCGCGGCGCTCTCGCCGCCGGAGCCACGATGAGCATCGACACGACGACCCTCGACGGCGTGGTGGAGCTCCGCGAACCCGCGCTGACCGCCGTCGTCACCGCCGTCACCCACACCGGCGGTACCGTCGCCGTCGCCGTGGTCACGACGGCGCTGACGATGCTCATGCTGCGCGCGGGCCGTCGCGACGATGCGCTGCTCCTGTCCGCGACGATCCTGACGGGCTGGCCGTTGATGAGCCTGCTCAAGCTGCAGTTCGGGCGGGAGCGCCCGCCGCAGCCCGCGCGCCTCGTCGAGCTGACCACCCACTCGTTCCCCTCCGGGCACGCCATGATGACCGCGATGCTGGCGACGGTGCTCGCCGTCGTGATCGCCCGGCAGTCGCCGCCCGGCAGCCGCCGGGCGCTCGTGGCGTACTGCGCCCTGGGCGCCTACACGCTCGCGGTCGGGCTCTCGCGGGTCTATCTCGCGGCCCACTGGCTGACCGACGTCGTCGCCGGGTGGCTGCTGGGGTCGTTGTGGGCGCTGCTGTGGGTGGGGTTGATCACGCGGGTGCGGGCCCGGCTGTGACCGCGGCCGTGGGGCCGGGCGGCGTGGGACCCGCTCGTCAGTCCAGTCCGACCTGCGCGCCGCGCCGACCCAGCCGGGCGGCCCGGCGCTGCACGAGGTAGACGGCGAATCCCAAGAGCCCCACGATGATTCCCGCTACGCACACGGGCAGGGCGGCCGGCCACCGGTCGCCCGTGGCAAGTACGACGATCGTCGCCACCGTCCACAGTGCCGTGCCGATCGCCAGCGCGGGACGGGGATCGGCGAGGCGCCGTATCCGCTCGGCAACCGTTTGCGCGTCGTTCACGATTTCAGGCTAGTCCAGCCCGATTGCAATAATCTCCCGTTGCGACGCAGCCCCCATCCCAGAGCGGAAGTCGATATGGCCCAATCCTCAGAGCGGAAGTCCGGCACGGCGGTCGGCACCTCGTTCCTCGACACCTACTTCAAGATCACCGAACGGGGATCGACGGTCTCGCGGGAGGTGCGCGGCGGCGTCGTCACGTTCGTCGCGATGGCCTACATCGTGGTGCTCAATCCGCTGATCCTGGGCAGCTTCTCCCCGGACGACGCCTCGGCCAAGGTCGACGTGCTCGGCAACATTCTGCCCATCAACCAGGTCGCCGCCGTCACCGCGCTGGTGGCCGGACTGATGAGCATCGTCTTCGGCGTCGTCGCCAACTATCCGTTCGCCATCGCGGCCGGCCTGGGTATCAACACCCTGCTGGCGGTCACCATCGCACCCCAGGTCACCTGGCCCGAAGCGATGGGCCTCGTGGTGATCGACGGCATCATCATCGTGGTCCTCGCCCTCACCGGCTTCCGCACCGCCGTGTTCAACGCGATCCCGCCCGAGCTGAAGGCGGCCATCGCGGCCGGCATCGGTGCGTTCATCGCCCTGATCGGCATGGTCGACGCCGGATTCGTGCGCCGCCTGCCGGACGCGGCCGGCACCACCGTCCCCGTCGGGCTGGGCATCGACGGCTCGATCGCGTCGTGGCCGACCGCCGTGTTCGTGTTCGGTGTGCTGCTCATGGGTGTGCTCATCGTGCGCCGGGTGCCCGGCGGGCTGCTGATCGGCATCGTCGTGACCACGGTGGTCGCCGCGATCGTCGAGGCGGTCGCCGGGGTCGGGCCGTCGCAGGGCACCAACCCGAAGGGCTGGAATCTGAGCACGCCGGAGGTGCCGGACACGGTGGCCGGCGTGCCGGATCTGAGCCTGGTGGGCAACGTCGACCTCTTCGGCGCGTTCACCCGGATCGGCGTGATCGCCGCGACGCTGCTCGTGTTCACCCTCGTCCTCGCCAACTTCTTCGACGCGATGGGCACGATGACCGGCCTCGGTAAGGAGGCCGGTCTCGCCGACAAGGACGGCAACCTGCCCGGTATCGGCCGTGCCCTCGTCGTCGAGGGCACCGGGGCCATCGCCGGCGGCGTGGGATCCGCGTCGTCGAACACGGTGTTCGTCGAGTCCGCCTCCGGCATCGCCGAGGGTGCGCGCACCGGCCTGGCGAACGTGGTGACCGGCGTGCTGTTCCTCGCCGCGATGTTCCTCACCCCGCTCTACGAGATGGTGCCCGTCGAGGCCGCCGCCCCGGCCCTCGTGGTGGTGGGTGCCCTGATGATCGGGCAGGTCCGCGACATCGACTTCACGCAGTTCGCCGTCGCGTTGCCGGCGTTCCTCACGATCGTCGTCATGCCGTTCACGTACTCGATCGCCAACGGGATCGGCGTCGGCTTCATCACGTGGGTGGTCCTGCACGCGGCGGCCGGGAAGGCGCGGGCGGTGCACCCGCTGCTGTGGGTGGTGGCGGGCTTGTTCGTCGCCTACTTCGCGGTGGACCCGATCACCGAACTGCTCACCTGACACACGGCGCGATGTGTCCGGTCGGTCCCGTATTGTGCACGCCATGACATCGGAACATCGCACGCTCGCCGGCGACCTCTCGTTGGCAGTTGTGCGCCTGACGCGCCATTTGCGGGGGCGGCGCTCCGATTCCCGGGTTTCCCTGACTCAGCTGTCGGCAATGACCACGCTGAGGCAGGAGGGAGCGATGACCCCCGGCGCGCTGGCCGCGCGCGAGAAGGTTCAGCCGCCGTCCATGACGCGGGTGATCGCATCGCTCGACGAGCTCGGGCTCGTCGAGCGGACTCCGCATCCCACGGACGGCCGGCAGGTCATCGTCTCGCTCTCGGATGCGGGCCTGGCACTGCTGGTCGACGAGCAGCAGGCCCGCGAGGCGTGGCTGACCGAACGGCTGGCCACGCTGGACGAGGACCACCTCGCCACGTTGCAGGACGCCGTGGGCATCATCAACAAGCTGGTCAGCGAAGCGGAGTGAGCCGGTCCGGGCCCGTAGGGACGAGTCTGCGCCCGGACGGCACGGGGTAGCGCGGAGCGAGAACCCGCCGACGAGACTCCGGTGCGACCTGGGAGAATCGACGGCGTGGTTCACGTCATCGACATCTTGGATCCCGCCGACCCCCGGCTGGACGACTTCCGAGACCTCAACTCGTCGGATCGCCGGCCGGACCTGCCCGCGGGCAAGGGCCTGGTGATCGCGGAGGGCGTGCTCGTCGTGCAGCGGATGCTCGATTCGCGGTTCGCGCCGGGCGGCCTGCTCGGGGTGGATCGCCGTCTCGGTGAACTCGCCGACGACCTGCGCGACGTCGACGTGCCGTTCTACCGCACCTCGGCCGAGGTGATGGCCGAGGTCGTCGGCTTCCATCTCAACCGCGGGGTACTCGCCGCGGCGCACCGGCCGCCGGCGCTCGACCTCGACGACGTCCTCGAGAAGGCCACCACCGTCGCGGTGCTCGAGGGCGTGAACGACCACGAGAACCTCGGCTCGATGTTCCGCAACGCCGCCGGCCTGGGCGTCGATGCCGTCCTGTTCGGCAAGGGCTGCGCCGACCCGCTGTACCGGCGGGCGGTGCGGGTGTCGATGGGGCACGTGCTGCGGGTTCCGTTCGCCCACGTCGAGCGGTGGCCGTACGACCTGGACCGGTTGCGGGCGCGGGACTTCCAGCTCATCTCGCTCACGCCGAATCCCGAGGCCGTGCCGCTGGCCGAGGCCATGACGGGGGAGAAGGTCGCCCTGCTCCTCGGCGCCGAGGGCCCGGGGCTGACCGAGCACGCGATGCGCGCGACGGACGTGCGGGCACGCATTCCGATGGCGCCGGGCACCGACTCGCTCAACGTCGCCACGGCCGCGGCGATGGCGTTCTACGAGCGGGTACGGCTCCCGCGGTGATCGCACCCCTGCGCGCCCCGTCGACGCCGTGGTCGACGGGGCTGACGCTGACGGGCTTCGCCCTCGTCGTCACCGTCGTCACGATCGTCGCGTTCGGGCTCGAGCTCGGGCGCGTGCACCCCCTGCTCGCGGTGATCGTCAACCTCGTCGCCGCGGCCGGGATCGCCCCGACCCTGTGGTGGTGGCGGCGGGTGCCGCTGTGGCGGTGGATCGTCGCAGGTGTCGCGGCCGGAGTTCCGGTCGGCTGGATCGTGCTGCTCGGCGTGACGACGTTCTGAGCGGCTCCGCAGCCGCGCGCGACACCGGACGGACCGGCTGGCTATTCGGCGTGCGGGTGACCGGACAGCGCGCGACCGCGTGCGGAGGTCCGTCGCGGCCACCACCACCGTCGCGCGGGCGGGCGGGCCGGCTCGTCGCGTGCGGTGGGCGGTCGCTCGCCCTCGCGGTACACCTCGAAGCCCCACACCTCGATCTCGTGGGGGTCGAGCTCGCCGCCGGCGCGGCCCGTGTAGCGGAACCCGAGCCACGCGGAGTTGGCGGCCTCGGCGAACCGGCGGGGGTGGAACGGCAGCGCCTGCGGATCGGGCAGCACGTCCAGCGGCCAGCGGATGGGGAACTCCCCACCCCAGAACGGCCGCTCCCACACGAACGGCAGGCCGTCGTCCTCGGCGATGTCGACGGGCGTGGCGTCGAACGCCCGTCGCAGCATGCCGCGCCGCCAGGCCCCGACGGCGCCGCGGGCCCCGGTGGGGTCCGACACGACGAGGTAGGTGTTTTCGGAAGCGACGGTGCGCCTCCAGCTTTCGGGTAGCTGCGACGGACGCGTGGCCGCGAGGTCCGGGCTGCACACCACCGTCACCCCGGGGAAGCTGCCCACGTAGACCCGGCCGGGGTCACCGGCCGCGGCCTGCGCGAGCGGCACCCGGTCCAGCGGCTCGGACGACATCCCGGGGTGCAGCCGCCCGACGAGTGCGTGGGCCGTCTTCCGGTCGGCCCGCGCGGCGCGCAGCACCGCACCGGGGTCGGGGGCGTCGACGTACCAGATGGTCGACACGGCCGCCGCCACCATCGGTGGGCCCGAACCTCAGACGCGCCCGTTGCTGCGCACGCCGAGCAGCACGTCGTCCCACGAGGGGAGGGCGGGCTTGCCCCGCTTGTCCTTGCCCGGGCTCTGCTGCGGCGCCAGCTTCGGCCGGTCCTCCTCCGCGTCGGGCTCGGGCAGGCTCGACGCCATGGGCCGGACCTCCTCGACCTCCGCGTCGATCACCGCGGGCGGCGGATCGAGGGTGATCGCCTCGGCGACGACGTCCTCCCGGTCGGGCCCGTCGTTGTCTCCGCTGTCGTCGACGTCGCGCGCCGTGTACACCGGCGTGAGGCAGCGCAGCGGCCGCCCGCAGTCCGGGTCGATCAGCTCGGTGGCGGTGTCGTCGAGCGGGAGGATCGTGCCGCCGTGCGCATCGGGCTGGTAGCGCCAGTGCGCGGTGTTGGTGGACCGGCCGGCGGCCCACTGCAGCTGAGCCACCCAGTGGCCCTCGTCGTCGCGCCACGCGTCCCACGTGGCGGCGTCGATGCTGTGCCCTCGCGCCCGGAACGCCTGGGCGACGATCTCGGCGAGGGTGTGCACGGCCGGGCCGTCCGGGCGCACCGGATGTCCCTGCTGGGCCATCTCGGCCGCGCGGGAGCGTTCGAGCAGCACCGGGTAGGCGAACCGCTCCACCTTCGCGAGCGGGATCCCGGCCTCCTCGGCGACCTGCTCGACGGACGCGCCGGAGCGGATGCGGGCCTGGATCTCGCGGGGGCGCAGCTGGCTGGTGGTCTCGATCTGGATCTGCCCGAGGCGGGCGAGGTCACCGCGGGAGGCGGCGCGGAGCGTGTCGTCGATCGGGATGCGGAATCTGTCGCCGTTTTCGGGATCGGCAAGCACGACGTGCGTTCCGTCGGGCTCGAGGCCGACCACTCGAAGCTCTCGCACCATGACCTCCTCGCGGGGAATCGCGATTGACCCGCCCGACTGTAACGGACTCGTGACCCCTGCGGAGCAGGACACGCCGACACGCCGGGGGACCCTGTGGCACGAATCCGTCGACGTGGCGCTATTGTCCAAGGTTTCCCCGAAAGTCTCTACTACTCGTCGAGAGTTTGGGAGGTGTGCGAGACGGCGAGCGGGGCCGGACCCGACCCGGATCCGACCCCGCCCCGAACGGTTGCGCTACCGCCCTACATCTGCGAGACCACCCAGTCGACGCACTTGGTCAGCTGGGTGACGTCCTCGGGGTCGATGGCCGGGAACATGCCGATGCGCAGCTGGTTGCGGCCCAGCTTGCGGTACGGCTCGGTGTCGACGATCCCGTTGGCGCGCAGGATCTTTGCGACCTTCGCGGCATCCACCGAGTCGGCGAAGTCGACGGTGCCGACCACCTGCGAGCGCAGCGCCGGATCGGCGACGAACGGGGTGGCGTACTCGGAGGCCTCGGCCCACTCGTACAGCCGCGACGACGAGTCCTTGGTGCGGGCGGTGGTCCACTCCAGGCCGCCGTTGCCGTTCATCCATTCGATCTGGTCGGCCAGCAGCAGCAGCGTGCCCACCGCCGGGGTGTTGTACGTCTGATCCTTGGTGCTGTTGTCGACGGCGATCGGCAGCGACAGGAACTCGGGGGTGAAGCGGCCCGAGGCCTTGATCTCGTCCACCCGCTCGAGCGCGGCCGGGCTCATCAGCGCGATCCACAGGCCGCCGTCGGCGGCGAAGCACTTCTGCGGCGCGAAGTAGTAGACGTCGAAGTCCTCCGCGGCGACGGGCAGACCGCCGGCACCGGACGTCGCGTCGATGGCGATGAGGGCGTTCCCGGAGCCGGCCGGGCGGGTGACGGGCACCGCGACACCGGTCGAGGTCTCGTTGTGGGCCCAGCCGATGAGGTCGGCCGAGCCGTCGGCGACGATCTCCGGTGCGGTGCCCGGCGCGCTGTCCACGACGATCGGGTCACCGATCAACGGGTTCTTCTTGGCGACCGTGGCGAACTTCGACGAGAACTCGCCGTAGGTGAAGTGCTGCGACTTCTCGCGGATCAGGCCGAACGCGGCCGCGTCCCAGAACGCGGTGGTGCCGCCGTTGCCCAGCACCACCTCGTAACCGTCGGGCAGGGAGAACAGCTCGCGCAGACCCGAGCGGATGCGGGCGACGACGTCCTTGACGGGCTTCTGCCGGTGGCTGGTACCGAACACCGAGGCACCGACCTCGACCAGGGACTGCAGCTGCTCGGGGCGAACCTTGGAGGGGCCGCAGCCGAAGCGGCCGTCTGCGGGCTTGAGGTCGGCGGGAATGATCGGTGTAGCGTCAGCCATCGGTATGCGTGTCCTAAACGTCGAGGAACGAGTGCACCGGTAGTCTAGACGGCCCCCGTCGGGCGGCCGGACGGACGGGCGCCCGGCGCAGGGGCCGTCCGCCCGGCTCGCGGGTCAGTTGTGGGTGATGGAGTCCCAGCCCTCGACGCTCTCGGGGCTGCGCGGGTCCGGGCCGGTGTAGATCGCGGCCGGGCGCACCAGCTTGCCCAGGCGCTTCTGCTCGAGGATGTGCGCGCACCAGCCGGCGGTGCGGCCGCAGGTGAACATCGCCGGCATCATCGCGGCCGGGACCTCGGCGAAGTCGAGGATCACCGCGGCCCAGAACTCGACGTTGGTCTCGATGGCGCGATCGGGGCGACGCTCGCGCAGCTCGGCGAGGGCGGCCTGTTCGAGCGCCGCGGCGACCTCGTAGCGCGGGGCGTTCAGCCGCTTGGCGGTGTCGCGCAGCACCCGCGCCCGCGGGTCCTCGGCGCGGTAGACGCGGTGGCCGAAGCCCATCAGCTTGTCCTTGCGGTCGAGGATGCCCTTGACCAGCGCGCGGGCATCGCCGGTGCGCTCGGTCTCCTCGATCATCGGCAGCACGCGGGCGGGGGCGCCGCCGTGCAGCGGGCCGGACATCGCGCCGACCGCACCGGACAGCGCGGCGGCGACGTCGGCGCCGGTGGAGGCGATGACGCGGGCGGTGAAGGTGGAGGCGTTCATGCCGTGCTCGGCCGCCGAGACCCAGTACGCGTCGATCGCGGCGACGTGCGCCGGGTCGGGCTCACCCTTCCACCGCACCATGAACCGCTCGGTGACGGTCGCGGCCTCGTCGATGCGCTTCTGCGGCACGGCGGGCTGGTAGATGCCGCGCGCGGACTGCGCGACGTAGGACAGTGCCATCACGGCGGCGCGGGCGAGATTCTCGCGGGCGGTGGCGTCGTCGATGTCGAGGAGCGGCTCGAAGCCCCAGATCGGGGCGAGCATCGCCAGGCCGGCCTGGACGTCGACGCGGACGTCGCCGGTGTGGATCGGCAGCGGGAACGGCTCGGCCGGGGGCAGGCCCTGGCCGAACTTCCCGTCGACCAGCAGCGCCCACACGTCCCCGAACGTCACCCCGCGCGTGACGAGGTCCTCGATGTCGACGCCGCGGTAGCGCAGCGAACCGCCGTCCTTGTCGGGTTCGGCGATATCACTGGTGAAGGCGACCACGCCTTCGAGGCCGGCGACGAAATCCTCGGGTACAGACGCGCGCGATGCCATGACGGTTGGGCTCTCCTCGTTCGGTGCAACCCGGTCCGGGCAGCACTGCCGGTGAAGCGGGACTCGGCGGATGTGATCGGCGCCCCACTCCGTTCGTCGGTGCGACTGTAGTCCCCCGGACTGGACGCTCAGCGATGGGATACCCAGGAGTAGCGTCGAGCATCGTGTCCACCGATCCACAGCCCGGCGCCGAGAGCGCCGAGGGACTGCCTCCGGGTGCGGCCGAGCACGCCGACCTGGCCTCGATGCGTGTCGACTACACCCCCGCCGGCCCGCAGGGCGCCTCCGCCGCCGACGAGGATCTCGAGCCCGAGTGGCTCGCCGACGGGTGGCTGCCGCTGCTGCGCCGCTGGCTCGTCGACGCCGCCGCGGCCGGGCTGCCCGAGCCGAACGCGATGGTGCTCGGCACCGTCGACGAGCACGGGCGGCCCGTCACCCGCACCGTGCTGTGCAAGGGCGTCGACGCGGACGGGGTCACCTTCTTCACCAACTACGACTCCGACAAGGGCCGGCAGCTCGCCGCGACGCCCTACGCGTCGGCCACGTTCACCTGGATCCCGATCTTCCGCCAGGTCACCGTGCGCGGACCCGTCGAGCGGGTCGGCGAGCACGAGACCACCGAGTACTGGCACTCCCGGCCCCGCGGCTCCCGACTCGGCGCGTGGGCGTCGCAGCAGTCCCGGCCGATCGAGTCGCGGGCCGCGCTCGAGCACGCCCTCATCGAGGTCGCGGAGCGCTACGGCATGGACGCCGAGATCCCGGTGCCGCCGCACTGGGGTGGGCTGCGGATCCGTCCCGAGTCGGCCGAGTTCTGGCAGGGCCGCCCCAACCGCCTGCACAACCGGGTCCGGACCCGGCTGGTCGACGGGCGGTGGATCACCGAGCGTCTGCAGCCGTGAGGCGACTGCTCGCCGACACCACACCGCTCGAGAATCGCGACTACCGCCGGTTGTGGACCGCCGGCATCGTCACGGTCATCGGTGCCCAGCTCAGCGTGGTCGCCGTGCCGCAACAGATCTACGAGATCACCCGCAACTCCGCGTACGTGGGCCTGACCGGCGTGTTCGCCCTCGTGCCGCTCGTGGTGTTCGGGCTGTGGGGCGGGGCCCTGGCCGACGTGATGGACCGGCGCCGGTTGCTCACGCTCACCACCGTGGGCATGGGGGTGACGTCGCTGCTGCTGTGGGCGCAGGCCGCCGCGGGCCTCGGGAACGTGTGGCTGGTGCTGGTGCTGCTGTCGCTGCAGCAGGCCTGCTTCGCGGTCAACCAGCCGACGCGCGGCGCCGTGATCCCGCGACTCATCCCGAAGGGCCAACTGGCGGCGGCCAATTCGTTGAACATGACGGTGATGCAGTTCGGCGCCATCGCCGGGCCGCTGCTCGCGGGCGCCCTGATCCCCGTGCTCGGCCTGCCCACCCTGTACCTGATCGACACCGTCGCGCTGCTCGCGACGCTGTGGGCGGTGCTCGCGCTGCCGCCGATCCCGCCGACCGGGCAGGCCCGGCGGGCGGGCCTGCGCGAGGTGCTCGACGGGTTCCGCTACCTGTCCACACAGAAGATCCTGCTCGCCTCGTTCGTCGTCGACATCGTCGCGATGGTGTTCGGCATGCCGCGGGCACTGTTCCCGCAGATCGCCCACGATTCGTTCGGGGATCCCGCGCAGGGCGGGCTCGCGCTCGGCCTGCTGTTCGCGGCGATGTCGGTCGGCGCGGTGCTCGGCGGCGTGTTCTCGGGGTGGTTGCCGCGGGTGCGCCGGCAGGGCCTGGCAGTGATCGTGTGCATCGTCGCCTGGGGCCTGGCGATGATCGGCTTCGGCGTCGCGGTGGGCGCGGCCGAACCGGGCGGCACCGCGGTGTGGCTGTGGATCGCGCTGGCGTTCCTGGCGTTCGGCGGCGCGGTCGACATGGTCTCGGCGGCGTTCCGCTCGACGATGCTGCAGTCCGTCGCCACCGACGAGATGCGCGGCCGGCTACAGGGCGTGTTCATCGTCGTTGTCGCCGGCGGACCCCGCATCGGCGACGTCCTGCACGGCGGCGCGGCCGCGCTGGTGGGCACCGCGATCGCCGCGGCGGGCGGGGGAGTGCTCGTCGTGGTCGGTGTGCTGGTGTGCGTGCTCGCCTTCCCCGCGTTCGTGCGGTACCGGGTCGACCGCACGATCCGCTGATCGGTTACCTCCAGGGATCCTCGCGCCGCCACACCTGCGGCAGGTGCAGGCGTACGCCGTCGCGTTCGGCGAGCCCGCCGAGGACCCGCATGGTGACGTCGAGATCGTCGCCGGCGTAGGGCAGCGCGCGCAGCGGCCGGTCGAGCGGGCGGAAGAAGTCGTCCCAGTGCACGAGCACCGCCCGCCGCGCGCCGACCGTGCCGACGGTCTCCGCCCAGTAGGTGCGGATGTACTCCTCGCTCTGCACGCCGAGTTGGCCGACGCCGAGATAGACGACGTCGGCGCGCCGGCCGGCCAGCGCCCGGGGCCGGAATCCGGCGCTGCCCTGGATCAGCAGGGTACGGCCGTCGGCGTGCGCGACGAACGTCGACCACGCCTCGCCGCACCGATACGCCGCAGCCCGTGCGGGCGGGACCACGGGCGCGTCGATCGTGCCCGGGTATCGGTCGGGCGGACAGTGCTCCGACGCGACGAGCGTGACGGTGAACCCGCCGAACCGCAGCGGCTCACCGGGGGTGGCGACGACGATCCGCTCCGGTGGAAGGCCGTGCCCGCGCCCGACGTTCGCGGTGGACTCGCCGCCGACGAGTACCGCACCCGTCCGCTCGGCGACGACCGCGGAATCGAGCACGTGATCGAAGTGGCTGTGGACGGGCAGCACGGCCGCGAGCCGGGACGCGCCGGCGCGGGCCAGGCACGCGTCGATCCGGGCCGGGTCGGGTGCGAGCCGGCCCAGCGCGACGGCGCCGAGGCCCGGCCGGGTGAAGAAGCCGTCGGTGAGCAGCGCGTCGGTGCCGTCGTCGACGAGCAGGGTGGAAACGCCGAGGAACGTCACGGCCGGGCGGGACGCCGCCGTCGCTGCGGGGACGTCGAACCGGTCGGCGTAGGCGGCGAGGTCCGGGCGGCCGAGGCGCAGTCGCATCCGGTCATCGTAGGCGCGGGAATCACTCGTGCGGCGCCGGACGACGCAGCTCGGTGACCGCGATGCGGGCGGCCTCGGCGATCGCGGCGTCGACGACCGGCAGTACCGGGTCCACGCGCGCGGCCCGGGTGAAGACCGCCACCGCGACGGGCTGTTCGTGCGGGAACTCGACGACGGCGACCTCGTTGCGGATCACGCCGACGGTGCCGGTCTTGCCCGCCACCGACACGCCGCGGTGCGGCGCGCGCACCGAGGCGACGGTGCCGCCGCCGGGGCCGGAGGCCGGCGCTCGGTTCGCCCGGCTCGACGCGGTGCTCGCCGACCTCGAGGAGCGTCGCCGGGTCCGGCTCGGCGTGCTCGCCCACGATCCGGGGCGCGGGCTGACGTACGCCCGCCGGGCCGACGACCGGTTCGCAATGTGCTCGACGTTCAAGGTGTACGCGGCCGCCGCGATCCTGCGGCTCGAATCGCAGGGCAGTCTGCGGCTCGACGACACGGTTCCGGTCGATCCTGCGGACATCGTCGAGAATTCGCCCGTCACCTCCGAGGCGCAGGGCCGGACCCTGACGCTGGCGCAACTGTGCGACGCCGCCCTGACCCGCAGCGACAACACCGCCGGCAACCTCCTGCTGCGGCGGCCGGGCGGGCCCACCGCCGTGACCGCCTTCGCCCGGTCGCTCGGCGACACCGCCACGACCCTCGACCGCTGGGAGCCCGAGCTCAACAGCGCCGAGCCCGGCGACGTGCGCGACACCTCCACCGCGTCCGGTCTCGCGCGCGGCTACCGGGAGCTGCTGCTCGGGTCCGGCCTGCCCGCGGCGGGACAGCAGACCCTGACGGACTGGATGCGGGCGAGTGTCACCTCCGGGCAGCGCATCCGGGCGGGGCTGCCGGCCGGCTGGACCGCGGCCGACAAATCCGGGGCCGGCCGGTACGGCACCGTGAACGACGCCGGGGTGCTGTGGTCCCCGGACGGTTCGCCGCTCGTGCTCGTGCTCCTCAGCGACTCGGTCACCGGGTTGCCGGACGCCACGCACGACAACGCCGCGATCGCCGAGGCCACAGCCGTGATCGTCGAATCCCTGACCCGCTGAGTCCGTCCGCGGGACACTGGGCCCATGTCCGATCCGAAGAACTACCGGATCCGAGGGGGCGGGTACCGCGCGGAGGTCTCCAGCTCGGGGGCGGCCCTGCGGGTGCTCGAGCACGAATCGGCGACCGGGCCGTACCGGCTGACGGAGAGCTGGCCGGAGAACGAGCGGCCCCCGCTGCGCTCCGGCACGGTGCTCGCCCCGTGGCCGAACCGCATCCGGGACGGGCACTTCTACTTCGACGGCATCGAGCATCAGCTCGCGCTCACCGAACCCGAACGCGGCAACGCGGTGCACGGGTTCGCCTGGCATCGAGACTGGGTTCTGGTTTCCCACAACGATTCTCGCATCGAGCAGGCGCTGGATGTGGGGCTGCACAAGGGGTGGCCGTACCAGCTGCGGCTCACCGCGACCCACGAGGTGGGCGACGACGGGCTCACCGTCACGCACACCGCCACCAACGTGGGCGGCTACCACTCGCCGTTCGGGCTCGGGGTGCATCCCTACGTGCGTGCGGGCGACGCCCCGCTCGACGAGTGCACGCTGCGCCTGGCCGCCGGCACCCGGCTGCCGCTCGACCCCGGGCGCGGACTGCCGAACGCGTACTCCCAGCCGGTCGAGGGCACCGAGTTCGACTTCACCGCGCCGCGGCCGCTGCGCGGGAGCGAGCTCGAGGCCCCCTACAGCGCGCTGGACGTGGACGTGGACGGCCGGGCCCGGCACGACCTGCGGGGCCCGGACGGCAGGGGCGTGCAACTGTGGGCCGGGCGCGAGTTCGCCTGGCTGCAGGTGTTCACCGCCGGTGCCGTCCCCGAGCTCGAATATCCGGGGCGGGGGCGGGCCCTGGCGCTCGAGCCGATGACGTGTCCGCCGGACGCCTTCAATCTCGGCATCGATCTCGTCGTGCTGCAGCCCGGGGAGACGTGGACGGGCCGGTGGGGCCTGACCGCCCTGCCGGCCGCCTGACCGGTTCCCGCACCGCCGGTGCACCGGCGGTGCGGACACGCCGACGGGCGCTCACCGCGACGGCGCAGGGAACGTGATATGCAATATCGACGCAGGTGAGCGCCGTTGCGGGGGGCACGACCGACGGTTTCGGTGCCCTCGTGGCACACCGCCGATCCGGCGCGATCCGGGACCTTCGACGGACCCTCCCTGGGCACATGGCCTGCGCAAGGGCTAGGTTCTACGTGAATGTTCGGAAGAATCGCGTTGATCTGAGCTTGAGAGGGATCCTTCGTGCCCGCTGAGAATGACACCCGACCCACCCTCAGCTACCCCGGTGGCGAGCACACAATGTCTATCGCCAAGGCGACGGAAGGCAACGACGGCATCGAGCTGGGCAAGCTCCTTGCGGAGACCGGGTACACCACCCTTGACCCCGGTTTCGTCAACACCGCCTCCACCACGTCGGCCATCACCTTCATCGACGGGGAGAAGGGCATCCTGCGGTACCGCGGATACCCCATCGAGCAGCTGGCGGAAAAGTCCACGTTCATCGAGGTCAGCTACCTGCTGATCTACGGTGAGCTGCCCACCGCGGAGCAGCTCGAGGTCTTCACCGACAAGATCCGCCGGCACACGCTGCTGCACGAGGATCTCAAGCGCTTCTTCGACGGCTTCCCGCGCAACGCGCACCCGATGCCCGTCGTCTCCAGCGCCGTCAACGCCCTGTCGGCGTACTACCAGGACGCGCTCGATCCCGACGACCCGGAGCAGGTGGAGCTGTCCACCATCCGGCTGATGGCCAAGCTGCCGACCATCGCGGCCTACGCCTACAAGAAGTCCGTCGGTCAGCCGTTCCTGTACCCGGACAACTCGCTGAACCTGGTCGAGAACTTCCTGCGCATGACCTTCGGCTTCCCGGCGGAGCCGTACCAGGTCGATCCCGAGATCGCCCAGGCCCTCGACATGCTGCTGATCCTGCATGCCGACCACGAGCAGAACTGCTCGACCTCCACGGTGCGGCTCGTCGGTTCCTCCGACGCCAACCTGTTCACCTCGATCTCCGGCGGCATCAACGCGCTGTGGGGCCCGCTGCACGGTGGCGCCAACCAGGCCGTGCTCGAGATGCTCAACGAGATCAAGACCAGCGGGGGCGACGTCAAGGAGTTCGTCCGCAAGGTCAAGAACAAGGAAGACGGCGTCAAGCTCATGGGCTTCGGACACCGCGTCTACCGCAACTACGATCCGCGTGCGGCGATCGTGAAGAAGACCGCCGACAGCCTGCTCGCCAAGCTGGGCGGCGACGACGACCTGCTGCACATCGCGCAGGCCCTCGAGGAGGCTGCGCTCACCGACGACTACTTCATCGAGCGCAAGCTGTACCCGAACGTCGACTTCTACACCGGTCTGATCTACCGGGCGATGGGCTTCCCGACCCGCATGTTCACGGTGCTGTTCGCACTCGGCCGCCTGCCGGGCTGGATCGCGCACTGGCGCGAGATGCACTCCGACCCGACGCTGAAGATCGGCCGCCCGCGGCAGATCTACACCGGTTACACCGAGCGCGACTACAACAGCATCGACGCACGCTGACCCGTCCCCTACCGGAAGACCGATACATGAGCAGCAAGCCCGAGATCGAGTTCCAGGAGGGTCCCGCCCCGACCGGCCTGGTCGTCAAGGACCTCACCGTCGGCGAGGGCGCCGAGGCGACGCCCGGAGCCAAGGTCGAGGTCCACTACGTCGGCGTCGAGTTCGACTCCGGCGAGGAGTTCGATTCGTCGTGGAGCCGCGGCGAATCCATCACCTTCCCGCTCAGCGGCCTGATCGCCGGCTGGCAGGAGGGCATCCCCGGCATGCGCGTCGGTGGCCGCCGGCAGCTGACGATCCCGCCGGAGATGGCGTACGGCCCGGCCGGCTCGGGTCACCGTCTCGCCGGCAAGACCCTGGTCTTCGTCATCGATCTGCTCGGGGTGGAGGCCAAGCCCGAGGTGCCGGAGATCGAGCCGGCGACCGGCCCGGCTCCCGCCGAGCTCGTGATCGAGGACATCACCGTCGGGGACGGGCCCGAGGCGCAGCCCGGGTCGGTCGTCGACGTGCACTACCACGGCGTCGAGTACGACACGAACGAGGTGTTCGACTCCTCGTTCGCCCGCGGCGAGTCCGTCAAGTTCCCGCTCGGCCGGCTCATCCCCGGCTGGCAGGAGGGCATCCCCGGCATGAAGATCGGCGGTCGCCGCAAGCTGACGGTGCCCCCGCAGCTCGCCTACGGCCCGGCCGGGTCCGGGCACCCGCTCGGCGGCAAGACCCTGGTCTTCGTCATCGACCTCCTCGGCACCGAGTAGGTCCCGCCCACGGCCGGAGCCCCGCATCGCCTGTCGCGATGCGGGGCTCCGTCGCATGCGGGGGATTCCCGCGGGAGTCAGTGCCGGACGAAGGGGGTGGGGGCGATGTCGCCGCTGTCGAGGAAGTGCCACTGGTCGTCGCTGCGGCAGATCCGCCCGTCGAACCGGGAGCCGTGGTTGCGGAACTCGGTGCGCTGGAAGTTGCCGTTCCTGTCGAAATGCGTGATGGCGCAACCGCGGTCGTGACGGTCGCGGCGGTCGTGGTCGTCGCGGTGGTCCGAGGACGCGGCTGCGGTCCCGGCACCGCCGAGGACCGGCAGGACGATCAGGGCGGCGGTGACGATCAGCTTGCGGCTCTTCGACATTCGGATCTCCTGGGATCGGTGGAGGGGCTGCCTACGATCCTGCGCCCGCCCCGTCCCGCGTCGTAGTGACCCGAGGGGTGGAAAACGTTCACCCCGCCGATCCGGCGAGCCGCACCGTCAGCCGTGCCCCGCCGAGCGGGCTCGCCTCCAGCCGCGCCGCGCCGCCGTGCAGCGCCGCCTGCTGCGCCACCAGCGCCAGCCCCAGCCCGGAGCCGCCCCTGGCGGCGCCGCTGCCCCGGCGGAACCGCTCGAACACCACGCCGCGCTCGTCGGCGGGCACCCCGCGGCCGTCGTCGTCGACGGTGAGCACGGTGTCGGTGCCGTCGGCGGTGACCGCCAGCCGGATCCGGCGGGCGTGGCCGTGCCGCACCGAGTTGGCCACGGCGTTGTCGACGACGAGCCGCAGTCCGCTCGGCAGCGCCCGGATCTCGCGTCCCGTCTCGCCGACCACCTCGATCTGCACGCCGGGATGCCGGCTCATCGCATCGGCGGCCGCGGCGTCACAGATCTCCACCGGGTCGGTGGGCACGAAGTCCCGGGAGGTGGACAGGTCGCCGCGGGCGAGCCGCTCGAGGTCGTCGAGAGTGGACTCGACGCGGCTCTGCGTCCGGGTGAGGTCGGCGAGGATCTGGGTGCGCTCCTCGACGCTCAGGACGTCGCCGGTCGCGTCCAGGGTGGAGAGCACCTCGAGGTCGGTGCGCATGGCGGTCAGCGGGGTCCGCAGCTCGTGGGCGGCGGCAGCCGCGAAGTCCCGCGCCGTGGCGAGGGCGGCGTCGGTGGCGGCCTGGGCGCGGGCGACGTCGCTGAGCATGTCGCCGGCCGCGGCGGCGAGCTCGTCGGCCTCGCGGATGCCGGAGCGCCGCGGCGCGAGCGTCGGTTCGCGGGCCGCGATCCGGCGCGTGAGATCCACCAGGGGACGCACGGCCCGCCCGCCGAACACCCAGCCGAGGGCCGTGGCGACCGCGACGGCGATCGCACCGGCGACGGCGAGCTGACGGTGCTGCTCGGTCGTGATGTCCTGCGCCTCGGCGTAGGGCACGGCGACGGACAGGAGCGAGGGCACCCGGTCGGTCGGCGCGGTGTACGTCCGGTAGGCGGTGCCGCCGAGGTCGACGGTGTGGGCGCCGGGGGAGAGGACCGGCAGTTCGGTCGGGGTGCTGCTGAGCAACCGCCCGGACTCGGTGCGGATGGTGACGGCGAAGGCGCCGGCGTCGCCCAGGGCGGGCAGGAACAGACCGGCGGTGCCGGCGTTGGCGACCAGCACCTGTGTCGCCGTCTCGAGGCGGCGGTCGAGCTGCGCGAGGTTGTTCCGGGTGATCGCCAGCGCGACGAGCACGCCCAGGACCGCGACGACGAGCGTGGTGCCGAGCGCCGTGGCCGCGGCGACCCGTGCACGCAGCGAGAAACGGTGTGTCACGCCTGATCCCGCAACACGAAGCCCACCCCGCGCACGGTGTGCACCAGCCGTGGCCGCCCGCCGGCCTCGAGCTTGCGGCGCAGGTAGCCGACGAACACGTCGACGACGTTGGTGTCTGCGTCGAAGTCGTAGCCCCACACCAGGGTCAGCAGGCGGTCGCGGCTCAGGACGATGCCCGCGTTGCGGGCGAGCACCTCGAGCAGTTCGAACTCGCGCTTGGTCAGCTCCACGTCGCTGCCGTCGATGCGCACCCGGCGGCCCGCGGTGTCGAGTTCGAGCCCGCCGACCCGGACGACGGAGCCGGCGCCGGGAGCGCCCGGCACGCTGCGCCGCAGCATCGCCCGGATCCGCGCGACGAGCTCGGCGAGCACGAACGGCTTCGTCAGGTAGTCGTCGGCGCCGCACTCGAGCCCGGCGATGCGGTCGTCGACGGTGCTGCGCGCGCTGAGCACGCAGATCGGGATGTCGTGACCGCCGGCGCGCAGGGCGGTGACCACGCCGGTGCCGTCGAGGACCGGCATGTTCATGTCGAGCACCATCGCATCGGGGCGGTGCCGGGCGACGACGTCGAGCGCCTGGGTGCCGCTCGCGGCGGTGAGCACGTCGAACCCCGACAGGCGCAGCCCGCGCTGCAGGGAGGCGAGGACGTCCTCGTCGTCGTCGACGACGAGGACGGTGGCTGGCTCGGTCACCCCTGCATTGTGCCCGCGCCGAGCATGCCGAGGACGAGCTCGACGTAGTTGCCCGCGAGCGTGTCGACGTCGATACGGCCCGGCTGGTACCAGCGAGCGACGTCGATGCCGAGGGACAGGATCGCGAGGGCGGTGGTCGGCACGTCGCGGACGGTGAACACCCCGGCCGCGATGCCGTTCTCGATCTCGGCACGGATCACGGCGTCGGTGTCGCGGCGGATCGCGGCGATCGTCCGGTAGTGCTCCGGGGTGAGGGCGTGCAGTTCGTACTGCGCCACCCGGCAGACGGTGTGGTGCACGGCGTGGGTGCGCACGAAGCCGTCCACGATCGCGCGCATCCGGTCGGCCGGCTCGGTGGCGGAGGCGGCCGCGGCGACGACGGCGTCGAGGACGTGCTGGTGCCCGATGCGGCTGGCCTCGAACAGCACCTCCTCCTTGGACTTGAAGTGCACGTACAGTGCGGCCGGGCTCAGGCCTGCGCCGACGGAGATGTCACGGGTGGTGGTGGCGTGGTAGCCGCGACGGGCGAAGGACTCCACGGCCGAGCCGATGAGACGACGCGCGACGTCGGATTCGACCTCGGTGAAGATGCCGGTGAGGTCGTCCCGGTCGGTGATGGGCGTGTCGATCATGCTGGGGTCTCTCCGTCGCCGTGCTGGTCCGTTGACATCATGCACCGTCGTTGCTGTACTAAGTGAGCGCTTAGTGAATCTGTGGCCGCTGAGTGAATCCGTGGCACTGTGAAAGGAACCTCCATGCCCGCTCCCGTCCTGTCCCGGCGTGACCTCGACTTCCTGCTCTACGAGTGGCTGAACGTCGAGTCCCTCACCGCGCGGACGCGGTTCGCCGAGCACTCACGGGAGACGTTCGACGCCGTCCTCGACCTCAGTGCGGACATGGCCACCAAGCACTTCGCGCCGCACAACAAGAAGGCGGATGCCCAGGAGCCGCGGATCGGCGACGACGGCAAGGTCGAGATCATCCCCGAGGTCAAGGCGGCGCTGGAGCTGTTCGCCAAGGCCGGGCTCATCGGGTCCTCGTTCGACGAGGAACTCGGCGGCATGCAGCTGCCGGTCACCGTGCTGCGTGCGGCGATGGCCTGGTTCCAGGCCGCGAACGCCGGCACCTCGTCCTACCCGTTCCTCACCGTCGGCAACGCCAACCTCATCGCCACCCACGGCAGCGAGGAGCAGATCGCCACGTACGTGCCGTCCCTGCTCGAGGGCCGGTTCTTCGGCACCATGTGCCTGTCCGAGCCGCAGGCCGGATCGTCGCTGGCGGACATCACCACCAAGGCCGTGCCGCAGGACGACGGCAGCTACCGGCTCACCGGCACCAAGATGTGGATCTCCGGCGGCGACCACGAGCTGTCCGAGAACATCGTCCATCTCGTGCTGGCGAAGATTCCCGGTGGTCCGGCGGGGGTCAAGGGCATCTCGCTGTTCATCGTCCCGAAGATCCTCGTCGGCGGGGACGGGCAGCTCGGCGAGCGCAACGACGTCGCCCTCGTCGGTCTCAACCACAAGATGGGCAACCGCGGCACCACCAACACGCTGCTGAACTTCGGCGACGGCACCTTCACCCCCGGCGGTCGCGCCGGCGCCGTCGGCTACCTGCTCGGCGAGCCGCACAAGGGCCTGGCGTACATGTTCCACATGATGAACGAGGCCCGCATCGGCGTCGGGTTCCTCGCCACGTCGCTCGGCTACGCCGGCTACCTGCAGTCCCTCGAGTACGCCCGCACCCGCACCCAGGGCCGCCCCCTCGGGGACAAGGACCCGTCGTCGCCGCCCGTGCCGCTGATCGAGCATGCCGACGTGCGCCGGATGCTGCTCGCGCAGAAGGCCTACGTCGAGGGCGCGCTGGCGCTGGGGCTGTACTGCTCGACGCTCGTCGACGAGCAGCAGACCGCCGAGGACGAGGAGGCCCGCACCCGCGCCGGGCTGCTGCTCGACATGCTCACCCCCGTCGCGAAGTCCTGGCCGTCGCAGTGGTGCCTCGAGGCGAACAGCCTGGCGATCCAGGTGCACGGGGGCTACGGCTACACCCGCGAATTCGACGTCGAGCAGTTCTACCGGGACAACCGCCTCAACCCCATTCACGAGGGTACGCACGGCATCCAGGGGCTGGACCTGCTCGGGCGCAAGGTGGTCATGCAGGGCGGGGCGGGGCTGGCGCTGCTCGGCGAGACGATCGGGCGGACCGTCGCGCGGGCCGTCGACGCCGGGGGCGACGCGGCCCGCTACGCCGGGCAGCTGCAGGCGGCGGTGACGCGTGTCGCGGCGACCACCGCACGGCTGTGGTCGACCGGCGATCCCGAGGTGGCGCTGGCGAATTCGTCGGTGTATCTCGAGGCCGTCGGGCATGTGATCGTCTCGTGGATGTGGCTCGAACAGCTCCTCGCGGCCGGGACCCGGGAGGGCGGCTTCTACGACGGCAAGCGTGCCGCCGCCCGATACTTCTTCGCGTTCGAACTGCCGAAGACGGGTCCGCAGTTCGACCTGCTCGACAGCCTGGACCGGACCACGCTCGACACCGATCCCGCCTGGCTCTAGGCGGCTGCGCCGCCGGTGTGTCCTTTGGGCGGTCAGGGCCGCCCAAAGGACACACCGGACGCGAAGCGGCACACCGTGACGCCGCTGTCGAAGGTCTTCGTCTCGAGCCGGGTGAAGCGGTGCGGCTCGAACCCGCGGCGGAACAACGGGATTCCGTCGCCGACGACGATCGGGTTCACCTTCAGCACCAGTTCGTCGATCTCGGGCAACAGCGCCCCGGCGAGCGAGCCCCCGCCGCACAGCCAGATTCCCAGTCCCTCCTGGCGTTTGAGGTCGCGCACGTACTCGAGCGGATCGGTGGCCACGAGCGTGACCGTCTCGTCCGGCGCCTGGGTCATCGTCGTGGTGAACACGTACTGTCGCAGGTGCGGGTACGCGCTCGTCAGCCCGGCGGCGCGGGCGGGCTCCCACGTGCGCCGGCCCATCACGACGGCGTCGAAGTGCTTCGGTGGTCCCTCGATTCCGAGGGGTCCGCGGGCGTGGACCGGAAACGTCTCCGGAAACTCCCGCAGGAGGTATCCCATGTGGTCGCCCTCGACCGGGAAGAAGTCGAATCCGCCGGCCGGGTCGGCGACGAAGCCGTCGAGCGTGGTCGCGACGTAGTAGGTCAGTTTTCGCACGAAGGGCTCCTCGGATCGTCGACTACAACACCTGTGGTGGTCAAACTACAACAGGTGTTGTAGTCGATGCTAGAGTTTTTTCATGGCAGCGAATCCGGAGCGCCGAGCACAGCTCGCGGATGCCGGCCTGCGCGTGCTCGGCGCGGACGGCGCCCGCAAGCTGACCCACCGCGCCGTCGACCGGGAGGCAGGAGTGCCCCTGGGCACCTGCGCGAACTACTTTCCGACGCGGGACGAACTGCTCGGCGCCCTCGGTGCGCGCATCTTCGAGCGGCTCGCCCCCGACCCGGACCGGCTCGAGGCGCTCGCCGGCCGGACCCCGAGCGTCGACCTCTACATCGACTACATGCGATACCTCGTCGAGCGCACCACCGCCCAGCCGGACCTGACCGTCGCCCTGATGGAACTGCGCCTCGAGTCCCGCAGAAGCCCGGGACTCGCCGAGGTGCTCGGCGCGACGCTCTCCCGCAACTATCGGCTCGACGTCGAATTCAACGACGCCGCACAGTTACCCGCCACCGCGCTCGAGGTCGCCCTGCTGCACTACGCGGTCGACGGGCTGCTGCTGGACCTGCTCACCACCTCGATCGGTGCCGACGCCACACCCGACGAACTCGTCACCGAACTCGTCACCCGCCTGCTCGGCCGGGCGGGCACCGGCCCGCTCAGCTCGCCGCGCGGTCCGCGAGCAGAGTGAGCGCGTGAAAGACCGTTTCGGCCAGCACGTCCTCGGGCTCCCCCGGGAAGAACTTCTCCTCGGCGTGCGTCGGCCCGCGCCCGGCCACGGCGAACCACACCGTGCCCGGCTCCTGCCCGTCCTGGCTGTCCGGGCCGCCCGCCCCGGTCACCGCCACCGCGAGGTCGGCGCCGAGCAGTTCGACCGTCGACTCGGCCATGGCGCGCGCCGCCGCCTCGCAGACCACCGGGCCCTCCGGCACCCGCAGCAGCGAGTGCTTCACGGCCCGGGAATAGGCGACGATGCCGCCCCGGAACCACCCTGCGCTGCCCGGCGCGGCGCCCAGCCGGGCGGCCAGGGCGCCGGAGGTGAGCGACTCCGCGCACGCGACGGTCAGATCGCGGTCGGCGGCGAGCTCGCCGATCCGCTCGGCCGTCGCGCTGGACCGTGCGGATCCTTCGGGAACGTCGTCGGGCATGGGGAACTCCTTCCGCCGGATGCTGTCCGGACTCTACCGGCCGGCGTGTCGCCGCCGGCGGCAACGGGTAGCCCGCAACCATGAACCCCGAAACCTCCGGCGCGGCGCCGGGCGACGGCGTCACCATGGGCGTGGAGGAGGAATTCCTCCTCGTCGACCCGGCGACGGGTCACCCCGCGCCGGGGTTCGACGCGGTGTGCGGCCGGCTTCCGGGGGTACCCGGGGTGACGTTCGTCGGCGAACTGCACCCGACCCAGATCGAGGCCGTGGGCGGGGTGTGCCGGACCCTCGCGGAGCTGCGGACCCGGCTGACCTCGTCCCGCTCCGCGCTCGACGCCGCAGCCCGCCGATGCGGGCTGCGGTTCGCCGCCGTCGGGGTCCCCGAGTCCGACGCCGGACCCGGCACCCTCGTCGCGGCGGGTCGGCGGGCCGCCATCGCCGAGCGGTACCGCGCGCTGGTCGACGACTACCACGCCTGCGGCTGCCACGTGCACGTCGGCGTCGCCGACCGCGACACCGCGGCAGCCGTGGTGAACCATCTGACCCCGTGGCTGCCCACGCTCGTCGCGCTCGGCGCCAACTCCCCGCGGCACGGCGGCCGCGACACGGGCTACGCGAGCTGGCGCATCGTGCAGCAGAGCCGGTTTCCCGGCTTCGGTCTGCCCCCGTACCTGCGTTCGGCGCAGCACGCCGCCGCTCTCGTCGCCCGCCTGGTCGACGCCGGGGTGCTGCTCGACTCCCGGATGACGTTCTGGCTCGCCCGGCCGTCGGTCCACGTGCCGACGGTGGAGATCCGCGCGGCCGACACCGCCCCAACGGTCGACGGCACGGTCCTGCAGGCGGCCCTGGGCCGGGGCCTGGTCGGCGCCGCTCTCGGCGATCTGCGCCGTGGCGTCGAGGTGCGGCCGGTCGAGCCGGACCTCGGTGCGGCGGCGGTGTGGAGCGCCGCCCGGTACGGTCTCGACGGCCCGGCGGTGGACGTGCACACCGGCACCCGGATCCCGGCCCGGGACATGCTCGCCCGCCTGCTGGACCGCGTCGCGCCGACGCTGCGGGCGCACGGCGATCTCGACGTGGTGCAGAAGCTCCTGGCGGGGCCCCACCCCGTCACCGCTCCCCGCGTATCCACCGGGTGAGGACCGTGCCGTCGTCGTCGGCGAGGACGTGGGCGGGCCGCATCGACGTCACCGCCGTCTGCGGGGCGGTGGCGATGCGTCCCTCCGGACCTGCGGCGAGCAGCGGCGCCAGCGTGAGGCACAGGTCGTCGACCACGCCGTCGGCGATCAGCTGACCGAACAGCCGCGGCCCGCCCTCGCACAGCGCGCGGGTCCAGCCCGCCGCGGCCAGCGCGTCGCGCACCGCGTGCCCGTCGATCGAATGCTCGGCGATCACCCGCACGTCCGCGCCGGCGGCGGCGAGAGAGCGACGACGGGTCCCGGGCGCGGTCTCGCACGTGAGGACGACCGGCGCGACGGTGGTGTCGGTGAACAACCGGCACCCGGGGTCCAGGTGGCATGTGGCGGTGACGACCGCGACGGGCGGCACCTCGCTCAGGCCCGCCTCGAGGCGCCGCTCCCGCAGCGCCGCGCTGGTGCGGGCACCGCCGTAGTTCTCGCCGCGTGCCGTGCCCGCGCCCACGACGATCACGTCGGCCAGGCCCCGCAGCAGCCCGAACACCTTCTTGTCCGACGGTGTGCCGAGCCCACCCGAGCGGCCCTCCACGGCGACGGCCCCGTCGAGGGAGGAGACGAAGTTGACCCGGATCCACGGCGACCGCAGATCGGCCGGATACGCGTAGAGGGCCCGCAGTTCGTCGTCGTCGAGCGGACGGGCCGGGCAGGTCGGATCGTCGAGGCGCCGCATCGCTCGATCACACCACGCGTCGCGGCGCCGTGGGGAATCAGGGCGCGTGCCCGGCGTCGAGGTCACGGACGTCGCCGTGCCGGATCACGTCGTTCAGTTCGCCGTGGCACTCCCCGCCGTCCGGGTCGAGCAGGAATCCGACGTGGTCGCCCAGCGCGGCCCGGCCGACGACGCGTCCGATGAACCACGCCGGGACGCCGTCGAGGACGGGCAGGCCGTGCGGGCCGTCGTGCCACGCGCATCGCGAGAACTTGTCCACCTCGTCGCCCGTCTCGCCGCCGAACAGGCGCGCCAGGGGGAGCTGGTCCCGTCCCAGTACGTGGACGACGAGATGCTCGGCGGCGGTGGCCACCCGGAAGGTGCGGTTCGAGGTGGACAACCCCACCAGGAACCGGGGCGGGTCGATGCTGGCCTGGGTGGCGAACCCCACCAGGCACCCGGTGCGCTCCTCGAGGACCCGGGTGGTGACGACGAACACCGGTTGATCCAGGCGGCCGACGATCGAATGGAACACCTTGTGTGCACTCGTCATGCCTTCATTCCTACGCCGCCCGGCCTCCTGTTCCGGCCGGTTGCGGCGTTTGGTCCCCACCGTGTACGGGTAATCGCGGCAACATGACGGCCAAACACGGCGACCCCGACGTGGCGGAGGACTTCCCGCGACCGGACGATTCTCGCAAACCCGACTCGCCGACCGACCTGACGAAACCGTCGTGGAAGTTCGTGCTGCGCAAGACCGCTCGCGAGTTCAGCCATGATCAGTGCACCGACCTCGCCGCCGCGCTGACGTACTACGCCGTGCTGTCCCTGTTTCCGGCGCTGCTCGTCGTCGTGTCCCTGCTCGGCGTGTTCGGCCAGGGCCAGAGCACCGTGGACGCGGTGATGCAGATCGTCGAGGATCTCGGCCCGGCCACCGCCGTGGACACGCTCCGCGGCCCGGTCGAACAACTCGTGCAGGCGCCGGCGGCCGGGTTCGCGCTCGTCGTCGGTATCGCCGGTGCGCTGTGGTCGGCGTCGGGTTACGTCGGCGCGTTCGGCCGCGCCATGAACCGCATCTACGAGGTCGACGAGGGACGCCCCATCTGGAAGCTGCGGCCGTGGATGCTGCTCATCACCGCCCTCGCGCTGATCGCGATGGGCGCGACGGCCCTCATGCTCGTCGTGAGCGGTCCCGTGGCCCGGGCGATGGGGGACGTGATCGGGCTCGGCGAGACTGCGGTGACGGTCTGGAACATCGCGAAGTGGCCCGTGATCCTGATCCTGGTGATCATGATCGTCGCCGTGCTGTACTACGCGACGCCGAACGTGACGCAGCCGAAGTTCCGCTGGATCAGTGCGGGTGCCGCCATCGCGATCCTCGCGTGGATCGTGGCGTCGGTCGCGTTCGCGTTCTACGTCTCCAACTTCGGCAGTTACAACGAGACCTACGGCTCCCTCGCCGGCGCGATCGTGTTTCTCCTGTGGTTGTGGATCACCAACCTCGCGCTGCTGTTCGGCGCGGAGTTCGACGCCGAGCTCGAGCGTGGACGTCAGCTGCAGGCCGGCATCGAGGCGGAGGAGACGCTGCAGCTGCCGCCGCGGGACACCCGCAACATCGAGAAGAACGAGGAGAAGCGGCAAGAGGACATCGACCGCGGCCGTGAACTCCGCCTTGCGCACACCGCGTCGGCCCGCGAGGGCGCCGACGACGATGCGGAGGGCGACAGATCGGACCGAGACGTCGCACCACACCGAAAGGACTCGACGATGACCGCGTCCCCCGGCGGCACGCACAGTGCCACGGACCCCAGCGAACTGTCCACCGCGCAACTGATCGAGCGGCTCACCACCCAGGTGCCGACCCTGGTGCGCACCGAGGTCACCCACGCCCTCGACGAGGTGAAGGCCAAGGGCACCCGGATGGGCGTCGGCGTCGGCATCGCCGGTGCCGGGCTGATGCTGATCTACCTCGGCGTCGGCGCCCTCATCGCGACCGCGATCCTGGGGCTCGCCACCGTGCTCTCCCCGTGGCTGGCCGCGCTGATCGTCTCGTTGATCGTCCTGGCTGTCGGCGGCACCCTGGCCGCCGTCGGCAGGTCGCGGGCCAAGAACTCGGCCCCACCGGTACCCAGCGAGACGGCGGAGAGTATCCGCAAGGACGTGAACACCGTGAAGGAGCATGTGCGATGACCGGTCCCGACCCCGCACGCAACACCGAGGCCGCCGACGCGGTGCCCAGCGTCGAGCAGCAACGCGCCGAGCTCGCCGAGACGGTGGAGGCCCTCGCCCACAAGGTCGACGTCCCGGCCCGCGCGAAGTCGGCCGCCCAGGAGAAGGTGCACGAAGTCCAGGTGAAAGCGCAGGAACGTCCCCAGATCGTCGCGGCCGTCGTCGGCGGCATCGTCGCGGCCCTCGTCGTGGGCCGGGTGGCGCGCCGCCGCGGCAAGCGCAACGGCAAGCGCAAGGTGGTGCGCCGCCGCCGCAAGCACTGAGCGGGAGGTCTCCTTATCGAGAGGGAGGTTGTTGCGGCATCGCCCGAAAGGGCTCCGCAACAACCTCCCTCTCGACGTTGCGAGCGGCGAGCTATCCGCGCAGTTGCTGCTCGAGCGCCTCGAGCACCGACGGGTCCTCGATCGTCGACGGCACGGTGTACTGCTCGTGGTCGGCGATCTGCCGCATCGTCTTGCGGAGGATCTTGCCGGAGCGGGTCTTCGGCAGCGCCTGCACCACGGTCACGTCACGGAATGTGGCGACCGCGCCGATCTGCTCGCGCACCATCGCCACGAGTTCCTGCCGCAGCGTCTCCGGGTCGATCTCGACGCCGGACTTGAGCACCACGTAACCGGACGGCCGCTGGCCCTTGAGCTCGTCGCGGATGCCGACGACCGCGCACTCGGCGACGGCCGGGTGCGACGCCACCACGGCCTCCATGCTTCCGGTCGAAAGCCGATGGCCGGCAACGTTGATGACGTCGTCGGACCGGCCGAGGACGAACACGTAGCCGTCCTCGTCGACGTAGCCGGAATCGCCGGTGAGGTAGTAGCCCGGGAAGGTCTCCAGGTACGACCGCCGGTAGCGGTCCTCGTCCTGCCACAGCCCGGTCAGGGTGCCCGGGGGCAGCGGCAGAGCGATCACGATGTTGCCCTCGGTGCCGGCTTCGACGGGCTTGCCCTCGGCATCGACGATGTCGACGCGGTAGCCCGGTACCGGCACGGTGGGCGAGCCCGCCTTGATCGGCATGGGGTCCAGGCCGCGCAGGTTCGCGGCGATCGCCCAGCCGGTCTCGGTCTGCCACCAGTGGTCGACGACGGGCCGGTCGAGTACCTTCGTCGCCCACTCGTAGGTGTCCGGGTCGAGCCGCTCGCCCGCGGCGAAGAGCGTACGGAGGGAGGAGATGTCGTAGTTCTCCAGCTCCTTCGCCTCGGGGTCGGCCTTGCGGACGGCGCGGATCGCGGTGGGCGCGGTGAACAACGCGACGACGCTGTTCTCGTTGATGATCCGCCAGAACGCGCCGGCATCCGGTGTGCCCACCGGCTTGCCCTCGTACATGACGGTGGTCGCGCCGATCAGCAGCGGGCCGTAGACGATGTAGGAGTGGCCGACGACCCAGCCCACGTCGGACGCGGTCCACCACACGTCGCCGGGGGAGATGTCGTAGATGTTGCGCATCGACCAGGTCAGCGCCACCGCGTGCCCGCCGTTGTCGCGCACCACGCCCTTCGGCTTCCCCGTGGTGCCGGAGGTGTAGAGGATGTACAGCGGGTCGGTGGCCGCGACGGTGACCGGCCCGGCCGGGTCCGCGTCGGCGGTGAGCTCGTCCCAGTCGAACCACGTGGCGACGGAGGCCTTGTAGTCGGCGGCCGAGCCCGGGATCATCTCCCGGTTCTTGACGATCACGGTGTGCGGCGGGGTCTGCGACAGTGACAGTGCCTGCTCGACCATGGGCAGGTACTCGACGGTGCGGCCCGGCTCGAGGCCGCCGGAGGCGGTGACGAGCAGCACCGGCCGGGCGTCGTCGATGCGGGTGGCGAGTTCCTTGGCGGCGAAACCGCCGAACACCACCGAGTGCACGGCGCCGATGCGGGCGCACGCGAGCATCGCGATCGCGGCCTCCGGGATCATCGGCATGTAGATCACGACGCGGTCGCCGGCGACGACGCCCTGATCGCGCAGCACCCCGGCGAAGGCCGCGACCTCGTCCAGCAGCTCGGCGTAGGTGTAGGTGCGCTTGGCGGGGACCATCGCCGAATCCCAGATCAGGGCGGGCCGGTCGCCGTGTCCGGCCTGCACGTGCCGGTCGAGGGCGTTGAAGCTGGTGTTGAGCGTGCCGTCGGGGAACCAGCGGAACGACGGGGCCTGCGAGCCGTCGAGGGCGCGCGTCGGCGTGTTCACCCAGTCCACGGCGCGGGCCGCCTCGAGCCAGAACCCCTCGGGGTCCTCCACGCTCTGCCGGAAGGCCTCCGCGTACGAGCTCATCGATTCGCATCCTCTCTGACCACAGCCTGTGACGCTGACCACCCTATTCGAGAGCCCCCGGGGTGAGGCACTGCCCGTTCGGCCGGTGCGCCGGGCGGCGCCTCGGCGTCGGTGAGCGGGCACGCGGCTACCGGGGCAGCCCCAGCTTCCGGTAGCGCTCGAGCCGCCGCCGGTATCGCAGCGTCGGGTCCTGGCCGACGAGCACGCCGAGTTCGCGGGCGACGGCGGCACCGACACGCTTGGCGAACTCGGTGGGCTCCTCCGCGGCATCGGGGAACTCGGGGATCACACCGTCGACGACACCGTCGCGCAGCAGGTCGCGGGAGCGGATGCCCTGAGCCGCCGCCATCTGCGGGGCGTGGGTGGTGTCGCGGTGCACGATCGCGCTGGCGCCCTCGGGCGGCAGCGGGGCGAGCCAGCCGTTCTGCGCGCACAGCACCCGGTCGGCGGGCAGCAGCGCCAGCGCGCCACCGCCGGTGCCCTGCCCGAGGAGCACCGACACCGTGGGCGTCGGCAGGGTCACCAGGTCGGCCAGGCAGCGGGCGATCTCCGGTGCGAGTCCGCGTTCCTCGGCCTCCTTGGACAGCGAGGCGCCGAGCGTGTCGATCACCAGCACGAGGGGAAGGCGGAGTTCGTCGGCCAGCCGCATCGCGCGCCGCGCCTCGCGCAGCGCGCCCGGACCCATCGTCCGCGCTGCGGACTGCCCGCTGCGGTCCTGGCCGAACAGCACGCACGACGCGCCGCGGAACCGGGCGAGCGAGACCAGCACGGTGCGGTCGGACTCGCCCTGCCCGGTGCCGGACAGCGGGACCTGCGCGGCCGCGGCATGCCGCAGCAACTGCCGGATGCCGGGACGCTCCGTCCGGCGGGAGAGCATTACCGACTGCCACGCCGGCACGTCGGGCACGTCGTCGGCGGAGGTGACCGCGGGACCTGCGGACGCATCGATGACCGTCGGCTCGGTGAGCACGCGGAGCATCCGGTGCACGAGCTGGCGGACCCCGGCGAGCGGCACCACCCCGTCGATCACGCCCTTCTGGGACAGGTTCTCGGCGGTCTGCACGCCCTCCGGGAAGGCCTCGTGGTAGAGCGCCTGGTAGACGCGGGGGCCGAGAAAGCCGACGAGCGCGCCGGGTTCGGCGGCGGTGACGTGCCCGAGCGAACCCCACGACGCGAACACCCCGCCGGTGGTGGGGTTGCGCAGGTACACCAGATAGCCGAGGTGCGCGGCCTTGTGAGCGGTGACGGCCGCCGCGATCTTGACCATCTGCACGAACGCGAGGGTGCCCTCCTGCATCCGGGTGCCGCCGGACGTGGGGGAGGCCAGCAGCGGCAGCTTCTCGCGGGTGGCGCGTTCCACGGCGAGGACGATGCGCTCGGCCGCGGCCACCCCGATCGACCCGGCGAGAAAAGCGAACTCGCAGGCGATCACCGCGACGTGCCGGCCGTGCACGGTTCCGACGCCGGTGATCACGGACTCGTCGACGCCGGACTTCGCCGCCGCGGCCTCGAGCTCGGCGCGGTACTGCTCGTCGGGGTGCACGTCGACGGGGGCGGTGTCCCAGGAGTGGAAGCTGCCCGCGTCGAGCACGCTGTCGATGAACTCCTGCGCCGAGATCCTGAGGGCCATGGCACGACCCTAGCCGTGCGTCCTTCGGGCGCCTCCAGGCTCCCGAAGGACGCACCGGCGCCTACCGGCCGATCGCCTCCTTCCAGGTGACCACGCGGCCGATGCGCAGGATGGACCGGCGGTAGATCCGCGCCCCGACCACGCTCAGGGCGCCGGTCACGAGCAGCATCAGCACGATCGTGCCGACGATCTGCAGCGGGGTCGCCACGCCGGAGGCGATGCGCAGCGGCATCAGGATCGCCGAGAACGGCGGGATCCAGCTCAGCACGGTGCTCCACGTCGACTCGGGGTCGTCCACGGACGAGAAGGCCGCGAAGAACATCGCGACGATGAGCACCATCAGCGGGGACGCGGTGGCGTTCACGTCCTCCTGGCGCGACACCATCGAGCCGGCCGCGGCGTAGAGGACCGCGAAGAACGCGAACCCGAGGACGAACCAGCCCAGTGTGCCGGCGAGCGTGCCCAGGGCCGCGCCGGTGACGGTGAGTGTGCCGGTGGCGAGACCGGCCCCCACCCCGGCCACCCCGTATGCGGTGAGCTGCAGCAGACCCACCGCACCGATGCCGAGGATCTTGCCCCACAGCAACTGCAGCGGGCGCAGCGTCGACAGCAGCAGCTCCACCACGCGCGACGACTTCTCCTCGACCACGCCCATCGCCACGTACATCCCGAACATCATGATCTGCATGTAGAGCAACACGACCGCCGCGATCGCCAGGGTGGTGCGCTGCGCCTGCTCCGGGTCCGGCGGGTCGAGGGCCTCGACGGTCACGGTGGCGCGGGCGGTGTCCGCCGCCAGCGCGGACGGGTCGACGCCGCGCGCGGTGAGGGCGTCGACCTGCGCCTGCTGCGCGACGGCCGTGTCGATCGTCGCGCGCACGGCCGGGTCGATCTCCGATTCGGCGACGGCGGTGACGGAACCCGCCGGGCCCGGGACCAGCGCGACGTCGAGCTCGCCGTCGCGTACCCGGTCGCGGCCGGTGCCGGCGTCCGGGATCTCCGTGACGTCGACCGGGCTGCCCGTGGCTTCTCCGACGGCGGTGACGGCGGCGCCGAGGGCCGGGTCGCCGACGACGCCGACGGTGGCGGGTTCGTCGTCGCCGGAGAACAGCGACACGGCGACGATGCCGCCGACGATCGCGAGCAGGATGATCGCGTTGCTGATCAGGAAGCTCTTCTTGCGGATCTGGGTGAGGAACTCACGGCGGGCCACCAGCGCGACGGCGCGGGCGGGACTCAACGGGGCGCTCACGCTGCGACCACCTCTCGGAACAGGTCGGTCAATGTCGGCCGACGAACGGAGAACTCGTGCACCGGGCCGGTGGCGAGCGCGGCCCGGAGGATCTGCTGGTCGTCGGCGCCGTTGCCGAGGACGAGGACGGTGCGCCCGCCGCCGTGCGCGACGGTGGTGACGCCGGGCAGCCCGGCGGCCCAGCCCTCGGGGGCCTGTGGGGCGTGCACCTCGAGCCGAGCCTCACCGTGGCCGCGCAGTTCGTCGACGGTGCCGACGGCGCGCATCGTTCCCTTGGAAATGATCCCGACACGGTGGCAGAGCCGTTGCACGAGATCGAGCTGGTGGCTCGAGAAGATCACCGGGACACCGGTTTCGGCCTTCTCCATCAGCACGTCGCTCATGACGTCGACGGCGACGGGGTCCAGGCCCGAGAACGGCTCGTCGAGGACCAGCACCCTCGGGTCGTGCACCAGGGCGGCCGCGAGCTGGACCCGCTGCTGGTTACCGAGGGAGAGCGCGTCGACGGCGTCGTCCACCCGCTCGGCGATGCCCAGCCGGCTCGTCCAGCGCGTCACGGCGGCATCGGCCTCGGAACGGGAGAGTCCGTGCAGCCGAGCGAGGTACGACAGTTGCGCGCCGACCTGCATCTTGGGGTACAGCCCCCGTTCCTCCGGCATGTACCCGATGGTGCGGCGCACCTGGAGGTCGACGGGCCGGCCGTCGAGCCGGACCTCACCGGAGTCGGCGGCGAGCACCCCGAGGACGATCCGCATGGTGGTGGTCTTCCCGGCGCCGTTGCTGCCGACGAAGCCGAACAGCTCACCGGGCCGCACGTCGAAGGTGACGTCGTCGAGCGCGACGACGTCACCGTATCGTTTCGAGACACCGTTGATCGTGAGCGTCACGTTTCCTCCGTCTTCTCGGGTTGTTCTCTGCGTCAGTCGGTTTCGTCGTGATCGGGGTTGTTCCAGGCGAGGATCATCGCGGGCAGGCAACCGCCGATCAGCGTCGCGGTCAGCGTCATGAGCCCGCCCGCATAGGCCATCCTGGGATGCATGCCGTCGGTCAGCACGCTGCCGACGACGAGGTAGAGCACCGGAATCATCACCAGGGACTGGGTCACGGTCAGGGCGATCGAGCGAGCGCTGTTGCGTTCCTGGATCTCCCGCTCGTCGAGGGCCGCGCGCGGTGCGTCGCCCTGCCGGCCCGAGACGATCTGCAGCGAGATCCAGAGGGGGAAGAACGCCAGGCACGCCGGCAGCCACAGCAGTGGTCCCCGTTCGAAGAAGTGGCACAGCACGCCCACGGTGAACATGAGAACGAACGTCGCGGCGAGAGCTACGACCAGGATTCGGCGGCGTCGACGAGTGCGCCAGCGCGGCAACATGTTCCGGAACTTTTCTTCGTTCCTCAGGAAGCGCCGGGTGCGGAAGGCCTCGTACCGTTCGAGGAGGGTGGCGTCGTGCACGGGCATCTCGGTCACTGTGCGTCACGTCCTTCGGTTGCGGTGCGGATCCGGTACACCTCGGTGGACAGCGGCCCGAACTCGGTGCGGGAGAACACGGCCTCGACCGGGAGGCCGAAGACGTCGCAGATGCGGAAGGCGAGGTCGAGGCTCGGGTAGTGGTCGCCACGCTCGAGGGCGCCGACGGTCTGGGGATTGACCTCGACGAGCTGCGCGAGCTGCGCGCGGCTCATCCCGCGTTCCGCGCGCAGGACGCGGATGCGGTTGTGGATCGGCAGGGTTTCCCCCCGACGTACCGGACTCATACAACGAAGTATTGTAAAAACCCAACGAACGGTCAAGCGGTGTCGACGCGTCCGCGCGGCAGGCAGCACCCCGGCGCGCCGCCGAAAGACCCGCGGGAGTCCTACTCGAGCAGCCCGCGGAGCCGGTCGAGCTCGCGCCGGTCCCGCTTGGTGGGCCGGCCCGTGCCGCGGTCGCGGCGGGGAATCGAGGCGAGGATCTCCTTCGGTGGGGGAGGGGGACTGTGGTCCTCGTACGCCTGGGCGGCGACCGGCGCCCCCACCCGCTTGGCCAGCAGCTGCGTCACCCGCACGATCCGTTCCGCCCCGGCCACGCGCACCCGCACCTCGTCGCCGACCTTCACGGGCTGCGACGGCTTCGCGGGGGCGTCGTTGACCCGCACGTGCCCGCCGCGGCACGCGGCCGCGGCGGCGGACCGCGTCTTGAACAGGCGCACCGCCCAGGTCCAGCTGTCCACCCGGACGCTGCCCGCCGTCATGCCGGCTCCTCCGTCAGCCGCCCCCCGTCGAGGTGCCACCGGCGGGTCGAACGGGTGTTGGCGAGCATCCGGCGATCGTGGGTGACCAGCAGCAGCGTGCCCTCGAAGCTGTCGACGGCCTGCTCGAGCTGCTCGATCGCGGGCAGGTCCAGGTGGTTCGTCGGTTCGTCGAGCACCAGCAGGTTCACCCCGCGGGCCTGCAGCAGGGCCAGTCCGGCCCGGGTGCGTTCGCCCGGTGACAGCGACGACGCGGACCGCAGCACGTGGTGGCCCCTGAGCCCGAACTTGGCGAGCAGCGTCCGCACCTCCGCGTCCGGCCAATCCGGCACCTGCGCGGCGAAGGCGTCCACGAGCGGCTCGTCGCCCTCGAACAGCGCACGTGCCTGGTCGATCTCGCCGATCCTCACGCCCGACCCGAGGGCCGCGGTGCCGGTGTCGGGCCGGATCCGGCCCAGCAGCAGGCGCAGCAGCGTCGTCTTCCCGGCGCCGTTCGGGCCGGTGACGACGATCCGGTCGCCCCACTGCACCTGCGTCGTGACGGGGCCGAGCACGAAGTCGCCGCGGTCGACGCGTGCGCCGTTCAGGGTGGCCACCACCGCACCGCTGCGCGGCGCCGCCGCGATCGACATGCGCAGCTCCCACTCCTTGCGCGGCTCCTCGACGACGTCGAGCCGCTCGATGCGGCGCTGCGTCTGCCGCGCCTTCGCCGCCTGCTTCTCGGTGGCCTCGGCGCGGAACTTCTTGCCGAGCTTGTCGTTGTCCTTGGACTTGCGGCGGGCGTTGCGGACCCCGTGCTCGAGCCAGTTGCGCTGCATCCGGGCGCGATCCTCGAGCTCCTGCTTGGTGTCCGCGTACTCCTCGTAGGTCTCGCGGGCGTGCCGCCGAGCCACCTCGCGTTCGACGAGGTAGGCCTCGTAACCGCCGTCGTACACCGCGATCTGTTGCTGCGTCAGATCCAGTTCGACGATCCCGGTGACCGTGCGGGCCAGGAACTCGCGGTCGTGGCTGATCACCATCAGCGCGGTGCGGGTCTCGGCGACGAATCGCTCGAGCTGATCGAGGCCGGCCAGATCGAGGTCGTTCGTGGGTTCGTCGAGCAGCAGCACGTCGTACCGGGACAGCAGCAGGGCCGCCAGCCCGGCCCGCGCCGCCTGTCCCCCGGAGAGCCCCGTCATGGGCGCGTCCAGCCCGACCTCGAGGCCCAGGTCGGCGACGACCTTCTCGGCGCGTTCGGCGAGATCCGCGCCGCCGAGCGCGAGCCACCGTTCCAGGGCGGGGGTGTAGTCGTCGACATCGGTGGTCCCCAGCGCCTCGGCCGCGGCGTTCATCGCGTGCTCGGCGTCGGTGACACCGGTCCGTCGGCCGAGGAAGCCGAGGATCGTCTCGCCCGGGACGCGCTCGGGTTCCTGGGCGAGATACCCGACGGTGGCGTCGGGCGGGCTGAGGACGACCGTGCCGGTGACGTCGGCGGTGCCGACCCCGGCGAGCGTCGTGAGCAGGGTGGACTTGCCTGCGCCGTTGGCGCCGACCAGGCCGATCACGTCGCCGGGCGCGACGGTCAGGCTCAGGTCGGTGAACAGGGTGCGTTCGCCCCGGGAGGCGGACAGGCCGCTGATGCGCAGTGTTGCAGTCACCTCTCGATTATCCCCACGCGCGTCGCGGGGTTTCCGGATGGTGGGATGCGGGGAACACCGGGCGGCCGGAACGGGTTGGGCCGATCATGACCGTTCCCACGATCACCCTCAACGACGGCAACACCATTCCGCAGCTCGGCTTCGGCCTGTGGCAGGTCGAGGACGAGCAGAGCTACGACGCGGTGACCGAGGCGCTGCGGGTGGGCTACCGCAGCATCGACACCGCGGCCCTCTACGGCAACGAGGCCGGCACCGGCCGCGCGCTGCGCGACTCGGGCGTCCCCCGCGACGAGCTGTTCGTCACCACCAAGCTGTGGAACAGCGACCAGGGCTACGACTCGGCGCTGCGCGCCTTCGACACGAGCCTGGGCAGGCTCGGCCTCGACTACGTCGACCTGTACCTGATCCACTGGCCGGCGCCGGCCCAGGACCGCTACATCGACACCTTCCGCGCCTTCCAGAAGATCAAGGCGGAGGGCCGCGCCCGCTCGATCGGCGTCTCCAACTTCCGGGTCGAGGATCTCGACCGGCTGATCGACGCCGTCGGCGAGGTCCCGGCCGTCAACCAGATCGAGCTGCATCCGCGGTTCAACCAGGCCGAGCTGCGGGCGTATCACACCGGCAAGGGCATCGCCACCGAGGCCTGGAGCCCCCTCGGCCAGGGCACCGTGCTCGAGGACCCGACGCTGAGGTCGATCGCGCAGGCGCACGGCCGCACCGTCGCGCAGGTGATCCTGCGCTGGCACATCCAGCTCGGCACCATCGTCATCCCGAAGTCCGTCACGCCCGAGCGCATCGCGAGCAACTTCGACGTCTTCGGTTTCGAGCTGACCGCGGACGACCTCGACCGCATCCGCGGGCTGCACGACGACGGCGGCCGCATCGGCGGCGATCCCGCCACGTTCTCCTGATCCGCGGGGCCGGGGCGGTGGCCGAATGTGACACGCGTTCGATCTGATCGACGCAGTGTGACATTCGGCCCGGGCGGGCGATGAGTTCTCCCGGTCCGACCGGTCCGTATCGATACGGGCTCCGGCCGGAGCCGGGAGAGGAGTCGTCGTGAGCACACCTGTCACCACCACCGTCGATGCCCGCTTCGGGGACGAAGGGGAGCCGCCCCTGCCGTGGACCGACACGGAGGAGCTTCTCGAGTCCGCGCAGCTGTACTGGCTCAGCACGGTCCGGCGCGACGGCGTACCGCATGTGACACCGCTGATCGGACTGTGGCACGCGGGCGGATTCGTCTTCTGCACGGGCCCGGGCGAGCAGAAGACGCACAACCTCCGGCACAACGATGCGGTGGCTGTCACCACGGGCGTCGCGACGTGGGCGGCCGGCACGGACGTCGTGGTCGAGGGGCGGGCCCGGCGCGTCACCGACGGCGACGCGCTGCGCGACGTCGCCGAGGCGTACTACGTCAAGTACGGCCAGCAGTGGCGGTTCGAGGTCCACGGCGACGCCGTCGGGCCGGTGGACGACCCGGGCTGGGTCTTCCGCGTCGAGCCGAGCAAGGTGCTCGTCTTCGCCAAGGGGCCGTTCGGGCAGACCACGCACCGGTTCGCCTGACCGCCCGTGCCGACGGCCCGTTCCCGGCCGGATGTCACATTGCTTCGATCCGATCGAACGCATGTCACATTCGGCCACACAGCCGCGCGAGCATCGCGCCGGTCGCCTGTCAGCGGGGCGGGCCGGCGTCCAGCGTGAGCGTGGCGGTGCGTCGCTGCCCGGCGGCGTCGAGCCAGCCGATCTCCACGCTGTCGCCCGGCCGTCGCGCCATCAGCATTTCCTCGAGGTCCGCCGTGGACGAGACCGGGCGCCGGTCGAACGCGACGATGACGTCGCCGATCTCGAGGTCGGTGCCGGCGGCCGGGGTGCCGTAGCCGACCCACAGCACTTCGGCGCCGGTCTCCCGGCCGCCGGTCCGGCCGGTGGTGACGCTCACGCCGAGCAGCGGGGTCGGGCCGACGTGCACCGTCCCGGCGCTCGTGCCGGTACGGACCTGGTCCACCACGTCGAGGGCGATCCCGATGGGCACCGCGTACGCCTCGGGTGGGTCGGGGACGACGGCCGGATCCGGTTCCAGGGCCCCGGCGGTGTTCACCCCCACGACGGTGCCGAACGCGTCGACGAGCGGACCCCCGGAGTCCCCGGGCCGGATCGCCGCGTCGACCTGCAGCATTCCGCTGAGCCGGCGCAGGGATCCGTCCATCGAATCGCGCACCGACACCGTCTTGTCGACGGCGACGACCGTGCCGGGCGCAGGCACGACGACCCCGCCGCCGTCCGCGTTGCCGAAGGCGGTCACCGGCGCTCCCGGTTGCGGAAGGGGGCTCTCGGTGACGGCCGCGACCGGCAGGCCGGCGGCGGAGCCGAGTTGCAGTACGGCGATGTCGAGGGTGGTGTCGTAGCCGAGCACCGCGACGTCGTAACTCGCACCCGTGTGGGGGCTGACCGCGCTGATGTCGGTGGCGCCGGTGACGACGTGGTGGTTCGTGAGCACCGTGCCGTCGGCGGTGAGGACGATGCCGGTGCCCGAGATGCCGCGCCAGCCGCGGTTGGCGGAGAGGGTGACGACGGCCGGCGTGATCCGTGCCGCCACCTCCTCGGTGGTAGGCACGACGGGCGGGGCGGGTGCCGGGGGTGGCGGCGGCAGCACGACGATCTCGACCGTCGCCGGCGCGGTGAGCACCAGTCCGGCGGACACCATCGCCAGGACGGCGCCGATGCGGCGGATCACGGCCCCGGCGCGGTGGCCGCGAGATGGTCGACGAGTTCGCGGGCGGCGGCGCGACCGGCGCGGTTCGCGCCGATGGTCGACGCCGACGGCCCGTACCCGACGAGGTGGACCCGCGGGTCCGCGGAGACCTGCGTCGCCAGCTTCCCCGTCATGGTGATGCCGCCGCCGGGATTGCGCAGGCCGAGGGGCGCGAGATGGTCGAGGGAACTGCGGAAACCGGTGCACCACAGGATGACATCGACATCGAGCGTGGTGCCGTCGGGCCACCGGACGCCGGTCTCGGTGATCTCGTCGAACATCGGGAGGCGGTCGAGTGCGCCGCGTTCGCGGGCCGCACGGATAGCGGGCGTGACCGGCAGTCCGGTCACCGACACCACCGACCCGGGCGGCAGGCCCCGCCGTACCCGGTCCTCGACCAGCGCGACGGCGGCCCGGCCGAGTTCCGGGGTGAAATCCTCGTTGCGCCAGGCGGGTTCGCGGCGGGTCACCCAGGTGGTTTCGGTGACGCGGGAGATCTCGTCGAGCAGCTGCACCGCCGAGATGCCGCCGCCGACGACGAGGACGTGGCGGCCGGTGAACTCGTCGGCGCTGCGGTAGTCCCGGGTGTGCAGCTGGCGTCCGCGGAAGCGGGTGGCGCCCGGGTACCAGGGCACGAAGGGGTGTTCCCACGTGCCGGTGGCGTTGACCAGTCCGCGGGCGGAATACACGCCGCGGTCGGTCTCCACGCGCAGTCGCTCGCCGCGGGCGCACACCACGCCGACCTGGACGGGGCGGTGCACCGGCAGGTGGAAGCGGGCCTCGTAGGCGCGGTAGTACTCGGGAACCGCGGCGGCCGCCGGCACCTGCCCGGCGGTGGTGTCGACCGCTTCGGAGAACGGCCACCCCGGCAGGTCGTGTACTCCGTTGACGG
The DNA here is from genome assembly GCF_025722975.1 of Rhodococcus aetherivorans. NCBI lineage: Bacteria > Bacillati > Actinomycetota > Actinomycetes > Mycobacteriales > Nocardiaceae > Rhodococcus > Rhodococcus aetherivorans. The sequence continues at coordinate 4,964,349 of NZ_CP106982.1, read as the reverse complement.
TGCTCAGCGTCAACGACGGCCACCGCTCCTGCCAGGCGCCGCCGGGGCCGAACGACCGGTCCAGCACGACGAACCCGGACTCCGGTTCGACGCCGAACCGCTGCAGGAAGTAGGCGGTGGACAGCCCGGCCTGGCCCGCGCCGATCACCACGACGTCGACGGGGGTCGCCGGTGCGTCCGTCGTCATCACCGCCCTCCCTTCCGTGGGTCCGCACCCATGATGCACCGGCGTCCCCGTCGCCGCCGTGCCGTCGGCACGATCGGGGCCGTGCCGTCGGCACGATCGGGGCCGGCGCGACCACCGTCGGAGGGACTCACGGGCTTTTCCGCACGGCCAAAAATGTGATATCACTTTAATATCGCATTGCAATGACCGGGAAGGGAGTCACCGCCATGTCCGCCACCCCCTCCGTAACCATCGAGCGGCCCGGACGATCCGCGAGCGGCTGGTCCGTCCTCGCGATCGCGCTCGCCGTGGACGTCGTGGCAGCGGCGCTCGCCGTGTTCGGCGCGGTGAACCACAACGTCGCGCTCGTCGTGGCCGGCGCGGTGCTGCTCGTCCCCGCCACCGTGGCGCTCGCCGGCCTGGTCCTCGTCGAACCCAACGAGGCCCGCGTGCTGCAGCTGCTCGGCAGCTCGTACTCGGGCACCCTCCGGCAGGACGGGCTGCGCTGGATGAACCCGCTCAACACCCGGCGCAAGATCTCCACCCGCATCCGCAACCACGAGACCGGGATCGCCAAGGTCAACGACGCCGACGGCAACCCCATCGAGATCTCCGCCGTCATCGTGTGGCAGGTCGAGGACACCGCCCGGGCCGTGTTCGACGTCGACGACTTCGAGGAGTTCGTCGCCGTGCAGACCGAGGCGGCCGTCCGCCACATCGCCGGCAGCTACCCGTACGACGCGGGCCCGGAGACGTTGTCGCTGCGGCAGAACGCCGACGAGATCACCTCGAGGCTCTCCGCGGAAGTCGACGAGCGGGTCGGATCCGCCGGCGTGCGGGTCGTCGAATCCCGGATCAACCGGCTCGCGTACGCGCCCGAGATCGCGCAGGCCATGCTGCGCCGCCAGCAGGCGGGTGCCGTCATCGCCGCGCGCGAGCAGATCGTCAGGGGCGCGGTCGGCATGGTCGGAACCGCCCTCGAACAGCTCGAGAAGGAGCACACCATCGAACTCGACGAGGAGCGCAGGGCCGCGATGGTGAGCAATCTGCTCGTGGTCCTGTGTGGTGACCAGAGCGCGCAACCGGTGCTCAACACCGGATCGCTCTACGCCTGAGGGCTCGTCGACGCCATGGCGGAACGCAAGAAGCTCCTGCTCCGGCTCGACCCGGCGGTCCACGACGCGCTCGCGCGGTGGGCCGCCGACGAGTTGCGCAGCACCAACGCGCAGATCGAGTTCCTGCTCCGGCGCGCGCTGAGCGAGGCGGGACGCATGCCGCGCGACGCCGGGCGCATCCGCAAGCCCGGCCGGCCGCGCGCGGACGAGGGCTGACGCGGAGCGACGTCGCGCCCGTGCGCGGCGGGTGCGATGATGCGTGCCGGCGACGAAAGGTGAAGCACACATGATGGGGATCAGCCGCGACGGCGACGTGGTCACGCTCGAACTGCGGCGCGAGGAGCGCCGCAACGCGCTCAACACCGAGCTGTGCGTCCAGGTCCGGGAGGGACTCGAGGAGGCGCTCGACGGGGGTGCGCGTGCGGTCGTGATCACCGGCCGGGGCTCGAGCTTCTGCGCCGGCGCCGACCTGTCGGGGGACGTCTACGCGGAGGGATTCCTCGACAGCCTGGGCGAGATGCTGCGTGCCATCCAGGAGGCGCCCGTGCCGGTGATCGCCGCGATCAACGGCCCCGCCATCGGCGCGGGCACCCAGCTCGCTCTCGCCGCGGACCTGCGGGTCGTCGCGCCGGGTGCTCGCTTTGCGATTCCCGCGGCGCGCCTTGGTATCTCGGTGGACCGGTGGACGGTACGACGGCTGGCCTCCCTGCTCGGCGGCGGCCCCTCGCGGGCCGTGCTGCTCGCCGCCGAGCCGGTCGACGCCCACGAGGCCGTGGACCGCGGCCTGGCCAACCGGATCGGCGACCTCGTCGCCGCGCAGTCCTGGGCACACGAGATCGCCAAGCTCGCACCGCTGTCGCTGCACGCGATGAAGCTGTTCCTCAACGACGACGGCACCCGCGACGAGCCGTCGCCCGAGCAGACGGCCGCGCTGGCCGCGGCGTGGCTCAGCGAGGACGTCCAGGAGGCCCGGCTCGCCCGCGCGGAACGCCGGGAGCCGGTCTTCCGCGGCCGCTGAGCGCGCCCGCGCCCCTCTACAGTGGTGGGGTGAGCGTCAAGCAGACCGCCTCGTCCGCCCTCGCCGGCGCCGGCTTGCTGTGGGTGGCGCGCGCCGCCCGCGGCGTCCCCGGCTCGATCGGCGCGACTCCGGCGGACATCCGCCCGTACGCCGCCGGCTCACCCCGGTATCGGAACGGCCGGTTCCACAACTCGGAGCCGAGCAGCACGGTGCTGCCCGAGGCCGGCGGCAGCCTCGTCAAGGACATGCTCACCCGACGGTCTTCCGGCACGCCGCGCGACGCGGTGCCGCTCGCGCCGCAGCTCGCGCCGGTGCAGGCCGCGGAACTGGCGGTCACCTGGTACGGGCACTCGAGCGTCCTCCTCGAGATCGACGGCCACCGGATCCTCGCCGACCCGGTGTGGAGCGAGCGGGTCTCGCCGTCGCCGGCCGTGGGCCCGGCCCGGTTGCACCCGTCGCCGGTCGAACTGGCGGAACTGCCGCCGATCGACGCCGTCGTGATTTCCCACGACCACTACGACCACCTGGACCGCGAGACCGTGGAGGCGCTCGCGGCCACGCAGCGCGAGGCCCGGTTCCTGGTGCCGCTCGGCGTGGGCGCGCACCTGCGCCGGTGGCGGATCCCGGCCGACCGGATCGTCGAGCTGGACTGGGACCAGCACACCGAGGTGGGCGCGCTCACCGTCACGTGCACCGAGGCGCGGCACTTCTCCGGACGCGGCCTGATCCGCAACATCACGCTGTGGTCGTCGTGGGTGATCGCGGGGCCGACGCGAACCGCGTTCTTCGGCGGCGACAGCGGCTACACGCCCCGGTTCGCCGGCATCGGGGACCGCTACGGCCCGTTCGATCTGACGTTGCTGCCGGTGGGGGCGTACGACCCGCGGTGGCCCGACGTGCACATGAACCCGGAGGAGGCGGTGCGCACCCACCTCGATCTCGGGGGCGGCGACCACCCCGGCCTGCTCGTCCCCGTGCACTGGGGCACCTTCAACCTGGCGTTCCACGCGTGGTCGGAGCCGATCGCGCGGCTCCTGCCGGCCGCTCGGGAGGAGGGGGTGCCCACGGCCGTGCCGATGCCGGGGCAGCGGGTCGACGCACTGCGGCCGGGCTCGCAGGATCCGTGGTGGGTTCCGCTCGGCTGACCCCGGGCCGGTAGGGGTTTCCAGGCCGGTAGGGGTTTCCGGGCCGCCGCAGCGGGTATCCCGCCGTCCGTCGGGGAGCGTCGGAGGGAGGGCGGGGCCATCGTCGAATCGTTGCTCTTCGGGATCATCGCCTCGAGTGCGCTGGTGCTCGGTGCCCTGGTGGGCGGATGGGTGGAGATCCCCAAACGCGTTCTCGCGGCGATGCTGGCGTTCGCCGCCGGCGCGCTCATCACCGCCCTGTCGTTCGAGTTGTTCGAGGATTCGTACGAGAAGGGCGGCATCTGGCGCGCGGCGATCGGACTCGTCGTCGGCGCGCTCGTGTTCACCGTGCTCAGCGCGTGGCTGGACCGGGTGGCCGAGGGCCGGCGGGAGAAGGACCACGGCAGCGAGAAACTCGACGTCGACGCGGCCGCCGAGGAAACCGCGCCGTCGTCGTCCTCGGTGAGCGGGGCGGCCGGGCTGGCGCTGCTGGCGGCGGTCACGCTCGATGGGGTGCCCGAGAACGTGGCGCTCGGTGTGTCCCTGGGGGAGGGCACCGGCGGCCTCGCCCTGCTGGTCGCGATCTTCGTGTCCAACTTCCCGGAGTCGCTCGTCGGCAGCGCCTCCATGCGCGCTCAGGGCCGGTCCCGGGGGTACATCCTCGGGATGTGGGTCGCGTGCGCCACGCTGCTGACCGTCGCCGTCGTCGTCGGGGCCGGGCCGCTCGCGGTGACCCCGCCGGAGACGATCTCCCTGCCGTTGGCGTTCGCGGCGGGCGCGGTGCTGGCGTCGCTGGCCGACACGCTCATGCCGGAGGCCTACGAGAAGGGCGGTCCCACGGTCGCGCTGAGCACCGCCGCGGGATTCGTGCTGTCGTTCGTCCTCGCGACGCTGTGAGCGGTGTCAGCGCGTCGTAGCGGCACGCTTGCGTTCGACGAGCGCCCGCGTGACGAGGAAGGCGATCGCCACACTCGCGACGGTACGCACCAGGCGGTTGACGTCCACCGCCGGCTGCCACGACAGCTTGCCGCCGCTGATGACGTACGCGCCCACCGGGCGAGCCCCGACGCCGAAGCCGCCGCCCTCGCCGTTCTCCCCGTCGGGCGAGTACCCCCCGCCTCCGCCGGCACCGCCGGAGACCACGGCCGCGGTGATGACCGTCAGGCCGTCCTTCTCGACCGGCTCCGAGTACACGCGCTTGACCGTGACCGTGTCGCGTGCCTTGGCCATCAGGTCCTCGAGATTCATGTCCGCCCCCTGTCGTCGTGGATTCGACTCCGGCCGGTTCGCCGGCCCGTGCCCATTCTCGGCCGCGGGCCGCCGCCGGGGAAGTGTCCTAGGTCCCTGCGACGGCGAAGGCGCGACGGCTGTGCCGGACGAGTTCGCGCAGGGCCGGAGCGTCCGTATCGGACCAGATCAGCGACAGCACCGCGGGCCCGGTGGCGTCGTCCAGGGTGAGCCCGCACAACCGGCCCTCGAAGTGCGCGGTCATCGAGCGGCTGAGGATCGCCACGCCCAGCCCGCGGAGGGCGAGGTCGGCGACGGTGTCCGGGGAACTGGCCTGCAGGGCGATGTCGGGGCGCAGGCCGGCGGCGGCACACGCCCGGTCGAACACGGTCCGGATCCCGGTGCCCTCGGGCATGGACACGACGGGGTGCGCGCACACGTCCGCGAGCGTGAGGCGGGCGCGGCCGGTCAGCGGGTGACCGGGCGGCACGGCCGCGACGATCGGTTCGCTGACGAGGGTGAGCGCCTCGAGGCCCGGGGGCGGGCTGCCGGCGGAGCCGACGAGGGCGAGGTCCACGGTGGCGCAGCGGACCCGCTCGACGAGCCGGTCGGAGGCGTCCTCGACGAGGGTGATCTCGACCCCCGGGTGCGCGCGGTGGAACGCGGCGAGCGCGTCGAACAGCCCGGTGACGGTGCAGGCGGTGACCATGCCGACCACCAGCCGTCCGCGGATCAGTGCCGTCACCTCCTCGACCGCCTGCCGGGCGGCCGCGGCGGACGCCAGCGCGGCCCGGGCGTGCGGCAGGGCCGCCTCCCCGGCCGTGGTCAGGGTGGCGGTGCGGGTGGAGCGGTCGAACAGGGCGGCGCCGAGGTCGTGCTCGAGCCGGCGGACCTGGGCGCTGATCCCGGACTGGCTGATGTGGACGCGGTGGGCCGCCCGGGTGAAGTTCGCCTCCTCGGCCACCGCGACGAAGTACTCGAGCTGCCGCAGTTCCATAACCCCGGATTCTAGTTCCGATCAGAACAATCTGTTGGACTTCTGACTCTGCGGGTCGGAGGCTGGAGGTGTCCCGCTTCCGTTCCTGGAGAGGATGACCGTGTCCGACGCAGAGAAGGCTTGGCAGCCAGAGGATCTCACCCGCCTGTTCGTCGAGCGCTCCAACGCCGGCGACGCGGCGGGTGTCGCCGCACTGTACGAGGAGGACGCCGTGATGGCCTACCCGCCGGGCGGTCGCACGGTGGGCCGCGAGGCCATCCGCCGCTTGTGGGAGCAGGTGCTGGAACACGCGCCCCACTTCGAACCCGAGCCGCCGCTGCCGACACTGATCAGCGGCGACCTCGCGCTGACCGCCACCCCGCCGAAGGACGGCGCCGGCGCCCGGGCCCAGGTGGCCCGCCGCCAGCCCGACGGCAGCTGGCTGCGCGTGCTCGACCAGCCCGAGTTCGTCCGCCCGGACAGCTGAGCCCGGCGCGAGGCGTCACGGCACGGCGGCGGAGCGCAGCGGGTGGCTTAGCCTGATTCCCATGGCAGCAGAGGAGCCCACCGCCGTCGCCGACCAGGCGGCCGCGCCCCCGACCGACGCGCGGCACATCGAGCTGGGCCTGACCACCGAGCAGGTCGCCGAACGCGTGGCCCGGGGCGCCACCAACGACGTGCCGGACCGGGCGTCGCGGTCGGTCGGCGAGATCGTCCGCGCCAACGTCTTCACCCGCATCAACGCGATCCTGGCCGTCCTGCTGGCCATCGTCCTGGCCACCGGCTCGATCATCGACGGCATGTTCGGCCTGCTGATCATCCTCAACAGCGCCGTCGGAATCGTGCAGGAGATCCGCGCGAAGTGGACCCTCGACAGGCTCGCGATCGTCAGCCAGGCCAAGCCTCTCGTGCGCCGGGACGGAGTGGTGGCCGAGCTCCCGCCGCGCGAGGTGGTGCTCGACGACATCATCGAACTCGGCCCCGGCGACCAGGCGGTGGTGGACGGGTTCGTCGTCGAGGCCGAGGGGCTCGAACTCGACGAGTCGCTGCTCACCGGTGAGGCCGATCCTGTGCACAAGGAGCTCGGCGCACACGTCCTCTCGGGCAGCTTCGTCGCGGCGGGCAGCGGCGCCTACCGGGCCACGAAGGTCGGCCGTGACGCGTACGCAGCCCGGCTCGCCGAGGAAGCCAGCAAGTTCACGCTCGTGCACTCGGAACTGCGCGCCGGCATCGACAAGATCCTGAAATTCATCACCTACCTGATGATCCCGGCGGGCCTGCTCATCATCTACAACCAGCTGTTCTCGAGCGGCGAGGCGCTCGGCCCGGCACTCAGCGGCATGGTCGCCGCGCTCGTTCCGATGGTCCCCGAGGGCCTGGTGCTGATGACGTCGATCGCGTTCGCGGTGGGCGTGATCCGTCTCGGTCGCCGGCAGTGCCTCGTGCAGGAACTGCCGGCCATCGAGGGCCTCGCCCGCGTCGACGTGGTCTGCGCCGACAAGACCGGCACGCTCACCGAGAACGGCATGCGCCTGGCGAACGTCGTGTGCGTCGACGGCAGCGACGAGACGGCCGCCCGTGCCGCGCTCGCGGCGATGGCCGCCGACGACCCGCGTCCCAACGCCAGCGTCCTCGCCGTCCGCGAGGCGATGCCGGACGACCCCGGCTGGGGAGAGGCCACCGCCGTCGCCCCGTTCTCGTCGGCGAAGAAGTGGAGCGGCCAGTCGTACGGCGACCACGGCGACTGGGTGCTCGGCGCACCGGACGTGCTGCTCGATCCCGGCTCGGAGGCGGCCCGGCGCGCCGAGGCGCTCGGGGCGCAGGGGCTGCGGGTGCTGCTGCTCGGCCGGTGCGACCGTCCCGTCGACGACCCGCACGCCCCCGGCACGGTCACCGCGCAGGCCCTCGTCGTGCTCGAGCAGCGGGTCCGGCCCGACGCCAAGCCGACCCTCGAGTACTTCGCGAGCCAGCAGGTCGAGGTCAAGGTCATCTCCGGCGACAACGCCGTGTCGGTCGGCGCGGTCGCGACGTCGCTCGGCCTGCCGCACGCCGATCACCCCGTCGATGCCCGCACCCTGCCGGAGGACCGCGACCGGCTCGCCGACACCCTCGACTCGGCCACCACCTTCGGTCGCGTGCGGCCCGACCAGAAACGGGCGATGGTCGGAGCCCTCCAGTCGCGCGGGCACACCGTCGCCATGACCGGCGACGGGGTCAACGACGTGCTGGCGCTCAAGGACGCCGACATCGGGGTCGCGATGGGCTCCGGCAGCCCGGCTACCCGTGCGGTCGCGCAGATCGTGTTGCTGGACAACAAGTTCGCCACCCTGCCCTACGTCGTCGCCGAGGGCCGGCGGGTGATCGGCAACATCGAGCGGGTCTCGAACCTGTTCCTCACCAAGACCGTGTACTCCGTACTGCTGGCGTTCCTCGTGGGGCTCTCGGGCGCGTTGTCCCAGGTGTTCGGCTACGAGCCGATGCCGTATCCGTTCCTGCCGCGGCACGTGACGATCGCGGCGTGGTTCACCATCGGAGTCCCCGCGTTCATCCTGTCGCTCGCCCCCAACAACGAGCGGGCCCGCTCCGGCTTCGTGTCGCGGGTGATGCGCCTGGCGATCCCGTCGGGTGTGATCATCGGGATCAGCACGTACGTCTGCTACATCCTGGTGTACGCCGGGCCCGAGCAGACCGAGGCGCAGAAGATGCAGGCCGGCACCGCGGCGCTGATCACCTTGATCATGATCGCGCTGTGGGTGCTCGCCGTGGTGGCGCGGCCGTACGTGATGTGGAAACTGGTGCTGCTGGCCGGTTCGGTGCTCGGGTACCTGGTCCTGTTCGCCTTCCCCTTCGCCCGCGAGTTCTTCGCCCTCGACATCTCCAACGTCGGCGCAATGGTCACGGCGTTCACGTGCGGGGCGATCGGCGTGGTCCTCGTGGAGGTCTCGTGGTGGGTGACCGGGCGGGTCCACGGTGAGCACCGCCGGCTGTTCGCCGCCAGTGAGGACCTGTTGCCGGGCGTGCACTGACGGGGACGAGGGCACTGCCCCGGCCCGGCCGGGGACGGGGACACTGCGCCGCCGCGGCAGGTTTGGGAACCGGCCCGCGGTGGCACGCTGAGGCATCGATCCCTCGAACGGAAGGAGCGGCAGATGGGTTTGAAGGATTCGATCAAGGGCCTGGTCGACAAGGGCAGGGCGTACGCGGAGAAGAACCCCGACAAGGCCGGCGGGTTCGTCGACAAGGCAGGCGACGCCGCCGATGCCCGGACGGGCGGCAAGTACGCCCAGCACGTGGACAAGGTGCAGGACGCCGCGAAGAAGCACCTCGGTACCGCGGACCATCCCGTTCCCGGTGCGACTCCGGGTCCCGCGGGACGGCCCGGCCCGGAGTCCGATCCCGGCCCGCAGGCGCAGCCGGGCCCGCGCAGCCCGTAGCAGTGCAGGTCTTCGGCGGGTGGTCCCGACAGGGATCTCCCGCTCTGCGTCCACCGGTGGCACGCTGGTGACGATCCGACCATTGCACAGAGAAGGGATGGACCCGATGCGATTCATGGATTCGCTCAAGGGCCTGGTCGACAAGGGCAAGGACTATGCCCGGAAGAACCCGGACACGGTGAACAACGCCATCGACAAGGCCGGCGATCTCGCCCGGACGAAGGGGCCCCGAAAGTACTCCCGGCACGTCGGCAAGGCGCAGGAAGCGGTGAAGAAGACCCTCGGCACCGAAGGTCGCGGACCGGGTCCGGCTGCCGGACCCGGCCCGGCTCCCGGACCCGACCCCCGATAGCGCGGCGTCGGACCCGGCCCCACGTCCGGTCGCGACCTGCTGTGGCAGGCTTGGCCCGCTCGATCATTCGGACGAAAGGACGCGACGTGGGTTTCATGGATTCGGTCAAGGGGCTGGTCGACAAGGGCAAGGAGTTCGCGGCGCAGAACCCCGACAAGGTCGACGAGGCGATCGAGAAGGCCGGTGATCTCGCGGACCGCAAGACCGGCGGAAAGTACGCCGAGCAGGTCGACAAGGCGCAGGACGCGGCGAAGAAGGCCCTCGGCGCCGGATAGGCCGGGGCCGCCGATCGGCCCGTGCTGCCGAGGGGGAGCGGGGCGGGCACGCCGGTGCCGTCCACCCTCCGTTGAACGGTCGATCGGTCTTGTTAAGGTGGCTGGTGCCTTCCGCCGGGATCGACGCAGATCCCGGCGGGCCGCCCAGGGGGAGTCGGCGGTGTGTCGGTCGGGGGTTGTCGAGGGGATGTACGTCGGATGCCTCGGGCCGAGGTGTCTCGTCGGAATCCGCCTCGCGAGAAAGGTGAGTGAGTGGCCAAGCAAGCCCGCGCCGCAGTGACCCGGCAGCAGATCGTGCGCGCCGCCGCCGCGATGTTCGACGAACGAGGGTTCCACGGCGCCAGCTTCGCCGACATTCTCCGCGACACGGGACTGTCCAAGGGGGCGGTGTACTTCCATTTCGCGTCGAAGATCGACCTCGCCGGCGCCATCGTCGCCGAGCAGCACCGCCGCTCGATCGCGCTCGTCGATGCGATCGCCGGCACCGAGGCGTCGACCCTCGAACAGATCGTGATGCTGTGCCACGGCATCGGCCGGCAGATGATCGAGGACCCCGTCGTGCGCGCCGGGATCCGGCTCACCCTCGAACTCGGCAGTCTCGACAAGCCCGCCGGGCCGTACCTGGACTGGATCACGGCCTGCGAGGCGTTCGGCCGTCGTGCCGTCGAGGAAGGCGACCTGGATGCCCACCTCGATCCGTCGATGCTGGCGCACTTCGTGATCTCCGCGTTCACGGGCGTGCAGCTCCTGTCCGACGTCCTCGCCGGGCGCGTCGACCTCGAGGAGCGGATCGACCAGATGTGGACGCTGCTGCTGCCCGGCATCATGCCGACCTCCCGCCACGACGCGATCGAGACGGTGCGCGGGGCGCGCTGGTCGCTACCTCTCGGCGGCGACCTGCTTCCCGTGTCGGCTACGTGAGCAACTGCGCGTAGTCGTCGCGGCGCTCGGCCGGGAGGAGCGTGTTCAGCACGAAGCGGGTCTGGAGCCGGATGTACTCGTCGAGCGTGTAGATCGCCCCGAAGTGCCAGTGCTTGAGCGCCCAGCCGTGCGCCAGCAGCATGATGTCGAAGACCATCAGGTCGACATCGACCGGGTTCATCACGCCCGCATCGATCCCCGCGTCGAGCGCGGCGCGCAGCGGCGCCGAGGACTCCACCTCGAGTTCCTTGATCCGGGCGCGTCCGGCGTCGTCGAGGGTGCGGCTCTCCCGGTAGGTGAGCACCGTGGCGTGGAGGTTCTCGTCCACGATCTCGATGTAGCGGCGCATCCCGGCGGCGAGCCGCTCGACGGGGTCGTCGCCGACGGCGTCCATGGCCGGTTCGAGCTGGTCGCGGAAGGCGTCGAGGATCGCGAGGATGGTCGCGAGGAGGACGTCCTCCTTGCCACCGAAGTACTTGTAGATCAGCCCCACGCTCACCCCGGCCTCGTCGGCCAGCGCCTGCATGGACATCTGGTGGAACCCGGTCCGCTGCATGACCGTCACCGCGGCGTCGAGCACCTGTTTGCGGCGGGAGCTGGTGCGCACGGCTCGCACGGCCTCGTCCACGGGTAGCGCGTCGTGGTCGGTGGTCATGGTGGTGCTCCTCGTCGCCGCTGGGTCGGATCCACAGTACCGAGTGATCCGGGCGGGTCGTCCGGCGCAGCCCCGGGCGGCGGACATCCCGCGACGGCCCGCACGCCGGGCTACCGGGCGCGCGCGACGAATCCTTCCAGCAAGCGGACGGTGTCCGGCGTCTCGATCAACCGGCTGATCTCGTCGAGCTCTCGGGCGAACCCCTCATCGCCCCGAGCTGCGACGATGCAGCGTTTGGCGGACGCGTAGGCGGCCGGCGGCAGCTGCGCGAGTCGATCGGCCAAGGCTCGGGCCTCGGTCTCGACGTCGGCGTCGGTGGCCCACTGCACGATTCCGAGCCGTTCGGCCGCACGGCCGGTGACCAGTTCGGCGCCGAGAACGAGCCGGTGCGCCACCGACGGACCGGCCAGCCGGGTGAGCCGTTGCGTGCCCCCCGCACCGGGGAGGAGCCCGATTCCCACCTCGGGAAGCCCGAGCTTCACCGAGGCGCCCGCGACGCGGAAGTCGCACGCGAGGGCCAACTCGAGGCCGCCTCCCGTGGCGGCACCGGCGAGGGCGGCCACCGAGGGCTTCGGCAGCGCCTCGATGCGGGCGAACACGTCCTGGAGCCGTGCGGTGAAGCGGCGCAGGCGTGCACCCCGATCGGGCTGCGTGCTCCAGGACTCCATCATCGCGATGTCCGCGCCTCCGCAGAAGATCCGCCGGGCACTGCGGATCAGGACGGCCCGTACGGCGGGGTCCTCGCCCAGCGTCGTGACCGCCTCGGCCAGGGCCTCCGCCTGCGCCTCGTCGAAGGCGTTGGCGGGGGGACGGTCGAGGGTGATGATCCCGACGCGGTCTTCGCGTGTGGTGACGACGCTCACGGTTACTCCAGCAGGTGTCGGTAGCGGGTTCGGTGTTCTTGTGGCAGAACGGTGTTGAGCACGAACCGGGTCTGCAGCCGGATGTAGTCGTCGAGGCTGTAGAGCCGGCCGAAATGCCAGTGCTTGAGCGCCCAGCCGTGGGCGAGCAGCACCAGGTCGAAGACCATCAGGTCGACGTCGACCGGGTTCATGATGCCGGCGTCGATGCCGTCGGTCAGCACCGCACGCAGCGGGGCGGAGGTGGCGATCTCGAGCCGCTTGAGCATCTCCCGCCCGGCCGGGTCGAGCGTGCGGCTCTCGCGGTAGGTCAGGGCCACGGCGTCGAGGTTCTCGTCGACGATCTCCACGAACCGGCCGATCCCCGCGGCCAGGCGCTCCACGGGGTCCGTGCCGGCCGCCGCCATCGCGGGCTCGAGCTGATCCCGGAACGCGTCCAGGATGGCGGTGATGGTGGCGAGGAGGATCTCCTCCTTGTTGCCGAAGTACTTGTAGAGCAGGCCCACGCTGACGTTCGCCTCGTCGGCCAGCGCCTGCATGGACATCTGATGGAACCCTGTGCGCTGCATCACCTTCGCGGCAGCGATCAGGATCTGCCTGCGCCGGGAGTTCGCACGGACCGCGCGCACGGCCTCGTCGATCGGCAGCTCGCTCGGATCGGCCGACATGGGCGTCCTCCTCGTCGCTCGGGACGGCCGCTCAGATCCCGAGATCCTTGGCGACGATCGTCTTCATGATCTCGGTGGTGCCACCGTAGATGGTCTGGATGCGGGCGTCGACGAACGCGCGTGCCACCGCGTACTCGCGCATGTACCCGTAGCCGCCGTGCAACTGCAGGCACCGGTCCGCGACCCGCACCTGCAGTTCGGTGGCCCACCACTTCAGCCGCGCCGCGCGGGCGGCGGTGAGCTCGCCGGCAACGTGCTCGGCGATGCAGTCGTCGAGGAACGTGCGGGCCAGATCCAGCTCGGTGGCCAGTTCGGCCAGCACGAACTGGGTGTTCTGGAAGCTCGAGACCGGCTTGCCGAAGGCCTTGCGCTCCCTGACGTAGGTGAGGGTCTCGGCGAACACGCCCTCCGCCGCGGCGACCGCGCCGATCGCGAGCGACAACCGTTCCTGCGGCAGGTTGTGCACGAGCTGGTAGAAGCCCTGTCCCTCCTCGCCGAGCCGGTTCGCGACCGGGACCCGCATGTCCGTGAAGGCCAGCTCGCTGGTGTCCTGCGCGTGCAGGCCGATCTTCTCCAGATTGCGCCCGCGGGAGAAGCCGGCGGTGTCGGCCTCGACGACGAGCAGGGTCAGGCCCTTGTGCGGGTCGTCGGAGGTGCGGGTGGCGACGACGAACAGGTCGCCGTTCTGCCCGTTGGAGATGAACGTCTTGGCGCCGTTGACCACGTAGTGGTCGCCGTCGCGCACCGCCGAGGTGCGGATGCCGGTCAGGTCGCTGCCGGTGCCGGGTTCGGTCATCGCGATGCCGAGGACGGTCTCGCCGGTGACGGCGCCGGGCAGCCAGCGCGCCTTCTGCTCGTCGGTGGTCATGTCGGTCAGGTACGGCAGCACGACGTCGTTCTGCAGCGAGAACGCGATCCCGGCGGCCGCGTTGCCCGCCCGGTTGACCTCCTCGATCAGGATGGCGTTGTAGCGGAAGTCGTCGACGCCGGGACCGCCGTACTCCTCCGGGACCGGGAAGCCGAGCAGGCCCAGCTTGCCGGCCTCGGTGAACAGGGACCGGTCGAGGCAGCTCGCCCGTTCCCAGTCCTCGTGCACCGGGGTGATCTTGTCCCGGACGAAGTCACGGACGACCTCGCGGAACTGCAGGTGCTCGGAGTCGTGGATCAATCGTGCGTTCATGGTGGGATTCCTGTCAGCGGAAGGCGTTTTCGCCGGTGAAGGCCTGGCCGAGCACCAGCTGGTGCATCTCGGGGGTGCCCTCGTAGGTGAGCACGGACTCGAGGTTGACCATGTGCCGGATGACGGGGTACTCGAGGGAGATGCCGTTGCCGCCGAGAATGGTTCGCGCGGTGCGGCAGATCTCGATGGCCTCGCGGGTGTTGTTGAGCTTGCCGAAGCTCACCTGCTCGGGCCGCAGCCCGACGCTGTCCTTGAGCCGGCCGAGGTGCAGCGACAGCAACTGGCCCTTGTGCAGTTCGACGGCCATGTCGGCGAGCTTGGCCTGGGTGAGCTGGAATCCGCCGATGGGGCGGCCGAACTGGGTGCGCTGCATCGAGTAGTCGCGGGCGGCCTCCCACGCCGAGCGCGCGGCGCCCATCGCGCCCCAGATGATGCCGTACCGCGCCTCGGACAGGCTCTGCAGCGGCGCCTTGACGCCCTTGGCCTCGGGCAGCAGCGCGTCGGCGGGCAGGCGCACGTTGTCCAGGACGAGTTCGCCGGTGACCGAGGCGCGCAGCGACAGCTTGTGCTTGATGGTGTGGGCGCTGAAACCGGGTGTGTCGGTGGGCACGACGAAGCCACGGACGCCCTCGTCGGTGTTCGCCCAGACCACGGCGACGTCGGCGATGGAGCCGTTGGTGATCCACATCTTGCGACCGTCGAGAACCCAGTCGGATCCGTCCCGGCGGGCGCGGGTCTTCATCGCCCCCGGGTCGGAGCCGACGTCGGGTTCGGTCAGGCCGAAGCAGCCGATGATCTCGCCCGCCGCCATGCCCGGCAGCCAGCGCTGCTTCTGCTCCTCGGAACCGTTGTTCCAGATCGAGAACATCGCGAGCGAGCCCTGCACCGAGACCAGGGAGCGGATGCCGGAGTCGGCGGCTTCCAACTCGAGGCAGGCGAGGCCGTAGTGCACGGCGGACGAGCCACCGCACCCGTAGCCCTCGAGGTGCATACCGAGGAGGCCGAGCTTGCCGAATTCGCGGGCGAGGTCGCGCACGCCGGGCAGGTCGCCGGCCTCGAACCACTCCGCGATGTGCGGAGTGACGTGCTCGGCGCAGAACTTGCGAACGGTGTCGCGGACGGCGAGCTCGTCGTCGGAGTAGAGCGAGTCGATGGCGAGCGGGTCGAGGGCGTCGAACTTGGGGAGGGTGGTGGCGGTGCTCATCGGGTCATCCTCGAGTCGGAGGGAGCGGAGAAGAGGCCGGCGGCGAACTCGGCCGCGGCGGCTTCGGTGGCCTTGTAATGCAGCTTCTTGCCGGTGGGGGAGACGGGCAGGGTCTCGACGAACCGGTAGGCGCGCGGCCGCTTGAACGACGAGAGCATCGGGTGGGAGCGGCAGTGGGCGTCGAGGTGATCGACCGTCAGCGAGGGATCCTCGGCGACGATGTAGGCGACGACGATGCGTCCCCACTTCTCGTCCGGGACGCCGACGACGAGCGAGTCCTGCACCTGCGCATGGGCGTTGAGTGCCTCTTCCACCTGCACCGGGTGGACGTTCTCGCCGCCGGAGATGAGCATGTCGTCCTTGCGTCCGACGATGGTGACGAACTCGTCGGCGTCCCAGGTGGCGAGGTCGCCGATGTGCAGCCAACCCTGGTGGAACTTGGCCCTCTCCTGGTCGGGGGTGTCGAAGTAGGCGTTGGCGCACTTGGGGGAGCGGACGATGACCTCACCGACGTCGTGGCCGTCGTGGGCGACGACGTCGTCGGGGTCGGCGAGCCGGTCGGGGTAGACGTGGACGACGCGGACCTCGTCGTCGGTGCAGGCGCGGCCGGCGCTGCCGGCGCGGTCGGGCAGGTCGGCCGGCCGCAGGAAGGTGTTCCAGAAGGCCTCGGTGGTGCCGTAGCCGTTGAAGATCCGGGGGTTGAGCACCTTCTGGTAGCGCAGCGCCGCCTCCTTCTCGAGCGGCGCGCCCATCGTGACGATGCCGCGCAGGCTGGACAGGTCGCGCGGGCGCGCCTCCTGGGCGGCGGCGAGCATGGCGAGATTGGTCGGTGCGCCGATGAGGAAGGTCAGTCCGTACGCGGCGACGAGGTCGAGGACCCGGTCGGCGTCGAACGACCGCAGCGGCACCACTTCACCGCCGACGTAGAACGTCGGGTTGGGCCCGCCCGCGTGCAGGCCGCCGCGGTGGAACCACGGGGTCATGTTGAGCGTCTTGTCGTCGGGGCCGAGCGGGAAGTGCATGATCACGTCGTGGGCGCTGAAGATCTCGATCATGCTGTTGAGCGGCACGCCCTTCGGCATGCCCGTCGTGCCGGAGGTGTAGAGACGGGTGGTCTCGTCCCACACCGTGCGATGCAGCGGCGGTAGCGCGATGCGGTCGGCGGCCAGGTGCCGGTACCGCATCACCGTGACGCCGGTGACTTCGACGGTGTCGCCGTCGCCGACGGCCACGATCACCCTCGGAGTGTGCGCTGCGAGCCGCAACGCCTCCTGCACCATGTCGGTGAGTTCGGTGTCGTAGACGAATACCGCAGGGGTGCACTTGTCGAGGACGAACGCCGTCTCGCCGGCCGCCAGGCGGAAGTTCACCGGCGAGCCGACCGCCCCGACGGCCTGCGTGGCGAGGTAGAGCTCGGCGAATTCGACGCCGTTGAACAGCTGGTAGGCGACGACGTCCCCGGTCTGCACCCCCGCGTCCGCCAGGCCCGTCGCGATCCGGTCGACGCGCTCCCCGAGCTGCGCGTAGGTCCACTGCCGCCCGGTGCCGGGGTCGCTCAGGGCGACCTGGTGTGCGTAACGCTTGGTGTTGCGCCGGAATCCGTTGAGGTACGTGAAGTCGTTCTCGAAGTACTCCCGGTAGGCCCGGGCGTTGTACGACGCGGTCATGGTGTCCGTCCTCCCTCGCGTGTCCGCGGTCAGCCGGCCATCGTGAGGCCGCCGCTGACGCTGATCACCTGACCGGTGACGAACGACGCGGCCTCCGACGCGAAGAACAGCACGGGGGCGGCGACTTCGTCGGGCCGGGCGAGCCGGCGGAACGGGATGGCCTTGATCAGTGCGGCCTTGAGCTTCTCGTCCTGCGCCTGGAACAGCGGGGTGTCGGTGGGGCCGGGGCACACGCAGTTGACGTTGATGCCGTGCCGCGCCATCTCGCGGGCGAGGGACTTGGTCAGCGCGATGACGCCGCCCTTCGCCCCGGCGTAGATCGACTCGCCGGAGCTGCCGACGCGGCCGGCGTCGGAGGCGAGGTTGATCACGCGGCCGCCGTTGCCGGCTTCGATGATGCCGGGCAGGAAGGCGCTGCACACGTGCACCGGGCCGAGGTAGTTGATCGCCACGACCTTCTGCGCGAATTCGGGTGTGGCGTTGAGGAACTGATCGGTGCGGTCCCAGCCGGCGGCGTTGACGAGCACGTTCGGCACGCCGACCTCGGCGTGGGTGCGCTCGCGCAGCTCGTCGACCTGGGCCCGGTCGGCGATGTCCACCGGCAGGGCGGTGATCAGCTCGGGGTACTCCTTGGCGGTGGCCTCGGCGGCGGCGAGGTCGAGGTCGGCGGCGACCACGCGGTCGCCCTGTGCGGCGAAGGCCAGTGCGATGGCCTTGCCGATGCCGGAGCCGGCGCCGGTGACCAGTGCGATGTTGCTCATGAGGGGTCCTCTCGGGGAATCCGAAATGGGGAGGGATCAGGCCTTGACGAACTTGGCGAAGTCGGCGGGCCGCTTCTCGGCGAACGCGTTGGCGCCCTCGAGGCCCTCGTCGGACTTGCCGAACAGGTCGAGCGCCGACATCGCGAGGTTGCTCAGGCCGGCCTGGTGGTCGGTGTCCGCGTTGAACGACTGCTTGAGGAACTTGATGGCGGTGGGGCTCTTCTCGGCGATCTCGGCGGCGATCGCCTTGGCCTCGTCGAGCAGCTTGTCCTGCGGCACGACCCAGTTGACCAGGCCCCAGCGCTCGGCGGTGGCGGCGTCGTACTGGCGGCACAGGTACCAGATCTCGCGGGCGCGCTTCTCGCCGACCACGCGGGCGAGGAAGGCCGAGCCGAAACCGGCGTCGAACGATCCGACCTTCGGGCCGGCCTGGCCGAACTTGGCGTTCTCCGAGGCGATCGTGAGGTCGCACAGCACGTGCAGCACGTGTCCGCCGCCGACGGCGACTCCGTTGACCGCGGCGATGACCGGCTTCGGGATGTCGCGAATCAGCTTGTGCAGGTAGCCGATCTCGAACATGCCGCTCTCGGTGGGGCCGTAGTCGCCGGTCTCGGCGCGCTGCTTGACGTCGCCGCCGGTGCAGAACGCCTTCTCGCCGGCGCCGGTGAGGATGATCGCCGAGACCCGGCTGTCGGCCCACGCGGCGCGGAACGCCTTGATGAGCTCCTCGACGGTCTTGCCGCGGAACGCGTTGTAGCGGTGCGGGCGGTCGATCGTGATGATCGCCGCGGGGCCGTCGATCTCGTAGGTGATGTCCTCGAACACGGTCATGATGACTCCTCGTCAGCGCAGGTCGGGTCAGGAATTGAAGTTCTGTTCATGAGTGATGAATTGTGCTTCACTAACTATGAACGTACATTCACTACCGGAGGGTGTCAAGGGTCACACGGCCCCCGGTTTCGGAAGGGAGATCTACGGATGATCGACGTCTACGTCGTCGACGGAGTCCGCACACCGCAGGGCCGCTACGGCGGCGCGCTCGCCCCGGTGCGGCCCGACGACCTGGCCGCACTCGTCGTCGGCGAGGCCGTCGCGCGCAGCGGCGTCCCGGCCGACGCGATCGACGAGGTGATCCTCGGCGCCACCAACCAGGCCGGCGAGGACAACCGCAACGTCGCCCGCATGGCGGTGCTGCTCGCCGGCCTGCCGCAGACCGTCCCCGGGTACACCGTCAACCGCCTGTGCGCGAGCGGGCTCACCGCTGTCGCCTCCGGGGCCCAGGCCATCCGGTCCGGGGAGGCCGACATCGTCGTCGCCGGCGGGGTCGAGTCGATGACCCGGGCGCCGTGGGTGATGAGCAAGCCCGGCACGCCCTGGGCCAAGCCCGGCGCCGTCTTCGACACCGCCATCGGCTGGCGGTTCACCAACCCGCGCTTCGACGACACGACCACCCTGTCGATGGGCGAGACGGCAGAGGAGGTCGCGGCCCTGCACGGCATCACCCGGGAGGCGAGCGACGCGTTCGCGGTCCGCAGCCACCGGCGCGCCCTCGCCGCCATCGACGCCGGCCGGTTCGAGAAGGAGATCGTCCCGGTGCCGGTACGCGACGGCGTCGTCGACGTGGACGAGGGCCCGCGGCGCGGGACCGACGAGGAGAAACTCGCCCGCCTGAAGCCGGTGTTCCGGGCCGGCGGCATCGTCACCGCCGGCTCGTCGTCGTCGCTGTCCGACGGCGCGTCCGCGCTGGTGCTCGCCGGCGCCGACGCGGTGCGCCGGCACGGGCTGACGCCGCGCGCCCGGATCGTCGGCAGCGCCTCGGCGGCGCTCGCCCCGCACATCATGGGCCTCGGCCCGGTCCCCGCCACCCGCAAGCTGCTCGACCGCACCGGCTGGACCCTCGACGGCATCGGCGCGATCGAGCTCAACGAGGCCTTCGCCGCCCAGTCGCTCGGCGTCATCCGCGAACTCGGCCTGGACGAGGACCTCGTCAACGCGGACGGCGGCGCCATCGCGCTCGGTCACCCGCTCGGCTCGTCCGGGGCGCGCATCCTCGTCACCCTGCTCGGCCGCATGGAACGCGAGGGCGCGGCGCGGGGCCTGGCCACCCTGTGCGTCGGTGTCGGCCAGGGCGTGTCGCTGGCGGTGGAGGCGCTGTGAGCGACCACATCATCTCGACGATCCGCCCGGGCGGTGCGGTACGGGGCCGTGGACAGGTAGAAACGCATGACCCGATTCCTGGAGAAGAGGACCAGCAGATGACAGGACTTCCCGACCGTGTTGCCGTGATCGGCGGAGGCCGCATGGGCGTCGGCATCGCCCATGCCTTCGCCGCGCTCGGCGCGACCGTGACCGTGTCCGAGACCGGCGACCTGGATGCCGCGCGAAAGCGGCTGACGGACAGCCTCTCCCGCGCGGCCGAGCGCGGCAAGCTCGTCGATCCGCTCGACGTGGTGGCCGGCCGGGTCGCGTTCGTCGCGTCGGTGGCCGAGCTGCCCGGCGACACCCGGCTGCTCGTCGAGGCGGTGCCCGAGGATCCCGGCCTGAAGAGGCGCGTGCTCGCCGACGCCGAGCGCGTCGTGCCCGACGACGCGGTGATCGCCACCAACACCAGCTCGCTGTCGCCGACGGAGCTGGGCGCCGCCCTGAGGAACCCGTCCCGGTTCCTGGGCATGCACTTCTTCAACCCGGTGCCCGCGTCGGAGCTGGTGGAGATCGTGCGCGCCGAGACGACCTCCGACGCGCTGGTGCGCGACGTCGCGGGCTGGGTAGAGCTGCTCGGCAAGACGCCCGTGGTGGTGCGCGATTCGCCGGGCTTCGCCACCAGCCGCCTCGGCGTGCTGCTCGGCCTGGAGGCGATCCGAATGCTCGAGGAGGGCGTGGCCGACGCCGAGTCGATCGACCGGGCAATGGAATTGGGGTACAAGCATCCGATGGGCCCGCTGCGCTCGACGGATCTCGTGGGCCTGGACATCCGGCTGGCCGTCGCGGAGTACCTGCACGGCACCCTGGGGGAGCGGTTCGCGCCGCCGCAGTTGCTGCGCGACAAGGTGGCCCGCGGCGAGCTCGGCCGCAAGTCCGGCCGCGGCTTCTACGACTGGAGCTGAGCGGGCAAGGATCCGACGTCCACGCACGAACGGGGGCGGGTCCGTAACCACGGACCCGCCCCCGTTCCGGGTGCGGTCAGTCGACGGTCACCATGGCGGGCTCGGCCGCCCGGTGCGTCCCGCTCGGGCTTGTCGCGAGGGTCTCGTGACGGGTGGGCACCAGCACGGTGAGGCCCGCGCCGAGCAGCGCAATGCCCGCGAAGATGTAGAAGGCGATGTTGCTGCTCAGTCCGGCGCCGAGGATCAGCCCACCGACGAGCGGCCCGAAGATCCCGCCGAGACGGCCGAATCCGGCGCACCACGCGACGCCGGCGGCGCGTGCCGTGGTCGAGTAGTAGTTGGCGACGAAGCCGTAGATGAGGATCTGGGTGCCGATCCCGCCGATACCGGCCGCCGCGACCGCGCCGAGCAGCACCGCCAGCGGCAGGTCGAGGGTGAGCACGATGAGCGACAGCACCGCGAGCAGGAACGTGCCGACGATGACCCGCTGCGGGCCGGTGCGATCCGCCGTCCGGGAGGCGAGCACAACGCCGGCGATCGCGCCGCCGTTGAGCACCAACAGGAATGCCAGCGAGTTCTTCGCGTCGAACCCGGCGTTCTCCATGATCTTCGGCAACCAGGTGTTGAGCCCGTACGTGAGCATGATGCCGCCGAAGCTCATCAGGCCGAGCAGTGCGGTGCCGAGCGCGTACCGGCGGGTGGCCAGCGCGGCGAATCCGACCTTCTGGGCACCCGCCCGCTCGACGACGAGTTCTTCGGCTGTCGGAGAAGGGATGCCGGTACGTGCGGTGATCGCGTGGGCCTCGTCGATCCGGCCACGGGCGACGAGCCAGCGGGGCGACTCGGGAAGCCTCAGCAGCACGAGCGGCAGCAGGACCACGAGGGGCAGCGCTCCGATCCAGAACAGGCCGCGCCAGCCGATGGCGTCACGCAGCAGCAGGGCGAGCAGCGACGCCATGACACCGCCGAGGGGGACGCCGCAGTAGACGATCGCGTTGTACATGTTCTTCTTGCTGGGCGGCGCGAACTCGGCGACCACCGCGCCGGTGGTGGCGATGAGTCCACCCACGCCGATGCCGGTGAGCAGTCGCATGGCGCCGAACATCGTCACGGAGTGGGTCATCGCCGCGGCAGCCATGCCCACCGAGAACCACGTGATGCTGATCAGTGTCAGCTTTCGGCGGCCGACCCGGTCGCCGAAGGCGCCGGCGAGCAGGGCGCCGATCAGGACCCCGACCAGGGCGTACGAGCCGAGCACCCCGGCCTGTTCGGCAGAGACGGCACCGAGCTGGGTCGGATCCTTCATGAGGATCGGGAGGATGGTTCCGTACACGACCAGGTCGTATCCGTCGAAGACGAGCGCTGCCGTCGCGAGGGCGACGATCCACGTCACCGAGCGTCGATGCTGCGTACTGGTCCAGTCGGCCGAGACAGGGGGCATGAGAACTCCGTGTGTGTCAGGGGGCGAGTTTTCGCCGGGGCGGGTCGGCCCCGTCGGAGCGACAACGATGAGTGAACAAAAATTCGTAGTGGATGAATGCTCATTCATTGTGTTCGACCAGAACGGTAGTGTGGCGCGCGTCACTCTGTCAAGGGTGCGCGTCGAGGCCCTGCCCGGGGTTCCCGGCCGGGGCCTCTACGGCCGATCACGCACAACGCTCGACTGGGAGACCCCAGCCGAGCGTTGTGCGTGATCTACTACCGCCTGACTACCCGCCGGTGTGGCGACGACCCCCCTCCGGCTCCGCCGGCGATCCCGGGCCCGCCGTCCTGGACGGTCTACAGGAAGGCGCTGATGCCGGTCTCGGCGCGGCCGATGAGCAGCTTCTGGATCTGGCTGGTGCCCTCGTACAGGGTCATCACGCGGGCGTCGCGCATGTACTTGGCGACGGGGTACTCGTCGACGTAGCCGTACCCGCCGAAGAGCTGGATCGCGTTGTTGGCGGCTCGCACCGCAGCCTCGCTGCAGAAGTACTTCGCCTTGGATGCGGCGGTGCCGAACGGTTCTCCGCGCTCGATGAGGTCGGCTGCCCGCCAGGTCAGCAGGCGGCCGGCGTCGGCGTCGACGGACATGTCCGCGATCAGGTCCTGGATCAGCTGGTACGAGGCGATGGGCCGGTCGAACTGCTTGCGGTTCGTCGCGTAGTCGACGGCGGCCTCGAGGCAGCCCTGGATGATGCCGACGCAGCCGGCGCCGACCGAGACCCGGCCCTTGTCCAGCGAGTGCATGGCGATCGAGAAGCCTTGGCCCTCCTCGCCGAGCAGCGCGCTCGCGGGCACCTTCATGTCGGTGAAGTACAGCTCGGCGGTGGCCTGGCCGCGCAGGCCGAGCTTGCCGTGGATCTCCCGGGCTTCGAAGCCCGGGGTGTCGGTGGGAACGAGGAAGGCGGACACGCCCTTCGGGCCGGGACCGCCGGTGCGGGCGAAGACCAGGCACAGGTTCGCCCAGGTTCCGTTGGTGATGAAGATCTTCGACCCGTTGATGATGTAGTGGTCGCCGTCGCGCACCGCGCGGGTCTTCAGGTGGCCGGGGTCGGAGCCGTTGTCGGGTTCGGTGAGACCGAAGCATGCGAGCGCCTCACCCGAAGCGATGCGTGGCAGCCACTCGTGCTTCTGCTCCTCGGTGCCGTGGGACAGAATCACCTTGCCCACCAAGCCCATCGAGACGGACACGATGCCGCGCACAGCGGAGTCGGCGCGGCCGAGTTCCTCCATGCCGAGGCAGTAGGTGATGTAGTCGCCGCCGAGGCCGCCGTACTCCTCGGGGATGGTCAGCCCGAAGAACCCGATCTCGGCGAGCTTGGGCACGATCGAGATGTCCACCGATTCGGCGCGGTCCCATGCGGCCCGGTGCGGGACCACCTCCTTGTCGAGGAACTCGCGTGCGAGTTGCCGGAAACTCTGCTGCTCCTCCGTCAACGCCAGATCCATGTCGACTCCTTGCTGGGGCACCACCGGGGCCTTCGGGGCGGGGTGCGTCGGATTTCGAAAAGCACACGAGCAAAATGAATGCTCATTCACTTGAGGTGAATATACGTTCGTTTCTCGGGGGGTGTCAAGGGTGCGGTGCAGGGCACGCGAGTATCGGTGCCCGGTGGGCTCGGACACCGGGCACTCGGATCGTGCGGCGGCGCCCACCGCCCGTCCGGGTCACAATCGACGGGTGAACGGGACCTGGATCCTCCTCGTCGTCATCGCGGCCGTCGCAGTCACCGGACTCGCGAACCGCGGAAACCTCCAGGCCCCGCTGGTCCTCGTCACCATCGGCTCGATCGCCTCGTTCCTGCCCGGCATGCCGCGGCTCGAGCTGCATCCGGACATCATCCTCGGGGTGGTGCTGCCGCCGCTGCTGTACTCGGCGGCGCTGCGCTTCTCCGTGGCGACCTTCCGCCGGCACCTCGCGCCGATCCTGCGGCTGGGTATCTTCACCGTCCTGGTCACGGCCTTCGCCGTCGCGTTCTCCGCCTCGGCGCTGGTGCCGGATCTGACCCTCGGCGCCGCACTCGTGCTCGGGGCCGTGGTCGCGCCGACCGACGCGGTCAGCGCCGTCGCCGTCGGACAGCGACTCGGACTGCCCAAACGCGTCATCGCGGTCCTCACCGGTGAGGGTCTGGTCAACGACGCGACCGCGCTGACCCTGTTCACCGTCGCGGTCTCCGCCGTCGCCGGCACCCGGGTGCTGGTGGACTCGCCCGTGGTGTTCTTCGGGTACGAGGTGGCCGGCGGCGTGGCGATCGGATTGCTGCTCGCCGTCGTGGTGCACCGGGTGCGCGGCCGCATGTACGACTCGCCGCTGGAAACGGTGCTGGGACTGGTGCTCCCGTTCACCGCCTACCTGGCCGCCGAGGAGATCGAGGCGTCCGGTGTGCTGGCCGTGGTCGCAGCCGGCCTGTACATGGGGCACCGGGCCACCGACGCGTCCGTGGCGACGCGCATCCAGGAACGGGCGGTGTGGGAGAGCCTCGACGTGCTGCTCGAGATGTTCGTCTTCGCCTACATGGGACTGCAGCTGAAGTTCGTGATCGACGAGGTCCGCGAGAGCGGTCTCGACGTGCACCGCGCGTTCCTCTACGCGTTCGCGGTGCTCGGTGTGGTGATCGCGGTGCGGCCGCTGTGGGTGCTGCTGCACTGGGCGCGTCGCCGCCTCACGCGGGAGGTCGGGCTCGACCGGCTGGGGCGCGACCAGTTCACCGGCCGTGAGTACCTGGTGATCTCGTGGGCCGGGATGCGCGGTGTGGTGACCCTCGCGGCCGCCGGGGGCGTGCCGCTCGTCCTGGCCTCCGGCGAGCCGTTCCCCGGTCGCGAGACGATCCAGGTGATCGCCTTCGTGGTCGCGGTCGGCACCCTGCTGATCCAGGGGGCGACGATGCCGGCCCTCATCCGGGTGCTGAACGTCGCCGATCCCTACGAACGGCTGTATGCCCAGGAGCAGATGGAACGTGCGCGGACCATCTCCGGCACTGCCGCCGAACAGCACCTCGCGCTGCTCGCGAAGAATCCGCCCGACGGCGTCGACGCCGAGGCGCTGCAACGCATCCTCGCCCGGGTGAACCGGTCCATGAAGGCCCGCCTCGAAGCGCAGCAGGCCGAGGAGGCCGGTGAGCACGAACCGGCCGTGCCCGACTCGGGCACCCTGTTCGAGAAGCTCCGGCGCTCCGTGCTGCGCGCCCAGCGGCAGGCCCTGATCGCGGCACGCGACAACGGCGACCTCGACGACGAGACGCTCCGCACGGTGCTCGAGGGACTCGACGTCGAGGAGGCGGCCGCGGAGGAACGGCTCAACCGGCGCACCCGGTACTGACCGGGCCCCGGACTGCCGACATCCGCGTTTTCCCGCCGGGGCGGGAGCAGACGATTCTAGGATTCCTTATGGCCGTCGAATCGGTTCCCGAGTCCCCGCCCCGGATCGAATACCTGCGCACGGATCCCGACCTCCCGCCGGTCGGCATCGTCGACCGTTCCCCGATGCCTTCGTCGGCCCGCGTCGTGTTCGTCGTGCTGGCGCTGCTCGGTGGTGTCGCCTGGACGATGATCGCGGTGGTCCGCGGGGAGAACGTCAACGCGGTCTGGTTCGTGATCGCCGCGGTGTGCACGTATCTGATCGCCTACCGCTTCTACGCCAGGCTGGTCGAGAGCAAGATCGTCCAACCGCGCGACGACCGGGCCACCACGGCGGAGATCCTCGAGAACGGAAAGGACTACATCCCGACGGACCGGCGGGTGCTGTTCGGACACCACTTCGCCGCGATCGCCGGCGCCGGTCCTCTCGTCGGTCCGGTGCTCGCCGCGCAGATGGGGTACCTGCCGGGCACCCTGTGGATCATCCTCGGCGTCGTGTTCGCCGGTGCGGTGCAGGATTTCCTGGTGCTGTCGATCTCGTCGCGGCGCCGCGGGCGCAGCCTCGGTCAGATGGCGCGGGAGGAACTGGGCGTCGTCGGCGGAATCGCCGCCATGGTCGCGGTCTTCGTCATCATGATCATCCTCATCGCGGTTCTCGCTCTGGTCGTGGTCAATGCGCTCGCCGAGAGCCCATGGGGTCTGTTCTCCATCGCGATGACCATCCCCATCGCCCTCTTCATGGGGGTGTACCTGCGTTACCTGCGGCCGGGCCGGGTCTCGGAGGTCTCGCTCATCGGCGTCGCACTGCTCCTGCTGGCCATCGTCGCCGGCGGCTGGGTGGCCGAAACGGACTGGGGAGCCGAGTGGTTCACCCTGTCCAAGGTCACCATCACGTGGCTGATGATCGCGTACGGATTCGCCGCCTCGGTGCTACCGGTGTGGCTGCTGCTGGCGCCGCGAGACTACCTGTCCACGTTCATGAAGGTCGGGACGATCGCGCTGCTCGCCGTGGGTATTCTCATCGTCCGCCCGACCCTGCAGATGCCGGACGTCACCTCCTTCGCTCTCGAGGGCAACGGCCCGGCCTTCGCCGGATCGCTGTTCCCGTTCCTGTTCATCACCATCGCCTGCGGCGCACTGTCCGGCTTCCACGCGCTCATCTCCTCAGGCACGACCCCGAAGCTGCTCGAGAAGGAGAAGCAGACCCGGCTGATCGGGTACGGGGGCATGCTCACCGAATCCTTCGTGGCGATCATGGCGCTGATCACCGCCTGCGTGATCGATCAGCATCTGTACTTCGTGCTCAACGCCCCGGCCGGCGTGACCGGAGGCACTCCCGCCACTGCGGCGGACTACGTCAACGGCCTCGGACTGGGTGCCCCGGATATCACCCCGGAGGCCATCTCCCAGGCCGCCGCCGACGTCGGGGAGGACTCGATCATCTCGCGCACCGGCGGCGCCCCGACCCTCGCGTTCGGGATGTCCAGCGTGCTGAGCGACCTGTTCGGTGGCGACGCGCTGAAGTCGTTCTGGTACCACTTCGCGATCATGTTCGAGGCCCTGTTCATCCTCACGACCGTCGACGCCGGCACCCGCGTCGCCCGCTTCATGCTCTCGGATTCGCTCGGCAACTTCGGGGGACCGGCCCGCCGGTTCAAGGACCCGTCGTGGCGTCCGGGCGCGTGGCTGTGCTCGCTGCTGGTCGTGGCCGCGTGGGGTGCGATCCTGCTGATGGGCGTCACCGATCCACTCGGGGGCATCAACACCCTCTTCCCGCTGTTCGGCATCGCCAACCAGCTGCTCGCCGCGATCGCCCTGACGGTCGTGCTCACCGTGGTGATGAAGAAGGGCCTGTTCAAATGGGCATGGATCCCGGGCGTTCCGCTCGTGTGGGACCTGATCGTGACGATGACCGCCTCGTGGCAGAAGATCTTCTCGGGGGATCCCGCGATCGGGTACTGGACCCAGCACTTCGACTTCCAGGCCGCCAAGGACGCCGGGGAGACCAGTTTCCGGTCCGCGACGAGCCCCGCCGCGATCGACGCGGTGATCCGCAACACCTTCATCCAGGGCACACTGTCGATCGTGTTCGCGAGTCTCGTGCTGATCGTCGCCGTCGCGGGAGCCATCGTGTGCGTCAAGGCGTTCCGGGCCGGAGGGCTGCCCACCACCGAGGCTCCCGACGTTCCGTCGAAGATCTTCGCCCCGGCCGGGTTCGTACCCACGGCCGCCGAGAAACGAATACAGCACCAGTGGGACGTGCTCATCGCGTCCGGACGCGTGCGCGCCCCGGGCGCCGCGCACATCCGTCCCGCTCGCGGCCCCCGCTCGGAGCCGACCGGAGCGCACCATGAGTAGGGTGCTCGCCGCGCTCGCCGCGCGGGGACGAACGGTGCGCTGGTGGATCGGAGCGCTGATGGGCGACCACGACTACGCGCGGTACGTCGCCCACCTGGAACGGCTGCACCCCGGAGCCGAGATCCCCACCGAACGCGAGTACTGGCGCACCCGTTACGCCGCCGCGGACGCGAACCCGGGGGCACGTTGCTGCTGAGGCCTGTGCGGGCACCGGCCGGCGCCGCGCCGATCCGCGTGCACCCGGCCACCGTGTACCCCGCAACGGCGTCGCTGCGGTGGCCTAGCGTGAACCCATGATGAGTCCGCTCGACCGCCTGCGTGCCCTGTGCACCGCGCTTCCGGACGTCACCGAACGCGTCAGCCACGGCGAACCGGCCTGGTTCGTCCGCCGCTCCCCGCAGTTCGCCACCTTCGCCGACCACCACCACGACGACCGTGTCGCGTTCTGGGCGGCCGCACCCGCGGGCGCACAACAGGATTGGATCGAGCGGGACCCGGATCGCTTCTTCCGGCCGCCGTACGTCGGCACCCGTGGCTGGATCGGGGTCCGCCTCGACGGCCCCGGCGCCACCGGCGACGCCTTCTGGGACGACGTCGCGGACATCGTCGAGGACGCGTACCGCACCGTCGCGCCGAAGACCCTCGTCGCGCGGCTCGACGCCGAGCCGGGACCGGACCCGCGGTGAGCGCAACCCTCGCCGCGCTCCTGGCCGTCGCGTTGCTCGTCGTCGCCGGCGTCACCGTGCTGTGGCTGCGCACCCGGCGTGGCCTGACCACACCGGCCGAACGTGCCGTGCACGCCACCCTGCACACCGCGTCGCTGGCCGCGCGGCCGCTGCGCCGGGGCCTCGACGCGACGTCCGCGCAGGAGGCCGCCCCGCACCTGCGCTCGCTCACCGGCACGTCGTCCGTCGCGCTCGTCGACGCGGACGGCACCCGCCTGGCGTGGAGCGGCCCCTTCGAAGGGCTGTCCGCCCAGTTGCTCACCGCCGCGAAGCGCGCGATCGCCGACGACCGGCGCGTCCTCGTCGGGCACGGCGACCTCCAGCGCGGTCCCGACGAGCAGGCCGCGCGCGCCGTGATCGTGCAGCCGCTCGTCATCGACAACGTCGGGGTCGTCGGTGCGCTCGGCGTCGTGACCACCACCGAGCCCGGCCCGGCTCTGCTCGGCGTGCTCACCGAGGTCGCCCGCTACGCCTGCAGCCAGATCGAACTCGCCGAACTCGACGCCTCCCGCGCCCGCCTCGACCGCGCCGAGGTGCTGGCGCTGCGCGCTCAGATCAGCCCGCACTTCATCTACAACGCCCTGGGCACCGTCGCGTCGTTCGTGCGCACCGACCCCGAACGCGCCCGCGAACTGCTCCTCGAATTCGCCGACTTCACCCGGTACTCCTTCCGCGCGGCCGGGGAGTACACGCTGCTCGCCGACGAACTGCGCAACATCGACCGGTATCTCACGCTCGAGCGGGCCCGGTTCGGCAACGCCCTCGAGGTGCGGCTGCAGGTCGCGCCGGAGGTGCTCAACGTGGTGCTGCCGTTCCTCGCCCTGCAGCCCCTCGTCGAGAACGCCGTGCGGCACGGCATCGCGGGCAAGAGCACCCGCACCGGCACCATCAGCATCGTCGCCGCGGACGAGGGCACCGACTGCGTCATCAGCGTCGAGGACGACGGCGTCGGCATGGATCCCGAACTCCTGCGCTCCGGCGATCTCGACGCCGTCGCCGAGGGACAGGGGCGCACCAGCGCCAAGGAGGCGGCGCACGTGGGACTGGCCAACGTCGACGATCGCCTGCGCGCAGCGTTCGGCAACGACTACGGCCTCGTCGTCGAGACGGCGCCGGGGGCCGGAACGAAGGTCAGCATGCGGGTGCCGAAGTTCCGGCCCGGGATACGGGCATGACGCGACCCTTCCGCCACCCGGCCCCGCTCCGCGCGAGTGGACCGGTCCGCTCCGCGCGGACGGTCCGGCATGGCACGATGGACCGGCTGTGAACGACACCACCGACACCCTCACCGTGCTGGCCGTCGACGACGAACCGCCGGCCCTCGACGAGCTCGCGTACCTGCTGCGGCGACGCGAGGAGATCGGCCATGTCCACACCGCGGGCGAGGCGACCACCGCCCTGCGGCTGCTGCGCGACGGTGGGATCGACGCGGTGTTCCTCGACATCAACATGCCCGGCCTCGACGGCCTGGAGCTCGCCGGCATCCTGCGCAACTTCGCGAACCCGCCCGCCGTCGTGTTCGTGACCGCGCACGACGACCGTGCGGTGGCGGCCTTCGACCTCGGCGCGGTCGACTACCTGCTCAAACCCCTGCGCGAGGAACGTCTCGCCGAGGCGGTGCGCCGCATCGCCGAGCGCCGCCGCACCCGCGAAACCGAATCCGCCGCCGCGGGCGCGGCCGCGGCGGACGAGGTGATCCCCGTCGAACTCGGCGGCGTGACCACACTGGTGCCGCGGTCGTCGGTGCAGTGGGTCGAGGCCGACGGCGACTACGCACGCCTGCACACCGGCACCGGCTCCCACCTGGTGCGCATCCCCATCTCCACCCTCGAGAGCCGCTGGGCCGACGCCGGGTTCCTGCGGGTGCACCGCTCCTACCTCGTGTCGCTGCCCCTGGTGACCGGCATTCGCAGCGTCGGCTCCGGCCTCGTCGTGTGCCTGCGGGCCGAGGAGGGCAAGCCGCCCGTCGAACTGCCGGTGAGCCGTCGCCACACCCGCGAGCTCAAGGACCGCCTGATCCGCGGACCGATGCAGACCTGGACGACCAGATGAGTCCGTCCGGCAACCCGCCGCCGCATGGTTCGGGCGGCCCGCCGCCGCGTGGTTCGGGCGGCCCGCCGCCGCGTGGTTCGGGCGGCCCGCCGCCGCGTGGTTCGGGCGGCCCGCCGCCGCGCGAACGGGTGGTGCTCGCCCAGCGCCGCGGCGCCCGCATGGTGCGCACCCGCGTGGAGGTCCAGGAACAGACCGAGGTCGGGGAGGCCATGGTGCGCGGCCTGGTCCGAGCCCAGCTCGGCCTCGCCGCGCGGCTCTCGCTCGTCGCGGTGTGCCTGCTGTGTGCCCTGCCGCTGCTGTTCCACTTCGTGCCGCGCCTGACGGACCTGACGGTGCTCGGCATCCGGTTGCCGTGGCTGCTGCTCGGATTCGTCGGATACCCGCTGCTGCTCGGCATCGGCGGGCTCTACGTCCGCCTGGCCGAACGCAACGAGCAGGACTTCACCGACCTGGTCGACGACTGAGCGGCTCATGGATACCGGTTCGATCCCCGTCGTCACCGTCATCGGGCTCGTCGCCGCAGCCGCCGCCACCGTCGCGATCGGCATCTACGGAGTCCGGCTGGCCCGCACCACCTCCGACTTCCTCATCGCCTCCCGCAGCGTCGGCCCCCGCTGGAACGCCGCCGCCATATCCGGTGAATACCTCTCCGCCGCCTCGTTTCTCGGAGTGGCCGGGCTGATCGCCAAGTACGGCGCCGACGCCCTGTGGTATCCGGTGGGCTTCACGGCGGGCTACCTGGGCCTGCTGCTGTTCGTCGCCGCGCCGCTGCGCCGGTCCGGCGCCTATACGGTGCCCGACTTCGCGGAGTTCCGGCTCGGCGCGCGATGGCTGCGCACCCTGGCGATGGTGATCGTCGCCGTCGTCTGCGTGCTCTACCTCGTCCCCCAGTTCCAGGGCGCGGGACTGACCCTGAACATCCTGCTCGGCGTCCCCGACTGGGTCGGCGTCGTCGCGGTCGGCTTGATCGTCGTCGGCAACGTCGTCGGTGGCGGCATGCGCTCGATCACCTTCGTCCAGGCGTTCCAGTACTGGCTCAAGCTCACCGCCGTCGCGGTGCCGGCCCTCGTGCTCGCCGTCCACTTCCTCGACGACGACCGCGCCGTCGGGCAGCCGGCGCCGCCGACGGTCACCGAGCGCACCACCGTCGACGTCACCACCGACGTCGTCGTCCAGGTCGGCGAGCCTCTCGAGGTCGCCGCCACCGGACGGGTCGACGGACGGACCGTGGACGGCACCGTGCTGCTCGCGCCCGGCGAGCACGAGGTGGCCGCCGGCACGGCGCTGGTGCTCGAGCCCGGCGCAGCCGTGCCGGTGGTGGCCGGGGCACCCGCCACCAACGACGACTGGGCCGCGCCCGGCGGCGGGATCGGCGGCGCGCACCCGATGTTCCAGGTGTATTCGCTGATCCTCGCCACCTTCCTCGGCACCATGGGGCTGCCGCACGTGCTGGTGCGCTTCTACACCAACCCCGACGGGCGTGCGGCCCGCATGACGTCGCTCGCGGTGATCGCCCTGCTCGGCGTGTTCTATCTGTTCCCGACGCTGCTCGGGGTGTTCGCGCGCCTGTACGTGCCGCAACTGCTCATCACCGGCCGCTCCGACGCGGCCGTGCTGCTGCTGCCGGGGTCGGTCCTGTCCGGCTGGGGCGGCCAGCTGCTCGCCGCGCTCGTCGCCGCCGGCGCGATCGCGGCGTTCCTGTCCACGTCCTCGGGGTTGCTGGTCAGCGTCGCCGGCGTGCTGTCCACCGACGTGCTGCGGGGGCGGGTGCGGGACTTCCGGATCGCGGCCGTCCTCGCCGGCCTGGTGCCGCTCGGCCTGTCGCTGGCGGTGACGTCGCTGGACCTGTCGCGGGCGGTAGGTCTGGTGTTCGCGGTGGCCGCCTCCACGCTGTGTCCGCTGCTGATGCTCGGCATCTGGTGGCGCGGGCTCACCGCGGCCGGGGCGGCCGCCGGCATGGTGGTCGGCGCGGTGGTGGCCGGCGGCGCGGCCCTGGTGGTCGTGCTGGTGCGCATCGACCCCGGGACGGGCGGAGGCTGGCTCGCCGCCGTCATCGGCTACCCGGCCGCCGTGAGCGTGCCACTCGCGTTCGTCACCATGGTCGTCGTCAGCCTCGCCACCCGATCCCGCGTCCCGGCGGACATCGGTCGCGTCTTCTCCCGCATGCACGTGCCCGAGCGGCTGGGGATGGGCCGGGACCGGGAGCTCGGGGCGTTCGAGGACACCGGCGACCCCGCGGACCGGCGCGGACCCGGAAAGTCGCCCCGGCCGCGAGGCCACTGAGCCGCCACTCGTCGCGCCCGGGGGACCGTTCGCCGCACCGGTCGACAGCTCGGCGTGTGACCGGTGCCACCATCTTCTCGTGTGACTCTCGTCTCATTACGGTCTACTGGTAGTACGTCTCACAGGGGCGATCCCTGAAGCCACGACCAAGGAGTCGGCAGTGACCACAGCTCACCTCGGCAAGGGCGGGGCGCTCGAGCGCCGCACGCCCGATGCGCAGGACTTCGTCGACATGCAGGCGAGTCCGGAGTTCCAGGACTTGCGCCGCCGGCTCCGGCGGTTCGTCTTCCCGATGACGGGACTCTTCCTCACCTGGTACTTCGTGTACGTCCTGCTGGCCACCTACGCCGCCGACTTCATGGCGACCAAGGTGCTCGGCAACATCAACCTCGGCCTGATCCTCGGACTCGCGCAGTTCGTATCGACCTTCGTCATCACCGCGCTCTACGTGCGGTTCGCCAACCGTGACCTGGATCCGCGGTCCGCCGCGATCCGTGAAGAGCTGGAAGGACCGGCCCAGTGACAGTTCTGGCCCAGGGTGCCACCGACGTCGGCAACCCCCTGTTCAACATCGCGATTTTCGTCGCATTCGTCGTCGTGACGATGAGCCTGGTCATCCGGGCCAGCCGCTCCACCAAGAAGGCCTCGGACTTCTACACCGGCGGCGGGCAGTTCTCCGGCCCGCAGAACGGCTTCGCGATCGCCGGCGACTACCTGTCGGCCGCGTCGTTCCTCGGCATCGCCGGCGCCATCGCCGTCTACGGCTACGACGGATTCCTGTACTCCATCGGCTTCCTCGTCGCCTGGCTCGTCGCCCTGCTGCTCGTCGCCGAACTGCTGCGCAACACCGGCCGCTTCACCATGGCCGATGTCCTGAGCTTCCGGCTCAAGCAGCGTCCGGTGCGTATGGCCGCCGCGCTGTCCACCCTCGCGGTGTCGCTGTTCTACCTGCTCGCCCAGATGGCCGGTGCGGGTGGCCTCGTCGCGCTGCTGCTCAACATCGACGGCAAGCTCGGCCAGGGCATCGTCGTCGCCGTGGTCGGCGTCCTGATGATCGTGTACGTGCTCATCGGCGGCATGAAGGGCACCACCTACGTGCAGATGGTCAAGGCCGTGCTGCTCGTCGCCGGTGCCGGCATCATGTTCGTGCTCGTGCTGCTCGCGGTCCGCGGCAACTTCTCGCAGCTGCTGGCCGACGCGCAGGCCATGGTGAACAGCTCCACCAACGAGGCCGTCGCCGGCCGCGACGTGCTCGCCCCCGGCGCCAAGTACGGCATCAGCGACATGACCCGGCTCGACTTCGTCTCGCTCGGCATCGCCCTGGTGCTCGGCACCGCCGGCCTGCCGCACGTGCTGATGCGCTTCTACACCGTGCCCACCGCCAAGGAGGCCCGGCGCTCGGTGACCTGGGCCATCGCCCTGATCGGCGGGTTCTACCTGTTCACCCTGGTGCTCGGCTACGGTGCCGCCAAGATGGTCGGACCGGACGTCATCCTCGGCGCCCCCGGCAAGGAGAACTCGGCCGCGCCGCTGCTCGCCTTCGAACTCGGCGGCACCATCTTCCTCGGCATCATCTCCGCCGTCGCGTTCGCCACGATCCTCGCGGTCGTCGCCGGCCTCGCGATCACCGCGTCCGCGTCCTTCGCCCACGACATCTACGCCAGCGTGATCAAGCGCGGCAACGCCTCCGAGGAGGATCAGGTGCGGGTCTCCCGCATCACCGTCGTGGTGATCGGCGTGGTCTCGATCGTGCTGGGCATCCTCGCGATGGGCCAGAACATCGCCTTCCTGGTGGCCCTGGCCTTCGCAGTCGCCGCGTCCGCCAACCTGCCGACGCTGCTGTACTCGCTGTTCTGGAAGAAGTTCAACACCACCGGCGCCCTGTTCAGCATCTACGGCGGCCTGGTCAGCTGCCTGCTGCTCATCGCCTTCTCCCCGGCGGTGTCCGGCAAGCCGTCCTCGATGTTCCCGAACGCGGACTTCGCCCTCTTCCCGCTCGCCAACCCCGGCATCGTGTCGATCCCGCTGGCCTTCGTCCTCGGCATCGTCGGTACCTACATCGGCCGGCGCAAGCTGGAGGACCCGGCCAAGCAGGCCGAGATGGAGGTCCGCTCCCTCACCGGTGTCGGTGTCGAAAAGGCTGTCGCCCACTAGGCAACACCCACGAAGCGCGGACGCAGGGTCGATCACCCTGCGTCCGCGCTTCGGCGTCTACGCTGCGGGGCATGGCCAAACTCGAGGTATCGACCGACCTTCCGCTCGAACCGCACGTGACCTGGGTGCGGGCGTCGGACCTGCACGGATTCGACGAATGGCTGACCATCCACGACGGGTGGCGCAGCGACCTGCCGAGCGAACTCGTCGTCGGCACCACCGCCGAGTCCGTCGTCTCGGTCAAGGGCATGCGTAACCGGGTCGCGTGGACCGTCCGGGAGATCGGCTCGCCGCACCACCTCGTGCTCCACGGTTCCGGCAAGGGCGGCACCCGGTTCAAGCTGCGGATGACCGTCCGGGCCGCCGGGATCGGCTCCGTGCTCAGCCTGAACATCGACCTCGGCGGGGCGCCGCTGTTCGGGCCGATCGGCTCCGGCGTCGCGCGGGCCCTGCACGGCGACATCGAGGCCTCGCTGCGCCGGTTCGCCGAACTCTACAGCTGAGCCGCAGCGCCGAAGGCGCTCATGGGTCCCAGCACCGAAGGTGCCCATGAGCGCAGCACCGAAGGCGCTCATGTGTCCCAGCGCCGAAGGTGCTCGTGAGCGCAGCACCGAAAGCGCCCTCCGCGCGGGCGACACGCCGGGGACCGGCGCGAGAAGTGCGCGCCCGCGGGCCGCGCTCGGCAGAATGAGGCGATGACGACCCGCACATTCGAAGGCCGTCGTCTGAACCTGACGAACCTCGACAAGGTGCTGTACCCGAGCACGGGCACGACGAAGGCCGACGTGGTCGACTACTACGTCGCCGTCGCCCCGGTGCTGCTACCTCACGTCGCGGGCCGGCCCGGCACCCGCAAACGCTGGCCCGAGGGTGTCGGCGGCGAGTCGTTCTTCGAGAAGAACCTCGCCTCCCACGCGCCGAAGTGGCTCACCCGCAAGACTGTTCACCACAAGCAGCGGTCGGTGACGTATCCGGTGTTCGACTCCGTGGCGTCGCTGGCCTGGCTGGGGCAGCAGGCGGCACTCGAGCTGCACGTGCCGCAGTGGCGGTTCTCGGGTTCCGTCCCGGGTCCCGCGACGCGGATCGTGTTCGACCTCGACCCGGGGGAGGGGGTCACGCTGGCGCAGTGCGCCGAGGTTGCCCGCCTGGTGCGCGACATGGTCGGCGGGCTCGGCTGGCCCGCCTACCCGGTCACCAGCGGCAGCAAGGGGATACACCTGTATGTGCCGCTCGACCGCGAGCTCGCACCGGGCGGGGCGTCGACCGTGGCGAAGCAGGTGGCGATCAACCTCGAGACGCTGCATCCCGACCTGGTCACCGCCACCATGGCCAAGGCCGTGCGCGGTGGCCGGGTGTTCCTCGACTGGAGCCAGAACAACCAGGCCAAGACGACCATCGCGCCGTATTCCCTGCGCGGCCGGGAGCAGCCGTGGGTCGCCGCGCCCCGCACCTGGGACGAACTCGACGACCCCGGGTTGCACCAGTTGCGGTTCGACGAGGTGCTCGCGCGCCTCGAGGCCGGACCCGACCCGCTCGCCGCGCTCGACCCGCCGCTGCCCGAGTCCGACGCCCTGACCGAGTACCGGCACAAGCGCGACCCGTCCCGCACCCCCGAACCCGTCCCCGCCACCGTGGGATCCGGACCGGGCAATTCCTTCGTCATCCAGGAGCACCACGCCCGCCGCCTGCACTACGACCTGAGGCTCGAGCGCGACGGGGTGCTCGCGTCGTGGGCGGTGCCGAAGAATCTGCCGGACGATCCCGGCCGCAACAACCTCGCGGTGCGCACCGAGGACCATCCGCTCGAGTACCTCACCTTCCACGGCGTGATCCCCAAGGGGGAGTACGGCGCCGGCGGCATGACGATCTGGGACACCGGCACCTACGACACCGAGAAATGGCGCGACGACGAGGTGATCGTGCGCCTGCACGGCGCGCGGGTGCAGGGCCGGTACGCGCTGATCCGCACGGCCGGCAACCAGTGGCTCGCGCACCGCATGAAGGACCAGAGCGCGCCGTCGGGCCCGCCGACGAGCTTCCCGCGCGACCTCGAGCCCATGCTCGCGACACCGGGTGAGGTGACCGGTCTCGACGCCGACGAATGGGCGTTCGAGGGCAAGTGGGACGGCTACCGCGCCGTCGCCGAGATCGAGAACGGGCAGTTGCGGCTGCATTCGCGTTCCGGCCGCGACATCACCGGCGACTACCCCGCTCTCGCCGATCTCACCCGCATCCTCGACGGGCACGAGGTGGTCCTCGACGGCGAGGTGGTCGCGTGCGACACCCTCGGTGTCACAAGCTTCCGGCAGCTGCGGACCGGGGGCACCCCGCAGTACTTCGTGTTCGACGTCCTCTTCCTCGACGGGGTGACCCTGTACCGCAAGCCGTATTCCGACCGGCGGCGCGTGCTCGACGCGCTCGCCGCCGCGGCCGACGGGCTGGTTGTTCCGGAACTGTTGCACGGCAACGGATCCGAAGCGCTGGAGGAGAGCACCCGGCGGGGCTGGGAAGGGGTGGTGGCCAAGCGGCGGAACTCGGTGTACATGCCGGGCCGGCGCAGCCCCGACTGGGTGAAGTCGAAGAACTGGCTCACCCAGGACGTCGTCATCGGGGGCTGGCGCCTCGGCAAGGGGGCCCGCGCCGGCACCTTCGGCTCGCTGCTGGTCGGCGTGCAGGGCGAGGCCGGGCTGGAGTACGTCGGCCGCGTCGGCACCGGCTTCGACGAACCCCAGCTCGCCGAACTGTCGGCCGCCATGGCGGGTCTGCGGCGCCGCACCACCCCCTTCGCCGGCGACGTCCCGCGCGAGGACGCGCGGGACGCGGTGTGGGTGAGCCCGAAGCTGGTGGGGGAGGTGCGGTTCCGGGAGTGGACCGACGCCGGCAAGCTCTGGCATCCGAGCTGGCGCGGGTTGCGCGACGACATCGACCCGCAGGACGTGGCCCGCGGCCGCGGATGACCGCCCGCCCCGGGTGCCGAAAACCTCACCCCGGGGTGCCTGTCGTCCTCCGGCGCGTCGGCGCACCGTGGTCACACGGCACATCCGCCGACTGTGGCACGGGCCGGCGCGCCCGGAGGAGGGAAGGTTCGACGATGTTGCAGACGACCGACAGGGGCCGCCTCGGCCGCACCCTGATGACCGCGTACGGCGCGGCCGCCTACGCCGTGTTCTTCGCAGTGTTCCTGTACTCGATCGGGTGGGTCGAAGGTCTCGTGGTGCCCCGCACCATCGACGAGGGGCCGCAGACGCCGATCGTCGTCGCCGTGATGGTGAACCTGGCCCTGTTGTCCGTGTTCGCCGTTCAGCATTCGGTCATGGCCCGGCCCTGGTTCAAGGACCGATGGACCCGCATCGTCCCACAGCCGATCGAACGCTCCACGTTCGTCCTGTTCGCCACCGCCGCCCTGGCGCTGGTGATGTGGCAGTGGCATCCACTGCCACAGGAGATCTGGGACGTGGACGCGACACCGGTGCGCGTGGTGCTCTATGCGGTGTCCTTCGCAGGATGGGGCCTCGTGCTCGCATCGACGTTCGCGATCGACCACTTCGACCTGTTCGGCCTGCGGCAGGTGCTGCGGAACTTCGCCGGAAAACCCCCGGCCGAAGTCGTATTCCGCACCCCGATGCTGTACCGCGTGGTGCGTCACCCGTTGTATCTCGGCTTCCTGATCGCGTTCTGGGTGGCGCCGACGATGAGCGTGGGCCACCTGCTGTTCGCCGCGGTCACCACCGGATACATCCTCGTCGCGCTGCGGTTCGAGGAACACGATCTGACCGACACGTTCGGCGACCGGTACCGCGACTACAGTGCCCGCGTGCCCCGGCTGGTGCCCCGCCCGCGCGCGGCGAGCCGAACCTGACCATGTTCCGGCCGGCTCCGGTGCGGGCACCCGCACCGGAGCCGTGCAGCGCCGTAGGGTACTTCGCGTGAGCATCGCGAAGTCCCTCGTCCTGTTCGTCGTCGCGGCCCTGTTCGAGATCGGCGGTGCCTGGCTCGTGTGGCAGGGAATCCGGGAACAGCGCGGCTGGATCTGGGTGGGCGCCGGTGTGATTGCGCTCGGCGGGTACGGAATGGTGGCAACGCTGCAGCCGGATGCGAATTTCGGTCGCATCCTCGCTGCCTACGGCGGAGTGTTCGTCGCCGGATCGCTCGTGTGGGCGATGATCGTCGACGGCTTCCGCCCCGACCGGTGGGATGTGGCCGGCGCCCTGGTGTGCCTGCTCGGCGTGGCGCTGATCATGTACAGCCCGCGCTGAACTCCGGCACCGTCAGCCGACGGTCACCGTCCCCGCGGCCGGTGTCGAATTGCAGATCGGGCCGCTGCTCAGGTTCACCGAACCGAATACGGTGGTGAGCACGGTGCCCGGGCCGGTGTTCACCACCTTCGCCAGGTTCGGGTACGTCCCCTCGAGGTCGACGATCCCCGCCTGGCCGGTGCTCTGATTGAGCCATGCGACCGACACCTGCCCCGCAGCGGGCATGGGGCCCATTCCCGGTGCGGTGGAGAACAGTACGTGACCGGGTGCGATCGCGGGGTTCGCCTCCGGGCCGGCCTGCGCGGTGACCGCCGTGATCGAGGCCAGGCTGCCCTGGTTGAGGCACCCGAAGGTCAGTGCCGTGCCGAGGGATTGGGGCGGTGCGGCGCCGGCGCTGCCGGCGAACAGGACGGCGGCCGCGATCGGTGCGGCGGTGGCGAGGATTGCTCGGGTGGTTCGGGCGGCGCTCATGCTGATGCTCCTGTGATCGGAATGTCACGTCCGGGTGCCGACCGCCGCGCCCCGCCGGCGGCGCGCCCCGCGCACCGAATGACGCCCCCGAGTCTAGATCGCGAACGGCGGAGCATACGACGTTTCGGAGATCTTGCTTGCCGGGGATGTCAACGCACGCGGTAGAACTGCGCGGCATTGTCGTGCAGCGCCCGCGCGGCGAGGTCCGGACCCAGTGCATCGGTGACCACTGCGACGTCCGTGTCGGTGAACGGCCGCGGCGCCCGGGTGGACGGCAGGTCGGTGCCGAACATCAGGGCGTGCGGGTTCCGGTCGGCGACGGCGCGCAGAACGGCGGCGACGTCGAAGTCGGCGCGGCCGAACCCGGTCGCCTTGACCCGGACCCCGCGGTCGACCAGGTCCAGCAGGTGCGGCAGTCCGGCCGCGGACAGGCCCAGGTGGTCGATGCTCACCGCGGGCAGGGCGGCGACGGTCCCGGTGAGCGCGGGCAGTTCGCGGGCGTCGACGTACAACTCGGTGTGCCAGCCGGCGACGTCGTGGACCCGCCGCGCGAGCGAGTCGAGGTGGGCGGCGGATTCCGAACCGCCGCGGCGCAGGTTGAACCGGATCCCGCGCACGCCGGCCTCGTCGAGCCGGGCGATCTCGGTGTCGGTCACGGTCGCCGGCAGTTGGGTGACGCCCACGAAGCGGGGGCCGAGGAGGGCCAGCGCGTCCAGCAGGTAGCCCTGATCGAAGCCGTGGAAGGAGCCGGACACGACGGCGCCACCCGTGACGCCGAGCCCGCGGACCCGCTCGAGATAGTCGGCGACCGTGAAGGCCGGCGGCACGTATCCCTCGTTCGGGGTCACGGGGAAGCGGGGGTCGACGATATGGAAGTGGGCGTCGAAGATCGGCATCACGCGTCGCCCGTCGGTCACGTGCGCGTAAGCGCGTCCGCGGTGATCTCCTTCACCGACGTCAGCCCGCTGAGCCCGAGCGTCAGATCGAACTCGGCGATGATGTTCGCGACGGCGTCGCGGGCCCCCTCGCGGCCGCCCACCGCCAGCCCGTACAGGTGCGGGCGGCCGACGGTGACCGCGTCGGCGCCGAGGGCGAGCGCCTTGAACACGTCCGATCCGGTGCGGATTCCGCTGTCGAGCAGCACCGGTACCCGGCCGTCGACGGCGGGTGCGATGCCGACCAGGGCGTCGAGCGAGGCGATCGCGCCGTCCACCTGGCGGCCACCGTGGTTGGAGACGATGATGCCGTCGGCCCCGGCGTCGAGGGCGCGCCGGGCGTCGTCCGGATGGAGGATGCCCTTGAGCAGCACGGGAAGATCGGTGCGCTCGCGCAGCGACTCGATCTCCGTCCACGTCAGGGAGGGCCGGGAGTAGATGTCGAGGAAGGTCTCGACGGCGGCCCGGGGCTCGGGGGAGCGGAGGTTGTCGAGGAGGCGGCCGGGGTAGCGCCGGCTCATCGAGAGCAGTGTCCTGATCGCGCCTAGGGTCACCTCCACCTCGGGTCGTGCGCCGGCGGCGGCCGCGATGCGCTCGCGGACGATGCGCACGAACGTCGGGTCCGAGGTGTACTGGGCGATGCCCTCGCCGCGGGCGAACGGCAAGGATCCGAGGTTGAGGTCCTGGGGCCGCCAGCCCAGCAGGGTGGTGTCCAGGGTGACGACCACGGCGTCCGCGCCGATCGTCTTCGCGCGGGCGAGCAGGCTGTCGACGAGGTCGTCGTCGCTGCTCCAGTACAACTGGAACCAGCGCGGGGAGTCTCCCATCGCCGCGGCGCTCTCCTCCATCGGGGCGCAGCCCTGGTTGGAGAAGATGTAGGGCACGCCGAGTTCGGCCGCCGCGCCAGCGATCGCGACGTCGGCGTCGGGGTGCGCGAGCTCGGCGGCGCCGACCGGCGCCAGCAGGACCGGGGCGGGCAGGGTGCGGCCGAACAGCTCGACGCTCAGGTCCCGGCGGGAGACGTCGCGCAGCACGCGGGGGACGATCTTCCAGCGGTCGAAGGCCTCGCGGTTGGCGCGCATCGTCGCGCCCTCGCCGGCGCCCCCGGCGATGTAGGCCCAGCCGCGCCGGCTCGTCTTCCGTCGCGCCAGGCGTTCCAGGCCGGCGAAGTCGGTCGGCACCGCGGGGGTGCGCCCGAGCACTCCTGCCCGGTAGATGACGTTCTGGCGGGCACGGCCCGCGCCGGGCTGCGGCGCCACGGGTCCGTCGCTCATCGGCGATTCCTCACTGGTGCGTCGGGCGGGATCGTCTCGGACGCTACACGGAAGCGCCCACGCGCCGGGCCGAAGCGCCGGTCGTCCGGCGGAGACGGTGGACAGATTCCGATATACCCCCTAGGGTATGCAGTACCCCATGGGGTATGAACCTCGAACGACGGCACGATGCCCACCGGTGTGGGCCGAGGAGTGGACAATGAGGGAAATCGACATCGCTGCATTCGCCGACGAGTGGAAGTCCGGCGCGACCGTCGTGGACGTGCGCGAGG
This sequence comes from Rhodococcus aetherivorans, assembly GCF_025722975.1. Lineage (NCBI taxonomy): Bacteria > Bacillati > Actinomycetota > Actinomycetes > Mycobacteriales > Nocardiaceae > Rhodococcus > Rhodococcus aetherivorans. The sequence continues at coordinate 4,922,023 of NZ_CP106982.1, read as the reverse complement.
ACTACGAATACGAGCAGGCGCACGTGCCCGGTGCCCAGTGGATCCCGCTCGGCGAACTCGCTTCCCGTCTCGCCGAGATCCCGGGGACCGACCTCGTCTACGTCATCTGCGCCTCCGGCAATCGCAGCCTGCGCGGCGCGGACATCGTGTCCGCGTCGGGGCGGTCCGCGGTCTCGGTCGCCGGCGGCACCAAGGGCTGGCTGCGCGCCGGTCACCCGGCCGAACAGGGCGGAACCCGATGAGCCTGCTCGAGAAGATCAAGGCGCGCTTCGCCAAGCCCTACGAGTCCGTCGGCGTCGGCCGGGCGCGCGAGTTGCTGGACGGCGGGGCGGTCCTCGTCGACGTACGCTCCGCCGCCGAGTACCGGTCCGGGCACGCGCCCGTCGCGCAGCACTGCGAACTCTCCCAGGTTCCGACGAAGGCGGCGCGGATCGTGCGCAACCGGCCGGTGGTGTTCGTGTGCCACTCGGGCATGCGCTCCGCGAGCGCCGCGCGGATGTTCGCCCCGGCGGCGCAGGCGCCCGTCGCCTCGCTGCGCGGCGGCATGATCGCCTGGGAGCGGGCCGGCGAGCGGGTGGTCAAGGGCGGTCGCCGCTGAAGGAATCGCCGGGTCGACCGGCCCGAGGTCCGGGAATCGGCGCCGAGCCGGAATGTGGGCACGGGAATACCCCACCGGGTATGATGGGTTCATCTTCAGTATGAAGGGGCCGACCATGACAGTTAACACCGTGAATGCCGCAGAATCCACCACCCAGGTGCTCAACCGGCTGCGCCGCGCACAGGGCCAGCTCGCCGGCGTGATCTCCATGATCGAGAACGGGCGCGAATGCCGCGAGGTGGTCACCCAGCTCGCCGCGGTCTCGCGCGCCCTCGACCGGGCCGGATTCAAGATCGTCGCCACCCGGTTGCGGCAGTGTGTCCTCGACGAGCAGGACGACACCTGCGTCGACAAGCTGACCGAGGAGGAACTCGAGAAGCTCTTCCTCGCGCTCGCCTGACAACAGCGAACCACGAAGGAGCAGCATGACACTCGCTCTCGCCACCACGCTGCGCGCCCCGCTCGGCGACACCGTCGAGCGCACCCGCGAGGCGCTGAAGGAACAGGGCTTCGGGGTGCTCACCGAGATCGACATGCAGGCCACCCTGAAGACCAAGATCGACGTCGACATGGAGCCGTACGTCATCCTCGGGGCGTGCAACCCGCCGCTCGCACACCAGGCCGTCTCGGTCAATCGGCAGATCGGGCTGCTGCTGCCGTGCAACGTCGTCGTCCGGCGCGATCCGGAGGACGCCAACCTGGTGCACGTCGAGGCCATGAACCCGCAACTGATGGTGCAGGTGGCCGAGGATCCCGGGCTGCAGCCCGTCGCCGACGAGGCCGCCCGGCGGTTGCAGGCAGCGATCGACGCGCTGGGGAGCTGAGCCGTCACTCGAGAACGGGCGCCGAGATGTCTCTCGGCGCCCGTTCCCGTGTTCGTCCTGTCGCCCGTTCGTCCTGTCTCCCGCTCGTCACGGTCTCCCGTACGCCGCCCGGGCCTTCTCGCGCAGCAGGCGCACGGCGCGGGCCGGGTCGTCCGTGCCGTAGACGGCCGTGCCGGCCACGAAGCAGTCGGCGCCGGCCGCCGCGGCAGCCCCGATGGTGTCGAGGTTCACCCCGCCGTCGACCTCGATGAGCACGTCGAGTTCCCCCGCGTCGACCAGGCGTCGCGCCGCGCGCACCTTGTCGAGCATCTCGGGGATGAACCGTTGGCCGTTGAATCCCGGAGGCACGCTCATCACCAGGAGCGTGTCGAAGTGCGAGAGCGTGCCGATGTGCGGCTCGAGCGGGATCTGCGGCGCGAGCGCGAGACCGGCGCGGGCGCCGGCGTCGCGCAGGCGGCCGGCGAGAGCGACCGGGTCGCGGACGGCCTCGACGTGCACGGAGACGTTGTGCGCGCCCGCCTCCGCGTAGTCGACCGCCCACCGGTCGGGATCCTCGATCATCAGGTGGCAGTCGAGCGGCAGCGGGGTGTGCCGGGCGAGGGACCGCACGACCGGCACCCCGAAGGTGATGTTGGGGACGAAGTGTCCGTCCATCACGTCGACGTGTAGCCAGTCCGCGCCCCGATCGGATCCACCGGCCACGGCCCGCGCCTCGTCGGCCAGGCGCGCCAGGTCGCCCGAGGCCAGGCTGGGCGCGATCATCGGCTCGCGCCGCGGGCGGCGATCGGCCCGGTGACCAGCGCGGACGTCGGGGTCCATGCGACGACAGTACCCGCCTCGCGGTGCCGGCGAGGCGCACCGGATCGATCGTCAACCGGGCATTGACGACCATGAGCGCGTCAACCTATGGTTGACGAATGACGAACCCGGTACCCATGAGCAATCCCGTCCGGCTCGACGACCTCATCGATGCCATCAAGAAGGTGCATACCGACGCCCTGGAACAACTGACCGACGCGGTCCTCGCCGCCGAGCATCTCGGGGAGGTCGCCGACCATCTGATCGGCCACTTCGTCGACCAGGCCCGCCGCTCCGGCGCGTCCTGGACGGACATCGGGCGCAGCATGGGCGTCTCCAAGCAGGCGGCACAGAAGCGCTTCGTGCCCAAGGGTTCTGCCGATCTCGATCCCGAACAAGGATTCAGCCGATTCACCGAACGCGCCCGTAACGTCGTCATGGCATCACAGAACGAGGCCCGGGCGGCCGGCAACGCCGAGATCACCGGCGAGCATCTCGTCCTCGGTCTGCTGAGCGAGCCCGACGCCCTCGCGGTCCGCGCGCTCGTCGCGCAGGACGTCTCGCCGGACGCGGTCCGTCGCGCCGTGGTGGAGAAGCTCCCGCCGGCGTCCGGGGACGTGCCCGACCTGATCCCCTACGACGCGCGTGCGCGCAAGGCCCTGGAGCTGACGTTCCGGCAGGCACTTCGTCTCGGGCACAACTACATCGGCACCGAGCACATCCTCCTCGCCCTCCTCGAATACGAGGACGGAAACGGCGTCCTCACCGGTCTCGGCGTGGACAAGACGGCCGCCGAAGCGCACGTCGCCGCGGCCGTGGCGGCGGAGCAGGCCGCACACGCGGAGCGCGGAGACGCGGAATGAGCAGGCAGCGATCCGCTGTCCAGCCGACCCGTCGCTGAGAGGGCCTCATCCGCAGGGCGAAACCGCCTCCCCGGTCCGCTCCTCGATCTACCGTTGAGTCGAGGCAGCCGAGAGGGGGAACGATGACCTACCCGCTCGTCGAGAAGTCCCGGGAACGTTCGGAAGCCGGGCGGCATTTCGTGATCGAGGACTACACGAAGACGCCGTCGCTCTGTCGTCGCGGTGTCTGGGTGGGGCGTCGGGTCGATTTTTCCGAAACCGTGCTGATGTCCTTCGAGCACGGCCAGGACGACCTGTCCGTCGGCTGGATCGTGAACGGCGCGGCGATATCGCCGGCAGGCTACTATGCGCCGTGCCAAGGAGTGCCGACGATCCGATACCGGTGTCCCGGAGACGGTAGGAACCTGCACACCATTTCGCTGATGAGCACGCCCGGCAGCGATCAGGACTGTGTGGACCTGCAGGTCGTGTTCACGCGTCCGCCGCAGTGGAATCCGCTCGAGTACGGTCCCTCGAAGAAGGTGTGCCTCCAGGGCCGGATCGTCGAATGGCCGTGGTTCCTTCTGCAGCAGGAACAGCAATGCTGGGAGCGGTTCCGGAACGTATTCGAGAAGTACGTGGTGGTACCCCGTCCGGTTCCCGCACCGCCCGGCCCGGTGGAACGGTGGATCGCGAGCCTTCGGGGCGACGAGGCCGCGACGGTACGGGCTGAACTGGACACTGTCGAGCAGTTGGATCACGCCCGGGACGGCGATTTTCTCGCAGAGATCCGTGCCGACCTCGCGGCGAGGTTCCTCCGGTGGGCGAACTCCGAGGACGGGCCGGGTGCCGTGGACCGCTCGCCGCCACGCAGCGATCCGGGTCGAGATTCCTCCTGAGCGAGAGGGCGGACCCGTGACCGAAAAGGCAACGCTCCGGCGACTGGCGGAGTGGGTGTTCGGCGGCGTCGTGCTCGTCGTCGACACGGTCTTCACGGTGATCCGTGTCGTCGTGTGGCGCTCGCGCTGGAAGCCGGCATTGACTGCCCTGCGCCGGTACAACAAGGTCGTCCTCAACCCGGTGATCTTGAAGAGGGGAGGGAAGACGGTCACAGCGGTGCATCACGTGGGTCGCACATCCGGATGGCCATACGTGACCCCGGTGTGGGCGGAACGATCCGGACAGTCGTTTTTCATCCATCTGCCCTACGGCACCGACGTCGACTGGTGCCGCAACGTTCTGGCGGGCGGGGGCTGCGTCCTCGAGCGCGAGGGCGTGCGCTACGACGCCGTCGCTCCCGTGATCGTGCCGGCGGCGGAGGCGGAACCGCATCTGTCGTCGGCATCGAGGAGGATGCACCGACTGTTCGGCGTCGAGTCGTATCTACGGCTGGACATCGCCCCTGGCGTGCAGGCGGACTGATCGAGCGGCTGGAGCAGGGGCATCGCGCTGGTTCGCCCGCTCCCCGCGAGCGGCGGTCCGTAGAGAGCGGCTGCGGGTGAGCTCGACCAGCGGTCTCTTGTGCCCCCGGCAGGATTCGAACCTGCGACACCGGCTTTAGGAGAGCCGTGCTCTATCCCCTGAGCTACGAGGGCGGCGCGCGGTGGACCGGCGGTGCCGATTCGATGCGCGGTGTGAGTGTAGCCGGGATCGCGGCGCCGGTGTGAAACGGTCGCGGAACCAGCGGCACGGCGAGCGCCGCCGCCGCGCCGACGGCGATCCACGTGACGGTCCAGGCCTGGTCGGAGGCGTGTGAGGCGGACAGCAGGGCCGGGGTACGGAAGCTCGACCCGTAGATCGCGGCGCCCGTGAGGGCGATCGCCGTTCCCGCCCGGTCGTGCACCCGAATGTCACACGCCGTCAATCCAGGCTGACTCAGGTGGTCCATGCGACACGCTCCCTGACCAGGGGAGATGTCAGTGGGTCGAGCAGCACGAGAGGCGAAGAAGGCTAGGTTCTTCGCCATGCGCATGACGAAGGTGTCGATCGCCAAGGCCGCAGCCGCGGTCGGTGTCAGCCGACAAACCGGCTACCGGTGGGAGGACGAGGCCAACGGCACCGTCCGCCGTGCCCCGCACTGGGAGCACGGCGGACGGTCGTTGTCCCTGGGCGAGCGGGAGCTTGTCGCCCTCGGACTCGCCCGCAACGAGTCGGTCCAGACGATCGCCGCGCACCTGGGCCGGCACCGGTCGGTGATCTACCGGGAGATCGAACGCAACAGCAACCGCGACGGTAGCTACCGCGCCGTGTCGGCCCACGCGCGGGCCTGGACCCGAGCACTGCGACCGAAAGTCGCCAAGCTGATGGCCGCACCCGAGTTGCGCGCGTATGTCGTCGCCAAGCTGAAGCTGCGCTGGTCCCCGCAGCAGATCTCGGCCAGGCTGGTGGTCGACTTCCCCGACCGAGCGGAGATGCGGGTGTCCCACGAAACCATCTACCAGGCCGTGTATGTGCAACTGAAAGGCGAACTGCGAAAAGAGCTTTCGGAGTATCTGCGGCGCCGGCACACCCGTCGGGTGCCGCAGGGGCGAGTGCCGAGCAGTGCCCGCCATATTCCCGACAAGATCCTCATCTCCCAGCGGCCCGCCGAGGTCGAGGACCGGGCGGTGCCCGGGCACTGGGAGGGAGATCTGATCATGGGGGCGCGCAACCGCTCGGCGATCGGCACCCTGGTCGAGCGCACCACCCGGTACGTGGTGTTGCTGCACCTGCCGAAGGTCCGCGACGTGTCCGGCGTCCGCGATGCGATGATCGCCGCGATGCGGTCGTTGCCGGAGGTGATGCAGCGGTCGGTGACCTGGGATCAGGGCCACGAGATGCGTGCTCATGCCCAGATCACCATGGCCACCGACGTCGCTGTCTACTTCTGCGATCCGCACTCGCCGTGGCAGCGCGGCACCAACGAGAACACCAACGGTCTGCTCCGGCAGTACTTCCCCAAGGGCACCGACCTGTCGGTGTACACGCCCGAGGACCTGCAGCAGGTCCAGGACGAGTTCAACGGCCGCCCCCGGCAGACGCTACGCTGGCGCACGCCAACCGAAGCGTTCACCGAGCTTGTCGCATCGGCCGCCTGAAACCGCCCCAACCGAACGCATGTGACATTCGGCCGGAGGTGCGGCAGGTGACCTGCGGCAGGTGACCTGCGGCCGGTGACCTTCGGTCGGAGGTGCGGCCAGTGACCCCGGGGGTGGGAACCGTCCCCCTCGGGGTGCGGTGTGCAGCCCGAAGAGCCCTGGAGTGCGGCCGTGGCGTGCCGGAGGGTGGATCCGCACGCCGAATCCTCGTCCCCGGGAGTACTCATGCCTCGCTCGATCTCGCGCACGATCCGCTTCGCCGCCGTGGCCGTCGCCGCCGTGGTGCCCGCCCTGGGTGCCGTCGCTCCGGCCGCCGCGGAGGACGAGTCTGCCCTGCAACAGCTTTCGCCCACAGCGGAGTGTCCGTTCGCCGCCGGGAGCACCGGGCAGTACGCGACGGACGCGATGGGACCGTATGTGCAGTGCTTCCTTCCGTCGATCGAGTCGTGGATCGATGCCACGTACCAGGACATGCCGCATCCCACCGCCTACTACTCGGTGGCGGCGGGGAAGTCGGGGGAGGCGGCGCCCGGCTGCGCCTACGACGAGAACTCGCTGATGTACTGCGCGGCCGACCGCAGCCTCTACATCGGCGAGAAGGCGGCGATGGACCTCGTGAACGGCTACGGGGAGATCGCCATTGCCGCGGTGCTGAGCCACGAGGTGACGCATCACTTCCAGACGATGCTGGCACTGCCGGAGCCCGACCCGGCCGAACCCAACAGTGCCATCCCCTACGAGAACCAGGCCGATTGTGGATCGGGCGCCTTCGTCGCGTACTCCGAACGCGACCTCGGCGTCACGGTCGAGCAGACCGACCTGGCGTCGCTGGGCCGGGCGTTCGCCGCGGTGGGGGAGGACAAGGGGCCGGAGCGCACCCACGGCACCGCCGAGCAGCGCATCCAGGCATTCGACACCGGCTACCTCAGCCCGTCGCCCACCCCGTTGCTCTCGTGCGTCGACTACATCCCCGAGGCGCCCATCGCGTACATCGGCTGACGCGCCGGGCGCTCCGCTGTGATCACAATCACATAACTGCCGTCGTCTCCTCGCGGTTCTGTATGCGCGCGAGGCGGCGCCGGGAGCCGCCGGCCCCGGCGGACGTCCCAACCCCGCCCGCGCGCACCAGGAGGGTGTTTCCGCAGTTCACGCAGGTGGGGCAGGGCTGCATCCGGCCGGGCTGCCGCCGGGTCGCCGTCGGTACCCACCGCAGAAGTGTCCGAAACGTAACGCTGGCGCTGCCCTATATCGTTTTGTTACTTTGAGTCGCCAGAAACGGCCGGGGCACACCCGGCGCGCAACGGACGACGGATGAGGTAGCAACTGTGGGACGGCACCAGCGGGCAGGCGACGAGGCGACCACCTTCGAGATGGATCTGTCCGGTGCGTCCTCCGGCCGCGGCCGGCACCGCGTCGAGCCCACCGGTCCGTCGGCACCCGTGAAGGCCGCCACCGTGGCCGCCGCCACCGGCGCCTTCTTCGCCGTGGGTGCCCAGCTCGCCGCCGGCACGGCCAGTGCCGCGCCCGCCCCCGCCCAGACCGGCACCCTGCCGTTCGAGGTGCCGCAGGGCCTGCTGCCCGAGGGCTTCGAGCTCCCGCAGCTGCCCGGTGCGCCCGCCCCGGCCGACGAGCACGGCCACGAGCACGCCGCCGCTCCCGCCCTGCCGCCGGAGCTCGACACCCTGGTCGACCAGTTCGCCGCGGGCCAGGGCTGGCTGAACAACCTCAACCCCGCCAAGCCTGCCACCGTGCAGCCCGTCTCGGGCACGCTCACCTCGGACTTCGGCCCCCGCTGGGGCAGCCACCACGGCGGCATCGACATCGCCGCCCCGATCGGCACGCCGATCAAGTCCGCCGCCGACGGCACCGTCCTCGACGCGGGCGCCGCCTCCGGCTACGGCCAGTGGGTGCGCGTCCTCAACGACGACGGCACCACCGCCGTCTACGGCCACGTCGACACCTACCAGGTCAGTGCCGGTCAGCGGGTGACCGCCGGTCAGCAGATCGCCACCGTCGGCAACCGCGGCTGGTCCACCGGCCCGCACCTGCACTTCGAGGTGTGGGACCAGGCCGGCGGCAAGACCGACCCCAACGCCTGGCTCAGCACCCGCGGCGTCGTCGCCGACTGGGGCAGCTACCGCGCCGTCTGACGCTCGCCCCCAACTGCGGTCGCTCGGCCGCTAGGCTGACGAATCATCACCTAGCGGGGGAGAGGGACACGGCTCCATGGGCACGCAGATCAAGGCTCGCTCCTTCACCCGCGCCGACCGGCGCGAGTTCCGCACCAAGGTGCAGGCCTGCCTCGCCGCCCTGGACCGGATGCTGCGCGACGGCGCCTTCACCGACGCGCGCGAACGGCCGGAGCCGCTGCTCGGCATGGAGATCGAGTTCAACCTCGTCCAGGACGACATGGAACCGGCCATGTGCAACCTCGAGGTCCTGCAGGCGATCGACGATCACGCCGTGTTCCAGACCGAGCTGGGCCAGTTCAACGTCGAGATGAACGTCGACCCCGGGCCGTTCGCCGGTGACGCCACCCTCGACATCGAGAACACCCTGCGCGAGTCGCTGCGCCGCGCCGACACGCGGATGCACCGGCAGGACGCCCAGCTCGTCATGATCGGCATGCTGCCCACGCTCGAGCTCGCCCACCTCGACCGGGAGCGCATCACCGCCAACCCGCGCTACGAGGCCCTCAACGAGCAGATCTTCGCCGCACGCGGGGAGGACATCGAGCTCGATCTCGACGGCGTGCCCCTCCCCGGCCGCGACGACGCCGAACAGCTGCGGGCCGACGCCAACTCGGTCGTGCCGGAGGCGGCCTGCACGTCGCTGCAACTGCACCTGCGGGTGGCCCCGGAGGACTTCGCCGACCACTGGAACGCCGCTCAATGCCTGGCCGGAGTGCAGGTGGCGCTCGCCGCGAACTCCCCGTTCCTCGCCGGCAAGGCGCTGTGGCACGAGAGCCGGATCCCGCTGTTCGCGCAGGCCACCGACACCCGCACCCAGGAGCTGAAGAATCAGGGGGTGCGGCCGCGGGTGTGGTTCGGCGAGCGCTGGATCGACTCGGTGACCGACCTGTTCGAGGAGAACTCGCGGTACTTCCCGGCGCTGCTGCCCGAGGTGTCCGACGTCGATCCGATCGCCGAGTTCGATGCCGGCCGGACTCCGCGGCTGCGCGAGCTGCAGATGCACAACGGCACCATCTACCGCTGGAACCGGCCCGTCTACGACGTCGCCGACGAGCACCCGCACCTGCGGCTCGAGAACCGGGTGCTGCCGGCGGGCCCGACGGTGCTCGACATCATGGCCAACGCCGCGTTCTACTACGGGGCGCTGCGCGCCCTCGTCGACGCCGACGTGCCGCTGTGCCGGTTCATGAGCTTCGACGCGGCCCGCGAGAACCTCGGGATCGGGGCCAAGTACGGCCTCGACGCGCGGCTGTACTGGCCCGGCCTGGGCTGGGTGGGCGCCGACGAACTCGTGCTGCGCCGGCTGCTGCCGATGGCGGACGCGGGCCTGACCGCCTTCGGACTGTCGCAGCAGGCGCGGGACCGGTACCTGGGCATCATCGAAGGCCGGTGCCTGAACCGGCAGACCGGGGCGGCGTGGCAGCGGGCGCAGGTCGTCGAACGGGAGGACGCCGGCGCCGACCGGCGCACCGCCCTGCACGGAATGATGCGTGACTACATCCGGAACATGCTGGGCGGCAAGCCCGTTCACGAGTGGCCGCTCGGCACGGCATGATCACAACCGGACGGTGCGGGTCACCGTGACCGCGGGGGTGACCACGGCCCGGTTCTCCGGAGCGGTGTATCCCGGGACGACGGTGAGGTCGTCGGTGACGTCGGCGACGTGCAGTACCACCGCGCCGTCGCGCGGGGCGACGGTCAGCCGCACCTCGATGCCCTCGGCCGGGGTCCCGGAGAACAGGAACCCGAACGGCGCGGCCGGCGCGGCGCTCCGCTCGGCCACCACCGCCTCCCGCACCGCCGCGGACGTCCCGTCCACCCACAGCCCGATCGTCGGCGCCCCGCGCGGCGACGTCAGCCGCAGGGTCAGCGTCCGTTCGTCGCCGTCGGTGACGTCCGCGACGACGGCGAGCCCGGGCGCGGGCAGCGGCGCGACCGGCGCGGGCCCGTGGGCGAACCTGGTCTCGCTGCGCCACGGGAACGCGTCCGGCAGCGTGGCCGGCTCCTCGGTCAGCAGGGCGCGGCTCCAGGCCGAGGCGGGGGCGCGCGGCGACGCCCACACGGCGGCACCGGTGTCCGCGTTCAGCGCGTAGAGCAGTTGTTCCTGCCGCGGCGGGGTGGCGCCGTCGCGGTTGACCCAGCCGCCGACCGGCGCGGCCACGAGCACGACCCCCGCGGCGGCGATCGCGGCGAGCCGCAGCTGCGACGGCGCGCCGGCGGCGTCGACGAGCGGCAGCGCCAGCGCGAACAGCACCGCGACGAACACCCCCGCGAGCGGCGCTCCGGTGAGCAGACCGGCGTCGAACGACGCCACCGCGGCGGGCACGAGCACCACGACCGCCGGAACTGTCCCGGCCAGCGTCACCGGCGTCCGCCACCCGCGCCGATCGGTGGGCAGCAGGTCCACGACGAGCGCGGCGATCGCCGCGGGCAGCGCCGGCAGCACCAGGACGGTCGCGACGCCGAGGAAGGGCAGCGCGGCCAGGGCGGTGACCGTCACGGCGAGCAGCGCGCCCGTCGCGAACGCGGCAGGGCCGACACGGCGGCGCACCGGCGGATACGCCGCGAGCAGGACGGCGACGGCCGCGGCCGCCGCGGCGACCTGATAGGGCACCGGCAGGTACGGCTCGCGCAGGACCGCCGAGGCCTGACCGGGAGCGATCCGCAGCGCGAGCCACCACGGCACGAACGCCGCACCCGCCGCCGCGGCCGCCACGGCGATCGAGATCCCGCCCGACGCCGCGAGACGGCCCGCCGAGGCGGCACCGTCCCGGATCCGCCGGGCCGCGAGGGCGCCGGTGACGGCGGCGAGCAGCGCGGTCAGGGCGATCTCGAGCGGGCGCGGGTAGTGCACCGGCCCCCAGGGCAGCGTGACGACGACGTCGTCGCCCCCCGAGCCGAGCACTGCCAGGTCGGCGGACGAGAACCGCTGTGCCGCAGCAAGGGTGGTCTCTCCCATGCGCTGCAGCGACGCGGTGTCGAGCCGGTCCGGGGTGTCGAGGGGACTGTGATAGTAGGCGCCGCCGCCGGCGATCGCGGTGTCCGCGGCGTGCATGCCGGCCTCGGTGAGGCGGCGGAAGTCGGTGTCGTTGGGCAGCAACTCGAACGCCGTCTGGGTGAACGAGTCCGCGGTCGTGCCGGGCACGCCGGACAGCACACCCACGAGACCCGCGTTGGGGGAGGAGATCCGGAAGGTGACGGGGATCCCGCCGTTGCCGCGGGCCTCGTGGTTGAGCACCACCGTCGACCTCGCGTCGGCCGGTTGCCGCCGCGTGTACTCCTCGGCGCCGAGCAGGCCGCGTTCCTCGCCGTCGGTCACGAGCACCGTGACGTCGTTCCGGGGACGGGGGCCGGCGGTCAGGGCGCGGGCCGCCTCGAGCACCGTGGCGATCCCGATCCCGTCGTCGCCCGCGCCGGGGGAGCCGGCGACGGTGTCGTAGTGCGCGGCGAGCACGACGGTGCCGGTGGGGTCGGTGCCGGGCAGGGTGGCGACGACGTTCGCGACCCGGCCGCCCCGCTGGGTGCCCTGCACGGCGGTGGCCGACCAGCCGACGCCGTCGTCGACGCGGACGGACCAGCCGAGGTCGTCGAGGATGCGGACCAGGTACTCCCGGGCCTCGGCATGGCCGGCCGAACCCGGGGTGCGCGGCCGCGCGGCCACCGCCTCGACGTGGGTCGTCGCGCGGACGGCGCTGAACGCGGTGGGGGGAGCGTCGGCCGGTGCGGGTGCCGCCGGGGTCCGCAGCGTGGCCGCGAGCCCGACGAGGAGCAGCACGAGCAGTCCGATCCGGCCGGCCCGGCGGGTGCGGCCCGCGCCGGCGGGGGCCGGAGCATCGTCCATGCGAGCGAGCCTAGCGCCGGATCGTGGAGACGACCGTGCCCCGGCCGCGGGGGCCGGGGCACGGTCGGAGGCGACTCAGGCGTTCGGGGCCCAGCTGTCGGGACCGAACACCTCGTAGTGGATGTTCTCGGCGGGCACGTTGCGCTCGATGAGGGCCTCGCGCAGCGAGAGCATGAACGGCAGCGGACCGCACAGGTACGCCTTGGTGTTCGGGTCGAGCGGCAGGTCCGACACGTCGGCCCGGCCCACGCGCACGGTCTCGAGCGGCTCGCGGGCGCCGAGGTCCTCGTACCACCGGTGCACCTCGGCGGACGGGATGCGCTCGACGAGGGTGGCCAGCTCGTGCCGGTGCGCGTGGTTGGCGACGGAGCGGTCGGCGTGCAGCACCGAAACCTTGCGCTCGTCACCGGTTTCCGCGAGGTGCGCGAGCATGCCGATCATCGGGGTGCAGCCGATGCCGGCGGAGGCCAGCAGCAGCGGGGCGCCGTCGTCGGGCAGCACCAGGTCGCCGAACGGGGTGGTGACCTGCAGCTCGTCACCCTCGAAGACGTTGTCGTACAGGAAGTTCGACACTTCACCGGCCGGCGCGGCGGTGCCGTCGGGGGTGGTGGTCGCCACGATCCGCTTGACGGTGATGCGCCAGTCGCCCTGGGCCGGCGCGTTGGTCAGGCTGTACTGGCGGATCTGGCGGGCCCCGTCGGGCAGCTTCACGCCCACCGAAAGGTACTGTCCCGGACGGAAAGCGGGCAGCGGGGCGCCGTCGAGCGAGGTCAGGACGAACGAGACGGTGTCGGCGGACTGGTGCCGGCGCTCGGCGACCCGGACGGTGCGCCACACGTCGCCCGGCGCGACGCCCGCGGCCTTGTACAGGTCGTCCTCGAGCTTGATGAGCGTGTTGGCCATCAGCCAGTACAGCTCGTCCCAGGCCGCGGCGACCTCGGGGGTGACGGCCTCGCCGAGGACCTCCACGATCGCCTCGAACAGGTGCTTGTGGACGATCCAGTACTCGTCGGGCTTGATGCCGAGGGAGGCGTGCTTGTGCGCGATGCGGGACAGGATCGCCTCGACCCGGGCCGGGTCGGGATCGAGCTGCAGGGTCGCGAAGGCGGCGATGGAGCCGGCCAGGGCCTTCTGCTGTTCGCCCTGCTTCTGGTTGCCGCGGTTGAACAGGTCGCGCTCGAGTTCGGGGTGCGCGGCGAACATCTTCTTGTAGAACAGCGGGGTGATGTCGCCGATGGCGGCACCCACGGCGGGGAGGGTGGCGCGGACAACTTCCTTGGACTCGGCTGAGAGCGGCATCGTGAACTCCGTTTCGGGTAGGGCTGGGCCGGTTCCGGGCTGTGGAACCGTGCGGTCAGACGGCGGGGCGGGTGAGATCGAGCAGGACGGTGCGGGTGGGGGCCCGGGTGAGATCGGCGACGGTGACGGAGTCGAGCGCCGCGTAGAAGGACTCCTGGGCTCGGCGCAGTGCGCCGCGGAGGCTGCATCCTTCCCGCAGCGGGCACGGTTTGTCGCCCTCGCAGGCGACGACCTCGCCGTCGCCTTCGAGTTGCCGGGTGAGCCATCCGACGGACGCGCCCCGGCCGAGCTCGGTGATGGTCAGTCCGCCGCCGCGGCCGCGGCGGGTCGTGACGACGCCGAGTTCGCTCAATCGTGCGACCACCTTGGTGGTGTGTGCGTACGACAGCTGCAGCTGCTCGGCGACGCGCTTGGTGCTGGGGGAGCTGTCGGGCGCGGCGGCCGCCAGGTACATGACAACTCTCAGTCCGAGATCGGTGAACTGGGTGAGTTGCATGACCTGAGACTAGATAATTGGTATCTGAAATGACAATTTAATGTGACGTAGATCGCTTCGGTGCGTCAGCGTTCGAGCACGGGAAGGATATTGCGCCAGCTGACGATTCCGATCGGCCTGCCGTCGCGCACCACCGGCACGGACCGCAGCCGCATCTGCAGCATCGCCCGCGCGATGTCGAACAGCTCGGCGTCCGCGTCGAGGGCCACCGGCGGCAACGCCACCGCCCGCACCGTCAGCGGCCGGCGGATCGCGGTGACGAGCGGCAGGTCTGCGTACATCGACAGGCGCGCCAGATGCGCCCCCGCCAGCGCCTCCTCGGTGATCAGGCCGCAGAGCCGGCCGTGCTCGTCGACCACCGGGAGGGTGGTGAAGCCGTTGCGGGCCAGCACCTCCCCGGCCCGCTCCAGGGTGGCGTCGACCGTCACGGCCAGCACCGGCGTGCTCATCACGTCCGCCGCGCGGACCTTGTGGGCCGCGGGCCCCGCCATGCGGATCGGTCCACCGGACATGATGCGCCTCCTCTGCCTACGATTGTGGCCGCATCCCCGCTACCGGGCCAGTGGCTCCGGACTTCCCGGAGAGGGACCAAAGACCATTCCTGCCCCCAGGGGAGCGGATTAACCTCGACCCCGAGGACGATCCCTGCGACGAGAGCGGTGACCGACGTGAAGTTCCCAGGCAGCAAGGCGCACCACGAGCCCACGCACGACGAGGCGGTGCGCTCGAACACCGTGGTGGTCGGGATCGACGGATCCCCGGCCTCCGACGACGCCGTCCGGTGGGCCGCCGCGACGGCCGCCGACCGCGGGCTGCCGCTGCACATCGTGCACGCTCTCGACTTCGCCCCCAGCGGCTACAGCGGGGCGCCGTTCATCCAGACCGCACAGGTCTTCGAATGGGTCGAGGACGAGGGCAAGACGCTGCTGCAGCGCGCCGAGGAGGTCGCCCGCACCGTCGCGCCGGCACTCGAGATCACCACCCGGCTCGCCGCCACCGGCAGCGCGCGCTGGCTCATCGACCTGTCCGCCCGCGCGCGGATGCTCGTGCTCGGCTCCTCCGGCACCGGCCGGGTGGGCGAGGCACTGCTCGGCTCCACCCCGGTGTCCGTCGCCAGCCACGGTCGCTGCCCGGTCGTCGTCGTCCGCGGCAAGGCTCCGGAGACCCTGCCCGACACCCGGCCCGTCGTCGTCGGGGTCGACGGCAGCCCCCTCAGCGAGAAGGCCGT
Organism: Rhodococcus aetherivorans; assembly: GCF_025722975.1. Taxonomy (NCBI): domain Bacteria; kingdom Bacillati; phylum Actinomycetota; class Actinomycetes; order Mycobacteriales; family Nocardiaceae; genus Rhodococcus; species Rhodococcus aetherivorans. The sequence goes on along the minus strand of NZ_CP106982.1, from coordinate 4,906,828 downwards.
CCGCGCGGCGTTCGAGGAGGCCGGCCTGCGCGGCGTCGACCTCGTCGCGGTGCACGTGTGGAGCGACATGCGGCGGGGCACCTTCGACGAGGCCGTGGAGGTTTCGATCGATCCGAACGCGTTCGCGGAATCCGAGCAGGCCCTGCTCGCCGAGCGCCTCGCCGGGTTCCACGACCGCTACCCCGACGTGAACGTGCGTCGCGAGGTGTACGTCGACGGGCCGCGCGCCCACCTGCTGGCCTGGTCGGAGAAGGCGCAGCTGCTGGTGCTCGGCAGCCGCGGCCGCGGCGGCTTCACCGGCATGCTGCTCGGCTCCACCAGCAACTCGCTGATCCGCGACGCGCAGTGCCCCGTCATGGTGGTGCGCCCCGACGAGTCCTGAAGGTCGCGCCACACCCCGGCGGTAGGGTACCTGGCACACGGGTACGAGCGTGCCCGGCAGGACCACGCACCAACGAATCACGGGGTATGCGGATGCGCATCGGGATGGGATTGAACTACAGCGGCGGATTCGCCGAGACGGCGGCGGAGGTGGCCGATCTCGAACGGGCCGGCCTCGACATCGTCTTCGTACCGGAGGCGTACTCGTTCGACGCGGTCAGTCAGCTCGGCTACCTCGCGGCCAAGACCGAACGACTCGAGCTGGCCTCGGGCATCTTCCAGATCTACACCCGCACGCCGAGCCTGACGGCGATGACCGCCGCAGGTCTCGACTACGTCTCCGACGGCCGCTTCGTCCTGGGTATCGGTGCGTCCGGCCCGCAGGTCATCGAGGGATTCCACGGCGTCAAATACGACGCGCCGCTCGGCCGGACCCGTGAACTCGTCGACATCTGCCGCCAGGTGTGGCGCCGGGAGAAGGTCGAGTACCAGGGCAAGTACTACCAGATCCCGCTGCCGCCGGAGAAGGGCACCGGACTCGGCAAGCCGCTCAAGCTGATCAATCACCCGGTGCGCGAACGCATCCCCGTCCTGATCGCCGCGATCGGCCCCAAGAACGTCGAGATGACCGCCGAGATCGCCGAGGGCTGGGAACCGATCTTCTTCTATCCCGAGAAGGCCGCCGACGTGTGGGGCGAGTCCCTCGCGCGCGGCAAGGCCAAGCGCGATCCCGCGCTCGGGGACCTGCAGGTCTACGTCGGCGCGGCGCTCGCGATCGGCGACGACGTCGACTTCCTGCTCGACTTCGTACGCCCGCACCTCGCGCTGTACATCGGCGGCATGGGGGCGAAGGGCAAGAACTTCTACAACGACCTCGCCGTCCGCTACGGGTACGCGAAGGAGGCGGAGACCATCCAGGACCTGTACCTCGCAGGCCGGAAGGAGGAGGCCGCCGCCGCGGTGCCCGACGACCTGGTGCGGGCGGTCTCGCTCATCGGGCCCGAGAGTTACGTCCGGGAACGCGTCGCCGCGTTCGCCGAAGCCGGCGTCACCACCCTCAACGTCAACCCGATCGCGGAGAACACCGCCGGCCGGGTCCGACTGATCGAACAGCTGCGGGAGATCTGCAACTGACACCCGCGCCGATGTGAGAACCCGGGCCCACCGGCCCGCCGACAGAGGGGAATTCATGACCGAAACCCAACCGATCGTCGTCGCGGTCGACGGATCCGACGCGGCGGCGACCGCGGTGATCTGGGCGGCCCGCGCTGCCGCGGCCCGCGCGCTGCCGCTGCACATCGTCACCGTCGTGCACATCCCCGCGTTCTACTACTCCGAGCCCTACCTCGCGGAGAGCTTCCACGAGGAGATGAAGGAGACGGCGCGGGCGCGGCTCGACAGTGCCAAGGTGCTCGCCAAGCGCATCGCCGACGAGCAGGGCCCGGTCGAGATCACCACGGAGCAGATCGAGGGCAAGGTCGTCCCCACCCTCGTCGACCTCTCGAACCGGGCCGACACCATCGTGCTCGGCTCGCGCGGGCTCGGGGAGGTGAAGGGGCTGCTCGTCGGCTCCGTCACCCTCGGTCTCGCCTCGCACGCCCACTGCCCGGTCGCGATCGTGCGCGGCCGCACCCTCGACGGGGCACCGCCCTCCGACGGCCCGGTCGTGGTCGGCGTCGACGGTTCCGAGGCCTCCGTGCGCGCGGTCGAGGTGGCGTTCGCCGAGGCGGCCGCCCGCAAGGCGACGCTCGTCGCGGTGAACGTGTGGAGCGACGTGAGCGTGCAGCCGTCCCTGGGCGCGGTGCCCGAGGATCCGCAGTGGAGCAGGATCCAGACGGGGGAGGAGGTCGTGCTCGCCGAGAACCTCGCCGGGTTCCAGGAGCGTTACCCGGACGTCGTCGTCGAGCGCGTCGTCGCGCGGGACCGGCCGGTGCGGGTGCTGAGCGAGTACGCCGAACGCGCCCAGCTGATCGTCGTGGGCTCCCGCGGCCGCGGCGGCTTCAAGGGCCTGCTGCTCGGATCGACCAGCAACGCGCTGATGCAGACGGCCGACTGCCCCGTGCTGATCGTCCGGCCGGACGGCGAGAAGTAGCCGTCCCGTCGCGGCCTGCGCCGCATGTGGTGGCGCGGCAGGGTGCTTCCCGCGCGCGTCCCTACGCGCGCGGGAAGCGCCGCAGCGCGCGACCGCCGGGAACGTACCCGGACGCTCGATGCCCGGCACCCTGAGCGGGTGCCGGGCATCGTCGCCGGGTGGTTCCGGGTCGCCGCGTGGTCAGCCGAAGTCGCCGAGGCCGCGCCGGCGCAGCTCGCTCCACACGTCGGCGGGATGCACCCCGCGACGGACGGCGTCGTTCTCGATCAGCACGCCGAGCATCTGCGAACTGAGGAAGGCGACGTCCTCCGGGCGGTGCGTGCCGCTCTTGACGGTGAGCCATCCGGACACGTCGCCGCGTTTCGCGGCGCGGGCCATGTCGAGCACCGAGCCGAACAGCTCTGCCGACCCGGTGTCGCGGTCCTCCCGGGATCCGGGCTCGCGCACGCTGGTCATGCGCTCGCCCCTGCGTGTTCGTCGCGCCGGGCCTGACGGGCCAGCGCCCGGTCCCGGGCCTCCTCGAACCGCTCGGCCTTCGTCTGCAGGTCGGTGAGGAAGGCGTCGAGGTCCTCGCGCAGCTGTTCGCCGCGGCTGCCGAAGTCGGTGCGGTCGAACACGCGCCACTTGCGGAGCACCGGCAGCACCACGTCGTCGAGATGCTGCCGCAGGTCGTAGATGCCGCCCTTGGCGATCAGCACGGCGTTGCGCCGGAAGTTCGCCATCGACGCGCCCGGCATCCGAAAGCGGGTCAGCACGCTCATGATCGCGGCGAGCGCCTGGTCGGGGGCGATGTCGAGGGCGCCCTCGACGATGTTGCGATAGAACATCATGTGCAGGTTCTCGTCCGCGGCGACGCGGGCGAGCATGCGGTCCGCGATCGGATCCCCGCAGGCCTTACCGGTGTTGCGGTGCGAGACCCGGGTCGCCAGTTCCTGGAAGGTCACGTACGACACGGACTCGAGCATCGACGTCGAGCCCGGGTCGAATCCGGTGGTCATGTGCGCCATGCGTGCGTTCTCGAGCGCGACGGGGTCCACACCGCGGGTGACCACCAGGTAGTCCCGCATGACGACGGAGTGCTTGTTCTCCTCGGCCGTCCAGCGGCCCACCCACGTGCCCCAGGCGCCGTCGAGGCTGAAGTGTTCGGCGATCTCGCGGTGGTAGGAGGGCAGGTTGTCCTCGGTGAGCAGATTGGTGATCATCGCTGCCTGCGCGGTTTCGGACAACGCGGACTGGTCGGGGTCCCAGTCGATGCCGCCGAGGGCGGCGAAGTTGCGGCCCGCGTCCCACGGAACGTAGTCGTGCGGATGCCAGTCCTTCGCCATCGCCAGGTGGCGGTGGACGTTGTCCTCGGCGATCGGCTCGAGCTCTCGGAGCAGTTCGAGATCCGTGAGTTCCCTGGTCACAGTGATGTATTCCCTCTCTGGTGGGACCCCGGGCGCCCCCCTGCGGCGCCCGGCGGTCGGTTCGGTCGGGTCAGAACCCGATGCGCATGATCAGTTGCGGCAGGCCGTCGATGTCCATCCGCTCGGCGAGCCGGTCAGCCGAATCCTCCACGCGCAGTGGATAGGTGAGTACGGACGCCGACAACCGGGCGTCGACCGCCGCCAGCCACGCCCGCTCGGACGCGATGCCCACCCGGACCAGGTCGATCGGATCGCCGGAGTGCACCGAGAACACCAGCACGGTCTCCCGGTCGATGGCCGCCGCGAGTTCGGCGGTGTCCGGCACACCGGTGGTGATCAGCGCGCGCCCGGCGGGTCCGCCGGCGTCGAGATCGGCGCCCCAGTCGGTCACCACCTCGGCGTTGCCCTCGGGGTGCCAGTGCGACGTCCACCGGAACATCTCGCGCTGGTAGTACGGATTGCGGCGCATCGCGTCGGCCGAGTAGGTGAGCATGTCGGCGAGCGCCGGGGCCTCGTCCGACGCCAGCAGGCGAACCTCGACCCCGGGGAGGTCGGCGGCGGCCATCACGTCGGCGATGGTGGTCGCCGGCACCGGGATCCGGGCGAACGACTCGCGGTGGCTGCGCCGGTGCGAGATGGCGGCGAAGAACCCCAGGTCGGTGCTCGAAGGAGTGGCCGGCGCCGCTGCCTCGATCCGTGCGATCAGCTCGGGCCGCTCCGGCTCGGGCAGCAGCAGGGTCCGGGTGCTCCAGCCGAGCACCCGGATGCCGAGTTCGAGGTTGGCGACGGCGGCTCCGCACGAGATCAGCCGATCCGGGCGCAGGGGGTCCTGGCCGGGGGCGGCGAACTCGACCCGCTCCTCGAGTTCGGCCGTGCGGGCCGGGAGGCGCAGGTTCCACGGCTGAGTGTCGTGGATCGAGGGGGCCTCGATCACGGCACGCGCGATCACCTCGGTGTCGCTCGTGGACCAGGTGTCGGGCACCGTGGACATCGCAGCCTCCTCGTCCTGGTCGGTCACCTCGCACGGCTCATCGAGGATGACTGTCCGAGCATCGCCCGCGGGCTGCACCGGGCGCATGTGCCGAAGGTCCCGAAACTGCCGTCGAACGGCCCGGGGTCGGCGGCGCGCGAGCGAGCTGAGACGATGGTCACCGCAATGCCGGTGTCAGGAAAGGTGAGGGACGATGCCTCGGGTATTTCTCGTCGACGACCATGAGATCGTGCGGCGCGGGTTGGTCGACCTGCTCGACAGCGTGCCCGACTTCACGGTTGTCGGGGAGGCCGCGTCGGTCGGTGAGGCGCTGGCCCGCATCCCGGGCAGCGGAGCCGAAGTCGCGGTGCTCGACGTGCGCCTGCCCGACGGCAACGGCGTCGAACTGTGCCGCGAGCTGCGGGCCCGCATGCCGGAGCTGCGCGCGCTCATGCTCACCTCCTACGCCGACGACGAGGCCCTGTTCGACGCGATCATGGCGGGCGCGTCCGGATTCGTCCTCAAGCAGATCCTCGGCACCGACCTGGTCTCGGCGATCCGGACCGTCGCGGCCGGCGGCTCGCTGCTCGACAGCCGGGCGACGGCCGCGCTCATGGAACGCATCCGCGCGTCCCGCACGGCGGACCCGCTCGCCGAGCTGTCGGAGCAGGAGCGGGCCGTGTTCGAGCTGATCGGGGAGGGCCTGACCAACCGCGAGATCGCCGAGCGGCTGTTCCTGGCGGAGAAGACGATCAAGAACTACGTCTCGCGGCTGCTGGCCAAGCTCGGGATGCAGCGCCGCACGCAGGCCGCGGTGCTCGCCACCGAGCTGCGCAAGCAGCGCGAGGTCTGACGGGGACCCCGGGTCACAGGGGGACCTGCCACAGCACGCGCGTCCCGCCCCTGTCGCCGGGTCCGGTGCTGCAGCGGCCGCCGCACTGCTGGGCGCGCCGCTCGAGGTTCGCGAGGCCGCTGCGGCGCGGGGTGTCCGGCAGCCCGATGCCGTCGTCGACGATCTCGATCGTGAACTCGTCGCCCGCGGTGACGGATACGGAGATCTTCTCCGACTGCGAGTGGCGCAGCGCGTTGCTCAGTCCCTCCCGCAGCACCGCCTCGGCGTGTGGATGGATGCGTGCGGGTACGAGAGTGTCGATGGCGCCGGCGAATTGGACGTTCGGCGCCACGGGGGACTGAGTGGTCAGGTCGCCGACCACATCCAGCAGCCGCCGCCGCAGGCTGGTCGACGCCGCGGCGCCGGTGGTATGCAGATCGAAGATGGTGGTGCGGATCTCGCGGACCGTACGGTCGAGCTGCTCGACGGCGTGTTGGACGATGTCCGCGACCCGGTCCGGATCGGTGCCGGGCACCAGGGTGCTCTGCAGGCTCATCCCGGTGGCGAAGAGGCGCTGGATCACGTTGTCGTGCAGATCCTGTGCGATCCGGTCCCGGTCGGCGAGCACGTCGAGCAGCCGCTTCTTGCGTTGTTGCGCCGCGAATTCGAGTGCCACCGTGACCAGGTCGGCCATGGACTTAAGGCGCGTCACCTCCGCGTCGTCCCACGCATCGGAACGGGCCGACCGGGTGGCGATCAGTACGCCGGTGACCCCCGACGTGGCGGACAGCGGCAGGATCGCGGCGCGGCCCGCGCCGGCTGCCGGAAGCCCCTCGAGGTTGTCGGTGATCAGTGTGCGCCTGGTGCGGATCGCCTGCAGCACAGGAGAATCGGTGAGGTCGAGACGCGAGCCCGTCGCCGGCGGGCCGGGCGCGGCGGCGGCCCGGACGGTCCCCTCGGTGCCGTCGACCAGCAGGACGTAGGTGCCCACGGTGTGGGCGAGGGCCCGGACCCGGTCGACCAGGAGCGCCAGGGTCTCGTCGACGGAACCGCCCACCAGCAACCGTGAGTTGATCGCGGCCACCGCCTCGAGCCAGCGTTCGCGGGTGAGGGACCCCTCGAACAGGCGGGCGTTGTCGATCGCGACGCCCGCGGAGGTGGCGAGGACCTTCAGGATCACCTCGTCCTCTTCGGTGAAGGCGGGACCGTCGATCTTCTCGGTGAGATAGATGCTCCCGAAAACCCTGCCGCGCACCATGATCGGCGTGCCGAGGAAGCTCTTCATCGGTGGGTGGCCGGGTGGGAAGCCGATCGAGGCGGGATGCTCCGACAGGTCCGCGATCCGCACCGGCCGCGGGTCGTTGATGAGCAGGCCGAGCAGGCCCCGGCCCTCGGGCAGGTGCCCCATGCGGCTGCGCTCGGCCGGGTCGATGCCGACGTACACGAACTCCGACAGCCTGCCGTCGGGCGCCCGCACGCCGAGCGCACCGTAGCGGGCGCCGAGCAGCGCGACGGCCGCGGAGACGATGCGCTGCAGCATGGAGTCGAGTTCGAGGCCCGACCCGACGACGAGCACCGCCTCGAGCAGGCTCTGCATGCTCGCCGGGGTGGTAACGGTGTCGGTGAGCCGTTCACGGATCTCGGCGAGCAGTCCGTCGATGTCGGCGGTGTCGTCGATCGTGCCGTTGTCACCGGGAGCGCTCACACCCGTCAGCATAGGTGCACTCCTCGCGCGGCCCTGCGTGCCGGTCCGTGCACCGCGGCAAAAGGGGGCAACACGGCCGCAGCCCGTCGCCGGCGTGTGAGAATCCGCATATGGAGAACGGGCCCGGACGGGCCGGGTTCGACGGAGACGGGTGACGGCTGCCATGGGAGTTCCGCCGCGCGGTGCCGCGCTGTTCACCGACCTGTACGAGGTCACGATGGCGCAGGCCTATCTGGCTCTGGGAATGTCGGACACGGCCGTGTTCGAGACGTTCTTCCGCAAGCTTCCGCCGGGGCGGTCCTATGTGCTGGCCGCCGGCCTGCCCGACGTGCTCGATTTCCTCGAGGCGTTCCGGTTCGAGGAGGACGACCTGCAGTACCTGCGCGGCCTCGGCCTGTTCTCCGACGAGTTCCTCGAGCGGCTCGCCGGGGTGCGTTTCACCGGCGACGTGTGGGCCGTGCCGGAGGGCACCGTCGTCTTTCCGAACGAGCCGATCGTCCAGGTCGTCGCGCCGATCCTGGAGGCGCAGCTCGTCGAGACCTTCGTTCTGAACCGGATCCACCTGCAGTGTGTCCTCGCGAGCAAGGCCGCGCGGGTGGTCGAGGCCGCCCGCGGGCGGCTGGTGGTGGATTTCGGGGCGCGCCGGGCCCACGGCACCGACGCCGCCCTCGAGGTCGCCCGGACCAGCTACCTCGCGGGTGCGGCGGGAACCTCCAACCTGCGCGCGGCCAAGGAATACGGAATACCCGCGTTCGGCACGATGGCCCACAGCTTCGTCCAGGCGTTCGACGACGAGTTCGACGCCTTCGAGGCGTTCGCCCGGCTCAACCCCGGCACGACGTTGCTCGTCGACACCTACGACACACTCCGCGGCGTCGACCTGGTCGTCGAACTGGCGGAGCGACTGGGCGACCGGTTCGACGTGCGGGCGGTCCGGCTGGATTCCGGGGATCTCGGGGCGCTGTCGAAGGCGGCGCGCGCCCGGCTCGACGCGGCGGGTCTGCACGACGTCCGGATCTTCGCCTCGTCGGGCCTCGACGAGTACAGCGTGGCGGCACTGCTGGCCGACGGCTGTCCCATCGACGGCTTCGGGGTGGGCACCCAGCTCTCCGTCGCCCAGGACGCGCCCACGCTCGACATGGCATACAAGCTCGTCGAGTACGCCGGCGTCGGGCGGACGAAGCTGTCGAGCGGCAAGGTCCTCCCTCCCGGGCGCAAGCAGGTGTACCGCCGGGTCGACGACGGCGTCTTCGCAGGCGACATCATCGGCCGGCCCGACGAGAACCTCCCGGGTGAGCCGCTGCTGGTGCCCGTGATGCGGGGCGGGCGGCGGCTGTCGCAGTACGACGCCGGACTCGACGCGGCGCGACGGCGTGCACGGCAGCAGATCGACGCTCTTCCGCCGGCGCTTCGTTCCCTCGACGAGGCGGGAGCGCCGTATCCGGTGGCCGTGAGCGCACGGGTGCAGGACGATCTCGACCGGTTACGCCGGGCGCGGCAGACTCCCTGACCGGGGCCTGCCGCGTCGGGCGGGCGGAGGCCGCTTCGGGGCAACTCGCCGTGCCGACGGTGGCGTTCGCGCTCTTCGACCCAATGGATTTCGTTCGGCGCCTTTTCGGTGGGCAGCTGCGTTCATCCGTCTGCACCGGCGATGGTTGCGCGTCGGGACCGTCCTTGCTACCTCTGAGCAGATGAGGGAAGAAGCCGCGGGAGGTACGGAGGCCGGCACGGATCCGGTCGAAGCCGCCCGGCGAGCACTCGCCTCCGTGGGCACGTTCTTGATGTCGGCGGCAGACCTGTGGCGATCCATCGGTGCCGACGCCGATGCGTGGGTTCGGTTCTCCGCGCATTGGGAGGAGCTTGCGCCCGACCCGTACGCGGCAGAACAGGGCGTTCACCGGCTGCGGCGCTACGGCCGGTTCCGGTACCGGGCGGCCGACGGCGCGCTGGCGCCGACGGCGCACCGTGAATTCGTACAGCCTGACGACTCCAACGCCCTCTACCTCGCACGAGACCGCCATTTCGAACCGCTGACAGCCGCGTTCCTCGAAGATCCGCTGTTCGAGCGCACGGTGAAGCTGGTGGGCCGGATCGCGCCGGTCCTCGACGAAGCTCCCGAATGGACGGTCTGGGTGCATCCGTTCCGCGTGGTCGCAACGGCGGATGACGAGGGCCGGCCCACGCCCGAGGGCGTGCACCGCGACGGTGTCACGCTGGTCAGTTCCCTGTTGATCGGCGTCGACAATGCCGTCGGCGGCGAAAGTTCGGTGTTCGGCCCGGAGGGCGATCGCCTTCTGACGACGACCCTGCGCGAACCCGGCACCTTCCTTCTGGGCGACGACCGTTGCACCCGGCACGGTGTTTCGCCGATCCGAGCGGTCGACCGCGGCAAGCCGGCACGTAGGGACGTGCTGGTGGTCACCTGCGTACCGTCCTGATCGGCCTCTTGCGGCGGGACATGAGCACAAAGGCCGCCACCGCCACCGCGATCGGCAGGGCGCTGACAGTCAGCATGGTGAGTCGCACCGCGTCGGCCAAGTCCGCTCCGAGATCGAGACCGCCCACCTGCCGAAGCAGGTTCGGGTCGTACCCGGCGCCCCCGGGGCTCTGCGCCACCGCGCTACGCGCGGCATCCACGGCCTGCTCGCCCTGGGTCGCCGTCAGCCCGCGTGCCTCGGTGTCGGCCAGCCATTCTCGCTGGAAGAAGACGTTGAGAAGCAGCAGGTACACGGTGGGCCCGAACGCATAGCCGGTCATCCCGAAGGCCAACTGCACGGAAGCCACCGTTCCGGACTGCCCGCTCGGCGCCTGGGAGAGCACCGTCTCGGATACCGATGTGGAGGTCACCATCGAGCCCAGGTTGTACAGCCATACGGCCGCCACGAGCAACCACAGCGCCATTGCCGGGTTGACCGTGCCCGCCATCAGCAGTCCGCCGGCTGCCATGAGCAGGAGGCCGACGACCATCACCGGTCTCGGCGAGAACTTCCCCACCAGGCTCCCGGACAAGACCACGAAACCGGCGATCAGCAGTGTGCCGGGGAGGAACAACAGGCCGATGGTCTCCGGTGACAGCGCGAGCACCACACTGCCGAACTGCCCCAGGACGATGCCGAGCCCTGCCATGAGAAAATTCAGCGTAAAGGCCGCCGCCAGAGCCACGCTGAAGGGCCGGTTTCCGAACAGAGCCAGGTCCAGTGCCGGTTGGGGAGTGCGGTGTTCGTGGCGAACGAAAAGCACGGCGGCGACCACGCTCACGGCCAGCGGCAGCCATGTCTCGGGCCGGAAGACGCCGTTCTGCGCGGCTGCCAGTCCGATGACGAGTGCCAGGAGGGCCATACCGACCAGGATGACGCCGGCCACGTCCAGCCGAGCGCGATGCTGAACGGGCGTCTCCGGGACGTACCTCGCCGTCAGCAGAAGCGAGATCATGGCAAGCAGCGGTGCGACCAGGAACACAACTCGCCAGCCGACGGCCGCCACCGCCCAGCCCGTCAACGCCGGGAGTACCCCGCAGAGAACCATCTCGATGGCCACGAAAACGCCGATGGCCGTCGGCCGCTGCTTGTCCGTCACGGACGTCTTGAGCAGGGCCAGCGGCACTCCGAGCAGCGCCGTCATTCCCAATCCGTCCAAGACGCGCATCGCAAGCAGAAAAGCGTAGTTGGGCGAGAGCATGGAGAGCAGATTGGCGACCGTGACGACGACCAGTCCCGACCTCAGCAAGCGTCGAAGCCCGAACGCGTCGCCAAGGTTGCCCGCGGCGAGGACGGCTGCGGCCATCACCAGCGTCGCCATACCGCCCAGCAATCCGACGACCTGCGGTGGCACGTCGAGGGCCCGGCTCACCTGCGGCAGATTCAGGCTCAGCACCAGCGGGTCGACGACCGTGATCGTGAAGGCGAGGGACAGGGCCAGGATGATCGGCAGGGTCCTCGCGTTGGTCCGCAACCGAGACGTAGGCACCGCCCACCTCCCCTGCTCCCACGTCCGACTTGATCGACTCTAGCCCCGGCTTCCGCGTCCCGTCGGAGGTTGGAGGGGCGAACTGGCGGCCTGACACCGGCCACAACGGCGGGTCGGCTCGTGGAGGATGCGACAGACCGCCCCGGCCGCCGCCGTCGAGGATCTACACGAGGCCAGGCCCGGCCCGAGGGCAGCGGTCACCGCCCTCCGGCCGGGCCCACGCCACCGACGCGTGACACCCGCGGCCCCGGGTGTCACGGCCGGGACGCCGTGTCCGAGAGCAGTCCGGACACGGCGTGCACGATCGGCAGTGCCGGATCGGTCTTCGCCTTGCCGAGGTCGTGCGCCGCGCCGGTCACCGGGACCAGCACGACGGGCGCCGGAATCAAGGTCAGCGCGGCGCGCAGTTCGTCCAGGGTGCCGAACGGGTCCCGGTCGCCGTGCGCGAAGACCGTCGGCACCGTCAGGGACGGCAGGTGCTCGGTGCGGGCCTTCCCGGGCTTGCCCGGCGGGTGCAGCGGGTAGGACAGCGGGACGAGCGCGTCCGCGACGTCGGGGCGCTCGGCCGCGAGCATCGATGTCTGCCGGCCGCCGTAGGAGACCCCGCCTAGTACCAGCGGGCCGCTCGCGCGGGCCCGCATCGATTCGGCCGCCGCCGCGATCCCGGCCCGGTCCTCCGCCGCCCGCGACGGCTGCGGCGGCCCCTTCGGCCGCCGGCGCCGGAACGGCAGGTCGAACCGCAACGCGAGGAACCCGGCGTCGGCGAACGCGCTGCACACCTGCCGCAGGATCGGCGCGTCGCAGTTGCCGCCGGCCCCGTGGGTCAGCGCCACCGCGCCGCACGGGACACCGGCCGGGTGGTGCAGCACGCCGTGCACGGAATCGTCGTCGAGGTCCTCGGTCGTCACCGGCCCACGGTAGCCGGACGCGGACGCAGCACCGTGCGCCACAGGTGCACGAGCATCGCCGCGAACACCGCCGCCCACACCGTCACGGCCGCCCACAGTTCCGTCCTGCCGACCACCCCGACCCACGGCAACTCGTCGGCCTCGGCGAGGTAGACCCCGGCGACGCCGTACATCCCGAGCGGGAAGACCACCGACCACAGGCCCGGCTCGTAGCGCAGCCGGATGCGGTGGGTGCGGTGCCGCCACCACCCGGCGGCGACGAGGGCGGGCAGCAGCCACGTCGCGAACGCCCAGAACACCACCACCAGCCCGGCGACGAGTCCACGGGTGGCGTCGACCATCGGGGCCGACTCCATCGCCACGATGCGTGAGCCGGCCACCACGGTGATCGCCGCGGCGCCCATCGACACCCAGTACGACGGCGTGAGGTCCACCGGCCGGAGCGGATACTGCATCATCCGGGCCGCGACGAACACGCCCGCCGCGGCGTAGAGGAACAGGCCGACCGACCACGCGAACACGGCCACCAGCGACAGCGGCCGCCGCAGGTCGTCGTAGATCGGCTCGAGGGTGGCTGCGGCGAGCGCGACCGACTGGGCCGCGACCACCCACACGAACCAGCTGCCGTTGGCCTTGGCGATCACCGGGCGTCTGCGAGTGCCGAGCACCGCCGTCCAGGGAATCACATAGCCGAGCACGAGCCACGTCGCGGCCGCGCCGACGAGCAGGACCGCCGCCGTCGAGTGCCACCCGTCCATGGTCAGGCGGATCCCCAGCACGTTGCTGCCCGCGACGAACGTGAAGAACCCGAACGCGCGGCTCGCGTCGGTGAGGTCGGCGCGGACCTCGCCGCGGAACCGCACGAGCCGCCACCCGGTCAACACCAGCAGGACGGCGTAGGCGGCGACGGACACCAGCAGTAACGCGGCCGACACCGTGACCAGGCCCTGCAGGTGCATGCCGATCGACACGATGCCGGTCGCCATCACGAGCGCGAAGTAGCCGGGGTCGAGCGTGCGGGCACCCCCGCGGAGACCGTCGAGAACCGTCACAGCCGCACGCTACCGCCGTGGTGTCCTTCCGGATCTGCGCGGGTCCCGAACGACACCACTCACTTGACCAGCCGCGACAGCCGCCGGTCCGCGAGGATCTTCCCGCCGGTCTGGCACGTGGGGCAGTACTGGAAGGAACGTTCGGCATAGGCGACCTCGCGGACGGTGTCGCCGCACTCCGGGCACGGCAGGCCCGTGCGGGCGTGTACCCGCATCCCGGACCGCTTCTCACCCTTGAGCCGCGCGGCATCCTGGCCCACGGAACGGCTCACGGCGTCGAGGAGCACCGTGCGCAGCGCGTCGTACAGCGCCTGCCGCTGCTCGTCGGTGAGCCGGCCCGCCGGCGCGAACGGCGACAGCCGTGCGACGTGCAGGATCTCGTCGGAGTAGGCGTTGCCGATCCCGGCGAGCACCTGCTGGTCGGTGAGGGCGGTCTTCAGGCGTGCGGTGCTGCCCGCCAGCCGCGCGGCCAGCTCGTCGGCGGTGACGGCCAGGGCGTCGGGACCGAGCCGGGCGATGCCGGGCACCTGCTGCGGACGGTCGGCGATCCACACGGCGAGGCGCTTGCGGGTGCCGGCCTCGGTGAGGTCGAAGGCGGGGGTGGCGGCGTCGGGGGTGAACAGGTGTACCCGCAGCGCGAGCGGCCCCCGGCCCAGCTTCGGCGGTGCCGGCGACGGGTTGTCCTGCCAGCGCAGCCACCCCGCCCGCGACAGGTGCGTGACGAGCCACAGACCGGCGCAGTCGACGGCCAGGAACTTCCCGAAGCGGGACACGCCGGTGACGTCGCGGCCCTGCAGCACGGTGATCGGCGGGTCGGCGGTCTGCAGGACACTGAGCGCCGCCACGTCGATCCGGCCGACGACGGCACCGACGGCGTGCTCGCGCAGGAACACCGCCAGGGCCTCCACCTCGGGCAGCTCGGGCATGGAGTCAGGCTATCGCCCGTGCGTGCTTCGGGCTGCCCCAACGACCACAACCACGCACGGGCGATAGCCTGTCGTGGTGACTGCCGTGCCGACCCCGTACGAAGACCTCCTCCGCCTCGTGCTCGACACCGGCACGCCCAAGGCCGACCGCACGGGCACCGGGACGCGCAGCCTGTTCGGGCACCAGATGCGCTTCGACCTCTCGCAGGGCTTTCCGCTGATCACCACCAAGAAGGTGCACCTGAAGTCCATCGTGTACGAGCTGCTGTGGTTCCTGCGCGGCGACTCGAACGTCAAGTGGCTGCAGGAGCACGGCGTCACGATCTGGGACGAGTGGGCCGACGCCGACGGCGAGCTCGGTCCCGTCTACGGGGTGCAGTGGCGCTCCTGGCCCGCCCCCGACGGCGGGCACATCGATCAGATCACCAAGGCGATCGACACGATCCGCACCGACCCCGACTCGCGGCGCATCGTGGTCTCCGCGTGGAACGTCGGCGAGATCGACCGGATGGCGCTCGCGCCGTGCCACGCGTTCTTCCAGTTCCACGTCGCCGACGGCAAGCTCAGCTGCCAGCTGTACCAGCGCAGCGCCGACCTGTTCCTCGGCGTGCCGTTCAACATCGCCAGCTATGCGCTGCTGACCCACATGGTGGCCCAGCAGACCGACCTCGAGCCGGGCGAGTTCGTGTGGACGGGCGGGGACTGCCACATCTACGACAACCACGTCGAGCAGGTCACCGAGCAGCTCTCCCGCGCGCCCTACCCGTATCCCACCCTGGAGCTGAACCGGCGCGGGTCGATCTTCGACTACGAGTACGAGGACGTGCAGATCACCGGGTACCGGCACCACCCGCCGATCAAGGCGCCGGTCGCGGTATGACGGAGACGGGCGACATCGTCCTGATCTGGGCGCAGGACCGCGACGGCGGCATCGGCCGTGACGGCGCGATCCCGTGGCGCATCCCCGAGGACATGGCGCACTTCCGGGCCGCGACGACGGGTAAACCGGTGATCATGGGCCGGCTGACGTGGGAGTCGCTGCCGCCGCGGTTCCGGCCGCTGCCCGGCCGGCGCAACATCGTCGTCACCCGTGACCCGGCCTGGTCGGACGCGGGCGCCGAGGTGGCCCACGGCGTGCCGGAGGCCCTGGCGCTCGCCGGCGGCGGTGACGTCTGCGTCATCGGCGGCGGCCAGATCTACGCGCAGGCCATGCCGCATGCGACGCGGCTGCTCGTCACGGAGGTGGACCTCGAGGTCGGCGCGGACGCCTTCGCCCCGCGGATCGGTCCCGGGTGGACGGCCGTGGACGTCGGCGCGCGGCAGGAATCCGGCGACGGAATCGGGTTCCGCTTCGTCCGGTACGCGCGAACCTGACCGGTGGCGCGCCCGGTGGGCCATACTGCGAGGGCGTACCCCGACCAGGAAGGGCTGCCATGGACAAGCTTTCCCTCACGGCTCTGGCGCGACAGCAACTGAAGCTGGCGGCGGCATCGAGCAGCGGCCGCAGCTCGCAGACGATCTTGGGCGGGCACGCCAAGCATCTGCGGCAGACGATGGTGGCACTGCTGGCCGGCCACGAACTCGCCGAGCACGACGGCCCCGGCGAGGGGTCGCTGCAGGTGCTCGGCGGGCGGCTGTCCCTGATCGCCGGCGACGACTCCTGGAAGGGCTCAACCGGCGACTACCTGGTGCTGCCCACCGTCCGGCACAGCGTCACCGCGCTCGAGGACGTCGTGTTCCTGCTGACCGTGGTCAAGTGACCGCTCCCGCCTGCGGCAGCGCGAGACCGCGGTAGCCGCGGTACCCGGCCCAGGCCAGCCGCCGCTCCCGCCACGGGTCGTACTCCACGCGCGTCGGGTCGTCGAAGATGACGGTGGCGCGGTCGCGCTCGTCGTAGCGCGGCCACGACGGCAGCGGATCGCCCTCCTGCGCGAAGTGCAGCCACTGACGCTGCACCGTGTCGCTCACCGTGCGCAGCGCGCGCCGGCCCCCGGCGACCGTGACCACCCGGCCGAGCGCGGTGTCGGCCTGGCCGAACACGGCGAGCAGCTCGAACGCGTGGGTGGCGTGGAAGCCGGTCCAGCGCAGCAGCGGCGGCGCGTAGTCGAACCGGTAGCTGTAGGTGGGGGCGTGGCGGGCGTGGGCCTGGGCGATCTCGATCGAGGGATGCCAGAACGTGAGATCGCCGCCGAGATCGACGGCCGCGCGGGCCTCCGGGTAGCCGGGATAGGCCGCGACGACGCGCTCCTGGGCCGTGGGATCGGTGAGCCCGAACATCTGCTCGATGCGGAGCTGATTGGTGGGCAGCGCGTCGAGGACCCGCGGGAACAGCGTGCCCTCCCGCGCGTTGGTGCCGATGATCAGCGGAACCCGATGTGCGGCACCGGTTTCGTAGGCTTCGATCGGGGCGGTGGGTAGGTAGTCGCCGTCGATGACGGGACCGAACGCGTGCAGTCCGGGCGTCTGGTGCAGGATGCGCCCGCTGAGCCGCTGGGCGGCGCGGCCGAGCTCCGCCGGGGTCGCGGACTCGAGCGCCGCGACCGCGGAATCTCGTTCTGCGCCGAGCAGTTCGACGAAACGTCGCGCCCACTCGGCCGCGTGGTCGGCGTCGACGACGAGGTTCGGTGCCGAGCTCTGGGCGATGGCGCGGGCGAACAGTCCCGCGGCGGCGGGTGTGGCGAGCAGGGTGGTGACGGCGTTGCCGCCGGCGGATTCGCCGAAGATCGTGATGTTGTCGGGGTCCCCGCCGAAGGCGGCGATGTTGCGGCGCACCCATGCCAGCGCGGCGACCTGGTCGCGCAGCCCCAGGTTCGAGTCGAAAGGCCTTTCCGCCGTGGAGAACTGGGTGAAGTCGAGATAGCCGAGGCTGCCGAGCCGGTAGTTGATCGACACGTAGATGACGTCACCGCGGCGCACCAGCGATTCCCCGCCGTAGAGCGGCATCGCCGTGGTGCCCAGCGTGTAGGCGCCGCCGTGGATGAACACCAGCACCGCCCGCGGCGTCGCGGCGGGCGCCGCGGGCGCCAGCACGTTGAGCGTCAGGCAGTCCTCGCTCGCGGGCTGCTGCTTCCGGAAACCGATCGTCAGGCCGCGCGGGTGCTGGCTCGCCGCGGCGCCGAAGCGGGTGGCATCGCGTTCACCGGTCCACGGTTGCACCGGCTGCGGGGCGCGCAGCCGCAGCGGTCCCACCGGGGGTGCCGCGTAGGGGACGCCGCGCCAGGCGAGGAGGTCGCCGATGCGGGTGCCGCGCAGGGCGCCGTCGGGAACAGTGACAAGGGTCTCAGCCGCCATGCTCGAACTGTACGTGACGCCGAGTCATAGGTGCCGCGGTTACCAGTGCCGGCCGTGCAGCCCGTGGGCGGCGAGCTCGGCGTCCGTGTCCGCGCGCAGGGCGGCCCGGGTGGGGAAGTGCTCGTCGTCGAGCGCGACGAGGGCCAGGGTGTAGCGGTCGCCCTGCCGGCACAGGTACGCGGCGAGCCGGGTGGACGTCGAGGCCCGGGCGGTCGCGAGGCCCGGGTGGACGGCGCGGGTGGCGACGCCGGTGGTGCGGTGCGGGCCGAATCCGTCGAGCACCGGGGGCAGCGGCCCGATGTTGGAGCACAGCAGGTCCCGCTCGCCGGCCCCCGCGGCGAGGCGCGCGGCGAGCCGGTCGGGCAGCAGTTGCAGCACCTCGTCCGGCAGACCGTGCGGCGCCCCCTCCCGGCGGCGGGTGTACGCCGCACGGGCGCGGTGGCGGATCGAGGCCGGGGTGTCGGACGCGTCGACCACCACCTCGGTCATCGTCACTCCGTTGCCGGCGCCGTCGTCGGGGAGGCCGGGGGCGGCGGTGCGGCCGTCGACGGGCACCGCGATCCGCAGCGGCCAGTCGAGCCCGGCGCGGTGGGCGATGCCCGCGGCGAGCGCGAGGAAGAGGGAGTTGGGGGTGCCGCCGGCCGCGTCCGCCGCGGTGTCCCACGCGGTCGCGTCGACGTCGAGCAGTGCCGTGCGGGCGGGGGAGCGGATCGGGCGGGGCCGCGGGGGCTTCTCGGTGGCGGGGGACCAGCGGGCCCGGCGCATGCCCCGGGCGACACGCCGGACCAGGCGCGCGGCGTCGCGCACGTCGGAGACACGCGCCGGGTCGGACGGGCGGATCCGCTCGGCCAGCGCGTCGGCGACGGCGTCGATCAGGCCGCGCGCGTCGGCGAGCACGTGCGAGCACACCAGCGAGACGACGGTCCCGCCGCCCTCGACCCGGGTGGCGGTCAGCGCCCATCCCGGTCCGAGTTCGGGGTTGACGTCCACCTCCGCCTGCTGGTCCGCCCAGGCGAGGACGTCGGCGGCGGGGATCGGCTCGGGCGGGTAGCGCAGCGGGTAGCTGTGGTGACCCGGTTCGAGCCGGGGGCGCGCGCCGGGGACGTGCGGGCGCACGACGCGCCGGCCGAGGGGGCTGCGGCCGAGCGCGTCGTGCAGCGAGATCAGCAGGGGGGCGCCGACGGTGTCGCCGGTGCGCCACAGTCCCTGCAGGGCGACGGGCATGCCGAGGCCACGGTGTCTGTGCAGGAAGATCTCGTCCACCACGCTGAGCCGGTTCACCTCCCCGACGGTAGCCGCGATCCTTGACCCAAGCTATGAATCGAGGTTCAATCCTTTCGTGGCCTACCGCCGGACCCCCGCCGTGCAGCAACGGCTCGACGCGCAACGCGACGCGATCGCCGACGCCGCGGTGAGCCTGCTGTCCGAACGGGGCTACCAGGGCCTGTCCATCGCGGCCGTCGCCGAGCGGGCCGGCGTCGCCACCGGCAGCGTCTACCGGCACTACGTGGACAAGTCCGAGCTGATGGTGCGCATCTTCCGCAGCCTGTGCGGGCGGGAGGTCGACGCCGTGGTCGCCGCCGCCGAGACGGCACGGCCGGACGGCGCCGCCGCGCAGGTCGCCGCCGTCGTCGAGACCTTCGCCCGTCGCGCCATGCGCAACCCCACCCTGGCCTACGCCCTGCTCGCCGAACCCGTCGACGCGGCCGTCGACGCCGAGCGCCTGGTGCTGCGACGCGCCTTCGCGGCCGCGTTCGAAGGGGCCGTCCGCCGGGGCATCGACTCGGGCGATCTCGCCCCCCGGAACGCGGCCCTCGCCGCCGCCGCCCTCGTCGGCGCTGTCGGCGAGGTCCTCACCGGTCCGCTGCAGTCCGGTGCGGCCGCCGCCGACACCGTTCCCGAACTCGTCGCATTCGCCCTACGCGCAATAGGAGCCCGACAGTGAATTCGCCCGCCCCCCACCCGGTGAACTTTCCCGCCACTCACGAGGTGTTCAACCAGGTCCCGGATCTGGTGCCCTACCAGGCGGCGGCGGACCCGGCGCTGCTCGAGGGCCTGCGCCGCGAGGGCGCGGCCTGGGCCGAGGACGAGGTCCGGGAGATCGGCGCGCTCGCCGGCGGTGTGCGCGCGCAGGACTGGGGCAGGCTCGTCAACGAGTACCCGCCCGTGCTGCGCACCCACGACCGCTACGGGCACCGCATCGACGAGGTCGAGTTCCATCCGCACTGGCACGACCTCATGACGGTGGCCGTCGAGCACGGCATGCACGCGGCGCCGTGGCGCGACCCCCGGGCCGGTGCGCACGTCGCCCGGGCCGCCAAGTTCTACGTGTGGGGCCAGGCGGAGGCGGGACACATGTGCCCGATCTCCATGACGTACGCCGTGATCCCGGCGCTGCGGCACAACCCGGAACTCGCCGCGACGTACGAGCCGCTGCTCGCCGCCCCGCACTACGACTTCGGGCTACGCGAACCGTCCACCAAGCGCGGCCTGATCGCCGGCATGTCCATGACCGAGAAGCAGGGCGGATCGGACGTGCGGGCCAACACGACGACGGCGACCCCCCAGGCGGACGGCAGCTATCGCATCGTCGGGCACAAGTGGTTCACCTCCGCCCCGATGTCGGACCTGTTCCTCACCCTGGCGCAGACCGGGAGCGGCGTCTCGTGCTTCCTGCTGCCGCGGGTGCTTCCCGACGGCAGCCGCAACCGCATCCACATCCAGCGGCTCAAGGACAAGCTCGGGAACAAGTCCAACGCCTCCTCCGAGATCGAATACGAGGGCGCAACCGGCTGGCTCGTCGGTGCGGAGGGCCGCGGCGTCAACACCATCATCGAGATGGTGAACATGACGCGCCTCGACTGCGTCATCGGCTCGGCGACCGGGATGCGCGCGGCGACATTGCGCGCGGTGCATCATGCCCGGCACCGGAAGGCGTTCGGCGCCCTGCTCGTCGACCAGCCGCTCATGCGGAACGTGCTCGCCGACCTGATCGTCGAGTCGGAGGCCGCGACGACCATGATGATGCGGCTCGCCGGCGCGACGGACCGCGCGTCGACCGATCCGCAGGAGGCGGCGCTGCGCCGCATCGCCCTCGCGGTCACCAAGTACTGGGTGTGCAAGCGCGCCCCCGCGCATGCCGCGGAGGCTCTCGAATGCCTCGGCGGCAACGGCTACGCCGAGGAATCCGGGATGCCGCGGCTGTACCGCGAGGCACCGCTCATGTCGATCTGGGAGGGCTCCGGCAACGTCGCCGCCCTCGACGCGTTGCGGGCGATGGTCAAGCAGCCCGAGACCGTGGACGCGTTCTTCGCCGAGCTGCGCCTCGCCGAGGGCGCCGACCCCCGGCTCGACGACGCCGTGGCCCGGGTCGGCAAGGAACTCGCCGACCTCGAGAACGTCGAATACCGGGCCCGCCGGATCGTGGAGCTGATGGCGCTGGTGCTGCAGGGGGCACAGCTTGTGCGCCACGGGCATCCCGCAGTCGCGGACGCCTTCTGCGCCACGCGGCTGGGCGACGACTGGGGCATCGCCCTGGGGACCATGCCGACCGGCGTGGACACCGCGGCGATTCTCGCGCGCATCTGAACAGTGGCGATTCTCGCGCGCATCTGAACAGTGGCGATTCTCGCGCGCATCCGACCGGCGACGATCCGCAGGGGCATACTGGGGTAACGACAACGATCGTCGAGCGAGGCCGGAGCCCCTCATGATCAGCAGCAGCGAATGGCGGGAGTGGGGGGTCCCGGTCGAGGTGGCCGTCACCGAGTGCGCCGCACTGGTGGAGGCCGAAACGCTGGTGCGCGCCGCGATCGCAGAATCCGAGGCGGCCTGCAACCCCCTGCGCGGTGACGCGGAGATCCACGAGGTCAATCTCGCCCAGGGCATTCCCGTGCAGGTCAGTCCGCGGCTGTCGGCGCTGCTGCGCTCGGCGCTCTGGGTCGCCCGGATGACCGACGGGGCGGTGAGCCCCCTGTCGGCCGACGACGCGGGAATCGACGAGGAGGCCACCCCGCCCATCCATCCGCTTCCGGACTACAGCGACATCCACCTCGACGGCGAGACCGTGCTGGCCCCGTTCGGCGTCAACCTCGACATCACCGAAACGGCCAGGGCCGACACGGCCGATCGGGCCGCCGCGACCGTCGCACGCAGTCTCGAATGCGGTGTCCTGGTGCGCATGGGCGACGTGACGGCCACCGCCGGTCACAGCCCCGCCGGGGGCTGGCAGGTGGCCATCCCCGGAGCCGGCACGGTCGAACTTCCGGCGGGCAGCGCGATGGCGACGCGCGTGCGCGCCGCCGAACCCGACGAGGTGGAAGAGAACGGCGGAAACGACGTCGCCGGGCGGTGGGCGCAGGTGACCGTCATCGCCGGGGACGCGCTGTGGGCCGACGCCGCGGCCGCGGCGGCGCTGCGCCGCGGGGCGCCGGCGGTGCGGTGGCTCGAGCAGTACGATCTCGCCGCCCGGCTCGTGGACAGCGGCGGCCGGGTGCACACGACGCGCCGCTGGTCCCGCCCGCACGCCGCCTGAGCGGCGGAGCTTGCGCCCGAATCGGTGAGCTTGCCCCCGTTTCCGCAGTCGGAAACCGGTGCAAGCCCGCCGTGACGGGTGCCTGCTCTACTTCTGACGCCACCGCCGGATGGTGCGGACGAGGGTGTCGGTGGAGGTGTCGCCGGTGTCGGGGTCCGCCGCGCCGGTCAGGGCCGGTGCCAGGGCCAGGGCCTGGGTCTTGCCGAGTTCGACGCCCCACTGGTCGAACGAGTCGATGCCCCAGATCACGCCCTGGACGAAGGTCTGATGCTCGTACAACGCGATCAACTGGCCCAGCGTCGCCGGGGTCAACGCCGGGGCGAGCAGGGTGGTCGAGGGCCGGTTGCCGGGCATCACCTTGTGCGCCACCAACCCCGGGTCGGTGCCGTCGGCGGCGACCTCGGCCGCGGTGCGCCCGAACGCGAGCACCCTGGCCTGGGCGAGCATGTTCGCCAGCAGGATCTGGTGCATGCTGCCGGTCCCGTCCCGGGTGGGCAGGTCCTCGCACGCGGCGGCGAACCCGACGAAATCGGCCGGGATAAGCCGGGTGCCCTGGTGCAGCAACTGGTAGAACGCGTGCTGCCCGTTGGTGCCCGGCTCGCCCCAGAAGATCTCCCCGGTCTCGTGGTCCACCGCCGTGCCGTCCCGCCGCACGCTCTTGCCGTTCGACTCCATGGTCAGCTGCTGCAGATACGCCGGCAGCCGGGCCAGGTCCTGACTGTAGGGCAGCACCGCCCGCGACTGCGCCCCCAGCACCGACGCGTACCACACCCCCAGCAGCCCGAGCAGCACCGGCGCGTTCGCCTCCAGCGGGGCGGTGGCGAAGTGCTCGTCCACGGTGTGCATCCCGGCGAGGAACTCGGCGAAGCGCACCGGCCCGATCGCGCACATCACCGCCAGCCCGATCGCCGAGCCCACCGAGTACCGCCCGCCCACCCAGTCCCAGAACCCGAACATGTTCGCCGGGTCGATGCCGAACTCGGCGACCTTGCTCGCGTTGGTGGACACCGCCACGAAATGCGCCGCGACGGCGTCCTCGCCGAGCGCGGCGACCAGCCAGCGCCGCGCGGCGGTGGCGTTGGTGAGGGTTTCGACGGTGGTGAACGTCTTCGACGCCACCACGAACAGCGTGGTGGCCGGGTCCAGGCCGGTCAGCTGCGCGGTCAGATCCGCCGGGTCGATGTTGGCGACGAACCGCACCGCCGGGCCGTCGGCGTAGTGCCGCAACGCCCGCGCCACCATCGCCGGGCCCAGATCCGAGCCGCCGATCCCGATGTTCACCACCGTGGCGATCGGCTCGCCGGTGGCGCCGCGCCAGGTGCCCGAGCGGACCTTCTCGGCGAAGCCGGCCATCGCGTCGAGCACCGTGTGCACCTCGGCGACCACGTCGGTGCCGTCCACGGTCAGCGTCGCCGACCGCGGCAGCCGCAGCGCGGTGTGCAGCACCGCCCGGTCCTCGGTGGTGTTGATCCGGTCCCCGGCGAACATCGCATCGCGGCGGGCCTCGAGCCCACACGCCCGGGCCAGCTCGAGCAGCAACCCCACCGTGGTGTCGGTGATCCGATGCTTGCTGTAGTCGATGTACCACTCCCCGACGGTCAGCGAGAACCGCTGCGCCCGCCCCGGATCCGCCGCGAACAACCCCCGCAGATCCACCGCCTCGAGCTCCGAACGGTGCTGGGACAGCTGCTGCCACGGTGCGGTTCGAGTCACGTCGCTCATGAATTCAGAGCCTAGTGCGGGGCCGCAGTTACCGGCGGGTTCGGAATCCGCTCGGGTCGTGGAGCGCATGATGTGGGTCATGGACACCGAAGAACTGATCCGGACCGTACCGACAGAACTGTTCCTCGGCGGGGAGTGGGTGGGCGCAGAGAACGGCGCCACCTTCCCCGTCCACGATCCCGCCACCGGCGACACGCTCACCGACGTCGCCGACGCGAGTCCGGCGGACGCCGTCCGCGCCCTCGACGCCGCGGTGGCCGTCCAGCACGAGTGGGCCGCGACCCCGCCGCGCGAACGTGGCGAACTGTTGCGTTCGGTGTTCGCGCGGATCACCGAACGTGCCGAGGACTTCGCGCTCCTGATGACCCTGGAGATGGGCAAGGCCCTGCCGGAGAGCCGGGCCGAGGCCAAGTACGGTGCCGAGTTCTTCCGCTGGTTCGCCGAGGAGGCGGTGCGGATCGCGGGCCGCTACACCCACGCGCCCGCGGGCAACGGACGGATCCTGGTGACGAAGCAGCCGGTGGGACCGTGCCTGGCGATCACGCCGTGGAACTTCCCGCTCGCGATGGGCACCCGCAAGATCGGTCCCGCCCTCGCTGCGGGCTGCACGATCCTGATGAAGCCCGCGTCGGAGACCCCGCTGACGATGCTGCTGCTCGCCCAGCTGTTCGCCGAGGCCGGCCTGCCGAAGGGGGTGCTGTCCGTGCTGCCGACGTCGCGCGCCGGGGCGGTCACCGGTCCGCTGATCGACGATCCCCGCCTGCGCAAGCTGACCTTCACCGGTTCCACCGGGGTCGGCCGGGCCCTGTCCGAGCGGGCCGGGAAGGCGATGCTGCGCACGTCGATGGAGCTGGGCGGCAACGCGCCGTTCCTGGTGTTCGACGACGCCGACCTCGACGCCGCGGTCGAGGGCGCGCTGGCCGCGAAGCTACGCAACGGCGGCGAGGCGTGCACGGCCGCGAACCGCTTCCACGTCGCCAACTCGGTGCGAGAGGAGTTCGTGAAGAAGCTGACCGAGCGGATGGCGCAGTACCGGCTCGGGCGCGGCACCGACCCCGGCACCACACTCGGGCCGTTGATCAACGCCGGCCAGCGGGAGACCGTCGGCGCGCTGGTGCAGGACGCGGTGGGGGCCGGGGCGAGCCTCCGGCTCGGCGGATCCGTCCCCGACGGCCCGGGGTGGTACTACCCGGCGACCGTGCTCGACGGGGTGACGGCCGAGGCCCGGATCCTGCGGGAGGAGGTGTTCGGCCCCGTCGCCGCCGTGGCCGGGTTCGACACCGAGCAGGAGGCGATCGATGCGGCCAACGCCACCGAATACGGACTGGCCGCGTACATCTACACGCAGAGCCTGGACCGGGCGCTGCGGGTGGCCGAGGCCGTCGAGTCCGGCATGGTGGGCGTCAACCGGGGCGTGATCTCCGACGTGGCGGCGCCGTTCGGCGGTGTCAAGGCCTCCGGGCTGGGCCGCGAGGGCGGCAGTGAAGGCATCGAGGAGTACCTCGAGACGAAGTACATCGCGCTGCAGTGACCTGCGCGACGGTGACGCCCCCGAGCGTCGGGACCGACGGGCTCGGGGGCGTACCGGCGGGACTCGGTGACCGAATCGGCCGTGGCCTCGGTGACCCGGACGGCCGTGGCCTCGGTGACCCGGACGGCCGTGGCCTCGGTGACCCGGACGGCCGTGGCCTCGGTGACCCGGACGGCCGTGGCCTCGGTGACCCGGACGGCCGTGGCCTCGGTGACCCGGACGGCCGTGGCCTCGGTGACCCGGACGGCCGTGGCCTCGGTGACCCGGACGGCCGTGGCCTCGGTGACCCGGACGGCCGTGGCCTCGGTGACCCGGACGGCCGTGGCGTCAGTGACCGAGACGGCCGCGGCCGAGCCGCAGCAGCAGCATGGCCAGGGTGTGACCCTCCTGGCCCAGCTCGCTGAAGCGCTCGAGAACCTTCATCTCGCGGCTGTGCACCAGGCGGGTACCGCCGGAGGCCATGCGGGTCTGGCCGATGATGCGCGAGACCTCGGTACGGCGTTTGACCGCCGCCAGGATCTCGGAGTCGAGCCGGTCGATCTCTTTACGGAGCTCGTCGATCTCCGCCTCGGTGGTGGGCAGGGCAGCGTCGGATGCGCTGGCTCCGGAACCGGCGGCCTCGGTGTTGGTGCTCATGTCGTCTCCTCGCGTCAGCTCTGGGATCGCTTCGGATACTGCGGGCGTTACCGGTCCGGCCGTCGGCTCGGGACTTCGGTGGCGCAGCAGCCGAAGCCTCGGGTGTGGTCAGGCCTCGGTCATCGGCTCTCACACCGATGGAAGTGTCGCCGATAGTGGCGACGTGGAGCGCATGACATGACGTTCAGTTTGCCACCCGTCCCCGAACCGGCCAAGTAAGGCATACCTGCCGAATCGCCCCGGCCCGGCCGGCACGGCTGTCGGCGATCGCCGGTAGTTTGGTACCACGATGAACACACCCGTTGCCTCCGGCCGTCCCGTCCCCGCGTCGAACTCGGGGGTGCGGGCGATGACCCCCGACGCGCTGCTCGAGGGGCTCAATCCCCAGCAACGGGAGGCCGTGACCCACACGGGGTCTCCGCTGCTCATCGTCGCGGGGGCCGGCTCCGGCAAGACGGCGGTGCTGACCCGGCGCATCGCGTACCTGCTGGGTGAGCGTGGGGTGGCGCCGGGCCAGATCCTGGCGATCACGTTCACCAACAAGGCGGCCGCCGAGATGCGCGAGCGCGTCGCCCACCTCGTCGGTCCGCGCGCGAACAGCATGTGGGTGTCGACGTTCCATTCGAGCTGCGTGCGGATCCTGCGGGCGCAGTCGGCGCTGCTGTCGGGGATGAACTCGAACTTCACCATCTACGACGCGGACGACTCCCGGCGGCTGCTCACCATGATCGCCAAGGATCTCGACCTCGACGTCAAGCGGTATTCCGCGCGGCTGCTGGCGACGCACATCTCCAATCTCAAGAACGAGCTGATCGGCCCCGAGGAGGCCGCGGCCGACGCGGACCGCGAGGCGGCGGAACTGCCGCGGATCGTCGCGCGGGTCTACGCGCACTACCAGCAGCGGCTGCGCGCGGCCAACGCCTTCGACTTCGACGACCTGATCGGCGAGACGGTGGCACTGTTGCAGGCGCATCCGCAGGTGGCGGAGTACTACCGCCGACGGTTCCGCCACGTTCTCGTCGACGAATACCAGGACACCAACCACGCGCAGTACGTGCTCGTGCGCACGCTCGTGGGCGGTGCGGACGACACCGTGACGGACGATGCGGTCGCGCCGGGGGAGCTGTGTGTCGTCGGCGATGCCGACCAGTCCATCTACGCGTTCCGCGGCGCGACGATCCGCAACATCGAGGAGTTCGAACGCGACTATCCCGACGCTCGCACGATCCTGCTCGAGCAGAACTACCGTTCCACCCAGAACATCCTCTCGGCGGCCAACGCGGTGATCGCGCGCAACACCGGACGACGGGAGAAGCGGTTGTGGACGGACTCCGGCGCGGGGGAACCGATCACCGGGTACGTCGCCGACAACGAGCACGACGAGGCGCAGTTCGTGGCCGCGGAGATCGACCGGCTCGTCGACGCCGGTGAGGCCAGGTTCGCCGACGTCGCGGTGTTCTACCGCACCAACAACTCCTCCCGTGCCCTCGAGGACGTGTTCATCCGGCACGGCGTGCCCTACCGGGTGGTCGGCGGCGTGCGCTTCTACGAGCGCAAGGAGGTTCGCGACCTCGTCGCGTACCTGCGGGTGCTCGCCAACCCGGACGACACGGTCAGCCTGCGCCGTATCCTCAACACCCCCCGTCGCGGCATCGGCGACCGCGCGGAGGCCTGCGTGGCGGTGCACGCCGAACGCACGGCGGTCGGGTTCGGCCGGGCCCTGCGCGACGCGGCCGAGGGCACCGTGCCCCTGCTGAACACCCGCTCGCAGAAGGCCATCGCCGCGTTCGTCGACCTCATGGACGAGCTGCGGGGGATGCTCACCGAGACCGACGCCGACGGCAACGACCTCGTCGACATCGGCGACGTCGTCGAGGCGGTCCTCGACCGCACCGGTTACCGCGCCGAGCTCGAGGCCAGCGACGACCCGCAGGACGGCACGCGGCTCGACAATCTCAACGAGTTGGTCAGCGTGGCAAGGGAATTCAGTTCGGATGCCCGCAATGCCGCGGGTCTCGAGGAGGAACGGGAGGGCGCGGAGGGGGAGCCCGAGCCCGGCTCGCTCGCCGCGTTCCTCGAACGGGTGTCGCTGGTGGCCGACGCCGACCAGATCCCCGAGGAGGGCGACGGGGTCGTCACCCTGATGACGCTGCACACCGCCAAGGGTCTCGAGTTCCCGGTGGTGTTCGTGACCGGGTGGGAGGACGGGCAGTTCCCGCACATGCGAGCGCTCGGCGACCCGGCCGAGCTGTCGGAGGAACGGCGCCTGGCCTATGTCGGGCTCACCCGCGCGCGGCAGCGCCTCTACCTGAGCCGGGCGGTGCTGCGCTCGGCCTGGGGGCAGCCGGTGACCAATCCGGAATCGCGCTTCCTGCAAGAGATTCCGCAGGAACTCGTGGAGTGGCGCCGGGAGGATCCGGGGGTGGCCGGTGGTCACGCCATCGGAGCCGGCCGGGGCCGGGGCGGCTACGGCGGAGTCGGCTCCGGCTTCGGGGGTGGAGCGTCCCGGTTCGGCGACGACCGGCAGTCGACACCGAGTTTCGGGGCCGCGCGCTCGCGCAACAACCATCTCGTGCTCGCCGTCGGCGACCGGGTCAGCCACGACAAGTACGGCCTCGGCACGGTCCTCGAGACCCGCGGCTCCGGGCCGACGGCGACGGTGGTCATCGACTTCGGCAGCGCCGGGAAGGTGCGGCTGATGCTCGTCGGCGGCGTGCCGATGGTCAAGCTCTGACCCCGGGTTCCCGGCCGGACGCGAAACGGGCCCCGCACCAGCCGGTGCGGGGCCCGTTTCGCGAGAAACGCCGGAGGTCAGTCGTTCCGGATGCCGAGGGAGATGCCGCGGGTCGCGAGCCAGGGCAGCGGGTCGATCTTGTCGATGCCGTTGAGGTGCACCTCGAAGTGCAGGTGCGGGCCGGTCGACTGGCCGCGGTTGCCCATGGTGGCGATCTGGTCGCCGGCCATGACCTGCTGACCGACCGTCACCATGGACTGGTCGATGTGGCCGTAGACGGTGACGGTGCCGTCCGCGTGGCGCAGGCGCACCCACATGCCGAAGCCGGACGCCGGACCGGAGTCGATGACGGTGCCGTCGGCGACCGCGAGGATCGGGGTCCCGATCGGACCGGCGATGTCCACCCCGGCGTGGAGGGTGCCCCAGCGGGCACCGTAGCTGGAGGTGAAGACGCCGGCGGCCGGAAGGACGAACAGCGGGCGGCGGGCGGCGGCCTCGCGGGCGGCGCGCTCCTCGCTGAACCGCTGGCCCTTGGCGAGCAGGTTCGAGAACTGGGAGAGGTCGTTCGGGTCCGCGATGTTGAGGACCTGCGGGGCCTGGGACGGGGCGGCGCCCTCGGACTCGGTCTCCGGGGCGAACTGCGCGGCCTGCGGCACCGCGGTGGCGGTGATGACGTGCGAGTCGGTGGCGTCCGCGGCGAGGGCGACCTCGGAGTGCTCGGACTCCTGGGCGGGGCCGCTGGCGGCGGCCTGGCCCGCGGCGACGACGGCGCCGGCGGCGACCGCGAGAACCGCGGCGCGGCCCTTGAGGGCGGCGGGGGGAGTGGGAACCCGGTGGGCGCCGCCGCGACGAGTGGGGGCGGCCAGATCGCCGTCGGGTGATCCGGGGGCGGTGAGCGGCTCGGCCGGCTCGGTGCCATAGAATTCGTACTGCTCGGTGGTACTGGTGTTGCGGAAGTTCACAATGCTCGAGACGTCTAGATCGTCCGCCGGGCCCTCGTCGAGGTAACGCTCGTGCGGCTGCCAGTGGCCCGGATAGAGATGGTCGGTGGCCTCCGTGGACTCGAAGTCACCGAACCCGCTGCCGGGACGGCTGTCGGCGCGTGGAGTGCAAGTGTGCATCGACTGCCGTCCTCCGTTCGTGACCTGACCGTTATTCGGACCGAAGCGACGGTAACGAAACGATCGCAAGCGTGGCAACCCAAACGGGCTGGAAATCGGGCCTTGTGACTGGCATCACAGTTTGAGCTGGGCGTATATGGAAACGTTCCTTCGGTTACGGCGCGATACCGAATATTCACGGTGTGTCACGCCGCGATGAATCGGAACGTCGCCGTAGCGTCGGGGCGTGCCGAGCCGCCCGCCCGTCCTCGTCGCCGCGTTCGTCCTGTCCGTGCTCGGCGCCATCGCCGTGGCGGTCGCGCCGTTCCTGCCGGCGGTCCGCGCCGACGCCGGGCCCGTCGGCGCCGCCCTCGGCGCCGCGACGCTCGTCGCCGTCGCCGCCGCGCTCGCGGTGCCCGTCGGCGCGGTGAGTCTCGCCCGTCGGCCCGGGCCCCTCGCCGGAATCCGGGCCGGCGCGCTGCTTGCGGGGGCCGGGTTCGTCGCACTCGGCGCGGCCCTGCTCGACGTCGCGCTGTTCACCGACGCCCTCGACGCCGACCGGCTCGAGCTCTTCCGGCCCCTCACAGCCGCCGGCCTCACGGCGGGCCCGGGCGCGGGCGTCGTCCTCGCCGGCCATCTCGCCGCGGTCGGCGCCGGAGTCCTCGGGGCCGTCGCGGTCCGGCGGCTCGGGGCCGACCCCGCACACGTGCCCGGCGAGGACGGCCCGGTGGGTGTGCGCGTCGGGGCCCCGGCGGCGACCGCGGTGGCGGTGGCGGCCCTGGTCGCGGCCGGTGCGCTCCTCGCCCCGCCCTTCGTCTCGGACGACCCGGTGCTGCTCGGCCCCGGCGTCCTCGACGCCACCACGGCCACCGCGATCGGTTCCCTGGCCGCCGCGGTCGCGGTGGTGCTGACGGCGACGTGGGCGCTGGTGACCGGTTCGCCGGCTGCCGCGACGGGCCTGGTGGCGGGTGCGGGGCTCGGTGCGCTCGGCATCCTGGGCCCGCGCCTGGCGGCGGGCCTCACCGGTGAGCGGCTCGCGCCGTCGCCCGGTGCCGCCGTCGGGGTGGTCGCCGCCGTCGCCCTCGTCGCGGCCGCGGTCGCACTGCCCCGGCTCGTCGCCCGGTCCGCCCGCGCCGCAGGGCCGGTGCCCAGGGCGGTCACGTCCGTCCCGGCGATGCTGCGCCGGCACGTCACCGCGGGCGTCGCGGGGATTGCCACCGGCGTCGTCGCGACGGCGGGTGCGCTGCTGCCCACCCTGTCGGTCCCGGCCGGGGCGCCGGCGCCCGACCTGCCGGCCACTCGCCTGCTGCTCGCCGCAGGCCTGCTCGTGCTGGCGCTGAGCGTGTGGCTGCTGCTCTCCGAATTCGCCGCCCCGCTGCGGCCCGCCGTCGCGGTGCCGGTCGTCGCGGTGGTCACCGCCGCCGGGGCGGTGCTGCAGTCCTGGGTGCTCGCCGCGGACCTGCCCGGCGTCGGTGCCGGGCCGGGCGCGTGGCTGGCCGGCGCCGCGATCCTGGGGGCGGCGGCGACGGGGGTGCTCGTCGTGCTGGCCGGGGGTGCGGAACGCGACGGCATCGACACCTCCGTCGAACGGATCGCCGGGCCGGTCGTGCGCGCGGTGGGCGCGGCTGCGGCTCTCGTCGCCGGTGCCGGTGTGCTGTTGCCGGTGCAGCCCGGGGCCGGTTCGGTCCTGGGCTATCCGTGGGGCTACGACGTGTGGGGGCGGGTGCTGCTCGCCGTCGCGGTGGTCGCAGCGGTGCTGGTCGCAGCGCGGTCGCGGCCGGCCCGGGGCGGTGTGCTGCTGCTCGGCGCGGCGGCGTCGGTGGCCCTGTATGCGGCGTCGTGGTTGCTCGTGCGGAGCCCGGAGCAGGAGCCGGTGAACGGCGTCCTCACACTGCCTGCAATCCTTGGGGTGGTGTTCCTCCTGGCTGCGGCGTGGCTCACAATCCGGGAGGAAAATCCGTGAGGTACCCCTCGGGCCCCTCGCTCCGGTGACATGCGACACATACCAGGAGTGCGGGCGTTTGGTGGGACTTCCGACTAGTTACAGTCCGAACGGACCCGCTCATACCCCTCGAGCGGGCGTCAACGCAGACGAGACGGTGAGCAGATGGATCTCTTCGAATACCAGGCGAAGGAACTCTTCGCCAAGCATGGTGTGCCGACGTCGCTGGGTCGTGTGACCGACACGGCCGACGATGCCAAGGCGATCGCCGAGGAAATCGGTAAGCCTGTGATGGTCAAGGCCCAGGTCAA
Source organism: Rhodococcus aetherivorans (assembly GCF_025722975.1). Taxonomy (NCBI): domain Bacteria; kingdom Bacillati; phylum Actinomycetota; class Actinomycetes; order Mycobacteriales; family Nocardiaceae; genus Rhodococcus; species Rhodococcus aetherivorans. Next base: position 4,874,789 of record NZ_CP106982.1, on the reverse strand, counting down.
GACCGGTGGTCGTGGCAAGGCCGGTGGCGTGAAGTACGCCGCCACCCCCGAGGATGCGAAGACCCACGCCGAGAACATCCTCGGCCTCGACATCAAGGGTCACATCGTCAAGAAGCTGCTGGTCGCCGAGGCCAGCGACATCGCCGAGGAGTACTACATCTCCTTCCTGCTCGACCGGGCCAACCGCACCTACCTGGCCATGTGCTCGGTCGAGGGCGGCATGGAGATCGAGGAGGTCGCGGCCACCAAGCCCGAGCGTCTCGCCAAGGTTCCCGTGGACGCCGTCAAGGGCGTCGACCTCGCGTTCGCGCGCAGCATCGCCGAGCAGGGCCACCTGCCCGCCGACGTGCTCGACGCCGCGGCCGTGACCATCCAGAAGCTGTGGGAGGTCTTCGTCGCCGAGGACGCCACCCTGGTCGAGGTCAACCCGCTCGTGCGCACCCCCGACGATCAGATCCTCGCCCTCGACGGCAAGGTCACCATCGACGAGAACGCGGGCTTCCGCCACCCCGAGCACGCCGAGCTCGAGGACAAGGACTCCACCGATCCGCTCGAGGCCAAGGCCAAGGAGCACGACCTGAACTACGTCAAGCTCGACGGCCAGGTCGGCATCATCGGCAACGGCGCGGGCCTGGTCATGTCGACCCTCGACGTCGTCGCGTACGCCGGTGAGAAGCACGGCGGCGTCAAGCCCGCCAACTTCCTCGACATCGGTGGCGGCGCGTCCGCCGAGGTCATGGCCGCCGGCCTGGACGTCATCCTGAACGACGGCCAGGTCGAGAGCGTGTTCGTCAACGTCTTCGGTGGCATCACCGCGTGCGACGCGGTCGCCAACGGCATCGTCAAGGCGCTGGAGATCCTCGGCGACGAGGCCAACAAGCCGCTGGTCGTCCGCCTGGACGGCAACAACGTCGAGGCGGGCCGCAAGATCCTGGCCGACGCCAACCACCCGCTGGTCACGCTGGTCGGAACCATGGACGAGGCCGCTGACAAGGCCGCCGAGCTGGCGCACGCCGCGAAGTAAGGACACACGGAGAACATGTCTATCTTCCTCAACAAGGACTCGAAGGTCATCGTCCAGGGCATCACCGGCGGCGAGGGCACCAAGCACACCGCCCTGATGCTCAAGGCCGGTACCCAGGTCGTCGGCGGCGTCAACGCCCGCAAGGCCGGCACCACTGTGTCCCACACCGCCGCCGACGGCTCGGCCGTCGAGCTGCCCGTCTTCGGTACCGTCGCCGAGGCGATGAAGGAGACCGGCGCGGACGTCTCGATCGCGTTCGTCCCCCCGAAGTTCGCCAAGGACGCCATCATCGAGGCCATCGACGCGGAGATCCCGCTGCTCGTGGTCATCACCGAGGGCATCCCGGTGCAGGACACCGCGTACGCGTGGGCCTACAACGTCGAGAAGGGCAACAAGACCCGGATCATCGGCCCCAACTGCCCCGGCATCATCACCCCGGGTGAGTCGCTGGTCGGCATCACCCCGGCCAACATCTCCGGCAAGGGCCCGGTGGGCCTGGTGTCCAAGTCCGGCACCCTGACCTACCAGATGATGTTCGAGCTGCGTGACTTCGGCTTCTCCACCGCCATCGGCATCGGCGGCGACCCGGTCATCGGCACCACCCACATCGACGCCATCGAGGCGTTCGAGAAGGACCCCGAGACCAAGCTCATCGTCATGATCGGCGAGATCGGCGGCGACGCCGAGGAGCGCGCGGCCGACTACATCAAGGCCAACGTGACCAAGCCGGTCGTCGGCTACGTCGCCGGGTTCACCGCTCCGGAGGGCAAGACCATGGGCCACGCCGGCGCCATCGTCTCCGGCTCCTCGGGCACCGCGCAGGCCAAGAAGGACGCCCTCGAGGCGGCCGGCGTGAAGGTCGGCAAGACGCCGTCCGAGACCGCCGCTCTCGCGCGCGAGATCCTGCAGTCGCTGTAGGCGGCTCCGCCGCCGGTGCGTCCTTTGGGCGGTCCTGACCGCCCAAAGGACGCACCGGCAGCTCCGCTGCCTACCCGTCCACCCATTCGGTGCCGACGGGCTCGAGCTCGCCGGCGCCGGCCGTCGCCGACGCCACCACGCTCCGCAACCCGGCCGCATCCCGGGCCGCGACCGTGAAGACGACACGCTCCGTGTAGGACACGTCGAGCACGCTCACCCCGCGGCCCCGTAGTTCCGACTCCACCCGGCCGGCGTCACCGTGCCCCACCGCCAGGGTGAACACCTCCCGTCGCTCCCGCGGCACCAGCGTCGCCGCGTCGACCGCGACGGCCACCGCACCCGAATACGCCCGGACCAGTCCCCCCGCGCCGAGCTTGATGCCGCCGAACCAGCGGGTGACCACCACCGCGACGTTCACCAGATCGCGATGGTGCAGCACCTGCAGCATCGGCACCCCGGCCGTGCCACCCGGTTCCCCGTCGTCGCTCGACCGTTCCGCCCGGTGCGCCGGCTCGTCGCCCACCACGAAGGCCCAGCAATGGTGCCGCGCATCGGGATACAGCCTCCGCTGTTCCTCGACGAAGGCGAGCGCGGCGGTATCCGAGTCGACGCGACGCAGCGCGGCGAGAAAGCGGGAATGCTTGATCTCCGTCTCGGCGACGACGTCCGCTCCGGGCTCGAGGGTGCTGGGCATGCGCACATTCTCGCCGGTGGGGATTCGCCGGATTCCCGGGACTCCTGCCGCCCACGGTGATCGTGCCTAGGCTGGTCACAGAGCAGCCGACGACATCAGGAGGAGCGATGACCTACCCAGCAGGCTCGGGAACGGGCCGGTCCGACACCCCGTCAGGTCCCACGGGGTCGTCGACCGGGGGCGGATCCAGCCTCGCCTCCCGTGGCTCCGACAAGGTGGTGCCGCTGCTCCTGCCGATCGCCGTCGCGGTGCTGGCGGTGCTGAACTTCCTGCTCGGCCTGGCCCCGTACGTGCGGATCTCCTTCGGCACCCAGGTTGCGCTGTCGTCGTTCGACTTCGGGTTCGCGGTCGTGCCGCTGGCCTTCCTGCTCTTCGGTGGCGCGGCCGCGGCACTGTCGCTGCTACCGGGTCAGGACCTGCGCTCCGTTGCGGTGGCGGCCTCCGCGGTCGGCTTCGTGGTGTCGCTGTTCCAGCTCTTCCACCTGCCCGACGACACCGGTATCTCGTGGGGTGGGGTGTCGATCCTCGTCCTCGGCTTCCTGCAGACCGCGCTCGCGCTGATGGCGCTGCTCTTCGGGATCGGCATCCTGGTGCCCGGCCAGCGCCGCGCGCCCGCGCAGTCGTTCGGCGGCCAGGGAGGCGGCGGGCAGGGCGTGGGCCAGGGGTACAGCGGCGGCCAGGGCTACAGCGGTCAGGGGTACGGCGGCCAGGGCTACGGAGCGCAGGGTGCCGGCGCGGGGCAGGGCTATCCGTCCGGTCAGGGCTACGCTCCCGGCGCGGCGTCGAGCGGATACGGAACGCAGGGCTCCGGCTACCCCTCGGGGTCCTCGGCCTACCCCTCGGGGTCCTCGGCGCAGTACCCCGGCTACCAGCAGCCGCAGTACTCCACCGGGCAGTACCCGTCGGGGCAGTACTCCACCGGCCAGTATCCGTCCGGGCAGCACCCGTCCGGACAGTACCCGGGATCCCAGTACCCGGGCACCCAGTACTCGGGCGCGCAGCCGCGCGAGCACTACCCCAGCCCGGACTACGGCGCCCAGACCGAGCACCTGAGCCAGCCGCTGCGCGTCGACCGGCCGCAATCCGAGGGGCAGCACCCCGGCCAGCAGGCCTACACCCCGACGGGAGCCCAGGCCCCGTACGGCGCCGGGTCGCCCGGTCCTTCGGGCCGGCCGGGGGAGCCCGCCGGTGGCGGCGCGGACGAGCCGACCGTGCTCGCCCCCCGGCACGCCGATTCCGAGCAGGATGCCGCGGGGCGTCCGTCGGAGGACGACGCCGAGCGGACGTCGGACCCGGCGCCGACGCAGGCGTTCCGCCCCGGTGACGAGCCGCGGTGACGGCTCCCGCACGTGCTGCGGCGCGCCTGACCGTCACGACCGTCGCCGGGTGACACTCTCGACACGATGACCTCGACGCTAGGCCGGTCCGACCGGCGCACCACCCCGGAAGGCAACCCGGTCGAACCGGAGCAGCTGCGGATCCTGCTCGGCACGGCGGCCAGGGTGCCGGCAGTGACCCTCGCGTTGATCGCCACGCTGGTGGTGACCACGATGGTGGCCGCGAGCAGCGACCTGACCGGCATCTACGCGGCGATCGCGGGAAGCTGGCTGGCCCTGCATCAGGTGACGCTGACGATCGACGGGGTAGCGCTCGGCGTGCTGCCGTTGCTGCCGACGGCGGTGCTGGTGTGGCTGACCGCCCGGGCCGCGCGTTCGGCCACCGACGCCTTCGTCGCGCTCGGCGGCCGTCCGCTCGATCGTCGGAACGCCTCACGCATCGCCGTGGCCACCCTCGCCGGTCCGACGGTGATCACGATCGTGGCACTGATCGTGATCCAGGATGCGGCGAGTGTCCTGCCCGTCGTCACCCCCAATCCGGCGGCCGCGCTGGCCTGGGTGACGGCCCTCTACCTGCTCGGGGCCGGGCTCGGCATCGGTGCCCGGACGTGGCGGCCGCTGTCCGTCCGCTACGGCGTGCCGAACTGGCTGGTCGCCGCCGTGCGCCCCGCGGCCCGCGCGGTGCTGGGGATGTTCGCCGCGGCCGGGGTGGTGACCGTACTCGGGCTGCTGTGGTCGTGGACCGTGGTCGGTGACCTGATCGGCCGCGGCGGGGGAGTGACCGGGGCGTTCGGGTTGACGGTGCTGTCGGTGCTGTACCTGCCCAACGTGCTGATCGGGGCCGCCGCCGTGGTGGCCGGGAGCACGGTGCAGTTCGGCGACGTGACCCTGAGCCTGTTCGAGGCGACCGGCGGTGACCTGCCCGCGCTGCCGGTGCTCGCCGTGATCCCACCGGGACCGGCCGCGCCGTTCTGGCCGGTGCTGCTGGCCGTTCCCGCGACGGTGGGTGCGCTGCTCGGACGGTACGTCGCCCAGCGCCACCTCGAGGCGCGGGCCCGGGGGGAGTACGTGTCGTCCACCGACGCCGCGCTCACGGTGGTCGCTGCGGCGGCGCTCGCGGGCGCGACGAGCGCGCTGGCCACGTGGGTCGCCGGTGGCCCCCTGGGGATCTTCGGCGTGGTCGGCGGAAACTGGTGGCTTGCCGGGGTTCTGGTATTCGCGTGGTCGGGGCTGCTGGGCCTCGTCACGTCGCAGCTGCTGCTGTGGCGCGAGCACCGCCTGGCCGCGGCGGAGGCCGCCCGAGCGTCGGCCGCCGCGGAGGAGTCCGCCACGGAGACCGCCGCCGCCGAGAATCCCGACGGCGACGAGCCGGTCGAGGAGGCCGACGCCACCCCGCTCGACGAGGCGAAGGCGCTCGAGGCGGGCCCGGCGACGCCGACCGCCGACGTGCTCGAGGCCGAGATCGTCGAGGACGGCCCCGAGGGGCAGCAGGACCCCGCCGACGCCGGCACCGAGGGCGAGGACCCCGCCGAGCGCGTGGACCCCGCCGACGACGAGCGTGTGGACGTCGCCGACGCGGAGCTCGAGGACGCCGCCGACGAGCCGGGCGGGTCCGGCGCAACCGAGCAGGATGCCGGCGCGCCGCCGGAGCGCAACGGTGACCTGCCGGAGGGGGCCGCACCCCCCAAGGGCTAGGCTCTACCCGGCCGAGCATCCGGCCGACCCCTCTCGAGTTCCAGGAGTAGAGCGCTGACTGCCTCGCGTGACCAGCTGCCGCCGACTGCGCCGGCACGGGTCGTCGTCCTCGCCTCGGGCACCGGAAGCCTGCTGCGGTCGCTGATCGACGCGACGCACACGGACGGGTACCCCGCCCGGATCGTCGCCGTCGGAGTGGACCGCGAGTGCGCCGCCGAGGGGCATGCCGAGGCCGCCGGCATCCCGCATCTCCGCGTCGTGCTGCGTGAGCACCCGGACCGCGCCGCGTGGGACCGCGCCCTCACCGACGCCGTCGCCGCGCACGAGCCGGACCTGGTGGTCTCCGCCGGTTTCATGAAGATCCTGGGGCCGACCTTCCTGCACCGGTTCGGCGGCCGCATCGTCAACACCCACCCTGCGCTGCTGCCGGCGTTCCCCGGCGCGCACGCAGTCCCCGACGCCCTCGCCTACGGGGTGAAGGTCACCGGGTCGACCGTGCACCTGGTCGATTCCGGTGTCGACACCGGCCCCATCCTGGCGCAGGAACCCGTGCCGGTCCTCGACGACGACGACGAGGCCACCCTGCACGAACGCATCAAGGTTGTGGAGCGACGGTTGCTGGCCGACGTGGTCGCCGCCGTCGCCACCCGTGGAGTTGTATCCGATGGACGAAAGGCCGTGATCCCCAGTGACCGAACGTAAGGCTGTGCGACGTGCACTCGTCAGCGTCTACGACAAGACCGGTTTGGTCGAACTGGCGACGGGTCTGCACGAGGCGGGTGTCGCGCTGGTCTCCACCGGCTCCACGGCCGCGACCATCGCCGGCGCCGGCATCCCCGTCACCAAGGTGGAGGACCTGACCGGCTTCCCCGAGTGCCTCGAGGGCCGGGTCAAGACGCTGCACCCGCGAGTGCACGCCGGCATCCTCGCCGACACGCGCAAGCAGGACCACCTCGACCAGCTCGCCGAGCTCGGTGTCGAGGCGTTCGAGTTGGTCGTGGTGAACCTGTACCCGTTCACGCAGACCGTCGCCTCGGGGGCCACCCCCGACGAGTGCGTCGAGCAGATCGACATCGGCGGCCCGTCCATGGTGCGTGCCGCCGCGAAGAACCATCCGTCGGTCGCCGTCGTCGTCGACCCGGCCCGGTACGACGACGTGCTCGACGCCGTCAAGGCGGGCGGCTTCACCCTGCCGCAGCGCAAAGCCCTTGCCGCTGAGGCGTTCCAGCACACCGCCGCCTACGACGTGGCGGTGGCGAGCTGGATGAACGCCGGTTATGCCGTCCCGGAGGCGGACGCCGCCGAGCAGTTCCCGGCCTGGGCCGGTGCGACGTGGCAGCGTGCGGCCGTGCTGCGGTACGGCGAGAACCCGCACCAGGCGGCGGCGCTGTACGTGAACGAGGCCGGCGAGCCGGGCCTGGCCCGCGCCGAGCAGTTCCACGGCAAGGAGATGTCCTACAACAACTACCAGGACGCCGACGCGGCCTGGCGCGCCGCGCACGACCACGACCGGCCGTGCGTCGCGATCATCAAGCACGCCAACCCGTGCGGCATCGCGGTGGCCGACACCGTCGCCGAGGCGCACCGCAAGGCGCACGAGTGCGATCCGGTGAGCGCGTTCGGCGGCGTGATCGCCGTCAACCGCGAGGTGAGCGTGGCGATGGCCGAACAGGTCGCCGAGATCTTCACCGAGGTGATCATCGCCCCGGCGTACGCGGCCGGCGCGGTCGAGGTGCTCAGCCGCAAGAAGAACATCCGCATCCTGCGGGCCGACTCGCCGCAGGCGGCGCAGATCGAGCTGCGTCAGATCTCCGGCGGCATGCTGCTGCAGGAGCGCGACACCCTCACGGCGCCGGGTGATTCGGCCGGGAACTGGGAGCTGGCCTGCGGCGAGGCCGCCGACGCCGAGACCCTCGCGGATCTCGAGTTCGCCTGGCGCGCCTGCCGGGCCGTGAAGTCCAACGCGATCCTGCTCGCTGCGGGCGGCGCCACCGTCGGCGTCGGCATGGGCCAGGTCAACCGCGTGGACTCCGCCCGGCTCGCGGTCTCACGCGCCGGGGACCGTGTCACCGGATCCGTCGCCGCATCGGACGCGTTCTTCCCGTTCGCGGACGGCCTGCAGGTGCTCACCGAGGCCGGCGTCAAGGCCATCGTGCAGCCGGGTGGTTCGGTGCGCGACAACGAGGTGATCGAGGCCGCTCGCGAGGCCGGCGTGACCCTGTACCTCACCGGCGCACGGCACTTCGCGCACTGAGCGCCGCCCGGCCGCCCGCGCCGTCAGGCCGCGTGCGGGTGGCCGGTCGCCGGGCGGGTCACGGTCCGCGGCGCGGCGTCGCGGGCGTCGGAGATGACCAGCCGGGCGGCACCGCGGTCGAGCAGTTCGCGGATGAGGTCCGCAGCGGCCGCGGCCTGTTCGGTGCCGACGTGGCTCAGGTCGATCGTGATCGCGTGACCGGTGAGATCGTCGGGCAGGTCCTTGGGGACGGCGCCGGTGGCGCCGAGTCGCAGTTTCATCGTGTTCTCCTCTTACTGGACAAGATCGGTACGGGATAAAGAAAGGCACCCGAGGCGATGTGCCCGGGTGCCCGAGAAGGAGTCTTTCGAGTCGTCGACTCATTCCCGGGGTTGCCACTTGGCGAAGTGGAAGTACGCGTAGGTGTGTCGGCACCAGGTGGGTACGGCAATGCGCATCGACTTCGCCGCGATGACCTTGTCGTCTCGCATCGGACCGTACCTTTCTCGTGTGTTCCTACGGGTTAACCGGACACCATACCCGAGTAACGCGAATCTGACATCTTCTGTTTTCCGCCCATCTCGGGCGGCGGGTCAGAGCTTGGCGAGCCACGCCTCGAAACCGCGGGTGAACTCGTCCGAGAAGGGCAGATCGGCGATGTAGTCGGCGCCGGTGGACTGCTGGTCGCCGATGTCCTTGAGCACGTGGTTGGCCCGGTGCAGGCGCAGCGAGGTCAGGCTCGTGTGCACGAGTGCCGAGTCGAGGGCGTCGACGTCCTCGACCCGCACCTGGATGTCCTTCGCGGAGACGCTGGTGAGTACCGGCAGCGCCCCGTCGAGCTGGGCCGCGAGCATCCGCGGATCGAGGGCGTCCTCCTCGGCGAGGGCCTTTGCGTTGGCCGAGACCAGTCCGGCGTTGCGGAGCGGCTCGGGCAGGGTGTCGCTGAGGGTGCCGTCGGCCCGCAGCGATTCGACGGCGTCCGCGAGGGCGAGGCGCAGTTCGTCGGCCACCTGGATCGGGAGCTGACCGGCGTCGACGACGGCGTCGAGCTGGGCGTCGATCTGGGCGGTGAGCAGGTCCAGCAGCCGCACCGCCAGCGGCTCGAGCAGGGCGATGCCCGCGACGGGCGCGCCGGCGTGGGCGAGGGAGAGGGCGATGAGCGCGCCCTCGCTGTGCCCGACGACGTAGAGCCGCTCGGCGTCGACGCCCGGCTGTCCGGCGAGGAACCGCAGGCCGTCGGTGGCGGCGTCGATGAAGGTGGAGAATCCGAGGTCGGCGACGTCGGAGACGTCGTACGGACCGAGGCCGGTGACGCCACTGCCGAGCTTGTCGTAGCGCAGGCTGGCGAAGCCGTTGCGTTCGAGCACGTCGGCGAGGTGACGCAGGGTGCCGATCGGGCCGGGCAGCAGCGCGCTGTCGCCGTTGCGGTCGGTGGGACCGCTGCCGGCGAGCAGCAGCACGGCGGGGACGTCCCCGTCGCCCGCGGCGGGCACGCGCAGGCTGCCGTGCAGGGTCACGTCGCCGCTGGAGAAGGAGATGTCGGTGTCCGCCATGGCGTCGTGTCTATCAGAACCGGTCAGTCCGTCCGCAGGCGGCTCAGCCCTCGGTACCCGCGGTGGACGGCCCACGCGAAGCCGGCGAGCAGGGGCACCACGAGCAGCGGGACGACGAGCGCGATCAACGACGTGACGAAGGAGAGCAGGTCGTCGAGCAGTGACAGCGCCGGGTTGCCGAGTCCCGCGGTCGTGACCGTGCTCGCCGCGCGGGTGCCGGTCTGCACCGTGCTCACCGCCATCGCGGTCGGGGCGCCGACGACGATGCCGGCGAGGGCCGCCATCGCCGGGTCGAGATCGGCGAACGCGGCCCAGGCGGCGAGCGCGCCGGCGACGGGCCGCACGACGGTGGCGACGGCCGAGAGGACGTTGTCGACGAGGGGGACCAGGTCGGCGCCGATCTCGACGACGGTGGCGATCGCCAGGGCGGCGAGCGCGCCCGTCGACCCGACCCACTGCATCGACTCGTTGAGCGCGATCCCGAACAGGCCGAAGTGCACCGCGGTGCCGAGCATCAGCAGCGGGAGAAAGGTGCGCAGGCCGGTGGCGGCGGCCAGCCCGAGGCCCAGCAGTGCCGCGAGGAGCCAGGTGTCCATGGCGGGAGTGTAGGGATCGCCGCCGACATCGGGTACCGAACCGGGCCGGGCAGGCGCTCCCGCGCGGCGTTCCCGCCGCGGCGACGCGCCGCGGCTGCAGGTGCCGAAATCACCGAACGCTCGTACCTTGGGAGGGGTGACGTCACCCACAGTCAGGCCGTCCACCCTCGGCGAGCTGCGCGCCTCGGGCCATGTGCACCGCTCCGTCAAGGACGAGATCCGGCAGAACCTGCTCGCCGCCCTGCGCGACGGCATCGACCCGTGGCCGGGCATCGTCGGATTCGACGACACCGTCGTTCCGCAACTCGAACGCGCCCTCCTCGCGGGCCACGACGTGGTGCTGCTGGGCGAACGCGGTCAGGGCAAGACCCGGTTGCTGCGCACCCTGCCCCTGCTGCTCGACGAGTGGACACCGGTGATCGCCGGCTCCGAGCTCGGGGAGCATCCCTACGACCCGATCACCCCCGCCTCGATCCGCCGCGCCGCGGAGCTCGGCGACGACCTGCCCGTCGCCTGGCGGCACCGCAGCGAGCGCTACGCCGAGAAGCTCGCCACCCCCGACACCTCCGTCGCCGACCTGGTCGGCGACGTCGACCCCGTCAAGGTCGCCGAGGGCCGCAGCCTCGGCGACCCCGAGACCATCCACTTCGGTCTCGTACCCCGCGCCCACCGCGGCATCGTCGCCGTCAACGAGCTGCCCGACCTCGCCGAGCGCATCCAGGTCTCGCTGCTCAACGTGATGGAGGAGCGCGACATCCAGGTGCGCGGGTACACGCTGCGGCTCCCGCTCGACGTCCTGCTCGTCGCCAGCGCCAACCCGGAGGACTACACCAACCGGGGCCGAATCATCACCCCGCTCAAGGACCGGTTCGGCGCCGAGATCCGTACCCACTACCCGACGCAGCTCGACGACGAGATCGCCGTCATCGAGCAGGAGGCGCAGCTGCAGTCGCGGGTCCCGGACTTCCTGCTCGAGATCCTGGCCCGCTTCACCCGCCTGCTGCGCGAATCCACGTCGGTGGACCAGCGTTCCGGCGTGTCCGCGCGCTTCGCCGTCGCCGGCGCCGAGACCGTCGCGGCCGCCGCGATGCGTCGCGGGGCCGTGCTCGGCGAGGCCGACCCCGTCGCACGGCCCGTCGACCTCGGCACCGTCGTGGAGGTGCTGCGCGGCAAGGTCGAGTTCGAATCCGGCGAGGAGGGACGGGAATTCGAGGTGCTCGACCACCTGCTCCGGCGGGCCACGGCGGACGCCGCCCGCACCCGGCTGGCCGGGGTGGACCTCGGTCCGCTCGTCGCGGCCGTCGAGCAGGGCCGGCCGGTGGTGACCGGCGACCGGATCACCGCCAAGGCGCTGCTCGACGAGCTGCCCGACCTGCCCGTCCTCGACGTCGTCGCCGAACGGCTCGGCGCGGACGGCATCGGAACCCGGGCTGCCGCCGTCGAACTCGCCCTCGAGGGCCTCTATCTGGCGCGGCGCATCGCCAAGCACGCCGACGACGACGGTGCCGCGGTGTACTCCTGATGAGCCGGGGCGCGAGGTACGGACCTTACGACGGCGGCGACCCGCTTGCCCCGCCGGTGGATCTGCGTGAGGCCCTCGCCGCCATCGGCGAGGACGTGCTGTCCGGCAGTTCGCCGCGACGGGCGCTGCGGGAGCTGCTGCGCCGCGGGCACGGGTCCATGCGCGGCCTGGACCGGCTTGCCGCGCAGGCGAATCGGCGTCGCAGGGACCTGCTGGACCGCACGAATCTCGACGGCACGCTGCGTGAGGTGCGCGAGCTGCTCGACCGGGCCGTGCTCGAGGAGCGCAAGGCGCTCGCGCGCGCTCTCGACGACGAGGCCCGGTTCGCGGAGATGCGGATCGAGGAACTGCCCGCCTCCGCCGCCCAGGCCGTGCAGGAACTCGCCGACTACGACTGGCGCAGTTCGCAAGCCCGGGAGGACTACGAGAAGATCCGCGATCTGCTGGGGCGGGAGATGCTCGACCAGCGGTTCGCCGGGATGAAGCAGGCCCTCGAAGGCGCGACCGACGAGGACCGCGAACGTGTGAACCGGATGCTCGAGGATCTGAACGATCTGCTGGACAAGCATTCCCGCGGGGAGGACACCCAGGAGGACTTCGAGCAGTTCATGGCCGAGCACGGCGACTTCTTCCCGGAGAACCCCCGCAACGTGGAGGAACTGCTCGACTCGCTCGCCCAGCGCGCGGCGGCGGCGCAGCGACTGCGCAACTCGCTCAGCCAGGAACAGCGGGACGAGCTCGACGCTCTCGCCCAGCAGGCGTTCGGCTCGCCGAGCCTGATGTCGCAGCTCGACCGCCTCGACTCGCACCTGCGCGCCGCCCGTCCCGGCGAGGACTGGACCGGGTCGGAGCGGTTCCGTGGCGACCAGGGCATGGGCCTCGGCGAAGCGACCGGGGCGCTGCAGGAGGTTGCCGAACTCGACGCGCTCGCCGAGCAGCTCTCCCAGCAGTACGCCGGGGCCTCCCTCGACGACATCGACCTCGACGCGCTGGCTCGCCAGCTCGGCGACGAGGCCGCGGCCGACGCGCGCATGCTCGCCCAGCTCGAGAAGGAACTGCAACGGCAGGGGTTCTTCGATCGCGGCGCCGACGGGCAGTGGCGACTGTCGCCCAAGGCGATGCGCGAACTCGGCCGGACCGCGCTGCGCGACGTCATGGACCAGCTGTCCACCCGCGGCGGGCAGCGCGAGACCCGCCGTGCGGGGGCGACGGGCGAGCCCACCGGGGCGTCGCGTCCGTGGGAGTTCGGAGACACCGAGCCGTGGGACGTCGTGCGCACCCTCACCAACGCCACCCTGCGCGCTCCCGCGCGAATCCCGGTGCGGATGGACGTCACCGACGTCGAGGTCGTCGAGACCGAGCAGCGCACCCAGGCCGCCGTGGCACTGCTGGTGGACACCTCGTTCTCGATGGTGATGGACGGTCGATGGGTGCCGATGAAGCGCACGGCACTGGCCCTCAACCACCTGGTCTCGACCCGGTTCCGCGGTGACGCGCTGCAGCTGATCGCGTTCGGCCGGCACGCTCGGGTCGTCACCGCCACCGAACTCGCCGGGCTGGACGGGGTCTACGAGCAGGGCACCAACCTGCATCATGCGCTGATGCTGGCCGGCCGGCACCTGCGCCGGCATTCCAACGCCCAGCCGGTGGTGCTGGTGGTCACCGACGGCGAACCCACCGCGCACCTCGAGGCGGACGGCTACGCGGCGTTCGACTACCCACCCAGCGCCCGCACCCTGGGGATGACGGTCCGCGAATTCGATCATCTCGCCCGCGCCGGTGCGCACGTGACGATCTTCCGGCTCGGCGACGATCCCGGGCTGGCACGGATCGTCGACCGTATGGCCCGCCGGGTCGGTGGGCGGGTCGTCGCGCCCGACGTCGACGGACTCGGCGCCGCCGTCGTCGGTGACTACGTGCGGCTGCGCCGGCGGTGACTATGCGCGGCTGCGCCGCCGGTAACTATGCGCGGCTGCGCCGCCGGTGACTATGCGCGGCTGCGCCGCCGCTGACGCGGCCGTGCGCGGTTCCGGTAGTGGGAGCTACCGAAAGCGCGCACGGGTGGCGTCTACCTGCGCAGCGCCCGCCACGTGCTCACCGCGGCAGCCGACAGCAGTCCCGCGGTTACCAGGAACACCGAGGCGGTGCCGGCGACCCCGGCGATCGCGCCGGCTGCCAACGGCACCGACACCTGGCCGAGACGGTTGCCGGTGAGGCGTACCGCCAGCGCCGACGCCCGGTCCGCCGGTGCCACCAGTTCGACCACCCACGTCATGGTCAGCGGCTGCCCGAAACCCCAGAAGGCGCCGCAGAGCGCCAGGAGCGCGCCCAGCGCCCACGGGTTGGGCAGAAACGGCAGGGCCGCGACGGGCAGCGCAGTGCACGCCGTCGCCGACAGCAGCAGACGTCGCCGCGGGATCGTCCGCAGCGCCCACGGCAGCACCGCGCGCGAGACGATCGACGCGACGGTGCGGGCGGTGAGCAGAGCCGACACGAGCAGCACCCCGAATCCGAACTCCTCACCGAGCAGCGGCAGGTACGCGACGACGATGTCCACGGACGCCAGCACCACGAGGCTCGAGAACATCGCGGGCTTCATCCCGCGCGTGCGCAGCATCGACAGCACCGACTGCGGGGGCGCGTCGTCCGGGGTGCGTCCGGAACCGGGTGGTTCGCGCAAGCCGACGACGAACGGCAGGGCCATCGCGGCCAGAACCGTCATCACGAGCAGCGCCGGCGTGGTCTCGACGGTCTCGCCGTTGCTCGCCGCAGCGATCACGCCGGCGAGCGGCACCCCGATCGCCTGACCGACCGACACCCCGAGGGTGATGCCCGCGAAGCCGCGATCGAGCTCGCCCGGCGGCGACAGGATCGACACGAACGCCTGCCCCGACACCGTCACCAGGAGCTGACCGAGACCCAGGACGGCGTTGCCGAGACCGAGCACCAGCAGGTCCGGGCTGAGGGCGATGATCAGCGCACCGGCCACCGACACGACCACCCCGGCCCGGAGGATTCCGGCCGCGTGCCGGCGGTCGACGGCCCGGCCGAGTGGCACCGCGAGCACCAGCGGAACGAGGGCGAACAGGGCCGTCACCACGCCGATCACGGCCGCGTCGCCGCCGAGGGCGAGAACGCGGTAGGAGACGAGGACGCGCACCGACTGGAACGTCGCGTGCAGCAGCGCCGTCGCCGTGCACAGGAGCAGCAGCCAGTGCCGGGGGGTGCGGGCCATCGATCAGCCGGCCGTCACGATCCGGTCGGCGAGCGGCGCCCGCAGCGTCAGTTCGAGCACACCGGTGACGGCGATCATGATGCACGCCCGGTCCACCGCCTCGGGCAGCGTGCCGCCGCGCAGCGCCACCGTCACGGTGGTGCCGGACTCGGTGACGGTGGCGTCGACCCCGAAACACTCGGGTGTGCCGGTCTCGAAGTGGACGGCGATGCGGTCGCCGTCGACGCGGGTCCACGACTGTATCGGGATCGGGTGCGGGTCGACGAGATCGTCGCGGGCCGTGAAGACCGTTGCCCCCTCCGGCGTCGGCGCCTCGGGCAGGGCGGGGACGCCGGCGCCGCCCGGACCGCACGCGACGGCCAGGACGCAGCAGGCGGCGAGCAGCAGCAATCGCATGGGTCTCAACCTAGCCGTGCCCGTCATGCCAGCAGCGCGGCGACGACGCCGATCGCGGGTATCGAGGCGAGCGTGGTGACCAGCGCGGCGTCGCGGGCGAGCACCATGCCGCGGCCGTAGCGGCTGGCGTAGACGAACACGTTCTGTGCGGTCGGCAGCGTCGCCACCACGACGATCGCGAAGAGCTCGTGCCCGTCGAGGCCCATCAGGTGGCGGGCCATGACGTAGGCGAGGACGGGCTGCACCACGATCTTGAGTACCGAGGCGAGCGCGACGTCGCGGCGTGGGCTCGTGCCCTTTTCGAGCACCCGCACGCCCTGGAGCGACAGGCCGAACGCGAGCAGGGCACCCGGCACCGAGGCGCCCCCGAGGAGGTGGAACGGCTGCATCAGCGCGGTGGGCAGCGTCCAGCCGGCGACGGCGACGGTGAGCCCGGCCGCACCGGCCAGCACGATGGGGTTCTTGAACGGGGCGGTGATCGTCTCCATCCGGGACGCCCCGGCGCGCATCGTGGACAGGTCCAGCATCGTCAACGCGATGGGGGAGAACAGCACGATCTGGAACAGCAGGAGCGGCGCGACGAAGGAGGCGTCGCCGAGGACGAACACCGCGATCGGGATGCCGAGGTTGGCGGAGTTGACGTAGGAGGCGGCGAGCGCGCCGATCGTCAGTTCCGGCAGGGGCCGGCGCAGCCACAGCTTCGCGACGACGAGGTAGAGCGCGGCGACGGCGAACGCCGTGGCCGCGGCGACGTACAGGGTGGGGGAGAAGATCACCGACAGGTCGGAGGTGGCCAGCGAGTCGAACAGCAGCGCGGGGGTGGCGACGAAGAACACCATCCGGCTGAGCACGAACTGTCCCTCGGGTCCGAGCGTGCCGGTGCGGCCGAGCGCGAATCCGATCGCGATGATCACGAAGATGACGCTGAATCCCGCGATCACGCCCGACACCGACCGTCACAACCCTTCGTCACCACCCGACACTCAGGCGCTGCACGCCAGGCCGAGAACCTTACCGGCGGTAACGGCACCGCGGCTCACCGGGCGTGCCGGGCAGCAGGAACGATGCGGGTGGGAGCCCGGCCGGGCATCGCGGGCGAAAGTCTGCGATGCTGAAAAAATGCCGACCGACCCGATTGTTCACCCCCCGGCCAACGTCATCGCGCTGGCTCAGCATCCGCGCTACCAGCACGCCGACTGGACGATCTCGGAGCGGCTGGTGCGACGGCAGGAACTGGTCCTGCAGCATCTCGGCGTGTGCGGCGACGACGGTTCCTGAGGGGCTCCGGGCCCGGGACCGGCGCACCTCGCCGCCGTGCTCCGGGGCGGACTCAGGGCGTCACCGTGGCGACGAACGTCATTCGGTCCCCGCGGTAGAGCGACCGCCGCTGCTCGATCGGCGCGTCGTGCTGATCGTAGGAAACGCGGTTGAGCAGGAGCATGGGCGTGCGGATGTCGGCGTCGAGGAGTGCCGCCTCGCGGGCGTCGGGCAGGGTGGTCTCGATGTACTCGACCGCGCGCGCGAAGGTGATCCCGCGCGCGCGGATCGCCGCGTACAGCGACGACGTGGAGTCGAAGCTGTCGACGAGCCCCGGATAGCGATCGGCGGGCAGGCGCGTCCGTTCGAGTCCGACGCGGACGCCGTCGGTGAGCAGGACGCGTTCGAGTTCGAGGACGGGGTCGCCGACGGCGAT
Organism: Rhodococcus aetherivorans; assembly: GCF_025722975.1. Lineage (NCBI taxonomy): Bacteria > Bacillati > Actinomycetota > Actinomycetes > Mycobacteriales > Nocardiaceae > Rhodococcus > Rhodococcus aetherivorans. Next base: position 4,857,893 of record NZ_CP106982.1, on the reverse strand, counting down.
CGCGAGTACCTCGGCGAGGTCGGGGTCGGCGGCGAGGTCGGTCCAGCCGACGAGAATGCGTCCCGCGCTGCGGCCCTCCGCGAGGGCGGCCTCGGTGTAGGAGCCGATGATCAGCGGTTGCAGGATCTTGGGCTTCGCGACGACGGTGCCCCGGCCGCGGCGTTCGATGCGGCCGTCGACGAGGAGTTCGCGCAGCGCCTGGCGCACGGTCTCCCGGGCCACGTCGAACCGGGTGGCGAGGTCGCGCTCGGAGGGCACCGGGTCGCCGACGGAGAGTTCGTCGAGCAGGGCGTCGACCTGATGCCGCACGATCTGGTGCTTGGGGACCCGGGCCTCGCGAGCGGTTGCTGTCACGCTCGAAGCGTACCGGATTTTGGTCTATACCAATTGTTCACCGCGCGTTCGCCTGCCGTCCCCTCATTGGTCTAGACCATCGCTCAGGCTCGGGGCCATGCGAATCCTGATCATCGGCGGCGGCATTCTGGGCACCGCCCACGCCGACGCCGCCGTCCGCCGCGGACACGACGTCGTTCACCTCGAACGCGAACCGGAGGCCCGGGGCGCCACCGTCCGCAACTTCGGCCTCGTGTGGGTCTCCGGGCGTACCGAGGGCGAACTGGCTGCCACCCTGCGCTCCCGCGAGTTGTGGGCCGACCTCGGCGCCCGCGTCCCCGGCATCGGTTTCCGGGCGAACGGGTCGATCACCCTTCTTCGCACCGACGCCGAGGTGGCCGTCGCCCGGGAGGCCGCGGACCGCGCCGACGCGCGTGACCGGGGCTTCACCCTGCTCGAGCCCGAGGCGGTCCGGCGGCTCAATCCCGCCCTGCGCGGCAAGTTCGTCGCCGGTCTGCACTGCAGCACCGACGCCGCCGTCGAATCCCGCGTCGCCTTGCCCGCGATCCGGTGGCACCTCGCCACCTCCGGGCGGTATCGATTCCGGCCGGAGACCGAGGCGCGCACCGTGACCCGCACCGCCCACGGCACCGTGCAGGTGCGCGACGACCACGGCGCCGTCCACGAGGCCGACCTCGTGCTCGTGTGCCCCGGAGCGACCCTGTCCGGTCTCGCCCGCGAACTCGGCGGCGACCTGCCCCTGCGCCGCGTGCGATTGCAGATGATGCAGACCGCGCCGCTGGGGGAGAAGCTCACCACGTCCGTCGCCGACGGCGACAGCCTGCGCTACTACCCGGGATTCGCCGGGGCCGCGCTGGAGGAGCTGAAGGCGCGCGAACCGCAGGCGCTCACCGCCGAGCGGCACCGCATGCAGCTGCTGTGCGTGCAGCGCCTGGACGGCGGGCTCACTCTCGGCGACACCCACGAGTACGACGAACCGTTCGCCTTCGACGTCGACGAGGCCCCGTACGAGCACCTCGTCACCGTCGCGGAGGACCTGCTCGGACGCCGGCTCCCGCCGGTGATGCGGCGCTGGGCCGGGGTCTACAGCCAGTGCCTCGATCCCACCGAACTCGTCCACCGTGCCCGCGTCGACGACGACATCTGGATCATCGCCGGGCCGGGCGGCCGCGGCATGACCCTCGGCCCCTACCTCGGCGAGCGGACCGCCGATCTCCTCGAGCTCTGAACATCCTCTCCCGCAACGATTCCGGAGTAGCAATGACTGTCATCCGACTGGCCGTGCTCGACATGGCCGGCACCACCGTCGCCGACGGCGGCCTCGTCCTCCGCGCCTTCGACGCGGCCGCCACCAGCGTCGGACTGCCCGCCGACGGGCCCGAACGCGACGCCGCCCGGAGCTACGTCCTCGACACGATGGGCCGGTCCAAGATCGTCGTCTTCCGGTCCCTGTTCGGCTCCGAGGAACGGGCCCGCGCCGCGAACGCCGCCTTCGAGCGGGCCTACGACGAATTCGTCGACGCCGGCGAGGTCGAGCCGATCCCCGGGGCCGCCGAGGCGATCACCCGGTTGCGCGACGCCGGCCTCGCCGTGGCCCTCACCACCGGCTTCAGCCGCACCACCCAGGACCGGCTGCTCGCCGCCCTCGGCTGGGAGGACCTCGCCGATCTCACCCTCGCGCCGTCCGACGCCGTTCGCGGCCGGCCGTACCCCGACCTGGTGCTCACCGCGCTGCTGCGCGCCGAGATCGACGACGTTCGCGAGGTCGCCGTGGTCGGCGACACCGTGGGCGACATGCTCTCCGGCCGCCGCGCCGGTGCCTCCGTCGTCGCCGGCACCCGCACCGGCGCCCACGACGAACAGGCGCTGCGCGACGCCGGGGCCACCCACATCGTCGATTCCGTCGCCGACCTGCCCGATCTGCTCCTGCAGTCCTGACAGACACCCCGACCCCGAGGACTTCCCGACATGCACTGCTCCAGCCGAACGGTCGCCGCGACCGCGCTCGCGACCGGCCTCGCTCTCGCCCTCACCGCCTGCGGCGGCTCCGATCCCGACGCCGTCAACGCCCAGGGCTTCCCCGAGAAGCTCACCCTGGCCGCGATTCCCGCCGAGAACTCGGCGGACCTGCAGGCCGGTTACGACCCGCTCATCGCGCTCCTCGAGCGCGAGACCGACGCCGAGGTCGAGTTCGTGCAGGCCTCCGACTACGCCGGCGTGGTCGAGGGCATCATCGCCGACAACGTCGACCTCGCCTTCTTCGGCCCGTTCGCCTACGTCGTGGCCGGCGTCAACGGCGCCGATGTCAGCCCGCTCGGCGCCGTCGTCCAGGCCGCCGGCGGCGAGCCGGGTTACCGGTCCTACGGCCTCACCCGCTCCGACAACACCGAGATCGACGGCATCGACGACTTCGCCGGCAAGGACGTGTGCTTCGTGGACCCGGGATCCACGTCCGGATTCCTCTACCCCTCCGCGGGACTCATCGAGGCCGGCGTCGTCGAATCCGGCACCGAGCAGGCCGTCGCCGCCGGTGTGAACCCGATCTACGCGGGCGGCCACGACGCCTCGGCCCTCGCGATCGCCGCCGGCGACTGCGATGCCGGATTCGCCTTCGACACCATGGTCGACGAGACCATGATCGCCAGCGGCGACCTGAAGGAAGGCGAACTGAAGAAGGTCTGGGAGTCCGAGACGATCGCCGGCTCGCTGTTCGTGGCGAGCAACTCGCTCGGTGCCGACACCGTCGACCGGCTCCGCACGATCTTCGTCGACAAGGCCAACGCCGATCACATGCGCGCCGCGGGACTGTGCGACGGCGAGTGCCGCATCACCGACGAACGGGCGTGGGGCGTCGTCGCCGCGACCGACGCCGACTACGAGGGCGTGCGCGAGGTGTGTGCCCTGACCGAGTCCGACAAGTGCAAGGGCTGAGTTGAACAGCGATCACACCGTCGCGGGCGACGAAGACCTCACCGTCGCGGGTGACGAAGACCTCACCGTGGCGGGCGATGATGTCGTCGTCTCCGCCCGTCGCGTCACGAAGAAGTTCGGCGACACCGTGGCTCTCGACGGTGTCGACCTCGAGGTGCACCGCAGCGAACTCGTCGTGCTGCTGGGCCTGTCCGGCTCCGGCAAGTCGACGCTGCTGCGTTGCCTCAACGGTCTGCACAGCGTCACCGACGGGGCCGTGGAGGTGGCCGGCACCCGCGTCGATCTGGCGTCCCGCGCCGAGCTGCGCATGCTGCGGCGGGAGGTCGGGTTCGTCTTCCAGCACTTCAACCTCGTCGGACGGCTCAGCTGCCTCGAGAATGTCCTCGTCGGCGGGCTCGGGCGCCTGCGCCTGCCCCGCTACGGCGCCGCGACGTACCCGAAGCGGATGCGCACCGAGGCCCTCGACCACCTCGACCGCGTGGGGCTGGCCGACCTCGCGGATCGTCGCGCCGACACCCTCTCCGGTGGGCAGCAGCAACGGGTCGCGATCGCGCGGACGCTGATGCAGCGTCCCACCGTCCTGCTCGCCGACGAACCGGTCGCGTCCCTCGACCCCGAGAACGCCGGGGTGGTGATGGACCTGCTCTTCCGTGTGTGCATGGAGGACAAGCTCACCGTCGTGTGCACCCTGCACCAGGTGGACCTCGCGCTGGGCTGGGCCCACCGGATCGTCGGCCTGCGCGGCGGACGGAAGGTGCTCGACCGGCCGGCCGTGGAGCTGAGCAGGGGTGAGGCCATGGACATCTACCGGCGGGTCGACCCGGCCGCCCGGCCGGCCTCGGCGCCGACGGGACCGTCGTGAGCACCGCCCTCGCGCCGTCGCCGCCCGACCGTGTCGGGCGGCGCCTGCCGCGGTCGGCCGTCCGCCGCCGGCGTCTGCTGGGAACGTGCGCGGCTGTCGCTCTCCTCGTCGTCCTGGTCTCCGCCCGCTACATCGACTTCGCCCCCGCGGCACTGCTCGACGGGCTCGACGACGTCGCCGGCCTGCTCGGCCGCATGTTTCCACCCACCCTCGACGATCCGGGCCGGATCTGGAAACTCGCCCTCGACACGCTGCTGATGGCGGTGCTCGGGACGGTGCTCGCGACCGTCGCGTCGGTGCCGCTGGCCTTCCTGGCCGCCCGCAACACCACCCCGCACCCCGCCGTGTACACGGTGGCGCGCGCGGTGATCACCTTCTGCCGGGCGGTGCCGGACCTGCTGTTCGCGGTGCTGTTCGTCCGCGCCCTCGGCATCGGTGTCCTGCCCGGCGTGCTCGCGCTCGCGCTGCATTCCATCGGCATGCTCGGCAAGCTGTTCGCCGACGCCGTCGAGCAGACCGATCCCGGACCACGGGAGGCGGTACGCAGCACGGGTGCCGGCTATGTCCGCGAGATGCTCAATGCCGTGGTGCCCCAGGTGGTTCCGTCCTGGATGGGTACCTTCGTCTACCGCATCGACATCAACCTGCGCACCTCCGTCGTGCTCGGTTTCGTCGGTGCCGGCGGCATCGGGTTCGCGCTCCAGGACGCCCTGCGCGGACTGGTGTATCCGCGGGCGTTGGGCATCGTGTGCGTGATCCTCGCGATCATCGCCGCGATGGAGGTGCTCGCGGTCGTCGTCCGGCGGGTTCTGCTGGCACCCTCCGTTCCGGATCCGCGCCGGGAAAGAGCCGCGCGACTCATCTTCTCCGGCACGGTCGCCGCCGCCACGATCGGTGCACTGATCAGCCTGCGTATCGACCCGCGTGCGCTGGTCACGTGGATCGGTCCGTCACTCGAGGTGTTCACCCGGCTGCTCCCGCCGGACTTCACCGCCGTCGGCGGCAGGCTGCTCGACGCCGTCCTGCAAACCTTCGCGATCGGTGCGGTCGCCACGGCCGCCGGGATCGTGCTCTCCCTGCCGTTCGGGATACTCGCCGCCCGCAACGTGTCCCCGAACTCGGCTGTGTATTGGTCGGCTCGCTCGGTGATCCTGTTCGTCCGCGCGGTGCCCGAGCTGATCCTCGCGGTGATCTTCGTCGCCGCGATCGGCCTCGGTCCCGTCGCGGGGGCGTGCGCACTCGCTCTCGGATCCGTGGGATTCCTCGGCAAACTCGTGGCGGACGCCGTCGAGGAGATCGATCCCGGGCCGGTCGAGGCGGTGCGGGCCGTCGGCGGGGGCTGGTGGAAGACGTTGTTCGCGGCGGTGATTCCGCAGGCGGTGCCGTCCGTCATCGGCTCGAGCCTCTACCTGCTCGACGTCAACATTCGCACCTCGACGGTGCTCGGCATCGTCGGCGCCGGCGGCGTCGGCTTCCTGCTGTTCGAGGCGATCCGCACCCTGAACTTCGAGTTCGCCGGAGCGATCGTGATCATCGTGTTCGCCGTCGTCTACCTGATCGAAAGGATGTCGGGATGGATCCGGTCGCTGGTGGTCTGACGCGCGCGGCCGTGTGGACCGGCGACGGCGTCGACGTGCGCGACGTCCCCGTCCCGCGGCTCGGTGACGGGGAACTGCTGGTGCGTGTCCGGCTCGCAACCGTGTGCGGCAGCGACCTGCACACCGTCGCCGGACGGCGGCCCGGGCCGCGGCCGTCGGTGCTGGGGCACGAAGCCGTCGGTGACGTCGTCGCGGCCGGTCCCGGTGCCGGGACCGTCGTCGGCACGCGCGTCGTGTGGACTGTCACGGCCTCGTGCGGCGCGTGCGACAGGTGCGTGTCCGGGCGGACCGCCAAGTGCCGGGCCGTGCGCAAGGTGGGGCACGAACCGTTCGACGGCGACTGGGCGTTGTCGGGCGGCTACGCCCACCACATCGTGCTGCCGGCCGGGGTGGGCGTGGTTCGGGTGCCGGACTCGGTGCCGGACGTCGTCGCGGCCCCGGCGGCATGTGCGACGGCGACGGCGGTCGCCGCTGTCGAGGCGGCCGGTGACGTCGCCGGACGGCGGGTGCTGGTGTGCGGCGCCGGCCTGCTCGGGGTCACCGCGATCGCGCTGTGCGCGGCGGCCGGTGCCGATGTGCGCGGCGCCGACCCGGATGCGGAACGGATCGCGGTGGCCGAGCGGTTCGGGGCCCTCGGCGACGAGGGCGGCCCCGTCGACGTCGCGCTCGACTTCTCGGGATCCGTCGCGGCGGTGGGGGAGTGCCTGCGCCGGCTCGACGTCGGGGGCCGCCTCGTGCTGGCCGGGTCCGTGACGCCGGGCCCTTCGGTGCCCCTCGACCCCGAGGCCGTCGTGCGGGGGTGGCTCACCGTCACCGGAGTCCACAACTACGAGCCCGCCCACCTCCGTCGTGCCGTGGCGTTCCTGACCCGCACGGCCGGTACCTACCCGTGGGACGAACTCGTCGCCGAACCGGTCCGGCTGGACGATCTCGCGGACGCCCTGCGTCGGCCCGCCGCGCCCGCCCTGCGCGCGTCCGTCGCCCCGTGAGCGCGCACTTCTCGTGACGACACGCCGTGACTCAGCGCGAATTGTGCGCACTCGGCGGTCGGACGGAAGCGCCTGCCGCTCGAAGCCGCATCCGCACGCGCTCCACGACCGATCCAGGGCGCAGGCGCAGTTGTTCGGAGTTGACGCGGACCACGGACCAGCCCAGCGCCGCAAATGCCTCGTATCGTTCGATGTCCTTGGTGCGCTGTCGCTCGTCCGTCCAGTGATGGATGCCGTCGTACTCGACGAGGGTGCGCCATTGCTTCCAGCCCAGGTCGGCCCACCCGAGGACGCGTCCGTCCACGCCGGCGACCGGGACCTGGGTGCTGGGGCGGGGTAGGCCGCCACGCACGAGAAGCAGCCGTACCCGCGTCTCCGGGAGCGACTCGGCTCCGGGGTCGACCAGTGGGAGCGCCTGCCTCAGCCGCCGCACGCCGCGGGCGCCGCTGTGCCGATCGGACAGTTCGGCGACATGCGCAGGGTCCAAGCGGGTGGCACGGCACAGCGCGTCGAGCTGTTCGACCGCGGTATCCAGGACGAGACGACGGCCGAGATCGAACGCGGTCCGGGCCGGAGACGTCACCCGCATGTCTGCCAGCGTGCACACTTCGTCGTCGAGGATCGTCTCGGCGTGCACGACGACCCCGTCCGTACCCCGGCGGCTACCGCGTCGGATCAGTTCGGCGGGCGCGGTCGCGTCGATCCATCGGCTGCCGAACAGGGCAGCGGCCGAGTAGCCGGCCAGCACGCCGTCGCCTCCCGCCCAGAGCCATGCGGCCCGTGCGCGGCCGTACGGTGTGACGGCCGCGTCCCGGTGGATGTACACGTCCCGGTGTACGCGCCGGAATCGCCGAAGTTGGTGCGGCGTGAGAAGGCCCGCCCGTACGGCCTGCGTCCCCAGGAACGGTTCGTCGAATTCCCCCATGATCGCCGAGGATGCCCGGTGACCGTGCGGGAGGGAACCGCGGTCGCGACGGCCTGTGGACAACTCGCGCGAGTGTGCACATCTCGGGACGACACACCGTGAGCCAGCGCGAATTGTGCACACTCGACGGTCCACAGATACGACGAGGGTCGCGCGGGCACGTGCCCGCGCGACCCTCGTCGCGAGTGGAGCTCTACTTGCTGGTGGTGGTGAAGGGCAGCAGCGCCATCTCGCGGGCGTTCTTGACCGCGACGGCGACCTGCCGCTGCTGCTGCGGGGTCAGGCCGGTCACGCGACGGCTGCGGATCTTGCCGCGATCGGAGATGAACGTGCGGAGCAGGTTCACGTCCTTGTAGTCGACGTACTCGATCTTCGCCGCGAACAGCGGGTTCTTCTTGGGCTTGCGGCCTTCCACGGCACGCGACTTCTTCGACGGGCCCCTCTTGACTGCCATGACTCGCTCCTCACCAGCTCGACTTGTGGACGCCGGGCAGCTCGCCGCGGTGCGCGAGTTCCCTCACGCGCACGCGTGAGAGCCCGAACTTCCGCAGGTGGCCGCGCGGACGTCCATCCGCAGCGTCTCGATTGCGCAATCGTACCGGACTGGCGTCGCGCGGCAGACGCTGCAGGGCGGTCCGGGCGGCGAGGCGTTCCGCGTCGGTGCTCGACGGGCGCCGCACGATCTCCTTCAGTTCCGCGCGACGTGCGGCGTAGCGGGCGACGACGAGCTTGCGCTGCTCGTTGCGGGCGATCTTCGATTTCTTGGCCATGGCCTACTTTTCCTCGCGGAAGTCGATGTGGCGGCGCAGCACGGGATCGTATTTGCGCAGGACCAGCCGGTCGGGATCGTTGCGCCGGTTCTTGCGGGTGACGTAGGTGTACCCGGTGCCGCCGGTGGAGCGGAGCTTGACGATGGGTCGGATCTCGTTGCGAGCCACTAGAGCTTTTCTCCTCGGGCGCGGAGGCGGGCGACGACGGCTTCGATGCCGTCGCGGTCGATGGTCTTGATGCCCTTGGCGGAGAGCGTCAGGGTGACCCGGCGTCCCTCGGAGGGCAGGTAGTAGGTCTTGCGCTGGATGTTCGGGTCCCAGCGGCGGTTGCTGCGGACGTGCGAATGGGAGACGGATTTCCCGAAGCCGGGCTTGCGTCCGGTCACCTGGCAGTGCGCCGACACGGCGGGCTCCCTTCTGTCGGCGCCCCGAGGGCGTAACGACAATCGTTTTCGACAAATGGCCCGAGCGACTGTACGCTCCCTTCGAGCTAATGACAATCGTTACCGAAAGGGGTTCCGGTGGACACCAGAACGCCGCTGATCGTCGTCTCGGGCCGGGGCGGACCCACCGAACGCACCGCGCGGGCCCTGCTGCGTCCGGGAACCGTCGTCGTGCACCACGACCTCGACCACGTCGGTGAGGGGGTCGTGCGCCGCACCCTCACCACCGTGCACGACCACCGCCTCGACGTGCTCGAACTGGCCCACGGCTGCGTATCCTGCACCCTCCGCGAGGATCTGCTCCCACTGCTGCGGCGCCTGCACGCCCGCAGCAACGTCGACCGCATCGTCCTGCTCCTCGACCCACGGCTCGAACCCGAGGCGCTGTGCTGGGCCGTCGAGCACGTCGTCGTCTCCGGCGTGGTCGGGCAGATCGACGGACCCGCCGCCCACGACGTGCGGATCGAGGCCACCGTCACCTGCATCGACGCCGCCACCTGGCTCACCGACGCCACCGGCGACGAGGAACTCGACGACGACCGCACCGTCGCCCAGGTCGTCGTCGGCCAGGTCGAGTTCGCCGACGCCCTCGTCGTCCGGCCCGGAGCCGACGGCTGGCAGCAGGCCAAGCTGCACGCGGTGCTCTCGCGGCTCGCGCCCGACGCACCCGTCGCGTGGGGCGAGGACGTCGACGTCGAACACCTGCTCCGGCAGATCCCGCCCGGCGCGCGGCGCGGGACGGTGTCCGACGCGCACTCTCCGCTGCTGCGCGGTCAACCACCGCTCGGCGAGGACTGCGGCGTGCGGCTGCTCGAGTTCGGTGCCCGCCGGCCCTTCCACCCGCAGCGCCTGCACGAGGCGATCGACGTCCTCCTCGACGGCGTGGTCCGCGCCCGCGGCCGGGCCTGGGTCGCGACGCAACCGGACAACGCGCTGCTGATCGAGTCCGCCGGTGAGGGCCTGCGCGTCGCCCACGCCGGGCCGTGGCTCGCCGCGATGACTCCCGAGCAACAGCAACGCGTCTCCGGCGAACGGCGGGCCATGGCGGCACTGCGCTGGGACGACACCCACGGGGACCGCGACACCTCGATGGTGATCCTCACCCACGACGCGGACCCCGACGAGATCCACCGCGCCCTGGAGTGGGCGCTGCTCACCGACGAGGAGTTCGCCGGCCCGGCGGCCTGGCCGACGTGGGACGACCCGTTCGGCGAGTACCACGAAGACCCGTGCGACGACCTGCCGGCACCCACCGCCGGCACCGCACCGACAGAAGGAGAAGGACGAGCATGAAGCCCGGCATCCACCCCGACTACCACCCCGTGGTGTTCCAGGACGCCAACACCGGATCGGCGTTCCTGACCCGCTCCACCGTCACCGCCGACCGCACGGTCGAATGGTCCGACGGCAACACCTACCCGCTGATCGTCGTGGACGTCACCAGCGAATCCCACCCCTTCTGGACGGGAACTGCCCGCGTGCTCGACGCCGCCGGCCGGGTCGAGAAGTTCGAACGCAAGTACGGCAAGCGTCGCCGTCCCTGACCCCCACCCGGACACCCGAGGAGAATCACCATGGCAGTACCCAAGCGCCGGATGTCCCGGTCCAACACCCGCAGCCGCCGCTCGCAGTGGCACGCGCAGGTCCCGGCCCTGGTGCCGGTCACCGTCGCCGGTGTCACGCACCACGTCCCGCGACGGCTCGTGAAGGCCGTGCGGCTCGGGGTGATCGACCCGAACGAGGTGTGACGACCCGCGAGGGGGAACCGCGGCGCCGGGCGGGTCCCCCTCGCCGGACACGCCGCCGCCCTCTCAGACACCTCTCAGCGGTCGGGTCCACACTGGAGGCCATGCGCATTCTGGTGGTCGACGACGACCGGGCGGTGCGGGAGTCCCTGCGCCGATCACTGAGCTTCAACGGATACACCGTCGAACTCGCCACGGACGGGCAGGACGCCCTCGAACAGGTCGCGGCCGAGCGGCCCGACGCGATGGTCCTCGACGTGATGATGCCGCGGGTCGACGGCCTCGAGGTGTGCCGCCGACTCCGCAGTACCGGCGACGACCTGCCCATCCTCGTCCTGACCGCCCGTGACTCCGTCTCCGAGCGCGTCGCCGGCCTGGACGCCGGCGCCGACGACTACCTCCCCAAGCCGTTCGCGCTCGAGGAACTGCTCGCCCGGCTGCGCGCGCTGCTCCGCCGCGCCTCGCCCGACCCGGCCACCGAGTCGGAGGAGACGCTGCGTTTCGCGGACCTGACGCTGAACCCGTCCACCCGCGAGGTGACCCGCGGCACCCGGTCGATCAGCCTCACCCGCACCGAGTTCGCGCTCATGGAAATGCTCATGGCGAACCCCCGCCGGGTCCTCAGCCGCAGCCGCATCCTCGAGGAGGTGTGGGGCTACGACTTCCCCACCTCCGGCAACGCCCTCGAGGTGTACGTGGGCTACCTGCGCCGCAAGACCGAGGCCGACGGGGAGCCGCGCCTGATCCACACGGTGCGCGGCGTCGGCTACGTCCTGCGGGAAACCCCGCCGTGACCCGGCTCGACGGCGCCGACCCGGATTCGAAGCGCCCCATGCGCCCCCCGCTGCTGCTGACCCGGTCGGTGCCGCTGCGCCGGCGTGTCACGTTGCTGGCCGCCGGCGCGGTGGCGATCGCCGTCGCGGTGACCTCCATCGCGGCGTACGCGGTGGTGGCCCGCGCCCTCTACGCCGACGTCGACAAGCAGTTGCGGGCGCGGGCTGCCGCGCTCGTCGAGAGCAGCACCCTGATCACCTACGACCCCCGCTACATCGGTGGCGCCCAGCTCTACAGCTCCGACATCAGCGTGGCGCTCATCTACTCCAACCTGGGGCAGTACGTGCCGCCCGGGTCGTCCGTCCCGATCGGCGGCGCCGAACTCGCCGTCGCGAAGGGCGAACGGGAGTCGTCGCTGCGCACCGTCGGCCATCAGCGGGTGCTCGCGCAGCGCATCCCCGACGGCAGCACCATCGTCATCGCCCAGCGCCTGCAGCCGACGGCGGACATCCTCAAACGGCTCGCGAGCGTGCTGTTCGTCGTCGGGGGGTGCGGCGTGGTGCTCGCCGCCGCTGCCGGCGCGACGGTGGGACGCACCGGTCTGCGCCCCGTCGCGCGCCTCACCGCGGCGGCCGAGCGGGTCGCCCGCACCGATGACCTGCGGCCGATCCGCGTGACCGGGCACGACGAGCTGGCCCGGCTCACCGAGAGCTTCAACACGATGCTGCGCGCCCTCGCCGAGTCGCGGGAGCGGCAGAGCCGGCTCGTCGCCGACGCCGGCCACGAGCTGCGCACCCCGCTGACGTCGCTGCGCACGAACATGGAGCTGCTCATCGCGGCGAGCCGGCCCGACGCGCCGAACCTGCCCGAGGAGGACATGGCGGAGCTGCGCGCCGACGTGGTGGCGCAGATCGAGGAGCTGTCCACCCTGGTGGGCGACCTCGTCGACCTCGCCCGCGAGGACGCCCCCGAGACGGTGTTCGAACCCGTCGACATCTCGGAGGTCGTCGAGCGCAGCCTCGAACGCGCCCGGCGCCGCCGCTCCGACATCGACTTCACGGCGCACACGGAACCGTGGTTCGTCTACGGCGACCACGCCGCGCTCTCCCGGGCGGTGCTCAACGTCCTCGACAACGCTGCCAAGTGGAGTCCCGCCGACGCCGAGGTGCTGGTGTCGATGCGCCAGCTCGGCACCGGCCTGATGGAACTGACCGTCGACGACGCCGGGCCCGGCATCCCCGAGGAGGACCGCGAGCTGGTGTTCGAGCGGTTCTACCGCTCCACCGCGTCGAGGTCGATGCCCGGATCCGGCCTCGGCCTCGCGATCGTGCGGCAGGTGGTGATGAAGCACGGCGGCACCATCGCGGTCGACATCTCGTCGCGTGGGGGTGCCCTCGTCCGGATCGTGCTGCCCGGCACCCCGCAGCTCGAACACCCGGCGGATTGACAGGAAAATCGCCGTCGGATCTAAGCGGACTCTCAGCCGCCGCGGGCATGCTGGAAGCCGAACGACGAGCCGCCGACCCGGCGGCCGTGTAGACCGAAAGCGATGAGATGAGCGAGGACCCCACACCGGGTGGCGGCCGCCCCGAGCCGCACCAGCCGACACCGCAGCAGCCGACACCGCACCAGCCGAATCCCTACCAGGCTCCCTCCGGTCCCTATGCCGGGTACGGGCACACCGCGCCGTTCGGCGCCCCGCCCCAGCCCGCGCCGGGGCCCCAGGGTTCACCCCGATCGGCGCGGGGCCTGCTCGCCCTCGGCGCCGTCGCGCTGGCACTGGTCAGCGGCGGGATCGGCGGCGCCGTCGGCGCGTGGACCACGCAGCAGTCGACCGGCGGCACGGCCGTCACCAACGCCCTCGACGCGCCGCGGCCGTCCACGACGACCGTCGCCGCCGCCCCCGCCGGTTCGGTGCAGGCCGTCGCGCAGAAGGTCGTACCGAGCGTCGTGCGCATCGAGGTGGTCGGCCGCACCGCGCAGGGCGAGGGCTCGGGCGTGATCCTGTCCTCCGACGGCCTGATCCTCACCAACAACCACGTCGTCGCCGGGGGCGGCGCCGGCGCGCAGCTCACGGTGTACTTCTCCGACGGCAGCTCGGTCCCCGCGACCATCGTGGGCGCCGACCCGATCTCCGACATCGCCGTGATCCGCGCGGAGGGCCGCACCGACCTCACCCCGATCGAGCTCGGCGACTCGAACGCCGTGCAGGTGGGCCAGCAGGTGGTGGCGGTCGGCTCGCCGCTCGGTCTCGAGAGCACGGTGACCACCGGTATCGTCTCGGCCCTGGACCGGCCCGTGTCGACCAGCGGGGAGACCGGCAACCAGAACACCGTCATCGATGCGCTGCAGACCGACGCCGCGATCAACCCCGGCAACTCCGGCGGCGCGCTGGTGAACATGGACGGCCAGTTGATCGGCGTCAACACGGCGATCGCCACGGCCGGCGGACAGTCCGGATCCATCGGCCTCGGCTTCGCGATCCCGGTCGATCAGGCACGCCGCATCGCCGACGAACTCGTCGACACCGGCAAGGCGACCCACGCCGTCATCGGCGTCCAGGTGCCGTCGCAGAGCGACGTGCGCGGCGCTCGGGTCATGGAGGTCACCGGCGGCGGGCCCGCGGAACGGGCCGGTATTCCGAGCGGCGTGATCATCACCAAGGTCGACGACCGGCTCGTCACCGACGGGGACTCCCTGATCGCGGCGGTCCGCTCGTACGCGCCCGGCGACACCGTGCGCATCACCTACACCGACGCACAGGGTGGCAGCGAGAAGACCGTCGACGTGCAGCTCGCGGCGGCCGAGGCGGGTGGCCGATGAGAAGAGACGCCGCCGGATTCATTCTCGGACATACAGCTCGTTCGACGGACAGGGCAACTACGGTGGGCATCATGGAATTCGAAACCCCCAGGACCGGGCGAGCCCTCGTGGTGATCGTGGACGACCGGGTAGCGCACGGCGACAACCCGGACTCCGCCGGGCCCCTGGTCACCGAGCTCCTCGCAGAGGAGGGATTCGCCGTGGACGGTGTCGTCACGGTGTCGGCCGACGAGGTGGAGATCCGCAACGCCCTCAACACCGCCGTCATCGGCGGCGTGGACCTGGTCATCTCCGTCGGCGGCACCGGGGTGTCGCCGCGCGACGTGACGCCCGACGCCACCTCCGATGTGCTCGACCGGGAACTCCCGGGGATCGGCGAGGCCCTGCGCTCGTCCGGCTTCTCCGCCGGTGCGATGGACGCCGGTCTGTCCCGCGGTCTGGTCGGCCTGTCCGGCTCCACGTTGGTCGCGAACCTCGCCTCCTCGCGCGCGGCGATCCGCGACGGCATGGCCACGCTCCTGCCGCTCGCCTCGCACGTGATCGAGGAACTGTCGCGGGTGGAGGGATAGCCATCACCGGCACGGACGAGAGCGCGTCCGGCGCGTCGTCGGACGACGCACCACGGCGCGACGACGCGAGCCGGGCCCGGATCGACCGGGCCCGGCTCCGCCGCATCTTCGGCGACGTCCTCCCCGAGACGACCCGCGACGAGCGCTCGCCGGGAGACGATTCGTCCGACTCGGAAGAATGGCTGCGCCGGCAGGTACCGCCGCACCACGGCCACATGTGATCTACCCCACTTGTAGAAGTCGGCCGATGCCGAATCGTTAATTTCAGCGGTGGGATTCCGCAACCTTTTCGTAACTCTGCAACACGGCGAGTCGCGCCCGACGCGCGCTCCACTTTCGGTGGCGCGTATCACGAACGTATCAGCAGTATGTATTCGGCCACAGCCGCGCGTGAACGCGCCACCAGGGGGTATGCGGCTCTGTTCATGGGTGGGAGGCGGTTGTCGACGCCTCCGCAACCCTTCTGGCCGTCCGTTGAAATGGCACCGATTGTTTCATCGGGCCGAAACAATTCCGGGTTCGACGACGCCTCGCCCCGGGACGTAGCCGTTGCTGGCTTCAGAGATCACGGTCTAGTCTCTGTCCTGGTTCGCTCAGGTCAAGATCGGTAGCTAACGCGACGATCTTCATCACGAATCGGAAACGCAACCGTGCGGATGACGCACACGTCGGCACCGGTGAGCACGCTCCCCGGTGTCTCAGGTGTGGCATGCCTCGCGGGCGACAGGGCAGTTGTCGGACGCGTGTGCGTGACCCGGCACGCAGAGAATGGATGAGGCATTCATGAAGATGCAGACGCGACGCGGTGTGAAGGCCGCCCGCAACGTCACGGTGGCCGCCGCTGCCGTGTTCGGCCTGGTTCTGGGATCGACCGGGACCGCCGGCGCTGTGGTCGACGACCAGAACCGGATCGTGTCGGACGGCCACGAGGTCATCGTGACCCAGGAGGACACCTTCATCCAGGGTGTTCCCCCGATCGGCGGCAGCCCGCTCAGCCGCGAGTGGTTCCACAACGGCCGTGGCATCGCCAACATCGTCGGCCCCGACGCCGCGGACTTCGAGGACTCGACCTTCCAGTTCGGCTACCAGTTCGCGTGGTCCGCCGCTGTCGACGGCTCGATCGGCATCGCGTGGGCGAGCCCCGAGCTCGAAGCGGAGTTCGCGACCACTCAGGTCGAGGAGCCGATCCTCGACGACGAGGGCAAGCCGGTGTTTCAGTATGACAAGGACGGTAACGCGATCCTTGACAAGGATGGTAAGCCCGTCCCTGCCTACAAGGTTGTCGACGCAATCGACAACACCAATACCGTCTCGAGCATCCTTCCGCAGTTCACCGCGGGCATCGAGCTGACCCCGGCCCCGGGTATCGAGGAGCTCGTCGTCGCCGAGGGTGAGTTCGACGGCGACTTCAAGGAAGTCCAGATCGCCAATGTCCACGGCGCCGCCACCGGCGTCATCGGCGCGGTCTCGGTCCGCCCGTTCGTCCGCGTGATCACCGCGAACGGCGACAACGTCACCACCTACGGCAAGGTCTGGACGATCTAGTCCTGCTCGCCCCACCCCGCAGTAATCCCCACCAAGAAATACGGAGAAATCATGGGAATCAAGTCGCGTGGCTTCAAGGCTGCACGTAACGCCGCGGTGTCCGGTGCCGCTGTCCTGGGCCTGGTCCTCGGTGCGACCGGCTCCGCGCAGGCTGCGGTCGACGATCAGAACCGGATCGTCTCCACGGACGGCTACGAGGTCGTGGTGACCCAGGAGGACACCTTCATCCAGGGTGTTCCGGCCCTTGGCGGCAGCCCGTTCAACCGCGAGTTCTTCCACAACGGCCGCGGCACCGCGAACCTCGTCGGTGAGTCTGCCGCCGACGCCGAGGGCACCACGTTCCAGTTCGGCTACCAGTTCGCGTGGGCCGGCAGCATCGACGGCGCCATCGGCGTCACCTACTCCACCCCGCAGCTGGAGATTGACCCCGACGGCGCCACCGTCACCGACATCCTCCCGCAGGCCTACGCCGAGCTCGAGCTGACCCCGGCTCCGGGCATCGAGGAGCTTGTCGTCGCCGAGGGCGAGTTCGACGGTGACTTCAAGTCCGTGCAGTTCTCGAACGTTCACGGCACTGCCTCCGGCGTCATCGGCGCCGTTCAGGTCCGTCCGTTCGTTCGCGCCATCACCGCGAACGGCGACAACGTGACCACCTACGGCAAGCCCTGGACCGTCTGACACGACGTCCTGCCGACAGGCTGACACGGGTTGGGTCCGCTCGGAATTCCGAGCGGGCCCAACCTTTTTCGTCGATCGGCACGGGTGCGCCTACCGTTCCCTCTCCTCGAGGCTCGGCTTGGCGTGTGCGCCGGTCTGACCGGACTGTGCCTGGAGGAGGTCGCGGATCTGGATGAGCAGGTCTTCGGCGCTCGCCTTGGTGTCGTCCCTCTCGGTGGCGAACCGCTTCTTGGCCGCGTTCGCCGGGACGATCAGCACGAAGTAGACGACGGCGGCGATGATGACGAAATTGATGATCGCCGACACCACCGCGCCGATGTTGACGAACGTGGCGGGATTGTCCGCGAGGATCTGGAAGCCCCAGCCCATCTCGTTGTCGCCGCCGAGCGCGGCAATCAGGGGTTCGATGACGTTGCTGGTGAAGGCCGTGACGATGGCCGTGAACGCGGTGCCGATGACGACCGCGACAGCGAGGTCGAGTACGTTTCCGCGGAGCAGGAAGTCCTTGAAGCCTTTCAACATGGCGCTTCTCCTAGACGTGTCTTGTCGTCATGCTCGCAGTCGCACCATAGACCAGTAGGTATGTCGCAAAGTCCGGAATGCGGATCCCGACCCGGATCAGTGCAGGGTCACCGTCAACGCGCTCACGAGCGATGCAGCAGCCACAGTCGTCGCCGGCTCGGGCGGCAGGGCGAGCAGGACCACCTTCTCGCCGCGGTCGCTCGTCCGGTCCGTTCCCTGGGCCAGCACGACGGTCGCCCCCGTGGCCAG
Organism: Rhodococcus aetherivorans; assembly: GCF_025722975.1. Classification (NCBI taxonomy): domain Bacteria; kingdom Bacillati; phylum Actinomycetota; class Actinomycetes; order Mycobacteriales; family Nocardiaceae; genus Rhodococcus; species Rhodococcus aetherivorans. The sequence goes on along the minus strand of NZ_CP106982.1, from coordinate 4,840,116 downwards.
TACCCGCACCTCCGGTGCCGCACCCGACGAGGGGGGGTCGTCCTCGGCGACGGTGAGGACGTCGACGAGGTCGCCTTCGCGCAGCAGATCCCCGACGCCGGGATCGGCCAGGCGCACCGGGACCACCCGGGCCGCCGCGTCGCCGGTGGCGGACGCCGCCAGCCGCGGCCCGAGCATCCGCACCCCGACGAGGGCTTCGCCGGCGGGCACCGGTCCGGCCAGGGTGTGGCCGATCGCCTCGGCGGGGTCGGTGAGTGCCCCGGACGGGAGTTGGGACGAGTCGCGCTCGACGACGGTGACGTCGTCGGCGGTGAGGGTCTGCCCGGGCCGCAGGTCGCGGGCGGCGACGACCGTGGGGGTCCGGTCGCCCGACGGGCCGCCGGTGAGGGCGGAGACCGCCGCGACCCCGACGAGACCGGCCGCGATCGCGCGGCGGACGGCGACGGTGCGCGCCCAGCCCGGTCGTGTCAGGGCCGTGAGGCGGTCTGGCAGGGTGGGATCGAGCGGATTCCGCAGGGGCGGGAACGAGAACGGACCGGCGGGCATGGTCCGAACCCTACGAGTTCGGCCGTGCCCGCCGGCCCGGTGAAGTGCCGGTCACGGGCGGACTGTGGATGAACCGTCCGCCTGTGGATGAAACTGTGTCAGCTCGCGGCTGCGGCCGGTGCCGACGAGGTGCTCGACGACGAGGAGTCCGACGACGAGGTGCTCGACGAACTGCCGGACGACGAGTCGGACTTGGCCGGCTCGCTGGCGGTGCTGCCTCCGCCGCGGGAGTCGGTGCGGTAGAAGCCGCTGCCCTTGAAGACGATGCCGACCGAATTGAACAGCTTGCGCAGCTTGCCCGAGCACTCGTTGCATTCCGTCAGGGCGTCGTCGGTGAACGACTGCACGATGTCGAATCGGTTGTCGCAGGACGTACAGGCATAGGAGTAAGTGGGCACCGGTGGATCCTCCGCGAATTGGTTGGCGACCGCAGCATTAGCACTCTACAGCCGACAGTGCCAACGTGGCTACCTGGGTGCTCTATTCCCGGTGTCGCGCGACCCGTTCAGCGGCACCAGGCCGCGGCCGGGGGTCAGGGCCCAGCCCATCCGGATGTCGTGGGGATCCTCCGGCAGCTCCGGCACGAGTTCGTCGTCCCGGACCACCGCGACCAGGACGGCGTCGGCGGCGGCGAGGTGCAGGGTCCGGTCGTAGAAGCCGGCCCCGCGACCGAGCCGCACGCCGCGCTCGTCCACTGCGAGCGCCGGCACCACCACGGTGTGCGCCCGTCGCACCTCCTCCGGGCCCAGCGCCGGCCCGGTGGGTTCGAGCAGGCCGTACCCGGCGGGGGCGAGGGCGCCGGGGCCGGTGTACTGCGCCCAGTCCAGGGTGCTGTCCGGACGGGTGAGCGGGAGCAGCACCCGGTTTCCGGCCTCGCGCAGGGCGTCGAGCAGGGACAACGCACCGGGTTCCGAACCGACCGGCACGTACGCGCAGACCGTCGCCCGAGCGGGGGCCAGCGACCGTGCCGCCGCGGCGAGGGCATCGTCCTCGCCGCGGCGCTCCCCGTCGCTGCGGGCCCGTCGCGCAGCAACGATTCGGGCCCGCCATTCCGACTTGGAGAGTGCGCTCATATCCGCCACCTTAGGATCTGACGTATCTACCGGGTGGTAGCCGAAAGTTAGGGTGGGTGTTTATGACGAACAGAGCGACCGGTGAAGCCGGCCACTTCCGGACGGCGGTGGTTCCCGCAGCCGGTCTCGGTACGCGCTTTCTGCCCGCGACCAAGACCGTGCCGAAGGAACTTCTTCCGGTGGTGGACACGCCCGGAATCGAGCTCGTGGCGGGGGAGGCCGCGGACTCGGGTGCCGAGCGCCTGGTGATCGTGACGGCTCCGGGTAAGGACGGCGTCGTCGCGCATTTCGTCGAGGACCTGGTCCTCGAGTCGAAGCTGAAGGAGAGCGGCAAGTACCACCTGCTCGAGAAGGTCCGCAAGGCGCCGGGCCTGCTCGAGGTGGAGTCGGTGGTGCAGGAGAAGCCGCTCGGGCTCGGGCACGCCGTCGCGTGCGCCGAGGTCGCCCTCGATCCGGACGAGGACTCCATCGCGGTGCTGCTCCCGGACGACCTCGTGCTGCCGCGCGGCGTCCTCGAGACCATGCAGCGGGTGCGTGCCAAGCGCGGCGGCACGGTGCTGTGCGCGATCGACGTGCCCAAGGACCAGGTGAGCGCCTACGGCGTCTTCGACGTCGAGGAGGTGCCCGACGCCGTCAACCCGGACGTGCTGAAGGTCGTCGGCATGGTCGAGAAGCCGGCGCCTGAGGATGCGCCGTCCACCTTCGCCGCTGCCGGCCGCTATCTGCTCGATCGGGCGATCTTCGACGCGCTGCGCCGGATCACCCCCGGTGCGGGCGGCGAACTGCAGCTCACCGATGCGATCGCCCTGCTCATCGAGGAGGGTCACCCCGTGCACGTGGTGGTGCATCGCGGCACTCGACACGACCTCGGAAATCCCGGCGGCTATCTGCGCGCTGCGGTTGACTCTGCGTTGAACAGCGAGGAGTACGGCCCCTCCCTGCGGGAGTGGCTGGTCGAGCGCCTGAAGCACTGACGGCGCGACAGGTCGGGAGGACGAGAAGCGGTATGCGGTCGGTCGAGGATCAACAGGCCAGGGTCACGGCGGCGGCGGTGGCACCACGGCCGGTCCGGGTCGCCATCTCCGAGGCCCAGGGGCTGCTCTGCGCGGAGGAAGTGGTCACCGAACGGCCACTGCCCGGCTTCGACCAGGCCGCGATCGACGGTTACGCGGTCCGCAGCGTCGACGTCCAGGGCGCGGGCACCGACCGGACCGGCGAGGACGGCGAGCCGATCGAGCTGACTCTGCCCGTGGTGGGGGAGGTCTCGGCCGGCTCGCGTCAACCGATCCGGCTGCAGCCACGGCAGGCCGTGCGGGTGGACACCGGGGCGCCGCTGCCGACCCTCGCCGACGCCGTCCTCCCGCTCGACCGCACCGACGGTGGCCGCGCGCGCATCAAGGTCCTGCGTCCTGTCCGGACCGGCGACTACGTGCGCCGCGCCGGCGACGACGTCCAGCCCGGTGACGTCGCGGTCCGGGCCGGCACCATCATCGGGGCCGCCCAGGTCGGGCTGCTCGCGGCGGTCGGCCGCGACAAGGTGCTGGTCCATCCGCGTCCCCGGCTCTCGGTGATCTCCATCGGCGGCGAACTCGTGGACGTGGACCGCACCCCGGGCCCCGGCCAGGTGTACGACGTCAACTCGTACGCGCTCGCGGCGGCCGCCCGCGACGCCGGCGCGGACGTCAACCGCGTCGGGATCGCCAGCACCGACCCGAAGCGCCTGCGGGAGGTCGTCGAGGGCCAGCTGATCCGCTCCGAGATCGTCGTCGTTGCGGGGGCCGTCGGTGGCGGTGCGCTCGAGAACGTGCGCGAGGCGTTGTCGGATCTCGGCAAGCTCGAAGTGGAGCGGGTGGCGATGCACCCCGGCTCGGTGCAGGGGTTCGGCCAGCTCGGCCGCGACGAGGTGCCCACCTTCCTGCTGCCGGGCAACCCGGTCAGCGCGCTGGTCGTGTTCGAGGTGATGGTGCGGCCGCTGATCCGTATCGCGCTCGGCCGCCGGCAGCCGATGCGCCGCGTCGTCACCGCCCGCACCGTCACGCCGATCACCTCGATCCCGGACCGCAAGGGATTCCTGCGGGGGCAGCTGATGCGCGACGAGGCGACCGGCGAGTACATGGTCCAGGCGCTCGGTGGGGCGGCGGGCGCGTCGTCGCACCTGCTGGCGACCCTGGCCGAGGCGAACTGCCTGGTGCTGATCGAGCCGGAGGTGACCGAGGTGCGCACCGGGGATCCGGTGGACGTCGCCTTCCTCGGACAGCGCGGCTGATGACCCGTCATCCGGGATGGCCGGCGGAGCTGGGCCCGCTGCGGGTGGCCGGCGGCCTGGTCACGGTGCGGCCGATCCGGCTGCGGGACGCGGCGGCGTGGAGCCGGTTGCGGATCCGGGACCGGGCGCATCTCGAGCCGTGGGAACCCACCGGCGACGTGCCGTGGGAGATGCGCCATCACATCACCGTGTGGCCGGGGCTGTACCGCAGCCTGCGGGCGGAGGCCCGCCGGGGCCACATGCTGCCGATGGCGATCGAGCTCGACGGCGAGTTCTGCGGGCAGATCACCGTGGGCAACGTGGTGCGCGGCGCGCTGCGGTCGGCGTGGATCGGGTATTGGGTGGCCAAGCACGTCAACGGCCTGGGCGTGGCGACGGCGGCGGTGGCGCTGGGGCTCGACCACTGCTTCGGGCCGGCCGGGCTGCACCGGGTGGAGGCCACGGTGCGGCCGGAGAACGTTGCTAGCCGCGCGGTCCTGCGCAACGTGGGCTTCCGGGAGGAGGGCCTGCTGCAGCGCTACCTCGACGTCGACGGGCGGTTCCGCGACCATCTGCTGGTCGCGATGACGGTCGAGGAGGTCCCCGGAAGCGTGTCCGATGTGCTGATCCGGGGCGGCCGGGCCACCTGGGCCTGATCTTGTAACGCAGATTACGTGCATCGCTGCGTAGTAATACCCACACGGTCCTATATCTCTGTGACTAGAGTGAAGAGAGTGTCACATGATTCGCGTGACTCGTGTGACAGCTGTAGTCATCTGAGTCGGCGTTTCTGTCCGGGTGACGGCTTCGGGGCCGCTAACCTGACGGGGTCAGTGGCGTCGACGGACTGGTAGGCGACAACTGGGAGGAGGGCCGCCGAAATGCCGAACTCGCTCCTGTGGATCGGGCTGGTTGCCGTGTGGTTGTTCGTTCTGGTGCCCATGCTGGTCACGAAGCGCCCCCGTATTCGCCAGACGACCGACGCCGCACTCGCAACCCGGGTCCTGCACCGAGGTGACGACGAGCCACTCGCCCCGCGCGGGCCGGCCGCCGGTCATCGCACCGACCCCCACTGGCGTCCGAGTCGGGATTCCGCCCGTCCCACAGCCGGCGACGACTCCGGTCGCGCCCGCACGGTGGACGACCGCAGACACCGCCACCCAGCGGAGGACCGCATGGACACACAGCTCGACACCGATCACGACACCGACATCGACTTCGAGGAGCGTCCCGACCGGGCTCCCGCCCGGGAGTTCGTGCCCCAGCGCCGCGGACGCGGCGGGTTCGACCCGCAGGCCGACGCCATGGCCCGGGCCGCGCGCTACGAGTTCCGGCAGCGCACCGTGCTCGGCCTGCTGTTCGCCGCGATCATCACCGCCGCCCTCGCCCTCATCGTCTCGTCGGCCCTGTGGTGGCTGTGCACGGTGGCGACGGCTGCCCTCGCCGGCTACCTGATCTACCTCCGTCGCCAGGTGCGTGTCGAGCAGGAGATCCGCCGCCGTCGCATGGCGCGCCTGAACCGTTCTCGGCTCGGCGTCGAGTCACACAGTGACGACGAGCTGCGGCTGGTCCCGGCCCGGCTGCGACGCCCCGGCGCGGTGGTGCTCGAGGTGGACGACGAGGACCCGGTGTTCGAGCACCTGGACCACTACACGGACGACGAGCCCGCCCACGAGACGTACGAACCCCGTTACGACGCCGACGACTACCCGGTGCGTCGGGCCTCCGGGGAGTAGTCACCGATCCGTTCGGGCCGAGCGAATGTATCGTTCATCTCCTCAGCGGTAGCGGGCGATACATTCGCTCGGAGCGGGGCGTATTCAGCGCGCGGTGACGATGTGTGCCACGAGAGGCGCCGACACCGAGCCGTCCGGGTCGGTGAACCGGGCCAGCACCGTTCGGGCCTCCGAGGTGATCGCCTCGTACGTTCCGGCGTCGAGCCGTTCGATCAACGGGCTGCCCTCGACCTCGGTCGCCACCATCGCATCCACGGACGGGAACCGCGCGCTTCCGGTGTGCGTGGTGAACCGATCGACGGTGAGTCCGGCGTCGCGGAACCATCCCCGTAGTTCGTCGCGGTCCCCGCAACTCCAGTAGGTGCCCAGGAGGGATGCCGCGGGCGGGCCGGCGTGCCGCACCGCGACGTCGACGAAGTCTCGGTATGCCGGCTGCTCGTCCAACGCGGCCGGCACACACACGGCGACCATCTCCGTCGCCACGCGGCGCATCTCGCGCAGCGCCCGTGCACGATCGGGAAAGAACATCAGCGCCATCTGGCACAGCGCCGCATCGAACGAACCGTCCGCGAACGGCAGCGCGCCGGCGTCACCCCGGTGCCATTCGAGGTCGGGACGCAACCGACGTGCCACCGCCAGCATGGCCTCACTGGCATCGACACCGACCACCCGTCCCGACGGGCCTACCCGGTCGGCGGCTACGCGCGCGACGATCCCGGTTCCGCATGCCACGTCCAGCACCCGCGTGCCCGTCGTGATCGCAGCCTGGTCCAGCAGCCGTGGCGCCCACTGCGCGAAGATCGCGGGTACGAAGCGTGACTCGTACACCTCCGCGGCCGCCGGTGAAATCCCGAAGTTCTCGCTTGTGTTCGTCATACACCGAGGATGGCGCCGCGCCCGGGTGCCGCGCATCGGGCAGGTGACCCATCTTCCGGGTGGGCGGCGGCATACGCGGCGGCCTCCGAGCGGTTCCGCACGCCGAGCTTGCGGAGGATGTGGCTCACGTGGTGCGCCACCGTCTTGCGGGAGACGAACAGCCGGCCGGCGATCTCCGGATTCGTCAAACCCCTCGCGAGCAGGTCCAGTACTTCGCGTTCGCGGGCGGTGAGGCCGCTGTCGAGATCCGGGCCGGCGCGAGTGGTGGCGCGGATGCCGGCGCCGCGCACCCCGAGACGCCGCAACAGGGCCGCGGAACGGTCCGCGGCGGCGACGGCTCCGAGTTCCCGGAAGATCGTCACCGCCGTTCGCCCGCGTGCGGTCGCGAGGACAGGATCGTCGTTCATCGCCGACGCGGCCAGTTCGAGCAGGCATCGGGCCTCCTCGAACGGCGCCGAGCGGTCCGCCCAGCGAGCGGCGGCCGTCTCGAAGGCATCGACCGCGGCCGCCACGCAGCCCTGCGCCGCGGCAGTCAGCGCCGACGCCTCCACCGCCTCGGGACCGTCGGGATCGAGCGCCGCCGCGGTGGTCGTCGCCGCGTTCAGGTCGCCCGTGGCCGCCTGGGCCCGGGCACACAGCAGGGACGTGGTGCCGTGACGTTCGAGCAGCCGCCGGGCGGTTGCGGGATCGCCGTCGGCGAGGGCGACCTCGGCGCGGGCGGTGTCCAATTCCGTGGTCGGGCGGCGGGATCGGTCCAGCATCGCCCGGGCCTCGTCGAGCCGCCCCTGCCGGACCCGGAGCGTGGCGAGGGCCGCGACGGCGCGCGCGTGGACGGCGGGGCAGACCTTCTCGTCGAGCGTGAGAACCGCCGTCAGGAGCCGGTCCGCCTCCGCCCAACGGCCCGCGGTGAGCAGCAATGCCCCGTAGAGGGTGCGGCACTCGACGTACAGGAAGGGACACCCCCAGCGGGAGGTGAAGTCCTCGGCGACGCGGCACCACTCGTCGGCGCGACGGGTGTCGCCGGCGAGCGCACACGCGCCCAGCATGTCGCAGCAGACGAACACGACGGTGTCGAATCGGCGGTCCGCATCGCCCAGAGCGGCCGCCGCGGCCTCGTCCAGCAGCGCGAATCCGGGTTCCAGGTCGCCCCGGGCCACAGCCACGTGACCGGACTGGGCGAGTGCCACCAGTTCGAGATCCCGGTCGCCGCATCGGTGTGCGGCGTCCAGGGCGCGCGCCGCCCACGGTCCGGCCGCTGCGGCGTCCGGGAGCAGGCGGTGGGCGTGTGCCACCCACACCAGGGCGTGCAACGCGCCCGGTGCACCCTCGGGCAGCAGTCGCTGCGCCCGGCGGACCCAACCGTGGGCCACCGACCGGTTGCCGAAATCGGACGTGTAGCTGATGCTCAGCCACGCCGCGCAGCGAACCGCACTCTCTCGGTCGCCGCTCCGGAGAGCCGTCGTGTAGGCCCTGCGATAGGCGGCGACGCTGTCGTCGAGGCGCCCGAGCCACCACGACGCCTCGCCGACGCCGAGCCACGCCGCCGGATCGTCGGTCGCGGCCGCCACCGACGTCAGGTCGGCCAGCGCGGCGGCCCACCGACCCTCCCGCAGGGCCTGGTCCCCGCGGAGGCGCACTGCATCCACATGTCGATTGTCCGCCGCCGTGACCTGTGCCGATACCGCAATTTCGTCTCCGGCTCGCTGGTTTGCTACAGTTTGCGAGCGGTTCCGAACGGAACCTGCGGGGCTGTGGCGCAGTTGGTAGCGCGCTTCGTTCGCATCGAAGAGGTCAGGGGTTCGATTCCCCTCAGCTCCACCACCGAAGGGCGTCTCCCGGACAGGGAGGCGCCCTTCGTCGTCGATGCCGTGCCGCCGATTGCCGGCCGAACCGGCCCGCGGTCGGGGAGACTGTGTGACATGGAACACAGAATGAGTGACGACGAACTGCGGCGCGCTATTCGAGTGCTCCGCGAACGTGCCGACAGCGCCCGCAGCGAAGGGCGCGAGGCCGACGCCGACGGCATCGAGGAGACGATCCGCAAGTACCAGGAGGAGATGGCCCAGCGTCTCTGAGCCGTCCGCGCGCATCGGTGCCGCCCGCGCGCATTCGTCGCGCACACGCACTGTCGAGCGCGCGGCCGGCGGTCCCATACGCCCTCAGCCCCTCGCTCTCACCGCGGCGCCCGCGCGGCGCCGCGGCGGATCGCGCCGCGCTAAGGTGACCCGCACACGACGAATCGGGGGCGGAGATGGCGATCAAGGACCTGCGGGGCCGGAAGTTCCTCGTGACCGGGGCGGCCAGCGGCATCGGCCGGGCGCTGGCCCTGGCCGCCGCCGCGGAGGGTGCCGAACTGGTGCTCACCGACCTCGCCGCCGACGGTCTCGACGACACGGTGCGGACGGTGCGCGAAGGGGGTGGGTCGGTGCTGCACGCCGCCGCCCTCGACATCTCCGACTACGACGCGGTCACCGCCTTCGCCGCCGACGTCCACGACCGCGCCGGCGCCCTCGACGTGGTCGCCAACGTCGCCGGAACGTCGGTGTGGGGCACGGTCGACGCCCTCGAGCACCGCCACTGGAAGCAGATGGTCGACGTCAACCTGATGGGCCCGATCCACGTCATCGAGAACTTCGTGCCCCCCATGATCGAGGCCGGCCGCGGCGGGCACCTCGTCAACGTCTCCTCCGCGGCGGGCCTGCTGGCCCTGCCGTGGCACGCGGCGTACAGCGCGAGCAAGTTCGGCCTGCGCGGGGTCTCCGAGGTGCTGCGCTTCGACCTGCACCGGCACCGCATCGGGGTCTCGCTCGTCGTGCCCGGCGCCGTGCGTACCCCGCTGGTGAACTCGGTGCAGATCGTCGGCGTGGACCGCGACCATCCGGCTGCCCGAAAGCTCACCTCGCGGTTCGAGCGGCACGCCGCGTCGCCGGAGAAGGTCGCCGGGTGCATCCTCGCCGGGATCCGGAAGAACCGTTTCCTGGTGTACACGTCGTTCGACGTGCGCTTCGGTTACTGGTGGGCCCGCAAGTTCGCGCCTCCGTACAACGTGGTGATGCAGCTCGCCAACAACTACTTCTCCCGCACGCTCGAGGCGGTGCGTACCCGCCGGTGACGCTCAGGCGGGCGTCTTGTCGAGGGCGAACTCGCGCAGCCGTGTTCCCGCCCGCAGCGCCTCCCGATCGTGCGTGACCATCACGACGGCGACGTCGCGTTCGCGTGCCATCCGTTCGAGCAGCTCGACGATCTCCCGGCTGCGCTCGGCGTCCAGCGCCGAAGTCGGCTCGTCGACCAGCAGCACCGCCGGATCGTTGACCAGGCTCCGGGCGATCGCGACCTGCTGCCGCTGCCCGCCGGAGAGCTGGTGCGGGCGGCGGTCGGCCTGCTGCGTCAGGCCCACCGCGGCGAGCAGGTCGCGGGCGCGGGCCCGGTCGAGCCGGCGCCCGCTCAGGTGCGCGATCAGCGAGAGCTGTTCGGTGGCGGTCAGCGAGGGAAGCAGATTCGCCTGCTGGAACACGAAGCCGATCCGTTCGCGCCGCAGCCGCGTGCGGGCCGCCGCGTCGAGGCCCGTGGTGTCCACGCCGTCGAGGACGACCCGCCCGGAGTCGGGCACGGTGAGCAGCCCCGCGACGGCCAGCAGGCTCGACTTGCCGGATCCGGACGGACCGGTGACGGCGACCGTCTCGCCGGGCTCGGCGTGGAAGTCCAGGCCGTCGAGGACGCGCAGCGTGGCGTCGCCGTCGGGATAGGTGAGGACGATGTCGGTGAGCCGCACGCTCATGGTGGTGCCTTTCTCGAACGGGTCGGTGTCTTTCGAACAGCGTCGGTGTCTCGAACAGCGTCGGTGTCTCGAACAGCGTCGGTGTCTCGAACAGCTCAGTGGGCCGCGGCGAGCGCGGTGAGCGGGTCGACGGAGCCGATGCGTGCGACGGCCGCCGCGGCCCCGAGGAGGCCGACCCCGACCAGCGCGACGAACGGCAGCACGGTCGTGGCCGCGCTCAGCGTGAACGGCACGACGGTGGCTGCGGCCGCTCCCGCGGCTGTCGCGGCGACGGTGCCCAGGCCGGTGCCGAGCACGAGCACCACCGCGGCCTGTCCGAGGGCGTCGCGCAGCAGGTAGGAGGTGGAGGCGCCGACCGCGCGCAGCACCGCGATGTCCCGGCTGCGCTGGACCGTCCACACCGTGAAGAACGCACCCACGACGAGGGCGCCGACGACGAGCAGCATGCCCTGCATCAGCAGCAGCGACCCGCGTTCGGAGGTGTACGAGCCGACGGTGTTCAGGGTCGCGGACGTGTCGAGGACGCTCGTGCCGGTCGCGGCCGCGGCCGCCGCCGTGTCGAACCCGGGACCGGTCCGCAGCGCGATCACCGTCCCGTCGGCGCCGGCCGTCGCGGGGAGTTCGCGCCAGGTGCCGAGGTCGAGCCACACCACGGGCTGATGGCTGTAGTAGGAGCCCTCGACGAGAGCGGTGAGGGTGACCTCCCGCCCGCCGACGGTCAGGACGGTGCCCGGCGTCCAGCCGTTGTCGGTGGCGAGTTGCGCGTCGACCGCCGCCGTCGCCGGGCGCAGGGCCGCCGGTGCCGCGAAGGAACCGGGAGCGACCCCGAACAGTGCCGCCATCACCTCGCGCCCGCCCGCACCGACGCGTCAGGGGGCAACGCCGAGCACGGCGGTGTCGGTCACGCCGGGTTGCGCGGCGAGGGCGGTGCGCTGCGCGTCCGTGACGGTGGACTCCCCGAACGACAGGTCGGACGGATCGGCGTCACCGCCGTCGAGGGCGAAGTGATCGGCGCCGATGCCGCGGATCGCGGCGATCGACTGGTTGCCCAGGCCCGCGGTGAGGCCGGAGAGCATGACGACGAGAAACGAGACCAGGACGAGCACCGCCGACATGACGGCGAAGCGCCCCGTGGCGAAGCGCAGATCGCGCAGTGCGAGGAACATGAGTTCCACGGTGCCCGGTGCGGCGATGCCGGCGCATCGCTCGGTGGATGGGTTCCCGGATCAATCGAAAGTGGGAGGCGGCGGCGTGCGCGGCGGTGTTAGCGTCGGTGAAATGCAGACCGCCCGACAGCACCGCCCCGAGGGGACGGTCCCGGTGCTGCGTGCGATGCAGCTGGGCCAGCACGCGCTGTTCGTACTGCTGCTGCTCGTCGGGGTGCTGCGCGGCGGCGGCACCCCGGGGGTGCTGGTCCTCGCGGGCGCCGAATTCGCCTGGTACATCTCGGGGCTGTGGTTCGCCCGGCGCGGGTCCCGCGGCGGGATCTGGCTGGCGGTGCTGCTGGCCGGCTGGCTGGCGCTGGTGGTGCTCGCACCGGATTTCGTGTGGCTCGCCTTCGCGCTGTTCTTCCTGTGCTTCCACCTGCTGCCCACGATCGCCGCGTTCGCCGCGACGGCGGCTCTGACGGCGGTAGCGATCGCCGCGAGCCTGGGCCACGGCACGGCCAACGCCACGGCCGCCGTCGTCGGCCCGTTGTTCGGGGCGCTCGTCGCGTCCGGCACGGCCCTGATCTACCGGCAGCTCGTGCGCGACGCCGAGCAGCGCGACGCGCTGCTCGCCGAGCTCACCGAGGCGCACCGCGAACTGCTCGACGCCCAGGACGAGCTGGTGCGGTTGCAGCGGGAGACCGGTGCCACCGCCGAGCGGGCCCGGCTGGCCCGCGACATCCACGACACCCTCGCCCAGGGCTTCTCGTCGATCCTGCTGCTCGCCCGCGCCGGGCTGCGGGCCGGCGACGACACCGCGGCGCTGCTCGGCCGGATCGAGGAGACGGCACGGCGCAATCTCGTCGAGGCCCGCCGGGTCGTCGACAAGCTGCGACCGTCCGATCTCGACGATGCGCCGCTCGCGGCGGCCCTCGGCCGCATCCTGGACCGGTTGCGTGCCGACACCGGCATCGACGCGGAACTGCGCGTGGACGGCGAACCGTTGCCGCTGCCCACGGGATTCGACGTCGCGCTGCTGCGGGTGGCGCAGAGCGCGCTGGCGAACGTCCGGCTGCACGCCCACGCGCGCCGCGTGCGGGTCACCCTCGCCTACACCCCGGACGAGGTCCGGCTCGACGTGGTCGACGACGGCGTCGGCTTCGACGTCCGCGACGCGGGCTCGGGCGGTGGGTTCGGGCTCACCGCCATGCGGGAGCGGCTCGCCGAGCTGGGCGGCACGGTGTTCCTCGAGTCGGCGCCGGGCGACGGAACCGCCGTGGCGGCAACGCTTCCCGTGCGGGTGCTGCCGTGATCCGGATACTGCTCGTCGACGACCATCCCGTTGTGCGGGCGGGGCTGCGTGCCCTCCTCGCGTCGGAGCCCGGGCTCGAGGTGGTGGCCGAGGCTGCGTCCGGTCGGGAGGCCGTCGCGCAGAACGCGGCGCACCGCCCGGACGTGGTGCTGATGGACCTGCGGCTCGGGCCCGGGATGGACGGGGCGCAGGCGACGGCCGAACTGGCTTCCGCGCCGGATCCGCCGAAGGTGCTGGTGCTGACCACCTACGACACCGACTCCGACATCCTGCGCGCGGTCGAGGCGGGGGCGGCCGGGTATCTGCTCAAGGACGCCGACCCGGCCGTGCTCGTCGACGCGGTGGCCCGGGCCGCCCGGGGCGAAACCGTGCTGGATCCCGGTGTGGCGCAACGGCTCTACCGCAGCATGCAGACGCCGCGGGTGGAGTTGAGCGCCCGCGAGATCGAGGTGCTCGGCGCGGTGGCGCGGGGGCTCTCCAACCGGGCCGTCGCCAAGGAACTGTTCGTGAGCGAGGCCACCGTCAAGTCCCATCTGGTGCATGCCTTCTCGAAGCTGGGCGTGGATTCGCGCACCGCGGCGGTCGCGGCGGCGCGCGAGCGCGGCCTGCTGTGAACGGTTATCCGGCGCGTCGCAGCCGGGCGTGCAGGTGGTGGGTGAGCGGGGTCTGGGCGTGCGCCATCCACAGGTCGTAGGACAGTTCGTCGCCGTCGAGGACGAACCGCCGCCGCAGCTCGTGCACCGGCTTCGCGTGGGGAGAGCGCTCGAGGTGCACGGTGGTGAAGTCGAGGACGCCGTGGGTGAGCCGCGACCGCTGGATCTCCACGAACCCGGTCGGCTGGGAGACGAGCAGCTCCACCTCGTGATCGGCGAGACGGAGGTATCCGTTCTCGGTGTGCATCGGCTGACCGGTGCCCGGGTTCTTCGTGCGGCTGACGTACATCAGGAACGGCTTGCCCGGGGTGGGGGTGAACTCGATGGTCTCGTTGTAGGTGAAGTCCTCGATGGTGGGGTAGTGGCCTTCGCCGCCGCCCACCCAGCGGCCGGCGAAGGCGGCGAGATCACCGAGCGGGCCGGTGTCGGTCATGTGGGTCTCCTCGGTCGTCGGGCACCGTCGATCCTGCCATCGCCGGGCGGGCGCCCGGCCGGCTTCGCGGAGTTTCGGCGCGCCGCGCGGCGGGCCGCGGCATTACGGTCTTATTCATGAACGCTCAGCTGGGTGTGGATTCCGAGGTGGGGTCGCTGAGGGCGGTGCTGATGCACCGGCCGGGCGCGGAGCTCGAACGCCTGACTCCCCGCAACAACGACCAGCTGCTGTTCGACGCGCTGCCGTGGGTGGCGCGGGCGCAGGAGGAACACGACGCGTTCGTCGACCTGCTGCGCGGGCGGGGGGTGGAGGTGCTGCTCCTGTCCGACCTGCTCACCGAGACCCTCGAGGTCAGCGGGGCCGCCCGCGTCCAGGGGGTGTCGTCCGCGGTGGATCCGCGCCGGCTCGGGCACGGGCTGGCGCAGGAACTCGCCGCGCACCTGCGCGCGATGTCCGCCGCGGATCTCACCCGCGTCCTCGTCGCGGGCATGACGTTCGACGAACTGCCCGTCGCGGGCCTCGGAGCCGCGCCGTCGCTGGTGCGGTTGATGCATCACGGAGCCGACTTCGTGATCGAGCCGCTGCCGAACCTGCTGTTCACCCGCGACTCGTCGTTCTGGATCGGCCCGCGGGTCGCGATCCCCACCCTGGCACTGCCGGCCCGGCGCCGGGAGGCCTCGATCACCGACCTGATCTACGCGTTCCACCCGCGGTTCCTGGGGGTGCGCCGCGCCTACGAATCGCACACGGCGCCGGTCGAGGGCGGCGACGTGCTGCTGCTCGGCCCGGGAGTCGTGGCCGTGGGCGTGGGGGAGCGCACGACACCGGCGGGTGCGGAAGCGTTGGCGCGCAGCGTCTTCGAGGACGGTCTCGCGCACACCGTGCTGGCGGTGCCGATCGCGCAGCAGCGGGCCTCGATGCATCTGGACACCGTGTGCACCATGGTGGACGTCGACGCCGTGGTGATGTACCCCGCGGTGCGGGAAACGTTGCAGGCCTTCACTCTGCGCCGGGAGAACGGCGACGTCCGGATCGGCGGGCCGCGCGGGTTCCTCGAGGCGGCCGCCGACGCGATGGGCATCGAGAAGCTCCGCGTCATCGACACCGGCCTCGATCCGGTCGTCGCCGAGCGTGAACAGTGGGACGACGGCAACAACACCCTCGCCCTCGCGCCCGGCGTGGTGGTCGCCTACGAACGCAACATCGAGACCAACACCCGCCTCGAGGACGCGGGCATCGAGGTGCTGCGGATCGCCGGGTCCGAACTGGGCTCCGGACGCGGCGGGCCGCGCTGCATGTCCTGCCCGCTCGCCCGCGGCTGACCGGCGCGTCCGGCGCGGGCGAGCGGGCAGGACCCTAGAGGATCTCGCGCACCTTCTCCACCGGACGGGCGAGCACGGTGCCCTTGTCGGTGACCACGATCGGCCGCTCGATGAGGATCGGGTGCTTCACCATCGCGTCGAGCAGCTCGTCCTCGGAGGCGTCCGCCAGGTTCAGCTCCGCGAACAGTGCCTCCTTCCGCCGGATCGCCTGGCTCGGCACGAGTCCTGCGTCGTCGAGCAGCTTGCGCAGCCCGTCGCGCGACGGCGGGGTCTCGAGGTACTTGACGACGGTCGGCTCGAGGCCCGCCTCCTGCAGCACCTTCAGGGTGTTGCGGGACGTGCTGCACCGGGGGTTGTGGTAGATCGTCGCGGTCGTTGCCATGGCCACATTCTGCCGTGCCGCACCCGCTCCGGTTGAGTGCGGCGCGGCCGGTCTCTACCATCGTCCCGGCGTCGGTGAAGGACAGGAGAGGTGTCGTGCTGAAGGGATTCCGGGATTTTCTGCTGCGCGGGAACGTGGTCGAGCTCGCCGTCGCGGTGGTCGTCGGTGCCGCGTTCACGGCCATCGTCACCGCCTTCACCAACCACATCGTCAACCCGCTCGTGGCCTCGGTGGGCGGCGCGAACGAGTACGGCTGGGGATTCCAGATCACCTCGAGCCCGGAGACGTTCGTCAACATCGGTGCCGTGGTGTCGGCGGTGATCAACTTCCTGCTGATCGCCGCGGTCGTCTACTTCGTGCTGATCCTGCCGGTGAACACCGCCAAGGCCCGGTTCGCCCCCAAGGAGGAGGGCGACAAGCCGCTGAGCGAGACCGACCTGCTGATCCAGATCCGCGACCTGCTCGAGACCGGCAGCTACACCCGGGCCGCGGACGCCGACGAGGACAGGGCGCGGGTCTGAGGCGGCCCCCGCGGCGCAGTCGGGGACGGTCGGCCCGCACTGTTAGCCTCGACGCACCACCTGCCCACCTGAGGACGCCCCGATGCTCGACATCGTCATCGACCCCGACTCGCCGGTCCCGCCGTACGAGCAGCTGCGCCAGCGGATCGTCACGATGGTGCGGCGCGACGAGCTGATCGCCGGCACCAAGCTTCCCACCGTCCGCGGGCTGGCCGAACACCTCGGCATCGCCCCGAACACCGTGGCCAAGACCTACCGGGAGCTCGAGCATCTCGGCATCATCGAGACTCGGGGCCGGGCGGGCACGTTCGTCGCCGAGTCCGGTGACCCCACCCGCACGCTCGCCCAGCGCGCCGCCACCGGCTACGTCCGCGAACTGCGCACCCTCGGCATGTCCGACGACGAGGTGCTCGAATTCGTCGTCGCGGCGCTGCGGGGCGCGTGACTCGTCCGACTTCCCCCTGGAGCGGTGACGGTTGCGCTCCGCAGGGAAGTGGACGAGGTTTACATCATGGGCCTTTCGGACGAACCGACGGATCCGCACGACGCTCAGCGTGGCCGGCTCGTTTCGGTTCGCCCGGGAGGGCTGCGCCGACGGACCGCACCGGTGATCGATCCGGCCGTGTTCGTCCCGACGGCCCTGATCGTGGTGTCGATCGTCGTCTGGGGGCTGCTCGCACCGGACAATTTCGCCGCCGTGACGGGGGCGGTACTGGACTGGCTGGTGGTCAACCTGGGGTGGCTGTTCGTGCTCACCGCGTCGGGTTTCGTGGTCTTCTCGATCTGGCTGGCCCTGAGCCGGTTCGGACGGATCCCGCTCGGCAAGGACGACGAGGTGCCGGAGTTCCGCACCGTCAGCTGGATTGCGATGATGTTCAGCGCCGGTATGGGCATCGGCCTGATGTTCTTCGGTGTCGCCGAGCCCCTGGCCCATTTCGTGACCCCGCCGCCGGGCACAGCCGGGGGCGTGGGACCGGCGATGGCGACGACGATGTTCCACTGGAGCCTGCACCCGTGGTCGATCTATGCCGTGGTGGGTCTGGCCATCGCCTACGGCACCTACCGCAAGGGGCGTAAGCAGCTGATCAGTTCCGCCTTCCTGCCGCTGCTCGGCCGCCGCGCCGAGGGACCCGCCGGGAAGGTCATCGACATCCTCGCCCTGTTCGCCACGCTGTTCGGCACTGCTGCCTCGCTCGGCCTCGGGGCCCTGCAGATCGGGTCCGGCTTCGCGGTGACCGGTTGGCTCGAGGAGACGGGGGTGCTGCTGCTCGTGGCGATCATCGCGCTGCTCACAGCAGCCTTCGTCGCCTCCGCGGTGTCCGGTGTGGCTCGTGGCATCCAGTGGCTGTCCAACATCAACATGGTGCTCGCGCTCGCGCTCGCCGCGTTCGTCTTCGTGGTCGGTCCCACCGTGCTGATCCTGAATCTCGTACCCACCACTCTCGGCGCCTATGCCGCCGATCTGGCCCGCATGTCCGCTCGTACCGCGGCGTCGAGCCCCGAGGTCGCCGAGTGGCTCTCCGCGTGGACCGTCTTCTACTGGGCATGGTGGATCTCGTGGACGCCGTTCGTCGGGATGTTCCTGGCCCGCATCAGCCGTGGCCGCACGGTCCGCCAGTTCGTCGTAGGGGTCATCGTCGTTCCCAGCACGGTGAGCCTGGTGTGGTTCGCGGTGTTCGGTGGTGCGGCCATCGGCGAGCAGCGCGACGGCCTCGGCCTGGCCGACGTCGGCACGACCGAGGCGCAGTTGTTCGGCATGCTCGACAATCTGCCGCTGTTCACGATCTCGGCCGCCGTCGTGATGGTGCTCGTGGCCATCTTCTTCGTCTCGGGGGCCGACGCCGCATCGATCGTGATGGGCACCCTGTCCCAGCGCGGCACACTCTCCCCGCACCGTCGGGTCGTGGTGTTCTGGGGCGTGCTCACCGGCGGCGTCGCCGCCCTGCTCCTGTGGACGGGCGGTGCCGATGCCCTCACCGCCTTGCAGACCATGACGATCATCGCGGCGGCGCCGTTCGTGCTCGTCATGGTGGGTCTGTGCGTGTCCTTGTACCGGGACCTGTCGCGGGACCCACTGGTGTCCCCACGCGGTCGGCGGTTGCTGCGCCGCGCCGAGTACCGGTCCCCGGCGCGGCGCGGAGAAGAACGGACTTCGAATGAGTAGTGCCGTGCCGGCGCGGATCGCGTTCGCGGTCGAGGCCATGGACCCGCAGCCGGGCAGCGACGTGCTCGAGATCGGCTGCGGTGGGGGTGTCGCCGTCGCGCTCGTGTGCGAGCGGCTGCGCCGCCGCGGCCGGGTCGTCGGGGTGGACCGCTCGGCCACGCAGATCGATCGGGCTCGTCGCCGCAACCGGGACGGAGTCGACGCCGGGCTCGCCGAACTGCGCGTCGGCGAATTCCCCGGCGTCGACCTGCCGGGATCGTTCGACCTGGTCTTCGCCGTCAACGTCCCCGGTTTCCGCAGCGAGGACCCGGCCGCGCCGACGGCCGTCGCATCGCTGCTGCGACCCGCCGGCGAGTTGTGGGTGTTCGACGAACCGCCGCCCGGCCTCGCCCTCGGACCGGTGTCCATGCGGATCAGCGCGCTGCTCTCGCGCTGCGGCTACGCGATCGTCGACATCGTCGAGCGCGAGCGGACCGTCGGCGTGCGGGCCGCGCCGCCGGACGTCACCGCCAGCTCGGCAGCCACAGCTGCTGCTGCCACGTCTCCACGGTGATCGGCGCTGCGGTGAGGATCGGCCACAGCCACACGAAGTTCGCCACCACCAGGCCGACGTAGAGGCACACGACCAGCAGGCCGGTCGAGCGTCGCTCGGCCGAGGCCCGCGGCGAGCCGAGGACGTCGCCGAGCACCAGCGCCAGCCCCATGACCAGGAAGGGCGCGAGCGGGACCGCGTAGAAGTAGTACATCTGCCGGTCGAGCGTCGCGAACCACGGCAGCAACGTCGCCGTGTAACCGGTGAGCACCGCGGCCCACCGCCAGTCCCGCCGCACCAGCAGCTGCCACCCACCCCACGCGAGCATCGGCAGCGCCAGCCACCACATCGCCGGGGTGCCCACCAGCATGACCGCCTTGACGCACTGCTCGCCGCCGCACCCACGGATCTGCTCGCCGTCGGCGAAGTAGTACAGCATCGGGCGCAACCCCATCGGCCACGTCCACGGCTTGGACTCCCAGGGATGCAGGTTGCCGGCCGAGTTCGTCAGCCCCGAGTGGAACTCGAGCACGGAGGCGCTGTAATACCACAGCGACCGCAGGGCGTCCGGCACGAATGCGAACGCCCCGTCCGTGCCGATCTGACGACCCACCGCGTGCCGGTACACCCCGGTCTCGCCGGCGAACCACGCCCAGAACGTCGCCAGGTACACCCCGAGCGGCACCACCACCAGCGCGTACAGCGCCGGACCGACGTCGCGCAGCCCGGTGCCGAGCCACG
This sequence comes from Rhodococcus aetherivorans, assembly GCF_025722975.1. Classification (NCBI taxonomy): domain Bacteria; kingdom Bacillati; phylum Actinomycetota; class Actinomycetes; order Mycobacteriales; family Nocardiaceae; genus Rhodococcus; species Rhodococcus aetherivorans. The sequence goes on along the minus strand of NZ_CP106982.1, from coordinate 4,820,654 downwards.
GCCGTTGCACGCCGTAGGCCCGGCGGGCGGCGACGTCGAACGCCACCGACATCAGCCCGAAGAAGGCGATCAGATACAGCCCCGACCACTTGGTGCCCACCGCCAGACCCAGCAGCACGCCGGCTCCGAACCGCCACCACCGCACGCCCAGCCGGGGACCCCACACCGTGTCGGCGATGCGTCCCTCGGCGTGCACGCGCGCCATGCGTTCCCGCATCTCGTCCCGGTCGACGATCAGGCACCCGAACGCGGCGACCGCGAACAGCGCCAGGAAGATGTCCAGCATCCCGAGGCGCGACGAGACGAACGTGACGCCGTCGGCGATCAGCAGGATCCCCGCCAGGCCGCCGAGCAGGGTCGAGCGGGTCAGCCGCCGCACGATCCGCACCACCAGCAGGACCAGCAGCGTCCCGGCGACGGCGGCGGAGAACCGCCACCCCCACCCGTTGTAACCGAACAGCGCCTCGCCGAGCGCGATGAGCTGCTTGCCCACGGGCGGGTGCACGACGAGGCCGTACCCGGGGTTGTCCTCGATCCCGCCGCCGGTGAGCACCTGCCAGCCCTGCGGGGCGTAGTGCTTCTCGTCGAACACCGGCGTCTTCGCGTCGGTGGGGTAGTGCAGCATCGTGAACCGGGTGATCGCCGCGATCGCGGTGACGAACAGCGTCACCACCCAGCCCCGGCCGCGGTCGACCGGACCGAAATCCGGTGCGGGCACCGTCGGGCCCGGGCTGTTCATCCGGCGGCGGTCCGATGCCACGGCAGGGCGCTCGTCCGTCACGGTCACGCCCCGATCGTAGGCTGAGACGCATGCAGGCAGACAATCCGGGACAGGGCCGGCTCGTGCTCGCCGCCACCCCCATGGGCGACATCGGCGACGCCTCGAAACGGCTCCGCGACGCGCTCGGCAGCGCCGACGTCGTCGCGGCCGAGGACACCCGTCGTACCAGGGCGCTCGCCGCCGCGCTGGGGGTCACCGTCACCGGACGGGTGGTCAGCTTCTACGACCAGGTGGAGGCCGCCCGGACGCCGGCGTTGGTCGCCGACGTCGAGGCCGGCAAGACGGTGCTGCTGGTCACCGACGCCGGCATGCCGTCCGTCAGCGACCCCGGCTACCGCCTGGTGTCGGCGTGCGTCGCGGCCGGGCTGCCCGTCACGTGCCTGCCCGGCCCGTCCGCGGTGACCACCGCACTCGCGCTGTCCGCGCTGCCGGTCGAGCGGTTCTGCTTCGAAGGCTTCCCACCGCGCAAGGCCGGCGCCCGTCGCGCCTGGCTGCAGACCCTCGCCGCCGAGCCGCGCGCGGTGGTGTTCTTCGAGGCCCCGCATCGCCTCGCCGCGTGCCTCGCCGACGCCGTCGACGTGCTCGGCGGGCAGCGGCGCGCCGCGGTGTGCCGGGAGCTGACCAAGACCTACGAGGAGGTGCGTCGCGGCACGCTCGCCGAGCTGGCGCGGTGGGCGGCCGACGGGGCGCGCGGCGAGATCACCGTCGTGCTCGAGGGCGCGTCGGCGCAGATCGCGGAGCCGGCCGAGCTGGTCGACGAGGTGGAACGGCTGGTGTCGGACGGGGTGCGGCTGAAGGACGCGTGCGCGCAGGTGGCGACGTCCGGGGTGTCCAAACGCGAGCTGTACGACGCGGTACTGGCCGCGCGGCAGGACGAGCCGTCGTCGTAGACTCTGCCCCTTACCGCGCAGCAGGAGGTACGGATGGAGTCGGTGAACGAATTCCTCGTCGAGGTCGCGTCGGTGGTGTGGGGGCCGTACTTGCTCATACCGCTGCTGCTGGGCACCGGCGTGATCCTGACGGTGCGGCTGCGGGGCGTGCAGTTCCGCAAGCTGTGGCCGGCCCTGCGGCTCGGGCTGATCATCCGCAAGGACCCGGACGCCACCGAGGGTGACATCTCCCAGTACCAGGCGCTGACGACCGCGCTGGCCGCCACCGTGGGCGTCGGCAACATCGCCGGTGTCGCCACTGCCATCTACTTCGGCGGCCCGGGCGCCCTGTTCTGGATGTGGGTCACCGGTCTCGTCGGCATGGCCAGCAAGTATTCGGAGGCGTTCCTCGGCGTCAAGTACCGCGTCACCGACGCCAAGGGCGAGCAGTCCGGCGGCCCGCAGTACTACCTGGCCCGCGCCATCCCCAACAAGTTCGGCCTGGCGCTGAGCCTGATGTTCGCGGTGTTCGCCGTGCTCGCCAGCTTCGGCATCGGCAACATGACGCAGGCCAACACCGTCGCCACCCAGATGGACTCCACCTTCGGGGTGCCCACCTGGTTGTCCGGCATAGTCATGACGGTGCTCGCCGCCGCGGTGCTGCTCGGCGGCATCAAGTCCATCGGCAAGGTCACCGCCGGGTTCGTGCCCGCGATGATCCTGCTGTACGTCGGCGCCGGGATCATCGTCCTCGCGGTCAACATCACCGATATCCCGCAGGCGTTCGCCCTGGTGTTCTCCGACGCATTCACCGGAACCGCCGCGACCGGCGGCTTCATCGGCTCGGTGTTCATGATCGCCCTGCGCTACGGCGTGGCCCGCGGCATCTTCTCCAACGAGTCCGGCATGGGCAGCGCCGCAATCGCCGCCGCCGCGGCGCAGACCACCCATCCGGTGCGGCAGGGCCTCGTGTCGATGACCCAGACGTTCATCGACACGATCATCGTCGTGACCTTCACGGGCATGGTCATCATCACCACCGGCGCCTGGAAGTCCGGCGAGCAGGGCGCGGCAATGACCTCGCTCGCCTTCTCGGACGGCCTCGGCGGCGACTGGGGCAGCTGGATCGTCACGATCTCCGTGGTGTTCTTCGCCTTCTCGACGATCCTCGGGTGGTCGTACTACGGCGACCGCTGCGTCGAACGCCTCGTCGGCCGGGGCGGCGTCCTCCCGTACCGGGCGATCTTCGTGCTCGTCGTCTACGTCGGCGCCACCACCGAGCTCGAGGTGGTGTGGAACTTCTCCGATGTGATGAACGGGCTGATGGCACTGCCCAACCTGGTGGGCCTGCTCGTCCTCTCGGGTCTCATCGCCCGCGAGACGAAGGAGTACCTCGCCCGCGATCCGTACCTGCTCGGCGAGAAGGGCAGCAGCACGCCGGCCCGGTAGGCGCGGCCGGCCGTCGCTACGGCGCGGCCGAGGAGAGCGCGACGATCAGCAACACGGCGACGGCCACGATCAGGGCCGCGACCAACGTGGGCGGAACGCCGTTGACGATCCGGTCGACGAGCTTGTACACGATCCCTCGGTTCGGGTCGCGCGCTGCCTTCCCTCCGCCTCGGGCGGAACCACCCCTCGTCGGGTTCCGGCCGGTGCGGAGGTGCAGCGCGTCGCGGGGTCTTCCCGCTCGGGAACAACTCTGTCGGGTATATCCGGGGCGACCAACCGGTTCGCGTGCCGCTCGCGATATCATCCCAGGTCAGGGCTGGTGAGGAGTTTTTCCGCAGCGGACGATCCGGGCTCTCGAGGGGTGCGGAGCAGGGAGGATGCGGGAGATGGAACCGGCGGACGAGCGAACCGAGGCTGAGCCGCGGCAGGTGTTCGCCGACCAGCTCCGGATTCTGTTCGCGGCGGCGGGGCGTCCCGCACTCAAGAAGGTCTCCTCCGAGGCGGCGGCCGTCGCCCGCGCCGTGGGCAGCGATCGCACCGTGTCGGTGCAGCGGCTCAGCGACTGGCGATCCGGCGCCCGGGTGCCCGCCACCTTCGAGGCGATCCGTCCGGTCCTGGTCGTCCTGATCCGCGCCGCCCGGGCCCTGCACGCCCAGCCGCCGGCACCCGGCCTCTACTCGATAAAGCGGTGGGAACGGTGGTGGGAACTCGCCCGGGGACCAGCCGGGCGGGCCCGGGCGGAGACGTCCGAGGCGCCCGCCGCGACGCCGCCCACCGGTGTGCGGCCCTACCGGGGACTCGAGGCGTACCGCGAGCGCGACGCGCAGCTGTTCTTCGGCCGGAGCCGGAGTGTGCGCGAGCTCGTCGAGACCGTCGTCGCCGCCCACGGGCACGGCATCGTCGTGGTGACCGGCGCCTCCGGCGTCGGCAAGTCCTCGCTCGTGCAGGCCGGCCTCATCCCGGAACTGTGCCGCGACGGCCGCTGGCGGCCGGTGGTCCTGACTCCGGGGCGGCACCCCGTGGCGCAGCTCGTCGAGTGCATACCCGAACTCGCCGACATCTCGGACGCGGACGAGCCCTCCGCCGTCGCGCGGCTGCGCGCCGCCGCCGGCCGTCAGGGCAGCTCGGGCCTGCTGATCGTCGTCGACCAGATCGAGGAGCTGTTCACCCACTGCGAGGACCCGGCCGAACGCTCGGCGTTCCTGGCGCTCCTCGAGCGGGCCGCGACCGTGGGCGACGGCGACACCCCGATCGCGGTGGTGGCCACGCTGCGGTCGGACTTCTACGACCGGGCCGTGACGTATCCCGTGCTGGCGCGGGCGCTGGAGCGGCACAGCAAGACGGTCCAGCCCCTGACCCGCGACGATCTGGTGGAGGTGATCTCCGCACCGGCGCGGCTGCTCGGCCTGCGGTTCGAGCCGGGGCTGGTGGAGCTGATCCTGCACGACCTCGGCGTGCTGACCGCCGACGACGTCGGCGGGGCGGAGCTGCCGCTGCTGTCCCACCTGCTCGACACCCTGTGGGAACGCCGGCGTGGCGGCCACCTGACCGTGGCCGGCTACGGTGCCACCGGCGGGGTGCGCGGATCGATCGCCGCCAGCGCGGAACGCGCGTGGGAGGAGCTCGACGACCGTGGCCGCCGCCTCGCTCGCGCGATGCTCGTGCACCTGGTCTATGTGACCGACACCGGCACCGACGTGAAGATCCGGCGTCCGCTGGACCGGTTGCTCGCCGTCGCCGGAGACGACGTCGACGCGGGGCGCCGGGTGGTCGACCACTTCGTCACCGCTCGCGTCCTCGTCGTCGACGCCGGCAGCGTCGAGCTGCTGCACGACGCCGTGATCGACGCCTGGCCGCGCTTGAAGTCCTGGATCCAGGCGGACCGCTCGTACGCGGCGCTGTGCCAGCAGATCGAGGCGGACGCCGCCGGGTGGGTCGAGGGACGCCGGCACGCGGACCTGCTCTACCAGCGCGGCCGGATGGACCTCGTCGCCGAGCACGAGGCCGGGGACCTCGCGGGGCGGACGCGGCCCGTCGGCGTCGAGGCCGCGCTGAGCCCGACCGCGGTGGACTTCCTCCGGGAATCGCGGCGGCAGATCCGCCGGCGGACCCGCATCCGCAACGGCGCGATCGCCGCCCTCGTGCTGTCCACGATCGTCGCGGTGGTGATGGGGACGCTGGCCTGGGCCGGCAAGAACCGCGCGGAGGCCGAGCGCAGTGCCGCCCAGTTCCAGCAGGTCGTCGCGCTCGCCGACTCCATGCGCGAGAAGGACCCGTCGACCGCGGCCCAGCTGGCGCTCGCGGCGTGGCAGCTGAAGCCGGACAGCGAGGTCGCGTACTCGCGGCTCGTCGCGACCGAGCAGATGCCGCTGGCGCTGCCTCTCGAAGGCCACAGCGGTCCCGTCTACGGGGTGGCGATCGCGCCGGACGGCACGACCCTCGCCTCGGCCAGCGACGACGGCAGCGTTCGCTTGTGGGACCTGTCGGACCGGACCGCCCCGCGGCCGCTCGGAGCGCTGGTGTCGGGCGAGCCCGAGTATCTGGCATCGGTTTCGTTCAGCCCGGACGGCACCCTGCTCGCGGCGGGTGGGGCGACGGGCGCGGTGTGGATCTGGGACGTCACGGATCGCGACCGGCCGGTCGCCCTGCTCACCGCCGAGGTGCTCGTGCCGGAGGTCATCCACAACGTGCGGTTCAGCCCGGACGGCCGGTTGCTCGCCGTGCCGTACGACAACGGGTCGGTGGTGCTCGTCGACACGAGCGAACCCCGGACGCGGGGATTTCCCCGCACCGTCCTGCCCGCGCACGGGGCGGCCGTGCGGACCGTGGCGTTCCACCCCGGCGGCACCGTGCTGGCCACGTCGAGCGACGATCGCTCGGTGCGGTTGTGGGACCTGACCGACCAGGCCGCCGCGCCGCTCGGCGAGCCGCTGACCGGTTTCCGCGACGTGGCGCATTCCGTCGCGTTCGCCCCCGACGGCCGGACCCTCGCGGTCAGCAGCGACGACGGCGTCCTCACGCTGTTCGACACCGCCGAGCCCGGGGCGGTACGGCCGGCCGGCCCGCCCGTGCAGGCGCACACCGGTGGGGTGTGGACCGTGGCGTTCGCGCCCGACGGCCGCACCCTGGCGAGCGCGTCGTGGGACGGGACCGCGAAGCTGTGGTCGATCGACCCGGCGACGCGAGCGGTCGACGAGATGCGGCCGGCCCTCGCCGGCAACGGCGGCGGCGTCCCGGCGCTCGCGTTCACCCCCGACGGTGCCGCGCTGGTCACCGGCGGTCACGACGGCACCATCCGGGTCTGGACGCTGCCGCGCGGACGCGTCCCGGTCGCGGATTCCGCCCTGACCCTCCCGGCGATCGACCGCACCGGCTCGCTTGTCGCGACCGGGGGCTACAACGCCACCGTGCCGCTGTGGCGGATCGGCCCCGACGGGCGCTGGTCGCCGCTCGGTGCCGTGAACCGCCCGCGACCGCTGGGGGGTGCGGTGACGACCGCCCTGTCTCCCTCCGCCAGCACACTGGCCACGGCCTCGACGACGGACGGCGAGATCCACCTGTGGGACGTCCGGGACCCCACCGTTCCGCGGCTCTGGGCGAACCCGATCGTCACCGAGACCCGGTTCACGTCCGAACTCGCATTCGGTCCCGACGGCACCACCCTCGTCACGGGAGACGACGACCACTCCCTCGTGCTGTGGGACGTGTCGGATCCGGCGCGTCCGGCGCCGTGGGGCGCCCCGCTCGGGGGCCCCACCAACCTGATCCGGGCGGCGGCGTTCGCGCCGGACGGCCGGCACCTGGTGGTGGCGAGCGCGGACGGCTCGCTCTACGCCTGGAACGTCGCCGATCCCGCGGCCCCGGTCCCGGTGCCGGTGTCGGACGGCCATGCCACCGGCGTCAACGCCCTCGCGTTCAGCGCCGACGGCAACGTCCTCGCCACCGGCGGCGACGACCACACGGTCCGCGTGTGGGACCGCGGACCCGACGGGTCGTTCACCGTCCGCCCCGAGGCGCTGCGCGGGCACACCGGCACCGTCTATTCGGTGTCGGTGACGCCGAACGGCCACGAGGTGGTCAGCGGCGGCGACGACGGCACGGTGCGCCTGTGGCACGTCGGCGACCCGGAGGACATGCACCCGGTGGGCGGCCCGATCACCGACGTCGGCGTCGGCCGGTGGCAGGTGGGCTTCCTGCCGGGCAGCAACGCCGTGATCGCGGCGGGTGGCGACGGGATGGTGCGCACGTGGGGCCTGGACGTCGAGTCGATCATCGCGCGGATCTGCGCGGCGACGACGGGCCGGATCACCGCATCGCTGCCGCAGTCCGATCTGCCGGTGGCCGGCCGGACGGTGTGCGGGGGCTGAGCGCCAGGATGCTGGCGGCCTTGTCGAGGCACTCCTGCCATTCGGCGTCCGGATCGGAATCGATGGTGATGCCACCGCCGACGCCGAGACCACACGACCCCGGCGTGCCCGCGTCCCCGCCGCCGAACTCGACGGTGCGGATCGCCACGTTGAGCTCCAGCCCGGCGAGCGGGCTGGCCATGCCCACGGTGCCGCAGTACACGCCCCGCGGCTGCGGCTCCCAGACCCGCAGGAACTCCCGCGCCCGGAGCTTGGGACAGCCGGTCACCGAGGCCGGCGGGAACGCGGCCCCGAGCAACCGCGCGGTGTCCACACCGGCCCGCAGCGTGGCCGCGACGGTGGACACCAGGTGCCAGACTCCGGGGGCCCGATGCACCCCGAGCAGATCCGGCACGGTGACGGTTCCGGTCTCGGCCACGCGTCCGAGGTCGTTGCGCACGAGGTCCACGATCATCACGTTCTCCGCGACGTCCTTGACGGACGCGCGCAGCCGGGCCGGATCCGCGCCGATCGGGAGCGTGCCCTTGATCGGGCTCGACGTCACCCGGTCGTCGTGGCGGGCGAGGAACAACTCCGGCGACAGCGACGCGACCGCCCCCCACCCGCCTGCGACGTAGGCGGCCCGGGCCGGCGCGGTGCGCTCGATCCCGTCGGCGAAGAAGTGCAGCGGGCTGCCCGACCAGGCGCCGGTGAAGCGAGTGCACACGCACGCCTGATAGACCTCGCCGGCCCGGATCGCGTCGAGGCACTGCCGCACGCCGCGGCGATGGGCGCCGCGGTCCGGCGCGGTCCAGTCGATATGCCACGGCGCCCGCCCGGAAGCCTCGGGCGCCTCGCGGACGGCGGCGGCGAGCCCGGCCGGGCACGGCGCGTCGGTGAGGCTCTCATACCACCAGCAGCCGTCGTGGTCGAGTCGCAGCACGGTGTCCGCCCACCCCCCGGCCGCGCGAGGCAACGCCGGGTGGGCGGGGGCTCGGTCCGGGTACGCCAGGTAGCCGATCCACCCCCCGCCGACGACCGGCCCGTCGTCGCGGGTGCGCAGGGACGGGCCCTCGCGCAGGACGAACGCGTCGGAAGGCGGGGTGGCGACGGCCTCGACGTGGGGCGCGAGGACCGCCGCCGCGCCGAACCACGTGCCGGTCAGTGCGGCCGGCGGGGGCGCTCCCGCCGCCTCGGCGCGGGCGCCCAGCACCCGCAGCACCTGCGCCGGGCCACCCCCGGCGCCGAGCCGTTCCATCCGCATGAGCACAGCCTCCCACGGGATGCCGGAACGGGCCGAATCACACCGGGCGTTCAGTGGACCGGCGGCATCACCCTGTCCGCCGCGCCGAGCTTGTCCGGGTTCCGCACCACATACAGGCCCGTGACCAGGCCCGCGTCCGTCTCGATCATCATCACGAGGTCGAGCCGCTCGGCCGAGTACACCGCCAGCGCGGGCAGACCGTTGAACGACGCGAACTCGAAGCGCATGTCGGGCAGGGGCCTGCGCCCCAGGTTCCGCAACAGCCGCGCGACCTTCTTCGCCCCGGACACCGGAACCCGTGCGGCCGTCGCCTTGCCCCCGCCGTCGGCGACGTAGACCACCTCCGGGGACAGCACCTTCATCAGCGCCTCCACGTCGCCGGTGCCGGCGGCGGCGAGCAGTTCCTCGACCACCCGGCGGGTCTCCGCGCCGGACGCCGTGTACCGCTTGCGCCGCGCGTGCACGTGGCTTCGGGCGCGGTGGGCGATCTGCCGCACCGTCGCCTCCGGCCTGCCGACCGCCGCCGCGATCTGGGCGTGGTCGAATCCGAACACCTCGCGCAGCACGAACACCGCCCGTTCGAGCGGGCCGAGTGTCTCGAGCACCAGCATCATCGCCATCGACACCGACTCCGCGAGCAGGACGTCCTCGGCGGCATCCGGCGCCGTGCGTACCGGCTCGGGCAGCCACGGCCCGACGTAGTCCTCCCGGCGACGCTGCGCGGTGCGCAGCGCGTTCAGCGCCTGCCGGGTGACCACGCGGCTCAGATACGCCCGGGGGTTGGCGACCTCGTCGAGGTCCACCTCGGCCCACCGCAGGTAGCTGTCCTGCAGGATGTCCTCGCTGTCGGCGACGCTGCCGGTGATCTCGTACGCGATGCCGAACAGCAGGCCGCGGTGCCGGGTGAACAGCTCGTCGTGCGTCATCGCGGCGCCGCGATCGGATCGTGCGCAGCGGCCGGTCCCTTCGGGAAGGGATAGCCGTGCCCCCGTGCCTGCCGGCGCAGTGTCCACACCGTTCCGCGCACCACCATCTCCTTGCCGAATGCGCCCAACGTACCGCGCAGGGCGCCGCCGCGGGCCGTGTCGTCCGGGCGGGTGCGCTGCACGACGCCGGAGGCCCGGCCCAGCGAGATGCACTGCGCCACGAAACCGAGCGACAGCGGCTGCGGCTCCAGGCCCGCCAGCAGCGCCCATGCCGTGTCGGCGCCGTGCGCGCCGAGCGGCAGCGCCGCCTGGCAGCTCATCCGGATGTGATCCTGGCCGTCGACGGTCACGGCGTCGCCCACCCCCACGACGTTGGCTGCGCCCGTGCTCCGCAGGGTGGCGTCGACGCGGAGCCGACCGGTCCCGTCGACCGGCAACCCGCTCCGCCGGGCCAGGTCGGGCACCGTGAAGCCGCCCGCCCAGATCGTGAGTTCCGCGGGCACCGCTTCGCCGTCGGCGAGCAGCACCTCCCGCCCGGTGACCGCGACGACCCGGCCCGGCCGCACCCGGACACCGAGCCGTCGCAGCCGTGCGGCGACGAACCGCCGGGTGGCGCCGGGCAGGTGTGCGACGGGGTCCCCGACGAGGGTGCAGGTCAGGTGGGGATGCGCCTCGGCGATCTCGGCGGCCGATTCGACGCCGGTGAGCCCGCCGCCGACGACCACCACGCCGGCACCGTCGCCGAGCCTGTCGAGCGCGGCGGCCGTGTCCATGGCGCGTTCGAACTCGGCCGGCGAGTGCAGCCGGTCGGCGCCCGGGATCGCGGGCACGCCGGCGCCGCTGCCGACGGCGTAGATCGCCACGTCGAACGGCAGCGCCGTCCCGTCGGCGAGCAGCACACGATCCGCACCGATCTGCACCGCGGTGCCGAGGTGCACGACCGCCGCCGGGTGCAGCACCTCGGCGAGGTCGTGCGCGGCCGCACCGGATCCGGCCGCGAGCTGGTGCAGCCGCACCCTCTCGACGAACACCGGTCGCGGGTTGACGACCGTCACCGATACCTCCGGATGCGCGGCGAGCATGCGGTTCGCTGCCATCACGCCCGCGTACCCGGCCCCGAGCACCACCACGTCGGTTGCCATCCTGACCACCCCTTCTGCTGTCGACGATTTCGCGGTCGTGCATGGGACACCGGCCGGCCCGCGAATGTGACAGGGTGCGGCGTGGCAGTGCTCACACGGCCGGCCCGCTACGGGGAACCGGGGGTGAGGAAGGCCGACTCGGCCGCGTCCCGGCCCGCGAACCACCCCTCGGCGTCGACGCTGCGTGTGCGCGTCGACCGGGTCGTCGGGAACAACCGGCGGAACTCCGAGTCCACGGCCTCGGAGCGACGGGCCAGCAACGGGGCGAGCTGCGTGACGGCCATGCTCGCGTCGGCCGCGGCGGCCGCGGTGGCGCGCACGTCGGCCTGCCGCAGCCGTTCGCCGATCCGGTATGCGAACCCCGCCAGGAAGGCGCGACGGAACGCCGTCGCCGCGCCGCCGGTGCGGCCCCCGGTCCCGGCCGCGCGCACGGCCCGGCTCGCCTGCACCGACAGCGACGTGAACAGCACCTCGACCTGCTGCAGGTCGACGTCGGCGCCGACGATCGTGGCGATCCCGACCTTGGTGAACCACACCGTGCGGGTGCGGTTCGCGTTCCCGATCGCGGTGAGCAGCAGCACCTTCTCCTTCGCGTACGGGTTGTCGACGTGCAGGCGGCGCCCCCGCGCGGCGCCCGTCTCGGCGCCGGTGAGCAGGGCCGCGCCGATCGCGTACCGGGTCATCAGCTCCTGCGCCTTGGCGGTGAGGGTCTCGGCCTCCTCCGGATAGTCCGTGGACTCGGCCTTCGCCAGGAGGCCGCGGATCCGTGCGAGCACCCTCGGGTCCGGGCACAGGGATTCGCCGGCCGCGGGGACCGGGCGCAACGGCGGCCACTGCGACGGCGGCGGCAGGAGAGGGGCGAACCGCGGCAGGTACTTCCAGGCGAACGCCAGCCCCATCACCTGGAAGCGGGACAGGCCGGGCAGCTCGCGCAGCAGTTCGACGCCGAGGTGGCGCACCGGTGCGTCGGGCGGAACCCGTTCGGCGATCCGCGCGGCACCGGGACAGCGCTCCGCGATCACACCGAGCTGCTGCACCCAGTCCATGGGCGCCCGGTCGGCCGCGTGGCTGCGCCGGGCGTCGTACAGCACCGCGGCGGCCGCCAGTGGGACGTCCGTGGCGTCGCCGGACCGGGCCGTCACGTGCAGCACGTCGGCGGGCTGCCAGCCGCGCTCGTAGGCGGCGCACAGTTCGTCGAGAAGTGGCCGGGTGCCGAGGTGGAAGACCTCGTCGGATGCCCCGGACCCCGCCGGCGCCTGTCGAAAGTATGTTCTATCTCGCCCCATGCGCGGGAGTGTGCACGAGGCCACCGACAGGCGGCGGGATGCCTATTCGTACCGCGGGAACACCGGGGCCGGGGCCGGCAGCGGGGTGCCCGGGGCGAGGCGTGTGGCGATGTCCGCGAACTGCCGCGCCTGCGGGTCCTGGCCCACCAGGTCGAGGATCTTCGCGGCCGAATCGGGCATCACCGGCTGCACGAGCAGGCCGACGATCCGCACGACCTCGAGCGTCACGTACAGCACCGTCGCCATCCGGGCCGGGTCCGTCTTGCGCAGCACCCACGGTGCCTGCGCGGAGAAGTACCGGTTCGTCTCGCCGAGCACGTGCCAGATCGTCTCCAGTGCGAGGTGCAGTGCCTGCACGTCGAACTCGGCCCGGACCTTCTCGAGCAGGGCGTCGGCCTGCGCGAGCAGCGCGCGGTCGTCCTCGGTGAAGTCGCCGGGGGTCGGCACCACGCCGTCGAGATTCTTGGCGACCATCGTCAGCGAGCGCTGCGCCAGGTTGCCGAGTTCGTTCGCCAGGTCCGCGTTGACGCGGGTCACGATCGCCTCGTGGCTGTAGCTGCCGTCCTGGCCGTAGGAGATCTCCCGCAGCAGGAAGAAGCGCAGCGGATCGAGACCGTACTGTTCGACCATCTCGAGCGGGTCGACGACGTTGCCGACCGACTTGGACATCTTCTCGCCCTTGTTGAACAGGAAGCCGTGCACGAACACCCGCTCGGGCAGCTCGATTCCGGCCGACATCAGGAACGCCGGCCAGTACACGGTGTGGAACCGGGTGATGTCCTTGCCGATGATGTGCAGGTTCGCGGGCCAGTAGCGGCGGAACGACTCCGCCTCGGTGTCGGGGAAGCCCGCGCCCGTCAGGTAGTTGGTGAGCGCGTCCACCCACACGTACATCACGTGCTCGGGGTGGTCCGGCACCGGCACGCCCCAGTCGAAGGTGGTGCGGGAGATCGACAGATCCTTCAGCCCGCCGGAGACGAAGCTGACGATCTCGTTGCGCCGGGTGGCGGGGGCGATGAAGTCCGGTCGCTCCTCGTACAGCTTCAGCAGCTTGTCCTGATACGCCGAGAGCCGGAAGAAGTACGTCGACTCCTCCGTCCACTCCACCGGGGTGCCCGACTCGGTGGCGATGCGCGTACCGTCCTCGAGCACCGTCGTCTCGGCTTCGGCGTAGAACGCCTCGTCGCGCACCGAGTACCAGCCCGAGTAGGTGTCGAGGTAGATGTCGCCGTTGTCGGCCATGCGCTGCCAGATGGCCTTGCTCGCCTCGCGGTGATCGGCGTCCGTGGTACGGATGAACCGGTCGAAGGAGATGTTCAGCGACTTGTCCATGGCCTCGAACACCCCGGAGTTGCGGGCCGCGAGGTCCCGCACGTCCAGGCCTTCCTTCGCCGCCGTCTGCTGCATCTTCAGGCCGTGCTCGTCGGTGCCGGTCAGGAAGAACACGTCGAAGCCGTCGAGGCGCTTGAACCGGGCGATCGCGTCCGAGGAGATGTACTCGTAGGCGTGGCCGATGTGCGGGGCGCCGTTCGGGTAAGCGATCGCGGTCGTCAGGTAGAACGGCGGGCGGGAGGCGGCAGGAACAGTCATGGTGCGTCCACTTTATAGGTAGATAGTGTATGGGCCGTGAGCCGAACCCGCCCCGCGCCCGAGCCTCCGCAGCCGCTCTCGCCTCTCGTCGATGCCCACACGCACCTCGACGCGTGCGGCGCGCACGACGCCGAGTCGGTGGCGGCGATCCTCGACCGGGCGGCCGCGGTCGGGGTCGGACGGGTCGTCACCGTCGCCGACGACATCGTCGCCGCCCGCTTCGCCGTGGACGCCGCGCACTGGGACGAGCGGGTCTACGCCGCCGTGGCGATCCACCCCACCCGGGCGAACGCGCTCGACGACGCCACCCGGGCCGAGATCGAGAAGCTCGCCGCCGACCCGCGCGTGGTCGCGGTGGGGGAGACCGGCCTGGACCTGTACTGGCCCGGCAAGCTCGACGGCTGCGCCGACCCGATCGAGCAGGAGGACGCCTTCCGCTGGCACATCGACCTGGCCAAACGGCTCGGCAAGACCCTCATGGTCCACAACCGCGACGCCGACGCCGAGTTGCTGCGCGTGCTGCACGACGAGGGTGCGCCGGAGACGGTGATCTTCCACTGCTTCTCGTCGGACGCGGACATGGCGCGGGCCTGCGTCGACGCCGGTTACCTGCTCAGCTTCTCCGGGACGGTGAGTTTCAAGAACGCCGCGGCGCTGCGTGCCGCGGCCCCGCTGGTGCCGCTCGAGCAGGTGCTGGTGGAGACGGACGCTCCGTTCCTGACGCCCCATCCGTTCCGCGGCGCGCCCAACGAGTCGTACTGCCTGCCGTACACGGTGCGGGCGCTGGCGGAGGTGCGCGGCGCGGACCCGGCCGAGCTGGCCGCCGCGACCACCGCGAACGCCGAACGGGTGTACGGACTTTCGTAACGGTGTCGCCGTTCCGAGGCGGCCGGCCCGTGCGGCCGGGACAATGGACGGCATGCACAGCTTCGTCTACAACGCTCAGCCGTCACGGGTGGTGTTCGGGCCGGGAACCGCGGCGCGGGTCGCCGACGAGGTGCGCCGCCTCGACCGCTCCCGGGTTCTCCTGCTGGGTGGTGAGCACGTCCGTCCGCAGGTGGAACTCGTCGAGAAGGCCCTCGGTGGGCTGCAGGTCGCCCGGTTCGACGGCGCCGTCATGCACACGCCGGTGGCGGTCACCGAGAAGGTGCTGGGCCTGGTCTCCGAACACGACATCGATGCCGTCGTCGCCGTGGGCGGGGGGTCGACGACGGGACTGTCGAAGGCGATCGCGGTGCGCACCGGCGTGGACCAGGTGATCCTGCCGACCACCTACGCCGGATCCGAGGTGACTCCCGTCCTCGGGGAAACCGCGGACGGTGTGAAGACCACGCACTCGTCGCCGGCCATCCTGCCCGAGACCGTCATCTACGACGTCGAGTTCACCCTGTCGATGCCGATCCCGATGGCGGTGACCAGTGCGATCAACGCGATGGCGCATGCCGTGGAGGCGTTGTACGCCGAGCATGCCAACCCGATCGTCGACACGCTGGCGCTCGAGGCCATCCGCGCGATCGCCCGGGGCGTGCCGGTCCTCGGCGCCGACGCCGCGGACCGGGAGGGCCGCTCGGATCTGCTGCTCGCGGCGTGGCTGGCCGGCACGTGCCTGAGCGCGGTGGGAATGGGCTTGCACCACAAGCTGTGTCATGTCCTGGGCGGCAGTTTCGACCTGCCGCACGCGCCGACGCACACCGTGGTGCTACCGCATGTGATGGCGTTCAACGCGCCGTCGGTGCCGACCGTGATGAGCCGCATTGCCGACGCCCTCGGCACCCCCACGGCCCCGGCCGGGGTCTTCGACCTGGTGGCGGCGGCGGGCGGCCCGACGACGCTCGCCGAACTGGGGATGTCCGAGGGCGACCTCGACGAGGCGGCGCACCTGGCCACCGAGCGGCAGTACCCCAACCCGCGGGAGGTGACCCGGGTCGGGGTGCGGCGCCTGCTCGGGGACGCCTATGCCGGAGTCCGCCCCGAGTGACGGTGCGCGCTCGGTGTGTGCCCTCGGTGTGTGCTCACTCGGTGTGTGCTCACTCGGTGTGTGCTCACTCAGGGGGCGGTCGGGGGGTTGCGGCGCGGCCGGATCTGCGCGTTCGGCAGCGCCGGCGCGGGTAGCCGTGTCACCTTCCCGGTGTAGCCCTCGACCCGCCCGAAGCGTTCCCCCTCGCGCTGCCACTCGTCCCGGAACGCGACGATCTCGTCGTGGCTACGGCCCACGAAGTTCCACCACATGACGATCTCCTCGCCGAACGGCGTACCGCCGAGCAGGACGGCCCGCGCGGGTTCGACGGTGAGATTGGTCAGGGGGAGCGTGGGGACTCCGGTGCCGACGTAGCCGAGCGCGGAGCGGGCGAGGACGGTGCCGGCGAGGCGGACGCTGCCGGTGTCGACGAGCAGACCGTGCTCGAACTCGGGATCGACGGCCAGTTCGACGGTCGCGCCCGGGTCGAGGGTGATCTCGGCGCCGAGCAGCGGGGTGAAGGTGTGCACGGGCGACGCGGACCCGGCGAGGGAGCCGAGGAACACGCTCACGGTCGCGCCCTCGATCCGGACGGGTTCGGGGGCATAGTGCTGGAAGTCGCGGGGTGCGCCGCGGTGCGCGTCGGGCAGGGCCACCCACAATTGGACGCCGTGCAGGACCGTCGTGGCCGGCGTGGAGACCTCCGAGTGGGCGATGCCGTGGCCGCCGGTCATGAGGTTCAGTTCGCCGGGGCGGACGAACGCGTGCTTGCCGAGGCTGTCGCGGTGCTCGATCTCGCCGGCGAACAGCCAGCTCACCGTCTGCAGGCCGGTGTGCGGGTGCGGCGCGACGTCCATTCCGCCGGTGGCGGCGACGTCGTCGGGCCCGTAGTGGTCGGCGAAGCACCAGGCCCCGATGAGGGACCGGGCGCGCTGCGGCAGGGTGCGGCGGACCGGCATCGCGCGCGGGCCGCCGAGCGGCACCTCGCGGGAGGTGATGATCTGCACACGGGTGGGGGCGGGCTCGGTTTCGCAGCGGATCTCGGTGGGCTCGGCGTCGACGTTGCTCATCTAGAGGACCTTGTTTCCGTACATCTCGCCGAGGGGGTCGGCGATGAGTTCGATGCGGGCGCCGTCGGGGTCGCGGAAGTACAGCGAGACCTCGCTGTGCTCGACGAGCTCGACGCCGGCGTCGGTCAGCTTGGTGCGCAGGCGTTCCCACCTGCCGGGCTCGACGCTGATCGCGATGTGGTGCAGGCCGCCGAGGACCTCCCGGTAGGGCCCGACGTCGAGTCCGGGGAAGTCGAAGAACGCCAGCAGGTTTCCGTTGCCGATGTCGAAGAAGAAGTGCGAGGAACCGGGGTAGTCACGGTTCTCGATCAGTTCGGTGAGAGGGAATTCGAGCACGTCCTGGTAGAAGCGCACGGTGCGTTCGACGTCGCTGCTGACGAGCGCGGTGTGGTGCAGCCCGCGGGCCGACGACGCGGGTCGCTCGTCGACCGGCCGGAGGTAACGGCTGCGCAGTTCCTCCCGCAGCGTCGCGGATCGGCGGCTGCGCTCCTCTTCCACGCTGATTGCCACGATAGTGCTCCTTCGGCCGGTGATTGCCCCTTCGACGAGGAGCATACTCCACATTGTTGATTAATCAACTACTTTTCGGCCCCCGACCTTCCGGCAGCCGGGGCGCTCGGGCACCCCAAGGTTGAACCTTCAACCTTGCGCAGCTACCGTGGACGCGGCTTCGATCGAAGGACGAGCCCCCCACCGCCCGCACCGAAAGGTCATCTCCATGAACAACCCCGTCCTGCGCAACGTCGGGCTGCTCGTCGCCCGAGTGGTCATCGGCATCGTCTTCCTGGCCCACGGCCTGCAGAAGATCAACCAGGGATACTCCGCCACCAAGGCCGGATTCGAGGGCATGGACGTGCCCGTGCCCGCGCTGTCCGCCTTCTACGCCACCTGGGTGGAAACGCTCGGTGGCATCGCTCTCATCATCGGCCTGCTCGTGCCGATCTTCGGCGTCCTGCTGCTGATCAACATGCTCGGCGCGTTCTTCGTCGTCCACATCGGCAACGGCATCTACGTCACCGACGGCGGATGGGAACTCGTCGGGGCCCTCGGCGCGGGTGCGCTGGTGCTCGCCGTCGTCGGCGCCGGCGCCTACAGCGTCGACGCCCTGCTCGCCCGCCGGGTGCGGTTCCTGCAGACCGCGTAGCCGTGGGTGAGGACCGGCGCCCGGGAACCGGGCGCCGGCCTCAGAGCACCTTCGCGAGGAAGTCGCGGGTCCGTTCCTGGCGGGGGCTCCCGAACAGTTCCTTCGGCGTGCCCTCCTCGAGGACGTACCCGTCGGCCATGAACAGCACCCGGTCGGCGACCTCCCGGGCGAAGCCCATCTCGTGCGTGACCACGACCATGGTCATGCCCTCGGCCGCCAGGTCGCGCAGCACCTGCAGCACCTCGCCCACCATCTCCGGGTCGAGGGCGCTGGTCGCCTCGTCGAACAGCATGATGTCCGGATTCATGGCCAGCGCCCGTGCGATCGCGACGCGCTGCTTCTGCCCGCCGGACAGGTTGGCCGGCTTCGCGTCGGCCTTCTCGCTCAGCCCCACCCGGTCGAGCAGGGCGAGCCCCCGCGTCCGTGCCTCCTCCTTGGTCGCCCGCTTCGTCAGCACCGGCGCGAGCACGATGTTCTCGAGGGCCGTCATGTGCGGGAAGAGATTGAAGTGCTGGAACACCATCCCGATGTGGCGGCGCACCCGGTCGATGTCGATCTTCCGGTCGGCGAGGTCGAACCCGTGCACCACCACCGAACCGGCGCTGATGTCCTCGAGCCGGTTCAAGCATCGCAGGAACGTCGACTTGCCCGAACCGGAGGGGCCGATCACGCACACCACCTCGCCGGCGAGGATGTCCACATCGATGCCCTTGAGCACCTCGTTCTCGCCGAACGACTTCTTCAGGCCGCGCACGCGGATCTTCACCTCGCGACCGTCCTCGAGCGGCTGGGCCGCGGCTGCCTCGGTCAACGGTTGATCCTCTTCTCGAGTCGGTCCGACAATTTGGTCAGCGCCATGATGACGACGAAGTAGATCACCCCGATGATCAGCCACATCTGGAACGACTGGAAGTTGCGGGCGATGATGATCCGCCCGGTCTGGGTGAGCTCGGCGATGCCGATCACCGACAGGATCGAGGTGTCCTTCAGCGTGATCACGAACTGATTGATGTACGACGGGATCATGGTGCGCACCGCCTGGGGCATGACCACCTTGCGCATCGCGGGCAGGTAGCCGATGCCGAGGCTGCGGGCGGCCTCCATCTGCCCCTTGTCGACGGACAGGATGCCGCCACGCACGATCTCGGCCATGTACGCGCCCGCGTTGAGCGAGAGCGTGATGATGCCCGCGGTGAACGCCGACATCTGGAATCCGGCCGCGGCCGGGATGCCGAAGTAGATGAAGAAGGCCTGCACCAGCAGCGGGGTGCCGCGGAAGACGTCGACGTAGGCGGTGCCGATCCCGCGCAGGACGATGTTGCGTGAGACCCGCATGAGGCCGAACAGCGCACCGAGCACCAGCGCGATCGCGATCGAGACGACCGACAGCACGAGGGTCAGCCACAGCCCCTCGAGCAGCAGTTGCCAGGTGCTGCGGAGCAGGCCGGGGATGGAGTTGTCGGCCTGCACGGCGCCCTCGCCGAGGTAACTCTCCACGATCTCGTCGTAGCGGCCGTTGTCCCGCAAATTCTGCAGGCCCGCGTTGAACGCGGTGAGCAGCTCGGGATTGCGGCCCTTGTTCACCGCGAACCCGTAGTTCGCACCGGCCTCCTTCTCCGTGACCGTCTTCAGCCCGTTGCCCTGGGCGATGCCGTACGCCAGCACCGGGTAGTCGTCGAAGACCGCGACCGAGTTCCCGGTGCGGACCTCGTCGTACATGCTCGCCGAGTCGGCGAAGTAGACCGTGGTGAACCCGTACTCGCCCTTGATGGACTCGGCGAACGCGGCGCCCTCGGTGCCGTTCTTGACCGCGACGCGCTTGCCTGCCAGATCGGCGTACGACGCGACCTCGTCGTTGCCGGCGAGTACCGCCATCTGCACGCCGGACTCGAAATAGGGATCCGAGAAGTCGAAGACCTGCTTGCGCTCCTCCGTGATCGACATGCCCGCGATCACGCCGTCGGCCTGGTCCGCCTGCACCGCCTGCAGGGCGGCATCGAAGCCCAGCGGACGAACCTCCACGGTGAAGCCCTGATCCTCCGCGATCTCCCGGATCAGGTCCATGTCGATGCCGACGAAGTCGCCCTGCTCGTTCTGGAATTCGAAGGGTGCAAAGGTCACGTCGGTGGCGATGACGTAGGTGCGGCCGGCGGCGGGGGACTGCGCCAGGGCCGCCGGGGTGGCAGCGAGCAGCAGCGCGCCGAGCATGCCGAGCAGGGTCAGCAGCGCCGCACTCCGCCGCGCCGGAGGACGGTGAATTCGGTCACCCAAAGTAATCCCACCTCTGTAATTCGCGCGTCGTGCGGCACGTTTTCCCGAGCGTCGAATCGACGCTAGCCCGCACCTTCGGTCGCGGCCCGGCTATTGATCGAAAATTACGAATCGTCACCTGTCTCGTTACCGAGAAACTGCAGGTAGAAATGGTGCAGTTGCCGTATCAATGCCGATTCGTTACCGTGCCGTGATCGAAGTTGTCGACAGTGCAGGAATAGCCGTGTCACCTTTCACCAAGATCAACCGAGCGAAATCGCCCACGCTGTACGTGGTCGTCGCCGCACTCTTCCTCACCCTTGCGGCCGGCGGCGTCGCCGCCCTGATTCAGCACAAGGAACTCACCCTCGACGTGGACGGTGAGCGGATCGCGCTCAGCACCATGAGCTCCGAGGTCGGCGACGTTCTCGCCGGCGCCGGCTACCCCGTCGGCGAGCACGACGTGGTGGCCCCGGCCGTCGATGCCGAGGTGTCGGACGGGGACACGGTGGTGCTGCGGCGGGCGCGTGAGGTGCAGCTGAGCGTCGACGGTGCCGAGCGCACGGTGTGGACGACGGCG